>NZ_WTFT01000014.1:164841-224931 GCF_009861505.1 Pseudomonas izuensis | reverse complement strand
TGCGGCGACCCGACTTGCCCGCGAAGAGGCCGTCACTGTCAACATCAATCCACCAAGTCTGATGTAGGCCAGGGACGAATTGCATGACTTCTATTTGGAATCAGTGAGAACGGCATGAGTGAAACCCCAAACGGACAGCCGACTGACATCATCCGTCACGCAGACATCCTGATCGTCGGCGGCGGTCTCAGCGGCGCGATGCTCGCGGCGCAACTGCTGCGCCTGCCGGGCCGTCGCCAGGTGCTGGTGATCGAACCCCGCGCCGAACTTGGCCGGGGCGAGGCCTACAGCGCCGTGGAATTGGGCCATACGCTCAATGGCAATGCGGCGCGCATGAGCGTCGACCCGGACAACGCCGACGACCTGACCCAATGGCTGGGCGAATACATCGCCGCCGGTGGCTGGCCGGAGTCGGATGAGCAACATGTGCCGGTCAGTGAACTGTTCCCGCCTCGGGGGATTTTCGGCCTGTACGTGCAGCAGCGTCTGGCCGAAGCGCAAGCGGTGGGCGCGCTGAACGGTTCGACGGTCGAGCATGTGCGGGCCGAGGTGGTGGATCTGCAAACGGATGCGCAGGCAGTGCGATTGACCTTGAACGATGGCCGGCATTTGCAGGGTGCCTTTGCTGTGCTCGCCACCGGCATGTTCCCCGCCGCCCGAACCCCGCAGACCCAATCCAGCGGCTTGAACGCCGCCGCACTCGACCCATGGGATGTGGCCGCGATGCAGCAGCTTGATCCGCAATCGACGGTGCTGATCATCGGCTCGGGCCTGACCATGGTCGATGCCGTGGTGTCGCTGGAGCAGGCCGGGCATCGCGGGCCGATCGAGGTGTTTTCCCGTCATGGCTTGCTGCCCCATGTGCGGCGACAACCACCCGCCTGGGTGGATTTCCTCGCCGAGGATCACAGCATTCGCACACCCCGTCAGCTGGTGCGCGAACTGCGCCGGCATTGCCAGGACGCGATTGCCCTGGGCATCGATTGGCAGGCACCGCTGGACACCGTGCGGGCGCACATCGGCCGCTTGTGGAACCAGGCCACCGACGTGCAACGCCGCCAGTTTGTGCGGCATGTGCGGCCGTGGTGGGAAAGCCATCACCACCGTTCGCCGCCCTTGAGTGCCGAACTGGTAGAACGCCTGCACGGGGAAGGGCGGTTGCGGATTCAGGCGGCGTCCTTCAAGGGGCTTGAGCCTTCCTCGGGCAGTGAAGTGAGCATTCGCATTCGCCGTCGGGGGGAGGCTGAAACGGTTGTTGTCAGCGGCGCGGCGTTGATCAACTCCAGTGGCATCGAGTACGACTGGCGTCGGGTTGCGCGGCCGTTGCCACAACAGTTGCTGGCGCGCGGTTTGATCAAGCCGGGGCCTTTGGCGCTGGGGATTGCTGCTGAGGTGGACGGTGCGGTGCTGGATGCCGATGGCCAGGCCGCCAGTCGGTTGTTTGCCATGGGGCCGCCGTTGCGTGGGGTTTGGTGGGAGAGTACCGCTGTCACCGATGTTGCGAGTCAGGCCAAGGCATTGGCGGCGCGTTTGGTGGCGTCTTTCTGATTGTGTAGATATCGAGAGGGGTGATTCTGTTCAGCGGGGCGTGTTGGCGCTGAGCCAACGCTGTTTGATCTGCTCCAGGCGTCCATCGCGGTTCATCTCCTCCAGCGCCTGTTGCCAGCGTTCGACCTGGCGTACATCGGTCTGAAGGGAAAAAGCGATGTAGCTGCCTTGTTGCATCAGCGGCATCTGATAGTGCAATTGGCTGGGTGCCACCCCTTCTTCGCGGGCAATGGTGGCGATGGACAGGGTATCGGCCACGACAAAATCGGCACGGCCCACCCGCGCCAAACGCATCATCTGCTCTGGCGTTTCGACGCCATACAAGTTGTTCAGACCCTGTTTCTGCAAGTAGCTGTAGGCCAGCCATTTTCGCGGCACGGCAATGCGGCCAAGTTTGCCGGCTTCGAGCAAACTGCGCACCGGCGGCCGGGCGCTGTCGGCGGAGTACAGCGCGGTTTCCACTTCCAGCAATGGCCCGACCCACTGGTACTGGCCATCGCGTTCGGCGGTACGCAATACGGTGAAGACCCCGGTCGCGGGTTCGGTACTGGCCATATGCAAGGCCCGCAACAACGGCAATTGCTGCAGGTTGACGTGATCGCCGGTGCGTTCGGCCAGGGCCTGCACCACATCCACGCCGAATCCCACCAGTTGGCCACCTTGCTGGAAATGCAGGGGAGGGTGGTTGTCGGTGAGCAGGGTCACATCGGCCGCGAGCGCATTCAGCGTCAGGAAATACAGCAGGCAACCGGCCAAGCGCTTCATGAATCGTCCTTGATGAAGTGAAGCGCGAATACTAGTACGGGCACAGTGCCACTGTCGCGGACTATCTCCGGGGCTTTTGTGTCAGAGATGAGGATTTATGGGGATTGCGGGTGATCAGGCTGTAGCGAAGAACTAATGTGGGAGTGAGCCTGCTCGCGAAAGCAGAGTGTCAGACGGCAAAATTGTCGGCTGGAAGTCCGTCTTCGCGAGCAGGCTCGCTCCCACAATGGATATCTGTTGTGAGGGGGATCGTGATCAATAACGCTGATATTTCGAACCGAATTCGGCACGGTTTTCGGCGACGACTACACCATTGATCGCTGCGTTGCCCGGGATCGAGGCAATGCGCTCACGCCGTTCCTGCAAACGATCCGATCCGCCTTCGGCGACACGATTCTCGATCAGGCGATCGGAGCCACCCTCGGCCACGCGATTTTGTTGCAAGCGATCCGAACCGCCTTCGGCCAGCAACGCCTGGATGGAGCTTGGGGCTGCAACACTCGGGGTGTTGGCCGATGCCAGGTTCGACAGGCCAAGACCGCCCACCAATGCCAGGCCGAGTGCCAGGGACGAAACTTTCGAGAAGTTGAACATGGGAAATTCTCCGTGCGCTTAAGTAGTGAGTGGTCAGTAGCGTGTGCTAGCTGGTGGTCACAGTTAAACGCCGGGGTGTATCGCTGATGTGTGCCTGAACGGTGCGAAATCGGCTGTTGCGTATCCGGACGGGGTTTATATACAGACGCATACAAAACCCCTGGAAAAATGTTGATGCCTACGCCTCGAGCATCTCCACCGGGTAGGAAAACACGTAGCCCTCGCTGCGCACGGTCTTGATATAGGTCGGCTCCCGGGAATCATCCTTCAATCGTTGCCGCAGGCGGCTCACCAGCAAGTCGATGGAACGATCGAACAGGTCGGCGTCGCGGCCCTGGGTCAAATTGAGCAATTGGTCGCGGCTCAATACCCGTTGCGGGTGATCGAGGAATACCCGCAGCAGGCGGTATTCGGCGCCACTGAGGGCCACCAGGGTGTCGTCCTCGTCCAGCAAGTGCCGGGCAGTGGTGTCCAGGCGCCAGCGGCCGAAACCCAGCATGCGGCCACTTTCGGTGATCAGCAAGTTGGGCGGCAGCATCCGGGTGCGGCGCAACACGGCGTTGATCCGCGCCAGCAGTTCACGGGCGGCGAAGGGTTTGGTCAGGTAGTCGTCGGCACCCATTTCCAGGCCCAGGATGCGGTCGGTTTCATCGTTGCGCGCGGTGAGCATGAGGATCGGCGTGGCTTTGTGCTTGCCTGAGCGCAACTCACGGCACAGCACCAGGCCGTCATCGCCGGGGAGCATGATGTCGAGCACGATCAGGTCGACCTGGTTGGCTTCCAGAAAACTGCGCATTTGCCGGCCGTCGGCGACCACGGTGGTGCGCAAGCCGTTTTTCTTCAGGTAGTTGCCGACCAGTTCGCGAATTTCGCGATCGTCGTCGACGATCAGGATGTGGTTGACGTGGTCCATGGGTCGATCCCTTGTATTCGTTGCTGTGCGCCCTCTGTGTAGGAGCGAGCTTGCTCGCGAAAAACGTCAGGGCGACGCGTTCATTCAGACAGCACGCGCTATCGTAACGTCCATCGCGAGCAGGCTCGCTCCTACAGTAAAGCTATCAGGCCACCACTCGATAACACGGCACATACGCCGCGCCACCAGGCAGTTTCATTCGGTGCTGGGCGACGAAGGCCTTGAGCAGTTGATCCAGCGGTTGCATGATCGCCGCGTCGCCACGGATCTGGTAAGGCCCGTGTTGTTCGATCAGGCGGATGCCCTTGTCCTTGACGTTGCCGGCGACGATGCCGGAGAACGCGCGGCGCAGGTTGGCGGCCAGTTCGTGGGCCGGCAGGTCGCGGCTCAGTTTCAGGTTGGCCATGTTTTCGTGGGTCGGATCGAACGGGCGCTGGAAGCCTTCGTCGATTTTCAGCAGCCAGTTGAAGTGGAACGCGTCGTTGCGCTCGCGGCGGAACTGTTTGACCGCCTTGAGGCCGGCGGTCATCTGCCGGGCGACTTCAGCCGGATCGTCGATGATGATCTGGTAGTGCTTCTTGGCCGCTTCGCCCAGGGTCGCGCCGACGAAGGCGTCGAGTTGCTCCAGGTACGGCGCGGCATGTTTCGGCCCGGTGAGGATGACCGGGAAGGGCAGGCCTTCGTTGCCCGGGTGCATCAGGATGCCGAGCAGGTACAGGAACTCTTCGGCCGTGCCGGCGCCGCCCGGGAAAATGATGATGCCGTGGCCCACGCGGACGAAGGCTTCCAGGCGCTTTTCGATGTCCGGCAGGATCACCAGCTCGTTGACGATCGGATTCGGTGCCTCGGCGGCAATGATCCCGGGTTCGGTCAGGCCCAGGTAACGGCCGCCGTGGATACGCTGTTTGGCGTGGGCGATGGTAGCGCCTTTCATCGGGCCTTTCATCACGCCGGGGCCGCAACCGGTGCACACGTCGAGGCTGCGCAGGCCCAATTCGTGGCCGACTTTCTTGGTGTATTTGTATTCTTCGGTGTTGATCGAGTGGCCACCCCAGCACACCACGATCTTCGGTTCGACGCCGGGGCGCAGGGTGCGGGCGTTGCGCAGCAGGTGGAACACGTAATCGCTGATGCCCTGGGAAGTGCTCAGGTCAATGCGTTGGCTGTCGAGTTCGTTTTCGGTGTAGACGATGTCGCGCAGGGCGCTGAACAGCATTTCACGGGTGCTGGCGATCATTTCGCCGTCGACGAAAGCGTCAGCCGGGGCGTTCAGCAGTTCCAGGCGTACGCCACGGTCTTGTTGGTGAATGCGGATTTCGAAGTCCTTGTAGGCTTCGAGGATGGTCTTGGCGTTATCGACGTGGGCGCCGGTGTTGAGGATGGCCAGGGCGCACTGGCGGAAGATGTTGTAGGTGCTGCCGGATCCGGCTTCGCTCAGTTGCTGGACTTCCCGTTGGGAGAGTGTTTCCAGGCTGCCTTTCGGGCTGACCGAAGCGTTGATTACTTGTCGTTGGGTCATTCAATGATCCTTAAAACGATGTCATTCCCGCAGAAACAACGAATGGCATCCGAATGGTGTGTATCCATGAAAGAAGATGGCACGAACTGCGCGGTCTTGCCACGTCCCCCGTTTGACGATGAACAGATGAAAAGGAGCCCCAGCATAGCTAAATCCCCCGCAGAGGCGATAATGCCCGCACTCTTTTTACCAGCGATTGAAGGAAACCCGACGTAATGTTCGAAATCCAGCCGATGAACGCCGAAACCTATCGGCAACAGACGCGGCGCAGCACGCTGGTGATCGCCTTGATTTTCCTGGCGTTGGCGATGGTGCTATCGACCATGGCGGTGGCGGTGTTCGGTACGCCTGGCGGGGACAATCTGCGTTTCAACATCGGCGGCGTGTTTGCCGCGGTGCTGGTGATGGCGGCGCTGATGCGCAAGGTGTTCTGGACTCAGGCGTGGATGGCGCCGGCGGTCTACAGCTGGCAGCTCAAGCGCAGTCTGATGAGCGTCACCAACGTCATGCACCACGTCACGACTGCGGTGGAAGCGGGTGATCCGAGCGCCATGAAGTTGTTGCGCTTCTATCACCTGGGATTGAGCCAAATGCACCAACTGGACGGGAACTCCAGCGATCATGGGCAATTGCGCCGGGAAATGGAGCAGCACGAGGCGCGAATGCAAGCGCTGGGCATCGATACCGATCAAAGCAGTCTGGATCCTGCATGGCTGGAGGCGGTGAAGCAGGCGCGGACCTGAGACCACTCAAACCCGCAGTCGCAGCGTCTCGAAGAGTTTCCGGTCTTCCTTTTTCGCCGATCGGGCATGGCGACGAATGACCTGCAGCAGGCAATCGGTGAAGCAGAGTGCCGGATTGCTCAGTGCGACGTTGCGGCGTGTCACGATGCTTAATTGCCGGTCATCGAATTGTTCGGTCAGGTCCAGGGAGACCACGCGGCCGAGGAAGGGCGGGGCAACGCTGACAATCGAAGGCCCCCAGGTGCACATATCGGCTCGCTCGACCATCATCTGCAAAATGGCCAGTGACTGGGCGCGAACGATGCGGTTTTCGTCGATCTTCGCGCCGTGTTTCCAGAACAGTTCCTGCATCAACCCATCGTGGCCGTCCGGCGCATGGTTCAGGGTCCAGTTCTGCTCCAGCAGTTCATGGATCGAGCGGGCATGCTGATGCGCATGGCCTTCGCGCACCAGCACCGAGGTCTGGTAATCCAGCAAGGTTTCGCAGGCAAATTCCTGGGTCGATTGCCCCGGATGGAGTTGGCCGATCGCGAAGTCCATGCTGCCGTCGCGCAGCAGTGGCTGGGCCACGGCCATGAGGCTTTCGTACAGCTCCAATCTGATTTGCGGCATGCGCTCGCGAAACGCCAGCACCACGTCGGGCAGGAAGGTCAGGGCGATCCATGGCGTGATCCCGACACAAAGCCGCCCCTGGGCCTTGCCGCGCAGGTGATCGAGTTCGGTCTGCGCGTGTTCGAGTTGCTTGATCACCAGCCGGGCGTGGGTCAGCAGGACTTTGCCGTATTCAGTAAAGCTCAGGCCGCTGGGCGTGCGAGTGAACAGCGGTAGCTGCTGGCTGGTCTCCAGTTCCCGCAAGGCTTTGGTCACGGCCGCCTGGGAAATGTCGAGCGAACGGGCGGCAGCGCGGATGCTGCCCGCCTCGGCGCTGGCAATCAGCGCTTGAAGTTGATGCAATTTCATCTGCTTACCCTTCAGACAACCATTGGTTGTCATCATAACCAAACTGAGACTCCCCAGCCCAGGGTCCCGTTACCTAAGATCGGTCCCGACAGCGCTTTCGCCAGCGCTGCGTCCCCATCGAAGGAGAACAACAATGGATGCCGGCCACGTGCTGCCAGGTATTGCAGCGATACAAGATGAAATGATCGCGTTACGTCAGCGTATACACGCGCATCCCGAGTTGGGCTTTGAGGAGTTCGTCACCAGTCAGCAGGTTGCCGAATGCCTGGTGCAGTGGGGTTATGAGGTCAGCACCGGAGTGGGCAAGACCGGGGTGGTCGCCACCCTGAAGAATGGCGAAGGCCGGTCCATTGGCTTGCGCGCCGACATGGATGCGTTGCCGATTCATGAAACCAGCGGTCTGCCCTACGCCAGCCGGATCGATGGGGTCATGCATGCCTGCGGTCACGATGGTCACACTGCAACCTTGCTGACGGCCGCCCGGTATCTGGCACAGACCCGCACGTTCAAGGGTACGCTGCAGCTGATTTTCCAGCCGGCGGAAGAAGGCTTGGGCGGCGCCCGGAAAATGCTCGAGGACGGGCTGCTGGAACGATTCCCCTGTGATGCGGTTTTCGCGCTGCACAACGTACCCGGTTATCCCGTCGGGCACTTGGGCTTCTACAGCGGGCCGTTCATGGCGTCGGCCGACACGGTGAATATCAAGGTCATCGGTCAAGGCGGGCATGGCGCGGTGCCGCACAAGGCAATCGATCCGGTGGTGGTGTGCGCCTCGATCGTGATGGCCCTGCAAAGCATCGTCTCGCGCAACGTCAGCCCGCAGGACATGGCGATTATTACCGTGGGCTCCCTTCATGCCGGCAGCGCCTCGAATGTCATTGCGTCCAGCGCCGACATGAGCCTGAGCGTGCGGGCACTGACCCCCGAAGTTCGCCGGTTGCTCGAAGCCCGGATCATCGAATTGGTCAACGCCCAGGCCGCCAGTTTCGGTGCCCGGGCACAGATCGATTATCAGCACTGTCATCCGGTGTTGATCAATGACCCCGAGTCGACCGCGTTCGCCCGGGAAGTCGCCCGCGATTGGTTGGGTGATAACCGGTTGATCGAAGACCTGCGCCCCTTCACGGCGAGTGAAGACTTTGCCTTCATCCTCGAGCAATGCCCCGGCAGCTATCTGGTGATCGGCAATGGTGAGGGCGAAAGCGGCTGCCAGCTGCACAACCCCGGCTACGACTTCAATGATGCTTGCCTGCCGATCGGGGCGAGTTATTGGGTCAAGTTGGTGGAAAGTTTTCTGCGTTGAGACGCCGCAAAGTCGAGCGTCAATCGGTACAAAAGTCGTCTGCGACCTGGAGAGGAAAATAATGAACAAGATACTTGCAGCGGTTTCACTGGTGCTTCTGACGGCCTCAAGCTGGGCAGGTGCGGCTGACTGGTCTGGCAAAGTCTTGAGGCTGGGTGTGGACCCCACCTATCCGCCGCTGGAATACAAAAACCAGGACGGCACGCTGACCGGCTTCGGGGTCGACATCGCCGAAGCGCTGTGTGCCGAGTTGCACGCCCGCTGCGTTTGGGTGGAAAGCAGCTGGGACGGGATGATCCCGGCATTGCTGGCGCGCAAGTTCGACGCGGTGGCGTCGTCGATGACCGTCACGCCCAAGCGCCTGGAGCAGATTGCGTTCACCGACAAGGTGTCCAACGCGCCGGCCCGTCTGGTGGTCAAGCGCGGCTCGGGACTGTTGCCGACCCTTGAATCGCTCAAGGGCAAACGCGTCGGCGTGGAACAGGGCTCGACGCAGGAGGCCTACGCCAAAGCCGCGTGGGGCGCCAAGGGTGTGGACGTTCTGTCCTACCAGAATCAGGACCAGGTGTATGCCGACCTGGTGGTGGGGCGGCTCGACGCCTCGCTGCAGGGCTCCATCCAGGCCAGTTACGGATTCCTGAACACCGCAGCGGGCAAGGATTACGAGTTCTCGGGCGCGACCCTGGACGATCCGAAGTTTTTCGGCGTGGGTGATGGCATTGGCTTGCGCAAGAACGATGTCGAGTTGCGCGAGGACTTGAACAAGGCCTTGGCGACGATTCTCGCCAATGGCACTTACGAGCGGATCAACAAAAAGTACTTCGATTTCGACATCTACGGCGCGAAGTAACACCTTCTGCCCTTGTAGGAGCGAGCTCGCTCGCGATGATCGTTAACGATAACGCGTCAAACCAGATTCCACGCGGCGCCCATGGTTTTTTCGCGAGCAGGCTCGCTCCTACAGGACAGGCGCAACGTGGTCGTATGGACCGCGTAGTTGCCGCATCCCCCCTTCACCTCACCCAATAAGAACAAGGAGAGTGAAATGTTTCTCGAAGGTTTTGGCCCGCAGATTTTGCTGGGCACCCTGGCCACCATCAAACTGGCGCTCTGGTCGTTGCTGATCGCTGTCCTGGCAGGGCTGATCGGCGCCAGTTCCAAGCTGTCTTCCAATCGATTCCTGCGAACGATGGCCACCGGTTACACCACGGTGATTCGCAGCATGCCGGACCTGGTGATCATGCTGCTGCTGTTCTTCAGCCTGCAGATGTTGCTCAACCGCATGACCGATTGGCTGGGCACCGGGCAAATCGATATCGACCCGTTTCTGGCCGGTGTCGTGACACTGGCGTTCATTTACGGGGCTTACTTCACCGAGACCTTCCGTGGCGCCTTCCAGGCCGTCCCGGCAGGTCAGGTCGAGGCGGCGAAGGCCTACGGCATGACTCGCGGGCAAGCCTTTCGCAAAGTCCTCTTCCCGCAAATGCTGCGCCATGCGCTGCCCGGCATCGGCAACAACTGGCAGGTGTTGATCAAATCCACGGCGCTGGTCTCGATCATCGGCCTGACCGATGTGGTCAAGGCGACGCAGGACGCGGGCAAGGGCTCGATGCAGTTCTTTTACTTCACGCTGGTCGGTGGCCTGATCTATCTGGGCATTACCACGGTCTCCAACGTTGTGCTGTTGTGGCTGGAGCACCGCTACTCGGTGGGTGTCAGGAAGGCGGCGCTATGACCGGCATTCTCGAAGACTACTGGCAGGCTTACCTGTGGAGTGACGGCCCGCACTTTTCCGGGTTGGCGGTGACGTTGTGGCTGCTGATCCTTTCGGTGGTGATCGGTTTCCTGCTGGCGGTGCCGCTGGCGATCGCCCGGGTCAGCCGCAACCCGCTGATCCGTGTGCCGGTCTGGTTTTACACCTACGTGTTTCGCGGGACGCCGTTGTACATCCAGTTGCTGTTCTTCTACACCGGCGTGTACAGCTTGCATGTGGTTCGGTCGCAGGATTTTCTGAACGCCTTTTTCCGTGACGGGTTCAACTGCACGGTGCTGGCGTTCGGGCTCAATACCTGTGCCTACATGACCGAAATCTTTGCCGGCGCTATCCGGGCGACACCCCATGGCGAAATCGAGGCCGCCAGAGCCTATGGGATGAAGCGTTTTACGCTCTATCGGAGGATCGTGCTGCCGTCGGCGTTGCGCCGGGCCCTGCCGTTTTTCAGTAACGAAGTGATTTTGATGCTGCATTCCACGTCGGTGGCCTTTACCGCCACGGTCCCCGATTTGCTGAAGATTGCACGGGACGTCAATTCGGCGACCTATGCCTCCTTCACCGCCTTCGGGATCGCCGGGGTGCTATATGCCGCCAGCGCCTTTTTGCTGATCTGGCTGTTTCGCCGAGGTGAGCTGCATTGGCTGGCCTACCTCAAACCCCGCACGCATTGACCCCATCGGACTTGCTCGAATGTATAAATTGATCGTTGAAGATGTGCACAAGAACTACGGCAGCCATGAAGTCTTGAAAGGCGTATCGCTCAAGGCCCGGGCTGGCGACGTGATCAGCATCATCGGTTCCTCGGGATCGGGGAAAAGCACGTTCCTGCGCTGCATCAACCACCTCGAACAGCCGTCCGCCGGGCGCATTGTCGTCAATGCCGAAGAACTGCTGACACGCCGCAATGCCAGAGGTGAACTGTGTGTGGTTGATCCCGGGCAATTGCGGGTCATGCGCAGCAAGCTGTCGATGGTGTTCCAGCACTTCAATCTGTGGAGCCACATGACGGTGCTGGACAACATCATCGAGTGTCCGATGAGTGTGCTTGGCATCGGTCGGGCAGAGGCCACGGAGCGGGCGCGTCACTACCTCGCCAAAGTGGGCCTGCCGGCCAAGGTCGAAGGGCAGTATCCGGTCCATTTGTCCGGCGGCCAGCAGCAACGGGTGGCCATCGCGAGGGCGCTGGCCATGGAACCCCAGGTGATGCTGTTCGACGAACCGACGTCCGCGCTCGACCCCGAGCTGGTCGGCGAGGTGCTCAAAGTCATGCAGCAGCTTGCCGAGGAAGGCAGGACCATGGTGGTGGTTACCCATGAAATGGCGTTTGCCCGGCAGGTGTCGAACCACGTTGTCTTTTTGCACCAGGGGCGGGTGGAAGAGGAGGGTGCGCCGGGCAGTGTGCTGGAGCATCCACGCAGCGAGCGGTTGCAGCAGTTTCTGGCCGGGAGCCTCAAATAGCGCAAAGCACTGGCCCGGTTGTCGGGACAATCCTATGATGACTGATTGTGTACATCACCCGTCGGGTGGTTAAAGTGGCGAGCGGGATATTTCGCCATGTCATCAGCATTCAGGGAGCGTCATGGGGCATCCGTCCATTTACGACCGTATCGAAAAAAGCCGGCCCGGCGTCGCCAGGCTCAAGGTTCGCTCGGCAGTAACGTTGCTGGGGGCGGTGTGCCTGTCGATGGCGCTGATCGTCAGCTGGGAAGTCTGGAGTTCGCGCCAGTATCATCTGCATGACAAGGAAGTGGCGATGTCCAACCTTGCGCAGACATTGGCCTCCCAGGCGCAGGCCACGATCAAGCAGGCGGATACATTGCTGTTCAGCCTGGTCGATCGCCTGGAAAACGACGGCATTGAAGGGGACCGGCTCCATCGCTTGCAACGCTTGCTCAGCGCCCAGCGCAACGAACTGAGCCAGATCCATGGCTTGTTCGTGTATGACCAGACCGGGCAATGGGTTGCCAACTCCAATGGCGCCGAGGTCGGCGTTGCCAATAATTCCGACCGCGAGTATTTCATCTATCACCGCGATCATCCCGACCGCGGGCCGCACATCGGCCCGTCGATCAAGAGCCGTTCCAGCGGTGAATGGATCATGACCGTGTCGCGGCGAATCAATCACCCCGACGGCAGTTTTGCCGGCGTGGCGCTGGCGACGATCTATCTCTCACACTTCCTGGAGCTCTACGACAGCATCGACATGGGCAAGAACGGCGTGATCAACCTGATCGCCGACGACGCCAGCATCGTCGTGCGCCGGCCGTTCAACGAGGCGGACATCGGCACCAGCCTGGCCAAAAGCCCGCTGTTCACCCAGTTGCTGCCCAATGGCAGCGCGGGCACGGCGACGATCAAGTCGATCATCGATGGCGTCGAGCGGGTGGTGGGTTATCGCCGGGTCGAGGGTTATCCGTTGATTGTCTTTGCCGCGCTGAACAAGGACGAAGTACTGGCCGGCTGGCGCAAGGAGTCGATGCTCAGCGCGGCGATCGTGTC
Source organism: Pseudomonas izuensis (assembly GCF_009861505.1). GTDB lineage: Bacteria > Pseudomonadota > Gammaproteobacteria > Pseudomonadales > Pseudomonadaceae > Aquipseudomonas > Aquipseudomonas izuensis. The sequence goes on along the minus strand of NZ_WTFT01000014.1, from coordinate 212,313 downwards.
GTTGTTGCTCGGGTTTCTCGGCGTGCTCGGGTATCGCCTGATCAAGTTGATGAAGCAGCAGAACCTGATCCAGGTGGAGTTGCTCGGGTCCCAGGAACGGCTCCTGGAGCTCAATCGCAACCTGGAGTTGCTGGCCCTGGAAGACGCCCTTACCGGGCTGGCCAACCGGCGCCAGTTCGATCTGTTCATCCAGGCGGAAACGGGCCGTGCCCGGCGCAACCTGACCGGTCTGGCACTGGTGATGATCGATGTCGATCATTTCAAGGCATTCAACGACCACTACGGCCATCTGGCCGGTGATCAGTGCTTGCGCAATATCGCCGCCATCATCATCGAGCACATCAAGCGTCCCGGCGACCTGGCCGCGCGCTTTGGTGGCGAAGAGTTCGCCGTGGTGCTGCCCGGCACCGACTATGTGGGGGCGTTCCTGGTAGCGGAAAAAATCCGCCGCGCGGTGCAGGCGGCTGGCTTGCAGCACAATGAAAGTCCTGAAGGCGTGATCACGGTCAGCGTTGGCGTGTGCGGGTACGATCCGGCGTCGCAAACCCGTACCGAGGATCTGATCGGAGCCGCCGACAAGGCGTTGTATGTGGCCAAGGCCAGCGGGCGAAATATGAGTGTGATTGCCAACTGAGCAACGAACCTTCAGACAAACAGATCGATGCCTTGCACCAGCCGGGTGGCAAGGTACGACTGCTTGAGTTGTTCCAGCCACCAGCCCAGGGCGCGGCCGTCATGGTCGCCGCGCCAGCCGGCGTACATAATGTTCGGCTCGCGAGGGTCAGCCATCTGTTTTTCCAGCAGTGTGCCGTTGTTCAATAACGAGCTGACCCGGTGTCGCGGCAACCAGCCCACGCCCAAACCGTCGCATTGGGCGAGGATTTTTGCGCGCATGGTGGGCACCGCCAGCACTGTTTGTCCGCCGGAAACACCGTAGGTGCTGCCTTCGGTGATTCTCGAGGAGTCGGCCACCACGATTGCCCGATGTTGCGCGACCAGGGCTCGGCTAATCGGCTCTTTGGCTTTGGCCAGGGGGTGTTTGGGCGAGACCGCAAACACCCACTCCATTTCCCCCAGTTGCATCCAGCGCAAGGACGGGATCGCCGGGGGCTCGTTGGTTGCGCCGATGACCAGGTCGGCGCGGCCTTCACGCAGGGCTTCCCAGACCCCTTTGAGCACTTCCTGAGTGATGCGCAAAGGTACGCCGGAGCCCAGGGCATCGAATTGCTGAATGATCGGGATCAGGTTTTCGAACTCCAGCAACTCGTCGGTGACGATCCACAATCGACTCTCCCAGCCATTGGCCACTTGCTGCACCCGTTGGGTCAGGCGCGAGACATCCGCCATCAGCCGCGACGCCTCGTTGACCAGCAGCTCGCCCGCCGGGGTCAGTTGCAGGCGATAGCGACGGCGATCGAACAGCAACGCATCGAAGCGCTCTTCCAGTTGCCGCGCGGCGTAGGACACCGTGGACGGCGCCTTGCCGAGCCGGACCGCGGCCCGTGACAGGCTGCCGGTCTCACGGATGGCCTCCAGCAATGCGAGATCTTCGATCGACAGCATGTTTATTCAATCCTTCTGTAGGAACCTGACAAACGGCGGTAACGGCAAGAGTCTGCGGGAGCAAAGCTTGCTCGCGATAGTGGCAGCCCAGTCAACAACGATGGCGCCCGGTTCGCCGTCATCGCGAGCAAGCTTTGCTCCCACAGAGTACCTGCGCACGATCGCTCCTACAGGTGGAGCCTGATCACTCGAAGATAGAGCAATACGTTGACTGCCAGCACTACGCTGGCCAGCCACAGTTGAATCGTCGGGGTCAGCCCGGCCGGGTAAATCACCGGCCACACATAATGTTCGATGAAACCGGCGCCATAGCCGCTTTGTCCGGCGGCATGGCGCATCAGGTTTTCCCAGCGGGTCAGCGGGCAGGGCAGGTGGAACAGTTCCACCGCCACGCCCCACCCGGCGGCGGGCAGGTGCAGCCAGATCAGGTGGCGCCATTTCAGCACCAACAGCCCGCCGAACAACACGAACAGAATGAACAGTAGATGAAACAGCACCAGCCCATCGGCGGCGATTCGGTAGAGCATGTCGACTCCCGCAGGCGTCAGGCGAATCGTTCCATGGTACTCGGGCGTATGGCCGGCGCTCTATCGATTGTTCAGGACGCCGAGTACCTCCTTCAGATGCGCCACCAGGGTTTCGCTGCTGCGTTGCATCGGCGCGCGCAGTTCATCGCCGATCAGGCCTTCAAGGGCCAGCGCGGTTTTTACCGGAGCGGGATTGGGTTCGATGAACAGGCTTTGGATCAGCGGCAGCAGCTCGAAGAAGGTCGTGCGAGCGGCAGCCAACTGGTTGTCGCGCACTTGCTGGTACAACTGAACGAACCGTTCGGGATGCACATGGGCCGACGCCGCAATCGCCCCTTTGGCGCCCAGGCACAAGGCGCTGAAGATCTGGTTGTCTTCGCCGCACAAAACATCGACCTGGCCGCTGGAAAGCAGCGCGAGGGTGTTGGTCAGGTTGCCGCCGCAGTCCTTGATCGCGACGATGCGCTCGTGGGCGACGATGTTGAGCAGGGTCTTCCGTTCGAAGGCCACGCCGGTTCGGTAAGGGATGTCATAGAGAATCAGCGGAACGCTGGAGGCATCGGCCACGGTCTTGAAAAACCCTTCGAGCCCGGCCTGGGACGGGCGGATGTAGTAGGGCGGTGGGACCAGCAAACCGGCCAGTGGACGCTTGAAAATCTCGCGCTGGAACTGCAACAGTTCGGTCAGGTTGTTGCCGGCCAGGCCCATGACCACCCGCTGCGCCGGCACCAACTCCAGCACCGCGTCGAGTACCGCCAGCTGCTCATGTTTGCCCATGGCGGCCGGTTCGCCGGTGGTGCCACAGACGATCAGGCCATCGACGCCTTTTTCCAGCAGATGGCTGACCAGCCGTCGCAAGCCGGCGAAATCGATGGCGCCGTTGTGGAACGGCGTGACGAGGGGAACCCAGATACCTTGAAACGATGACATGCACTTTCTCCTGATGGTTGACCGATGTCGTCACCGTCAGAAGCGTAGAAGGAAGCAAGCAAGGGGAGTGGGGTCCGTCGCGCTCAATGTCCTGTCAGCTCATCTGACGGGACAGCGCGCCCCGGTCACATGAGCGACTGTTTCTTCGATTTGAGGGTGCGCGCAACGCAACCTTGCGCCTTGGCAATCAAGCCAATGACGACAATGTTGAGGTTGGAGGTTGCGGACATGTTTGCTTACACCCTGAATGAGGCGCCTAGTTTTAAAAGCCGGCGCGGTGTTTGTCAATCGCGAAAATCAGCGAACTCCCCGCGCATCCGCGTATTGCTTGAAGTGATCGATAACCACAACGAATGGCAACATGCGCAAGATTGTTCAAGCCATGGGCCGCGACTGCTGGCAAAGTCTGCGGTCTTTCCCCTGGTTGTAGAGCGTTATGTCCAACTCCCATCTTCCGCGCACGGCGTTCCTGCGCGGCGCCGCGGCGATCATGCCGCTGTCCCTGGCGACCGCGCCCTGGGGCTTGCTGGCCGGCTCCATGGCCATCGAAGCCAATCTCACGCCCCTGCAAGGCCAGGGCTTGTCGAGCATCGTGTTTGCCGGTGCCGCGCAACTGGTGGCCATCGGCATGCTCAAGGGCGGGGCCGGGATCTTTTCGATCCTGCTGACGACCTTGTTGCTGACCTCTCAGCATTTGCTTTACGGGATGAGCATGCGTTCGGTGATCTCGCCGTTGCCAGGACGCTGGCGGATCGGTCTGGGCTTCCTGCTCACCGATGAGCTGTTCGCCTTGACCAGCCAGCACGACAAGCAGCAATTCGACCGCTGGTACGCATTGGGCGTGGGCCTGACGTTCTACATCGCCTGGAACCTCTTCACCCTGGCCGGGATCGTGCTCGGTAGCAGTATTCCGGGCCTTGAACATCTCGGGCTGGACTTCTCCATCGCCGCCACCTTCATCGCCCTGATCACCCCGGTGGTGCGCAATGTGCCGACTGTGGTCTGTGTCGCGGTGTCGCTGTTCTGTTCGGTGCTGTTCAGTTACTGGCAATGGGGCTCGGCGCTGGTGCTGTCGGGGTTGGCGGGAATGACCGCCGGGTTTGTTTGCAACAAGTTTTGGGGAGCGCGCGCATGATGGTCTGGGCGGTGATTATCGGCATGGGCGTGTTGGTGTTCCTCAACCGCTATGTCTTTCTGGAACCCCGGCTGCCGGTGCGCCTGAGCAGCAATGCCCGGCAGTTCCTCGGTTTCGCCGTGCCGGGCATGTTGACGGCGATCTGCGGGCCGATTGTGTTCATGCCCGAGAAACAGCTGAATCTGCAATGGGACAACCCGTACCTGATCAGCTCGCTGGTGGCCGTCGGCCTGGTGCTGTACACCCGCAACACCTTGCTCAGCATGTTGTTGAGCATGGGCTTCTTCTTTGTGCTGCGCTGGTGGCTGTGAGTCGGCCACGGGAAACTGTTCTACGCTTAAAGTTGATGAACGATCCCTTCAGGAAGAGAGGTGAACATGGCCAATGAACCCAAGCGTCCGGACCCGGATGAAGATGTGGATGAGCCTACGGAAGAAGAGATTGAGCAGCAGGAGCATGAAGAAAAGACGTGGAAGCATGACCGCAGCAGAGAGCTGTCGGAGCGTGATATCGAAATCCCGTTGAAACCCTAGGCAAAACTTCTTTTTGTGGGAGCGGGCTTGCTCGCTCCCACACGCGTTCAAATGTCTTCCAGCGACAGAAAATCGGGGTGCGCGGCCCGATAACCCAGGGTCTTGTCGATCCAGGCGTTCAGCTCATTGACCATCACGGGCGGCTTGCCAGGATAGTCTTCGAGGGCTGAACTCAGTATGTCGTTGATATATGGGATAGTTTGCAGGTTACGGGTCTTGATGTATTGCCCGATAAAGCTGTCGAGTTGGTAGTGTTCTGTCTTTGTAAGATAAACACAGGCCAGTCTCACGACTTGATTATTCGTAAAATCGTCGCGCAATTGAGTTCTCTGCAAGGCTTGTTGTATGGGATTTCCTTAGTTGCTGACTCTTTGGTCAACTGGGCGGAGGCATTGGAAATGCGGCGCGAATGCTAGCCGTAGTCATTTGAAATGTATCTATGGCTGACGGATTGTCGGACAAGCGGTAACGCATGAAACGGTTGTACTTCTATAAGTGTTAATCATCTGAAACAGTAGTTGTAACAATTCCACGCTTCGACTTGTTACATATATCGATCGCCCTGTCGATATTGCCAGTTCAAGTGATCTCTTCAATCAATTCAGCCCCTTGGTTTCTGGCGTTGCCAACCGCTTTGCTGACCCTGTACCACTCGAACACATCGCTGTCGTCACCCTGCAAAAGTACCATTTGCTCGGCACGCTCCCTGGGCGTCGCCGGGTCCAGCCATTCCCGCATCAGTTCTGCTGACAACACCACCGGCCGCCGGTCATGAATGTCCACCATGCCGCCCGCGCTGTCGGCGGTGATGATGACAAAGCCGTCATCATCCCGAGGCATGGCACTGCCAATGGGAAACTGCCCGATCGCCGCGCAGAAAATCGGCCCCCGGTCACGTCGGCGGATCAGCCAGGGTTGCCGTGTGCCATCCCCGGCGTCGACCCATTCGAACCAGTTGTCGACCGGGCAGATCGCGCGATGCGGCCAGATTGCCCTGAAGAACGGACCGTGGGCGACTTTCTCGACCCGTGCATTGATCGGTGCCGCCCGATCCTTCGCCCACTGCGGCCGCCAGCCCCAACGCTGGAAGTCGGCGTGCAGGCCGTCATCCTCCAGGTGCAGTAACGCCAGTTGCGTGGTGGGCGCGGCGTTGTAGTGGGCCAGTGGCTGATCGCCGATATGGTTGATCAACGCGTCGGGAATGCTCAGCACCGCGACAAAATCGTGGATGCCCCGGTATTGCGATAAACGTCCGCACATGACCGAATCCTCCGGCTGGTGTTTTCAGCATAGATGCTTCAACGAATCGGGACTCCCCGCAATCTGTAGGAGCCGGCTTGCCGGCGAAGGCGGTTTCAAGGGCCTCTTCGCTGGCAAGCCAGCTCCTACAAGGGGCGGGGATGTGCGCAAGCGCCGGAACCAAACACTGTGTACCCTGATCCAACCTCGGCTCGCAGCGACCTGCGGGCCAGTGAAGGATAAACGGGCGAAGGAATTTTGCCGTTTGAAGTGTTGACCGCAATGGTCGGGCCCAAGGCAAAACATGAAACAGTTGTTCAAGGTTCTATTCGCGTGCGCCATGGCAGCCAGTCTGCTGGGCTGTATCGCCGCTCCCATCGAAATGACGCCGCAGACCGAACAACGTCTGCAAGCGCAACCGCCGATTCGCTTCCTGCTGACCTTCGATGACGGTCCCAGCGCATCGAGTTTCTGGAACCCCACCGAAACCGTACTCGACAGCCTGGCGCGCAACCCGCTGCAAGCGGACATCAAGGCCGTGTTCTTCGTGCAGACCCGTGCCACGCGGGCAGGTGGCAGCGATATCGGGCGCGCGATCATGCACCGCGAGCGGGATGCCGGGCACATTCTGGGGTTCCACACCGCGACACCTTCGCATACCAACCACCGCTCCCTCGATCCGCAGGCGCTCGAAGAGGCGCTCACCAACGGCAGTGCCGACATCGCCGCGATCACCGGGGCGCCACCGACGCTGTTGCGTCCGCCATTCTGGAACTACGACAAACGTACCTTCGCCGCTTATCAGCAGCATGGCCTGCATGTGCTGCTGACCGACCTGAGCGCCAATGACGGCAAGATCTGGGGCTTCAACGCCAGCCCCCGGCGCCGGGCGCACTTCCTGCGCTCGATGTCCGAAGTGCGCGAGCGCATCGCCCTGGGTGAACTGCCGGTGGTCGATGGGGTGATTCCGGTGGTGGTGACCTTCCATGACCTCAACCGCTACACCGCGCGGCATACCCGCGAGTACCTGCAAATCCTCCTCGACAGCGCCCGGGCGACCGGGGTGAAAGTCGCAGAACAACCGTTTTACGATGACACTGACGCGCTGCAACGGGCCGCGATGGCCCGAACCGTGCGCGACAGCTCACAGCCGGTGCAACTGCCTGGATTCTGGAACTGGATCTGGAAACGCAATGCCGAGTGAAAAAGTGCTTGGGAATGAGAGTCGGTAAATGAGAACCGGATAACACTTTTTATTAGCGCAAAACGGGTAAAGCGCATCTATTCTCATTGAGTCCTATTCGATCAACTGCTGCCCGAGGGACCGGTCATGCTGCCTGTTTCCGTTCTATGCAATATCGTCGAGTCCGGCTTTGCGCCGCTGTCCTGCGAATGCACGGAAAGCGGCGGCTTGCTGCGCATCGAGGTCTACGAGCCGGCCAGTGGCCGGGTTGAACTGCTGATCAGCGGCGTCTCGACCGAACAGCTGACCAGCGTGCGGGCCATCTCCGACCTGATTGGCGAATTGCGTACCGAGATCAGTGCCGGGCGCCGGGCGTTTGCTGGATAGCAGTGAACCGCTTTTTGTGGGAGCAAGGCTTGCCCGCGATAGCGCTCATGAGAACGCCATCGCGGGCAAGCCTTGCTCCCACAGGGGTATCGGCGCCTATGGCTGCAACTCCTCGATCATCAGCAAGCAATGGTTCAAGCCCGGCGAAACATCGCCCACGCGCCGGCTGAGAATGATCGGCGAGGTCGCATTGTCTTCCAGCAGCGGAGTGAAACCGATGTCGTCGCGGTGCAGCAATTGCACCGAGGCCGGCACCAGCGTGACGCCGATCCCGGCCCCCACCAGACCGATCGCCGTTTGCAGTTCGTTGGTCCATTGCGCCACGTGGATGCTCACGCCATAGGATTCGAACAGCGCGATCACATGGTCGGCGTAGCTGGGCCGCGGGTTGCCGGGGTAGAGCACAAAGGGCTCCCGGGCGAGGTCGCGCAGGCTGATGGGGCCGGCCAGCAACGGGTGGCCGGCGGGCAGGGCGGCGACCAGGCGATCTTCAGTCAGCACGGTCTGGATGATGGCCGGGTCGTCGATGCGGATGCGGCCGAAGCCGATATCGATGCGTCCGGCCTTGAGCGCCTGCACCTGTTGCAGGGTGGTCATTTCCGAAAGCCCCAGCTCCAGTTCCAGCGGTTCGCCACTGCGCAAGCGGCGGATCAGTTCCGGTAGCACGCCGTACAGTGTCGACGGCGCGAAACCGATGCCCAGCCAGGTCTTTTCGCCCAGGCCGATGCGCCGCGTGTTGTCGCACACCTTGTTCAGCTGTTCGAGCAGGGCCGTGGAGTGTTCATGGAAAAACCGCCCCGCATCCGTCAGCTTCAGCGGCCGTCCCCGCTCCAGCAGCATTACCCCCAATTCATCTTCCAGTTGCTGGATCTGCCGGCTCAGGGGCGGTTGGGCGATGTGCAGCAGTTCGGCGGCGCGGGTGAAGTTGAGGGTTTGAGCCAATACCTGGAAATAACGCAGGTGACGCAGTTCCATGGAACCTCCGGACGTCAAGCGGTTGCATACCTTAAAGGTATCAAGTCAGACCAATTCTATATTGGCGTCACGAAAAAAGCCGTACGAGAATCGACTCCAGAACTCCAAGAACCTGATGGGTATCGAAATGCTTGCAACCGCCATTGAATCGATCGAGACGATCATCGTCGATCTGCCGACCATCCGCCCGCACAAGCTGGCGATGCACACCATGCAGAATCAGACCCTGGTGATCATCCGCGTGCGTTGCGCTGATGGCATCGAAGGTATCGGTGAGTCCACCACCATCGGTGGCCTGGCATACGGCAACGAAAGCCCTGACAGCATCAAGACCAACATCGACACGCACTTCGCGCCGTTGTTGATCGGCCAGGACAGCGGCAACGTCAACGCGGCGATGTTGCGCCTGGAACGCAGCATCCGTGGCAACACCTTCGCCAAGTCCGGTATCGAAACCGCGTTGCTCGACGCCCAGGGCAAGCGCCTCGGTGTGCCGGTCAGCGAATTGCTCGGTGGCCGCGTGCGTGATGCGCTGCCGGTGGCCTGGACCCTGGCCAGTGGCGACACCGAAAAGGACATCGCCGAAGCGGAAAAAATGCTCGACCTGCGCCGCCACCGCATCTTCAAACTGAAAATCGGTGCCGGCGAAGTCAACCGCGACCTGGCCCACGTGATTGCCATCAAGAAAGCCCTGGGCGACCGCGCCAGTGTGCGGGTCGACGTCAACCAGGCGTGGGACGAAGCCGTGGCCTTGCGCGCCTGCCGCATCCTCGGCACCAACGGCATCGACCTCATTGAACAGCCGATCTCGCGCAACAATCGCGCCGGCATGGTGCGCCTCAATGCCGTGAGCCCGGCGCCGATCATGGCCGACGAGTCCATCGAGTGCGTGGAAGATGCGTTCAACCTGGCCCGCGAAGGCGCAGCTTCGGTGTTCGCCCTGAAGATCGCCAAGAACGGTGGTCCACGTGCCGTACTGCGTACCGCTTCCATTGCCGAAGCGGCCGGTATCGCTCTGTACGGTGGCACCATGCTCGAAGGTGGCCTGGGCACGATGGCCTCGGCCCATGCCTTTATCACCCTGAACAAACTGGCGTGGGACACCGAGCTGTTCGGCCCGCTGCTGCTGACCGAAGACATTCTCAGCGAACCGCTGGTTTATCGCGATTTCGAACTGCACGTGCCGAAGACGCCGGGTCTGGGCCTGAGCCTGGATGAAGAACGCCTGGCGTTTTTCCGTCGCGACAAGACATCCACCGCCATTCATCAAGCCTGAGGAGAGCATTATGCTGTTCCACGTAAAGATGACCGTGAATTTGCCGGTCGACATGAACCCCGAACGCGCCGCGCAGCTCAAGGCCGACGAAAAAGCCCTGGCCCAGCGCCTGCAGGATCAAGGCAAGTGGCGTCACCTGTGGCGCATCGCCGGCCTGTACGCCAATTACAGCGTGTTCGATGTCGACAGCGTCCAGGAACTGCACGACCTGCTCATGCAATTGCCGCTGTATCCGTACATGGCGATCGAAGTCACCGCGATGTGCCGGCATCCTTCTTCCATTCGCGAGGATGACCGCTGAACCCAGCCAGTTCAGTTCGCCATACCCATAATTACAAGATGAGGAACCGAAAAAATGAACGTCAAGATTTCCCACACTGCCGAAGTCCAGAAGTTTCTCGAAGAAGCCAGCGGCCTGCATAACGATGCCGGTGATGCGCGCACCAAGGCGCTGATCTACCGCATCCTGCGTGACTCGGTGAACATCATCGAAGACCTCGCCGTGACCCCGGAAGAGTTCTGGAAAGCGGTCAATTACCTCAACGTGCTGGGTGCTCGCCAGGAGGCCGGACTGGTGGTGGCCGGGCTGGGCCTGGAGCACTATCTCGACCTGCTGATGGACGCCGAAGACGAGCAGGCCGGCAAATCCGGCGGCACGCCGCGCACCATCGAAGGCCCGCTGTACGTGGCCGGTGCGCCGCTGTCCCAAGGCGAAGCGCGTCTGGATGACGGCCTCGATCCGGGTGTGACCCTGTTCATGCAAGGCCGGGTGTTCAACACCGCTGGCGAACCGCTGGCTGGCGCCGTGGTGGATGTGTGGCACGCCAACACCGGCGGCACCTACTCGTACTTCGATGCTTCTCAGTCGGAATTCAACCTGCGCCGCCGTATCGTCACCGACGCCGAAGGCCGCTACCGTTTCCGCAGCATCGTGCCGTCGGGCTACGGTTGCCCACCGGACGGTCCGACCCAGCAACTGCTCGATCAATTGGGCCGTCACGGCCAGCGCCCGGCGCACGTGCACTTCTTCATTTCCGCGCCGGACCATCGTCACCTGACCACCCAGATCAACCTGGACGGTGAAAAATACCTGCATGACGACTTCGCCTACGCCACCCGTGACGAGCTGATCGCCAAGATCACCTTCAGCGAAGACCAGGCCCGTGCGGCGGCATATGGTGTCAGCGGTCGCTTTGCCGAAATCGAGTTCGACTTCACCCTGCAGTCGTCTGCCCAGCCTGAAGAGCAGCAGCGCCACGAACGGGTTCGCGCACTGGAAGACTGATCGCGTCCGCCCACTGTAGGAGCGAGCCTGCTCGCGATGGTCGTTAACGTTGACGCTGGGTACCTGATGCCCCGCGGCGTTCTCAAGTCCATCGCGAGCAGGCTCGCTCCTACAGTTTGATTTGCAGCGAACGCTAATTTGTAGGAGCAAAGCTTGCTTGCGATGGTGGTAAACGATGACGCGGGGTGCCTGGCTCTCCACATATCAGTCCAATGTCACACCACCGCCAGTACTGCCTTAGAATGACCCGACGCACCCCATAAGAACAACGAGAGTGACCCGATGATGCAAGCGCAACTGTTGAGTCAGCGCAGCGCCGTATTCGACCACGCCGACCCCTACGCGGTGTCGGGCTACGTCAATCAGCATGTCGGTAACCATTGCATCCTGATGCCCCGCGCCGGGAGTCCCCTGGCCAGCCTCAACCATCGCAAATTCGCCAGCCTCGACCTGTGCCGCATCAGCTACGGCGGCAGCGTTCGCGTCACCTCGGGCGCGCTGGAAAGCATCTATCACCTGCAAGTGCTGTTGCGCGGCAATTGCCTGTGGCGCGGTCACGGTCAGGAACATTACTTCGCCCCCGGCGAGTTGCTGCTGATCAACCCCGACGATCCGGTCGACCTGACGTACTCGCACGACTGCGAAAAATTCATCCTGAAAGTCCCCACCACGTTGCTTCAATCCGTCTGCGACGAGCAGCGCTGGCGGTACCCGGGGCAGGGCGTACGGTTTCTGGAGAACCGTTATCAGCTCAACGAGCTGGAAGGTTTTGTCAGCCTGCTGGCGATGATTTGCCAGGAAGCCGAGGCCACCGAGCAGATTCCCAAGGTGCAGGAACACTACGCGCAGATCATCGTCAGCAAGATGCTCAGCCTGATGAAGACCAACGTCAGCCGCCTCGAACTCGGCTCCCAGACCGCCACCTTCGAAGCGATTGCCGACTACATCGCCCGCAATCTCAAGCACAACATCGACAGCGAAGAACTGGCCCGCCAGGCGCACATGAGTGTGCGTTCGTTGTACAGCCTGTTCGAGCGCAATGCCGACACCACGCCGAAAAACTACATCCGCCAGAAACGCCTGGAACGCATCAACGCCTGCCTGAGCGACCCGACCTGCAATGTGCGTAACGTTACTGAAGTGGCGATGGATTATGGCTTCCTGCATCTGGGGCGGTTTTCGGACAATTATCGCAAGCAGTTTGGGGAGTTGCCGTCGGATACGTTGAAGCGGCGGGATTGAGATTCGGTGCTTCTCCCTCGCGACACTAGGTCGTTGCGACAAGGTCGAATTCGACAGCCAGGTAAAGGCAGAACATCACCAGTAAGAGTCTCCAGCCAGTCCAATGTAGAACAACCAGTTTTCGTTTAATGTCTACAGGGAAATTCTTCAGATCCTCAGCGCTGGCACCTCCATCACGCAGATAAATGCGAGGTGTTGTCACGACTCCAATTATGGCACCGAGTAAAAACAGATTCCCCCAAGGTCCGCCGTTTCTGAATGGGGCGCGAATCATAACGGCAGGACAGTTACGCAGGTGATTCAACATCAGATCCATTTTTGTATAGGCGAGATGAAGTGATACGCCGATGAAAATGGAGCTACCTGCAAAATAAGCTAAGCCGACACATAGAAAAATTTTATCAGCGGTACTCACACTCATTTAGTCACCTCGTAAATGACTTCACCTATTGTGTTCGTGGTATAGATTTATTTAGTTGAGTAGTCCGGATTTTCCGATAAAAACAAGTAGCGTGAGTGCAGTTAGGAGAACCAATAAGTTCCATTGCATGACCGCCAGCTTACGTCTCAGTGATGGGGGGATGGCTTGTAGATCTTCCCGATTTAGCTGTCCATTTTTCAGATACGATCTCGGGAATGTGACCAAGCCAGAGATTCCTCCGATTAGCATCAGTTTTCCCCATGGGCCTCCATGTTTCAAAGGGCTCAACGTTTTTACGCCGGCACTATTCTGAAAAAGACCTAGGAGCATATCCATTTTGTTGTAAGCCATATGCAGGGCTACTCCAATCCAAACCAAAATAGAGAAGATAAAAAAACCGCATAGATACCCGATAACAAGTTGGCTCGTGCTCATTTTGTATTCTCGTAGATTATTTCCCCTAACCACTCTCCGCCCATTCCCATAATTGAACCGCCCGCATAAGCTCCTGCCCCGACTACTATAACGCCGCATATGAGGCCGGCTGTTCCACCAGTAGGTACGGCGAGTGCTATACACAGGCTGTTCACTGCGGGTGCCGATAAAACTAATGGAATTCCCGCGCCGCCAACGATCCCTCCTAAAAAGCTTCCACTTTCAGTAAATTTCACCTTCTCACAGGCTTGCTCATCACCCGCCGCGCACACACCCTGAACCTTGATGGCTGACGCTCCACCACCCACCGCCGTACCAACCCAACCACCATACTTAACGTACTTCGACGCTTTCGCGACGCCTTCAATGTGTGTGGCGTAGCCGGGAACGTGATCCGCCGCACCGGACTTTCTCCAACGGTGAACAAGACTTTTGCTGGATATACCCAACGCGCTTTTCAAGTTGGGGTGATCGGGAAAACCAATGCTCTTTTTAGTCAGTTGGGTGAGTTGGCCATCGAGTTGAGTCAGAAGAATTTTGCGTTGGGCATAGAACTCGGGGGACTTGAGGTGACCGTTGGCCTGGAAGGTGCGTGTGTGTAAGGCCTCTATGTCACGCAAGAGGTTGCTCACGGTGTCCAGGTTATTTGAGAACATGCCCAACCCAACGCTGGCCCCAAGGGATCCCTTGGAAAGAAAGAACGCTATTTCGTCATGGTGACGAGCCATGAAATCCGCTTCTTCTGAACTCAGTGGCTCCAGTGCTTTGTTGACCTTGCCCGCCGCTTCCATCAACAGCGCTTCTTCGCGGGTGCATTGCTGGTTGTTCGGGTCGCTCAGAACAATCATCGTCCCGGCTTTTACTTGATCCAGGTTCGGGTTAAGGGTCTTGAATTTGGCGATGACGGCGGGGGAGGCTGAAGTGAATAGCTGCTCCTCCAGCCTGGTAAGGGTCGTGCTCCTGGGAACGATGTAAAACCCGGGATCTTCTGGTTGCGGGACGGCCGCCGGCCAGCGCTCGCGAGGCAGGAAGATCAGGTCGGGGGCAGGGTGCGGCAAGGACACGGCCCTGAGTGCGTCGGGCGTGTTCGCGTGGGTTGTTTTGAGATTCTGTGCGTGCACAAAGCGCAATAGTCGTTCGGGATCAGGTTTCGGTACGGGTTGCGTGAGCCTTGAATGCGGGATTCTTTTAACCACATCGGTTATCGCGTTTAGCGCCTTGCGCGTCACGGCCCGGGATTGAATGAGCAAGTCGCGTTGTTCTTTGCGCAGTGCCTGTATGCCTTGCCGTGCGGTTTTTCGGCCTTGCGCGACATCGTCTACAACTCGCTTGGCGTAATAAGCGACTTCGCGATTGAACCGTTCCCGCGCCATGCCATGGGCAAGATGGCGAGCGCTGATGGTGCGGGCTTGTCCGGCCAGTTTGCCAGCGGCGCTGTTGACCTCCCAGAGATCATGACGGTCTGCCTTCATCCCTCTTCACCCCACGAACTGTAGCCGGAGGTCTTGGCAATGTAGTGGGTCCAGGAAATGTCGCGGTAACGAATGGCCACTTGTTCCTGGGGTTCTGCGTCACTCTGGAAAATCACATGGGGCACTTCAAGCGTCAGGTCGGTGATGACCCCGCCCTGGATCGACACCGAGTAAAATTTCTCCTGCCCACCGGCGGGCGTCACCCGGTAGAAGTTGATGGTGCAGTTGATTTCTTCTCGGTTGGAGAGCGCCTGGGCCAGCAGTGGGGAGGATTTGTCCACGGCTTTGGTGATGATGATCGGACTGTGCGTCGCCCTGCTCAGGTTCCCGATATTGGCCAGGTTGTGGCTGTAGGACAGCACCATGATTTCGTCCCGGTGCGCTGCCTGGTACTTGTTGCCAATAGAGTCCTGGGTTGAACAGCCCGCTGAAATCAGTCCCTGGATTTTACCGTTGATGGTCATGTAGCCATGACTTGCCATAGACACCACTCCTTGTCGTTGGAGGGGGCAGTCTAAGGCGGAGGTTGTAAGCGTTTATGTAGTCCGATTCCCAAAGTTACCCAGTCGATAGAACGCGCCGGAGGTTAAGTCTTGATTTCCTACAGATGGTTCTGAACCCGCTGCACAAAACGGATAAAGGTCTGCACCCCGCGGATAGTCCACCCCATTGCCCCGTCCTAGCATGAGCCTTGCCTGAACAATAACAATGGAGGCGGTGGCCATGACCCTGCGACCTGAATACCTTCACTCCCTGCTTGAAGACGATCCAGAGCAGGGCATCTATCGCTGCAAACGTGAAATGTTCACCGACCCGCGCCTGTTCGATCTCGAGATGAAACACATCTTCGAAGGCAATTGGCTGTATCTGGCTCACGAAAGCCAGATCCCCAACGTCAACGATTTCTACACCACCACCATGGGGCGCCAGTCGATCTTTATCGCGCGCAACAAGGACGGTGTGCTCAATGCCTTCATCAACGCCTGCAGTCATCGCGGCGCGACCCTGTGCCGGCACAAGTCCGGCAACAAGAGTTCCTACACCTGCCCATTCCATGGCTGGACCTTCAACAACTCCGGCAAGTTGCTCAAGGTCAAGGACCCGGCCAACGCCGGCTACCCGTCGAGTTTCAACTGCGAAGGCTCCCACGACCTGACCAAAGTCGCGCGTTTCGAGTCCTACCGTGGCTTCCTGTTCGGCAGCCTCAAGGCCGATGTGCTGCCCTTGGTCGAGCACCTGGGCGAGTCGGCGAAGATCATCGACATGATCGTCGACCAGTCCCCCGATGGCCTGGAAGTGCTGCGTGGCTCTTCCAGCTACATCTATGAAGGCAACTGGAAACTCACCGCCGAGAACGGCGCCGATGGCTACCACGTCAGCTCCGTGCATTGGAACTACGCGGCCACCCAGAACCAGCGCAAGCAGCGCGAGGCCGGTGACGAAAACCCGACCATGAGCGCCGGCAGCTGGGCCAAGCAGGGCGGTGGTTTCTATTCCTTCGACAAGGGCCACATGCTGCTCTGGACCCGTTGGGCCAACCCCGAAGACCGGCCGCTGTACGAACGCCGCGACGAACTGGCCCAGGACTTCGGTCAGGCCCGCGCCGACTGGATGCTCGAGAACTCACGCAACCTGTGCCTGTACCCGAACGTGTACCTGATGGATCAGTTCAGCTCGCAGATCCGCATCGCCCGGCCGATCTCGGTCGACCGCACGGAAATCACCATCTACTGCATCGCCCCCAAGGGCGAAAGCGACCACGCACGTTCCAGCCGGATTCGTCAGTACGAGGATTTCTTCAACGTCAGTGGCATGGCCACGCCAGACGACCTGGAGGAATTCCGTTCCTGCCAGACCAGCTACCAGGGCAGCGTCACCACCTGGAACGACATGTCCCGCGGTGCCGAACACTGGATCGAAGGCGCCGACGATGCGGCCAAGGAAATCGACCTGCATCCATTGCTCAGTGGCGTGCGCACCGAAGACGAAGGCCTGTTCGTGCTGCAACACAAATACTGGCAGCAGACCATGCTCAAGGCCCTGGCGGCCGAGCAGTCGAAACTGATCGCCGTGGAGGACGTGCAATGACCATTTCCTTTGATGCCGTGCGCGACTTTCTCTACCGCGAAGCCCGTTACCTGGATGATCGGCAGTGGGACGAGTGGCTGGAACTGTACGCCCCCGACGCGACCTTCTGGATGCCGTCCTGGGATGACAACGACGAGTTGACCGAGGACCCGCAGCGGGAAATCTCGCTGATCTGGTACGGCAACCGCACCGGCCTTGAAGACCGCGTCTTCCGCATCAAGACCGAGCGTTCCAGCGCGAGTGTCCCGGACACCCGCACCTCCCACAACATCAGCAACATCGAGCTGCTGGAGCAGGCCGACGGCGTGTGCAAGGTGCGCTTCAACTGGCACACCCTGAGCTTTCGCTACAAGACGGTCGACAGCTACTTCGGCAGCAGTTTCTACACCCTCGACATGCGCGGTGAAAACCCGCTGATCAAGGCCAAGAAAGTGATCCTGAAGAACGACTACGTTCGCCAGGTCATTGATGTTTACCACTTGTGAGGCGGCCGTCATGACCCATTCCATCGCGTTCAATTTCGAAGACGGCGTCACCCGGTTCATCGACGCCAATGCCGGCGAAACCGTGGCCGATGCCGCGTACCGCCAGGGCATCAACATTCCGCTGGACTGCCGCGACGGCGCCTGCGGTACCTGCAAGTGTTTCGCTGAAGCTGGCACCTATGATCTGGGTGAGGAATACATCGAAGACGCCCTCAGCCCTGAAGAAGCAGAAAAAGGCTTTGTCCTGACCTGCCAGATGCGCGCCAAGAGCGACTGCGTGGTTCGGGTGCCGACATCCTCGGAAGTCTGTCGCACCCGGCAGGCCAACTACGAGGCGACCATCAGCGCCGTGCGCCAGTTGTCCGACAGCACCATCGCGCTGTCGATCAAGGGCGAGGCGTTGAGCAAACTGGCGTTCCTGCCGGGGCAGTACGTGAACCTGGGGATTCCCGGCAGCGAACAGACCCGTGCCTATTCGTTCAGCTCGTTGCAGCGCGACGGCGAAGTCAGCTTCCTGATTCGCAACGTGCCTGGCGGCCTGATGAGCAGCTTCCTCACTGGCATGGCCAAGGCTGGCGACAGCATGAGCCTGGCCGGGCCCTTGGGCAGTTTCTACCTGCGCGACATCCGCCGTCCGCTGCTGTTGCTGGCCGGTGGCACCGGGTTGGCGCCGTTCACCGCGATGCTGGAGAAAATCGCCGAGCAGGGCAGCGAACATCCGCTGCATCTGATCTACGGCGTGACCCATGATTTCGACCTGGTGGAACTCGACCGCCTCGAAGCCTTCGCCGCGCGCATTCCCAACTTCAGCTACAGCGCCTGCGTGGCCAGCCCCGACAGCCGGCATCCGCTCAAGGGCTATGTGACTCAGCACATCGAGCCCAAGCATCTGAACGATGGCGACGTGGACGTCTACCTGTGCGGCCCACCGCCGATGGTGGAGGCGGTCAGCAAGTACATTGGCGAGCAGGGCATCCAGCCGGCGAATTTCTACTACGAGAAGTTTGCTGCCAGCGCGGCGTAAAAACTGTGCGGCGACACACCTCCTGTGGGAGCTGGCTTGCCAGCGATGAGGGAGTGTCAGTCAACATATCTGTTATCTGACACACAGCCATCGCTGGCAAGCCAGCTCCCACAGGGATTGTTGTGTCTTTGAGGTTTTGTGGAGAGTACATGAGCAGATTCCAAGACAAAGTCGCGCTGATCACCGGAGCCGCCCAAGGCATCGGTCGGCGGGTTGCCGAGCGCATGGCGGCGGAAGGGGCGAAGCTGATTCTGGTCGATCGCTCTGAGTTGGTGTTCGAGGTGCAAAAGGAGTTAGGGCAGGGCAGCGTGGCGCTGACCGCTGATCTGGAGCAGTACGAGGAATGCAACCGCGTGATGCAAGCCGCCGTCGAGCGCTTCGGACGCCTCGACGTGCTGATCAATAACGTCGGCGGCACGATCTGGGCCAAGCCGTTCGAGCATTACGAAGCGTCGCAGATCGAGGCTGAAGTCCGCCGCTCGCTGTTCCCGACGCTGTGGTGCTGCCATGCCGCGTTGCCCTTCATGCTGGAGCAGGGCCGTGGTGCGATCGTCAACGTATCGTCCATCGCCACCCGCAGTATCAACCGTGTGCCGTATGGCGCGGCAAAGGGTGGGGTCAATGCGCTGACCGCGTGCCTGGCGTTCGAAACCGCCGGACGCGGCGTTCGGGTCAACGCCACGGCACCCGGTGGCACCGAAGCGCCGCCACGGGTGATTCCGCGCAACAGTGCCGAGCAGAGTGCCCAAGAGAAAGTCTGGTACCAGCAGATCGTCGACCAGACCCTCGACAGCAGTTTGATGAAGCGCTACGGCACACTGGATGAGCAGGCAGGCGCTATTCTGTTTCTGGCCAGCGACGAAGCGTCCTATATCACCGGCATGGTCATGCCGGTCGGTGGCGGCGATCAGGGCTGACGCGACTCGCAGTCAATCCCATCCACACACGGAGTCATCGTGATGAGCGACAAACCGACGATTGTGCTGGTCCACGGTTTTTGGGGCGGAGCCGCCCACTGGAACAAGGTCATCGCCGAACTGCTGAACAAGGGATACTCCAGCATCCGCGCAGTGGAGATGCCGCTGACGTCCCTGGCAGATGATGCCGAGCGCACGCGCAAAATGGTCGCGCAAGTGCCGGGTCCGGTGTTGTTGGTGGGGCATTCCTACGGCGGCGCGGTGATTACCGAGGCGGGCGATCAACCGAATGTCGTGGGGCTGGTGTACATCGCCGCGTTTGCGCCGGACGCCGGTGAAAACCCCGGCGGCATCACCCAACGGCATCCGCCTGCCGCGGCAGCGAACCTGGCCCCTGACAGCGACGGTTACCTATGGGTCAAGCCGGAGCTCTATCACGAAAGCTTCTGCCAGGACCTGCCCGCGACCGAGGGATTGGTCATGGGCATTACCCAGAAAGCGCCACTGGCCAGCACCTTTGGCGACACCATCAAGACGGTGGCGTGGAAGAGCAAACCGTCGTGGTATCAGGTTTCCACCGATGACCGGATGATCGCGCCGCAAAATCAGCAATGGATGGCCGGACGTCTGAATGCCAGGGAAATCCTGACCTTGAACGCCAGTCACGCATCCCTCGCTTCGATGCCGGTCGAGGTTGCCGCGTTTATCGACAAGGCCGCGACGGCATTGGCCGCGGCATAAAACCCTATAGGCGACGCTGAAACGCCCGGACGATTCTGAGCGTGGCGTCGCTGGGGTTCAGGTTGTGAACCGCATCCAGCGGAAACCAGATGCAATCGAAGATTTCGTTATGCGGACGGGCCTGATCCAGATTGATCACGGAGGCCTCGTAGACATGGTGCCGGATATCGCCCGTTTCCAGCTCCATCAGATACAGCATGCCATCGACATCAAGCCCGGTTTCTTCCAGCAGCTCGCGCGTGGCGGCACCCTGCGCGGTTTCACCGGGCTCGACCTTGCCGCCGGGTAACATCCAGCGAGACCTTGGCTTGCGCACCAGGAGAATGTGCCGGTCCTGCTCGCAAATGACGGTTGCGCGTACTTTCATGTGTTATCCAATTGACGCCTGTCATCGTAATGTCACAAAACTGCAATAATCGAGCCGTCCCCCGTTTCGCCAGTATTTGCCTGTTTGGAGCGGTTGTAACGCCGCAAAGTGCCCTCGAATGCCGTCATCCCGACGCGACGTCTGGTCGGCTTTTTGGCGAGAGGGAGGTGTAAGGTGGTTGCGTCAGCCCTGGATATCATTGCGCAGATGGAGGTGACCATGAGTGCTCCGGTACTGAACAAAATGCACATGAACGGTTATGACGTGCTCAGCGTGAACAATGGCCCCTGGCGGGTCTGTACCAAAGGTGATCGACTCGGGTCATTTGGCAGTCGGGAAGAAGCCCTGGCGTTTGCGGCGGCGCTTCCCGGCTATAAGGCACGGTCGAGCAGGCAGGCGCGCGGTCAGTAATCCTGGAAACTGTAGGAGCGAGCCTGCTCGCGAAAAACGTCAGGACAACGCGTTCATTCAGACAGCACGCGTTATCGTTAACGTCCATCGTTGGAACGCCGCCCGGAGCCAGCTCGCTCCTACAGATACACAATACCGCTAATATCCGCCGCCCCCGCCGGAGCGGGAAGGTTCCCTGGCCTTTAGCTGGGTGTTACTCCATTCGGCGCAGGTCATGAAACTCTTGTGATCGACTTTGCCGCGGCCGTCGAAGCTGACATTGAAGGGCTGCTGATGGCCGGGTCGGGTCAGCTTGTAGTCAAAGCAGGTACCCGGCTCGACGGTGCGGTCCGTAATGGACAGCGGCGGTCCGCCGATCTGCTGGACTTGATCCTTGCTCATGCCGGTCTCGACCTTGGCCACCAGTGGCTGGTCCCCGTAGAGTTGTGAGTCGGTGTTGCAACCTGGCAACACCGCGAGCAGGGCGACAAGCGTAAAAAGAGACTTGTTCATCGCAGTACACCTGCTATTGGGCCTTGTTGCGGCTGATGATCTTGGCCTTCACTTCTTCGGCATAGCCCGCTAATCGTTGTTCATCGCCCTGGAACAAATCGCACAGCCGCCTGACCGCTTCTGCATCGACATCATTGCCGCTCAGGCGTAACTGCTCCGCAATGCGCAAAAGCTCGACCGCCGACCATCGCAGATCCGACGCAAGCCCTTGCAGATCGCGCCGAAGTTCCTGTTCTGATTCGTTAAGCCACATGATGACCTCCTGCACTCTGCGCTCTGAAATTTTAGACCCATTCCCGTGAAGGGGCGCTGTATTTGTCCGGTTCCGGACCGCATCCTTTGGTCGGGAAATTTGCGCGTTCGGCAAAATCCGCTGTCGTAGTGAAGTACCGGTTTTTTCGGCAAGGGCGGGGGGCATTCAAAATGTCGACAACCGATGATTTCCGGGCGCGTGCCCACGAGCTGATCGCAGACCTGGATGCGGCCACAAGCGAAATGATGAAACTCATTTCCGAACACCAGCTCAGCGGGCCGGAATGGGAGCGGGTCAGCCAATGGCAACATGAAGCCTATGAGCGGTGGATGACCTATTTGAACGAGCGATCCTATCCGGGGCCCGGCGATAACACTGTCAATCGTTGACGTCCGGTGCAGCCATTGGATGGAAGGGCGGCGGCACGCTACATTTCAATTTTTCAGGATTAAGGACGCTTCATGCAGAACCGGATGTTGATAGGGGGAGCGGTATTGGCGTTGCTGGCGGGGTGTTCGTTGCCGGCGTCACTGGTACCGGGCGAGCCGAATGTCAGCAAGCACAGTGAAAAACCACCTAAAGAGCTGGCCGCGTGTGTATTGCCCGCGTGGCAGAAAGAGGTATCCAGCACCACTCAATCGTCGATTGCCAACGGCTATCGGATCACTGCGCCCAGCATCGTCACGGCCGATGAAATTCTGGATATCGTGAAGTGGAAGGAAGGCAGCCGGGTTTCGTTGTATCAGGGGCCACCCTGGGCCAAGTCAAACGCGCTGCGCAAGTCAGTGCGTGACTGTCTGTAGGTTCAATCGCAGATTTCGGTGATCGGGATGATCGGATCGTCGCTTGAGGGGGCATTGGCGGTGCCTTTCTTTTCCCGACGATCATTGATCCAGGTGTCCACCTGCGCATTGAACTGCGCCGGGGCCTTGCGTCCGACCTTGCGGGCGATGTCCAGGATCGTCTGTTGGGCCAATGCCTCTTCCATGCGCTTTTGCGCGGTCAGCATGGCGCCATGGATCGAGCAGCGTCCCTCCACGGCCCATTCCGGCGTCTGGCCTTCAAACAGCGCACATCGACCACGAATTTCCCGGCATTCGAATATCGCCTTGCGCCCGTCGATGGCGTTGACGATATCCAGCAGGGTGATTTCGTCGGCAGGCCGCGCCAGCTTGAAGCCGCCGCGTACCCCTTCGGTGGCGGCGACCAGTTTGGCCTTGGCCAGTTTGGTAAAGATTTTCGCCAGATAGTCCAGCGGCACGCCTTGCAGCTCGGCAAGGTCGCGCACGCTCGCTTCGCGGGTGTCGCCGTGATTGCCGACCAGGAAAGCCAGGCAGTGAATGCCGTACTCGACACCGGCACTGTAAAGAGCCATCAGAGATCTCCGACTAATATTGTCGCAAATGCTACCAGCTGGCAGCCCGCCGGACAACGAGCGCTTTCTTTCTCTTTCGTGAGCGGCTCATTGATGCGCGCTGGATACAGGTTGCTCAGGCTGTATCGATCCCATCGATGGAAACCATTGAAAGAAATCCGTTGCGAGGAATAACTAGGATCAATATAGTCGTAGTTGTCAGCGGGCAGTGAGCGACGCCTCTCGAAAGAGAGACGAGATCAACCTCCTGGCCCCAATCAACATTCAATGCCTGGTTTCTTCCCCGGAGTTAAAAATGAAACAACACATCTTGGTAATCGGCGCAGGTTTTGGTGGCATGTGGACCGCTTTGAGCGCCACGCGTCTGTTCGACATTCACGATCACAATGACGTTGAAGTGACTGTGCTGGCGCCTCAGGCGGAGCTGCGTGTACGTCCGCGCTTTTACGAGCCGAACGCCCACCAACTGGCGGCGCCCATCGGCGAGCTGTTCGATGCGGTCGGCGTGAAGTTCATCAAGGGCGCCGCCGAGACCATCGATGTCGTAGAAAAACGTGTTGGCTACATGGATGCTTCGGGTCACAAACAAGTCGTCATCTACGACAAACTCGTTCTGGCCACCGGCAGCCGTCTCGCATTGCCTGACACCCCGGGTGTGTCTGAGCATGCGTTCGACGTTGACCAGATCGAACAAGCCGTGCGCCTGGAAAGCCATCTCAAGAACCTGGTCAACCAGCCAGAAAGCACCGCACGCAACACCGTAGTGGTTGCCGGCGGTGGCTTCACCGGGATCGAAACGGCGACTGAAATGCCGACCCGGCTGCGCGCCATCCTGGGTGATCGCGCGGATATCAACGTGATCATCGTTGATCGCGGCGACAAGGTCGGCGGCTCCATGGGGCCTGAAATCGCCGAGAAGATTGTTGAAGCCAGTCTTGAAACCGGCGTGAAATGGCACCTGAACGCCTCGGTGGTCGGCGTCGATGAAAACGGTGTGACCCTGTCCGATGGTCAGCGTATCGACGCTAAAACGGTGGTCTGGACCACCGGTGTGCGCGCCAGCTCGCTGACCGAGCAGATTCCCGCCGAACGCGATCGCCTGGGCCGCCTGCACGTCGACGCTCACCTGAAAGTCATTGGCCAGGAAGACATCTTCGCCACCGGCGACGTCGCCTACGCGGCCAGCGATGACATCGGCAACTACGCACTGATGACCTGTCAGCACGCCATCTCGCTGGGTCGTCACGCTGGCAACAACGTCGCCGCGCAGATCCTCGGTGTGGATCCTACGCCGTACAGCCAGCCCAAGTACGTGACCTGCCTGGACCTGGGCGCCTGGGGCGCGGTCTACACGGAAGGTTGGGATCGTCAGGTCAAGCTGGTCAAGCAGGAAGGCAAAGAGCTCAAGACCCAGATCAACACGATCTGGATCTACCCGCCGGCGGCGAACCGTGAAGCGGCGTTGGCAGCGGCGGATCCGATGATTCCGGTTGCCTGATCAAGACTCCCATAACGCTTGTTACTTAAGCGAATCCCGCCCGGGTTTTCCGGGCGGGATTTTTTTTATTTCAGATAAAGGTGATGTCGACTGACCTGACGCCTTCGCTGGCAAGCCAGCTCCTACAGGGTTTTGTGTCGGTCGCAGTATTTGTGAACAACACACAAACCTGTGGGAGCTGGCTTGCCAGCGAAGGCGGCGGGACAGGCGCAAGAAAACTCTGGGCAAAAAAAGGCCGCCGCAACCCGACGTTGCGGCGACCCGAGGGTGACACTTCAATGGGCGCCAGCAGCCTTGTTCAAATCACTTTCCGCCCATTCGGTGTAGACGCAGGCATCGGCCGTGGCCCAGCGGACTTTCACCGGATCGCCGGCCTTGAGCGGCATGCCCGCCGCAGAAAGCGCCTTGACGGTCATCGACGTACCGCCCGCCGTCACCACGCTGCAGGTCTGGCTTTCGCCCAGGAACAACACTTCCACGACCTTGGCCGAGACTTCGTTCCAGCCCGCGGCCAAGGGGTCGCGCGCCGCTTGCTCGACACTCAGGGCCAAGGCTTTTTCCGGACGCACCATCAGCAGCACATCCTGATCCGTGTGCAGCCCGGCGGTCAGGCGAATCGACAGCGCCTGACCCTCAAACGCAGCCACCGCATTGCCCTGGGCCTTGAGCTTGAGGAAGTTCGAGTTGCCGAGGAACGAGGCGACAAAGGCATTCGGCGGGTTCTGGTACAGGTCATAACCGCTGCCGAGGCCGACGATCTTGCCGTGGCTGAAGATCGCAATGCGCTGGGACAGGCGCATGGCTTCTTCCTGATCGTGGGTCACGTAAACGATGGTGATGCCTAGGCGCCGATGCAGTTGACGCAGTTCATCCTGCAGGTCTTCGCGCAGTTTCTTGTCGAGCGCACCGAGCGGTTCGTCCATCAGCAGGATGCGGGGTTCATAGACCAGCGCCCGGGCGATGGCGACGCGCTGTTGCTGGCCGCCGGAGAGTTGCGAAGGGCGGCGATGGGCGAACTGTTCGAGTTGAACCAGTTTAAGCATGGCATCGACCCGGCGTTCACGTTCGGCGGTGGCGAGTTTGCGAATCGCCAGCGGAAACGCGATGTTGTCGCGCACGCTCAGGTGCGGGAACAGCGAGTAGCGCTGGAACACCATGCCAATGTCGCGCTTGTGCGGCGGTACGTTGACCAGCGACTGGCCGTTGACCAGGATCTCGCCGCTGCTCGGCGTTTCGAAACCGGCCAGCATCGACAGGGTGGTGCTTTTGCCGGAGCCGCTGGAGCCAAGGAACGTCAGGAACTCGCCGTCCTTGATGTCCAGCGAGATGTTGTCCACGGCGGCGAAATCGCCATAGTACTTGTTCAGGTTGCGCAGGCTCACCAGGGGCTTGTCGTTTTGCTGCGCGGCATCTTTGATCACTGCACTCATGTCGTACTCCTGGGCGCTCAGGCGCTGATTTCGTTGCGCCGGCGCAGGGCGGCGGCGATGACCATGACCAATACCGAGAGGCCGATCAGCAGCGTCGAGGCGACGGCGATCACGGGCGTCAGGTCCTGGCGCAGGGTGGTCCACATTTTCACGGGAAGGGTTTGCAGGGTGGGGCTGGCCATCATCACGCTCAGCACCACCTCATCCCAGGACACGAGGAAGGCGAAGAGGGCGCCGGCCACCATGCCCGGACGGATCGCCGGGAAGGTCACCTTGAACACCGCTTGCAGGCGCGACGCGCCGCAGATCACCGCCGCATCCTCGATCGACTGGTCGAACAGCTTCAGCGAGTTGATGATCGAGATGATGGTGAAGGGCAACGCAACGATCACGTGGCTGACCACGAACGCGAACATTGTCCCGGTGTAACCCAGCTTGAGAAACAGCGCGTACACCGCCACCGCGATAATCACCAGCGGCACGATCATCGGCAGGGTGAACAGACCGTAGAGCAATTCCCGGCCGGGGAAGCGGCCGCGCACCAGGGCGAACGCAGTGGGCAATCCCAGCGCCACGGCGAAGAACGTGGTCAGCACTGCAACCTTGAGACTGGCCATCGCCGCGTTCATCCAGTCGGCGTTGGAGAAGAACTGGCCGTACCATTTCAGCGTCCAGCCCGGTGGCGGGAACACCAGCCATTGCGATGATCCGAACGACAGCAGCACGATGAACACGATCGGCAGCAGCAAAAACAGACCGATCAGCCCGGTGGTGGCGTACAGGCCAAAGCGCATCCGGCGGCTCATGGCATTGGGGGTCAGGAGCATGACGGCTTACCTCGCGTTGCTGGCGCCAACCGGGGATTCCGGCTGGAGCTTCAGGTAGAAGTAGAACAACACCAGCGTAATCACGATCAGCAACGCAGCGCCGGCGCTCGCCAGGCCCCAGTTGAGGAACGATTGCACCTGCTGAATGATGAACTCGGGCAGCATCATGTTCTGCGCGCCGCCCAGCAGGGCCGGGGTGACGTAGTAACCGAGGGACATCACGAACACCATCAGGCCGCCGGAGAACAGCCCCGGCCGGCACAGCGGCAGGAACACCCGGAAGAAGTTGGTCCAGGGGCTGGCGCCGCAGATGGAGCCGGCCTGCAGGATCATCGGGTCGATGGCCTGCATGGTCGCCTGCAACGGCAGCACGATGAACGGGATCATGATGTAGCTCATGCCGATCACCACGCCGGTCAGGTTATGCACCATTTCCAGTGGCTGATCGATGATGCCCATGGCCATCAGCGCCTTGTTGATCACGCCCGAGGCTTGCAGCAGCACCAGCCAGGAATAGGTGCGTGCGAGGAGGCTGGTCCACATCGACAACAGCACGATGTTGAGAATCCAGCGACCCCAGCCGCGCGGCACCAGGGTGATCGCCCAGGCCAGCGGGAAGCCCAGCAGCAAGCTGAACAGTGTCACCAGGCCCGCCACCGAGAAGGTGTTGAGCAAGACTCGGGCATACGCCGAGTTGGCGAACAGCTGCGCGTAGTTGCCCAGGCCCGGTGTCGGTTCCAGCACACCGCGCAGCAGCAGGCCGATCAGCGGTGCCAGGAAAAACAGGCCAAGGAACAGCAGGGCAGGGATCAGGTTGCTCGAACCGCGCCAGCGCTGTGCCAGGCTCGGGGATTGGGTCATCGCAGCGGCCTTGCCGGCAGCGCCGGAGGCGCTCCCGACGGACGCGGATGGACGGGTCGCGGTTGCCGTCATTTTCATTTGACCAGCCATTCGTTCCACCGTGTCGCGATGGCCGGACCGTTCTTGGCCCAGTACGCGAAGTCGAGAGTGATTTGGTCCTTGGCGTAGGCCGTCGGCAGGTTAGGGGCCAGCACCGAATCCAGGCGCGCCACGCTGTCGACGTTGACCGGGGCGTAGGCGGTCAGGTTGGAGAAGTCGGCCTGTCCCTTGGCGCTGCTGGCATTGGCCAGGAACTTCATCGCCGCGTCCTTGTTCTTCGAGCCTTTGGGGATGACCAGAATGTCGGCCATCACCAGGTTCTGTTTCCAGCTTACGCCGACGGGGGCGCCGTCTTCTTGCAGGGCGTGAATCCGGCCATTCCAGAACTGGCCCATGCTCGCTTCACCCGAGGCCAGCAGCTGTTGCGATTGAGCGCCGCCGCCCCACCAGACGATGTCTTTCTTGATGGTGTCGAGTTTCTTGAAGGCACGATCCAGGTCCAGCGGATAGAGCTTGTCTGCACTCACGCCATCGGCCAGCAGGGCCAGTTCCAGCACGCCGGGGCTTGGCCATTTGTAGAGGGCGCGTTTGCCGGGGTAGGTCTTGGTGTCGAACAGCGCGGACCAGTCCTGGGGTTTGCCGGAGCCGAGCTTGCCCTCGTTGTAGCCGAGCACGAAGGAGAAGAAGAACGAGCCGACGCCATGATCGGAGACAAACCGTGGGTCGATTTTATCGCGCTCGATGACTTTGAAATCGAGGGGTTCGAGCAAGCCTTCGGAGGCGGCGCGCAAGGCGAAGTCGGCTTCGACATCGACCACGTCCCACTGCACGTTGCCGCTTTCGACCATGGCTTTGAGCTTGCCGTAGTCGGTCGGGCCGTCCTGAACCACGGTGATGCCGCTGGACTTGCTGAACGGATCGGCCCAGGCCTGCTTCTGCGCATCCTGGGTGCTACCGCCCCAGCTGACGAAGTTGACGCTTTCGGCGGCCATCAAGGCCTGGCTGGTCACGCTGAGCAGACCCGCGAACAGCACGGCGGATACACGTTTGTTCAACACCATTTTCACGCCCTCATTGTTGTGTTTATGAGCGGGGCTTTCAGTGCCCGCCTATCGGGAGCAACAGGTCCATCGAGTCGCTGTGACTGTCCGGTCTATGGAATATCATATTATGGTATTCCAAGCTTTGTGCAAGCATTTTGCCGTACCGGCTATCTGGCAAATGTGGTTTTCTCAGCGCAACGGAGCCGCTTGGCTTTTGTGGGAGCAAGGCTTGCCCGCGATGGCGATCTTGAAGGCGCCATCGCGGGCAAGCCTTGCTCCCACAGTGGATCAGCAGCGCGCTGTTACTGGGTAAACGGAATGCTCTCCACCACCTCCAGGTCATACCCGGTCAACCCTGCATACTTCAGCGGCGGACCCAGATGCCGCAGCTTGCCAACACCCAGGTTCTGCAGGATCTGCGCACCGGTGCCCACTTCCGAATAGATCCGTGACTGTGAGCGGCTGAACTGCCGTGGCGGCTGGGTTAGTTGCGGGACACGCTCCAGCAACGCCTGCGAGGATTCATGGTTGGCCAGCACCACCACCACGCCGCGACCTTCTTCGGCCACCCGTTGCAGTGCGGCCCACAATGTCCAGTTGGAGGGGCCGCTGTATTCGGCGCCGACCAGATCGCGCAGCGGGTCGATCACGTGCACTCGCACCAGCGTCGCTTCATCGCGGCGCAAGTCGCCCATGACCATGGCCATGTGGACACCACCCTCGATGCGATCCTCAAAGGTGATCAGACGAAAGGTGCCATGCACGGTCGGCAATTCACGTTCGCCAATGCGTTCGACCGTGTGTTCGGTGCTCAGGCGGTAGTGAATCAGGTCGGCGATGGTGCCGATTTTGATCCCGTGCTTGCGCGCGAACACTTCCAGGTCCGGACGGCGTGCCATGGTGCCGTCGTCGTTCATGACTTCGACAATCACCGACGCCGGTGTGAAGCCGGCCAGGCGGGCCAGGTCGCAACCGGCTTCGGTATGGCCGGCGCGGGTCAACACGCCGCCTTCCTTGGCACGCAATGGAAAGATGTGGCCCGGTTGCACGATATCGGTCGGGCCTGCCCCATGGGCGACGGCGGCCGCCACGGTGCGTGCCCGGTCGGCGGCGGAAATGCCGGTGGTCACGCCGATGGCCGCTTCGATGGACACCGTGAACGCGGTGCTGAACACACTGCCGTTGCTCGGCACCATTTGCTCGAGACCCAGGCGCTGGCAATGTTCGTCGGTCAGGGTCAGGCAGATCAGGCCGCGCGCTTCCCGGGCCATGAAGCTGATGGCTTCGGCCGTACAGCAGTCCGCTGCCAGCAGCAGGTCGCCTTCGTTTTCCCGGTCTTCGTCATCCACCAGCAGCACCATTTTGCCGAGGCGATAATCTTCGATGATTTCTTCGATGCTGTTGAAGGCCATGCTGGACTCTCAGTGATTGATGGAAATATAGTATGGTATACCATATTACAGAATACTGAGGAGGTCACTATGAAGGCATACTGGATTGCTCACGTGGATGTCACCGATCCCGATCAATACAGCCAATACACCCAGCGGGCACCGGCGGCTTTCGCCTTGTACGGTGGGCGCATGCTGGCCAGGGGCGGGCGCAGCGAAGCGCTGGAAGGGAAAGGGGCGCAGCGTAACGTGGTGATCGAATTCGACTCGTATGAGCAGGCGCTGGCCTGTTACCGGTCGCCGGAGTATCAGGAGGCGAAGCGGCACCGTGAGGGCGCGGGGCGGGCGGAGATTGTTATCGTCGAGGGGGTGGCGCCGGTTTGATTATCTGTGGGAGCAAAGCTTGCTCGCGATAGCGGTGGGTCATTCGCTATTAATGTTGACTGTACCGCCGCTATCGCGAGCAAGCTTTGCTCCCACAGGGTGTGCAGGGTCAAGCTAGCGGATGAAGTGGATTTTGCCGCTGTCGTCGTTGCCGATGTAAATGCCATAGACCCCGGCCTGGCGTTCCTCGATGTAGCGTTCGAGGATTTGCCGGATGGCCGGGTAATAGATGCTGTCCCAGGGAATGTCCTCGGGCGCGAAGAATTTGCAGGCGAGGGTTTCCGGTCCGAACTGGCCGGTGATTTCCAGGGCGATGGCGCGGAAGATGATGTACACCTCGCTGATCTTCGGCACGCTGAAGATCGAGTAGGGCGAGAGGATTTCCCCCCGTACGCCGCTCTCTTCCCAGACCTCGCGCAACGCCGCCTGCTCGGTGGTCTCGCCGGCTTCCATGAAGCCTGCCGGCAGTGTCCAGGTGCCGGGGCGCGGCGGGATTGCGCGTTGGCACAGCAAATACTTGCCGTCCTGCTCAATGATGCAGCCGGCGATGATTTTCGGATTGACGTAGTGGATGTAGCCACAGCCGCGGCACATCAGGCGCTCGTGCGTATCGCCCGGTGGCAGCTGTGACCTGAGGTCATGGCCGCCGCACTTTGGACAAAAGCTCGGGCTGAACATGATCAGCGGCCTATGCGTGGTTCTTTGAGCGCGATGGGCTGGGTGATCTCGGGGATTGCCCCGGTCTCTTCCTGCTGGCGCTTGAGGTAATCGAGGGCGACGGTGGCGGCGGCGCGGACGTGGTCGACGCAGGCCTGGTGGGCGGCCAGGGGATCGCCGCTCTTGATCGCTTCGACCATGCGTTCCATTTCCTGGTTGCTGGCGCCGCGACGGTTTTCCTGGGACACCGAGGTCGCGCGCAAGTAACTGATCCGCGCCTGCAGCTGGCGCAATTGGGTGGCGGCGACGTGGTTGCCGGAACCTTCGAGCAGGACGTCGTAGAAACCCTGGACGGAGTCGATGACTTGCTGCAGTTCACCTTCCTTCAACGCCTGGCGGTTGACCTCCAGGGCTTTTTCCAGGGCCTTGATGTCCTTGGCCTTGGCACGCAGGGTGAACAACTGGACGATCAGGCCTTCGAGCACGCAACGCAGTTCATAGATGTCGACGGCATCGGCCAGGGTGATGATGGCGACTCGCGGCCCCTTGGCGTCGGCGAACTCCACCAGCCCTTCGGACTCCAGGTGACGCAAGGCCTCGCGTACCGAGGTGCGGCTCACGCCAAGGCGATCGCACAGATCGCGTTCGACCAGACGATCTCCCGGCAGAAGCTGGAAGTTCATGATGGCGCTTCGCAGTTTATCCAGCACGATTTCGCGCAGGGTAACGGGGTTGCGATTGACCTTGAAGCTGTCGTCGAGTGGCAGGCGTTTCATGGGGTACGCTCTAAATGTGGCTGTCCTTGCAGAACGGGCATCGACCGCGCGCGTTCAGATCAAACAGCCGAGGGTTAACTGGAGGCCTCGGCATCGGCTTCGGCGAAGGCTTCACGGGCGAGCCGGAAGCTGTCCACGGCCGCCGGGACGCCGCAATAAATGCCGACCTGAAGCAGAATTTCGCGTATTTGCTCACGACTCAAGCCGTTACGCAAGGCGCCGCGCACATGCAGCTTGAGTTCGTGCGGGCGGTTGAGGGCCGAGATCATGGCCAGGTTGATCATGCTGCGTTCCTTGAGCGACAAACCCTCACGGCCCCAGACGTGGCCCCAGCAGTACTCGGTGACCAGGTCCTGCAAGGGGCGGGTGAAGTCGTCGGCGTTCTCGATGGAGCGGTTGACGTAGGCTTGACCGAGCACCTGGGTGCGGATTTTCAGGCCCTGTTCATACTTCTCGTTACTCATGTTGTTTGCCTCAACTCAGCCCCTGTGGGAGCTGGCTTGCCAGCGATGACTTGATCACAGTCAACATCAATGCTGACTGATCTACCGCTTTCGCTGGCAAGCCAGCTCCCACAGGGTTTTGCATTGTTTTCTCAGGCCAGTGTGGGCAGCGGCCCCAGCTTGCCCTTGTGGTAAATCATTGGTGTCACCGGCTGCTCCGGCAGGATCAAATTCTTCACCGCGCCGACGATGATGGCGTGATCACCGCCATCGTATTCGCGCCACAGTTCGCACTCGATGATAGCCGTGGCCTTGGCCAGTATCGGGTTGCCCAGCGCACTCAAATGCCAGTCGATGCCGTTGGCTTTGTCCTTGCCCTTGCCGGCGAACGCATAGGCCTCGGCGGTCTGGTCGGCGGACAGCAGGTGAATCGCGAACTGCTTGCTGTCGCGCAGCACCGGGTAGGTGTCGGAGCCGTAGTTGGGGCAGAACAGCACCAGTGCCGGGTCAATCGACAGCGCACTGAAGGCACTGGCGGTAATGCCGACGATGCCGCCGGCCGGGTCCAGGGTGGTGACCACCGTGACGCCGGACGGGAACGAGCTCATGACGTCTTTGTAAATGCCGGGTTCGATCATTTCGCAGGACTCCTAGCGCATCACAAACGGATCAGGCATGGGCGCCTGGGAGAGGTTGATCCACACCGTTTTCAGCTCGGTGTAGGCCAGCACCGAATCGATGCCGCTTTCGCGTCCATAGCCGCTGTTCTTGAAGCCGCCGATGGGCGCCATGGCCGACACGGCGCGGTAGGTGTTGACCCAGATGATCCCCGAACGCACGTCCCGGGCCAGGCGATGGGCACGCCCCAGGTCGCGGGTCCAGATGCCGGCGGCGAGGCCGAACTGCGAGTCGTTGGCGATGGCCAGCGCTTCGGCTTCGTCCTTGAAGCGGATGACCGAAGCCACCGGGCCGAACACTTCTTCCTGCATGATCTTCATCGAGTTGCGGTCGCACTCGAACAGCGTCGGTTCATAGAACCAGCCGTCACCGAGGTTGGCCGGACGCTTGCCGCCCAGGCGCAGGTGCGCACCTTCGGCAATGGCATCGGCGACCAGGCCTTCGACCACCGCCAGTTGCTGCGCGGTGGCCATCGGGCCCATTTCACTGCTGTCTTCCTGCGGGTTGCCGATGCGGATGCGCTGGGCGCGTTCCACCAGGCGGCCGACGAACTCATCGTAGACTTCGTCCTGCACCAACAGGCGCGAGCCGGACACGCAGCTCTGTCCGGACGCGGCGTAGATCCCGGCGATGGCGCCGTTGATCGCGCTGTCGAGGTCGGCGTCGGCGAAGATGATGTTCGGCGATTTACCGCCCAGTTCCAGCGACAGCTTGGCGAAGTTCTCGGCGCTGCTGCGCACCACATGCCGTGCCGTGGCTGCGCCGCCGGTGAAGGCGATCTTGCGAACCAGCGGATGGCGGGTCAGGGCCGCGCCAGTGCTTGGGCCGTAACCGGTGACGACGTTGACCACGCCCGGAGGGATGCCGGCTTCCAGGGCCAGGCGCGCCAGTTCGAGAATGGTCGCCGAGGCGTGCTCGGACGGCTTGATCACGATGGTGTTGCCCGCGGCCAGGGCCGGGGCCAGTTTGATTGCGGTCAGGTACAGCGGGCTGTTCCACGGAATGATCGCCGCGACCACGCCCATGGCTTCATGCACGGTGTAGGCAAACAGGTCCGGCTTGTCCAGCGGCAGGGTGCCGCCTTCGAGCTTGTCTGCAAGCCCTGCGGTGTAGTGGAAAAACTCCGGCAGATAGCCGACCTGGCCACGGGTTTCGCGGATCAGCTTGCCGTTGTCGCGGCTTTCCAGCTGCGCCAGTTGTTCCTTGTTTTCGGCGATCAGGTCACCCAGGCGCCGCAGCAGCTTGCCGCGAGCGGTGGCGGTCAAACCGCGCCAGGCCGGGCTGTCGAACGCAGTCTGCGCAGCCTGCACGGCGCGCTCGACATCGGCTTCGTCGGCATCGGGCAGTTCTGCCCAGGCTTGTGCCAGGGCCGGGTTCAGGCTTTCGAAAGTCTTGCCCGAGAGGGCATCGACCCATTCACCGCCGATGCACATCTGGAAGCGTGCGAGTGTCATGCAACGATCCCCTTTATATGGTTTTGTCGGGAGTGCGCAGTGTCGAGAAACTCCAGCAACAGCTGGTTGACCAGGCGCGGCGATTCTACGGGCATCATATGTCGCTGTTCGGCGAGTACGGCAACCGTCGCGCCGGGTATGCGCCGGGCCAGTTGCTCGGCCATGTCCGGGGTTGAGCCCGGGTCCAGTTCGCCGGTGGCGACCAGCGTCGGCACCTGGATGTTGGCCAGGTCATCGGCGCGGTACATGTCCTGGGTGGCGAACAGCTCATAAGTGGTCAGGTAACCCTGCGGATCGTTCTGCGCGAGGGTTTGGCGCAGCGCGGCGATCTGCGCCGGATTGGCCGCCTGGTACTCACGGCTGAACCAGCGTGACAACGCCGCTTCGGCGTTGGCGTCCGGCCCGTGTTCGGCGGCCTGACTGGTGCGGGCGATCACGCCGGCGCGTTGTTCGGCGGTGCGATTGAACACGCTGTTGAGCACCACCAGACTCTGCAGGCGTTGCGGGTAATGCAGGGCAAAAGCCCGCGCCACCAACCCGCCCATGGAAAAACCGATCACCGCTGCCTTGGGCAATTGCAAATGATCGAGCAGCTCCAGCAACTGGTCGGCATAGCCGAGCAGAGGCGTGCCGCTTTCCGGGCGCGGGCTGGCGCCATGCCCCAGCATGTCGTAGGCAATGACGCGGTATTGCGTGGCCAGGCCAACGATCTGGCCGCCCCACATTTCTTTGTTCAGGCCCACGCCGTGGATCAAGACCACGGGCTGGCCTTGGCCGGTCGCCAGGTAACTGGTTCCAGCCGGGGTGCGTTCAGCGGTGAGCCGAATCATGGAGCGCTCCTGCATACCTTTTTGTTGTAGTTGCCCGAGCCGGTGTTACTGGGCGTTTTCGGCCGCCAGCTCTTCCAGATCGATGTAACGGTTGCCGATGCGCGGGTGCAGGCGGCCGCCGTCGGCGCAACCCAGGACCACGACGATTTCGTCGGCGCGAGGCGCGTCTTCGATCTGCATTTCCAGGGTGATGTAATGCGAGCGCAGGCCTTCGTCGTCCTTGTGCATCATCGGAATCTGGATCGAGGTGCCCGGGCCGCCGCGCTTATTGGTGAAGCTCAAGTAGCTCTTGGCCTTGACCGCTTCGCGGTAGTGGTTGCCGAAGCGCAGGGTGTGGATGACAGCGGACGCATGTTCGATTTCGCCGTCGGCGCCGACCACTGCAGCTTTGCCATAGGCCTCGATTTTTTCGGCACCGCCGATGATGCCCACCAGGCGTTCAACCATCAGCGCGCCGAGGTCTGAGCAGTTGGCACGGATTTGCGGTTTCAGGTCTTCGACAAAGCCGTTGCCCAGCCAGGGGTTTTTCATCACGACAGCCAGGCCGACCATGGTCACGGGTTTATCGGTGGCCTTGCCGCCTTCGATGAAGGTCTCTTCGACATAGCTGACGATCTTGCGGATTTCGAAACTCATGGGCTGCTCCGTATCAGGATGGAAAGTGTCTGTGCGTATGATGGTATACCATAATATCGGTTGCGCAAGAGTCTTGAACGGGTTTCTCGTCGGGAGGCGATGAAATGGGGCTGAACTCCTGTACGAGCGATCCGATGTGGGAGCAATGCTTGCTCGCGATAGCGGTGGTTCAGCTGGCATCAATGTTGGCTGTGCTGCCGTCATCGCGAGCAAGCTTTGCTCCTACAGGGGGATTTGTCCGTTAGGCGCTATCCACTGGCTTACTAGCGTTAGCCGGCAACCGCGATGGGCGTTAGAGTCGAAGCTACATTCCTGGCAACTCCGGATGACCCCCAATGACTCGCCCTCGTTTCTTGCCCGACAACTTCACCCTGGCCCTGATCGGCGTGGTGCTTATCGCCAGTTTGTTGCCCGCCAGCGGACAGGTGGCGGTGGGCTTTGGCTGGCTGACCAACGTCGCCATTGCCCTGCTGTTTTTCCTGCACGGCGCCAAGCTGTCCCGCGAGTCGATCATCGCCGGTGCTGGCCATTGGCGCCTGCATCTGCTGGTGTTCAGCCTGACCTTCGTGCTGTTCCCGCTGCTGGGGCTGGCGCTCAAGCCGGTGCTGTCACCGATGATCGGCGCTGACCTGTACATGGGCATGCTCTACCTCTGTGCGCTGCCCGCCACCGTGCAGTCGGCGATTGCCTTCACGTCCCTGGCCCGTGGCAACATTCCGGCGGCGATTTGCAGCGCGGCGGCCTCCAGCCTGTTCGGGATTTTCCTCACGCCGTTGCTGGTAACCCTGCTGCTGAATGTGCACGGCGACGGCGGTTCGACGGTCGATGCCATCGTGAAGATCAGCGTGCAGTTATTACTGCCGTTCATTGCCGGGCAGATTGCGCGGCGCTGGATCGGCGCCTGGGTGGGGCGTAACAAGCACTGGCTGAAGTTCGTTGACCAGGGCTCGATTCTGCTGGTGGTCTACGGCGCGTTCAGCGAGGCGGTGAACGAAGGCATCTGGCATCAGATTCCGCTGCGGGACCTGGCGGGGCTGGTGGTGGCGTGCTGCGTGGTGCTGGGACTGGTGCTGGTGGCGTCCACCGTGCTCGGCAAGGCGTTTGGCTTCAATCAGGAAGACCGCATCACCATCCTGTTCTGTGGTTCGAAGAAAAGCCTGGCCACGGGCGTGCCCATGGCCCAGGTGCTGTTCGCCGGCAGCACCATCGGCGTGTTGATCCTGCCGCTGATGCTGTTCCATCAGATTCAGCTGATGGTCTGTGCGGTGCTGGCCCAGCGTTATGCAAAACGCCAGGAGTCGGTGGCTGAACTGATGGGGCAGGTCGATCCCTGATACACAAACCCTGTAGGAGCGAGCCTGCTCGCGATGGACGCCTGGACGACACGGGTTGTCTGATTCCCCGCGTTATCGTTGACGTCCATCGCGAGCAGGCTCGCTCCTACAGGGTGGAGCAGGCAAAAAAAAGCCGTCCAGGAGGACGGCGGGAAAAAAGCACGCGGTATATGGCGTCAGTATTGCGGCAGCAAGGTTACAGATTCATGACGCGTTGACGCCCGGTCGTCAGTAAACCTGCGGCACGATGATTTCCGGTGGCGTCGGGCTACGCGAGTAATCCTCCTGGCGCACGCGCTCCGGCAGTTCGATCACCGGCAGTTCCACCTCTTCATAGGGCATTTGTCCCAGCAAGTGATGGATACAGTTGAGCCGTGCCTTCTTCTTGTCGTCGGCCTGTACCACCCACCACGGCGCTTCGGCGATATGGGTGCGTTCGAGCATGATTTCCTTGGCCTTGGTGTAGGCCTCCCAGCGACGGCGGGATTCCAGGTCCATGGGGCTGAGTTTCCATTGCTTGAGCGGGTCATGGATGCGGCTGAGAAAGCGCAGGTGCTGTTCCTGGTCGGAAATCGAGAACCAGTATTTGATCAATTGGATGCCGGAGCGCGCGAGCATGCGTTCGAACTCGGGCACGGTGCGAAAGAATTCTTCGTATTGGTCCGCATTGCAGAACCCCATGACTTGCTCGACGCCGGCGCGGTTGTACCAACTGCGGTCGAACAGGACGATTTCGCCCGCGGCCGGCAGGTGCGAGACGTAGCGCTGGAAATACCACTGGGTGCGTTCGCGATCATTGGGCGCGGGCAGGGCGGCGACCCGGCAGACCCGGGGATTGAGCCTCTGCGTGATGCGTTTGATCACACCGCCTTTACCTGCCGCGTCGCGTCCTTCGAACAGGATCACCACCTTGTGCCCGGTTTTCACCACCCAACTCTGCAACTTCACCAGTTCACCCTGCAGGCGGAACAGCTCGCTGAAGTAGCGGCGTCGCTCCTGCTTTTCGGGGCTGTCGCCGAGGTGGTCGTCGAACAGCGCTTCGAGGTCGTGATCGTCCTCCAGCAGCTCCAGTTCAAGCTCCTCGTCACTGTGATCGAGTAGTTCGCGGTGAATACGTTGCAACAGGGTGTCGTTGGTCAGCGGCATGGTCATCACTCCCCACGAAGATGGAAGTGCCCATGCTAGGCCCGTGCGTGTGACGGCGTGGTGACGGACAGATGATGGTGGACAGAAGGTAACTGAATTTGTCCGGCTGTCATCAGGGTGTCACCAACCCCATGGCAGGATCGGCGCAAACCGCCTTTAGCGCCCCTTGGAACTCCGTCCAGGGGCTGATGAAACTGCCAGGAATCCCTACCATGAAAGGAGACGCCTCCCTGTTTGCAGCCGTTGACCTGGGCTCCAATGCGTTTCGCATGATGATTGGCCAGCAGGTCAAACGGAACCGACAGATCATGATCCAGGAAGTCAAAACCCTGCGTGAGCCTGTGCGTCTGGCGGAGGGGTTTCAAGGCGGGGGCCTGGACGAAATGGCGCTGGATCGGGGCTGGCAGGCGCTGGCGCGTTTCGGCAAGAAATTGCGCGGCTTTGAAGCCGGGCGAGTACGGGCAGTCGCGACCAGTGCCGTGCGTGAAGCGGACAATGCTCAATTGTTCCTGGCCAGCGCGGAACGCCATCTGGGGTTTCGTATCGATGTCATCTCCGGGCAGGAAGAAGCCCATCTGGTCTACGCCGGGGTCGCCCATACGCTTCCGGGGGCAGACAGCATGCGCCTGGTGGTGGACATCGGTGGCGGGTCCACCGAGTTGATTCTGGGGCGCGGCGCGCAACCCCTGGTCACCGAAAGCATTGCCATCGGCAGCGGCACCTTTGGGATGCGCTACTTTGCGGGCGGCGCCATTACTGCTCAGGCATTGCTTGAAGCCGAGCGCGTCGCCACGCTGGCCTTTGACAAGGTCGCCCGGCGTTATCGTGCCAAGGGCTGGCAGCAGACCATCGGCTCTTCAGGCACTGCGCGCATGTTGGCCAAAGTGCTCAACGCCAACGGGTTGAACGATTTCGGCCAACGGGGCATTACCTACAGCGGCCTGTTGCGATTGTCGCTGCGCCTGCTGGAAATCGGGCATGTCAAG
Organism: Pseudomonas izuensis; assembly: GCF_009861505.1. Lineage (GTDB taxonomy): Bacteria > Pseudomonadota > Gammaproteobacteria > Pseudomonadales > Pseudomonadaceae > Aquipseudomonas > Aquipseudomonas izuensis. The sequence continues at coordinate 173,144 of NZ_WTFT01000014.1, read as the reverse complement.
AAGCTGCGGCTGGCAGGGCTGCCAGCCCATCGACTGAGCATCCTGCCGGGCGGCCTGGTGCTCATGCTGGCGGCATTCAAGGTCTTCGGCATCACCCACATGACGCCTTCCGAGCCGGGTTTGCGGTTCGGTGTCCTGCATGGCCTGATGTCCCGTCACTGACGCGCAGGCGCTTTGTAGGCGCGAGCTTGCTCGCGATGGAGGCACAAGCACCGTGGAGTGTCAGGCAGCCAGCGTTATCGTTAACGACCATCGCGAGCACGCCGGCTCCTACAGGGGTTATGTCTCCTCCAGGTTTTCGATCAACCATTCACTGAAAGCCCGCGCATTGCTTTCACTGTCGCGATGGGTCAACAGCGCCCAGTTCGGGCCGCGGATGGTTTGCTCCACCAGCGGTTGCAACAGGCCGGTGGCACGAGCCTGCCGGCTGAGCAACTGGCTCACCAGCGCGATACCGAGCCCCGCGCACGCGGCGTCCAGCAGCAGGCCGGGGTCGGAGAAGTTCAGCCCCTGATCCTGCTGGCCGACATCGATGCCGGCCTCCACCGCCCAGTGACTCCAATCCATTTCCCGTTCGCCGTGCAGGGTGGTGCGCTGTGCCTGCGATTGCGCCAAAAGGTCCGGGTGGCAGGCGGGGTAGAGGCGGTCGGCGTACAGCACCTTGAAACTGCATTCGGCCTGGGAACTGATGTCATCGCGCACCGCGATGTCGATGGTCTGGGTGGCCATGTCCGGTACTTCATTGGTGCTGTAAATCCACAGATCGACCTGCGGATGCCGGCGGCGAAAATCCCCCAGGCGTGGCAACAGCCAGTGGCGAGCGAACGCCGGGGTGGTGTTGAGCACCAGTTGATTGGGTTTCTGATACTGCCCGAGACGGCGAATGCCCACGGACAGTTGTTGCAGCAGGGCCTGGGTGGTGCTGAGCAAATCATGCCCCGCGTCGGTCAGGCTGACACTGCGTCCGCTGCGAAAAAACAGCGGTTGCTCGAGGTACGCCTCAAGGCTGCGAATCTGCTGGCTGATGGCCGACTGGGTGAGGTGCAATTCGGCGGCAGCCTTGTGAAAACTGCCCAGTCGGGCGGCGGCTTCGAAGCCGCGAAGGGTGCTCAGTGGCGGCCAGTGCTTCAGCATATTGATAAGTTCCCCTAATCACTTCTCTACAAAATCCATCGTTTGTTTGCCCGTTTTTACAGCCGTAGCATGCAAGCCAAGACCAACAAGGCAGTTTTTGTTGAACACAATGGCTTAACTAATGGGGCTTTTTATCATGCTGCAGAACGAAAATCTAAACACCGGTTGGATGATGCCTGCGGAGTGGGTCCGCCATGCCGCGACCTGGATGGTCTGGCCGCACAACCAGGCTCTTTGGGAGTCGGGCTGGCGCGTGACCCTGGCTCAGGTGCAAGAAGATTTCGCGGGCGTGGCCAACGCCATTGCCCGTTTCGAACCGGTGAAAATGGTCGTTGATCCCTCTGCCGTAGCCAGCGCCAAAGCCCTGTGTGGACCGAACATCGAACTGATCGAGTTGCCGGTCAACGACAGCTGGTGCCGCGATTCCGGACCGAGTTTCGTTTGCCACCCGCAGCAAGGCCTGGCCGGGGTGAGCTGGCGCTTCAATGCCTGGGGCGGCAAGTCGGCCCATGATCTGGACGAAGGCCTGGCGCGGCGTGCGCTCAATCACCTGGGCTTGCCGTGCTTCGGCACGCACTTGAGTAACGAGGGCGGGGCTATTCACGTCGATGGCGAAGGCACGTTGATCACCACCGAATCGGTGTTGCTCAACCCCAATCGCAACCCGGGGATGAACAAGGCAGAGATGGAGGAGATCTTTGCGCGTCTGCTGGGCGTGAAGAAGACCATCTGGTTGCCGGGTGATCCGGACTACGTCACCGGCGATATGACCGACGGCCATGTCGATGGCGTGTGCGCATTCGCCCGCCCAGGCGTGTTGCTGGTGGACGCCACGCATGACCGGCAATCGGTGTATGCCGAAGTGGCCAAAGAGAACCGCCGAGCCCTGGAATTGGCGACTGATGCCAAGGGACGCAAGTTCGAACTGATCGAACTGTATGAAGCCAGCGATGCCGTGGACCCTGAAGCCGAAGTGTTCTGCGCGTCCTACACCAACTTCTACATCGTCAACGACGCGATCATCATGCCGGCCTACGGCATTGAAGCCGACCACGCGGCCGCCGAGGTGCTGGGCAAGGCGTTCCCGGGGCGCGAGGTGGTGCCGGTGCGCATCAATCATCTGGCCCATGGCGGTGGCGGTGTGCATTGCATTACTCAGCAACAGCCGGCCTGGCCGGTGGAGGGTTAATGCCATGACCCTGTTGACCATTGCTGTCACCCAGATGCCCTGCACCTGGGACCTGCAACACAACCTCGATCTGGCCGAGCAACTGGTGCGTGAGGCGGCGGCCAAAGGTGCGCAGGTCATCCTGTTGCAGGAGCTGTTTGCCACGCCGTATTTCTGTATCGAGCAAAGTCACCAGCATTTGGCACTGGCCCAGGAGTTTCGCGACAGCCCCGTGCTCAAGCGCTTCGCCGCGCTGGCCAGGGAGTTGGGCGTGGTGTTGCCGCTGAGCTGGTTCGAGAAGGCCGGCAATGCGTACTTCAATTCCTTGTGCGTGGCCGATGCCGATGGGCGTTTGCTGGAGGTGTATCGCAAGACCCATATTCCCAACGCCATTGGCTACCAGGAAAAGGAATATTTCAGCCCGGGCGACACCGGTTTCCGTGTCTGGGACACGGCGTTCGGGCGCATCGGCGTGGGCATCTGCTGGGACCAGTGGTTCCCCGAGACGGCTCGCTGCCTGGCCTTGATGGGCGCTGAAGTGCTGCTGTTTCCCACCGCCATTGGTTCAGAACCCGGCTGCGCCAGCCTGGATTCCCGCGACCACTGGCAAATGACCATGCGCGGTCATGCGGCCGCCAACATCTTGCCGGTGGTGGCCTCCAATCGCGTCGGTCGTGAAGCGGCGACTACCGATCCAGCCTTGCAGATGAGTTTCTACGGCTCGTCCTTCATCTGTAACCACAAGGGCAAATTGCTCGCCGAGGCCGACCGTGACAGCACGGGCGTACTGGTGCACAGCCTCGACCTCGCGGCCATGCGCGAAGAACGCCTGAGCTGGGGCATCTACCGCGATCGCCGTCCGGACATGTACGGAGCACTGTTGAGCCAGGACGGTCGCCACCTCAATGCACGCTGGAATACTCAAGGGGTCTGACATGCATACATTCAATAGAAGGTTGCCCGCCATCCTGGGATTGGCCTTTACCTGTGCGGTGACCTCGCTGCACGCCGAGGAGAAAACCCTGCGGCTGTACAACTGGGCCGACTATTTTGCCGAGGACACCCTGAGCCGGTTCACCGCCGAAACCGGGATCAAAGTGATCTACGACGTCATGGATGGCAGCGAGACGCTGGAAGCCAAGATGCTGGCCGGTGGCAGCGGTTATGACCTGATCTTTCCCGGTGACACCGTGGCCGAGCGCCTGGTGCGCGCTGGCAGCCTGCAGCCGCTGGACCGCTCGAAACTCACGGAGCTTGCCGACATCGAACCCGGCCTGCAAAGGCTGCGCCGGCAATACGAGCATTCGAGCCAGGCCACTGTCCCTTACACCTGGGGCACCATCGGCGTGACTTATAACGACGAGCAGATCAAGCAGCGTGTGCCGGATGCCCCGGTCAACAGCCTGGACATGTTGTTCAAGCCTGAATTGGCCGCAAAGTTTGCCGATTGCGGCATCTCGATGATCGACTCGCCGGACGAAGTGCTGGCAGTGGTGCTCAACTACCTCGGTCGCGAGCCGCGCAGTGCCAAGCCCGAAGACCTGAAGGCGGCGGGCGAACTGCTGGCCGGGTTGCGGCCGTACATTCGCAAGTTCCAGTCGCAACCGGTGACCGACCTGGTGAACGGCAACCTGTGCCTGTCCCTCGGTTACAGCGGCGACATGACCCAGGCGCAACGCACCTCGGATTCCGCCGGCAAGAAAACCAGGTTCCAGTACCGCATTCCCCGTGAGGGCACTACGGTATGGATGGACACCATGGCGATTCCGGTCGATGCCAAGCATCCGGAGTACGCCTATGCGTTCATCAACTTCGTCATGCGCCCGCAGAACATGGCGGCCATCAGTAACTTCACCGGTTATCCAACGTCGAATGCCAAGGCCCGTCCCAACGTCGATGCCTCGATGCGCGACAACCCGGACATCTACATCAATGAAGCCACCTATGCTCGATTGATTCCCGGCAAAGACATTCCCCAGGCCGACATGCGGGCGCGCATGCGCACCTGGACCAAGTTCAAGACCGCTACCGGCCAGTGAAATCGGCGCTGACTCCGTAGGAGCAAAGCTTGCTCGCGATAGCGGTGTGTCAGTCGACATCATCATTGACTGACCCGGCGCTATCGCGAGCAAGCTTTGCTCCTACAGGGGCGGTTTTGTTGGCCGGGTTTTTATTCATTTTCAGGAACCATTGCATGTCAACGCGTCGCGAATTCATCAAGCAGGTATCGGTTGTCGCCGGTGTGGGAGCTGCTTTCATGGGCCTTGGCCTGACATCCGTATCAGCACTGGCGGCCAGCGCGGGCCGTTGGTACATGCCGGATGAAGGTGACAAACATCAACAGGCCTTCATCGCCTTCGGCGCTCAGGACGCCATCTGGGAAGACTTCACCCCGGACGTGCAAGCCGCCCTCGGCCGGATCGCACGGACTATCGCCGGTTATGAGGCGGTCACCGTGTTCTGTCGCGAAAGTGAGCGGGATCTGGCCGAAGAGCATTGCGGTAACGCCAATATTACCTACGTCATCACCGAGCTCGACGACATCTGGATGCGTGATATCGGTGCCAATTTTGTCGTTGATGGCAAAGGCGAACTCGGCGCCGTGGACTTCAACTTCAACGGCTGGGGCAACAAACAGCGGCATGGCAAGGATGCGCAAGTGGCGGCTCTGATTGCCCGCCGCGAAGAAGCCGATCATATCCGCAGCGAACTGGTGGGCGAGGGTGGTGGTATCGAAGTGGACGGTCACGGCACCGGGATCATGACCGAAAGCAGCTGGATCAATGCCAATCGCAACCCGCAGTGGAGCAAGGCCGAGGTCGAGCAAGAACTGAAGGCGCGCCTGGGCCTGCGCAAAATCATTTGGCTGCCGGGCATCAAGGGCAAGGACATTACCGACGCCCATGTCGACTTCTATGCACGTTTTGTAAAGCCGGGCGTAATCATCGCCAACCTCGACAACGACCCGGAGTCCTATGACAACAAGGTCACCCGTGCGCATCTGGAAATCCTTAAGAACGCCACGGATGCCGATGGGCGCAAGCTGCAGGTGCACACCGTGTCGCCGCCAATGAACCCGCGCAAGAGCAAGTTCAACCGCGGCAATCAGGATTTCGCCGCCGGTTACATCAACTACTTCGTGATCAATGGGGCAATCATTGCGCCTGAGTTTGGCGACAAGGCGGCCGATCGCAAGGCCTTCGACCTGCTGTCTGAACTCTACCCGGACCGTGAGGTGGTGCAGTTGAACATTGATGCCATCGCGGCCGGTGGTGGCGGTATCCACTGCGTGACCAGTCATCAGCCGCTGGTTTAGCGATGGTCGCGGGGCGTCTGGTAAACTGCGCCCCCTTTACCTCCTCAAACAAGAGTGCCCCATGGCCAACCAAGACATCGTCTTCACGCCCGATCCCGACCAGGACTCCATTTCCTCCGACGTCGCCGCGTTCAACGGCATCCTGATGTCCACCCAGATCCCGACCCGTGCCGATGGCAGCCTGGAGCTGGGCGACATTACCCTGCAGTGCGAATGCACCCTGCAAGCACTCAAGGTCGCGCTGGAGCGCGCGGGCAGTTCCATGGATCGCGTCATGCACCTGACCATCTACCTCACCGACATGGCCGACCGCGCCGCGTTCAACGAAGTCTACAAGCGCTACTTCGCCAAGCCATGGCCGGTGCGTGCCGCCGTAGGCGTGGCCTCCCTGGCCGTCGAAGGCATGAAGGTGGAAGTCGTCGCCATGGCGGCCAAGGCCTGATCCGGTAACACCCCCAACCCCTGTGGGAGCTGGCTTGCCAGCGATGGCATCGGCACATCAAACATTGATGTCGCCTGACACACCGCTATCGCTGGCAAGCCAGCTCCCACAAGGATTTGGGTAATCCAGCACCACCCGGCAGCACACGGGTGCCCGTCAGGCATTTCGCCGCTACAATGCGCACCTCGACCGTGACAGCCTGACTAAAAAAACATATGTCCTTGCCCAAGCATCACCTGGAATTGCTCAGCCCCGCCCGCGATGTCGCCATTGCCCGCGAGGCCATTCTGCATGGCGCCGACGCCGTGTACCTTGGCGGCCCGAGCTTCGGCGCCCGCCACAACGCCTGCAACGAAGTGAGCGATATCGCCGGCCTGGTGGAGTTCGCCCATCGTTACCACGCCCGGGTGTTCACCACCATCAACACCATCCTGCACGACAACGAGCTGGAGCCGGCCCGCAAGCTGATCCACGAGCTGTACGATGCCGGCGTCGATGCGCTGATCGTCCAGGACCTGGGCGTGATGGAACTGGACATCCCGCCGATCGAGCTGCACGCCAGCACCCAGACCGACATCCGCACCCTGGCGCGGGCGAAGTTCCTCGACCAGGCGGGTTTCTCGCAACTGGTCCTGGCCCGCGAGCTGAACCTGCAGGAAATCCGCGCCATCGCCGACGAGACCGACGCGGCGATCGAGTTCTTCATCCACGGCGCACTGTGCGTGGCGTTCTCCGGCCAGTGCAACATTTCCCACGCGCAGACCGGACGCAGTGCCAACCGTGGCGACTGCTCCCAGGCTTGCCGCCTGCCTTACACCCTCAAGGACGAAAAGGGCGGTGTGATCGCCTACGAAAAGCACCTGCTGTCGATGAAGGACAACAACCAGAGCGCCAACATCCGTGCCCTGGTCGAAGCCGGCGTGCGTTCGTTCAAGATCGAAGGGCGCTACAAGGACATGGGGTATGTGAAGAACATCACGGCCTATTACCGCCAGCGCCTGGACGAGGTCCTCGAAGACCGTCCGGACCTGGCCCGCGCGTCCAGCGGCCGCACCGCGCACTTCTTCGTGCCCGACCCGGACAAGACCTTCCACCGTGGCAGCACCGACTATTTCGTCAGCGACCGCAAGATCGATATCGGCGCCTTTGACTCGCCGACCTTCACCGGGCTGCCGGTGGGCGTGGTGGAAAAAGTCGGCAAGCGCGACCTGATCGTGGTCACCCAGGAACCCTTGTCCAACGGCGATGGCCTCAACGTGTTGGTCAAGCGCGAAGTCGTGGGCTGGCGGACCAACATCGCCGAACCCAAAGGCGAGTTCGAAGAGGACGGCGAGAAGCGCTATCGCTACCGCGTCGAGCCCAACGAGATGCCGAAAGGGTTGCACTCGTTACGCCCGAATCATCCGCTGAACCGCAACCTGGATCACAACTGGCAGCAAGCCCTGCAAAAGACCTCCGCCGAACGTCGCATCGGCCTGGCTTGGGTGGCTCGCCTGGACGAACAGCGCCTGCAACTGACCGCCACCAGCGAGGAGGGCGTCAGCGCCAGCGTGTCCCTGGACGGTCCGTTCGGCCTGGCCAACAAGCCGGAACAAGCGCTGGAGCAACTGCGCGACCTGCTGGGTCAACTGGGCACCACCGAATACCACGCCACCGATATCAAGCTCGAGGCTCCCCAGGCGTTCTTCATCCCCAACTCGCAGCTCAAGGCCTTGCGCCGCGAAGTGATCGAAGCGCTGACGGCGGCCCGCCTGCTGGCACACCCACGGGGCGGTCGCAAGGCCGAGACCAATCCGCCGCCGGTGTACCCGGAGTCGCACCTGTCATTCCTGGCCAACGTCTACAACCAGAAGGCCCGGGATTTCTATCACCGTCACGGGGTCGAGCTGATCGACGCGGCGTACGAGGCCCATGAAGAACTTGGCGAAGTGCCGGTGATGATCACCAAGCATTGCCTGCGCTTCTCGTTCAACCTCTGTCCGAAACAGGCCAAGGGCGTCACCGGCGTGCGCACCAAGGTCGCGCCGATGCAGCTGATTCACGGCGATGAAGTGCTGACCCTGAAGTTCGACTGCAAGCCTTGCGAGATGCACGTGATCGGCAAGATGAAGGGCCACATCCTTGACCTGCCGCTTCCGGGCAGCACGCAGCCAGTGGTCGGCCACATCAGTCCCGAAGACCTGCTCAAGACCATCCCCCGCGCCCCGCACTGAGTAGCGCAAAACCCTGTAGGAGCAAGCTTG
>NZ_WTFT01000014.1:149216-164824 GCF_009861505.1 Pseudomonas izuensis | reverse complement strand
CGCGATGACGGCAGCCGATTCAGCCCGTCCCTCGACTGGCGGCCCGCGCCGGCTGTGCTAGCGTCTTGAGGTCAACCCTCATTTGCGAGCCAGCGCCATGGACGAGACCATCGTTAATGTAACCACCGAGAAGTTCAACGCGCTCATAGCCGTCATACAGGCCTATGGCGTGGCTTTCGCGGTCAAGATTCTGGGCGCCATCGCGTTCTGGATCGTCGGCCGCTGGCTGATCGGTTTTGCTGTTGGCATGGTGCAGAAAGCCCTGGGCAAGCAGAAAGTCGATCCGACGGTGCTGCGCTATGTCGGCTCGGCCATCACCGTGACGTTGAACATCATTCTGGTGATCGCCATCCTCGGTTTCCTTGGCATGCAGACCACTACCTTCGCGGCACTGCTCGCCGCCGTCGGCCTGGCGATCGGCATGGCCTGGTCGGGGTTGCTGGCCAATCTGGCGGCAGGTGCCTTCATCATTGTGTTGCGTCCGTTCAAGGTCGGCGATTTCATCTCGGCGGGTGGGGTCGTCGGCACCGTCACCGAGATCGGCCTGTTCGCCACCGCGATCAACACGCCGGACAACGTGCTGACCCTGGTCGGCAACAACAAGATCTTCAGCGACAACATCCAAAACTTCACCCATAACCCGTTCCGTCGTGTCGAGCTCAAGGCGCAGCTGTCCGGCGCCGCCGACTGGAAAGCGGCCGCGGCGTTGCTGAAAGAGAAAATCGCCGCCATCCCCAATGTGCTTGAGACGCCTGCAGTAGACGTGGAGATCCTGGAGTTCAACCTGGTCGGTCCGGTGTTGGCGGTGCGTCCGTACTGTCATAACGAAAACTATTGGCAGGTGTATTTCGACACCAACCGCATCATCAAGGATGCCCTGGGCGAAGCCGGCTTCCCGGCACCGATGCCGGCGCAGACCGTGATCTTCCAGCAGGGTGCCGCGCTGCCCGGCCCGCTCGCAAAGGAGTGACCTCAGGAACCGGTAGTCAGTGATGGCGGTTTCGGCCCCGAAAGCGATTCACCGCCAACAGGCAACCGCCAAACAATAACGCTGCAGCGGCTACCAGCAGTGGTGAAGGGCGTTGCACATATCCTTGAACAGGGCGGACATCGACCACTGTCATGGGCAGGTCTGCCCGGGCGCGGAAAGGCGCTTCGCTCAATGTCAGGCGCGCGCCATCGGCCAGGGTCAATGTCAGGTCTTCGATGGTGCCGGCGACCCGGCCGGGAAACACCGGCTCTCCTGTCGGATCGAGTTGGTCATACAGAAACTGCTGACCTTCGAGCCAGCCGACGGCGGTCTGTAACTCGGGTTCCAGGTAATACTTTCCGTCAAGAAAGAAGCCCGGGAAATGATGGGCACGCTCGACGCTTTCGATGATGTAGCGCTCACCCGGTTTCATGCCGGTCAATGAGGCGATCATGGTGAGGTCCTCCTTGCGGGTGATGTATCGAGAAGCCCGCCATGAAGAGGGTGGGCTTCAGCTTTGCAGAACTTGACGCGCCGGACTCGACGGCGCTGTTTCGCTCAGGCTGCGATATTCCCGCCGTTCAGTTGCTTTTTCATCGCCTCCATTTGCGTGCCCAACGCTTCCAGTTCTGCCTTGCCCAGCAGTTTTCTGGCTTGAGGAAACATCTCGGTTTCTTCTTCTTCGATGTGGTGCTCAAGCAGCTCCTTGACGACTTTGGCCCGCCCTGAAAACTCGACGCTCGCAGGATCCGTGATCTTGAGGTCAGGCAATACGAGCGAGTCGACCGTGCGGTGTTCTTCTTTCGCCTCGTAGTACATTTTTTCCTGTTCCTTGCCACCGGCTTTTTTGTAGGCCGGGTAGAGAATTTCTTCTTCGAGCCGGGTATGAATCGTGATTTCCATTTCGAGCTTGGCAATCAGCTCGGCGCGTTTTTTTACCGCCCGTTCCGTTGAATCTTCCAGTTGCGTCAAGATGGATTTCACTCGTTCATGGTCGGCTTTCAGGATGTCGATGGCGTTCATTATCTTGCCTCACTGTCACGGGAAGAGTTGGGCCGGTCCATGCCGGCACCCCTGGTGTCCAGAAAGAAACAGCATTCGCTGTGCCAATCGAATGGCCAGTGGAAACAGGCTTGTAATCAAAGAGTTATTCTTGAGCGATTCGAAATGTGCCATGCAGGCTGCACGACTGGCGCTTCAGAGGCATTGCAAATAGCGGGTGTAAAAAGAAAGTGTTGTGGCCACTTCAAATGTGTACGGCGGCTGATCGGCAGCTTGTGCGCAGTTCCCTGTATTCACCTGTAGGAGCTGGCTTGCCAGCGAAGACGGTGGGTCAGTCGATAAATTTTTCGCCTGGAAGAACGCTTTCGCTGCGGTGCGGCGTTCCGACAAGCCAGCTCCTACAGGTACGCGTGTAGCTCAATTGCCATCGGCCACCTTGCGCTCGATCTCGTCGACTTTGCGCTGGAACTCATCGGCCTCCGGCTCATCGGATGGCGCCGGAGAGGAGGGCAGGGTCTCATCAGCATGTTCGGGGTCACGGTTCTCGGACTCACCGGGAATGGCCGCGAAGGGTTTGGCGGTTTTGGCACGGTCGTCGTTGTTCATGGTGTTTTCCTCCAGTGTCTACACATTGGATAAAGCACCCTGGAACGAGTTCGAGTTATTTTGCCGGTGCAGCCTGATCGGTTGATCAATGCCTGAACTTCAGGACGGCGCGCAACGCCAGGCAGATAAGTGCCCCGAGGAACGCCAGGGCCATGTCTTTCTGCGAGTCCCAGATATCCTTCTGGATGGCCACGAACGCCTCGGCCTCAGTCGGGGAGGCCGGTTTTTCGATGGCCGGTTCGCTGACGGCCATGCTGTTCACAAAGCGGGGTAGCCGAAATAAATGAATGCAACCGCCGCGGCGATGGCAAAAGCGCCCAAGGCTTTCGTCGTGGAGCGACTCGAGCGACTGGAGTTCATGGAGCCGGTGGATCGCTGCAGGTGGGTGCCCGAATACACCGTACGAACGAAGAAACCGTCCATGGTTGCCTTGTACGTGTAATGCAAGCCAATGAACAGAAACAAGGCGATCAGACCGATGACGACCCCGCGGGTAATCGCCGGTTGGACCAGAGGCTTGGGCGTCTCTGTCGCGCAGGCAGGGCTCTTGAATTCAGCGATGGAGATTCGTCCGTCAGCCAGTGAAGCCAGGCGGGTGCCCTTGAGGGGCGATGCCTGCTGATCCAGGTCCAGCGCCTGATACTTCCAGAGCGTTGCCGAGCCTTCCCGGCAGTAAGTGAACGCGCCGGGGTTGCCGGCGGCAATGATACAGGCATCGTTGATGCCGTGTTTTTTCAGGGTCTCGATGGCCGACCGGGTGAAGTCCAGTTCGAGGACAGGAATGACTCCGTTGGCACACGCCCCGGCGGAAACCAGCAGGCCCCCCAGGAGGCAAAGGGTTGAAATGTTCAAGGTGAATTTCCTTGTTTTTATTGGCCTTCTGATAGAGCTGACTTGTGCTCTGTCCTGTCGGTTTATGAAGTCTAGATTGCTAATCGCACATTGACGGCCAAAAGTGCGCAAGATGATGTCGAACCCTCCGCTCCCTCTGTTGGACGACCGATGACATGGCTAACAGTGCGTTGCTGTGCCTTACTCGAAGGTTGAATCGCGAATGATAATTGCGAGAGGGCGACAGCCGCGCTGATGGCGCTGATTCGCGCCGCCGTGGCGCTCAATACCGCCACGCGCAAATAACTGGCACAACCCCTTGTAGGAGCTGGCTTGCCAGCGAAGACGGAGTGTCAGTCGACATATTCATCGCCTGAAAGAACGCTTTCGCTGCGGTGCGGCGATCCGACAAGCCAGCTCCTACACAGGAGCCTTCGCTGGCAAGCCAGCTCCTACACGCGGGGTTAGCCGTTACCCGCGTTTGGGCAACGTCCAGTTTGGCCGGATGAAATGGCAGGTGTAGCCGTTGGGGTAGTGTTCGAGATAATCCTGGTGTTCAGGCTCCGCTTCCCAGAACGGTCCGGCGGGCTCGATCTCGGTGACGACCTTGCCGGGCCAGAGGCCGGAAGCTTCGACGTCCGCAACGGTGTCTTCAGCGACTTGCCGTTGTTCATCGCTCAGGTAATAGAGTGCGGAGCGATAGCTCGTCCCCAGGTCGTTGCCCTGGCGATTTTTGGTGGTCGGGTCGTGGATCTGGAAGAAGAATTCGAGAATCTGGCGGTAGCTGATCTGCTGCGGGTCGAAGACGATCTCGATCGCCTCTGCATGGCTGCCATGATTGCGGTAGGTCGCATTGGGCACATCGCCGCCCGAGTAACCGACCCGCGTGGCAAGCACGCCCGGATAGCGTCGCAACAGATCCTGCATGCCCCAGAAGCAGCCGCCGGCGAGGATGGCGGTTTCAGTGTTGGTCGTCATGGTACGCAACTCCCATCAGTTGTGGTGAGGGGATTTATCCCCGTTGGGCTGCGAAGCGGCCCCAAAACCTGCTATAGCGGTTCTACAGGCATAGCGCCAACACAGATTTTACGACTGCTTCGCAGCCGAACGGGGATGAATCCCCTCGCCACAGTATCTTTCTCGCCGTCAGACCCTCATTGCATTTTGCTGTGATCCATCTTGCTGTGGTCCATGCTGCTGTGATCCATCGCGCCGAGCGAACGGGCTTCGGCCTCGACCTTGATCGTCTCTTTCTCGCCCTTGGCGTTTTCCACGGTCAGGGTCAGGGGCACTTTGCTGCCTTCTGCTACCTGGGCCGTCAGGTCCATCAGCATGACGTGGTAGCCGCTAGGGTCCAGGCTCACCGGTTTGCCGGCCGGCAACGCCACGGATTCGACCTGACCCATGCGCATCACATCGTCTTTCATGCTCATTTCGTGAATTTGCACCGTCTTCGCGATGGGCGACTGCACGCTGAGCAACTTGCTGTCCGTATCGGCCTGCAGGGTCATGAAGGCGCCGGTCGAATGCTGACCGGCCACCGTGGCGCGGACCCAGGCGTCATTGACCTGGGTTTGCGCGCACGCCTGCCAGGCCAGGCCGATCAGGGAAAGGCCCAAGGCCAGCTGTTTGATACGGTTCGGGAACAACGAAGTCATCAGCAGACCTCCATGACGGTGAGCAGGTCTTCTGCGCACTCTTGAGCGGTAAGGGATGCGGACAGGCCCAGGCGCAGATTGCCTCGGGAGTCGAACACGTAGCTGGTCGCGGTGTGGGACAGGGTGTAGGTGTCGCCGCTCGGCACTTTCTCGAAGAATACGCCGAACTCTTTGGCAACGGCGGCGGTTTCTTCCAGTGTGCCGGACAGTGCTTCGAAGCTCGGATCGAAGGCCTTGACGTATTTGTCGAGCATTTCGGGCGTGTCGCGCTCGGGGTCCAGGGTGATGAAGATCACTTGCAGGCGGTCGCCATCGCGGCCCATCAGCTTCTTCGCCTGGGCGGCACGGGCCAGTGTCGTCGGGCAGACGGCCGGGCATTGGGTGAACCCGAAGAAGATCATCGGCATCAGGCCCCGGTAGCTACCGAGCATCCGGGTTTCGCCCTCGGCGTCCTTGAGCTTGAAGTTACGCCCCATGATCTTGTCGCTCAGATCCTTGCCGTATTTGAACGACAGCTTGCTGCTGCCATCGCAACCGGCGAGCAGGCCAAGGCTCAGCAGGCTCATGCCCTGCAGGACCGTGCGACGGGAATACAACGTACTCATGGAAATAAAGCTTCCTGTGTAGCGACAGAAAAAACACAGTGCCTGACGCATCAGGCGGAAAAAAGCGCAGGGATGTTAACAAACTGTTGCCCAATCGCGCTTAATCGGTCGCCCGAAGGTACTGCGCCAAAAGGTCGCGGGGGGTTGCGTACACAAGAATACAAAGGCGCCTTGCGCGGACACATTGCAGATACATCAGTGCGCTTCCATGAGGTATCCAATCCCACATAGAGAGCATTGCCATGTTCCGTAAACTGCAACAGGCCGCCAGGTTCCTGCGCCAAAGCGCACAGTTGATGGTGGGCGTCCCCGATTACGACAACTACGTCGCGCAAATGGCGCTCAAATCCCCGGGCGAGCCAGTGATGAGCTACGAGGCATTTTTCCGTGAGCGTCAGGAGGCGCGGTTTGGACGGGGCAAGTGCAATACGCGGTGCTGCTGAACGATCAAACCTGTGGCGAGGGGATAAATCCCCTCGCGACAGATTTCACCCGCAACTTTTTCACTACATGCACTTTTATAAAGCGCAGGGACCGATGGCGTGCACCAGCGCGTAGCGGTTTGCTGATCCACTTTCCCTTCACTCACGCCCGGTCAATTGCATAAAACCCGCCTGAATCAACGTCCCTGTGGCACTTCTCCAGCCCTGATCCATTGACTGGCACAAACCCTGCAATGACCCACTCAAGCCCCTCTACATAGTTGGGCAGCCCTCTCGGTCAACGACGATCGATCAACCGTACAGGTCGTGGGCAATATCGGTGGACTGGGCATGGCCGTCTGGTTTCAACACCGCAAGAGAACAGGCAAAGACGCCTGGAACCGCAAGGTTTCAGGCGTTTTTTTTTGCTTTTTGAACTGTGATGGGCAGGTGTCATTTATGAATTGCAATGTAGCCACGTTGAACAAGCTGCAAACGCTGGTCGTGATCGGCAATGGCATGGTCGGACATCATTGTGTCGAGCAGTTGATCGAGCGCGGCGCCCTCGGGCGCTATCGTCTACACGTTTTCAGCGAAGAGCCGATGCGCGCCTACGACCGTGTGCATCTGTCCGAATACTTCACCGGTCGCGATGCCGAGTCGCTGGCGCTGAGTGACGCCTCGCTGTACCAGACGCCCGGCGTCACGCTGCACCTGGGTGTGCCGGTGCTGGAAATCGACCGTGCACGACGCGAAGTCATCACCGCGCAGGGCTGCGTGGCCTACGACAAATTGATCATGGCCACCGGCTCCTATCCGTTCGTGCCGCCGATTGAAGGTGCCGAAGGCGATTCGCGCCTGGTCTACCGCACCCTTGAAGACCTCGATGCCATTCGTGCCGCGGCGGCCAATGCCCGGCGTGGTGTAGTGGTCGGTGGTGGCCTGCTCGGCCTGGAAGCCGCCAACGCCCTGAAAAGCCTGGGTCTTGAAGCCCATGTGGTGGAGTTCACGCCGCGCCTGATGCCGGTGCAACTGGATGATCTTGGCGGTCTGGCGCTCAAGGCGCAGATCGAACGGCTGGGCGTCGGCGTGCACCTGTCCCGCGCCACGCAATCGATCAGCGCGGGCGAGCAGTACCGCTATCGGATGAATTTCGCCAACGACGAGTTCCTCGAAACCGACCTGGTGGTGTTCTCCGCCGGTATCCGCGCCCAGGATGCACTGGCCCGTCAATGTGCACTGGAGATCGGCCCGCGCGGTGGGGTGGTGATCGACGACACCTGCCAAAGCTGCGACCCGAACATCTACGCCATCGGTGAATGCGCTTCATGGAACGGCAGCCTGTTCGGCCTGGTCGCCCCCGGCTATCAGATGGCCCGCAGCGTCGCCGCGCGCCTGTGTGGCGACGCCGCCGAGCCGTTCCGGGGCGCCGACATGTCGACCAAGCTCAAGTTGTTGGGGGTCGATGTCGGTTCCATCGGCGATGCCCATGCCCACACCCCGGGCGCCCGCAGTTATCAGTTCATCGACGAGACCACGGCCAGCTATCGGCGCCTGGTGGTAGACGCTTCCGGCAAGCAGGTGCTCGGTGCGGTGCTGATCGGTGACAACAGCTATTACGACACCCTGCTGCAATACATGCAGAACGCAATTGCCTTGCCGGACGAACCGGCCGGCCTGATCCTGCCGTCGTCCGAAGGTGCGCCGACCCTGGGCCCAGGCGCCTTGCCGGAATCGGCCACGGTCTGTTCGTGCCACAACGTCACCAAGGGCGCCATCTGCTCGGCCATCGACGGCGGTTGCACCGACCTCGGCCTGCTCAAGTCGCAGACCAAGGCCTGCACCGGTTGTGGCGGTTGTGCCGGGTTGCTCAAGCAATTCTTCGAGCATGAGTTGATTGCCCGTGGGGTCAGCGTCGACAAGAGCCTGTGCGAGCATTTCGCCTACACCCGTCAGGAGCTGTATGCGCTGGTGCGGGTAGAAGGGGTGATCACCTTCGAAGAACTGCTTGCCAAACATGGCCGTGGCCACACCGGGTGCGACGTGTGCAAACCGGCGGTGGGCTCGATCCTGGCGTCATGCTGGAACCAGCCGATCATGGACCCGTCGCTGGTGCCGTTGCAGGACACCAACGACACCTTCATGGCCAACATGCAGAAAAACGGCACCTACTCGGTGGTGCCACGCATTCCCGGCGGCGAGATCACCGCCGACAAGCTGATCGCCATCGGCGTGGTGGCGAAGAAATACGACCTCTACACCAAAATCACCGGCGGCCAGCGCATCGATCTGTTCGGCGCGCAATTGCATCAGTTGCCGGACATCTGGGGCGAATTGATCGAAGCCGGCTTTGAAACCGGGCACGCCTACGGCAAATCGACCCGCACGGTGAAATCCTGCGTCGGCAGCACCTGGTGCCGGTACGGCGTGCAGGACAGCGTGCAAATGGCCCTGACGATCGAAGACCGCTACAAGGGCCTGCGCTCGCCGCACAAGCTCAAGTTCGCGGTGTCCGGTTGCACCCGTGAATGCGCGGAGGCGCAAAGCAAGGACGTGGGCGTGATCGCTACCGAGAAGGGCTGGAACCTCTACATCGCCGGCAACGGCGGCATGCGCCCGCGCCACGCCGAACTGTTCGCCACCGATCTGGATGATGCGACGCTGATCCGCTACATCGACCGTTTCCTGATGTTCTACATCCGCACCGCCGACAAGCTGCAGCGCACCTCGGTATGGCGCGAAAGCCTGGAGGGCGGCCTGGATTACCTCAAGGAGGTGATCATCCACGACAGCCTGGGCCTGGGTGCTGAACTGGAGTCGCAGATGCAACGGGTGGTCAATCGTTATGAATGCGAGTGGGCCAACGCCCTCAAAGACCCGGAAAAGCTCAAGCGCTTCCGCACCTTCGTCAACGACAAACGCCCGGACCCGGACATCCACTTCGTCCAGGAACGCGGCCAACGGCGCCCGATCATGGCCACCGAACTCAACCTGATCCCTGTCACCGAGGAGAGCCTCTGATGATTCAGTCCAATACCCAACGCGTTGAAACCGGTTTGTCTGCCACCTGGCAATCGGTGTGCAGCCAGCAGGATCTGGTGAACGACTCTGGCGTGGTGGTGTGGCTGGACGGCGCGCAAGTGGCGCTGTTCTACCTGCCGGGCATCGAGGGCAAAAACCTCTACGCCATCGACAACCACGACCCGCAATCGGGGGCCAATGTCATCGGTCGCGGCCTGGTCGGCAACATCAAGGGCGACCTGGTGGTGGCGTCGCCCATCTACAAACAACACTTCCGCCTGGAGGACGGCAGTTGCCTGGAGTACCCCCAACAGCGTTTGCGGGTGTGGCCGGTGCGGTTGAATGAGGGAAGGGTGGAAGTCGCAGTGGTGTGATTCCCCCTGTAGGAGCGAGCCTGCTCGCGATGGGCGTCAACGATAACGCGTGCTGTCTGAATGCCCGCATTGTCTGGGCGTTATTCGCGAGCGGGCACGCGCCTACAGCCATTTGTCGTAAAAACTGCAAAACCCGGGTGCTGCCTTTCAGTAACCGCTCGATCCCGCCGATAACCTCTTCAGCAATGGGCTTTCTTTAGGATGATGAAGCCACCCAAACGATAGACGTGCGAAAAGAGGAACCACAGAGTGTCCATAAAACTGCGTTTACTGTTACTGATCGGCACCGGCGTGCTCACCGCATTGATCATGGGCATGGTCAGTTACCTGGGAAATAGCCAGATGGCGGGAGCGGTGCAGGCCAACGACGTCGGCATGACCGCGCTGCGCAATCATCTTGAGGCCGACATGATGCACGATGCGCTGCGCGCCGATGTGCTGTCGGCGATGCTGGTGGGCTTGGGCAAAAGCACCAGCAGCAAGGCCGAGGTGCGCAGCTCCATCGAGGAGCACACCGCACATTTTCGTGAAGTGCTCGGCGAAAACCTCAAGCTTGCGGTCAACGACACCCTGAAAACCGCGCTGAACCAGATCAAGCCCAGTCTTGATACCTACATCAGTGCCGCCGAGCGCATAGTTGGCCTGGCCCTGGAAAACCCCGAGGCCGCGCAAAAGGAATTGAGCACCTTCAACAGCGCGTTCAGCCAATTGGAAAACCAGATGGCGGCCCTCAGCGAGCTGATTGAAAACAACACCCAGCACACCAGCCAGGGCACGGCGCAGGCCATCAGCAATGCCAATCTCACGGTCGGCGCTGTGCTCATCGTCAGCCTGCTGCTCCTGCTGGTGCTGGGTCGTTCGGCCATTGTCAGCATCTTGGGGCCGTTGCAGACCGCCAGCCGCATTGCCGAAAGCATCGCCCACGGCAATCTCAGCGAGCCAATCGTCGAGAGCCAGCGCAACGACGAAGCCGGTCAATTGATTCGCAGCCTGGCCACCATGCAGCGGGATTTGCGCGGCATGATCGAAGTGGTGCGCAGTAACGCCCATGGCGTCAGCGGCATGAGTGAACGATTGAGCAACGGCTGCCACGAAGTCGCGGGCAGCAGCCAGCAACAAAGCGTCGCGGCCAGCACCATGGCCGCGGCCGCCAGCGAAATGACCGCGAGCATCGAGGAAATCACCCGGCATGCCGAGCGCGCGCTGAACATGGCCAATCAGGCCGAGGCATTGGCCAAGGATGGCGGGCGGGTGATCCATCAGGTGGTCAATGACATGGACGGCATCGCCCGTTCGGCGCAGCAATCGGCACAGGTGATTCGTACGCTGGACAAGGATTCCGAAGCGATTTTCAGCATCATCCAGGTGATCAAGGGCATCGCCGATCAGACCAACCTGCTGGCACTGAACGCCGCCATCGAAGCCGCCCGCGCCGGTGAGCAGGGGCGCGGGTTTGCCGTGGTGGCCGACGAAGTGCGCAGCCTCGCCGGACGCACCAGCGCCTCCACCCAGGAAATCGCCGCCATGGTGTCGCGCATCCAGCAAAGCACCCGCGAGGCGGTGACCAGCATGGAGGCGGGCGTGGCCCAGGTCGACAAAGGCATGGCGGTGACCGCCGATGTTGAACGCGCCATCCGCGAAATCCTCGACGCCACGCTCAACACCACGCAACTGGTCAACGACATCAGCCGCACCATCGGCGAGCAGAGCCTGGCCAGCAATGAAATCGCCCATCAGGTGGAGATGATTGCCGGCATGTCCGAAGGCACCAGCAAGGTGATAGGGCAGACGGCTTCGACGACCGATGAGTTGTCTTCGTTGGCTGGAAAACTGTCGCAGTCGGTGGATCGGTTTCGATTGTGATTCGTGAAATGCAGGCTCTGTAGGCGCCGGCCTGGTGGCGAAGGGGCCATCAGTTTTTCGGTGATCACAAGGCCGCCTTCGCTGGCAAGCCAGCTCCTACAGGGTTTCTGGGTGAATCACAGTTTTGTGATCACCCTGAAACCCTGTGGGAGCTGGCTTGCCAGCGATGGCAATAGATCAGACACACCAGGTTAAAGGTACTTATCAGTTACAGCCCCCTCCGAGGCACTGGACACCGTCTTCGCATACTTGGCCAACACCCCGCGTTTGTATTTGGATGCCGGGCGCACCCAACGGGTCTTGCGCTGCGCCAGTTCGGTGTCCGACACATCCACGGTGATCTGCCGGGTTTCGGCGTCGATGGTGATCTTGTCACCGTCTTCGATCAACGCAATCGGCCCGCCTTCAAAGGCTTCCGGCGTGATATGCCCCACCACGAAACCATGTGAGCCGCCGGAAAAACGGCCGTCGGTGATCAGCGCGACATCCTTGCCCAGCCCCTTGCCCATCACCGCCGAGGTGGGCGAGAGCATTTCGCGCATACCCGGCCCGCCCTTGGGCCCTTCGTAGCGAATCACGATCACATCGCCGGCCTGCACTTCGCCGTTGAGAATGCCGGCCAGTGCGCCTTCCTCACCGTGATAAACCCGCGCAGTGCCTTCAAAACGCAGGCCCTCCTTGCCGGTGATCTTGGCCACCGCGCCGGTGGGCGAGAGGTTGCCGCGCAAGATCACCAGGTGCGAGTCCTTTTTGATCGGCTGGTCGAAGGGCAGGATCACGTCCTGGCCAGCGGGGTAGTCGGGCACGCTTTCGAGGTTCTCGGCGAGGGTCTTGCCGGTGACGGTCAGCACATCGCCGTGCAGCATGCCGGCCGCCAGCATGCGCTTCATCAAGGGCTGGATGCCGCCAATGGCCACCAGCTCGCTCATCATGTATTTACCGCTGGGGCGCAGGTCGGCCACCACCGGCGACACCTTGCCCAGTTCGACGAAGTCATCCAGGGTCAGTTCGACATCCACCGCGTGGGCCATGGCCAACAGATGCAACACCGCATTGGTGGAGCCGGCGAGGGCGATCACCACGCGAATGGCGTTTTCGAAGGCCTTGCGGGTCATGATGTCCCGTGGCTTGAGGTCGAGTTTGAGCAGCTCCATGACCTGCTGCCCGGCGCGGAAACTGTCCGAAGCCTTGTCGCTGCCGACGGCGTCCTGGGAGCTGGAACCGGGCAGGCTCATGCCCAACGCCTCAATGGCCGAGGCCATGGTGTTGGCGGTGTACATGCCACCACAGGAACCGGGGCCGGGAATCGCCACTTCCTCGATCTGCTTGACCTGGATCTCGCTGATGTCACCGCGCGCGTGCTGGCCCACGGCTTCGAATACGGAAATGATGTCGGTGTGGCCGGCACCCGGGCGGATGGTGCCGCCATAGACGAAGATCGACGGGCGATTGAGCCGCGCCATGCCGATCAGGCAGCCCGGCATGTTCTTGTCGCAACCCCCCACGGTCACCAGCCCGTCGAAGCCTTCGCAACCGGCCACCGTCTCGATGGAGTCGGCGATCACTTCCCGCGACACCAGCGAATACTTCATGCCTTCGGTGCCGTTGGCGATGCCGTCGGAAATGGTGATGGTGTTGAAGATCACGCCTTTGGCGCCAGCGGCATTCGCGCCTTTTTCAGCTTCGAGCGCCAGCTTGTCGATGTGCATGTTGCACGGCGTGACCATCGCCCAGGTCGAGGCAATGCCGATCTGCGGCTTGGTGAAGTCTTCGTCGGTAAAACCCACGGCACGCAGCATGGATCGGGCCGGCGCGGCTTCGACGCCATCGACCACTTCTGAGGAATATTTGCGCAGATCGTCTTTGTCGCTCATGGCTTTTCCTCACAGGCTCAACTGAAGACCCCTGAGTATAGTCGCCCGTTTGCTGTGACTTGTAGGAGCTGGCTTGCCAGCGAAAGCGTCCTCAAATGCGATACAACACTCGCCTTGGCCTTCGCCAGCAAGCCGGCTCCTACAGGATCGAGGGTCTAGCGGCAGATATATGTCTGGACCAGGCAGTCGTGAACAGACGCGCGGGTTTGCCGTGTCGTGATATTCTTCGCCCCAACTTGGTTTGACCTATTCAGTTTGCGCGTCCTCGAGATGCGCCAACGGAATCACTGTCGCTCAAGTAGCTGAAGCCAAAAAAGATAAAAAGTCAGTTCAGTAGGGACATATAACTGGGGTCGATGCAGTTCGTCGGCCTTGTGTGCCCACCCTGCGAAACTTATGACCAGGCGCCCACGACATTTGCCTGAATGCCGTGAAGCACGGGGCCTGTGGGATAAGGATCAAAAGGGCGGATGACGTTTTATCAAAGGTGTTACAGATGTTTAAGAAAGTGAACACAGCCCTGCTGGGGCTGGCGTTGTCGTTGGGGATCACGACAGCCCAGGCTGAAGAAGCCAAGAAAGTCGATGTGCTGCTCATTGGCGGCGGCATCATGAGTGCAACCCTGGGTGTGTGGCTCAATGAGCTGGAACCCGGCACTTCGATGCAAATGATCGAGCGCCTCGACGGCGTCGCCCTGGAAAGCTCCAACGGCTGGAACAACGCCGGTACCGGTCACTCCGCCCTGGCCGAGCTGAACTACACGCCGGAAGACGAAAGCGGCAAGGTCTCGATCCCCAAAGCCGTTGAAATCAACGAAGCCTTCCAGATCTCCCGCCAGTTCTGGGCGTGGCAGGTCCAGCAAGGCGTGCTGAAAAACCCGCGTTCGTTCATCAACTCCACACCGCACATGAGCTTCGTGTGGGGCGATGACAACATCAAGTTCCTGAAAAAGCGCTACGAAGCCCTGCAAGCGAGCCCGCTGTTCGCCGGCATGCAGTACTCCGAAGACCCGGCTGTGATCAAGAAGTGGGTGCCGCTGATGATGGAAGGGCGTGACCCGAACCAGAAAATCGCGGCCACCTGGAGCCCGCTCGGCACCGACATGAACTTCGGCGAAATCACCCGCCAGTTCGTTGCGCACCTGCAAACCACGCCGAAATTCGACTTGAAGCTGTCCAGCGAAGTGCAGGACATCACCCGGAACCAGGATGGCAGCTGGCGCGTCAGCTACAAAAACCTGAAAGACGGCAGCAAAACCGAAACCGACGCCAAGTTCGTGTTCATCGGCGCCGGCGGCGGTGCCCTGCACCTGCTGCAGAAGTCGGGCATTCCTGAAGCTCGCGAATACGCAGGCTTCCCGGTAGGCGGCTCGTTCCTCGTGACCGATAACCCGGCCATCGCCGAGCAACACCTGGCCAAGGCCTACGGCAAAGCCTCTGTTGGCGCACCGCCGATGTCGGTTCCGCACCTGGACACCCGCGTGCTCGATGGCAAGCGCGTGATCCTGTTTGGCCCATTCGCCACTTTCAGCACCAAGTTCCTGAAAGAAGGTTCGTACCTGGACCTGCTGACCACCACCACCACGCACAACGTGTGGCCGATGACCAAGGTTGGCATCAAGGAATACCCGCTGGTGGAGTACCTGGCCGGCCAACTGATGCTGTCGGATGAAGACCGCCTCAACGCCCTGAAGGAATACTTCCCGAACGCCAAGGCCGAAGACTGGCGCCTGTGGCAAGCGGGCCAGCGCGTGCAGATCATCAAGCGTGACGAAGCCGCCGGTGGCGTGCTGAAACTGGGCACCGAAATCGTCGCTTCGCAAGACGGCACCATCGCCGGCCTGTTGGGCGCGTCCCCAGGCGCCTCGACCGCTGCACCGATCATGCTGACCGTGATCCAGAAGGTGTTCAAGGACAAGGTCGCAACCCCTGAGTGGCAGGAAAAGCTGCACAAGATCGTCCCGAGCTACGGCACCCAGCTGAACAACGACCCGGCGAAAGTGGCCGAGGAGTGGGCCTACACCGCCAAGGTGCTGGAACTGCCTGCGCCGCCGGTGATTGGTCAGGCCGCTCCGGCTGTTGAAGCGGAAAAGGCCAAGCCTGTGAAAGAGAATGCTGCGGCTGATATGGCACTTTGATCCGGATGCCTTGCCGTTGAGGTGAGGTCATTGGATTGGCTGATTCGCAGATGAAGAAAGCCCGCTGAACCGGTGTCGGTTGAGCGGGCTTTTTCGTGGGTGGGCTATAGGGATTTTCATTAGCTCACCGGTACCTGTGGGAGCTGGCTCGCCAGCGATGGCGGCCTGACAGCCGACCTGTCTTTTGCTGACGGAGTACATATCCATTCCTGCGGTAATGGCGGCTGGCGGTTTCGCCCTTACGG
>NZ_WTFT01000014.1:105950-149203 GCF_009861505.1 Pseudomonas izuensis | reverse complement strand
CACTGCCCTCCGGTTGGCTTCGCTGCACCTACATGCAGCGTGTTCGACTGCGTCGAACGGCGCTGCGCGCCACTCCCCGGATGAACACCTCCACTCAGCCTCCCGAAGGGGCGGGTGGATCAAAATCAAAAGCGGCAGGCGAGCTAACGCTCGGCCTGTTGAGTGGTGAGAAGCAGGTGTGCACCGTCCACTGTGGGAGCTGGCTTGCCAGCGAAGGCGGCCTCACAGCCAACCTTTCTCTCGCGGACATACCCAATCCCCCTGTAGGAGCGAGCCTGCTCGCGATGGACGTCAACGATAACGCGCACCTTCCGGGTTTGCGCTTGCGAAACCTTGGCCTTGGCCAGTGTCATGGCCAGTGAACTGGCGTTTCTCCTCGAAGGCCCTAAATGCAATCTGGCCTTGGGGATTCAGCAGATGATTTCTCTTGCCGAGTTGTCGGTGAATTGGGTGCTGGATCACGTTGATCCGCAATAAAGAAAGCCTGCTGAACCGGTGACGGTCAGCGGGATTGCTGTGGCCTGTGCCGCCGACTTCGCAGTTCAAGCCAGCTCCTACAGTTTCGCGTTCTCCCTGCAAGCGCTACCGCAAAAACAAAAGCGAGGCCGCCGCCCCTCTGTAGGAGCTGGCTTGCCAGCGAAAGCGGTTAATCAGTCAACATTGATGTTGAGGGTGCCGCCGTCTTCGCTGCGATGCGGCGACCCGACAAGCCAGCTCCTACAGTTACGCGTTTTCCCGGATGAATTTCCCATCTGATCCGTATTTTTCAGCGCTTTCTGCCTCTGTAATGCACTCAGTTTGCGTCGCACAATTACGGCAAGTTCCGCGCCTGAAGCCGCGGTGCACCGCAAACTCAATGTGTAGGGGGCCTTATGGGCAAGATGGCGATTTTTCTGGGTGGCTTTCTGGTGCTGACTATTTTGATTGGCGTGCTGGCGACGATTTCGCCGGTGTGAGGGGGGGACTGATCGGGGATTTTCAGGGGCTGACAGGGCCTCATCGCGGGCAAGCCACGCTCCCACAGGTAATGCGGCGTTCGTATCATCAGGGACCGACACAAAACCTGTGGGAGCGGGCTTGCTCGCGAAGGCGTCCGTCCGGCCTATCCAATTCAATGCCTTTGAACGATCTGGATCAGATTCCCGCAGGTGTCGTCAAACACTGCGGTGGTGACCGGACCCATGGCGGTCGGCGGCTGGGTGAATCGGACCCCGGCGGCACTGAGTCGCGCGTACTCTGCATGGATGTCTTCGACGCCGAAGGAGGTGTAGGGAATGCCATCCTGTTTCACCGCCGACTTGAACGGTTTCGCTGCCGGATGGGCGTCAGGCTCCAGCAGCAATTCGACCCCGTCTGGATCGCCCGGTGACGTGAGCGTCAGCCAGCGAAACTGGTCCATCGGAATGTCATGTTTGAGTTCAAAACCCAGCACGTCGCGGTAGAAGGCCAGCGCCTTTACCTGGTCGTCGACCATCACACTGGTGACCACGATCTTCATGAATCTCTCCTCCCTGGCGCGACGCAATCAGTAGCCAGTGGCAGCCCCGGGCGAAGCTGCCACTCCCAGGGTCAGTTAGGGATCGGAATGTTCACACCTTCCTTCTGCAGGTCCTCGCGCACCGACTGGAATTTCTGGTACTTGGAAATTTCAACCGGGCCGTCATAGGTCATGCTCTGCATCTTGCGAGGCGGATATTTGGCGTAGGTCTTCATGAGCTTGTCGATGGCCTGGCTGATCGGAACCATGGTCCAGGTGCGTTCGGTGATGTTGCTCATGAAAATGTCATAGCGCTCTTGCGGGTCCTGATACAGGTCGAAGACCTGCGGTACCGTCGCCACGTATTTCGCAGCGCCTTTCCAGCCCAGGTTGGTGTCCACGGCCAGGCCGCCTGTCGGGGCGCCATCGTCGCCACGCAAGTTGAACACAGCCTTGTAGTTGCCCACACGGGCAGCCCCCGGGGACAGCTCGTTTTCGGTGAAGTAGAACCACTCTTTTCGTGGATCGGGGCCGGTGCCCTTCAACACCGGGGTCATGTCATAGCTGTCGAAGATGATCGGCTGACCTTCGCGATCTTTCTCCGGCAGTTTGATCCCGGCCACCGAGGCGAACGTCGCCATCAGATCCAGGCCGCCGATGATGTCGTGGTTCTTGGCGTTCGCCTTGATCTGGCCGGGCCAGACCATGATCGCCGGCACCCGGTTGCCCCCTTCGCGCACCGTACCCTTGGTGCCCCGGAATGGCGTGTAACCGGCATCCGGATAAACGTCCTGCCAGGCGCCGTTATCGGTGGTGTAAACCACCAGGGTGTTCTTATCCAGCCCCAGCGCTTTCAACTTGTCCATGATGTGCCCGATACGGGTGTCGAGCTCGACGATCGAGTCGGCGTACTTCGTCTTGGAGATCGACTTGTGGACGAACTCCGGAGCGGGCAGGTTGGGTTGATGCACCTTCATGAAGTTGACGTTGATAAAGAACGGCTTGTCGGATTTGGCTGCGCTGTCGAGGAACTCCAGTGCTGCTTTCTCGACATAGCTGTCGAAGAACGGAACTCCGACCACACCCGGCTTGCCATCCACCACCGGCGTATCCACGTATTGTCCGTTGATCTTGAATTCCTCGACTGCCTTTTCCCCCGCCTTGGCGGACAACGCGCCTTTGGTCACTTGGGCGAACATGGCGCGGGTCTCCGGATCCATGTCCGGGAACCAGGTGGGATCGGCGTAGGTGTAGGCATTGAGGTGGTAAAGGCCGGCGTATTTCATGACGTCGTAACCTTGCGCATTGGGCAGTGCGTAGTCGGCCTCGCCCAAGTGCCATTTGCCGGTGAAATAGGTTTCGTAACCACCGGTTTTCAGCACGGAGGCCAGTGTCCACTCAGCCGCCGGCAAACCGCCGCCCTGGCCCTGGAATGCTACTGTGGTCATGCCGCTGCGGTTGGGGATGCGCCCGGTCTGCATCGCGGCCCGGCCCGGCGTGCAGCTGGGTTGGGCATAGAAGGAATAGAAGGTGGTGCCTTCTGCCGCCAGTTGATCGATGCTGGGCGTCGGCATGCCGCGACCGACACCGCCGCCATAGGGGCCGAGGTCACCGTAGCCGGTGTCGTCGGAGACGATAAACAGGATATTGGGTTTTTCGGTCTGTGCTGCCTGGGCAACGTTGATTGCCATTAACAATGAACATGCCAGGTAAAACCTGGGGCGGTGCGAGAACCTGTTCATAAGGGTTTTCCTTTCTCTGGTTCCGATCCGTGTTGCAGGTCGCCCAAGTATCGAGGGCAAAACAACAGGACCTTCGTGAGTAACCCCCCAACGTTTAGCCTGGACGGTTCAAGGAAACCCTTTAACGACTGGATCGAATCCCGCGTACCGTTCAAGGCGCCCGTAATAGCCTAGTACGGTGTTTTCGCCGCGCTTGTGACCAGCGGTGTAATTCAGTGTCATTCGTCGCCTGGGCTGGACTGGAAAAATCCGGCCCGGGCGTTAAAAGTCTAACTAACCTCCGGTTTTCCCCCTTCCAGGGCAAAGGTATGAGAGGCCGCCTCTATCCGCTCTTCGAGTTGGGCAATGTACGCTTTAGCGTCCTCCAGATTGGGGAACGAAATGGCCGTTTCGCCAAGCCATACCTTGCACCCGCTTCCTTGTTCATTTGCCTCGATTTTGATCTTCATCTGCAAACCCTTTGCTGTTGAGGCGGCGGAGGGTATCGCACTTTTTAGATGATTCAAAATGTATCAGAGGCTCTACAACAATGCTTTCAGGGCGATTTAACATTAGCCTTTTGAATTGTTCAGGTCTTTCTCAAGGTGATTGAGCAGCGATGCCAGTTTCATCTCGGCATCAGCCAGCGCCTGTTCGGATGCGACTTGCCAGTAAGGGGCGATTTCGAGCAGATCAGGTTCGGATTCGGCCCGCAGGCACCATTGATGATGATCGTGCCACGAGCCAAGGGACGACTGTACCGACTTCAGTTCAGCCCTGGATTTAGCCTTGAGCGGTGACAATGCCGGAAACGCATCGGTGAGGTATCTCGCGTTTTTCACGATGATCCTCAGTTCGTGCCGGTCAAAATCCTTGTCCCGAAGCCCGGCGATCAGCTGAGTGATTCTTTTCTTCAGGGCTTTCTGAACCTGACGTTTGACATCGGCCAGTTCGCCGGCTCTTTCGGCCGTCCTGAACAAGTCAGGCCACCGATCCAGTTCGTCAAACAGATTGTCGAGCTCCGGGCTGGCAACGATCTTGCGATTCTGTTCTGTCAGGGATGCGCTGCGACTCATCGCCTGGCGCGGATAACCCATTTTCTGCAGTTCACCGATGATGACCTCCAGATCCCTCGTGGGGGTCGTCACGCTGCCGACTTCAGCCGCCGCCTGATTCAACGCTGCAACCTCCGGCATGTTGCGCAGCGGACGCAAAAGGCTTCGAACTTTGCGAACCGCGATCCTCAGGTCGTGCAGGGCTTCGCTGTCGCTGTTGGCTTGCAACCGGGCACGAGCGTGATAGAGGGAGACTTCCAGGGTGATGATATTGGCCACGAAATCGTCGACAAAAGACATCATCGTCCTCGCTTGTGAGTGGATTCGCAGAGCGTAGCAGAGCTTCTGTTTGTTGCAGCCATTGCGCGCGATGGCTGCAATAAAAAATTCATCAAGTTACCGCAGCAGGTTCGCAACAAATCGATACACTGGAATCTTTTGCCACAGGAAGGGCAATGATGCGCCGCGTTGTTTTCAATCAGAAGGGTGGGGTGGGTAAGTCGAGTATTGTGTGCAACCTGGCGGCTGCAAGTGCAATGGAAGGCTATCGGACACTCGTTGTCGATCTGGATGCCCAGGCCAACTCCACGTATTACCTCACCGGTCTGACCGGCGATGACATCCCGGTGGGCATTGCCGATTTTTTCAAGCAAACCCTGTCTTCCGGGCCGGCAGCCAAAAAAAGCCGCGCCCAGATCGTCGAGACGCCCTACGACAATCTTCACCTCATCACGGCCAGCGGCGAGCTTGCCGACCTGCAGCCCAAGCTCGAAGCCAAGTTCAAGATCAACAAACTGCGCCGGCTACTGGACGACATTTCCCTGGACTACGACCGGATCTACATCGATACGCCTCCGGCGATGAATTTCTACGCCTTCAGTGCGCTCATTGCTGCGGACGCGGTGTTGATTCCATTCGATTGCGATACCTTCGCGCGCCAGGCGTTGTACCAGGTGCTGGCGCAGGTGGCAGAACTTCAGGCTGACCATAATGAGTCACTGGTCGTTGAAGGCATTGTCATCAATCAATATGTGAGTACCACGGGCTTGCACCGCAACCTGGTCGAAGAGCTCATCGTCGAGGGGTTACCGGTTCTTCCGGTGTATCTCGGCAGTTCGGTCAAGATGCGTGAGTCCCATGAGCGGTGCCAACCGTTGATTCACCTCGATCGGCATCACAAACTGACCGGGCAGTTCGTTGATCTCTTGCACGTGCTGGAGGAAGCAAGCTGAAGTGGCGCGGGCACTGAAAGATTTGGAAATAGTGCATTCCATCGACTTGAAGTCGGGCGATTAAAAACGCTGCTTAACTGAGCCATGTCGTTTTTTCAGATCACTGTTCGAACGGGGGAGAAAGTAATGGCTGACAAATTCCGGGTGCTGTTTGTCTGCGCTAAAAATGACGTTCGTTCGTTGTTTGCCGAGGCGCTGCTACGCCACACCGACTCATCCAGTTTCGAAGCGTTCAGTGCCGGTCTTGAGCCCGGTGAGGTGGATCCTCGAACCCTGGAGTCACTCGAACACATTGGCATTGAGACCAATGGCCTGCGCAGTAAATCGATCGATGAATTCGAGGGGCAGGAGTTCCACTATGTCATCACCCTGTGTGACAAGTCGTCCGAGGAAGACTCACGGATTCCGACCTCCGGCGAGGTGATCGTGTGGAGCTTCGAAGACCCGACGACCAGTGAGCGACATGAACCGTTTCGCCATGCGCTCCAGGAGATTCACGACCGCATCAAGATGTTTGTCACGGTGAAAACCAGGCAGTGAGCAGAGTGGGGCATGGTCGGTAAAACCACCGACCCACGGGTTCGTCATGTGGGTCGGTGGCATGGCTCAGGCCTGTAAAGGTGAGGGTCGATTCTCGCTGCGCCAGCGGATCTCATCAGGCGTCCCCGGCAGCGGTGGGCGATACCCTCCAATTGTCCACAGACTGAACGGCGTTTCGTCTACGTGCATCTCCCACCGCAGTCCCCGTTCAGTGATGAATGGCGCCAGCAGTTTTGCAACGGCATTGAGGAATCGCTGCTTTATCTCCTCGTCGTTGAACTGACGAGCGATGTGATCCACCGAGATGCGGACAAAGTCGTCTGCTGGCTCGCCGCCAATGTAGAACGACGACTTCGGTATCGCCTCGAACACAACTCCGACATAAAACGGCGGCAGCATGTGATAGAGGCTGGTGATGCGTTGAGAGATGGCTTGTTTGTCCTCGGACGAGAACGCTTCCTCAGGGTGATAGACCTTCCAGAGCGGCATGTTTTTTCTCCTTTCTTGTTTTCTGATTCCTGACACGAAATGCCGGGTGGTTCATGCGGTGGGTTATTGGGTGTAACGCTCGGCAGGCGTGCCGTGTTGGGTGAGCGCCTTGACCAGTCCGCCCCGGGCCATTTCAACGCTCTGCCAGGCAGTTAAATCATGGAGTGTCGGGAAGCACACGACTTCCTCTTGGTCCAGAGCATTCAAGGCGGCATCCACCAGCGCTTGCGGGGAGATAAACAGTTGGTCCGGGAACGGTGCCGGCTTGTCACCGAAGAACTCGGAGCGCACCGGGCCAGGCATCACCACCTGGACGGTGACATTGCTCTGGGCGAGTTCTGCTTGGAGTGAACGGGTGAAGTTGAGAACATAGGCTTTCGAGCCGCTATAGCCACCCGCGCCCGGAACAGGCATGAAGGCGACGACTGATCCGATATTGATGATCGTTCCTTCCTTTGCAGCAGCGAAACGCCGTGCGGCTGCCAGCGACAGGCGAGTCAGCGCCACGACGTTGACCTGGAGCATGTTGGCCGCTGTCGCGGGATCAATGCTGGTGGTCATGCCAAGCGCGCCCAGGCCTGCGCAATTGACCAGAACGCGCAGGTCAGTGGCGCTGCCGATCAGGGCCTCGACTTCCGATACGTCCTGCTCGTTAGCGAGGTCGGCAGTGACAACCTGAACAGTTCGGCCATGTTCGTTGCGCAATTGCCCGGCCAGTTCTTCAAGACGCTCAAGCCGTCGGGCCACGAGGATCAGATCGTGGCCACGCTCGGCAAGCCTGGCGGCATAAACGGCGCCAATACCTGACGATGCACCGGTCACCAGTGCGGTCCCCTTTATTGTGCTCATGCGCAATTCCTCTTGTTTTGGTTGGATGACCCAGTTAACTCTGATAACTGGAGTGACAAACCATAACTCTAGTAATCAGAGTGAGCAAGGCCTATTATTGGGTCAGGCTTGTCCCTTGGTCAGGCTCTGTCCGCAGGGTTATCCTGCGCACACATGTTTCGAGAAAGGCTGATTTCAATGCGATCCAAAGGCTTTGACGGCATGGCGTGTTCCATCGCCAGCGTGCTGGGCGCCATCGGCGACCGCTGGGGGGCGCTGATTTTGCGGGACGTGCTCCTGGGGCTCAGGCGCTACGATGATCTGCGTCACTCCACGGGCATTACCAACGCTACGCTGTCAGATCGATTGAAGGCGCTGGAGCAAAATGAGCTGATCGAGCGGCGGCAGTACCAATCGCGCCCGGACCGCTATGAATACGTGCTGACATCACAGGGGACAGACACCGCACTGGTGCTTATGGCTTTGGCACAAGTCGGCGACAAATGGGACCTGGGAGATCTGGGTGGACCTCCCCTGAGATTTATCAATGCGAACACAGGGAATGGGGTCAAACTCGCTCTGCTCGACGAAGCCACGGGCGAGAGGGTTGTCTTGCGAGACGTTCGGGTTGAAGAGGGGCCGGCAGCCGATGAACTGACTCGCTGGCGATTGGCAAAACGTGCAGAGCACGTTGAAACGCGTTAAGGGTGATCAACCTGGAACCGTGTTGCGATCACCCTCGCGCAGGCACTGTTGCGGATGCGTCAGCCTGGAAACTGATCACCGAACATGGGATGGCCACCCGCGGAGCCTTCGCGCGTAGCCTCGTCCTGAATCACATCCCAATGTTCGACCATCACACCCTCTTCGAGTCGCAGGATATCGACCACGACCCAGTTCGTCGGCTGGCCGAGGCCGGAGAAGCGTCCGTGCAGCATGACGAAATCACCTTCGGCCACCGCGAGCTGACATTCGTAATACAGGTCGGGCGATCCGGCAGCGACCAGTTCAAAAAGTCCCTCACGACCAGGGGGCACATGAGCGCTGTGCTGGATGTAAGAGGGCGACCAGAAGCGTTCGGCTGCCGCCAGATCCTTGCGATTGAACAGTGTCTGGAAAGCTTCGAGCACGATGGCTTTGTTTTCGGCGGGTGTGTGCAGGGTCATGGTTGGGTCCTATTGGCAAAATAAGGGTCAGCCGAGAGCCGGTCCGCTGGCGAGCATGTCGTTGAACTGATCGACCCACGCATGTTCGTTCGGCCCGGGATTGGCACGCATGGCTTCGGCGGGAGAGACGAGGACCTCGTCCACGCCGCTCTCGAACTGCTCCATGGCTTGCGTGATGAACTGGTCCAGCGGAATGGCGCGCTCTTCTTCGCTGCTGTTGAGCAACTCGGTGCGTACCCAGGGCGGCGCGACTTCAACCAGTTGGATACCTTGTTCACGCAGCAGGTAGCGTTGCGACAGCGTGTAGGAATGAAGCGCAGCCTTGGTCGCCGAGTAGACCGCCGCGACGGCCATTGGCACGAAGCCGAGCACGGAGGAGACGTTGGCAATCACCGCGTCAGGCCTGGCTTTCAGATGCTCGACCAGCGCCGAGGTCATGCGAATCGGGCCGAGCAGGTTGGTGGTGACGGTCAACTGCGCGAGCGCGTCGTCAACCGGCCCGCCGGCATTGTCCAGCATCATGACGCCGGCATTGTTGATCAGCACGTTCAGATCCGGGTACCTGGAGAGCAGCGTCTGTGCGGCGGCGCGGATGCTGTCCGGGTCAGTGATGTCGAGTTCGATCGCAGCCATGCCCGGATTGGCGTCCAGTGTTTGCTGCAGCCGCTCTTTGCGTCGGCCGGAGATGATCACCTGGTTACCCAGTTTGTGAAAGGCTTCGGCCAGGCCCCGGCCAATGCCGGAGCCGCCGCCGGTGATGAAGATGGTATTGCCGGTCATACGCATGACACGTCTCCTGGAAGGATGCTGTAAGGGGCGTCCAGCGCGGCGTTCGGTTGGATTCGTCGTGCTGAGTGACGGCACTAAACTGTCAGCTTCGGCGCAAATGCAGTAGCCGTCCTGATTGGCTATGACTTATGTAAGAAATGCATAAGGTCATGCAGCGAGTCGCTGCCACTTACATTCTCAACGTGTCGCTATCCTCGGCCAGGAGGCTGGAGATCAAATGCTCGATCAGCGCGCGGCCGGCACTTCGGGTGCGCGAGCCATGGGGGAAATAGGCATGCACAGGAATGGATTCGGTCTCCCAATCGGTCAGCAGGGGGACGAGTTCACCGGTTTCAAGTTCGCGCCGGCATGCCCAGGCCGTTGTCGACGTGATCCCCAAGCCCGCGGTGGCCGCTGCGACAGCTCCCTCGTTTTCGTCCGTTGAGAAATGCGCCTTGAGCTCAATGGTTCGGGTCTCTCCATTGCGTGTGAACATCCAGCCGCTGGGAACAATCGAGGCAGGGCCTGCGATGATTCGATGGGATTGCAGGTCCTCGGGGGTCGTTGGCTCGCCAGCGGCGCGCAAGTAGGCGGGGGCGGCGAGAATGAACCGGGAGATCGTCATGATCTGACGGCTCGTTGCACTGGAGTCCAACAGCCGTCCCAGGCGTATCGCGACATCGATATTTTCGCGGACCAGATCCTGCCAGTGATCGGCGAGCAGGACCTGGATATGCAGGTTGGGGTGCAGGGCTGCGAACGGCGCGATGCGCGGAATGATTTCCCTCACGCCGATGCTCGTTGGCATGCTGATTCGCACGACGCCACGCAGCTCTGCGCCCGCGCGAACGCTCTGTTCTGCTTCTTCCACCGCGGCAAGGATGGGCTCCATGCGCAACAGAAAATCCGCCCCCGCTTCAGTGGGCACGACTGCGCGTGTCGATCTCGCCAATAGCAGGGTGCCGAGATCGGCTTCGAGTTCGGCAATAGCCCTGGATACTTGGGATTGAGAAAGACCCACTTCACGGGCCGCGGCTGAAAAACTGCCCAGTCGCGCGACCCTGGTGAAAAGCCGGTAAGTGAAAAGGTCCTTCATGGGTTAGCACCTTCCATCAGCCCGTGTGCACGTTAAGGCCCCGGTTATCGGCGGTGCAGATTGTCACGCTGCTTCAGTATGGAAAGGATAGTCCGTGTAACCCGCCTCAGTATCACCAAAGAACGTCTCGCGATCGTACGGGTTCAGCGGCCAGCCATTGCGCAGGCGTTCCGGCAAGTCAGGGGTAGCCCCACCATCAGGCTGCCGCCAGTCCCCCGTCAATCAGGTAGATCGCCGCCGAAAACGTCACGATCGACAGCACGGTACTGACCAGGATGGAGGTGGCGGCTTCGCTCTGATAGGCGCCGGTCTGGTTCGCGAACATCGCCGGGATCGTCGCCGATGGAAGCGCACACAGCAGGATCATCTGTTGTGCGTAAAGGCCATGGGTGCCCAGTACGACAGTGGCGCCGAACATCAACACCGGGTGAATGAACAGCTTGAGCCCAAGGTTGGTCCACACCTCACCCGACATTTTCAGCTTCTCGGAAGACATGATCAGTCCCAGGCACAGCAGGGATACGCCAGGTGTTGCCTTGCCCAGAAGCGTGAGTGATTCCGCGGCCAGCGGCGGCAGTTTGACCTGAAGCAGGGAGAGGAGGATGCCCAGTGCCGGTGCCCACATCAGCGGGCGGCGTACGGCTCCCGACAGGCTCGACACGAATGCCTGGGTGCCGCTGCCTTTGCCATCGGCGATGGTCAGCAGCATGGTCGTCACCGGAATCATCACCAGGCTCGCGACCAGGTTCAGCACCAGCACTGAATAGATGCTGCCTGCGCCGTACATCGCGCCGAGGATCGGGATGCCCATGAAGGCGGCGTCGGGGTAGCCGTTGACGAAGCCCTTGAGCGTCGCCACCTTGAGGTCGCGAAAGCGCCACCAGCCAATCACCAGCGCGATCGTATACATGCCCATGATGCCGATAAACGTGGCAGCGACGAACTTGAAGTCGAACAGCTGTTCGCGAGGCGTGCCGGCCATCCCGACAAACAGCAGCGCCGGGAATATCCAGCCGAGCACCAGCCGGCTGATCAGCAGACTGTCCGAATGGCTGAGCCGCCCGCGCTTGCCGGCGATATAGCCCAGCGCGATCACAAACGCGACGGGCAAGATGGGCCCTACGATCCTGTCTAACATGTCATCAATCCTCGTATTTATTCTTATCAAGAATGTCGCCATGGCTGATCGAGGCTGGTGCGACGTTTGTTGCGTCGGCCTCGATCAACGGTGCAATCGGCTTATGGGGTTAAGGTGTGAAGCGGTAGTCGCGAATGACGTCCGGGTCCGGCTCGATGCCGAGCCCCGGCCCTTGCGGTACGTCGATGCGTCCGTTACGGGGAATGATCGCGTCGCCATAGAGTTGCGCTTCGAGATCGAAATAACGCCACTCCACCAGTGACTTGGCACCGCCCAGGGCGGCACTTCCATGCACGGCGGCCAGCAGGCCGGGACCGTCATAGAAGGCGTGGACCATCACGGTGACGCCATGGGCGTTCGCCAGTGCATAGACTTTTTGCAGTTCGGTGATGCCACCCATTTTTGCCGGGCTGGGCTGAATGAAATCGACCGCGCCGGCTTCGAGCAGGTGCTGGAAGTCCATCAGCGTCGACGCATTCTCGCCGGCCGCAACCGGAATGCCGCCTTGCCTGCGCACCGTCGACAGGCCCGAATAGTTTTCCGGCGGCCACACCGGCTCTTCGATCCAGCGCAGATTCAGCGGACGAAGTTTCTCGGTCATATCCAGCGCTTCACGCACGGACCACGGGGCGTTGACGTCGAGAGTGATTTCCACGTCGGGGCCGGCGGCTTCGCATGCGGCGCGGATGACTTCGACATCAACCTCATGCAGCTTCAGGTGGCGGAAACCGCTGTTGACTGCGCGTTGCACATTGATGCGGATGAGCTCGGGGTCGGCATAGCGGATCAGGCTTGCATACGCCGCCAGCGAGGTGGCCTCGCTGCCGCCAAGCAGTTGGTAGATCGGTTGGCCGGCCGCTTTGCCAGCGATATCCCACAACGCGATATCAATCGCCGACAAGCCGTAGATGAACGCGCCGCTGCGACCGAAGACGTGAAACTTCTTCTGCAAATCGCCCTGCAATTTCTCGCGGCGCGTGACATCGCTGCCAATCAGCTCGGGCGCAAGGATGGTGTCGATCACGATTTTTACCGCCGGTATCGCGGTGAAACCGAAGGTTTCGCCCCAACCGACAATGCCGTCGTCGGTCGTGATTTTAACCACGAGGGAATCGACCATCTGCAGGTCTTTCGGCCCCCAGACCCCACCGGCCGACTTGCCTCCAGTGGTGAACGGAATCCGCAGCGCAATGGTTTCAATACTGGCAATTTTCATAAGACGTCGCCTCAAGCGGGTTGCACGGTGTCGCGGCGATTTTCGGATTTCGCCTGCGCCAGGTTGAGGACAACGTATATGACATCCTGTTGTTCATCAACTGAACAACTGGTGCTTTTCTTCAGGCCTTCGTCTATGCGTTTATCAACATATTGATTTTATTGAATTTAATGATTATGTCGGTTGCAGAACTTCAGTTTTAACTGACGGGAACAAGTCGCCTGATGTAGATTAAGTAGACAAGTGAGAGGGAAGAACGAGCATGAGTGAAATGAATGTGCAACCCGTCGCGCGGCGACCTCACCTTGCCGAGCACATCGCCCGCTCGTTGAGCGACGAGATTGCCTCCGGACGACTGCGACCGGGCGATCGTTTGCCCACCGAACAGTTTCTCGCGCAAAACTTCGGCGTCAGCAGGAACGTCGTACGGGAAGGCATCGCGACGCTTCGAGCGCAGGGGCTGATCCAGTCGCGCCAGGGCGTGGGTGTGTTCGTTTCGGCCGCGAGCCAATCGCCGGAGCCTTTGGCACCCCGCGAGAGTGCGCCGTTGCTGGACGGCGACAATACGATCCGCAACATGTTCGAAGTGCGGGCCGTACTGGAAAGCCAGGCCGCCGCGCTGACGGCGTCGCACATGACGCCCGGCAAGCTGAAAACGATTCAGGCGGCGGTCCTGCGTATGCAATATGAAGGCGAACCGACGCTGGACACGGTCAACGCTGACCTCGACTTTCATCGGGCCGTGGCCGCCGCGTCAGGCAACGATTATCTCGAGACGATGATTCGCACGGTGCTCGAACCGATGCGGGCATTGATCACCATGAACTTCGCGCGGCGAGGCCCGGTGTTCAGCAATATTCCGCACGCGGCGCGCGGGGAGCATGAAGAGTTGGTGCAGGCATTCATCGACCGCAATGCGGCGGCGGCGCGTCAGATCATGGGGCAGCATATCGTCAGCGCAGCATCGCGATTCGGCTACGAGATCAAGTTTTACTAGGGGCGATGGTTGTTTCATTGTTCTACAAGTGACTCAGCGCGCTTGCTCGCGAAAAAGCGCCCAGGCAACGCGGTCATTCAGGCAGGGCGCGTTATCGTTGACGTCCTTCGCGAGCAAGCTCGCTCCTACAGTGTTGATCTCCAGCGAACGCCAATCCTGCGGCCAACGAAGTTCCCTTGTAGGAGCTGGCTTGCCAGCGAAGAGGCCGGCACATTCAGCAGTGCCAGGCTATCAGGCGATGAGCGTGGCGCCTGTCGTCAGGACGATTTTTCCAAAGTGTGTGCCGGAATCGATCAGCTCGTGAGCGCCGCGAGCGTCGGTCAGCGCAAAGGTCTTGTAGATGACCGGCTTGATCTTGCCGCTCTCGATATGAGGCCAGACCTGCTGCTCGAGTTCATGCATGATGGTCGCCTTTTGCGCGGGGGTGCGCGATCGCAAGGTCGAGCCCATATGCGTCAGGCGCTTCATCATCATCGGTACGACGTCGAGGTCCTTCGCCGGGCCCTTGATCACACCCACCTGAAGGATCCGGCCGTCCATGGCGGCGACGTCATAGTTTTTCTGCACATAGTCGCCGGCAATGATGTCGAGGATCACATCGACACCTTTTCCAGCGGTGGCCTGCTTCGTTTCGGTGACGAAATCGGCCTCCAGATAATTGATCGCGAGGTCCGCACCCAGCGCCAGGCTGGCGTCCTGATGCGCCTGCGAGCCGACGGTCGTGATGATTTTCGAAGCGCCAAATGCCTTCGCCAGCATGATCGCCGTGGTGCCGATACCCGACGCGCCGCCATGGATCAACACCGACTCGCCGGCATCCAGCTTGCCGCGCTGGAAAACGTTCAGCCATACCGTCATGAACGTTTCGGGCATGGCCCCCGCTTCCAACAGCGACAGGCCTTTAGGGATGTGCATCGTGTTGCAGGCGTCCGCCACTGCAAATTCTGCGTAACCACCGCCGGGAATCAATGCACACACCCGCTCACCGATCTGGAAGTCGGACACGTTGGAACCCACGGCGACCACCTGACCTGACACTTCCAGCCCGGGAATGTCCGTCACGCCGGCGGGTGGATCGTACAGTCCTTTGCGCTGGAACACGTCCGGACCGTTCACGGCCGCCGCGTGGATGCGGATCAGCACCTGGTCGGCGGCTGGCGTCGGTACCGGGCGCGTCGTCGGCACCAGGACTTCGGGGCCGCCGGGCTGTTTGATTTCAATGGCCGTCATGAGGGCCGGTACGCGATAAATTGGATCAGACAAAGCGATCACTCCTCAAAAAAATGATGCTCGATGGATCCGGGTGGATCATTGAGCGAAGCCCCCCCAAGTCCGTGCAGTATAAATATCGATACTGATGCTTGCGCGCAGCGATATTCATGACGTGTGATGCAAATTTGCATCAACAGGAGGGCGCGATGAATCGGGCTGCCGCTTCCGTTACGCTTCGTCCATCACCGGATTGAGCAGTTTGCCGATACCTTCGATTGACACCTCAACCACGTCGCCGGGCTTGAGGTAGACCTTGGGGGTCATGCCGAAACCGACGCCCGCGGGAGTGCCGCTCACGATGACGTCGCCGGCTTCCAGGGTGAGCGCTTCGCTGAGGGTGGAGATGAGGGTCGCTACATCAAAGATCATGTCTTGGGTATTGACGCACTGAACGACTTTTCCATTGACCCGGGTTTCCAGCAATAGCCCCTTGCCGCCGGCGGGTAGCTCGTCAGCCGTGACCAGGTCCGGTCCGAATGCGCCGGTATCGTCGAAATTCTTGCCGACGGTCCATTGCGGCGATTTGAACTGGTAATCGCGGACCGAGCCGTCGTTGAACAGTGCATAGCCCGCGACGTGATCGAGCGCTTTGTCTTTCGGGATATGGCGGCCCCCGCTCTTCAAGACCACGGCCATCTCGCCTTCGTAGTCCAATGCGTTGGATATTTTTGGACGAATCAGCGGTTTGTTGTGTGCCGTCAGGCTGCTGTTTAAACGTGCAAACAGCGTCGGGTAGTCCGGTTGGGCGTAGGAGGACTCTTTGACATGATCGGCGTAGTTCAAACCGAGGCAGAGGATTTTCCCCGGTTTGCACATCAATGGCAGGTAGTCGTGTTCGCCAATGTCGACAATAGGCCCTGGTGCGTTGGCGCCGTAGGTGGCCAGATTCACACCACGCTCAAGCAGGGACTCCAGCGTTTCTTCGCCCAGCACTTTGACACCCTCGGGGGTGTGTACGCCCAGCACGGCGCGACCTTGATGGTTGAAGTGAACGTATCGCATGGGAGTGAACCTCTATTTGTGGTTGATCAGGAAGGGGGGGGGGCAGGACAAAGCGCTGCCAAATGGCAATCCGCGGTGGCGCTATGGGTACAGTGGGGAAAGTTTCGACATAAAGTTCATCTCAAGCTCACCCTCATAGGTTTCAGCGCCGACCTTCAACGCTTGCGCCACGCGGGCTTGGGTCACGTCGCTTGCGACGCTCAAGTCCGACGCATGGGCTTCCACCAGAAGCCCCTCTGCCAAGGTGCCAAATGCTCCGGTATCCACGGCCGCCTTGGTATGAGCGATGGCATGCGCGGGGAATGAGGCGATACGGTGAGCGAGTTGCTCGACAAAAGGTGTCAGCTCGTCCGCTGGCAATGCTCGATTGATAAAACCGTAGCGTTCTGCCTGCGCTGCTGAAAAATCGTTGCAACCCAACAGCACTTCCAGGGCGCGTCCCCTTCCGACGAGCCGGGGCAACCTTTGCGTACTGCCACCGCCCGGAACGAGCCCGACCGCGACCTCTGGTTGGGAGAAAATCGCTTTGTCCAGGGCCGCAAAGCACATGTCCATGGCCAGCGCGATCTCACTGCCTCCGCCCCGAGCCCGCCCCTCGATTTTTGCGATGGTGACCTTGGGC
The DNA here is from genome assembly GCF_009861505.1 of Pseudomonas izuensis. Classification (GTDB taxonomy): domain Bacteria; phylum Pseudomonadota; class Gammaproteobacteria; order Pseudomonadales; family Pseudomonadaceae; genus Aquipseudomonas; species Aquipseudomonas izuensis. The sequence goes on along the minus strand of NZ_WTFT01000014.1, from coordinate 132,584 downwards.
ATGTTCCTGAACCGTTCGCCGATCATCTGTGTAAGGCGAAAACTGCGAGTAGGGGACACCGTTTTGGGAGCGGCTCCAACCCGCCCCAATCCAGAGTGAGCGATAAAGAAATCGGGAAGTTCGCTCTGCAGGACCACGACTCGGACGTTCTCATCGACCTCGAGTTCTTTGCCCAGCTTGTCGAATTCCAGCGAGAGCACTTCATCAAGAAGATTTATCGGCGGGTGATGGATGCTGACGAATGCAACGCCAGCATCAAACCTGAACCGGAAACACTTGTAGTCGGAATATCCCATGGTACGGCCTCCTTTTTTGGTGATCGTTTCGGTAACAAAAACTACCTTTGAGACACGTGGGCCGGGACGTCTGCCTTGATCCTCAGTTCTCTGGCATGGGTTGCATTGACCCACCAACCGAAGATTGCAGCAGTGAAGAACATGAGCACGCTGTAAATGGCTGCCGGAATGGCCATGGTCGGGTTGTTCAGCAATGTCGGACTGAGCGCCAGGGCGATAGCCAGAGCGCCATTGTGAATGCCGATTTCCATGCCGATGGCGACGGCCTGGCGCTGCGGCAACCGGAACAGGCGTGGTACCCAGTAGCCGACGCCGAGGCTGAGCACATTGAACAGCAATGCGGCCATACCGACGACGGGCGCGTAGTCCAATACCGTCTGCCAATCTTTGACTAAGGCGAGCGCTACAGTGGCTATTAGGAATAACGCGGAAATGATCTTCATCGGGCGTTCCATGAGAACGGCGAAACGTGTCGCCAGTTTGCGTACCAGCATGCCCACCGCGACCGGCACCAGGACGATGAAGAACACCTGCACGACTTTGGTAAATTGCAATGGAATGGCCTGACCATCTGCCATGAAGTACATCAGTGCCCCATTGACGAGCAGCGGCATGGTGATAATCGCCACCACCGAATTCACGGCCGTCAGGGTGATGTTCAGTGCGACATCACCCTGAGCCAAGTGGCTGTAGAGGTTGGCACTGGTGCCGCCAGGGGAGGCCGCCAGGAGCATCAGGCCCACGGCCAGTACCGGTGCCAGACCAAACCCCTTGGCAATGAGGAAGCACAAAAGTGGTAGCAGGACTAACTGGCAGACAAGGCCGATCAGGACGGGCTTAGGAAATTTCACCACTCGGGCAAAATCCGCCGAGGTGAGCGACAACCCCAGACCGAGCATGATGAAGCCCAGGGCGATGGGAAGGAATGTAGTCAGTAAGGGCGATGCATTCATTATTGTTGTACTCGCAGCGAGGCAAACCCGGCGGTTGATCGGGATGCAAACGAGTCTAGTGAGGAGGGGAGAAGGACGAAATTCTCCTTGCCAGCCAGACTGCTCGCCTTGCCGGTCAGGTATATGCCTCATGAAACTTCAATATCATTGCTGGGCCAGTACGCCGGCGTCCTTGCATGGGGCGAGAAGGTCGCGCCTGATGTGGACCTATGCAGGAGCGAGCTTGCTCGCGATGGTCGTTAACGATGACGCGTGTTTACTGGCTAAACACGGTGCTCTTGAGTCCATCGCGAGCAAGCTCGCTCCTACATCGTCCTAAGGTGAACATCAGAATGAAACAACGGCGGAGGGTGAGGCCGGTCAATGTTGTCTCGCGTGTGGATGCTGGTGTAAAACGGCTGCGCCTGAATCGAGTGGGAATCTGCAGATGAGTCCGCGTACTACTTCCTCCGGCTGGGCAAGCGCCATTGTCCGCGCCCTGGAAATGGGCGGTGTCGACTGCCGCAGCCTGTTCGAACGTCTTGGGATGGACTATTGCGCGCTGAGTGATCCCGAAGCACGCTTCCCCCAGGATGGCATGACGGGCCTATGGCACCTGGCGGTAGAAGCCTCGGGCAATCCCGTCATTGCCCTGAACCTGGCCCAGGTGGTGCGACCATCCTCCTTCCATGTGGTTGGCTATGCCTTGATGTCCAGCCGCAACTTGCATGAGGGGATATCCAGTCTGGTCCGCTACCAGCGCATCATTGGGGAGAGTGCAGATCTCAGCCTTCACCCTACATCGGACGGCTATGAGTTGACGCTGGCCATTCACGGCGATCGTTTACCTTCCGCCAGGGAAAGTGCAGAGGGGTCGCTGGCCTATATTCTGGCTTTTTGCCGCTGGCTGGCGTGCCGTCCATTGACGCCTCGCCTTGTCAGCTTTACCGGACCTGCGCCGGCTCATCTGACACCCTATCGCGAGGTGTTCCAGGCCCCCCTGAAGTTCAATGCCGGGCACTATGCATTGTTGTTCGACCGCACCGATCTGGATACTCCGCTGCATTCTGCCAACGAAGCCCTGGCGCAATTGCACGAACGCTTCGCCGGCGAATACCTGGCGCGCTTTTCGGATGGCCAGATCACCCATCAGGTGCGCCAGTTGCTCTGTCGTTTGCTGCCCCAGGGGGAGCCCAAACGTGAAGTGGTGGCCCAGGCAATGTTAATGTCCGAGCGTACCTTGCAGCGCCGCCTGCAAGCGGAAGGCACCGGTTTTCATCTACTGCTCGACGGTACTCGCCGAGAGCTGGCCGGCCAGTATTTGATGCAGCCCCAACTCACCCTGCAGGAAATCTCCTATCTGCTGGGCTTCGCCGCGCCAGGCAATTTCTTCCGCGCCTTTCGCCGTTGGTTCAATACCACACCCAATGAATACAGGGCCGGTTTGTAGAGCGAGGACTTTCAATCCCTATGGCTGCGCGGCGGATATCGGTGTATCGAGCGCATGGGCCGCGCGGATGGGGTCGAAGTACTCGCGCAGGAAGACGATCTTGCCATTCTCTACCCGGCAAAAAAGGACGTAGTCCTGGCGATAGATTCGGCCTGTAGGCTTGATCAAGCCTTCTGCCTTGACCTCAGCCACCGCCATGCCGGGATCGGCAAAGGCGTGGATCTTCAGGTCGTGAAAGCGGAAATTTTCGACCGCGCCAACGAACCAGCCCACATGGTTCAGCACTTCCTGACGGCCGTTCAGTCGTTCGGGATGACCCAGACCCGGCGCATAGGGAAGCTCCCACAGCAGATTATCGGCGATCAGTGTCTTCCACTGTTCGTGGTCATCAATAAACGTCTGGAAATGCAGGTGCAGCAACTGCGCAGCGCTACTCATTTTCTTGTCCTCAATTGGCCGGGTGGTTTCAGTGTTGTACAACGCCGAGCTGATGCAACCCAGTCATCCAATCCTCCATGTGCCAGGTGCGCACGATTTTTCCATCCTGGAATTCATGGATATCGGTGGCCATGATGTTGATTCTGCGGTGGGTCGGCGCCACGCCAGCGAAGGTTCCGGTCTGGATGCCAGAGATACGCGAGCGCACGATGACCTTGTTGCCGTCCTGCAAGACTTCCTCAATCTTGATGCTGAAGTCGGAGAACGTGCTGTGCAGGTGCTTGAGCACGGCCTTGGCGCCAGCCGGGCCAGGGACTTGATCGGGGCTTGAGGGAATGTCCAGCCAGTTGTCGCTCAATATTTTGTCGATCAGGCTCGGATCATTCCTGTCGAAGGCGTCGTACCAGCGTTGGACATCCTGCTTGTAACTATTGGGTTGCGCGGCACTGGCGCTGGCGCACATCACCGTAAACAAGAGGATGTAGAGGAGGGTTCTCACGTTTGAGCTCCTGATCGAGCGTGGCAACGTTGCCACGTCGATGAGGAATTTCGCATAGGGGAAGAACGAGTAATAGCCGAATAAAATCGACGCCTATGATCGAGAAAATAGAATAGTCAGGGGTGCGTTGCTCGTGCGATCAGGCTCTCAGGCCATATAACCACTGACCCCATCCCACAGCAGCTTCACGGCCGTAACCACCAGCAATCCATAACAGGCGCGGTACATCTGGCGCTGGTCCAGTCTGGCGTGCAGCCGCCAGCCCAACCAGACACCACTGGGTACGGCGAGCAGACAGATGGCCGTCAGGCTCAATACGTTGCCGGTCGGTTTGGCCAACATCAGCCAGGGCACGGCCTTGAGCAGGTTGCCCACCGTGAAAAACATACTGGTGGTTCCGGCGTAGAGCTGCTTGCTCAGGCCCAGCGGCAGCAGGTAGATCGCCAGCGGTGGTCCGCCCGAGTGCGCGACCATGGTCGTGATGCCCGATGTGAGGCCTGCGGCCACGGCCTTGGGTTTTGAGCGCGGCTGGACCCTGACTTCGCCGCCGGCCTTGAACCAGAGAGCGACAAACGTCAGCGTGACCACGGCCATGACAATGGCGACGGCACGGTGGTCCATCACGCGAAAGAGCAGATAGCCGACGCCGATGCCAACGACCAGCCCGGGCACCAGCAGTTTCAGGTCCACCCTGGACCAGGTGGATGGCTTCCAGTAGCGCAGGCCGAACAGGTCCATGGCGATGAACAACGGCGCGAGCAGGCCGCCGGCCGTGATCGGGTCCATCACCAGCGACAGCAGCGGGATGCCGACAATGGCAAAGCCGCCGCCGAATGCGCCCTTCATGAAACAGATCAGAAAGACCCCGGCGAAGGTGACAAGGAGGGTGGTGATGGTCAGTTCCAAAGTGTCGGCCCTCTGGGGATTCATTCCGGATGGATGCGAGCCCATAATCTCGACCATGACCTGCACAAGAAAAAGTGCCAGTTTCGAGGTTTCTCCATGGGCCAGTTTTCAACCGAATCGAATGTATCCTCCCGCGGTACGGAGCGCCGTATCTATGCCAGGCTGCGGGCGCAGATCGAGGACGGCACGCTCGCCGCAGGCGCGAAACTGGTTTCGACTCGGGCAATGGCGGCCGAGCTAGGCGTGTCGCGCACCACCGTGACGGCGGTCTACGAACAACTCGCCGCCGAGGGCTTTGTCGTGACCTCGGCGGGCAAGGCCGCCCGGGTGGCACAGGGGATGAGTACCCCGTCCGGGGCGGTCAAAGCGGACTCGCCGCAGAGCCGGAAACTGCCGCCCGCACTGTCTTTGTACGGTCAGCGAGTGGCCGCCCTCGAGCCGTACAGCGTCGCTTCGCCACTGGCCCGCATCGACTTCAAGTACGGCTCGGTGGCCTCGCGGGATTTCCCGGCCCTGGGTTGGCAGCGCGCTTACCGCGCCGAACTGGTCAAGCGTCAGACAAACCTCTATTACGGTCAGCCCGAAGGGGAAGCGCGCCTGCGCAGCGCGCTGCAGGGCTACCTGCGCCGCGCCCGCGGCCTGGTGTGCGACGTGGAGCAGATTCTCGTGGTGCATGGTTCGCAGCAGGGGGTGGACCTGTGCGCCCGGCTTCTGCTCGATCCGCACGATGCCTTCGCTTTCGAGGAACCGGGCTACCGCATGGCCCGATACAGCTTCGAGGCCACGGGTGCGACGGCGCTGCCCATAGCGGTCGATACCGCCGGGCTGGATACCCGCCATCTGCCGGACGATGATCGCGTGCGGTTGGCCTATGTGACCCCGTCGCACCAGTTTCCCATGGGCGCCGTGCTGTCCATCGCCCGTCGCCAGGAACTGCTGAGGTGGGCAAGCCGACACCACGCATGGATCATCGAGGACGATTACGGCGGCGAGTTTCGTTATGGCCAGCGGCCCATCGACGCGCTGCAATCGATGGACACCGATGCCCGGGTCATTTATGTCGGCACCTTCTCCAAGGCACTCTCGCCGCAGCTCAGGCTCGGGTATCTGGTGCTGCCCCACGAGCTGGTTCATGTGTTCCGCGAAGCCAAGCGGATGACGGATCGTCACTCGGCGCGCTGGGAGCAAAACGTGCTGGCCTCGTTGATCGAAAGTGGCACCTATGAGCGCCACGTGCGCCGCCTGCGCCGGGAGAACGAGCGGCGACGAAAAGCACTGCTGGAGGCTGTCGAGCAGCATCTGGCAGGGCAGGGGCAACTGGTCGGCATGGCGGCGGGGCTGCATGGCGTGTTGCTGCTGCCGGCACTTCGCGCCGTGGACGAGCTTGCGCTACAGGCGTCCGCTCTCGAGCGCGGGGTTGGCGTTTATCCGCTCGCGCCGCTGTTCGCCGACCCCGGGTCATCGGCGTGCGAGCGCCCAGCAGGGCTCATTCTGGGTTATGCCGGCCTGACGACCCGGGAGATTGATGAAGGGGTCGGTATTCTTGCTGAAGTGATTCGGGACCTGATGGGCGATGGCGTCAGGGGCCGATAGGCTCATCAACCCTCCGGGCCAGGGGAATATCGAAAGCCAGTAGTGAGCTGACGCCAGTAAGAAGGCGAGAACCCCGTACATCGACTGAAGACCCTGGAGAAATGCGAGCTGTCGGAGAATCCGCAATCAATCGCGATATCGGTAATTTTCAGTGAGGGATTCAGGAGCAGCTTCCTGGCTTTGTCCACGCGTAATTGCAGAAGGTACTGATGAGGACTGGAACCGAGACTGAGCTTGAACGCCCGGCTGAAATGGCAGCGAGAGTAGGAGCATTCACGGGCCAGTTTTTCAACGGATACACCATCGACAATGTGCGCGCACAACATTTCCCTGGCACGTCGCTGCTGCCAGGGCGCCAGGCCTCGATCCTTCGCAGACACGGCAACGCTTTTCTGACCCTGCTGGAGGGACAGGTGCGCCTGCATGGCCATCATGACTTGATCGATGAAAAAGCGATTGGCTTCATCCGGCTGGTTGAGCATGGGCATCACCGCAGAGGCCAAGTGAAACATGACCGGGTCAGACGCCTCGATGCTGTACAAATGGATGAGCAAGAATTCATCGATGGACGGTGTGCGGGTAGCGGGGGTGTTTTTTTCGGGTATCGGATGCATGCGCAAGCTTCCTCGAAGTCGGGATACAGGTGCAGGTGCCGGCCGTTTTTGACATCCAGTCTGGTACATGATCCGACAGTTGCAACAAAGGGTGAGGGCCATTCATCCTTTTCGTGGTGCCAGGCTGTCCCGATCCGGGAATCAGCAAATTATCTGCGCACAAACCTTCCAAAATCGCACATCCATACAATCGCCGGCTCCAACACACCCTGAGAATGCACACTCCCAAACGTATTCGGAGAAGTGTCATGGCAACTGCAAAAGCAACACCCGGTAAAGGCTTGTTGGATCCATCCAACCACGCTCTGATCCTGATCGACTTCCAGTCACAGATGTCATTTGCCACTAAATCCATAGACGCGGTCACCCTTCGCAACAACGCTGCATTGATCTCCAAGGCCGCCAGGGAATTTGGTGTTCCGGCCATTCTTACCACGGTCGCTGAAAAGAGCTTTTCAGGCCCCATGTTCGAGGAAATCACCTCGACGTTTGCTGGCCAGGCGCTCATTGATCGCACCAGCATGAACACCTGGGAAGACGAGCGGATCGCCGTGGAAGTGAACAAGATCGGTCGCGATAGAATCGTGCTTGCCGGTCTGTGGACGTCGGTCTGCATCGTCGGCCCTGCGATCTCGGCGCTCGAGCAAGGGTTCGAGGTCTACATCATCTGTGATGCCTGCGGTGACGTTTCGGATGAGGCTCACGAACGCGCCATTACCCGTATGGTCCAGGCAGGCGCACGGCCAATGACTTCGCTTCAGTACCTGCTGGAACTGCAGCGCGACTGGGCCCGAAGCGACACCTACAACGAGACGGTGAAGACCTCCATTGCCCATGGCGGCGCTTATGGTCTGGGCTTGATTTACGCCAAGACGATGTTCAACGCCTCGGAAGGTCACTGATCTGTTTTACGCCTCATCCCGTAGGGGGATGAGGCGCACTCAGGCGTCGGTCACTCGGGAGGTCGCAATGAGCATTTTCGATGCCAATGAAGTGGCCACGTTAGTCGTTCGGCACCGGGCCCGGCAGGGCAGTGAGAACGCCTATGAAGACTGGTTGCGAAAAACAGTCAATACCGCCAAGGGTTATGAAGGGCACTTGGGCGTGGATGTTTTTCGCAGCCATCAGGACGGCGTTCATCTATTCACGAGTGTCCTGCGCTTCTCCTGCACGGAAAAGCTTCAGGCCTGGCTGGACTCCGAGGACCGTCGGTTGCTGGTGGCTGAGGTGCAAGACCTGCTGGCCGATGGTGATCAACTGGAGGTCAGCCAGGGGCGCGAGTTCTGGTTCACGCCCGAGACAGCCCAGGCGTCACCGCCGCCGCGGTGGAAACAGGCTTGCATTACCTTTTTGGTCATCCTTCCGCTGTCATTGATTGTCCCCTTGTGCTGGGGCCTGTTGTTCGCACGGGTTCCGTGGCTGGGAGGGTATGTCCAGAGCAATGTGGTGATTACGCTGACCATCGTCCTGCTGGTGGTGTACGTGTTCATGCCGCCTGTGACCCGTCTGTTCGCACCCTGGCTCAGTGGTGATAAAAGCGGGCGTCCGTGAAACCCGGCACACCGCGAATCGACAGGCGCCGGCCTTGCCGGTGAAGGCGGCAGCAAGCATTGCATCGCAAACGCTGACAATCAGGAGGCACCATGAACGCTGATTTGATCATGATCAATGGCCGCTTTCACACCGTTGATCGCGAGAAACCCACGGCCAGTGCCGTGGCTATCAAAGACGGGAAATTCATCGCGGTTGGCAATGACGAAGACATCATGGCCACGCGCGGCAGCGCCACTCAGGTCATTGACTTGAACAAACGCACAGTGATTCCCGGGCTGAACGATTCCCACCTCCATCTGATCCGGGGTGGCTTGAATTTCAATCTGGAACTGCGTTGGGAAGGCGTGCCTTCGCTGGCGGATGCCCTGCGCATGCTCAAGGTACAAGCCGATCGTACGCCCGCGCCACAGTGGGTGAGGGTGGTGGGCGGCTGGACGGAATTCCAGTTCGCCGAAAAGCGCATGCCGACCCTGGACGAACTGAACAAAGCCGCTCCCGACACGCCGGTGTTCGTCCTGCATTTGTATGATCGTGCGCTGTTGAATCGTGCCGCGTTGAAAGTGGTCGGCTACACCCGCGATACGCCCAATCCACCGGGTGGGGAAATTCAGCGCGATGCCAATGGCGATCCAACCGGTATGCTGATCGCCCGCCCCAATGCGATGATCCTTTACTCGACACTGGCCAAAGGCCCGACATTGCCGCTGGAATATCAGGTCAACTCGACACGCCAGTTCATGCGTGAGCTCAACCGGTTGGGCGTCACGAGCGCCATCGACGCGGGGGGTGGCTTCCAGAATTACCCCGACGATTACAAAGTCATTCGCGAACTGGCCGATAAAGACCAGTTGAGCGTACGCATCGCTTACAACCTGTTCACGCAAAAGCCCAAGCAGGAACTGGCGGACTTCAAGAGCTGGACCAGCCTGGTCAAGCCCGGCGACGGCAACGATTTCTTCCGTCATAACGGTGCCGGTGAAATGCTGGTGTTCTCTGCCGCCGACTTCGAGGACTTCCTCGAGCCACGCCCCGATCTTGCGCCAAGCATGGAGCAGGAACTGGAGCCGGTGGTTCGCCATCTGGTCGAACACCGTTGGCCCTTCCGGCTGCATGCGACTTACAACGAATCCATCACGCGGATGCTCGACGTGTTTGAGAAGGTCGACCGGGACATTCCCTTCAATGGCCTCCCCTGGTTTTTCGATCACGCCGAAACCATCACCCCTGAAAACATCGAGCGCGTCCGGGCGTTGGGTGGCGGCATCGCCATTCAGGACCGGATGGCGTTCCAGGGCGAATATTTTGTCGAGCGTTATGGCAACAAGGCCGCCGAGCACACGCCGCCCATCCAGCGGATGCTCGCCGAAGGCGTACCCGTGGGCGCAGGCACCGACGCGACCCGGGTGTCGAGCTATAACCCGTGGACATCGCTGTACTGGCTGGTCAGTGGAAAAACCGTGGGCGGCATGACGCTGTATCCGCAAGGTCTGTCACGGGATACCGCGTTGCAGCTGTATACCCATGGCAGCGCCTGGTTCTCGTCGGAGCAGGGCAAGAAAGGGCAGATCAAGGTCGGTCAACTGGCTGACGTCGTGGCCTTGAGCGCCGATTTCTTCAGCGTCGAAGACGAAGCGATCAAGTGGATCGAATCGGTGTTGACGGTGGTGGGAGGCAAGGTCGTTTATGGTGCCGGTGAGTTCGACCAATTGGCACCGCCCGCGCTGCCGGTCATGCCGGATTGGTCACCTGTCAGCAAGGTTCCGGGGCACTGGAAGCCCAATGCGATGGCCGCTGTCCGGGCGCACCAGTGCAGTGGTCCTTGTGCCGTTCACTCACACAGTCACGACCGGGCCCGGTTGTCGTCTGTGCCGGTCAATGACTTCAGAGATTTCTGGGGAGCCTTCGGTTGTTCCTGTTTTGCATTCTAGGGACGGGAAACGGACGGGGCGGATTTCAGTGGAGCGAATCATCATGCTGAGCAACATGACGATGAGTGACGAGCATCGCAAATCAGTGATCCTGGACTACTTCAGGGCCTTTGATAACGGCGGTGTCGCCCCGGATGGCCGCCATATCCTGGAGCTGTTTTCCGAAGACGCACAGGTTTACTTCCCCAAATGGGGGATCGCGACCGGGCGTACGCAGATCGCTGAATTGTTTGCGGACTTGAGTGCGCGGCTGATTTCAATCACCCATGACTACGCTCATTTCAACTGGGTTTTTTCCGGAACGGATGTCGTCGTGTGTGAAGGCACAAGCCACGGTGAGCATGTGGATGGCGCGTGGTGCGCCGGCAATCCGGACTGGGCCGCCGGGTATTGGTGTGATGTTTTCGAAGTCCGTGACTGGAAGATCCATCGTTGTTTCATCTATCTCGATCCGGATTACGCAGGGCAGGACTGCTTGCGCTATCCCTGGTTGGCGAAACCGATTTGAGGCCGGCAAACATGTCTACGACTGATATTGAAACGACAACCACCGCCACCGATGTTGCACTGTGCTGGCTGCGCATCACCGGGTGCCTGCTGCTGTTGTCCGTGCATGGCATCCCCAAGCTGCTGCATTTCGACCACGAACTGGGCGTGATCGAAGACCCGTTTGGCTTGGGGAGCTGGTTGACCTTGTCACTGGCGATTTTTGCCGAAGTGCTGTGCCCGGTGTTTATCGTCCTCGGCGTGTTGACACGCCTTGCGACCTTGCCGGTGCTGTTTTTGCTCGCGGTTTCGGTGATCTGGGTGCATCCGGAGTGGAGCCTGGCCGAAGGGCAGTTTGCCTGGCTGTTGCTGATCGTCTTCTCGACGATTTTTGTCGCGGGCCCCGGGCGATTGGCATTGGGTACGGGCTTGGCGCGTCGCTGGCCACTTGTGCGTGAACTGTAGGAGCTGGCTTGCCAGCGAAGACGGCGGCACAGTCAACATCAAAGTCGACTGACAGGCCGCTTTCGCTGCGATGCGGCGGCCCGACAAGCCAGCTCCTACAGGGGAAATGGGTTAGCGAGAGGGCGGGCATGAGTGACACCACCGCCGCCATAAAAACTGCAACTGCAACACCGCCACACGCGCCAGTTCCTGTCGCCTCGTGGTCATTCGTGTGTCTGCATCCAGCACCTTGAGCAGTTGTACGCTGGGTTCATCCAGCCGCGTCACCTGGTCCGGTGTTGGTGGAGCTTGTTTGAGCAGGTGAGCGACATCGTGCAAATACCGGTCACGTTCGCGTGCCGACGGGCCGCTGGCTTCGGTCAGGCAGCCGCGCAGGTGCAACAGTTCGCCGCCCAGGTCGAGGCCGTAGAGACCGTTGTGCCAATGTGGGTTGGGTTCATCCGGTTGTTGGGTGCGCAATTGCGCCAGGCGCATCAGGCGGTCGGCCATGCGGCCGCCGAACCAGCCTTCGGCCTGTTCCAGTGGCCGTTGAGTCAGCCGGGAGAGGTCGGCCAAGGACGCTTCGACCAGTCGGCGATAGTGGCGCAAGCCAGGCCCCAGGGTCACCAGCCGGAAGACGGCGACTGAAATGCCCACCCCGAACAAAGTGGCCAAGGCCTTGTTGAGGAACTGATCGAAGTCGTAGCTCATGACGTTTGCGGGCGCGACGTTGGTCACGAAGAAGATGCAGAACGCCGAGGCAATAGCGGCGATGCCGGGTTGGCTCAGGCACAGCGAGGCAATGAACAGCGGCACGCCAAGCCCCAGGCACAGCATGGGGAAACCTTCCCAGCCAGGCAGCAGGCCGAAGGCGACCAGCGCCGCGACCGGTACCGACAGGGCGATGCCCTTGAGGAAGTTCAGCGCCGCCTCGGCAGGCGCTTCACGTCCGGCAAACAGGCTGAGCACCACACCGCAGCTTGATACCGCCCCCAGCCCCGCAGGCCAGGCGGTGAACACCCAAAACCCGGTGACAGCAAGAAAGGCCAGGGCGCTACGCAGGCCGGACATGACGCCTTGCTCGATATCCCGGTGCCAGGCCAGCGGCCCGGGGACATTGCTGACAGGCTCGCCTTGCTCCACGGCCTTGAGTGATTGGATGGCGACTGTGGCCAGACGCAGCACCAGGGCCATGCGCATCAGGCATGCGCGCACCTGCGGATCGAGGCCTGTGACCAGAAGGCGTTCATCCAGCGCAAGCGCTTGCCGGTCGAGGGCCGCTTCGTCACCGTCGGCCAACGCCTGGGCCACGCCTTCGATCAGTGGGTCGACGTATTCGCCCGACGCCTGGTCCAGTATCAGGCGCAGGCGTGCCACACCACGACTCACGCGAAGCAGGCTGAGCAAGTCGCGGTTCATCACCCGCAGAGCTTGTGCTCGCAGGCGCCCCGAGGGGCCCTCGAACCCGGCGTGATCGCGCTGGGAGTCCACCGAAACAATGCGGCCCAATGCACCGAGCAAGCCCTTGCGCGGGTCGACGCCCAGCAGCTCGGAAGCCGCCGCGGTCATTCCGCTCTGCCAGACCCCACGGGCCTGGAGCGCAAGTTGGCGTTCGATGCGACGTGGCCACAGCAGGGTGCTCACCAACGATGCGCAGACGATGCCGAGGGTGATTTCAAAAAAACGTGCTTGCGCCTGATCGAAGATGTTCAGGGGCGCGGCGGTAGAGGGCAGGGCGACGATCGCCGTGGTGTAGCCGGCGAGTACGAAGCCATAGGATGCGTTGTTGCGGTACAGCGAAGCGCCTGCCGTGCAAACGCCCAGCCACAATGCCATGCACGGCAGGAACAGCCAGGGTGTCTGGCCGAACAGGCCGATCATGCCCAGGGAGACCACGGCACCGACAACGGTGCCAAGCAATCGGTAGGCGCTCTTGGACAGCACCATGCCGCTCAATGGCTGGTTGACGATGAACACCGTGATCAACGCCCATTGTGGCTGCTGCATGTCCAGGAAGAACGCCAGGTACAGCGCCAGGCCGCCCCCAAGCATGTTCTTGAGGGCAAACTGGAGTGCCGGGGTCGACGGGTTGAAAACGGCCTTGAAGCAATCGCTCAGTGCTCGAGGGAAGGTCGGCATTCTTTTGAAATCCACTACGCTGGCTAATGAAGATGTTCGCTGTGATCAGCAATCATCAATTGGCCGCCGGTGTGTTGAATTCGTCTTCCTCTGGCGTTGGCGGGTCCAAGGGTTGTGGGTATCGGCGCTACTGCCTCTGTGGGTCGAACTGCTTGTCCTTGATAAACAACGCCGGAATCACGCCACAGATGAAATAGGCCGCCCCCATGACCAGCAGGCCCACGCCAATCGAGCCCTGGGAGGCGAGGAAACCGATGGCGGCAGGCGCCACCGCAGCCCCCAGGCGCCCGATGTTGTAGGCACCGCCGACGGCGGATCCGCGCAGTTTGGCCTCGAAGCTTTCCGTCATGTAGGTGGCGTTCACACCGTAGGGAATGCCGTACAGGAAGCCGAATATCACCAGTAGCCAGAGAATGTTTTCCGGGCTCTGGAACAGCACGATCACCGGCAGGAACACGGCGGTTCCCAGGGCGCCAAAGGCGAATACGGCACGGCGTCCGATGCGGTCAGCCGCCAGCCCGGCAAGCACTTTGCCGAGGATCATGGCGGTGTAGGTGCCCACCATGTAGCCGGTCATGGCGCTGAATTTCACCCCGAGTTCACTTTCCAGGTACGTCGGCATCCAGTTACTGACACCGTAGTAGCCGAACTGCAGGAAGCCGGCGGTCAGAGCCCAGAGCATGAACATGCGGCGAGCCTGCGGATCAGCGAAAATCTGTTTGAACATGCCATCGCGTTTTTCCCCGGAGCGGTGCTGGATGCCCGCCAGTCTGTTCCTGGCACGCTCGGCCTGGGCGTTGATCCAGGCTTGCGGTTCCGGAACGAAGCGCTGCATCACCAGGGCGAGAACCACCGGGATGATGGCGATGTAGAAAAGCCACCGCCAGCCATGGGTCGGCAAGATCCAGCCGGCCAGCAGCGTTGCGACGATGTAGCCCACCGACCAGCCTGCCTGCAGGGTGCCCAGTGCCGTTGTGCGATAGCGGGTGGGTACGTATTCGGACATCAGCGTATTGCACGCGACGTACAGCGCGCCGATGCCCAGCGAAGCAATGAATCGGGTGATTGCGAACTGCCAATAGCTGTGCGTCAGGCCCAGTATCGCGGTGCCCAGGGAAAACAGCGCGATACTCCAGACCACGGTTTTCACCCGGCCGAAACGATCACAGGCCCAGCCGCCGTAGATGCCACCGATGGCCATGCCGGCCAGGGTGAAACTACCCAGGCTGCCGGCCTCTACGTTGCTCAGGCCAAACTCGGCCTTCAAGCTGCCCAGGCTGTAGGAGAGCAGCATCAGATCGGCGCCGTCGATCAACAATCCAAGAAAGCAGAAGATGAAGACCAGTACCCAGGTACTGGTTTTGGCGTGCGTAATCGCACTGGCCTGAGCAGCAGTGTCCATGACGTTACCCTGTTGTATTTATTTGAGGAGAACTCGAACCGGGATCTGAAAAGCCGAGCCTCAGCGCTGGGCGTCGCGGATCATGTTCCGGGCGATGACCAACTGCTGGATCTGGGTGGTGCCTTCATAAATCCGGAACAGGCGAACGTCGCGGTAGAAACGCTCGATGGCATATTCGCTGACATAGCCGGCACCGCCATGAATCTGTACGCAACGGTCGGCGACGCGTCCGCACATTTCCGTGGAGAACATCTTGGCGCAGGAGGCTTCGGTGCTGACGTTATGGCCGTCGTCACGCTTGCGCGCGGCATCGAGCACCATGCAGCGAGCGGCATAGATCTCGGCCTTGCTGTCGGCGAGCATGGCCTGGATCAGTTGGAACTCGGCGATAGGGGTGCCGAACTGTTTGCGTTCCAGTGCATAGCGCAAGGCATCGTCGAGCATCCGCTCGGCGGCACCGACGCTCAGGGCCGCGATATGCAGGCGCCCCTTGTCGAGTACTTTCATGGCGGTCTTGAAGCCTACGCCTTCGATGCCGCCGATCAGTTGGCTGGCCGGTACCCGCGCGTTTTCAAAGATCACATCGCAGGTGTGCGCCCCTTTGTGACCCATTTTGTGGTCGGGCTTGCCCAATGACACGCCGGGTGTTCCGCGCTCGACAATAAACGCGCTGATGCCGCCGGCGCCTTTGATCCCGGGATTGGTCCGCGCCATCACGGTGTAGATGCCGGCGTGGGGGGCATTGGTGATGAAGCGTTTGGTGCCGTTGAGAATGTAGCTGTCGCCGTCACGCACCGCCGTGGTCTTGAGCGAGGCGGCATCCGAGCCGGCATCCGGCTCGGTCAGGCAAAAGGAACTCAGCAGTTCGCCGCTGGCCAGCATCGGCAAGTAATGACGCTTCTGTTCTTCAGTGCCGTCCAGGAGGATACCGATGGAGCCGATCCCGTTGTTGGTGCCGATGTAGGAGCGAAACGCCGGAGAGGTGCGACCCAGCTCGAAGGCGATGTTCACCTCTTCTTCCATGGTCACGCCCAAGCCACCGAACTCTTCCGGGAGTGTCAGGCCGAACAGGCCCAGTTCCCGCATCTGCTCGACGATGTCCTGTGGGATCGCGTCGGTTTCAGCCACTTCGTTTTCGCGGGGAATCAGCACTTCGCTGACGAACTGGCGAAGGGAATCCAGCAGAATCTGCAGGGTTTCGGTATCACGGATCATGTGCGCTCCTCGAGGCTCGCAAGCGAGCCGGTTGTTTAAGGGCGCCGTTACTCCGTGCTTTCAGCGAGCAGCGGCGCCAATGTTGTTGACCATGTTGATCAGGCGAGGCCCGATATCGTCCACGAGCTTTTCACGGGACAGCTGGAAGCTCGGCCCACCGCAGTTGAAGGTCAGCAACCCGTACTGCGGGTGCAGCAACGGCACGGCAACGGAGTTGACGTCGCGGTGCCACTCACCGATCGACAGGCAGAAGCCGTAGTCGGCGAAATCCCTGAATGTCCTGTCCAGACCCTTGCGGATGGCTGGCCATTGCTCTGCTTCCCGCTGGCGAATGTGATCGAGCAGAAACTCCCGCTCGGTTTCCGGCATCGCTGCCAGGCACGCCCGACCCACCGAACTCTGTGCCAGTGGCAAATAACTGCCGATCTGCCGGCGCATGGTCATGTTGCCCTGGCCCTGGACCACATCCAGGTAGACCATCTGCAGACGATCGCGGGCGGCCATGGCAACGGCGGCCTGAGCGTGATTGGCCAGCTCCTCCATCAAGGGATGGGCCACCGTGCGAATCGCCAGGTTCGACAACATGGCGTAGCCAAAACCGAGTACACCGACATCCAGCTGGTACTTGCCTGAATGCACTTCACGCTTGAGGCAGCCCAACCGCATCAGCGTGTTGGTCAGGCGCGTCACGGTCGGTTTGGGCAGTCCCGTCATACGCGCCAGGTCCTGGTTGCCGAGCACGTTTTCGCGCGGCGTGAAGCACCTCATCAGCTCCAGCCCCCGGGCCAATGCCGTCACGAACTGGCCACTGCTTTCGTCTTCGTTCAACGCACTGGCGGGATCGAGCATGCCCTTCTTCAGCAAGTCGATTTCATCCGATCCTTTTGCCTTGTCCGTTGCTCGCTGATCTGCCTTGTTGCGATCCATGGTAAAACCCCGCTTTCGAAAAACGCAAGAAAATAAAATTCAGTTTCGTCTAGCGAAATTGTATTCGCTGCTTTGAAAAAAACCAAACGAATTATAAAAGTCATTCAACACATTGTATTTAAAGGATATTAAAAGATTTATCAGCTTTCTTGTTTACATGAAATTGCAGGCGTATCTATGATTGTTTGTAATTACGGTATTCAGTTTCGTCTAGCGAAACAAAGCACGAGGTGATTATGAGCTCCCCGCATCAATCAGTAGTGGCCCTGCAAATCCGCGATGACGCCGTCGCGGTCGTCCGGATCGAACGGCCCGAGGTCAAGAACGCGCTCAGCGTCGCCGTGCGCGAACAACTTGCTGAAACCTTTCGCGCCCTGGCCGGCAACGACCGGGTACGGGCGATCGTCCTCACCGGCGGTGAGCAGTACTTTGTCGCCGGGGCCGACGTGCGCGAATTCGCCGGGGCCAGCCCAATCGGGATGTATCGCCGCCACACGGAATACCTGTGGGAGGCCATTTCCCGCTGCCCTAAACCCGTGATTGCCGCGGTGAATGGTTTTGCGCTTGGGGGCGGCTGCGAACTGGCCATGCACTGCGACATCATCGTGGCAGGGCAATCGGCGCGTTTTGGCCAGCCGGAGGTCAAGCTTGGCCTGATGCCGGGGGCGGGTGGCACCCAGCGCCTGATCCGCGCCGTCGGCAAGTTTCAGGCGATGCGTATCGCACTGACCGGTTGTCTGGTCACGGCCCCCGAAGCGCTCGCCATGGGCATGGTCAGCGAGGTGGTGAGTGACGAGCGGACACTGCCGCGGGCCCTTGAGCTGGCAGCGGAAATAGCGGCGCTGCCGCCCCTGGCAGTGGCCCAGATCAAGGAAGTGATGTTGCTCGGCGCCGACCTGCCGCTGGACAGCGCCCTGGCGCTGGAGCGCAAGGCGTTTCAGTTGCTGTTCGACTCCAGGGACCAGAAAGAGGGCGCCAGTGCCTTTTTGGAAAAACGCAAAGCCATCTATTCGGGGGAGTGATACATGAGCCGTGAAATCAACCGAATGGCGGTGGTGGGCGCTGGCGTCATGGGCACCGGCATTGCCCAGATTGCAGCCCAGGCGGGTATCCAGGTCCTGCTGTTCGATAATCGCGAAGGCGCTGCCCGCACCGCTCGCGATAACCTGAAGCAGACGCTGGACACCCTGGTCAGCAAGGGCAAGGTCCAGGGCGGCGATGCACTGGCCACCCTCGACCGTGTGCAGGTCGCGACCTCGCTGACGGAGCTCAAGGACGTCGACCTGGTGGTCGAAGCCATCATCGAGCGCCTGGATGCAAAGCAGGCGTTGCTCGCACAGCTCGAAGCGGTCGTCGCCGATGATTGCATCCTGGCAACCAATACCTCGTCTTTGTCCGTGACCAGCATCGCCCGGGAATGCCGGCGCCCCGAACGTGTCGCGGGGTTCCATTTCTTCAACCCGGTGCCGCTGATGAAAGTGGTGGAAGTCATCGATGGCCTCGCCAGTGATCCACGGGTGGGCGATCGCTTGCAGGCGTTGGCGGCGCGCATGGGCCACCGGGGTATCCGGGCCAGTGACACCCCCGGTTTCATCATCAACCATGCGGGGCGCGCCTACAGCACCGAAGCCCTGCAAATGCTCAAGGAAGGCATCGCCGAGCCCGCGGAAATCGACCGTATCCTGCGCGAGGGGCTGGGTTTTCGCATGGGGCCGTTCGAGCTGTTCGACCTGACGGCGCTGGACGTCTCGCACCCGGTGATCGAGTCGATCTATAACCAGTACTATCAGGAGCCACGCTATCGCCCGGCGGCGCTGACCCGGCAGATGCTGGAGGCCGGCTTCGTCGGTCGCAAGGCCGGGCGTGGCTTTTACCGGTACGCCAATGGCCAAAAGGTGGATGCGCCCCAGCCGCAGGCGGTGCCGGTCGTGGAGGTGCTGCCGCCGGTGTGGCTCGGGACCGAGAACGAGGTCGATCACGCCAACCTGACGACTTTGCTGGAGCAGTTGGGCGCGAAGGTGGAGCAGGGTGCCACGCCGTCCAGTGAAGCACTCTGCCTGCTGGCGCCCTATGGCCTGGACGCCACCAGTGCCGCTGTCTTCTTCGCCACCGATCCTGCGCGCACGGTGTGCATCGATCCGCTGCTCGACATCGCTCGCTACCGCACACTGATGCCGACCCCGGCCACCCGTGTCGACATGCGCAACGCCGCGCACGCATTGCTGGCTCGCGATGGCGTGGGTGTCAGTGTCATCAGCGACAGCGTCGGCTTCGTCGCCCAACGCATGCTGGCCATGATCGTCAACCTGGCCGGCGACATCGTTCAACAACGCATCGCCAGTGTCGAAGACCTCGATGAGGGTGTGCGGCGCGGTCTTGGTTATCCGCAGGGGCCGTTGGCCTGGGGCGACAGCGTCGGCGCCAGACGCCTGCTGACCATCCTGGAACGCATGACCCAATTGACTGCAGATCCACGTTATCGACCGGGCCCCTGGCTGCGCCGACGCGCGACCCTCGGCCTGTCGCTGCGCCACGTTGAACCGACGCTGACCTGATGGTCAGCCCGTGTATCGGTGTCGGCCCGGGGCTGGCAATGGTTATCGAGCGCGCGTGAGTGCGCGCAAGCAAAGGTGATATGAAATGGGTGCTCTGACTGGATACCGCGTGCTTGACTTGAGCCGTGTGCTGGCCGGTCCCTGGTGTGGCCAGACGCTGGCCGACCTGGGGGCCGAAGTAATCAAGATTGAACGGCCGGTAGCGGGTGACGATACCCGTGGCTGGGGGCCACCGTGGATGAAGGGCCAGAACGATGAGGTGACCCAGGAAGCCTCTTATTACCAGTCGACCAACCGCGGCAAATTCTCGGTGGCACTGAACCTGGCCGACCCAGAGGGCCAGGCGTTGGTGCGGGCGCTGGCCACTGATTGCGATGTGCTGATCGAAAACTACAAGGCCGGTTCGCTGGCCAGGTACGGGCTGGATTATGCAACCTTGTCCCGGCTCAACCCGCGACTGGTGTATTGCTCGGTGACGGGCTTCGGGCAGACGGGGCCGAGGGCCGCTGAGCCGGGGTACGACTTCATCATCCAGGGCATCGGCGGGCTGATGAGCATCACGGGCGAGCGTGATGACCTGCCCGGTGGAGGTCCGCAGAAAGTGGGCGTGGCGTTTTCCGACCTGATGACGGGGCTTTACTCGACGGTCGCCATTCAGGCGGCGTTGCTCAGCCGCGAGAAGACCGGCCTGGGCCAGCACATCGACATGGCATTGCTGGACGTGCAGGTCGCCACGCTCTGTAACCAGAGCCAGAACTACCTGGCCAGCGGCAAGCCTCCCGGCCGCTACGGTAACGCCCACGCCAACATCGTGCCGTATCAGGTGTTCCGTGCCCGTGATCGGGATTTCATCATCGCCTGCGGCAACGATTCCCAGTTTGTCGCGTTGTGCGAGGCCATTGGCCTGGCGCACCTTCCTTCGGACCCGCGCTTTGCGCGTAATGCGGACCGGGTGACCCATCGGGAGGCAATCATCGAGATTCTCTCGCGGCATTTCCTCGGCGCCAGCGCCGATGAATGGGTGCAACGCATTCATCCGCAGGGTGTGCCGGTGGGGGCGATCAACAGCATTGCCCAGGCGCTGGACGAGCCGCAAGTGAGGGCCCGCGACATGCTGGTGAACATTCCCCATCCGTTGAAGGCGGACTTCGTCACGGTGGGCAGCCCGATCAAATTGTCTGGCACGCCGGTGGAATACCTGCGCCCGGCACCGATGCTCGGTGAACACACCGATGAAGTCCTCAAGCGTCGGTTGGGACTGGACGATGAACACCTGTCGGACCTGAAGGCCCGCGGTGTCATCGAACAAATGGGTTAACGCTGACAGTGAACCTGTCAGCGACTTGCAGAGGAAGGTCAGGGCAGCGGTTGCAGGCTGGTCTTGAAGGTCGTGACCACACGGTTACGGCCTTCGTGTTTGGCGTGATACAGGCGTTGATCGGCTGCCCGCAGAATGGCCTCGATGGTGTCGCCGTCGCGGCCAGATTGCGACACGCCGATACTCACGGTGACCACGGTAGACCGCTGCAAGCCATGAAAAGAACTGTTTGCAACGCTGCTTCGCAGGCGCTCGGCGATGACGTGCGCGCCTTCAAGTGAAGTCTGCGGCAGCAGTATCATGAATTCTTCCCCGCCCACCCGGGCGACACCGTCATACGGCCGGATCGAATCGAGGCATTTCTCCACGAAACTCTTGAGGATGTCATCGCCGACCTGATGCCCGAAGCGATCGTTGATGGACTTGAAATTGTCCAGATCAAGTGCCAGCACGGAGAACGGCGCAATGCCGCGTTTGGTCCGGCCGATTTCGACTTCGACCCGCTCCATGAATCGACGCCGATTATCGGCGCCTGTCAGTGGATCGGTCGCCGCCAGGTGCCCGAGTTCCTGATTGGTGCGCTGCAGCTCCTGCAGGGCGCTCTCGGTATAGGCCATCGCTTCGGCAAGGCGCACCATCAACTCTTCCTGGCTGTAAATCTTTGAGAACGACCGGGTGGTAAGGAATGCTTGCACCACCCCATAGCTCAACATGAAGAATCCACCGGCGAAGATCGCATGCGCGAGCCACCACATATGGTTCCACGGACGTGCAAGGATGAAGGCAAGGGATGACAGTGCGAATGCAGAGACCGAGACGACAAAAATCATCATCAGCGGCGAACGGATACGGCGCAGCAAGAGTATTGCCACGGTCAACGCGGATAGAACCAGGGCACCACCTTCCATCGAGAGGCGCACCAAGGGATTGCCGGCGATCGACGAATTCGCGACGTACGCCACGGCCACATTAACCAGCAGGAACAGTCCTATCCAGGTCAACCACGGGCGGGCCTTCGTTCGTTGCTCCTCGGTATCAGGGGGGCGGTGGTACGACAGCATTCCGACTAGCAGCAGAATCGACATGACCAGTCGAGAGGCCGGTCCATACAGCAGGAAGAGCCAGATATTGCTGTGTGCTTGCCCGGTGAACGCACCATGCAACGCGTAGATGATTACAAAACCGAGAAACCCCAGGGTCATCCAGCGCAGCAGCGGGTCTCCCGATGACTGGTAGCAGCGCCAGGTTACGTACGTCACAAACAAGCCTTCCAGGGTCGCTGCGGTGATCGCAATGATATGGAACAGGTGATTTTCGAATAGCAGCGTAGGGTCCTGAAAGAGGTACAAGTAGCCAATCAGATAGGCCGGAACCAACGCAAATCCTGCGAGCAGCAAATAGGCGTAAACCTTGACCACGAGGCGAACGGCTTCAGGTGATTCGTCGGTGGCGATGAGATTGCTCATGGTTCCCTCCCATTTCAAATCCGTTGAGCCAGCACCGGTCCGGTGTTGGCGCCGCCTGCACGCCAACGGTCCCTCGAAATCGTTACGCCAATAGGGGATGGACCGATCTATGGCATTTCAATATTAGACTCCCTGTCAATTTCTGCTGCGCCAGCAGATAAAAATGAATCGCCCGAGGTTTCCCGGGCGCCTGCGAATGACTGCATTTGGCTGAACCTTACCCATTCGAGTCAGCCGTGACTGTTTGAGTCAGGCGGTAAAGCCGAACAGGCGTTTTGGGGTTTCCCAAAGTATCTGCTGGCGGTCACTGGCATTCGGGAACATCTCGCCGAAGTTGGTCAGAACGGTGCCCAACGCCATGCTTTGACGCGCGCGCAGGAACGGCCAGTCCGTGCCCCACATGCAGTTTTCGGCCGTGAACGCCTGCAGCAGTGCCCGTTGGTAGGGCTGGGCATCGGCATAGGGGAAACTCTGCCTGGAGTATTGCGACAGCCCGGAGAGTTTGACGAAGGTGCGTCCGTTGCTCGCCAGGGACAGCAGTGCCTGGAAAGCCGGCTGTTGCAAGCCCGCACTGACATCGGGGCGGCCGGAGTGGTCGATCAGCACACGGGGACGCGTGCGCTCAAGCAAGGGCAACAGCGCCAGCAGTTGATCGTCCTTCACCTGGACCTGGGCATACAGGTCCAGCTCGGCCAGGCGCCCCATCAGGGTGTCGATGTTCAGAAAACGCTCGGGGCCCAGCAGCGCAGCATTGAGCGCCACGCCGACGACACCCTGGGCCTTGTACTGCGCGAGCGTCTCGCTGGAGACGTCGTTGGGCACCACCACCACACCTTTATGCCGGCCCTTGTGGCGAGCCAGGGTGTCCAGCAGGCAACGGTTGTCATAGCCGTAGGCAGAGGTTGGCTGCACGATCACTGAGTGGCGAATGCCATAGGCCTGCATGACCTGTTCGTAATACGCCGCCGGGCCGATCTCAGGCCCTGCCGGTTGGTAGGTAGCGTCGGCGGGGTAGGGGAATTGGGCCGGGTCGATCACGTGATGGTGGCAATCGATCTTCGGTTGCGACAGCAGACTGAGCAGTTGGGAATCCATGGCCGTGCCTGATGATTGATCGGTGCTTTCGTTATCTGCGCTCTGCTTGTTATTGCGTGAGGTGGCCTGGCTCAGGATCGGCAGGCCGAGCGCGGTGCCGGCTGTGAGCACCACGGAGGTTTTCTGGAGCAGCGAGCGGCGGGAAAAACCGCTGTCATCGAGACACGTGGCCATGTTCAAACCCTTGTTTTTATCAGTCGGTGCGGCGACAGGGAGTCCATCACCGCCACCCCCTTCGAGGCAGTAGTGCCGACCTTAAGGCAAGCGCTTGCACAGCGTCGTTTGTGAAGTCTTTAAGCAGGTATCGATTTTAGTTATGGGCACCTGTCCGATAAACAAAACAGATACCCGATTAAGGATTTCCCAGAGGCGGCGCAGTCACTTGCGGCTTTAAAGTCACGCTCATCGTTCGGCTATCTGGTGGCCACTGGCCCGTACCCATCCCCAAGCCGTTCGGCCTCTCGACAACAATAAGAAGGTGAAAACATGAGTCACGAAACGGTCGACATCAAGGCGTGGATCGATAACCGTCCGGTTGCCAGGTATCAGTGGCTCATCATGGGCTTGTGTTTCTTCATTGTTTTATTCGATGGGCTCGATGTGGCGGTCATGGGCTTTATCGCGCCTTCGCTGATTCAGGATTGGGGCCTCTCCAAGGCCGCCTTCGGCCCGGTCATGAGCGCGGGCATGGTCGGGCTCGCCATCGGTGCCTTGACGGCCGGCCCTTACGCCGACCGCTTGGGACGCAAGAAGGTGCTGCTGTTTGCCGTGAGCGGATTCAGCGTACTCAGCCTGGCGTGTGCGTTCGCCCGCAATCCCTATGAGCTCGCGGCCTTGCGGCTGTTGACCGGCGTGGCCCTGGGCGCCGCGATGCCGAACACCACCACGCTGCTGGCCGAATACCTGCCAGAGCGCAACCGTTCGCTGTTCATTACCCTCATGTTCACCGGTTTCAACATGGGCTCGGGGCTGGGCGGCTTGTTCGCTGCCTGGTTGATTCCCCTGCACGGCTGGCAGTCGGTGTTGCTGGTCGGCGGCATCCTGCCGCTGGTGTTGCTGCCTTTTCTCTGGTTACTGTTGCCGGAGTCCGCACGCTTCCTGGCGGCTCGCAATGCGCCTGCCGCGCAGATCGCCAAGGTGCTGAACAAGCTCGGTGGCCAATTTCCGGCCACCACACACTTCACCCTCGCCGAACCCCAGGCCCAGCACAAGGCACCGGTGCGCATGCTGTTCACCGAACGCTATCGGACCGGCACGCTGGCGCTCTGGTTGACCTATTTCATGGGCCTGCTGGTGATCTACCTGACCATGGGCTGGATGCCGACCCTGTTGCGTGAGGGCGGCCTGTCCATTGAACGGGCGGCGACCATCACCGGCCTGTTTCAGATCGGCGGTACGGTCGGGGCGATCGTGGTCGGCTGGATCATGGACCGGCGTAACCCGAACGGTGTCATTGCCACTGCCTATGCATTGGGCGGCATCTCTATTCTGCTGCTGGGGGCGTTCAGTCTGGAGTCGAGCCTGCTGGCGGTCGGCGTGATGGCCGCGGGTTTCTGCATGAGCGGTGCACAGACCGGACTCAACGCGTTTGCTCCCGGTTACTACCCGACCGACTTTCGCGCCACAGGCGTGAGCTGGATGCTGGGCATCGGTCGTTTCGGGGCCATCTTTGGTTCTCTCATCGGGGGTGCGGTGCTCAGTCTCGGGTTGGGCTTGCCGTTACTGTTCGCCCTGTTGAGCGTGCCGGCCTTCATCGCCGCCCTGACGATCCTGGCTAACGGTCATGCACGGCGCCGGGTCAGCCAGACCCTGGCGGCGCAATAATTTTCTAGAACACAGGAACTCATCATGGCACGCATCATCGGTGGCCTCGCGGTATCCCACACTCCCACCATCGGCTTTGCCGTCGATCACGACAAACAGAATGAAGCGGCCTGGGCGCCGATTTTCGAAGGCTTCGAGCCGATTAAAGTCTGGCTGAAGGAGCAGCAACCGGATGTGTTGTTCTACATCTTCAACGACCACGTGACGTCGTTTTTCTTCGACCACTATGGTGCGTTCTCCCTCGGGGTCGATGAGCGTTACGAGGTGGCGGACGAGGGCGGTAACCCGCGTTTGCTGCCTGCGGTCGGTGGACATGCGGCGCTGTCGCGGCACATTGGCCAAAGCCTGATGGCCGATGAGTTCGACATGAGCTTTTTTCGCGACAAGCCGCTGGACCACGGCTTCTTCTCGCCCATGTCGGCGCTGTTGCCTTGCGATCCAGAGTGGCCGGTGGAAATCGTGCCGCTGCAGGTTGGCGTGTTGCAGTTCCCGATCCCCAGCGCCTTGCGCTGCTACAAGCTGGGCCAGGCCTTGCGCCGGGCCATTGAAAGCTATCCCGAAGACCTCAAGGTGGCGATTGTCGCCACCGGTGGCGTGTCCCATCAGGTGCATGGTGAGCGCTGCGGTTTCAATAACCCGCAGTGGGACGAGCAGTTCGTTGATCTGCTGGTCAACGACCCGGTACGCCTGACCGAAATGACCCATGCCGAGTACGCCACCCTCGGCGGCATGGAAGGCTCGGAGGTGATCACCTGGCTGATCATGCGCGGCGCTTTGTCGGCCACGGTGAAAAACCTGCATCAGGACTACTACCTGCCGTCCATGACCGGCATCGCCACGCTGTTGCTGGAGAACCAGGATCGGCCAGTGCCGGCGGATGTGAACGCGCGGCACTTGCAGCATATGCAGCATCAGTTGGCCGGCATTGAGAAACTGGAAGGGACCTATCCGTTCACCCTGGAGCGTAGTGCCAAGGGCTATCGCCTGAACAAGTTCCTGCATCGCATGATCGAGCCGCAGTGGCGTCAACGTTTTCTCGATGCCCCGGAAGCGCTGTTTGCGCAAGGCGGGTTGAGTGAAGAGGAGTGCGAACTGCTGCGACGTCGTGACTGGCGCGGGTTGATCCAGTACGGGGCAATCTTCTTCGTACTGGAAAAACTCGCGGCGGTACTGGGGATTCCCAACTTGCAGGTCTACGCGGCGATGCGTGGGCAGAGCCTGGACGAGTTCATGAAAACCCGGAACCAGCAGGTGCTCTACTCGGTGGCGGGTAAAGCTCCGCGTTGATTTGCAATTGCCTGTAGGAGCGAGCTTGCTCGCGATGGTCGTCAACGATAACGCGTGCTTACTGGCTAATCGCGGTGCTCTTGAGTCCATCGCGAGCAGGCTCGCTCCTACAGAGAACCTCCACTCGGCCTCACGAGGGTGCGAACACCGCGTAAAGCCAAAGCGAGGCGGCCTGACAGCCGACCTGAATGTTGTTGACCGCATACATATCCATTCCTGCGGCCACGGCCACCTAGGGTTCCGCTTTTACAGCGGGTCACTTGGAA
>NZ_WTFT01000014.1:0-105910 GCF_009861505.1 Pseudomonas izuensis | reverse complement strand
TCGCCGCATCGCAGCGAAGGCGTCGCGTCAGCCACTCAGCCGCTTGTGTTGTTCGCTGATCACCCGCCGAATCACATCCATCAACGCCTGCGCCACAGGCGAGTGCAGGCAGCCATTGCGATACGTCAGGCCGATGGCGCGGGTGGTTTGTTTCAGCTCCAGCGGCAGGATGCACAACTCGCCCGAAGCTATCTCCTGTTCCAGCTGGTGGGCGGACACTGCCGCGAGCATGTCCGAGCGCAGCAACAGCCCCCGGATGATTGCCATGTCGGCGCTTTCCACCACCGGCCGTGGCGGTGCAATGCTGAATCGGCTGAAGCATTCATCGAGCATCCGTCGGGCTGGCGAGCCGGCGCGAGGCAGCACCCATCGGGCGGCGCCAAGTTCATCGTGCAGGGGCGTTGTCGAAGAGAGCGGATGATCACGCCGCGCCACCACCACCATGTCTTCCGTGAGCAGTGCTTCACCGGTCAGGTCACTGGCGTAAGTGTTCGAACGCAGCGCACCGAAAATGAAGTCGACATCGCCGGCCCGCAACTCGGTCGCCAGCAGATCGAACGGGCTTTCATTGGTGATCACCTGGATCTGCGGGTGCTCGGCCATCAGGCGCACGATGGCTTCAGGCAATATGCGCGAACGGCCCAAGGGCAGGGCGCCGACCTGCACCACGCCTTGCAGGGTGCCGCGGATGGCGGTGATGTCCGTCTCGATGTGGCGCAATTCGTTGAGCGCCCGGCGTATCGGGAACAGGATTTCCTGGCTGGCGTGCGTCGGCTGCAAACCGCGAGGGGTACGCTCGAAGAGTGTCTGGCCGCAGCCGTTTTCCATGACCTTGATGGTCGAACTGATCGCCGGCTGGCTCAGGCCGAGGAGGCTGGCCACGGTCTGCATATGACGGGTTTCACAGAGTTTGACGAACACTTGCAGGCGCCGGGCCTGGAACAGATACAGCGGTTCGACCGGGCGCTTGTCCGCTGCGCTTAACAGTCGTGGCACGCTTTCCAGTTCCGCCAGAACCCGTCGCGCCCGCGGCAGCAAGCGGTCACCGTAATCGGTCAGGCGCATACCGTTGGCGTGGCGTTCGAACAGCGGCACATCGAGCCGGGTTTCCAGCTCGCCAATCGACCGGGTCACTACTGACTGTGCGCGGAACAGCACCTCGGATGCCTTGGAGACGCTGCCGTGATCGGCCACCCTGACGAAGGCTCGCACTTGCATCAGGCTGGGGAGTTCACTGGATTCCATGGCGCTCGGACTCTGCAAATGTGTGTTCGAGCCGGACTATGCCGCTGCCCCGTTCGAGTGGCAATAAAAAAAACGCATGGCTCCAACACTGCAACGCATTACTCCGCCGGCAGGTCGCGATGCGATGCTCGTTCGAAACGCAGGAGGAGTATCCGCAATGATCGAGTCAACGAAAAACGCGCTGGTGGTCAGCGCTCACTCTGCCGATTTCGTCTGGCGCGCGGGCGGTGCCATCGCGCTGCATGCGCAGCAGGGCTACAACGTGCACATCGTCTGCCTGTCGTTCGGCGAGCGCGGCGAGTCGGCCAAGTTGTGGCGCAAGGGCGAGATGAGCGAAGAGACAGTCAAGGTCGCCCGCCGTGAAGAGGCCCAGGCGGCTGCCGACATACTGGGTGCCAGCGTCGAGTTCTTCGACATCGGCGACTACCCGATGCGCGCCGACAAGGACACGCTGTTTCGCCTCGCGGACGTGTTTCGTCGCGTCCAGCCCGGGTTCGTCCTCAGCCATTCGCTGAACGATCCCTACAACTATGATCACCCGCTGGCCATGAACCTGACGCAAGAGGCACGCATCATCGCCCAGGCCGAAGGCTACAAGCCGGGCGAGAAGATCGTCGGCGCGCCACCGGTCTACAGCTTCGAACCGCACCAGCCCGAGCAATGCCAATGGCGTCCCGACGTATTGCTGGACATCACCCCGGTCTGGGACAAGAAGTACGCGGCGATCCAGTGCATGGCCGGTCAGGAACACCTCTGGGAGTATTACACCCGCGTCGCCTTGCAACGCGGCGTGCAGGCCAAGCGCAACGTCGGGATCACCTCCAGTCGTGACATCGTTTATGGCGAGGGCTACCAAAGCCTCTTCCCGCGCGTGACGGAGACTCTGGCATGAGCGAGCTGATTGGAAAAACCGGCATCGTCGTACGCAACATCGCCCGGGCCGAACGGGTACTGGTCGATGAGCTGGCGCGCTACGGCGTCGCGACCGTCCACGAGTCGCAGGGGCGAAAGGGCCTGCTGTCGCCTTCGATCACACCGATCCAACGGGGCATCGCCATCAGCGGCTCGGCGGTCACGGTGCTGGTGGCCCCAGGCGATAACTGGATGTTCCATGTGGCGGTGGAGCAGTGCCGGCCCGGCGATGTTCTGGTGGTTGCCCCCAGTTCACCCTGCACCGACGGTTACTTCGGCGACCTGCTCGCCACATCGCTCAAGGCCCACGGCGTGCGCGCGCTGGTGATCGATGCCGGCGTGCGCGACACCCATACCCTGCGCGAGATGGGCTTCCCGGTCTGGTCCCGCGCCATCAGTGCCCAGGGCACGATCAAGGAGACCCTCGGCTCGGTCAACCTGCCGCTGGTGTGCGGCGGTCAATTGGTCAACCCCGGCGACGTGGTGGTCGCCGATGACGATGGCGTGGTCATCGTGCGTCGCGGCGAAGTTGCAGAGGTTGTCGAAGCCAGTCGCGCCCGTGCCGACCTGGAAGAGCAGAAGGCGTTGCGCCTGGCCGAGGGCGAACTGGGGCTGGACATCTACAACATGCGCCAGCGGCTTGCGGAAAAGGGCTTGCGCTATGTCGACAGCCTCGACGAAATCGGAGACTGAGCATGGGCCAGACACGTATTCCTTGCCTGTTGATGCGTGGCGGGACGTCGAAAGGCGCTTACTTCCTGGCCCGCGACTTGCCGGAAGAGCCCGTGCTTCGAGACCGCGTACTGCTGGCGGTCATGGGGTCGCCGGATGCGCGGCAAATCGATGGCCTCGGTGGCGGCGACTCGCTGACCAGCAAAGTGGCGATCATCCAGCCCTCCGCCCGCGCCGACGCCGACGTGGACTACCTGTTCGCGCAAGTGCTGGTCGATGAACCGCGTGTCGATTACGGCCAGAACTGCGGCAACATCCTCGCCGGTGTCGGGCCGTTCGCCATTGAGCGTGGACTGGTGGCCGCGACGGGTGATGTCACCCCGGTGCGCATTTACATGGAAAACACCGGGCAGATCGCGATTGCTCAGGTGCCCACGCCGCATGGCACCGTCAGCTATTCGGGCCAGGCACGGATCGACGGCGTACCCGGCTGCGGTGCGCCGTTGGTCGTGGAGTTCGAGGACATCGCGGGTTCCAGTTGTGGAGCACTACTCCCCACCGGCAACGTTGTCGATGTGTTCGATGGTGTAGAGGTCACCTGCGTCGACAACGGCATGCCGGTCGTTCTGGTCCGCGCCGAAGACCTCGGGCTCAGTGGCTATGAACACCCTGAGCAACTGGATGCCGACACCCCGTTGAAAGCCCGGCTTGAATCGATCCGCTTGCAGGCCGGTCCGCGCATGAACCTGGGCGACGTGCGCCAGCGCAACGTGCCCAAGATGTGCCTGATTGCGCCAGCACAAACAGGTGGCGCATTGAGTACCCGTACCTTCATTCCGCACCGATGCCATACCAGCATCGGCGTGTTCGGGGCGGTCAGTGTGGCGGTTGCCTGTTTGATCGAGGGCAGTGTTGCAGCAGGGGTGACGAGTGTCGTTGAGGGCGACATCAAGCAACTGTCGATAGAACACCCCACGGGAGAATTCACCGTAGAATTGCGCCTTGAAAACGCTCGCTTGATGAGTTGCGGCCTGCTGAGAACGGCCCGATTGTTATTGGACGGAGGCGTTTTTATTCCGCAAACGGTATGGGAAGGTAATTAGGGTGATGAACGTTTCATGATCGTTGACTGAGGGAAAGGATCTGCCTATACAATCCGTTCTTTCAATTTTTGTTGCGGTCAGTCATGAGTGAAGAACGAGACATTCCCGAGCCCGAGCACGACCATTTGCTCGATCATGAATTCCATGATGATGAGTCATGGGGTGAAGAAGACGCTCAAGCCATTTTTGACGACGAAGAGGATGACGTTGATTTTCTTGATCAGATAGATGAAGAGGAGTGAATGGGCGGGAGGAGGAATCGCCGTGATAGGCGATTCCTCCTCCTGGCGTTCATGCCGATGATCAGGCTTGCGCCGCGCTCATCCCGCCAGTGGCCATGGATTTTTTGCGCACCGCTTGATAGAGCAGGCTGGACACCATGAAGCCCACAATGGCCAGCAGGCTCATCAGGGTGAAGACATAGTTGTAACCCTGCTCACCGGGGAAGTGGTCGAGGATTGCGCCATAGATGACGTAGGCAAACATGCCCGGCGCATAGCCAATCAGGCAACCGATGCCGAAGGCCGAGCCGGTGATGTGCTGGGGAATGCCGACTTCGCCCATGGGTGCCCAGAACACGCCGCGCATGGAGAACACGATCAGGGCGAAGGACAGGGTCGCGGCCATCCCCGCATAGATGAAGCCCGGGCTTTTCGGAATCAGCATGATCACGCCCATCAGCGGCAACAGCGCCAGGAATGCCCACTTCAGGTAGCGGCTGGTGCTCTTGAACTGTTTGTCGGCAATGAAACCGCCGGCAGGCCCGCCGAGGATCTTCAGGAAGTACTGGTTGATGATGCCGTAGGCGCCCACCAATGCCACGGGCAAGCCGTACATTTCCTTGAGGTAGGGAATGAAATAGGTCAGGCCGCAGTAGACGATGTAGACCATGAACACGTTGAGGCTGACCAGCCAGATTCCCGGAACCTTGATCGCTTCCATCAGGTTCGCCAGGCCATTCTTCGGCTTGGCCACTGACTGCGCGTTGCCGCCCTTGAGCAGGAACCAGGTGAGGGTGCCGGCCAGAATGTCGATGACCGAGTAGAACAGGATTGCCGACTTCAGGCCGGTTTCCCCCGACCCCATGGCGACGAACACGCCCAGGGCGGAAAAGGCCACCAATGTATCCACCACGCCACGCCCGCCTTCGAGCAGGCCGAACAACCGGCCTTGCTCCTGATCGTCACCCAGATTGCGGATGGCTTTGAGCAGCGATGGCCAGAACAGGCAGTCGGCACAGACGGCCAACAGGCTGAACACGATCAGCAAACTGCTGAAGGGCGGAAAGGTCGCCAGGTACAACCCCAGGCTACCGGTCCCGATCAGGCCGAGGGGGATCAGTTTGCGCGTGTCGTAGCGATCGGCGAGCAGGCCGCCAACCACAAACAGCGCAGTCGCGATGATCGCGTTGGCACTCAGCAATACGCCGATTTCAGTGTGACTCAAGCCCATGAATTCCTGCATGGGCACATAGAAGGCGTCCTTGAGGTTCGCCAGCTTGTAGATGGTGCCGCCACCGAGGATGAGGATCAGGAATCTGAGCCATTTGGCCTTGTTTTGCGTTGTCATTATTGTTCTCCGGGCGTAATCGGGTCGTCAGGTTCAGGCGTTGGAAGGGCTGGCCAGGGTCAATTCGGCCAAGGTGCGAAACTCGGCCAGCACGCTGCGGACCCAAGCCACCTGGTTGTTCGCCCAGCGGTGTTCATCGGCCAGCATTCGTTCAAGCGAGTAGCCGCTCGGAAGCGGCGTTTCGCTCATCTCCCGGTAAGCAATGAAGGGATCGGCCGCTTCAAGGCTCTGGCGGAAGGCCGGGGCCACGTAGTGGTTTTCCTGCTCGAGAATGAACGCGATCACCTGTGGCGTTGCTTCGCCCAGCATCAACAGTTCGAACAACAGGCGGGCGCCGGGCAGATCGTCCTCGTCGCTGCCCTGCAATACGCCGTAATGGCCGAAGCCGTTCTGTTCGGGGACGATGCGCACGCCCTTGAGGTGAGTCTGGCGGATGTGCGGCGCCAGGTTGCGCAGGGCCAGCAGGGGTTGTTCGCAGGCATTGATCATGTTGCCGAAGTCGAACAGGGCATGCAGGCGAGGGTGGTTGAGGCGGTTGAGCAGTTGCGCGATTTCGCCGCTCTTGAGTTCTTCATGCTGCTCGAAATCAAAGTACAGATCGTGCTCGTCGGCCTGCTGTGCGAGGTAGTGCAGGTCGGTCTCAATCACGTCCATGACCTGCGACAGCGTGCCCTCGTAACGGGAGTAAACACGGATGTTGCGCACCCCCAGGGCCTTGGCGATGGCGATCACCTGGTCGACATCCTTTTTCAGCGTGCTGCTGATTTCCAGGTGCACTTCCAGCCCCAGCGCCTTGGCCTTGATGGCAAATACCTGGAGCTGCGCGGGTGACATTTGGCTCAGGCTGTTTTCCTCGCCGTCGAGCAAGTGCAGGCTCAGGCCTTGCAGCTCGTGGCGATAGGCGAAGTCCAGCAGGTCGGCAGGGGTGACACGGCCGTGGGTGAGGTTGGTCAGTAGCGGGTAGGCGTGGGCAAACAGGCGCATTTGCCCGAGGCGCTCAAGCAACCGCCGGGCCAGTGCCTCCGTCAGCACGGGAGCAGCCCCGTGTTCGACCACCTTATGGCTCAGCAAGGCGTTGAATCGTTCCTGGATCTTATTGTTCATTAGCGTCGTTCCTGGTTCAGACACCGGGTCTACCGGCGCAGCCTTTATCGCGCCAGTCAGGAACTCTCGATAGATCCATTATCCGTTAATTGATAAGACCACTTGCCGCGCATCAAGGGGGCGGCGGCAGATAACCCAATGTGCGCAAGGTCCGGGCCAGTGCTTCGACGCGCTCCCGGGCCTGGCTTTCAGGCGTGCCGGCAAAGCCGATCAGCAGGGCGGGCGGCAGCTCATGCTGGATGCGGTAGTCGCTCAAGGCGTAGGTGTGAATGTTGTGCCGGGCCAGTTGCCGGGCGAGGTCAGTGTCACTGAGTCCGGCGGGCAGCCAGGCGATCAGGTGCATGCCGGCATCCGTCGGCGTGATCCTGAAGAAGCTGCCAATCTGCCTTTCAAGTTGTTCGATCAAGGCCTGCTGGCGCGCCTTGTACAGTGCACGCATGCGGCGGATGTGCCCCAGGAAGTGGCCTTCGCTCATGAAGTCCGCCGTTGTGGCCTGAAGCAGTGTGGGCGGACTGCGATCCATGACCGCGCGCAGGGTGCAAAAGGGCTCGACCAGGGCTTGCGGCAAAATCACGTAACCCAGTCTCAGTGACGGAAACAGCACTTTGCTGAACGTGCCGACGTAGATCACCCGGGCCATCTGATCCATGGCATACAGTGCCGGGAGAAGTCGACCGCTGTAGCGAAATTCACTGTCGCAATCGTCCTCGATGATCCAGCTCTGATGCTGTGCAGCCCAGTCGATGAGTGCTTGGCGCCGCGCATAACTCAGGGTGACACCCAAAGGATGCTGGCGCGAAGGCGTACAAAACACCAGGCGCGCATCAGGGCACTCGGTCAGGCCTTGCTCGACATCGATCCCCTGTTCATCAATACGCAACGGAACCACCCGGGCGCCTTGAGCTTGCAACGCAATGCGCGCGGCGATGTGCCCCGGGTCCTCCATCCAGACACTGTCCTGCGGATTGAGCAGCAGCATGCCCAGCAGGTTGAATGCTTGCTGCGCGCCGGAAACGATCACCACTTGTTCGGAACTGCAGTCGATGCCCCGCGCATCGAAGACGTATTCGGCAATTGCCGTGCGAAATGCCTGCAAGCCTTGCAACTCGCCATACCCCAGAATCGCCTTGGTTGGCTTTAGCAAATGACGGTTCATCAGGCGGCGCCAGACCGCCTGCGGAAATCCGTCATAGGTACTGTGGCTAGGCAGGAAGGAGGTCGGCGTCGCGGGATCCCAGTCGGCATAGGACACCCCGCGAAAATGATCGCTGCGCAGCGACAGCATGGACTGGCTCAGGTCGGACAGGCGCGGTGGCTGGCGCTGTTGCTCGTCCTCGACACCCCGGCTTTCCCACTCCGTGCCGACATACGTACCTGCGCCCGTGCGCGAGGCCAGGAAACCTTCGGCAATCAACTGATCGAACGCATTGAGAATGGTGATCCGCGACAACCCCAACTCATTGCTCAAGGTCCGGGTCGACGGCAGGCGCACGCCCCCCTGGATTCTGCCATTGAGTATCTGTTTGCGAATCTGCAGATACAGCTGGCGATACAGGGGGATGGCACTGGCACGGTCCAGCTCGATAGCCGACAGCAGCAAACCTGCGGGGGATTTCATGACATGCTCGTTTGGTGAAATTGGATTTGACCTGGAAACCGTCAGGCGACGGGGAGGTCAGGGTAGCGAGCGATACCCGATAAGTCATCCGCCGGGCGTTGATGTCCGGCGCAGTCCGGTGGCGGGATATTCCGAAAAGGGGGCGAACCACTGACCACTCACGCGGGGAAATGGGCGATCCAGTGCCTGGCAATGTCTTCGCGCCGGCAAATCCACACCGCGTCGTGGCCTTGCACGTAATCGAGAAAGCGCGCCAGCGCCATCGCGCGACCGGGATGGCCGCTGATCCGCCCATGCAGGCCGACGCTCATCATTTTCGGGTGTTGCGCGCCCTCCTGCCACAGCAGGTCGAACGCATCCTTGAGCAGCCGGAAGAAGTCTTCACCGCAGGCGAAACCATTCGGTAGCAGATAGCGGGCGTCGTTGTTGACCAGTGTGTAAGGGATCACTAGGTGGGCGGGCGAGCCTGGGAGCCAATAGGGCAGATCATCGTTGTAGGCGTCCGAGCTATAGAGAAACCCGCCTTCCTCACGCAACAGGCGGCGGGTGTTCTGGCTGACCCGTCCTGTGTACCAACCGACGGGGCGTTTACCGCAGATCTGCTCGATCACGTCGAGGGTGAGGCGGATATGACGCCGCTCCTGGTCTTCGGGCATGTCGCGATAGTCCAGCCAACGGTAGCCATGCCCGGCAATCTCATGTTCGGCCGCGCAGAGCGCATGGCCAATCGCCGGGGTGAGCTCCAGTGCCCGGCCGACGGCGAAGGCGGTCAGCGGCAGGCCTCGGGCGCTGAACAGCTCCAGAATGCGCCACACACCTGCGCGCGATCCGTATTCGTACATGCCCTCGACGCTCAAGTCCGGTTCCCCCACACGCGGCGGGCGGCCCGGTAGCTCGTGCAACCAGGCCTCCGACTGTGCATCGCCATTGTGGATGCATGACTCCGCACCTTCTTCGATGTTGAGTACGAACTGGATCGCGACGCGCGCCTCACCGGGCCATCGCGGGTGGGGTGGGCAGCCGCCGTATCCGGTGAGGTCGCGAGCGGACATCAGCCCAGCTCGAAAGTCGTGACGCCGAACACACGTTCGTGCGCGATCGCCGGGGGAGGGCCGAGGTACATGCGTGCGCAGCCGAACACCTCGATCATGCCCTGTTGGCGCACGAGCGCCATCGCGGCGGGGTTATTCTCCGGGGCATCGAGAAACAACGGGCCACCCTCTGCAAATTGCGCCAGGCGCGCGTAGAGGGCATTGGCTGCCAGGGCGTCATCGGCGAACAAGGGGCCGATCTTGTAGCCTTCCCGGCAGCGTCTTGCTACGCCATAGCCGCTGAGCCTGCCCTCGCGCCGGCAGCCCACGGCGAGTGCATCGGCTTGGGCGATCCACCCGCTCAGGAAGGTTTCGCGCGCGGCGGGAAAGCAGGTGCGGTCGTAATCGACAACCTGATCGAACGGGAAGGTGGCCAACGGGAAGATGTCCTGGTCGTCTACCGGCGAGGTCGCCGGGCGTTCGGTGATTTCGGTACGAAAACGCAGGTTGCGATGGGAGAAGACGAAACCACCCTTGGCGTAGTAGTCCTGCATCGCGAAGACGCCGTCCATGCCGATGCTCGCGCCTGGGCGCAGGCGGGCGAGGAGTCGCTCGCGGCGTGCGTGCCAGAGGGTATTGCCCAGACCTTGACCGCGATATTCAGGCCGGACGATGAAAAAACCCATGAAACCGAATTCGCCATTGTAGGAAGTGATGGCTCCGCCGCCGATCAATTCGCCACCCCGGGTGGCCGCGATGAAGGCGGCCGGGTCCGTCGCCCAGAACAGCTCGGCATCGTGAAAACCGGGATTCCACCCCTCACGGGCAGCCCAATCGACAAGCTCGTCCAGCTCGGGACGGGTCATGTTGCGTATGACCAGCTGATTCGACACCGCGAAGTACTCCTCAGTCGCTGATCGAGCGTGGGGGCCATCCCCACTCTGAACCCTTTCGGTATAGCTTCAACCCGGGTATTGATCCAGGCCGTCGCGTCACCTGCGGAATGGGGTTGTTCGCCAGTGCTTTAGTCGTGTCGTGCTTGCCAGTCATTGGCGACCCAGTTGACGAAGGCTTCTGCGACCGGTGATGGATGCATCACCCGGGATTGGGCCAGAACCACTCGCTGAGGTGATACGTCTTCGATGACAGGGAGGCATGTCAGGGGCGTGCCGTCATAACAATGATCGCCGACAGGCCGGGTGCAAGACAGCGCCACGCCGTACCCGTGAGCCACCAGACCTCGCTGCATTTCGAAGGTCTGGGTGTACTGCTGGGTGCGCGGCCGAAGGTCATGGGCCCAGAACAGCGACAGGAAATACTCGCGAGTCTGGGCGATGTCCTCAAGAATCAGGCACTCCTGGGCAAGCTCATGGAGCGAAACGGCTTCGTGCGTGGCCAATCGATGATCCTTCGATAACAACGCATAGGGTGTCAGTTCCGCCAGCACTTGCCGGGGAAGGAGAGGGTCCAGCCCCAAGTCGTACGTGAGTGCCAGCTCCGCCTTACCTGCGGTGATGCTCCTGTGAACGCCCGCCAGATCCGTTTCGAACAGCGTGACCTCAATTTCAGGATGCGCCTTTCTGAACCCCGACAGCAGACGCGGGGCGTAATACGGCCCCAAATCCTGAAAGCAGATCAGCGACAGGTTTCCGCGCAGCACTTGAGGCTGGGAATCAGCTTGAACGCTCATTTTCGCGGCCATGCTCAGGATGTCTCTCGCCTGACTGAGCAAGCGCGTGCCAGCGGGCGTCAATTCGAGCCCTCGACTGACCTGGCGCCGGAACAATCGGTCATTCACGGCATCCTCCAGTTGCGAGATGGCGATGGAAACGGATGGCTGCGAGACATGCCGCGCCCTGGCGGCTGCACTGATGCTCCCATGCTCGGCCACTGCCACGAAGTACTCGAGTTGTCTGAACGAGAAGCCTATCAATTTTTTTTATACTCCAGAATAGGATATATATTCTTTTCCTATTGAAGGCGAAAAGCAATACTGCGATCACGTTACAGCAACGCGGTTACAGATCGGGAGGGATCAGGATTTGAAGTTGCGCCGGCTTATCGAATCAGCCGCAAGTTTGTACCACTGAGCGGAGCTGCGTAATGTTTTAACAACGGGCATGGATGCGTTCGCGACAGCGCGGTCATTAGATTGACCAATAACGAAAATAATAATTACAAGAGAGGTAGACATGGCCATTTTTACCCACGTTAGTGTCGGCACTAATGATTTGAATAAAGCCCGTGACTTCTATGATGAAGTCTTGAGCAAGTTGAATCTCAAGCGCATTGCCGACCTTGATGATAACGGCTCGATCTGGGGTGAAGCTGCACCTTCCTTTTTCGTCCTCAAACCTGCCAATGGTGCGCCTGCCAGTGTAGGGAACGGTGTGACCGTGAGTTTCGAAGCTCCGAATCGCGCTTCGATCGATGCATTCCACAAGGCCGCCCTGGCCGCTGGCGGTGTCTGCGAAGGCGCGCCAGGTCCTCGCGGTTGGGCGCCACATGCCTACGCCGCTTACGCTCGTGATCTGGACGGCAACAAGCTGGCCGCTTACTGCTTCAGGCCCGTCTGAGTCCTCAAAGTGCAGTAGGGTCGAGTGACCGTTCGCTCGGCCTGCATGAGTGCGATGTCGGCAGGTAACTGAGTTCTGTCGACGGTCGCGCTGTCACAAGCGCGAGAGATGACTATGGAACTTATTTCCAGCAACAAAACCTTTGGCGGTCATTTAAACAAGTACAGGCACGCGTCTAGCGTTGTGGCGTGCGAGATGACCTTTTCCGTATTTCTCCCTGCGCAGGCTGACGTTGGTGCTCGACTCCCTGTTCTGTATTGGCTGGCAGGGCTGACGGGCAATGAAGATACCTTCGTTCAAAAAGCGGGTGCGCTTCGTGTCGCAGCGGACTTGGGCCTGATCATTGTCGCCCCTGATACCAGCCCTCGCGGCAGCGAAGTTCCTGACTCGGCTCCCGAGGAGTGGGCGTGCGGGCAAAGCGCCGGTTTCTACGTCAACGCAACCGAAAAACCCTGGTCAGATCATTACAACATGTACGACTACGTTGTGAATGAGCTTCCCGGGCTGATCGACCGCCATTTCCCGACGTCGGGTCGGTGTGGCATTTCCGGTCACTCAATGGGTGGTCACGGAGCATTGGTCTGTGCATTGAGAAACCCGCAGAAGTATCTCTCGATATCGGCGTTTGAACCGATCTGTAACCCCGCCAGGACTCCCTGGGGGATCCAGGCTTTTTCGGGCTACCTGGGTGCCGATCGACAATCCTGGCTGTCTTGGGACGCTTCTGAGTTATTAGCGAGTTGCCAGTCGAATTTATCGATTCTCGTTGAATTTGGCGGCGCCGACGAATACCTCGATGAAGAACTTAAACCCTGTACGTTACTGGGGGCGATGAGCAACAGTCATTGCGAACTCGAGATCAGGGTGCGTCAGGGTTATGACCATAGTCATTACTTCATTGCTTCTTTTATAGAAGACCATTTGCGTTATCACTACAAGAAGCTCGTGAGTTCAACACTATAAGTGGGTGAGG
Organism: Pseudomonas izuensis; assembly: GCF_009861505.1. Taxonomy (GTDB): domain Bacteria; phylum Pseudomonadota; class Gammaproteobacteria; order Pseudomonadales; family Pseudomonadaceae; genus Aquipseudomonas; species Aquipseudomonas izuensis. Next base: position 93,107 of record NZ_WTFT01000014.1, on the reverse strand, counting down.
TTTGTTTAATCGACCTGTCGACAGTGCGCGTTGGGCGGTGGCGTGGCGGCGAATGAATATTGAATTTTCACTTAATAAGTAACGTATTTGCCAAGAGGTGCCAGATGGAAAAAGTCTCAGCATTTAAACTTCCCGCCGGAACGGAGGAGGCGTTTCAACGTGATGGCGCAGTATGCGTTCGCCAACTGTTCTCTGCAGAAGAGGTGGCGTTGCTGGAATCAGGAATCGAGCAAAATCTCAGGCATCCAAGCCCTCGCGCCAAGGTCGCCAGCCGCCCGGACGATCCCGGCTGGTTCTTCGAAGACTTCTGCAATTGGGAAGACATCGATGCCTACAAGACCTTCATTTTCGAAAGCCGGGTCGGTCATGTTGCCGCGCAACTGATGGGAAGTGACTCCGCCAGGCTTTATCACGACCACTTGCTGGTCAAGGAAGCGAACACGCGTCAACGCACCCCTTGGCATCAGGACCAGCCGTACTACAACGTCGATGGCCGTCAGAACTGCAGCATGTGGATGCCGATTGACCCGGTCGCCCGCGAGTCGACGCTGGAGTTTGTCGCCGGATCGCATCTGGGGCCCTGGCTGATGCCCCGTAGCTTCATGGACAGCCAGGCCCAATGGTTTCCCGAAGGCACCTTGAGCGACCTGCCTGACATCGAAGCGGATCGCAGTGCATGGAACATTCTGGGTTGGGAGCTCAACCCGGGCGACGTCGTGTTTTTCCACATGCTCACATTGCATGCTTCTGGTGGGGTGGGGGGCAACAGACGTCGGCGCGCGTTCTCGGTGCGTTTCCTCGGTGATGACGTTACCCATGCACCACGGCAGTGGAAAACCTCCCCCGACTTCCCGGGGCTCGAAGCTGAACTCGCGGCCGGGGCCAGGATGGAACACGCGCGGTTCCCGGTGCTCTGGTCCAAGCCCTGATCCGAGGCACGAGTGTGAGGATGGCCGGCTATTTGGCGGTTGAGGAGGCGAATGGCAGACACCGCCTGTGTGTGATCGAAAAACGTAAATCCCATGTAAAACCATTGATTAGCTATGCAGGATAAAAATATGAAAAAGATTGTGTTAGCTACGGTATTGGCTGTCGTTTCGTCCGGTGTCATGGCCAGGGATATGACGGAAATAAAGTTCGGTGTGGACCCGACCTTCGCGCCTTTCGAGTCCAAGGCGCCTGACGGCAGCCTCGTGGGTTTCGATATCGATCTCGGCAACGCGATCTGCGCCCAGCTCAAGGCCAAATGCGTGTGGGTCGAAACGTCGTTCGACAGCATCATTCCGGCGCTGCGTGCGAAGAAGTTCGACGGGATCATGTCCGCACTGTCGATCAACGAAAAACGTAAAGCGCAGATCGATTTTTCCGATCGCCTTTATAACTCCCCGACCAAGCTCATCGTCAAAAAGGGCAGCGACCTCGATGCGACGGTCGAGTCGCTGAAGGGCAAGCACGTGGGGGTGACGCAAGGCACCACGCAGGAGGCCTACATGAAATCGGCCTGGGCCCCGGGTGGTGTCGTCATCAGGTCCTATCAGACGCAGGACCTGGTGTATCAAGACCTGATGTCTGGTCGCCTGGATGCCACGCTGACGGACGCACCCGTGGCGGATATCGGGTTTATCCAGACGCCCAGAGGCGCGGGCTACACCTTCTCCAAGACAGAGGTGAAAGACGAAAAGATCCTGGGTGAAGGCATTGCGATCGGGCTGCGCAAGGGCGACGGCGAGCTTGAGACTGCGGTCAACGGGGCACTCAAGGCGTTGCATGAAAACGGCACGTACAAACAGCTGGCCGATAAATATTTCTCGTTCGACATCTACAACTGAGCTCACGGTTTTCTACTGAATACAACGATGGGTTCCCAAGCCTTTCCTGGGCGCCCATCGCGCACGATCATTTCATATAGGAACGAGAGCCATGTTTCTAGAAGGGTTCGGGTCGATCATCCTCGACGGGACAATATCCACGATCAAACTGGCATTACTGTCCATGCTGTTCTCGGTCGTGCTGGGTTTGATAGGCGCATCTGCCAAACTTTCAAAGAATCGAACGCTACGAAATCTGGCGACGGCGTATACCACGCTGATTCGCAGCGTGCCTGATCTGGTGATCATGTTGCTGTTGTTTTACAGCCTGCAAATGGGGCTGAACAACATCACCGAGGCACTCGGTTTTAATCAGATCGACATCAACCCGTTTCTTGCCGGGGTCATCACGCTAGGGTTCATTTACGGCGCTTACTTCACCGAGACGTTTCGTGGGGCGTATCAGTCCGTTCACGCAGGTCAACACGAAGCCGCAATCGCTTACGGCCTGACGCCGGCGAAGGCGTTCTGCAGAATCATGTTCCCGCAAATGATGCGTTACGCACTACCGGGCATTGGCAACAACTGGCAGGTGGTCGTCAAGGCGACCGCATTGGTCTCCATCATTGGTCTGACGGACATCGTCAAAGTGACCCAGGACGCCGGCAAAAGCACGATGCAGCTCTTTTACTTCAGTCTGGTAGGAGGGCTTATTTACCTGGCAATCACCACCGTCTCCAATGGTGTTCTCGTCTGGCTGCAGATTCATTATTCGGCGGGCGTGAGGAAGGCGGACCTATGAACATGCATGAGTTCATTGCCCAATACTGGAAAGCGTACCTGTGGACGGACGGCTACCAGCTATCCGGCGTCGCCATGACGTTGTGGCTGTTGGTCGCTTCGATCGCCATCGGTTTTCTGCTCTCGATTCCCATGTCGGTAGCGCGGGTGGCGAAGAACCCGTTCATTCGCGGGCCGGTGTGGTTCTACACCTATGTCTTCAGAGGCACGCCGCTGTATATCCAGATGCTCGTTCTCTACACGGGCGTCTACAGTCTGAGCTATGTGCGTGATCAGCCCTTGCTGGATGCTTTCTTCCGAGAGGGCTTCAACTGCACGTTACTGGCGTTTGCGCTGAACACCTGTGCCTACACGACCGAGATCTTCGCCGGGGCCATCCGGGCCACGCCCTATGGGGAAATCGAAGCCGCCCGGGCTTATGGCCTGTCGCCGTTCAAGGTCTACAAACGGGTGATTTTGCCCTCGGCGTTGAGGCGGGCGCTGCCGGCCTACAGTAATGAAGTCATCCTCATGCTGCACTCCACGACCCTGGCGTTCACCGCCACCGTGCCCGACCTCTTGAAAGTGGCTCGAGACGTCAACGCTGAAACCTATGCAACCTTCGAAGCATTTGGCGTCGCTGCCGTGCTCTATGCCGTGATGGTGTTCGGGCTGGTCTGGTTGTTCCGCAAGGGTGAGTCCCGTTGGCTCGCGTTTTTGAAGCCTCAAACACATTGATGGAGAGCACGATGTACAAGCTGAACGTAGAAAACCTCCACAAAAAATACGGCCCTCACGAGGTGTTGAAAGGCGTCTCGCTCAATGCGAAAGCCGGCGATGTCATCAGCATCATCGGTTCCAGCGGTTCAGGTAAAAGCACCTTCCTGCGGTGCATCAATTTTCTTGAGCAGCCCTGCGCCGGGAAAATCACCGTGAGCGGCGAGGAAATCAGGACCCGGCTGGACATGTCAGGTTCGATGATCGTGGCGGACACCCGGCAGCTTCAGAAGGTGAGAACCAAACTGGCGATGGTGTTTCAACACTTCAATCTCTGGCAGCACATGACGGTGCTGGAAAACGTCATCGAGGCGCCCATCCAGGCGCTGGGACTGAGCCGAAAAGACGCAGAGGAACGGGCTCGTAAGTACCTGGAAAAAGTGGGCCTGGCCGCGAGCGTTGAAAAGAAATACCCGTCCCACATGTCCGGTGGACAACAGCAACGGGTCGCGATCGCTCGAGCCCTCGCCATGGAACCTGAGGTGATGCTCTTCGACGAGCCCACGTCCGCGCTTGATCCCGAACTGGTCGGCGAGGTCCTCAAGGTCATGCAAGCGCTGGCCGAAGAAGGGCGAACCATGGTCGTGGTCACCCATGAAATGGGGTTCGCTCGACATGTCTCCAATCACGTCATGTTTTTGCACCAGGGCCTGGTAGAAGAAGAGGGCAACCCTGCTGAGGTATTGACCAATCCCCGGAGTGAGCGACTGGGCCAGTTCCTGTCGGGGCGGTTGAAGTAGCCGTGGCGTATGCGAGTGCGCTGAACCTGGCGCCCCGCGACCTTTCCAGCCCTTTATTTTCCTTGCGTCTGCCCAGGAGCACACCAATGTCCTCACCCATACCTGAACTGCTTGAAGTGCAAGATGAAATCCAGCAGATACGCCATCTGATTCACTCCCGTCCAGAGTTGGGCTACGAGGAGTACCTGACCAGCGATCTGGTGGCGCAACGGCTGACCTCATGGGGTTACGAAGTGACCCGAGGGATCGCCAAGACCGGCGTCGTCGCGGTGCTGACCCGAGGAAGCGGAACTCGCAAGATCGGGCTGCGTGCCGACATGGATGCCTTGCCGATCCATGAAGACACGCACCTTCCCTGGCGCAGCCAGGTCGACGGAAAAATGCATGCCTGTGGCCATGATGGCCATACGGCGATGCTGCTGGGTGCGGCCTATGCCCTGGCCAAGCGAAGTCTCTTCGATGGCACGCTCACCTTGATTTTTCAACCCGCGGAAGAAGGCCTGGCCGGGGCGCGCCAGATGATCAGGGAAGGCATACTCGAGCAGTTTCCCTGTGACGCGCTGTTCGCCCTGCATAACATGCCGGGCTACAAGACCGGGACCTTCGGCTTCCGTCCGGGCGCTTTCATGGCATCGGCCGATCAGGTCGATGTGACCATTCGGGGGAAGGGCGGGCATGGTGCGATGCCCCATCTGGCCGTCGACCCGATCGTGGTGTGCGCGAGCATCATCATGGCCTTGCAGACGCTGGTGTCCAGAACCGTCTCTCCCCAGGAGATGAGTGTCATCACCGTGGGTGCGATCCACGCCGGTCGGGCGTCCAATGTGATCCCCGACAGCGCACACATGCTCATCTCGGTGCGCGCGCTGAATCAGCAAGTTCGCGATCAGCTCGAGATCGACATCACTCGGGTGATCGAGTCGCAAGCGACCGGTTACGGCGCCACGGCAGAGATCAAATACAGCGCGGATTATCCCTTGCTGGTGAACGATCCCGCCGCGACGGCATTTGCCGCAAGCGTGGCGCGGGACTGGCTGGGCGATGCCGAGGTCCTGGAAAACGTTACTCCCTTCAACGGCAGCGAAGACTTCGCTTATTTCCTGCAGGAGCGGCCGGGCTGTTACCTGATTCTGGGCAATGGAGATGGGGAAGGGGGCTGCATGATCCATGATCCCCGATACGACTTTAACGACGAAATACTCATGCGCGGAGCGGAGTATTGGGTCCGCCTGGCCGAGTGCTTTCTCAAGAAAGATGCGTGAAATCTCAACCCCGTAGAGCGAGGCTTTGACATGTACAAGAAAGTTGCATCAGCACTCACCCTGGCATCCCTCTTCGTTGCACTCGGCGTTCAAGCCGAGCCCACGCTGAGGTTCGGTGTGGACCCAAGCTATCCGCCTTTCGAGAAGAAGATGCCTGATGGGTCCCTGAGTGGATTCGACATCGACCTCGGGGAGGCCATTTGCGCGAACCTGCAAGTCAAGTGCGTGTGGGTGGAGCAGAACTTCGACTCGATGATCCCAGCGTTGAAGGCCAGGAAGTTCGACGCCATTCTCTCGGCCTTCAGCGCCACGCCCGTGCGCCGTCAGCAGGTGGACTTCACCAACAAGATTTACGTGGCCCCGTCTGCATTGATTGCAAAAACCGATTCCGGGATTCTGCCGGACGACGACTCGTTGAATGGCAAGTCGGTCGGGGTCATCCAGGGTTCATTGCAGGAAGCGTACGCAAAAAGCGTGTGGGCCCCGAAAGGCGCTCGTATCCAGTCTTACCAGACTCAGGATCAGATCTTTCAGGACCTGATCACAGGTCGCCTGCAAGCCTCTTTCCAGGCGGCGGTTCAAGGCGATATCGGTTTACTGCAAACGCCTAGAGGCGCTGGTTACGCGTTTGCCGGGCCACCGATAACGGACAAGAGCATTATCGGAGACGGTGTCGCGATCGGCGTGCGAAAAGGGCAGGACGATTTGGTGCAGAAAATCAACGCGTCGATCGTCGCGATCCGGCAGTCAGGTGAATACGACAAAATCGCCAGCAGATACTTCAGCTTCAATGTCTACGGCGACTGATCCTGTCGCGCAAGAGCAGGCGGATACCCGGATGTTCGCCTGTTCCGGTTCCTCACTCGGGCCGCAACTCCTGCACCAGATCAATCAGTGCACGTAATCGAGCCGGCACCAAACGATGACCCGAGTAATAAAGCCTCAATCCGCCAAACGACGGGCACCACGGTATCAGCACCGGCACCAGGGCGCCGCTTGCCAGTTCTTCCTGGATGAACCACTCGGAAATGAAACCGATGCCAAGGCCCAACATCACGGCCTGTTTGATGGCCAGCAACTCGTTGGAGACGAAGCGCACCGGCAGATCCATCTGCAGCTTCTGGCCGTCGCGCTCCAGTTCCCAATGGTAGAGGCCTCCGTGGGCCATGCGCATGCCGATGCTCTGGTGGGTGAGCAGGTCTCGCGGGTGCTCGGGCACGCCGTGGCGCTCGAGGTACTCGGGCGTTGCCACCACGAGCATCTGGATGTCACCTGACAGCGCCACGGCAATCATGTCTTGCGGCACGGACTCTGCCAGGCGAATCCCGGCATCGAAGCCTCCGGCGACGATGTCGACCATGCTTGATTCGCTGACGATGTCGATGCGCACGTCGGGATAGCGCTGAGCGTACTGCTTGAACAGCGGCTCCAGCAGCAGGTAGGCCGCGCCATGCGGTGCATTGATGCGCAGTGTGCCGCTGGGTTCGTCGGGGCCGACGCTGGCCTCTTCGCCGGCACTTTTGATCTGCGCCAGTGCAGGTGCGATGCGCTCCACGTAGCGTTGCCCAATGTCGGTGAGGGCAACGCTGCGTGTGGAACGATTGAACAGGCGCACCTTCAGGCGCGCTTCCAGGCCGGCCACCGCGCTGCTCACGGCAGTGGTGGACATGCCCAACTCCTGTGCCGCGCCACGAAAACTGCTGCGGCGCGCAACGGCCAGCACCACTTCCAGCTCGGTCATTCCTGTTCTGTGCATGGATTGTCCTGAAAATACGGATACTTCATAAGCCAAAGGATAGCTTATCGGAACAATGAACCCCTCTTAGACTTCGCATCACAGAGGCTCGATTCAGGCGAGTCATTTTGAGCGAGGAGTTGCCATGCAACGCATTGAACACATCTACATCAACGGCGAGTTTGTCATTCCACACGGCGAGGAATGGTTCGACCTCCATAACCCGAGCACCGAGGAAGTCATCGGTCAGGTTCGGCTGGGCGATGCACTGGACGCACAGCGTGCCATTGCAGCCGCCAAGGCTGCGTTCCCGGCCTGGTCCCGTACCACTCGGGAAGAGCGTATTGCGGCACTGCAACGCCTGCACCGGGCCGTGGCGGCCAGGGAGGAAGAGCTGCTGGAAGCTGTCCTCGTGGAATACGGCGCACCTGCGGTCCGCGGGCGCTGGATGGCGACCTATCCGGCTGACGTGATTGCGCAAGCGATCGATGCACTGGAGGCGTTCGATTTCGAGGAACAGGTCGGCATGGCCAGGGTCATTCTGACGCCCGTGGGCGTTACCGGTCTGATCACACCCTGGAACAGCAATGCCGGCTTCATCTGCAACAAGCTGGCCACTGCGCTGGCGGCAGGCTGCACTGCCGTCATCAAGCCCAGCGAGATGAGCGCGTTGCAGACGCAGGTTGTGGTCAGGGCGTTGCACGAAGCGGGGCTGCCACCGGGTGTATTCAATATCGTCAACGGACGGGGCGAGGTGGTTGGCGAGGAAATCACCCGTCATCCTGACGTGGCCAAGATCTCGTTCACGGGTTCATCCGCTGTCGGTCAGCATCTGGTCAGAACCGGCGCCGACACCATGAAGCGTGTGACGCTCGAACTGGGTGGCAAGTCGCCCACCGTGGTGCTTGACGATGCGGATTTCCAGGCGGTCATGCCGTTGGTGCTGCAAGCCGGATTTCTCAACAGCGGCCAGGCGTGCATCGCGGGCACTCGCATCCTGGTGCCGCGCAGCCGGCTGGCAGAGTTCGAGCGGGTTGCGAAGGAGGGCGTCTCACAGATTCAATCGGGTGATCCGCGCAACGCCGACACCGACATCGGCCCGATGGTGAGCCAGAAGCAATGGGAACGGGTGCAGCGCTACATCCGTATCGGCCAGGAGGAAGGCGCGAGCTTGCTGGCAGGGGGCGAAGGTCGCCCGGAAGGCTTGCACGCCGGATGGTTCGTCAAGCCCACGATCTTCACCGATGCCAGCAACCGGATGCGCATCGCGCGTGAGGAAATCTTCGGCCCCGTGCTGACGATCATTCCCTACGAGGATGAGGCTGATGCGATCAGCATTGCCAACGATACGGACTATGGGCTGAGCGCCCTGGTGCTGGGAAAGAGTGCCGAACGCTGTATGAACGTCGCCCGTCAGATCGATTCGGGACGCGTGCTCATCAACACCCTGGCCCACGAACCGCGTGCCCCCTTCGGTGGATTCAAACATTCGGGCCTTGGGCGCGAAATGGGCAGGTGGGGGATGAGCGCGTATCTGGAACCGAAGACATTGATTGCGCATGACCCGTTGAATTGACCGGGTCGGGCTCCTGTCAGGGAGTGCTGGGCCCGAGGTCTTCGAGTTCCAGTGCGGTACCCGATGGCAAGAGCCCACGAAAAAATGAAGTTGGGGAAATGGGAGAAAATCTATACGCCTTCTACTGCGGCCAGGGAAGGACTGTTATTGACCAGGGCATCAAGGCAGTCCGAAGACAACAGTATTTGCCAGTTATTTTTAATCGCCGAACAAGCCGATAAGACTCCAGGCTGTCCCAGTAGTAAAGATGAAAAAAATCAGTACAAACGTAAGGACGATCGACTCATTACGCATGACGATGACTCCCTGGAATGGCATGGCACAATGAGCAGCCAATCTCCGGAGAAGGCGTTTTATGCATCTGTTTCATGCATAGGAAGTACCCTGGAGTGCTGCTTGCTCAGTTGCTCTCAATGAGTGTGTTAGTGAACACACAGCATTCTCTATGCCAATATCCAGCAGCCTGTAAGCCCTGCCGGGGTGACCACTTTTATGACTGACTCAGATATAGGTTGCGGGTAATACAGCCCACTTTTGGGGGTATTTCCTCTGAATAGGGTTGGCAATATGAAGGACAGGCGGGTCTTGGAAACTGGCTTCGGGAGCAGTGTCTGCTGGCCCCTTAGTTGCGGTTGTAATGCTGTCTTTAATTTTATCAAGTCTCAAAGCCCTCCCCCGAAGCGATACTGCCAAGCTACACCAATAGCATCGTATTCGCTGCCGGTACGAGTATGCGCCCCCTCACTCGCAAACAGCTTCAGCGAGTTATTCCGGTTCAACGGCAGAGAGAGGGTGCCCCCATAGCGCGTATTTTCCTGAAAGTCGTGATTACCGACCCCATCGACCGAGGTACTCCCGCCAGCGAAGTAGGTCCCATCCAGTGAGGCCCAGACACCGTTACTAAAGGCATAGATAAGATGCACCTGTACCTGATAAGTCGGGTTCTGGGAAAATGTATGGTCGCCAAGGTATTGGTCATTGTCGGTGTAAAAGGTGCCCGCACCGGATAACTCCAGGGTCACGGGGCCCAGGCGCTTGGAAATCCCGAGTTCGGGCTTGAATGACCAGCGGTTGTTGCCGAGATTGACCAGCCTGCTGGAGTCGTATTGGCCAAGTGGTGCCGTAATTGCCAGGCTGGCGCCGATAATCACATCCTGTTGATAGCCGGGAAACTCAGCCAGGGACATCGCCGGGGCGCCATATAGATTGACCGAGAACCGGAATCTTGGATCTATCAAGCCAGTCACATTTCGTTCCTTCGGTTCACCGGCGAACAGCGCCGAGCCTGTCAATCTGGCTTCAGGCACGACAATATCGAACTTCCCGGAGCGGCCCCAGACGTCCAGCGACCTGGCAAAGGCAAACACGACAGTCTTGATATCGAGCTTGGCATCCTGGAGTGGGACTGAGGGGTTGGCGGTCACGCTACCCCGCAGATCGCTGTAGCCCATGAGCAGGAAGTTGATACCCACCGGCGTATTGGCGTAGGACCTGGGTTCGAGATCCTCGGCGACTGCACTGGGGGCTACGATGATGAGTGAAGCGGATGCGAACCGAGCCAGCCTGACAACACAGAGTTTGTGTTTCATCCACATTCGCTCGCTTCCTGCCAGGACCTCAGGGTTCTATGTATTGTTGTAGCGCATCTTCACTCGTTTAGCACTTGCAGCTGCCACTAGCAGGGTGTGACCGCACTGACTGTTTGATCGGATACTCCGGCTCGATCAGTGAGCAGGCATACTTTCTAACGGATGAGGGTGCCTCCCTGGTTTCGTGGACAACTCGAATTCTTATAACAAGGTGCTGCAAGAGACAGATCGCCTGGGTTTCCTGAGACGAAATCGACGGGCCGCTTCTGGCCGGTTGCTGCCTGTCGCGAAGGGCAGTTGACGACCCAAAGCTGCCGATGGCCAAAGGCAGAAATCGGTCGATTTTGTTGAAAAAGTCGGTATGCCCAAATTGCCTGATCATTGACTGGTGAAAGCACTATTTTGCACGTATCTGCGTGAAATCCGAGTCCTAAAGTCTCTGCCAAAAGTAAAAAATTCAATCTCGGGCGCGTACTTTTCTGATGCGCAATGTCCGCAAGCTTGTAAAATATTTAGATCGCTCTAAACCTATAAATTGTCGAACGTGACGTCACACAAACCCAAATGACCATAAAATGAACAATCAAAAAAAAGCAATTATAATCGCTCGAGCGCCCATTGAAGCGGGCGAAAATGAGATCAACCGGCGTAACATGAAATTACAGGTTTACACAAAGGAAAACGGGCTTGACGTAATCAAAGTGTTTTCAGGGCTGGAAAATGAATTGCTGCACGAAAGCAGTCTATTCAATCAGGCATTAGATTTTATTGATAATCAATCAGGGAAAGTAATAATAGTCTCGTACAATGACTTTGTGGGTGGTGAGTCAGTTATTTTTGAAAAGTACAAGAGATTGATAAAGGAAGAAAAGGTTCAGCTAGAAATTTACGCGCACCCATGCTTTGCCGAACCCAAAAATAACGAAATAAAAATTTGGCGATATCTCACGCTACCAAAATTTATTGACCTTCTTCACAGTCGAACACTTTTTTTCACTAGGGCAGACCTTTTACGAGAAGAAGATAAGTCTGAAGGTTCCAGTCTAACCAATGCTGACCTAGCTGCGATTAAATTATTCGACGAATTGAGCAAGCGCAATATTAGTATCCCACATCAAAACTTACCGGAAATCTCAATTAATGACTTGATGGCAGCGAGCCAGAGGACTCATGAGGTTAGCGAGGGTGTGTTAATTAAACAATATTTTATAAATTGCTGGCACATGAATGAGCACGAGAGTTTTGCCATGTGGAAGATCTACTCTGAACCCTTCGGAGTCTGCATTCAGTCTACGTATAACAGCTTAACGCGCTCCTTTAATGACCCAGAATACAATTTCCACAAACACCCAAAAATATATGCCGGAGAAGTAAAATACATTGATTGGGATAGTGATAGCATCCCAAGGGATAATGGATTTTGGCCGGTAATGCACAAAAAAAGAGAATTCAAATACGAGGATGAGTTGAGATGTATTGTCTGGGAGCATAAAAAAAATATTGTTAAAGTTGGAGTTGATTTAGAGCAATTGATCCATAATATTCATATCAATCCATACACTCCACCCTGGTTTAACGACGTTATTTTCAGCTTGTGTGAAAAATATGGCGTAAGTGCGAATAAAATTATTCAGTCGAGGTTGGCGTAGGCTTTACTGAAGTTGAATATATTTCCTGGAGTCGCTAGGCAATCCCTTAGCGACGACGATCAACAAGATACTATCCTTGTGCCGGCGGCGTTCGCTCATGTCAAACCTTTCGGGTCGATTGATGCCAATCGCCAACAGCAGCTACCGACCCAAAGGGGTCGGTAAGCTCAGCCAAGGTAAGAGATGGGCTGCACATATACCTCGCAAGAGTTCTTGATTGTTATCTGGGGTCTGCTCTCAGACAGTCATCAATAGGAGAGGTGCTGCTTTGATGGTGATCCGCGTTGATCGTGGCATTAGCCATTGTCGCGGTATTCCTCTCAATCTGTATGAGTAATTTGTTGTTCGAGTACATCAGTACCCACAACGCATAAAAAGGAACGACGAACAAAAACATCAGGATCAGCCCGACGAACCCGAAAAATAGATAGGACCCTGGTGATGTAATCGAGATGGTTGTCGCGCCAAGGCCCAGGCTTACGCCGGAACCGGTATCACGAATATACGCTACTGCAACACCACCAATAACTCCCAGCAGCATGGACAGCCAGATGTTCACGAGCACGATAACCTGCATCGTTTTGATTATTAGTGAATTCATAGCAAGCCCCTATTAATCGCATTGGTACGAGATCTTAATGGTTGAGACGCAGAGCGCAGAATTAGTGCTTCAGTAGGCGCGATGCTCAAACGCGATGTCAGAACTGCGGCCCGGTACATTGACCGTTGAGCATCCGGCCATAGCAGGTCGCATGGGGTTGCGCTGCGCCGGTGCTCCCATGGCACACACCATTGACCACAGCGCCGATGCAATCCTGTGTGCGGTATACCGGTTGGCCGTACTGCTGCTGCTGCACAGGCGTTGTTTGTTGCTGCATGGGTGTTGTTTGTCGCGGCAAATCGAGCGAATTCCGCCATTGCAAGTAGTCGCGACGGGCGTCGATAAGTTCGGCGCAGCCTGTCGAGGATATCAACGCCAGTGCCAGCAGGGACGGCATAATTTTATGCATGTCAGTTTCAGTGATCAGAAAACATGTGCCAAGCGTTCACAAAGCCTTAGTCAAGCAGAACGCGCCAGTTGAAGCCCTGGAACTTCGGATCGACAAACCACTTGCTAAAGCGCTCCGGTTCATCGGCCAGCGTGGCTCCCTGTACTATGAAATATTGCACTGCCTCACCCAGCGCATTCAGGATCGCAAATTCATAGATATGGGCGCGCTGAATTTTACTGAGGGAGATAGGGAAAACGTTCCTCTTGCGGATCGCCTTTACCTGTACCGTGAAATTACTCCCAGTGTCAGGATTGTGCGCGATCAGGTCGATTGCCGGCCTTTCATTTGGCGACAGCGCTTTTTCAATTCATGACAATGCATGACCTCTGATCTGATATTGCATACGACGTTGTCAAAGTCAGTTTCTTCGGGGCAGTCCGATCTCTGGACCTACCGTGCCTTTGTCAGCGTTGTTGAAATTTGCGGCTGGGGATAGAGAAGTGCGAAATTCTGAGCGTCCCTTTTGGCCGTTTTCAGCCTGTCGCGCCTGGTTGAGTCCACAACCAAAAGCGGTCACTCCAGTGTCGCGCAAGGCACTGTCAACGGTCCCGGCGTCCTCGAACATGCGGTTCTATCCATTCACGGCCCTCAGGGTATTCCCTTGGGTAATGTGCTCGTACATACGAACCCTTCGGTGATTTCGCGCATAACCGCCCATCGCCGATACGGTGCCGCTTTGAATGTGATCCAGGTAACGGAACATCTTTCGCGGTGAAATAAAACGCACCTGGTAGCCTCGGGCAGTCATTCGATCCTGCAGTTCATATCCCGGATTACGTTCATCCATTTGAAAGTGAAAGCTGTGCTCCTTGATCAACGCCACATTCCACAGCGTGCAAAAGCTCTTCAGATGCTTTTCTCGATAGGGCTTCGGCGCTCTTGCCTGCATGCCGAGCGCCAACAAGCTCCGTCGGGCGTAGTGCTTGCAAAAACGTGAGGCCAGGCGCCAGGCCGAGCGAACGGCGCCCCGATCCAGTTGTTCCAGGCATCCGACGGCGGCCACTTCGCGTTGACCCGTACATTGGTCGATCATCATGGCGAAGACTGCCGGATCGTAAATGAAGGTATCGGTGTGCAACAGAAACAGATAGTCGGTTTCAACCTGTGCCAACGCGAGATCCAGAGCCCGGCCATGGGCCATGTTTCCCGCTTCGGGGCCTGTGTGCTTGCGTTCGATCAGTTGAATCCAGTCCAGCGTGCGCAAGTACTCGCTGCTGGCGTCGTCCGAGTGGTTATCCACCACAATCACCGGAACACCGGTTCCCCGCAAAGCCTCCTGTAACAGCGTGAGACAGGTTTTCGTCAGATCAAGTGTTTTGTAGTTAACCAACGCAATGCTGTAGTTGGCTGTCGTTGGGGTTGGAAGATTCATAACCTGTTGAGCCTCGATGATTTAACCGATACCGGCAAGACTTCTCAAAATTGACGGGGGCCTGCGCGCCGTCAATTTGAGCGCGAGACGTCATTGGAGGCGGTGTTGTGATTGCTGGCAGTGGCTGTCGCCGTGGCAGCTGCGGACTGTTGAGGCGTGGTCATGGCGGTTGCCCTGGCAGCTTCCATTTTGGCCATCACGGTATCGCCACCGCCTTCTGCCATTGCGGCGACAGACGCAGTCATCAGGGTCACGATCAAAAGGGTTTTCAGGCTTTTCATGAGTGTTCTCCAGTAGTGAGTTGAGCCAACACACTGTTTGTTGGCTTGGACTCATCCTGACGCTCACGGCCTTTCACGCTGTTCCCCGCAACTTAAATTTTTTGACAGGTTGGCGACCACGCCGGATTGCTTGTCAGTGCGGGTTCAAGTGCAACGGGGAGGGGAGGAAGTACGACGGGTATACGCAAGGCCGGACAATGCCTGCCAGCGCCTGACACTATCACCAGTCGTCAATACGAATTGGGCATCAAATCCAGTGAGGAGAATATGGAGTTCGCATCCATAGTCATAACGCACACCTACGTTAGCTCAAGTCGCTCTAACGCATAATCCTTACCTGCCAAGGTAAGTTCAAAAATGGTGGCGCCGAACGTTCCCCTTGTCACCTTTTGCTTCACAAGACGTTTGGCTTGGAGTTGCTTTAGCCCTTCTTCGACTTCTAACGTGCTGAGTGAGACAAGCTTGCAAACTGAGTTTAAATTGGCAATTTTTCTGAAGTTCGCATGATAGGCCAAAGCTTCCATCAGTAGCGTTTGGTTATCTGTCAGCTGTGGAAACTGAGGATTGTTCTTTTTGTAAATTTTTCGCTCTATCTCGTGTAACTCGCCGTAAGTTCCATCGGTGATACGGGCGTAGAAAATCGCTACAGACAAAGTGCTGATGACAATCGCGATAATCATCAGCAGCGACCAATTCGGCATTGGCGTTTCCAGCAAAAGCCAATCCAAAAAACGTAGCAGCCAGCTCGTGGTATCTGCCAACAACGTCAGGTCGAAGTAAATGTCGAGCAGCCTTATGGCAACCCCAGCGACAAGAAAAATTCCAGCCGAACAGGCCACAGCCTTGAACATGAACGGAGAGTGCTTGCCTTGTGCTGCCATGCTACTCGTCCCTGGTATAGAAACAGATGTCATCAGCATAGCAGTGGAAAAGTTACCCTTGGCAGTCGACCTGCAAGGTCAGCTACTGGCCGGGTTATGCGTCCTGCGGCACTAACGATGGTTGCGATAGCGTTCGGTCAAGGACTGCACGCGGGTGACGTAGGATTGCGTCTCGGCGTAGGGAGGCACGCCGTTGTACTCGACCACGGACGCTTCGCCGGCGTTGTAACCTGCCAACGCCAGCATCTGGTTGCCGTTGAAGCGCTTGAGCAGCCAGGCCAGGTAGCGCACGCCGCCACGAATGTTCTGTCGTGCGTCAAACGGATTGTCTACCGCGAAGCGTTCGGCGGTGGCGGGCATCAACTGCATCAGTCCCTGGGCGCCGGCTTCGGAAATGGCGTTGGGGCGAAACGCTGATTCGGCATGCATCACTGCGCGGACCAGCGCCCTGTCGACACCATAATGATCCGAAGCGGCTTCGATCTCCTGCCGATAGGACTGGGTGTCCAGGCGCAGTGAGGCGACCTTGAAATCCTTCGGCACCGTGCACAGATAGCAGCCCTTGATGTAATAGAGCTCAAGGACATCGACCCGTGCGGAGATCCCGACGGGGCGCCGGCTCACATATTGACGAACCCCCTTGTGGATGAAGGTCCACACCCGGATCCGCACCGCGTCCGGGTCGTCTTCCCGCACAAAACGTGGCAGGGCCATTGCCTTGGCGCCGACACCGGTGTCCGCCACGCCATTCAGGCGAGTGCAGCGGGCGGTGGCGATGGCTTGGCTGGTGTAGCTGATGGCTCCGTCACTGGCTTGGCACTTGAACATGGCGCTGGCGCACAGGGGAGCGACCAGCAAGGCCAGCTCGATACAGCCAAGAAGACTCTTGCGAGCCCATCGCCATGCTCTGGAACTCATCACATTGCTCCGCGCCGCAGGCGCCGATCAGGTCTGGGGCGCCTGGCCCGGGCGTTGCCTTTGGAGGAATTATTCTGGGTGACGCGCCTTTTGTTCTGATAGTTATACCCCTTGTAGCCGGCCTTGGAACTTGCGTTGACGTACGGGCTGCCGGCGTTCCTAGGCGAGCCGCAGGTCTGATTGCGCTTACGACGCGTCTTCCCGGCTTGCCAGGGCCGGACAGGCTCACGTAGTCGCACTCGAATTTCGGTCTACGCACTGACCGAAACACGGTTGCTTCCGGCGAAGATCCAGCGGTTCATAGAGTTCATAAGCAATCATCTCAACGGTGCTTAATGATTGCGATTGGGGGACAAAAGGGATGGGCTATCCAGATCGCTAGTCTCATGTCAGTCCCGTGGCAGGCATTTTTCATGAAGAGGGTGGGGCGGGGCGTCACACTGGTGGCCGAGGTGTAATGCTCGATTATCGGATCCTGTCGCCCAAAGCCTGAGTGTCGACATTCTTCGGGCGCGGAATCACCCCGCCGTGAGGAATTGACGCAGGTCATGAAGGTTCGTGCAACTACGCCGAAGTAATTCGCGCACAGGGGCCGATCGAGCGCTTCAGTCGAGGCAATCGTGTGGAGCTTGAAAAAGACGATTTGCTGCGTCTGGTCACTGCCAACGGCGGTGGTTGAGGGCCGGCAAAAGCGCGGAGCCTGGAGGCTATTCAGGATGATATAAAAAACCAATACATTTCGGTCGAACAAGCCCGGCGCTACTATCCCGAGCAGATGTCATCGGCATAGCCGAACCGGAGCTTGTGAGTGACAACGCCGGAAATAGAACCGGTATGAGAGGTGCCTGCCAGGGACGGCAGTGCTTCGCTACTGCCGAAGGAGACTCGATTACTCATTCGCGTCTCGCTCTTTTGACTCCAGACCGTGTTCCCCTCGGACGGGTTGCGCCGTCCCTTCCCAACGCTCATAGCCTCGCGGTGACTTGTGAGCTCGTCGAACTGTCCCACCAACAACAGCAGTCGAAAATGCCTCGAAAGACTTGGCGCCTGGTTCGGGTGGGTATTAATCGCAAGCGGCAAAAACAACTCCAACATGGCCATACAACATGCACCCGTTACGACAAAGCCTGCACAACGAACTACACGCGCGCCCGTCACTGTACTTCGATGAGCCGGCCCATGTGTTTCATCTGGCCTTCCTAGGCAGCGATCAGGAGTGCAATGCATTCCTTGAAAACTGCTGCCCTGGTTCCCTCGACCTGACTGCCGCCCAAGGAATTACCCGGCTCGATGGCCATGCACTGAAATGGGAGCGCCATGCCGAGTTTTTCACTCTGACCCTGGTGGTCACTTCATCCTGTGATGACCTGTCCTGGACGACGCTGCCCGAGGTGCTGGCGTCAAAGGTCGAAGTGCATTTGCCGGCCTTGATCAACTCGGTGCAAATTGTAGTGCGTGGTGAAAACAACCTGGATCTGTCCCGTTACGGCTTCAAGGATCCGAGCGGTTCTTGTGTGGGCGGCGGAGATGCAATGGTCTGGAGCGATTTTCGCCTGAGCGAGGATGGCAACAACCACATGTTGTTCGTCAACCGGCGCCTGAATGCCTACCGCCAGGGCCGGATGATACGCCGCCTGCTGGAAATCGAGACCTATAGGATGATGGCCTCGTTATCGTTGACCATGGCCAAAGATCTGAGCGCGCAGCTCGATGTTTTTGACAAGACCTTGGTCGCCCTTTCCGAACGGAACGCCGACCCCGACGGCAGTAATGCGAAAGCCCTGCTTGCGGATATTTCCAACCTTTCTGCCCAAGTGGTAAGCAACTCTGCGAAAACCCGGCACCGCTTCAGTGCCACGCAAGCCTATGCGCAATTGGTGTTCGAACGTTTGGGGGAGCTGCGAGAAAGTCATGTAGGTGATTGCCAACGCCTGGGCGTATTTATCGAGCGCCGCTTCAAACCTACAGTCAGGTACTGCACCGCCACCGAACAGCGCCTGGAGCACCTGGCCGAAAGCGTGGCCAACCTGGGCGATTTGTTACAAGCACGGGTTCAGGTAGAAATGGAGGAGCAGAACTCGGAAATTCTGAAAAGCCTGAATGCTCGGGCCGATGCTCAGATCAAGATCCAGCGTGCAGTGGAGGGACTGTCGATTATTGCTATTACCTACTACCTGCTTAACCTACTCAAACTTGGCTACTCGGGGCTGCACCTGCTCGGCGTTGCGGTGGCCCCGCGAGAGGCCATGCTCGCAATGACGCCGCTTGCAATCGGCATTCTCGTGTTGATTGTGCTTCGCATCAAGAAAGTCAAAGAGCATTGAGACGATGTTCTGCCACTCCCTTCTTCGACGTGCATGGGTCAACAGAATGCAAAACGCAGCCCAGCACTAATGTGACTTGTCATGGTCAATAAGTCCCGCACGAGCGCCAGCGCTCGTGCTGCCCGGAACCGACCGGATCCGCATCGGCATTTTGATCAAGGACAGTGAAAGCATGCTCGCCGCCATTTAATCAGCAACCGCCTGCAAAGGGTTCCGTGAATCGGGACTCGCCGTACGTTTATCCCTCAATCCAATTCGAAGATTTAAAGCATGCACCTACGCAAAATTGCAGTTGGGCTGTCGGCCCTTGTTTTGCTCTCGACCGGGGTAGAAGCCCGCAGTCTGCTGGATCTCCTCAAGCCGCCCGCCCAGCATCAGGAACAAGCATCCCGTTCAGGCTCGGTCAGCCAGAACGCGGCCCTGGACCTCTATTCAAACAAACAGAAGCAGGCATCGTTTGACGGTTGTGCAGATCTGTTCCCGGCGGCGAAACCGATCAGCACGGCCACTGTGCCCGCCACCATGAAACCCCTTGCGCTGTGTTCCGACAATTTTGCGGTGCTGTACTCGCAAACCAGCAAGACACCGCTGGTCGTGGTCGAACGCCTGAATGCCACCCAGTTGCAGGATGCAAAAGGGGAGGAGCGCACCAACCAGTTCTATCCGGACCCACGCATCCCCAAGAGTGGGCGGGCAGAGTTGAGCGACTACCGCAGCCAGCATCCGGCCGTGGATCGTGGCCATCAATCCCCGGCAGCCGATGCACCGAACCCCAATGCAATGGCCCAATCCTTTGCGCTGTCGAACATGGTGCCGCAAGACCCGACCAACAACCGGAAAATCTGGAGCAAGGTCGAGTCTGATGTCAGGAAGTTTGCCAAGCGAGCCGATGGCGATGTGTTTGTCTTTACCGGCCCGATCTTTGACCCGGACCACACCACCATCGGCACCAACAAGGTCTGGGTGCCGACCCGCCTGTTCAAATTGGTTTACGACGCCTCGTCCAGGCGTGCCTGGGCCTACGTACTGCCCAACGCTGAAACCCGTATCGAGAAACCCATGGACTACGAGGCCTTCGTGAAGAGTACCGGGCTCAATTTACTGGGGAATCTACCGGTCACAGGATCCGTCGGGCGATCGTGATCTGTGGGTATAACCTGGGAGTCGCTTGACTCCCAGAAGTCAGATAAAAGTCGCCGAGTATCTGAAGGAGGGCGCGGCTGGGGCTATATAAACTTGCTTAATATTGCGGCACTTTTTGTCCCCAATACATATTTGGCCGTAACAGCGCAAATTCTTGTCCTTTATGACGCCATCCACTTTGGAACTCTTAAAGGAGTAGCTGCATCATTTAGTTAGGGCTGTCTCACAAAGGTCACCGCCGGTGACCTTTGTGAGTGGATGGACTGCGTCCCAGCAAGCACTTTGATCCCTAAGGTTTACAATTCTTCACCGGCCTCAAGATTCAGCTTTGCAGCCGTTTCTCCCACCATATCCAGAATCTTGAGACCAGTTTCGAGAACAGCCTGGCTCAATGCTTTGTCTCGAATACCATCGCTAAGCGCAGTGAATGACACTCCTGCGGCTGCAACCACTGCTAACTGGTCCCGCTCATCCGGTCGCGGTGGTGGAGGGGGTACCAAAATCCACCACCCAGCTGGCAAATTCAACTTTATAGGGCGGCCAAGTGGGCACCAATCATCGTCGACCAACGCACGCAAGAATCCAGAAGCATCGCCGCCCTGCGCGTGGATCAACGAAGCTGCATCTGTGAGACGGTGAGCCAGATCTACCGCGGCCAACTGTGCCGTAAAGGCCCAATGATCCTCTGGGTGTGTTCTCCACGGTTCGGGGTGCGGGCCTTCTCTCCATGGGTCTGGTGATGGACCTGCTCTCCAGGGTTGGGGGCTTGGGCCTAATTGTTGTGTGAAGCGATGACCTGGACCGCCTGGACCTGCGGGGCCACCGCCCCAAATCTCCCATAAGCGAGGGTGCAATCGGACAAATATCCTGAATATGGCTGAACGTGTATCCATGACATTCTCCTTCTTTGGAATGAATGACGCGGCACTTTCGGCCAAGCAATACCAACAACGATTTCTAACGCCTGCACAGGGCAGGCCGGAAACGACGAAAACATGGTAACGACGTCAGATGGTCGTCAGTGGGATATAGAGCATAGTTCTGATTGTCTTGAGGCGAACTCCGTCCGTCTGCTGGACGTTTTTCAGAACGCGGTACTCGCACTTTGCTACAGCGCCCGGGCTGGGGCGTATCGGCTTTTGCTCTCCAGCTGTTGCGCTACATTTGCCAGGACGCGAACAACCGAAAACCAATGGACTACGAGGCCTTCGTGAAGAGTACCGGGCTCAATTTACTGGGGAATCTACCGGTCACAGGATCCGTCGGACGCTCTTGATGGCTTGATGAACTGCTTCCCTGGAAATGGCAGGGCAGACAGGCGTTTCCCACTACTGCGACGGTCCAGGCCCGACCGTCGCCATGCGGCCCAGAGCCGCCAGCAGCGTTCAGGCTGTCACCCGAAAATAAAAGAAGGAGCTATTGAGCCTGGCTGTGGTCGATTCAAATAGCGAGGCACGAAAATGCTATCGCAGCGCGATCCTACAGTTAGAGAGGTGAATACCTTGAACAGCATCATTTACATCGTCGGATTGGTAGTGGTCATTGCAGTTGTCCTGTCGTTCCTCGGACTTGCATAGTCTGAGGAGTGCTTCCTGACGGGCACGCCTGTCTATTCATACTCCAGAAGGGGCGAGCGAGCCGCCCGCCCTTTGCCAGGTTGCCCGGCTAGCGCTGAATCAATGTCCGATCAGTCTCGTGGGTCGCACTAGCGACGATAGTAGCGGTGCTCGTCCTCGTAGCGTTGCCGCATGGCTCGATCCTCGTGGCGCTCCCAATAACGATGACGCTCAGCTTCCCGGCGGGCTTGCTCTCTGCGCCACTGTTCTCTACGCCATTCGTCTCGGCGCCAATCGTCTCTACGATCGTGCCAACGGCCGTCGTGCCAGTATCGGTCGTCATGGGCAAGCAACGGCCCTGGCTGTTTGTCGGCCATACTGGCCAAGGTCGGCCAAGGGTTGCCGGTAGCCTGGGTCGGAGCCTGAACGGCTGCGACTTCAGTTGCGAAAACAGGGGTTGAGGTCTTCATCTGTGTTGCTGATGCCGAGCCCACTGCCGCGAACGCGAACAGGCCGAAGAGCACCATCCGTGGGTCATGGAATTTCATGAGCGAAGACAACCTCTGATTGACAATTGGACGAGTGGCCATCCGGCTGCGTGAAGTCTGCGAGTTCGCGTTTACCGAGCGGATGTGCCTATCCACATAGACCGATAGATAGAGAAAAGTTCTGGGGAGCCGCTGCTTAAATAGTCGGGAACGGCGGTTATGGCCCATAGCTGTCAGGCTGAATCCTTTCACATGCATTCGCGACTAGAATTTCCCTGCCGACTCTTCTAGAGCTTGATCGGATTTCAACCGTACTGCGTCAGGTCCTAAGCGTTATTTATTTCGGTCAATGGGAAACCGGTATGACAAATCCACAAGATAAAGCCGAATCCGACGAGGATTTAGCTCAGATGGTAATAGGACGAGGGCCCTGCACTTATCTATTGCTGCTCTTACTAGGATTAATCCTCCTGTTCCCCTTTCTTGAGGAAGGAATATTTGCTCGCACGTTGCTCGGCATTCTGTTTTCAATCGTGCTGCTCGTGGGCGCTTTCGCCACCCGGCAAACCCGGCAGGGGTTCATCTTCAAACTGGGTCTGGCATTGCTTGGGGTTGGCCTTCAATGGGCGGCGTTATGGGCTGGGAGTATCGCGATTCTGGACCTTGCCGGGATAGCCTATGCAGCGTCTCTTGCAGTCTCGTTTAGCGGCGTGCTTCGCTATATTCTCATGCGCGGACCGATTACCGCCGACAAGCTGCATGGCGCGCTTGCGGGGTACATCATGCTGGCCTTCGTTTGGTCCTTCGTCTATGCGCTGGTCGAGATATCCAGCGCTGGTTCATTCGGCCCTGGCCACCTCGACTTCGGACAGCCCGGCACTTTCTTCAAACTGATCTATTTTAGCCACACAACGCTCACGACCACCGGTTACGGTGATGTAATCCCGTTGACCAACCACGCCCGCTCACTGGTGATGGTTGAAGAATTTTCAGGCGTCTTTTATGTGGGTGTTGTGATAGCGCGGCTTGCCGGGCTTTATCCGTCGAATCAGACCAAGTGACTCTGGATTTGCCTGAGCTACCTTCCCGCACCGGATAGTTCCAGGGGCAAGGGTTGCGTTGTAGCGCACCTGCATTGGTTTAGCACTGACAGTTGCATGCCGCGATTCAAGGGCCGCGCCGCCCGGCCGATCCTCACCTGCGCAAAGCGCTGAAGCCCGCGGGTGGCGTGAGGTCGGCTCGAGGGCAAGAGGGCAGGCTCAACGCTCCATGACATAGGTGCCAGGTGCGGGGCACAGGGGCGGGTACTTGCGCGAGCCGAGCTTCTTCGGCGCCGGCCGGCTGTCGCCCGAGCGCTGCCCGATCCACTCCCGCCAATGCGGCCACCAGCTGCCTTGCTGGCGATCCCCGGCGTTCTGCAGCCAGGTTTCCGGAGTCTCGGCGGCAGCAGGCGCTGCGTAGTAGAACGACTTGGGGTTGCCCGGCGGGTTCACCAGGCTCTGCAGGTGCCCGGCGTTGGACAGCACGTAGGTTGCGTCCTCGCCAAACAGCCGGGCGGTGCCGTAGCAGCCCTGCCAGGGGGTGATATGGTCGGTGGTGCCGCCCACCACATAGGCGCCCACCTTCACCTGGGTCATGTCGATCGACTCGCCGGCAATCTCCAGTGAGCCCGGGTTACTGTAGGGGTTCTGCTGGATCAGATCGAGGTAGTCCGCGTGCAGTTGGGCGGGCAGACGCGTGGTGTCGTTGTTCCAGGCCAGGATGTCGAAGGCCGGCGGCTTATTGCCCAGCAGGTAGTTGTTGACCCAGTAATTCCAGATCAGGTCGTTGGGTCGCATCCAGGCGAACATGCGGGCCATACCCTGGCCGCTCAGCACGCCCTTGCGCCGGGAACTGGCCTTGGCCGCACGCAGGGCGGACGGGGTAGTGAACAGTCCCAATGTGGTGTCGTCCAGCGCCGAGGGCATGTCGAGCACGCACACGGCCCAGCTGGTGTTGGCTACCTTATGGCCTTCGCCACGGGCCGCCAGCCAACCCAGGTAAGCCGCCAGGGTGATGCCGCCCGAACAGGAGCCCCACATGTTCACATCCGGGCTACCGGTGATTTGGCGCGCCACGTCCACAGCCTGGTCGAGGCACAGCGCGTATTCGGCCAAGCCCCAGTCGCGGTGTAAACGGGTGGGATTGCGCCAGCTGATGACGAAGAGGTTCACGCCGCTGTCCTGAATCCACTTGATCAGGCTTTTCTCCGGCGACAGGTCGATGGCGTAGTACTTGTTGATTTGCGGCGGCGACATCACCAAGGGCCGGGCATAGATGTTTTCGGTGGTGGGCGCGAACTGCAACAGCTCGAACATCTCATTGCGAAACACCACTTGGCCCTTGGCCGTGGCGATGTTTTCCCCCACCTTGAACGGCGTGCTGTCCACCTGCCTCGGGAGCCCACGGTTGGTCAGCATATCCTGGCCGAATTGGCGGATGCCTCTGGCCAGGCTCATGCCACCGGTGTCCACCAGCTTGCGCAGCGCCACTGGATTAGTCAGCGGGGAGTTGCTCGGTGCAACGGCATCGGCCAGAAGCTCTGCGACAAACATGGCCCGGCTCTTTTCCAGCGGGGCAAGGTCGGTGGATTCGATGAAGCGGGTCAGCTCACTTTGGCCGGCCAGATAGCTCTGCAGCAGGGCACGCAGGAAGGCGTTGGATTGCCAGGCCGGATCGGCGAAGCGCTTGTCCTTCGGGTCCGGCGCAATACTGGAATTGCCCTTGGCGATGCCGCGCAGCGCCTTCAGGTAGCCACCCAGATGAGCGCCAGCCTTGAGCGGCGACTTGCCCACGGCCTTGAGCAGGTAGCCGGCCGAACTGGCCAGGTCCGCCGCCCGCACGCTGACCAGCGGATTGCCTGCCAGGGTCTGGTTGGCGGCCGTGCCGATCAGCTCTTGTTGCCGGGTGTTGTCCGGGACATCGCCATCCTTGCGAGCGCGACGTTTTCGGCCGGTCGCCTGGGGACGTTGGGTGGGGGTTGCGGTCTCGCTCGTTCGGGTGGATCTGCTCATGGCGGCTCTCGTGTTTCCGGGCGCATTGTTGTTTTGCACCGACTCTAGGGCAGCGGCGGCGGCGGCCACCTCGCATTGCACGACAGAGAGTTTTCATTTCATGACAAGGGCAATCGTGGGCTGACGAATCGAGCGGGTGAGCTGCGGGGGCAGTCAGCGGCCACATGGAGGGGGTAGTGGGATGGGGATATTTAGAACCGCACCTGCTTTTTTCCTTATTGCATTCGATCCAGAGCGGGCCAAGGGCCGATTTCTGCCTGTCGCGAAGGTCAGCAATTCAAAGCAAACCTTCGACCTGGCGGTGACACAACCCAGATATTTCCTGATCCGGGTTGTGGTGATGCCACTCCGTCTGAATCTAATTCAGGGACAATTGGTTAAGCCCCGGATTACCAGAACTTAATTGTGTAACCGAGAATCAGGCGGTTCTCATCAACATCGGTGGTCAAGCCGTTGCCGGAACGGAAGGTGACATTGCGCCAGCGGATGCTCAGGCCCTTGAGGGCGCCATTCTGCACCACGTAGGCAAGGTCGCTATCGCGTTCCCATTCTTTACCGTCATCCGTGCTGGCGGTCTTGACGTTGCGGCCGTCGACATAGCGGGTCATGAAAGTCAGGCCGGGGATACCCAGGCTGGCGAAGTCGAAGTCGTAGCGCAGCTGCCAGGCATCCTCCTCGGCGAGGGTGAAGTTGTTTAAGGTCACCAGGTTGACCACATAGGGGTCGCCGCCATTAAGGTAGGGAAAGGCGCTGTCGCCGGACATGCGCTGGAAGGCCGCACTGAACCGGTGCGGGCCCTTGCTGAGACTGACCATGCCGTTGAGGTTGCGGTTATCGATTTTGCCGGCGCGCTCGACACCGTCGCCACGACTGTCGAAGAAGCGAAGGTCACTGCGCAGACTGAGCCCGCCCGGCAGGGGTTGGGTGTGCACCAGGCCGATGAACTGCTGGCGGTAGATCTCGTCCAGCCGGCCGTAGTAGTAGCTGACCGCTAGTTGGGGGTTGATGGCGTATGTGCCGCCGGCGAAGTCGAACGCATCGCTCGTCGCGGCACCGTATCCGATGTCGTCGCGGCCGGAGCTGTCGCGCAGGTTCGTGCGAGTCAGTCGGCCACCGTTGAAGGTCAGGCCATCCAGTTCCTGGGAAGTTAGCACGCCACCCTGGAAGGTCGAGGAGAGCAGCCGGGTGTCGTTGTAGGTAACCACGGGCAACTGCGGCTGTAGGGTACCCAGGCGCAGCACACTCTTCGAAGCATGCAGCTTGGCGGTCAGACCGAGCTCGCTGTAGTCGTCCACTGGCTCCTTGCTAACGGGGTTGAAGGGCAAAAGGCCGGTGCCACGCCGATCGCGACTGGAGTCCAGCTTGAGCCCAAGCTGGCCCATGGCATCCAGGCCGACGCCTATCTTGCCCTCGGTGAAGCCCGACTCAAGGCGTGTGGTGAAGCCCTGGCCCCATTCAGCAGCTTTGGACTGGGCGGCGCCGCTCTGGCGGAAGTCGCGGTTCAGATAAAAGTTGCGCAGTTCCAGAGTAGCCTTGCTGTCTTCGACGAAGCCGGCCATGGCTGCGGAGACGGTAAGTAGGCAAGGAGCGGTGAATAGGATTGCAAGTCGCTGCGGGGTGAGCAAATAAGTACGGTTCATTGTTGTTGTTCCCGATACTGAGTCTTGTCGGTGAGCGTTAGCGTTCTGTGCTGAGTGGCGCGGGCAGCGCTGATCCCGGTCATGGAACGGATGCAATGGGCCAGATATCCATCACCACCTCGTCTTCGATCACCTTGCACTTGCAGGTGGGGTAGACGCCGGCGTTGCAGGAATAGGGGAGATCGGCACCTTGGGCGTTGCCGGCGCCGCGCACGCTGACGTTATCGCGGCCGTCGCTGATCAGGGTGATCTGGCTGGTGGCGCCATCGCGGCCTTCCGCGCTTCTGGCTGCTGCCGGCGACAGCGAACAGTTCGAAGTAGATGCGCTCGGCGGGCACGCCGCGTCCAAGGAGACTTGACGGCGATCCAGCGAGCGAACAGTTGACCGCGTTTGTCGGCGTCGGTCCGCCTGTTATAGAAATCCACGTCCTGCTGTTCGCGGCTGAACACGAAGATCAGGGTGAGACGCTGCAGGTAGCGGTTCTTCAGGTTTTCCAGTTGCTCACGGAACAGAGCAGGCGCTCCAGCTGGTACTGGCGCAATTGATCGACACTGGCGGTTTCCAACGTGTCGAGTCGGGAGGTTTTGGCGATCATGTTCATGGCTTCACTCGAATTGTTTTTATATAGCGGTCCATAGGAAGGGCATTGGCCGTCAGGAACAGCCAATACCTCCAGAGGGGGTTTGATCTCGGCAGATCGGCGTCACACTCGTTCGATGATTAGTGCTATCCCCTGGCCGACACCAATGCACATGGTGCATAGGGCGTAGCGTGCCTGGCGCTCCTCCAGTTCGTGCAACGCGGTGGTGACCAGGCGGGCGCCGCTCATGCCCAACGGGTGGCCGAGAGCGATGGCGCCGCCATTGGGATTGACTCGCGGATCGTCGTCGGCCAGCCCCAGTTCGCGGAGCACGGCCAGGCCTTGTGCGGCGAAGGCTTCGTTGAGTTCGATCACGTCCAGATCAGCAAGGCTCAGGTTGGCTAGTTCCAGCACCTTGCGGGTCGCCGGTACTGGGCCGATGCCCATGATGCGCGGCTCGACGCCGGCGGTGGCCATGGCCACGACCCGGCCACGAGCCTTGAGGCCATAGCGTTGGGCCTGTTCGGCGCTGGCCAGGAGCAGGGCGCAGGCGCCGTCGTTCACGCCCGAGGCGTTGCCGGCGGTAACGCTGCCACCGTTGCGAAATGGGGTGCCGAGCTTCAGCAGTTGCTCCAGGGTGGTGTCACCGCGTGGGTGCTCGTCCTGGTAAACCACCTTTGCAGGGCCTTTGCGCTGGGCAATTTCGACCGCAACTATTTCTTTGGCCAGGCGGCCGTTGGCCTGGGCGGCAGCGGCGCGCTGCTGGCTGCGCAGGGCGAAGGCGTCCTGGTCGGCGCGAGAAACATTGAACTGCTCGGCGACGTTTTCAGCGGTCTCGGGCATGGAGTCGATGCCGTACTGCTTTTGCATGAGCGGGTTGACGAAGCGCCAGCCGATGGTGGTGTCGAACAGTTCAGCCTGGCGCGAGAAGGCATGTTCGGCCTTACCCATGACCATGGGCGCGCGGGACATGGATTCGACACCGCCCACCAGCATCAGGCCGGCTTCGCCGCAGCGGATGGCGCGGGCTGCGCTGCCGATCGCGTCCAGCCCCGAGCCGCACAGACGGTTGAGGGTGGTGCCGGGCACGCTCACTGGCAGACCTGCCAGCAAGGCAGACATGCGCGCGACGTTGCGGTTGTCCTCGCCGGCCTGGTTTGCGCAACCGTAGATGACGTCGTCGACCTGGCTCCAGTCCACCTGAGGGTGGCGCTGCAACAGGGCACGCATTGGCACCGCGCCGAGGTCGTCGGCACGCACGCCGCTCAAGGCTCCGGCATAGCGACCGATGGGGGTGCGTACTGCATCGATGATCAGGGCGTCTTTCATTCGGGGGTCTCCTGCGCCAGCACTGTGCCGCGCACTTTGTAGGATTTGCCATGGAACAGCGCAATCAGCTGCTCCTGCTTGTTTGCAATGCGTACGTCGTAGTGACCGGGCCGGCGTCTGCGGCTTTGCTCGCCGCACTCGGTGGTGAGGGTGTCGTCCAGGCGAGCCGGGGCGATGTAGTCGATGCTGCAATCGATGGCGACGATTGCATCGTTGTCACTGTTGCGGACGAAGGCGAAGGCCGAGTCAGCAACGGCGAACAGGTAGCCGTCGTGGCAGGTGCCGTGGCCCTGGAGCATGTCTTCACGCACGTTCATGAAAGGCTCTCCCTTCAGCGCCAAGGCGGCGCAACAGCAGGGAAGGGCGATAGCGCTCCTCACCATAGGCCGCCTGGAGGTTGTGGAGGATGGCCACCACGGCGGGTAGGCCGATGGCATCGGCCCAAGTCAGCGGGCCCTGGGGATAGTTCACGCCGGCGCGCATGGCCAGGTCGATGTCGCTGGCCGAGCCCACACGCTGGAACACCGCGTCGGCACCCTCGTTGGCCAGCATGGCGACGGTGCGCAGTACGACGAGTCCCGGAATGTCGGCGAGGGGACTGACCTTGAGGCCGGCCCGCCGCAGTAGAGCCACTGCTTGGTCGCGGGCGGTGGCGCAGGTGCCGGCGGCCCAGGCGATACCGAGGCGGGAAGCCTTTGCGTAGTCCAGGGCGAGGTCCAGCAGCACCAGGTTGGCGAGGCCGTCCTCGCTGGCGCGCTGGCAGGCCAGGCGGCCGTCGGTCAGGGCCAGCACCGCGTCGCCGACCCGCAGCAGGCCGTCGCCGTCACGGCGGGTCACCTTCACGCCGACTTCGGCCAGGCGCTGCACCAGGGGTTCCGCAACGCCCAGGCTGCCTTCTACCACACAGGCATCGACGTGGGTCTCGCTGCCGAGCTCGACGGGCTCGGGTCGCTGCGCGCCTTCGGTGTAGTCGTAGAAGCCGAAACCGCTCTTGCGGCCCAGGCGGCCAGCGTCCACCAGCTCCTTTTGAATCAGCGAGGGCTGGAAACGGAAGTCGCCGTAGTAGGCGTCGAACACCGAGCAGGTGACGGCGTAGTTGACGTCATGGCCAATCAGGTCGGTGAGCTCGAAGGCGCCCATGCGAAAGCCGCCGGCGTCGCGGATCAGCGCATCCAGGGTCGCGCAGTCGGCGGCGCCTTCATGCAAGAGGCGCAGGCTTTCGGCGTAGAAGGGGCGCGCCACCCGGTTGACGATGAAGCCAGGTGTGGAGCGGGCGTGCACCGGCTGCTTGCCCCAGGCCTTGGCGGTTTCGTAGAGACATGCGACCAGCACCGGGTCGCTGGCCAGGCCGGAGACGATCTCCACCAGGGCCATCAGCGGCGCCGGGTTGAAGAAATGCATGCCGATCATCCGGCCCTGGTGCTCCAGGCCGGCGGCGAGGCTGGTGATTGACAGAGAGGAGGTGTTGCTGGCGAGGATGCAGTCGGGGCTGCACAGGGCTTCCAGTTGGCGCAGCAGGTCGCGCTTGACCTCCAGGTTCTCGACAATGGCCTCGATCACCAGATCGGCGTCGGCCAGAGCCTCGATGCTCTCCACTGGCTGCAGGCGGTCGACGATGGCGGCGTGCGCCTCGGCGCCGAGCTTGCCTTTCTCCACAAGGCGGCCGAGCTGGCGATCGATGCCCTCGACCGCGTGAGCGGCTGCGCCGGCGCGGGCGTCGTAGAGCTTGACCGGGTGACCGCCTTGAGCGGCGACCTGGGCAATGCCGGCACCCATGGCGCCGGCGCCGATGACGGCGACGGTAGCGGAAGTTTTCAGGGCGGGCATGGGCTTAGCGTCCTTTGAAGGTGGGGGTGCGCTTTTCCAGGAAGGCACTGACGCCTTCGCGGTAATCCTCGCTGTGGCCGGCCAGGCGCTGCAGGTCGCGCTCCAGGTCGAGTTGCTCGTCGAGGCTGTTGTTCAGACTGGCGTTGAGGCTGCGCTTGATCAGGGCCAGCCCGTAGGTGGGCTGGGTGGCCAGGTGGCGGGCGAGCTTTAAGGCCTCCTCGCGCAAGTCGGCATCGTCCACCACGCGGTAGATCAGACCCCACTGCTCGGCCTGCTCGGCGCAGAGGCGCCCCCCCAGCAGCGACAGCGCCTTGGCGCGGGCCATGCCGACGTGGCGGGGAAGGGTCCAGGTGCCGCCGGAATCCGGAAGCAGGCCGATCTTGCAAAAGGCTTGGATGAAGCTGGCGGAGCGGGCTGCCAGCACCAGGTCGCAGGCCAGGGGAATATTGGCTCCGGCGCCGGCGGCGACGCCATTCACCGCGCAGATCACCGGTAGTGGCAGGTCGCGCAGAGCGCGGATCAGCGGGTTGTAGAACTTCTCGATGGATTCGCCCAGATCCGGCGCGGCGGCGCCCGGCGTCACATTGCGGTCGGCCAGGTCCTGGCCTGCACAGAAGCCGCGACCCTCGCCGGTCAGCAGCAGAACGCGCACCTCGGCGTCCCGGCGCACCCGTTTGAGGACTTCTTGGACCTCGCCGTGCATCCTGGCATTGAAGCTGTTCAGTTGCTCCGGGCGGTTGAGACTGAGGATGGCGACGCCAGCCTCAATGGAAAAGAGGATGTGTTCTAAGTTCATGACTCGGGCGCTCCAGGGCGTCGGAAGAGGGCGGCCAGCGGTCACTGGCCGGTAAATTCGGGGCGGCGCTTTTCCTGGAAGGCGCGTATACCTTCCTCGCGGTCGCGGGTGCCGGCCAGAAGAGTGAAGGCGTGGCGCTCGAAGCGCAGGCCGCTGGCCAAATCGGTGTCTTCGGCCTTCAGCAGCGCCTCCTTGGCCAGGCGCACCGCCAGGGGCGCCTTCTGAGCGATGACCCGGGCAATGGCGATGGCCCGCTCGACGGTGAGTTCCGGTTGAGTGACTTCACTGACCAGACCAGCGCGCAGGGCGTGGCGGGCGTCGATTGCCTCGCCGGTGAGGACCATTTGCATGGCCAGGGGCTTGCCCACCGCACGCAGCAGGCGTTGTGTGCCGCCAGCGCCCGGCATAATCCCGAGATTGATTTCCGGCTGGCCGAAGCGGGCATCCTCGCCTGCAATGAGGATGTCTGCGTGCATGGCCAGTTCACAGCCACCGCCCAAGCAGAAGCCGTTGACGGCTGCAATCAGCGGCTTCGAGAAGCTGGCGATGTGTTGCCAATGGGCAATGCGCGGGTCGTTCAGGATGCCGACCAGGTCGCGTTCGGCCATTTCCTTGATGTCGGCACCGGCGGCGAAGGCCTTGCGGCTGCCGGTGATCACTACTGAACGGATATTGGCGTCCTGTTCGGCGGCAGCGAGTTCGGCGGCCAGTTCGCCGAGCAATTCGGTGTTCAATGCGTTGAGCGCTTCCGGGCGCTGCAGGGTGATCAGGCGGACGCCTGGCTCCGGGGAAAGTACGGTGAGGGTGAGAGACATTCCAAAATCCTCAGGCTGCACGCGCGGCTTCGCAAGCCGAACTGGTCATCGGTGTTAGTGCGTGTTGTCGTTACAGGGCGGCCATGGGTCACTGATCCGGCGCTGTCGTCGGCATATCGCGTCCATGGCTACGCGGGCCAGCTGCACCTGCGCGCGGCTGGCTGGCTTGCAAGCACTGGTTCGAGGCGCGGACTACCCGCGCGATCTTTCAACCGGCAAAGGCGTGGTCTTCATCAATCCGTTCTATGAATGCCGCGGCCTCTTGAAGCGATTTGCCGACGTCCGGCACTTGCGTCGACGACGAGACCCTCACCGGGTCTGGAGCGCCGCCGACCAGGACTCCCGCCTCGACAGCTGCGCACACTTCGCTCATCGACAAGCCTGCGCTGCGGAACACCTGTTCGTTGTGCTCGCCGCGAAATGCCGGCGCGCTGCGCGGGCCGAGTTCGTCGTCTGAAAAACGCCACGGATAGCCGTGAAGACGATACGAACCACCATGCCGATCAGGGACGTCCTGCACTGCGCCCCACTGCTTTGCCCAGTCGGTCTCGGCGAGTTCCTTCAGCGAACGGATCTGGCCGATGGCAATCTTCGCTTCGTCCAGCTGTGCATCGAGCGTCTGCAGGTCGCGGAACGAGAGCATCCATTTTTGGATCAGCGCATGCAGTTCGCCGTAGTTCTGTAGCCGCAGCTCAGCGGTACTGAAGCGCGGATCGCGCGCAAGATCCATCCGGCGCATCGCGCGCAGATAATTTGGAAACGTGTTGGTGCCGACGATGCTCTGCGCCGCGACAAATGCCTCGCCCGCCGGTCCGACGAAGTGCGGGCCTTCTGTCGCACCGAGCACACCCGGTTCCGCACCGGTATCGACACCCGCGAGGTCAAGGTGCGCGCGTTCGTTTATGGACAGCATCACCGCCGCCATGGCCACATCGATGTACTGTCCGCGGCCAGTCACATCTCGCTTGTGCACCGCAGCAAGCACCGCGATGGTTGCCTGTAAGCCCGCGTAGACGTCCGCGTGCGACAGCGGATCGGTCCATTTGCGCCCTGCATCGATGCCCTCGAAATGCCGCATTGTGTTGTGTGTGAAGCCGGCTTCGGCTTGCACTGTCGGCGCATAGGCCATGCGCGATGCCCAAGGTCCGCGCTGCCCGTAGCCGGTGATCGAAACATACACCAGCTTCGGATTGCGCAGGCTGAGCGTCTCGTAGTCAAGACCGAACGACTTGAGCGTGCCCGCACGGAAGTTTTCGACGATGATGTCAGCCTCGTCGCACAGGCGCAGCACCAGCTCGCGTGCGTTGCCCACATTCAGATCGACGCTGACGTTGCGCTTGCCGCTATTCTGTTGCGCGTAGTAGCCCGACATGCCGTTCTGGTTCGGGAACGCGGAGCGCGACACGTCCGGGCGTGGAGGCTCGATCTTGATCACATCCGCGCCAAGGTCGGCGAGTGTGCGTGCGCAGAGTGGTCCGGCCAGCACCCGCGAGAAGTCGACAACCTTGAGTCCGTTTAGTGGTCCAGTCATATCAGTCCCCTTTGAATTCTGCCGTGCCGGGTCCAGTCTTGCCGAAGGCTTCGAGTCCCCGCTTGAGGTCCTGCGACGCCCAGATCGGCTTCTGTAGTTCGAACATCGCTTCGTCGGCTGCTTTGAGGCCTTCGTTGAGCGCGATGCTTACAAGCTGCTTCGTAGCGCCGTGCGCGACTGTCGGGCCCGCAGCCAGTTCCTGGGCGACCGACAGCGCTGCCTCGTCGAGGTTTTCGTCGGGCACTACCAGGTTGATCAGGCCCCAGCGCTCAAGCGTTGCGGCGTCATAGCGACGGCCGAGCATCGACATCTCTTTGGCGCGGGCCGGTCCCGCGCGCACCACCTGACGCTGGATTCCGCCAAGTAGCGGATGCAAGCCGACTGCGGCCTCGACTGAACCTATCTTGGCCGACTCGGCGACCACGCTGTAGTCGCACGCGAGCACCAGTTCGAAGCCGCCGCCGAGACAGGTGCCATTGACCGCTGCGACGATCGGAATCGGCAGCGTCTCGAATGCGCGCAGGACTTCGAGCGGATCGACCAGCCCTTTACCCTCTTGCGCAATGCGATCGGGGAACAGCGACACTTCGGCGCCCGCTGAGAAATGCCGCAATGCGCTGCGCAGCAGGATTGCGCGCGAACCGCGCTCGACGGCCGCCTCAATTTCCTCGAGTAGCGCACCGTACATCGTTGGACCCATCAGATTGTGCGGACGAAAATTCATCGTCAGTACTGTCACGCGGTCCTTTATCTCGCGTATCACGATCGGTTCGTTCATTTTTGCTCCATATTACTGGTAGGTGTCTGCTACACAGACAGCGTTCGTTGCAATAGTCCGGGGGGCTTGAATTAGCGGCTTCAGCCGGGCCTCCAGATCGCGTTCATCCGGTTGTCCCTCGCAGTAACTGGACGCCGGTCAGTTCGCAGAGCGCATCGAACGACAGGTCCGTGCAGATCTCGATCACCTCCAGGCCCGATCGCGTGACATCGATAACTGCCAGATCGGTATAGATCCGGCTCACACAACCCATTCCCGTAACCGGATAGGAGCATCGTTCGACGATCTTGCTTGCACCCTCTCTGGTCAGATGCTCCATCATCACGTACACATTCTTCGCGCCGGACGCGAGATCCATTGCACCGCCAACTGCCGGAATCGCATCGGCTTGTCCGGTGTGCCAATTCGCCAGGTCGCCACGGACCGAAACCTGGAACGCGCCCAAAATGCAGTAGTCGAGATGTCCGCCGCGAATCATTGCGAACGAATCGGCATGGTGGAAGAAGGCGCCTCCTGGAACCAGCGTGACGGGTTCCTTGCCAGCGTTGATCAGGTCCTCGTCCTCTTCGCCAGGCACTGGCGCGGGTCCCATCCCGAGGACGCCGTTTTCGCTGTGCAGAATGATTTCCCGGTGTGGGTGCAGATGGTTGGCGACAAGCGTCGGGACGCCAATACCCAGATTGACATACGCGCCGTCCGGGATATCTCGCGCGACGCGCTGTGCCATTTCGATCCGTGTAAGCTTCTTCATTTCTGCGATCTCATCTCTAACTCTTCCACTCAATCAGCAGGCCGATTACGAGACCCGTACCACGCGCTGTACATATATTCCGGGCGTAACCACCGTCTCCGGATTCAACGTACCGAGTGGAACGATTTCGCTGACTTGAACGATCGTAGTTGTCGCCGCGCTGGCCATGACCGGGCCAAAATTGCGACCAGACATCCTGTACGTCAGGTTGCCCCAGCGGTCTGCGTGATAGGCCTTCACGAGGGCGAAGTCAGCTTTCAGTGGTAATTCGAAAACGTAATTCTTGTCGCCGATCGTGCGGGACTCTTTTCCTTCCGCGAGCCTGGTACCGTAGGCTGTCGGGGTATAAAAGCCGCCAATTCCAGCGCCCGCTGCCCGCATGCGTTCCGCCAAGGTACCTTGTGGAACCACTTCAAGTTCCACCTCTCCTGCCCGATAAGCCGCGTCAAACAGGGTTGCTCCGGGGAGCCGTGGAAATGAACAAATAAGTTTCCTTACGCGCTTCTGCCGAATGAGCTCACCGAATCCGGAATCATCGCTGCCGGAGTTGTTGCTGATGATGGTGAGACCGCGCGCACCTTGTTCAACCAGCGCATCAATCAGCCGTAAGGGAAGACCTGCCCGCCCGAAGCCGCTGATCATGATGGTTGCCCCATCCTTGATGTCCTCCAGTGCTGTGTCACATGTGTCCAGAATCTTGTTCATCATAAGAATCATCCGAGGGCGACTGGCATGCCCGTTCGCTTGGGTAAATGGTGTTCCATCGAGCGCCGGTGCCTGGTCTCGAGACAAACCAGGCACGAGTTCCTCCGCGAGGTTCGAAGATTCGAACCACGTTCGGCATTGATGGAAAACTCTCTAGAGAGCGATGAGCAGCCAGAAGGCCGGGAAGGGCCTCAGTAGTGGCTTGGCCGCTACCGCGGGCCGTTGCGTGTCAGCGTCCTGGATTTTTCAGGCGCAATCGGTCCGATCAGCCTTCGCTCGGATCGTAGGGTGAGGCGCAGTTCTCAAGCTTCCACCGCTTCTCGGCTACCGTATCGGGACGAGGCGGGTGAATGCTGTCGATCAACCAAAGTTCTTGCGGTGTTTCGCCGACATGCAACTCGAAGTGGTAGCCCCGATCCTGAACAAAGGGTGCGATCGCGGCATTCGCCTTGCGTAGCCAGGAAGCCGTCCACTCGGGGTCTTCGGCGATGTGCCTGGCGAAGTGGTCCAGCCGGATTCTGACAAAATCACCGCGCGCCTCTCCTCCCATGTAGAAGGAGTCTTTGGGCTGCTCATGAAACAGAACGCCTACATAGAAGCGAGGAATGATGTAGATGTCGCTAATGCGATTTGCCATCTCCCTTTTTTCTTCTGCTGTATAGGCGCCGACTGGGTGATAGATATTCCACAAAGGCATTTTTATTCTCCACACTTCATAGATGCCGCTTTCCTCATGTCAACGCATCTGAATTTCTTTCGAAAGGTACGTGACATCTGTCAGACGGCGATATCAATAGCTCAGGAATGGGCTACCGGATTGAAATGATGCTTTTCGCAAATGCAGTATTCTCTTTTTGGGGAACGCGGTTCGGCTTCCTGTCAGCTTCCCTTGGGTTTCGTGGGCAGCGTTCCAACCGGGTCCGTTGTGATCAGCTTCTTGTTAACGAACTCCTCGAATCCAGCCATTGACAGCTCCCTCCCGAATCCGGAGTTCTTGACACCTCCGAACGGTAGCTGAGGAGTCGTCGCAAACGGTCGATTGACAAACACCATGCCGCTGTCGATTTGCGTAGCAATCTGCTCGCCACGCTCAAGATCGGCAGTCAGGATTGAGCCTCCGAGCCCATACTGCGAATCGTTTGCCAGCCGAATGGCTTCTTCTTCATTTGCAACAACGAAGAAGGAAGCGATAGGACCGAAGAACTCTTCCTGATAAATCGGGGCGCTCGTGTCGATGTTGCTAAGGATGGTGGGTTCGATATAGAAGCCTTCTCGATCGATACGATGGCCGCCACATTCGATTGTTGCGCCGCAATCCACTGCGCGCTGGATCTGGCCAAGAAGGTGTTCGAGGGCTCTTTGCGACGAAACAGGTCCGAGCGTCGTGTTCGCGTCCATTGGGTCACCTGCTTGCAGGTCGGTCATGGCCTTTTTGAAACCACTGAGGAATTCTTCACCACGCTGCTTGCCGACGACGATGATGCGTTTCGAGCCAACGCAAACCTGTCCGCAATTCAACGTCCGTCCGATTAATGCGGTATTGATTGCCCAATCGAGCGGCGCATCTTCCAGAACGATCATGGCATCGTTGCCGCCGAGTTCGAGCACCACCTTTTTCAGATTGCGGCCGGCTCGCTCAGCCACCGCGGCACCGGCTCTTTCACTGCCCGTGAGGGTGACACCACGCACACGTGGATCGTCGATGATCCTTCCGACCTGGTCAATCGACGCAAAAACGTTGGTGTAGACCCCCGTTGGCGCACCTGCTTCTTCAAATAGTCGGGCAAACGCCAGCGCGCATTGCGGCACGCTTTCAGCGTGCTTCAGGATGAGTACGTTTCCAACCATGAGCTGCGGAGCGGCAACGCGGGCGATT
Organism: Pseudomonas izuensis; assembly: GCF_009861505.1. Lineage (GTDB taxonomy): Bacteria > Pseudomonadota > Gammaproteobacteria > Pseudomonadales > Pseudomonadaceae > Aquipseudomonas > Aquipseudomonas izuensis. The sequence continues at coordinate 55,494 of NZ_WTFT01000014.1, read as the reverse complement.
TGGTAGTAAGGGTAATTCCACGGTTCGACACCCAGCAGGATGCCAACCGGATTGACATGGACTGTGGCGCCCGAAACCTCAGGTACTGGTTTTGGCTCAACGAACGCGTGTGCATGCTGGGCGTAATAGTCGAGGATATTTGCAGACAGTCTCACTTCGACGCGTGCTTCGGCGATCCGCTTTCCCATCTCCAACGTAATGATCTGCGCATATTCTTCCTCCTTGTCGCGCAGGATAGAGGCGGCCTTCGAGATGATATGCGCACGATCCGCAACGGACCGGTGCCGCCAATCCAGTTCAAAAGCACTGTGGGCGGTCGCGATCAGTCCCTCGATCTCGTGGTCATTCGCACCCTCGAACGCTTTGACTAATTTCCCGGTTGCCGGGTTGATTGTTTTGTAGTCCATCGAACAGTCCTCGCTGTGTCGGTCGCATAGGGACGAAAAATGGGATCAGACAGCGCCCGATTCCGTGAATCTCCTTACCGCCCATGCATCGTTTGTTCATTCTCGAACTGACGCTGTCGACTGACAATCCCATTGGGAACGGATGCTGTGTTCACTGCCAGTTAACCTTGCGCCTTCGTCATAGCCCCCAGGATCGGATGGGCGTGGCACGTCGATCAGTGCACACGTGGCGAGGCCTGGTGTGGCGCGGGCGGTTGGTGCCGACGCGAACATGGCGTGCTCTGCGACGGACCGGTGGAGCGGGTGCACCGGTGGTCAGTAGTGTGGTCAGAATGAACAAAGGGTTCTCGCGGCGGCGCCTGGGCGGCCGCGCGATTATTGATACGCCTTGTTGAATGCTACGGTGCAACTAGAGGCGGTGAGGCGTCGAATTGGCGCACCGGATGGGAGAGATGGAGCAGGGTGATGCACTTACTTCCAGCACTCGGCGCATTCTCTCAATTCCTTTTCCAGGTAATCGATCAACGCCCGCTTTGCGGGTGACGGGAAACGGCTGGGAAGCGTGAGAATATACAAGCTGTTTAGCTGGCCGACGATCTGGTACTGCGCAAGTACTTGCTGCAGATTTTTGGCGGTGGGTCCGCGCATTGCGTATGTCGGCAGAATACCGATGCCCATGCCTTCCATTACCGCATCGAGGATAAAGGGGTAGTCGGCCGATTGCAGCGTTGGCTGGATATGGACGAGCTGGGCGTCCGTGTCATCATTTCGATTTCTAAGCTCGATCGTCGCCTCCAGACTCGGCGGCAATCCGATAAAAGTCTGCGACGCGAGGTCTGCGGGGTGGTTAATCGGTCCACGTCGCTGAAAGTAGTCTGCGGATGCGCAAAGAATCCAGTCAATTGAGCAAACTTGACGCGCAACGCAATCCAGAGGCGGTGATCGCTCGATCCGCAGCGCGATGTCGACTTCGGCGGCGATAAGATCTTCGATCCTGTTATTGAAAGTAATCGCCAGCGAGATTCCCGGATGAATCCGCGCGAATTCACGTAGCTTGGGCCCGACAAATAACCTGCCAACGCCAGTGGGTACGCTGATGCGAATCCGCCCCGTCAGCGTTTGCCCAAGCATGTCAATGGAGGCGCGAGCGTTGTCCAAATCATCGAGCATGCGCCGTCCGCTGGTGTAGAGAACCTGACCCGCTTCGGTCAACTCGAAGCTGCGTGCCGAACGTCGAACAAGTTGTGCTCCTGTTTCACGCTCAAGAACCTTGAGTCTCTGGCTGATGTTTGACTTCGACATATCGAGCTTGCGCGCTGCTGCAGCCAAGCCACGACACTCAACTATCTCGACGAACAACGTGATCAGATTCAGATCCATTTCAGGTACTTGATGAGTAGCGGCTGCAGGCCGGTGTCGACCTCTCAGTCATCGCACTGTGACTCGGTTACGAGAGGTCGGTAGCGACGCAGGGCTGCGTCGAAACTGATCTCGTCATGTAGAAACGGGCCCTGGCCACGATCCAGGGCCCAGGGGCGGATCTGGTAATCGATCCGCTTGTCGTCGATGGGCAGGTTGCCATTTGTGCAGCGTGAATTGGTATTCAATCTTCTGCAGCGGGAGTCAGGCCGGCTGACGTCGCACCGGTTGTCTGCGGGGTGTCCATGGCAAGGAACAGGCCAATACCACCTAGAATCATCAGCGAGCCCATGACGAACAGTCCATTGTTGAGACTGCCTGTCGTGACCTTGATCCAGCCCATCATGGTCGGACTGAAGAAGCTCCCCAACTGACCCAGGCTGCTGATGACGGAAATCCCCGCCGCGGCGCCAACGCCAGAGAGGTAGCGTTGCGGAATCGTCCAAAAGACAGCCAGGGCCGAGAAGGTCAGCGTCGCGGCAATGGTAAGTAACGCCAGCGCAGCCGGCAGGCTGTGTGTCCAGAAGGCCAGGACGAACAACGCAATACCGCCGCCGACCGCACAGATGAGATGGTGCCAGCGTCGCTCCTGCGTTGCGTCCGAATGTCTGGAAATCAAGATGATTCCAATGGTCCCGATTCCGTAAGGAATCGCACTGAGATAGCCGACCTCAAAGATCGTTTTTGCGCCGGCGTCCTTGATCACGGCTGGCAGCCAGAAGCTGATCACCGCCCCTCCACAGACCAGCGAGAACCAGACCGCAGCCAGGAGATACACACGCGCATTCCTGAGCACATCCCTCGTGGAATTCGCTGTACCTTCCGTGTTTCGTTCCTCCTCTCCGCTCAGCCTGGCGATCAAGGTATCGCGCTCCAGCGGCGCCAGCCACACGGCAGTGCGCGGACCGTCATCGATCATCCAGTAGGCCATGATCCCAAGTACTACCGCGGGAATTCCCTCCAGTATGTACATCCATTGCCAGCCCCTGAGACCATGAAGCCCATTGGCGTGGTCCATGATCGCTCCCGACACGATTCCCCCAACGACGCCAGCAACGGCAATGCCTACGAAGATCCAGGAAGTCGGGGAGGCTCGTCGGCTTGGCGGGAACCAGTAGGACAGATAGAGGACGATCCCAGGGAAGAAGCCGGCCTCGAACACGCCCAACAGGAAACGCACAACATACAGTTGCCAAGGTTCGACAACGAAAGCCATACCGGCGGAAACCAGACCCCAGCATGCCATGATCCGCACGAAGGTTCGGCGAGCACCTATCCTGTGCAGGAGAAGGTTACTGGGCACTTCGAACAGGAAATAGCCAAGAAAAAAAATCCCTGCGCCCAGCCCGTATACCGCATCGCTGAAGCCGAGATCGCCCTTCATCTGCATCTGGGCAAAGCCAATATTGATACGGTCAATGAAGGCAACAACGTAGGCGACAAAGAGGAAGGGCATCACGCGACGTGTGACTTTCCGGTAAAGAGCGTCCTCCGCTGCGGCGCAGCGGTTCTTATTCTTAGGGATCATTTCTGTCTCCGGCTGCCTCTGCCTGCGAGCAGAAGCCGTTTTATGCCGCGTTACCTTTTCAGTTGGCGTCGCGGTCGATGAATGTGGTTGGCCATTTCGACCATCCCAGGTAGGCCAGGGGCTTGAATCAACGATGCAGGACAGGACTCCCTGGCCGTCAACGTCCTTGTGTCTGTGTGAATTTCCCCAAACCCGAGGGCAGATAGAGTGAGCGAACTCTCCCGTCCACGCAGACGTAGCAAGGAACGGGCGGCGCAGAGGGACGCCCGCGCTGCCATTCGGCGGGGCCTGGCGCCAGCTCGCCCGCGGTTACGTCTCAGTCTTCTACACCTGCGACGATGCGCGCGTCCCTTTCTGCGCCATCCCCCAGTACGGCCAATACCTTTTGATAAGCCTCGCTCTGATACGCAGCAAGAGCCTGCTCGAAGCTCGGAAATTCAACCACGACGGTCCGCTGCTCCAGACCCGCCTCGGCCGCAACAACCTCGCCGCCCCGCACCAGAAACTTTCCGCCCGCTGCCTTCACCACGGGTCCCGCGAGGGCTCCGTACGCCGCCAACCTATCTACATCATGAATTGCTCGATACGCTGCCACCCAATATCCTTTTGCCATTTTTTTCTTCCTCAGTTGAAGAGCATTTGAGAACGCAAAGATCATTTACACAGACGTCTCTGCATGAGTACTGAGCGCGTGTATGCATGCGACGAAGAAGGGCCAAGGCATCAACCGGCACTTTCGCGGTGTCGGTCGAATATGGATGACATTGGGGTCAGACAGTGCCCGATTCCCTGAATCTCCTTACCGCCCATGCGCCTTTTTTTTCATTCTGGAATTGACGCTACCGACTGACAATCCCATTGGGAACGGATGCTGTGTTCACTGCCAGTTAACCTTGCGCCTTCGTCACAGTCCCCGGGATCGGATGGGCGTGGCACGTCGATCAGTGCACACATGGCGAGGCCTTTTTGACAGCTACGGTGCAACTAGATGCTCAGAGGCGTCGAATTGGCGCACAGGATGGGAGGGATGGCACAGGTTGATGCGCTTACTTCCAGCTCTCGGCGTATTCTCTCAATTCCTTTTCCAGGTATTCGATCAATGCCCGCTTTGCAGGTGACGGGAAACGGCTGGGAAGCGTGAGAATATACAAGCTGTTTAGCTGGCCGACGATCCGGTACTGCGGAAGTACTTGTTGCAGATTTTTGGCGGTCGATCCGCGTATTGCGTATATCGGCAGAATACCGATGCCCATGCCTTCCAGTACCGCGTCGAGGATAAAGGGGTAGTCGGCCGATTGCAGCGTTGGCTGGATATGGACGAGTTGGGCGTCCGTGTCGTCATTTCGATTTCTAAGCTCGATCGTAGTCTCCAGACTCGGCGGCAATCCGATAAAAGTCTGCGACGCGAGGTCTGCGGGGTGGTTAATCGGTCCACGTCGCTGAAAGTAGTCCGCGGATGCGCAAAGAATCCAGTCAATTGAGCAAACTTGACGCGCAACGCAATCCAGAGGCGGTGCTCGCTCGATCCGCAGCGCGATGTCGACTTCGGCGGCGATAAGATCTTCGATCCTGTTATTGAAAGTAATCGCCAGCGAGATTCCCGGATGAATCCGCGCGAATTCACGTAGCTTGGGCCCGACAAATAACCTGCCAACGCCAGTGGGTACGCTGATGCGAATCCGCCCCGTCAGCGTTTGCCCAAGCATGTCGATGGATGCACGGGCGTTATCCAAATCATCGAGCATGCGCCGTCCGCTGGTGTAGAGAAGCTGACCCGCTTCGGTCAACTCGAAGCTGCGTGCCGAACGTCGAACAAGTTGTGCTCCTGTTTCACGCTCAAGAACCTTGAGTCTCTGGCTGATGTTTGACTTCGACATATCGAGCTTGCGCGCTGCTGCAGCCAAGCCACGACACTCAACTATCTCGACGAACAACGTGATCAGATTCAGATCCATTCCATGTACTCGATGAATAGTTGGTGGGAAGGGCTAAGCCAAAAGGCCTGCAGATCGTGCGTGCATGGCCTCGAGCTGCGACGTGCTGATCGAAAACTACATGGCCGGCTCGTTGGCGAAGTATGGGCTGGATTACGCCACCTTGTCCGGGCTCAATCCGCGACTGGTGTATTGCTCGGTGACGGGGTTCGGGCAAACCGGCCCTCGGGCGGCCGGACCGGGCTGTACTCGACGGTGGCCATTCAGGCTGCGTTGCTCCGTCGCGAGAAAACCTGCCCGGGCCAGCATGTCGACATGGCGCTGCTGGATGTGCAGGTCGCCGCTCCTGAAGAACCTCGATTTAGGTTGACTGACTTCCTCAGGGCGTGATGCTGCCGATCATGTGTGTCTGTAAATCAAGGACAATCCGGTCGTCTTGGCTTGATTCATTCAATAGCGATCCACGTCCACCACCGGCCATGACAGTAGATCACTCGCAGTTTCAAATGATGGCCCGCATAAGCAATGACCAAGTGACTGAGCTTCAAACACTCTGGATCAATCCTGCGTTCAGCCCGAACAGTCGCCACTGCGCTAGTGCAAACGTTTCGAACACGCCCTCGACGTAGTACGGGTCCTTCAGGGCCAGTGCCATCGCTTCGTCTGTCGACTGCGCCCGATAAATGAACAGTGCGCCCGAGCCGTCAGCGAAAGGCCCCGCCATGATCAGTTCTCCGTTCGCCTTGAGTGCCTGTGTATACGACTGATGCGCAGGCATCACTTGCTCGACGTGGGAGCGGTCGGACACGTATTTCGCGTAGTTGACGTAGAGGCGTGCGGTGTGTTCGTCCGGGGCGACGGGGGTAGCGTCGGGTGCACGCGGTACGTTGGGAGGGGCACGCCGATTCGCAGGGACGAGCGAGGCAGTGAGCAACTCGATGTTGCTGTCGAGCACCGTCCATTCGGTCAGGCGATAGTTCGCAATTGCTCCTTTGAGAGCGAAGGGATCGTGTTGGGCCAGCGTTTCGGCTTGCTGTTTCGATTCGACGTCATAAACGAGCAGGACGCCGCTGGGCCGTCCATCGTCGTCGAGCAGCGGCCCGCCCATCACCAGCCGATCGTGCTCGCGAAGCATATCCGCATAGGTCTGGTGCTCGGCCCGGGACGCGTCCACCCTGGCCCGATCCTGAACGTACATCGCGTAGTTCACGATTTTCATCTGGACTGGATTTCCCGAGAGCACTGCGGAAAGTGTGGGAAGTGAAGACGCCGCCATGACCGAAGGCATGTCGGTCAATGCAAGGCATGCGACACCTGCCGCGGATGCGAGAAAGCGGCGACGCGACAGATCTTGAGACACGAAGTTGTCCTCGAGTTGGAGCACGGCTGATGAGGCGTGTCGAATGTGGTTTTATTGCCCCTGCGATGCTTTCACCAGCACGGCATGCACGGCCTTCAAAATTTTATCGGACAACGAAGGGTCGCTTTTGGCGACGGCCCGGGCGACGGCCATGGCACCGATTTCCGCCGCGACGATGGTCATCGCCAGTTGGCGTCGTTCGGCCTCGGGAATGGCGTCGTCGAGCACCGCTTCGAACGCGCTCGCCTTGCTCTGAAACCCTTTGGCGAACTGTTCACTGATGTCCTTTCCGTGTCGGCCGATTTCACTCGCCGACGCCGTCAGCGGACAACTCATGCCTGGGTCGTCCCGGTTAAGCGGCGAAAGCAAGTAGTCGAGATACCCCGACACGCTGTGCTGGCGACGCGACTCTTCGCCCCGGAACGCTTCGCGGCTCTGCATCAGGCCCAGCGAAAAGGCTTGCGCCGCAAGATCACCTTTCGAGCGGAAATGCGCGTACAGCGCTCCATGCGTCAGCCCGGCTTCGCGCGCGATTTGCGCAACGCCCACGCCATCGATGCCCCGTTCGCGAAATAGCCTGCTGGCCGTAGCCAGCAGCACTTCGCGGTTTTCGTCGGATTGCTCACGTTTTACATACACCACGGTCTTCTCCTGAAACGGCTGAAGTTCAGCGCTGCGCGAATACCAGCAATGGTTTGGCATCGTGTGCAGTGCTCTCGGCAGCCGTGAAGGCTTCGAATGCACGATCGACTGAATAGCGCTCTGTTGCCGGCGGTTTCAAGCTGCCCACGGCGATGCTATCCAGCAGATTGCGCAACGCCTGGCTGCTTTCATCCAGCCCCTTGCGTGCCAGCCACGAGAAGATGAGCCAGCCGCGCACCTCGGCACTTGAATAGATAAGCGCCGGGGCGAAAACAGGCATCTCGAAAGCTGCGGGGTCGGTCTGGCGGTGCGACGACAAGGCTCCATAGACGAGCAGGCGGCCATTCGGGGCCAACTGGCGCGCAAGCGTGGCGCCAGTGCGGCCGGCGACGCAATCGATCGCGCAGACGATGCCCTTGCCATCGGTGGCCTTCACCAACTGTTCGGGCCAGCTCTCGTCGGCAGTGCAGAGCACGATGTCACCACCAAGCTTCTGGATCTCGGCAACCTGCTCTGCACGGCGAACGAGGTTGATGGTGTGGACCCCCTGCGCTTTCGCGATCTGCAGTACAAGGCGACCCACCGTCGAGCCGGCCGCGCTCTGTACCAGCCAGTCGCCGCGTTGTAGCTGGTGCTCCGACATCGTCATCGCCCATGCCGTCATCGGATTGATCAGGGCCTGCGCGGCGTCCTCGTCGGAGATCGCCGCCGGTACAGGGATTGCGCGGGCCGCCGGACTAATGACTTGCTCTCTCCAGGTTCCGGGCACGTCCAGTAAAACCACGCGTTCTCCGACCCGCGTGTGTGGCACGTCGCTACCGACGGCGTCGATGATTCCGACACCCTCGGTTCCGGGCGAGGCGGGCAGTACGGGCTGACGCTGACGGGCGAAGCGCCCACGGATGACATGCAAGTCTGACGGATGCACGGGCGCCATCAGAATCCTCACGCGGACTTCAGCTGGACCGGGCGTAGGCTCGGGTAAATCCCGCCAGTGGACTACCTCTGACGGCTCGCCGTTTTGTTCGATGATCAGGGCCTTCATGTGCTTTCTCCTTCACTCGAGTGACGGTGTCAATCATGCCCCCATGGGCGCGACGCGATGCCAAGGCTGCACTCATGTAAAGCCAAGTAGCGGTTTGATTGTGGTCGCAATCAAGATGAGGTACAAGCGTCGCGCCACACCCATTGACCAACGGTATGGATGCGACCCATCGCTGCCGCTCATGCAGTCGTGTCCCAATAGAAATGGATGTACTCATCTTCATACTCCGCGAACAGCGAAACTATGAACTCCGTCTTCATTGAGTACATCAATAGCGCTCCAACGAAACCGGTCGGCTCATGCAGCGGTTGTTTGAGCGGAGCGATCAAATCGATCGCCTGATCCGCAACCATCTGATTGAAAACAGCTTCCGCGAAATAACGTTCTCCTCCAGGCCGCCAATCGATCCATTCCGCGAACAGCCAGAAATTTGATCCGTTCTCGCCTTGCCGCTTGTGAACTCTAGTGACCCTGATGCGCTCCTCAGATGAGCGGTTCGAAAAGCGCTGTATCGACGAATGGTTTCGTTCAAATAGCTGGGCGGTCTGCTGGAGAGAGTCACCTTTTTGCCAGTGATCCCACATCAATTTTTTCTGGCTTTCGGTGTAATAGATTCGAGGTCTCTGCTTCATCTGCAACACTCCTTCTGCTTACACAGAATTTAGTTGTGTTGCTTCGACCGGTTGAATCCACAGCCGATTGCTGCCCGTCACGTAGAGCTGAAATCTCGCCATGGCGGTCTGACCCGCTAAAAGGAAAACAACCAAACACCCTTGTTTTTTGCTTACCTTTAGAAGGCGCATGGTCGCGCGTCTACTGGTCACGCCGTTCTATTTTGATCGCTGAACTGCCGGAGGGCTCCATACGCCATCGACCATTACTTTTTCGGACCATAGCCTTCAGCCTGCCCGGCGAGTAATCCGAAGTCCAAAATAACGGCCAATGGCTTAGCAGCGAATTAACCCATCGTTCAACACGGATGCCCAATAGTCACTTCGCATAGATCGAAATGCGGCTATGGCTGTCCTGCATCACGAAAGATTTTCTTTCCATGCGACGAAATTTATCTCATTTGTCTGCACGTCAGCGCCAGCCAACAATGAGCCCGCACCTCTCCCCATGCGGGACAATTTCAACAACTGGCAAAGGATCTATATCCATGATGCAAGATTGGAATACCCAACGTAATGCTCTTCTTGGGCGGGTCGCCGAATACGCGAAGCTCAGCCCGGATGTGGTGCGCGGCGTCGGCATGATGGACGCAGCAGCGGTGAAAACCGGCAGGCTCGAACCGAAGATTCATGAGCTGATCGCACTGGCCGTCGCAGTAACCACACGCTGTGATGGCTGTATCGCAGTGCATACCAGGAACGCCGTCACCAAGGGCGCAACACGCGAAGAAATCGCCGAAGCACTGGGCGTGGCAATCGCCCTTAATGCCGGCGCCGCACTGACCTACACCGCACGTGTGCTCGACGCTCACGACGCGCTGACGAACAACTGAGGAAGCCCCTTTTATGCTGAACAACAAGACTGCTCTGATTACGGGTGGCAGCTCAGGCATCGGCCTGGCGACCGCAAAACTGTTACGCGATAACGGTGCTCGTGTCGCCATTGCCGGCCGCGACGTCGCCGCGTTGAGCAGGGCGCGCGCGATCCTCGGTAACGACGTGCTGACGCTGGAAGCCGATGTGCGTTCCCGCGAGGGCCTGCAGCATATGGCGGCGCAAGTGAAGAAGGAATTCGGTGGCCTGGATATCTTCTTTGCCAATGCCGGCGTCGCTTACACCACGCCACTGGCGACAACCACCGAGGAACAGTTCGATGGCCTCATGGATATCAACGTGAAGGGTGCATTCTTCTCTATCCAGGCCGTGGAACCGGTGATGCGCGAAGGTGGTTCGATCATTTTGAACACGGCCTGGCTGAACCAGGTCGGAGCGTCAGGGCGTGCTGCGCTGTCAGCGTCCAAGGCGGCGGTACGCTCGTTCGCTCGCACCTTGTCGGCGGAGCTGCTGCCGCGCCGCATTCGCGTCAATGCCGTGAGTCCTGGCCTGATTTCAACGCCGATCCTGCGTGGCGTCGGCCAGTCCGAGCACCCGGGTCAGACGGAAGAGCAATTCCGGGCCTACATCCAGACAGCGGCGGGACATATCCCTATCGGACGTTTGGGCAGCGCAGAGGAAATTGCGGGCGCGGTTCTATTTCTTGCCAGCGATGCTTCCAGCTATATGCTTGGTTCCGAACTCGTGATCGATGGCGGTTTCGGCCAGCTGTAAGCCACTTCCGAAAGTATCCAATCGCGAAACGCCTGCACCTTGAGCAGGCTTTCGCTCTCCGGTCGGTAGACGAGGTAATAGCCCAGGTTCAGTGAAAGGCTTTGCTCGCCGAACGGCCGCACCAACCGCCCCGCGACCAGGTCGTCATGAACCATGACACTTCGTCCCAGCGCTACGCCCTGCCCATCGATCGCGGCCTGCAGCACTGCAGCCGAATTGTTGATGCGAAGGCCGTGCTCCGTCTTCACCTCTGCATAGCCAGCGGCGTCCAGCCAGCTGCGCCAGTTCGGGAAATCCGTCACCGCCGTTTGCGTCAGCGATACATCGTGAATCAGGGTGCTTTGGGCTAAAGTAGCCGGCGTCAGGCGCCCCTCCAGCAGCAACGGATAAGTCGGTGCGCATACCGGATAAAGCGTTTCCTCCATCAAAGACACCACCATAAGGCCTGGCCACTTACCCGCGCCGTAGCGCACACCGACATCGATGTGTTCGGCGAGAAAGTCAACGACACGCGGGTTTGTATTCAGGAAGACGTTCATCTGCGGATTCGCCTGCTGAAAGCGATCAAGGCGCGGAAGCAGCCATTTCGCCGCAAACGCCGGGCTGACAGTAACCGTAAGCTCGGCATGTGGTGTCACGTCCTTGAGGCGCGCCAGCCCGACATTCAGCCGCGCAAAACCTTCCTGAATATCCGGAAGGGCGGCGCGTGCCACGTCGGTTAGGATCAGGCGCGAGGATCCGCTTCCCATGCGATTGAACAGGGAAATCCCCAGCCAGGATTCCAGGCTACGCACCTGCTGACCTACGGCGGCGGCAGTCACATTCAACTCCGCAGCCGCGGCGGAAAAGCTTTGATGCCGCGCGGTAGCCTCGAAAGCTTTCAACGCGTTCAGGTAAGAGGGAGCAGTCATCGGAAGAAATACTTCGTTAGCGGCATGGCAAATGTACGTCGCGGGATCATTTCGGCCCGGCAAATATGGAGCCTTCCAAATTATAGAGGCAAACCATACACCAAGCGTCTGGTGAGTGCTGAGCCGCGCACAGATGCCCGGCATGGGCATGTTGGGCGCGGCATCAGCGATTTATCAGGCGCGACTGCAATCGGCGCGGTTGCGTTCGAAAGCATGGACCTCTTGCGCCGACGCGGGCCGCGGAACACCACCATCGTCCAGCAGCACACGCCAGGCGCCGTCGGCATCCTTGCGCCAGACCGAGTGGAAGGAGTCGAGCAAGAAGTGGTGCCGGGCCTTCGGATCCAGATCCTCGATCAATAGCGGTCCCTTGGACCAGGCGAGATCGCCTGCCAAACCCAGCGTGACCACCGTGGGATACCAGCGCGCCCGGACCTGCTTGCCTTCGATCACACCTCTGAAGCGCTTGACGATGGCATCCCGACCCCGCGCAGGGTCGGTACGACCGACATCGAAGGTGGCCTGTTCGGCGACATGCTCGGCGAAGGCTATGACGTCGTGCGTGGCCACTGAACGGGCAAAGCTCTGCTCGCGTTGCCATACCGTGCATTCCTCGGCGTGGAGTTGAGGAGTCTGCGTGAACTCAGAAGCCACAGGGGCCTTAATGCGGCTGGCTGCCCCCTGCGAATCATTCCGGGTACCCGCCATGCATACGGAGGTGAGCAGGCTGGCAGCAAAAATGCTGACGATAAGTCTGATCATGTTCAAAGTCCTGAAGTCGGAGGAAGGCCGCTACGTGGCTCAGGCAGTAGCGGCACACTGTTGCGATGGGTCGTCAATGCGAGTGCTCGATCGAGCCGGTCACGACAAACGCCTGTGTCACGTCCTGGAACACGCGGTGGTTGGCGTCGACCAGCGAAATCTTCACCTTGTGCGGACCGGGCTTGAGTCCTGCGATATCGACTGTGTTGTTGTCACTTGCATCCGCCCACCACCAAGGCAGGTCGTCAACCGTCACGTGAAGATGCCCGATGCGTGGAGACACCTTTGCGGCAGCGTCTCCAAACACGCTGACGATGCGTAAGTTCTCCACTCGGTATTGAGCCCAATAGATACCATGGGCCAGCCCCTCGGCTAGTGGGGGATCGACGATCAGCTTCGGCGCGGGCTCGTTTTCGATCGCAACGTAAGGTGACCCACCGCGCACTTCCCGTGCGCTCTGAGCGAATGCGCTCGCGGTGAGTAGGGTCAATGCCACTGCGACAAGTGTTGTGATGAACTTGAACATTGCACTTTACCTTTGGAATCGTTGAGATTGGCGGAGGGGTTTCGGATGCCGACTTCGAGGCGCGACAAGTATCGAAAGGTTGACCCGAAATCCCCGTCTACTTTGGTGCCGTCAAACGGATACAGTGATGGCGACGTCGACGTTGCCACGAAGGGCCTTGGAGTACGGGCAAGTCTGGTGCGCGGTATCCACGATCGCTTGGGCTGTTTCCAGGTCCAGGCCCGGCACGCTGACATTGAGGCGCGCCCGCAGAAAGTACTCGGCCCCGGACATGCCGAGATCTACCTCAGCATCGATGGCGAGTTCGGCGGGCAGGGCGACCTTGATCTTGCGGGCGGCAAGGCTCATCGCCGTTTCGAAACACGCCGACCAACCGGCGGCGAAGAGTTGTTCCGGATTGGTGCCGGTGCCGGCAGCACCGGGAGGAGACAACTTGATGTCCAGGCGTCCGTCCGGACTGCGTGCGGTGCCATTCTCGCGTGCACCTACTGTGTGGACCTTGCCCGTATAGAGCACTTTGATTGCTTGGTTCATGGGACTTCTACTCGCTTTGAAATGGAAGGAAATTTCACCGTGATATGCCTGGCCCCATGAAAGGCTTTGGTGATTCGCAGGAGCCAATCGTTAAGGACCGGGCACGAACAAAACCTACTTGCTGCCAGACTCGTCGAGTAGTCGGTAAATTCGAGAGGAATCCTTGCGTGGATTGAAAGTCCGGTACTCACCGCACGTACCAATGTCGCGCTGTGGGACGGGCGCACTGAACTGGCCGCGCATCCTCAAGAAGCGCGGGCTGAACAGGGCCAGGTTGAAGACGTGGATGGATGTTTTGGAGGGTAGAACGAACGCTGCGCAGCGAGCGGACGTTGGAACCGAGGCTGCTCTTACCCGCACACTCGAGCGCCATCGCGGGACAAGTCGACGGTGGTCAGCTCATGCCGGTGGACACCGGAGGAGAGCGCCAAATGAGCGTGCGCGCAACCGCCAATCGGTAGCGCGCAAGCCCTTTCGGCATTGTCACATCAGAGTTCGCCAAACCCGCCATCGACGACCATTTCGGACCCCAGCATGTAGCTGGACGCATCACTGGCGAGGAACAGTACGGCCGCGGCAATCTCCTCCGGCCGGCCCAGGCGCCCGAGCGGAATGTGTTCGCTTGCCCCCTCGAGGTATTTGCGGAAGTCGGCTTCTGTCTGGCCTGGGAACTCCGATTGGCCCACGCGGCGCAGGATGGGGGTTTCAATCAGTCCTGGGCTGATAGCGTTCACCCGAATGCGCCGATCCAGCAGTTCTGCCGACAGCGTGCGCGCGAAGGAGCGTACGGCTGCCTTGGAGGCGGAAAGCGCTGCCCGACCGGGTACGCCGACATGATTGAGCCATGCAGTGTTCAGAATGATCGAAGCGCCTTGCCTGAGCACCGGTTCGATTGCTTGAATCGAGAAAAAGACCGATTTGACGTTCGTGTCCATGAGCTCGTCGTACTGTGCTTCGTCAGTCGTCGCCAATGGCGTAACGAACGCCACGCCTGCGTTGGCAAAGAAGATGTCGAGGCCACCAAAGGTCTGCTCGACTTGGGATGCCATCGCCTGAAGGTCGCGCGGCGAGCGGACATCGACCTGCAGGGTCAGGACGTCGTCGCCAATGGTTTGCCGGGCTTTTTCCAGTGACGCGAGGTCGCGACCGGTGATGGCTACGCGCGCGCCGTTGTCGTACATGAGCTTTGCAGTCGCCAGGCCGATGCCCGAACTTCCGCCCGTGATGAGTGCAGTCTTTGCGTTCAACATGTTCGTGTCCTCTCAGAAGGCTCTCAGGTGTTTTTATAGCGGTCCACGGCGTCGAGCACATGGGCGCTGTAAACCATGGCTGCACCGGCATTGAGATTGATGGCGACGCCCAAGGCCTCGGCGATTTCGTCATCATTGACGCCAAGTTTCACCGCCTGCAGGGCGTGGAAGGCGATACAGCCATCGCAGCGCGTGGTTACCGCGACCGCCAGCGCGATCAGCTCACGCGTCCTGGCATCGAGATGGTTTGTCTTTGCACCGGCTCCCGCGATCAAAGCTGTGCCTTTGAGGGTGTCAGGGGTGCGCGTGGCCAGTTCTTTCAGCCGGGTACCGTCGTCATGCAACGTTTGCTTCCAATCGATCATGAGTCTCTCGCTCCAGTGATGCCCGTCGACAAATGGCCGGGCCTGGAGCAAGAAGCTAGACGCGTCAGCAAATCACGACTAGACGCCAGGTTTGAGAGGAATCCTTGCGCACAGTGAGAGGTCCGGGGCCGGCAGTTTGTGTCGGCACGTCGGCTCACGTCATACGTGGGTCTACTCGACGGTTTACGGACTCTTGTACCCCAACCGCTCTCTCAATCGCGGCACCGAGAAGTCCAGGAATGCACGCAGCTTCAGTGGCACTTGGCGCTGACTGGGGTAGATCAGATTGACGGGCATAGGCGCAGGCTCATAGGCCGCCAGCAAAGTGACCAACGAGCCCGCGTCCACCAGGTCATCCACCTGATAGGAGAATGCCCGTGCAATGCCTGCCCCGGCTGTTGCCGCGATAATCGCCGCCTCGGACGAGTCCACGACGAGCCGCGAGGAGACACGGATCGCCTGCGGAATGGTGTTTGTACCGAAAGCCCAATAGCTGCCGGTCCAAAAACCTTCGTACGCCACGCAGTCGTGCGATACCAGATCTTCGGGCTTCGTCGGTGCGCCGCGAACTTTCACGTAAGCGGGACTCGCACACAGCACCTGTCGAAGCAACGCGACGCGCGTGGCGATCATGCTGCTGTCCGGCAGCTCGCCGAAACGTAGAGCGAGATCGACGTGCTCCTCCAAAAGGTTCACGTTTCGATCGGTCAGTTGCAAGCGCACGCGGATGTCCGAATAGGTTCGCAGAAACTCCACCACCACGGGGACAACATGGATGCGGCCCAACATCGTGGGTACGCTGATGATCAGCTCTCCCTGCGGTGCGCGATATTCGCCGGAAGCCGTTCGCTCGGCTTGCGCAATCTCCTCCAGGATCCGCCGGCATGAGGCGACGTAGTCGTGCCCGGCATCGGTTAAAACCAGTTTGCGGGTGCCGCGCAGGAGCAGGCGCATTCCCAGGTGCTCCTCAAGGTCCGAGACCCGGCGGCTGACTTTGGCCAGGGGGATGTGCAACTGGCGACTGGCGGCGGAGAGGCTGCCAGCGTCTACAGCGGCCACCAGGATGGTCATGGCTTCAAGTCGGTCCATGGTCTCTCTCCTGTGAAAGGATCCCTTGCGAATTTACCGGCTAGTCGGGAAATATTGAAGGGCCTAACCTCTGTGCCACTGGCAACCGCCTGCCACGGCAACACCCTACGTCCCCCAGAGTGATCGTCGCCGGTCACCCACCCATTGGAGTCGAGCATGAAAACGATAGAGCGCTCTGCCATTCTCGCCTTTGCATCTCTGGGCCTGATCTGGGGCAGCAATTTCATTTTCATGAAGTGGGCGGCCGAGCTGATCAGTCCGATCCAGATCGTGTTCCTGCGCGTGCTGTTCGGTTTCTTCCCGATCCTGGCGCTCGCGCTCTATCGCGGCGTCCTGCGCAAGCAACACCTGCGCCACTGGCCCCATTTCCTGGTCATGTCGATATTGGCGACTGCGTTGTATTACTACGCCTTCGCAAAGGGCACCGCACTGCTGCCGTCCAGTGTCGCCGGCATGCTCAGTGGCGCCATCCCGCTTTTTACATTTGTGCTGACGGCGCTGTTTCTAAAGCAAGAGTCGATCAATGCCAGAAAAATCGTCGGCGTGGTATTGGGATTCCTGGGCGTACTGATGATCGCTCGCCCTTGGAATACCGGTGCTGGCGGGCTTGATTTGTGGGGCGTGGGCTACATGATTCTGGGGTCGCTCAGCCTCGGAAGCTCGTTCGTCTATGCCAGGCGTTTCATGTCCAATCTGGACATCACGCCCCTCGCGTTGTCCACGTATCAGGTCGGGTTGGCACTGTTCATTCTCGCGGTGATGACGCCCTATTCGGGCTTGGGCAACATCGGTCAAAGTGGTGTCGCCCTGGCCGGACTCGTCCTGGGTCTCGGACTGACAGGCACTGGGGTCGCTTACGTCCTCTATTACTTCATCGTACAGCGCATGGGAGCGGTGCAAGCCTCTACAGTGACCTACCTGCCGCCGGTTGTGGCGCTGCTGATCGGGCTACTTGTGGGAGAGGCACTGCGGGTGATGGATCTGATCGCCATGAGTGCAATTCTCCTTGGTGTGTATGTGATCCAGACTTCCAATCAGCAACGCTAACAACGTTCGCTGCGACGCGATTTTCGTCCCGATCCTGACAGTCAAACGGGCTCTCAGGCCCCATTGGGTGTCCGGGGCCAAGCGGCCAATGGCGAGCGGGGCGTCAAGATGGCCAAGGCAACCGCCACGATGAAGAGCGCCGGCACGTCACCTGCCAAGTGCCCCATTTGCCCCGGCTGGGTGATCGCCTGGGCGGCCATGACGCCTCCGTGTACGGCGCTGGACCACACGGTGAACCAGATCAGGCTCAGATTGGCTAATGGATCACGCGCGGCCAGGATCAAGAACACGCCAAGTGTGGCGTAGATGCCAACGATCATCATCGGGTAGTCCGAGTGACCGACGTGCCAGGCCCAGCCGGACGGCCAGAACAACATAAGCGGGTAGAGAGCAAGGCACGCGAGGCCAGCCAAAACCAGAACGACGCGCAAATACCTGAGGCGATCGACTACGGTCATGGCGGGCTCCTCTTTGGGCCTGACTCTAAATGGACCCCAAGTGGGGTGATAACGCCTTCACGGGCTTGGTGGATAGCATTCCTTGTTCTGTCGTCTATCCCTGACCAGGCCGGGCATTGTGACAGTCGGGTGATCGCTGATGGGGTTGATACACCATCGACGCAAAGCCCGATCTGCTCAATCAGTTCCGGCAGTAGACCAAGCATAGCTACTCATTTGCTATCGCTCCGTCCAGCGGTTGCTTCTGGCCGATTAGCGTTCCAGCGGCTGTACGACGACAGCCTTTCAACACTGCCCAATGTTCAAAGACTGACGTCGACGTGGGTGATGAAGCGGGTGGTTCAGGATCGGCCGTTGCCGTTGTAGTTCGGCGTTCAGGCGCCCACGGCTTCGACAGGCGTTTGCCCGCGGGCAAAGCGCGTCGCCGAGGTCTGCAGCAACAGCACGACCGACAGGGTCACCAGCAGGAACGGCAGCAGCCAGGCGTTCTCGATGATTGCCAACTGCAGACTGAGGATCAGCAGCAGCATCGGCGTTGCCAGGGCATTTGCCTTGCTCACGTACAAACCGACGGCCGCTTCGCTGTAGCGGCAGGCAATCGCGACACGGATATGCACACGAGCACCGCCAAAGGCCATGCCCAGAATTAACAGGCTCAGTGCTTTGAGAAACAGCGTGTCCGGCATCAGCCACCACATCGTGGTGGAAATCACCGCCAGCGCAGTCAGCGCCGACAGGTAAACCAGCAGGTTACGGCCGGTGTTGGCGATGATGACCAGCACACCGATCAGCGCCATGCCCAAGCCGAACACGGCATCAAGGACACCCAGTTCAAACAGCGTCCATCCGTGATTCGATACGTACACGGGCAACATGAAATTGAACGCGCCTAGAATCGGCCAGATCAGCACCATCGGCACAAACAAAGTCATCGGCAGTCTGGCGGGAGCCGCCACTTCGAGCTTCTCGCGAACATCCATGGGCAGGCCGTTGCGCGTGTAGCAAATACCCGCAACCAGCAAGAAACCGGTGCTCAGTACAAGGGAAAAACCGATGCCGGTCAGAATCGGCATCAAACCCGCTGCCAACAACGGACCGATCATCAGGGCCGCCTGGCTGGTGGCCGTGGTGGCGCCACTGATCCGCCGTACTTTGGTTTCATCCATGCCCCGTTGCAGCTGGGTAAACCACATGTCCAGGCTGGCCTCGAGCGACATGATCATCAGCCACACAAACAGGTTGGTGATCAGCAAGCCGAGGGTAAAGTTTCTCGAGAACCCGGAGATCAGCGCCAGGCCTGTCAGGCACAGTACGAACAGGCTGCTCATCTGGCGTCCGGTCATGTGGCGCGACAGGCGCTTGATCATCATCGGGGTGATGAACGCCGGTATGAACGAGCAGAAAATTGCCAGGGCCAACGGCAGGTAGTCGCCATCGTTCTGTTTGAGAATGGTCCAGGTCAACGAGACCAGCAGTGCGCCGGAAAACAGGCGGTAGACCGTCGAGCAGAACAGGAAAATGGCCAATTCTTTTGCGGTGCTTGGGTGTTCACTCATGTCGTCGATCCTTGCCCTTGAGTACGCGCGATTCATTGAATTTGAATGGCCGACGTCAGCCCCGGCGCCGCATTGAGCGGTGCAGAAGACTGGCGTCGATCCGGGCTGGCTGGGTGTCAGGCGAACGTGCGCATGACCTTGAGGGTTTTCTCGATATCTTCAGGGGTGTTGATGATCCCGGCAGAGAAACGCACCGTCGAATGGCGATACGGTGTGGCACTGGCGATGATCTTCTGCGCTTTCAACTTCGCCACGACATCCTTGGGCGTCCAGCCTTTAACGTCGCAGCACACGATGCCAGCGGAAAACTCGGCGGAGCGGGGCGTGTGCAGGTGCACATTGGGCAGCTTCGCCAGGCCTTCTTTCAGTTGACCGTTGAGTTCGGCGACGCGGTCTGCGATACGCTTGCGGCCGATTTTCTTGACGAACTCGAATGCTTCGATCACGCCCCACTGGTTTTCAAACGCCAGGAACCCTCCAGGGCTGACCCAGGCGGCCTGCGTTTCACCTTGCGGATCGCGTTGCTGGCGCCAGGCGTTGCCAGGCTCGGCGGCCATGATGGTAGGGATGGTGGGAGTGATCTGCGCCCATTGACCTTCACGTGCCCAGACCAGCCCCGTACCGTGCGGGCCAAGAATCCACTTGTGCGTGCCGGCGCTGAAAAAGTCGCAGCCCAGACTGGCCACCTGCGCCTCGGAACAACCGAAGCCGTGCACACCGTCGATCACATAGATGATCCGATCGGCTTCAGCGCGATCACGATTGAGTCGGGTCACAAGTGCACCGATATCCTTGAGCGGCAGGCGCACGCCAGTGCCCGAGTGCACCCAGGTCATGGCCAGAATGCGCGTCGAGGGTTTGATGGCCGCTTCTATGCGCGCGACGATCGCGTCGACATTGACATCCTCAGGCCCTTCGTACAGGTCGATGCGACGGATGCTCCCACCCCATTTGACCACTGCCAGGCGCATGGCCTCGTCGTGGGTATACCACTCGTGATGGGTGGTCAGGATTTCCTGATCGGCACGCAGCTTCAGGCCGTTGTAAATCATCGCCAGACCCTGCGTGGTGCTGGTGGTCAGCGCGATGTCCTCGGCCCGGCCACCGGTGTACTCCGCCGCCGCAGCGCAAACCTTGCGCCAAACCATGTCTTCGGGTTTGGCGAACATATTGTCTTCAAGGTAGGTGTAAGGGTTCTCGTCGAAGGCCTGGCGGTGGCGCGCCATCGCATCGCGTACCGGCTTGGGGTTGGAAGCCAGAAAGAAATTGGAAATGTGCACTAACTCCGGCGACAGCTTGAACTGCGCCCGTACCGACGCCCAATCGGCGGGGTCAAGTGTCGTCACGGTTTCATCCTTGACAGGCGCTTGACCCACCTGTGCGTTTACTACACCAGCAAACATGCTGCCTCCAATCAGGGTCGCTCCTACAGTGGCGCCCATAAAATCACGTCTTCCCAGACTCATACCGGTTCCCTATCGATTCACATTGAAGTGCGCGCAGGACGCGCGAATATAGCGTTGAAAATACGCTGACCATAGAGGCCGACGGCCAGGCCGAGTACGATCAGCACCACCGCCAGTACTTTGCTCACCGGCACACTTTCGTTGAACACCACTACCGAGCCGAGCATGCCGAAGATCGGCACCAGCAGAGACAGCGGCGCCACTGTGGAGACCGGATAGGTTTTGAGCAGCGAGTTCCAGATCCAGTAAGCGAACAGCGTGTTGGGATAGACCTGGAACAGGATCGACAACACGGCAGTCGTGTTCACCTGGCTGACAAACGCGGTGTAGCCGGCGCTGCCGTTCACCGCGTAATCGAGGGCGAACAGCGGAATCGGTGCAAACGCGCTGGACCAGACCAGAAAGCCGAAGACATCCTTGGTGCTGGCCTTCTTGTTGATGATGTTGGCAACGCTCCAGGACGCCGCGCCCACCAGCACCAGCAACACGCCGGTCAGGCTCACCGAACCGTCACTGATCTTGATGATGCACAACAGCCCCGCGAGGGCGATCAACATGCCCAGCACCTGGAAGCGGGTCAGCGCTTCCTTGAACACCCAACCGCCGAGCAGGATGGTGAAGAACGCGCTGAACTGCAGCACCAGCGACGCGATGCCCGCCGACAGCCCGGCTTTGATACCCAGATTGACCACGCCCCACAGACCAATGCCGAACACCAGGCCATAGCCGATGATGTAGCGCCACGGCACGTCGGGTTTACGGATGAAGAAAATCGCCGGTAACGCACAGAGACTGAAGCGGATACCCGCCAGGATGAACGGATCGACGGTGGCCAGTCCCAGTTTGATCACCGAGAAATTCACACCCCAGATTGCCGTTATCAATACAGCCAACACTACGTGCAGTGGTTTCATGGATTATTTGCCTTGATGAAGGAGGTCGGTGTCACGCCACAGAGGTCAGGTTGTGCGCCAGGCGCACATGTGAAAACAACGATTGCATCCATGCCCGGGTCTGCTGGGGTTCAGCGCTTTTGACGATGCCGGCCAATGGCGCTTCGAACGCCGAATACGTCACGTGCTCCGGCAACAGCGCGCCCACTGACAGTTCGTTCCATTGCACGACGTGCGCACTCGCGCGCAGCTCTTCGGCGCCGTCCAGGCCCTGGTAGATCCGCTCCGGATGGGTGTGCCCCGGGAACACAAACCAGCCGAAACCCAGGTCGTTCTGCTGGCGACTGAAGGCCGAAAGGTCCAGTTCGCCGTCTACGTGAATGCGTAATTCCAGCGACGGCAAGTGGATGCCCGTGGCGAGCTCATAGGTCGCGACCACATCCGCGCCACCGACCCGGTTACCAACCTCGAGGAACACCGGCTCGTCGTCCGCCATGATCGCTTCGAGATGGAACGCGCCATTGTGAATCTGCACCGCTTGCAGCGCCGCGCTGACCCACTCATGCATCGACGCCGTGGTTTCGATGTGCCACGAACCGAGCGGTTGACCGCGCTCCATGTAATCCAGGCAGGTGCCCACGTATTCGCTGGACAGCAGGGAGATGACCCGACCGTTCAATACCAGACCGTCGAAATGGCGGATCGGGCCGCTGATGTACTCTTCGACCTGAAACTCATCAACGCGCAGCGCAAGACCACTGATCTTTTGCCTGATCTCATCGAAGGCGCGAGCCGGTTGCTGATGAATGCTGACGTCCATGCTCGACGCGCCGCTGTGAGGTTTCAGCACGGTTGCGCCAGTCCATGGCACATGGCCTTGCAGTGCCAGATAGCGCTCCAGCGACATGAAGCGCGGTACACGCAGATGCCGGGCTTGAACCGCTGCTTTCATCTCCAGTTTGTTGCGCGCCAGGGTCACCGACTGCAACGACGCACCTTCGATATTCAGCACTTCGCGCAGACGCGCCGCGTCGAGCAATTCGTACTCGGACATCGAAATGACGCGATCAAAGGTTTGTGGGCTTTCGGCCAGCCACGCCAGCGTTTCATCGAAGGCACTGTTCAGCCCGGCTCGCACCACGCTGTGGCAGCGCAGGTCGGCGGGGAGCGTATCGATCGCCGATTGTTTGCCGATGTACGTGACATCGTGCAAGTCATGGTCTATCCCGCGGTGGTATTCGATACGCGGATACGGGACACGGTGAAGAATCAGGATTTTCATGCCGGGGATCTCAAAGCGTATTAGAGAGAAGTCAGGACGCGACCTTGAACAATTGCGCAGCGGACAGGTGACGGTTCAGAACCGTGAGCCACTGTTCACGCAGCACCGTCACCAGATCGCGGATGTCGATGCGCGCGTCATGCAACGCGACGCAGGCATGGGCCACGAAGTCGCTGTTGTCTCTGGGTGTTGCATGGATCAGCCGTGACCGGCCGATGATCCAGGCGCATTCGAGCAGCG
The DNA here is from genome assembly GCF_009861505.1 of Pseudomonas izuensis. Lineage (GTDB taxonomy): Bacteria > Pseudomonadota > Gammaproteobacteria > Pseudomonadales > Pseudomonadaceae > Aquipseudomonas > Aquipseudomonas izuensis. The sequence continues at coordinate 32,501 of NZ_WTFT01000014.1, read as the reverse complement.
CGATATCGTCCTTGGCCATGTCGAGGGTCTGCGCGGCCAACGTCAGCGTGTCATCAACCATGGTGCGGATTTCGCCCAGTTCGATCACGTCGAGCGTCATGTCCTCGGGTACGCCGAACATCACCGTGGCGGCGCTGCAGGTTGCCGGTGGCAGTTCCTGGGGCACCGACGCGCAGAACACCGAATCGACCCACGCCGCATACAGATCGACTCCATGTACCGCGTGCGCCAGCGTCCAGATTTTCATGCCGCCGGGACGACGGTTAGGCTCGATCACGGCCGTTTGGTAATCGGCATCACTGAGTTTGATCTCGTTGTGAAACGGACCGTTTCGCTGGCCGACCAGACGATTGACCTGCTCGCCGGTCTGACGAATCGCCTGACGCTCTGGCTGGCTGAGGCGGGCGGGCAGGATCTGCGCTACTTCCACGGGATAACGTCCGGTGGCGCTGACTTTTTCCGTGATAAACCACAGATCGCCCAAGCCGTCATAAGAGTATTCGCGGGTGAAGGTGATGAACGCTTCTGCCAACACACCGCCCTCCAGGTAGGGCGCCACTTCGGCAAAGGCCTGCTCGCAATCGCCCCCCGGTGCGACCATCACCACCCCGCGATTGTTGCCTTCACACGCCGGTTTGATGACGAAACCGCGTTCCTGGCGCAGGGCGAAATTGCGCACATCGTTGATGCTTCCGATCTGCTGGAAGTCCGGCAGCATGACCCCCAGCGGGTCAAGCAGGGGACGGTCGCGACGCTCGGCGATGCGGTAGGCCAGTTTGTCAAAGGCGCCCAGCGCCAGCTCGGCGTCGTCCACCGGCAGGCCGAGTTGTTCGAGCAGGGCCGCACCGCTGGCGACCGCGTTGTCGGAAAACACCATTGCGGCATTGATTCTGCCCGCGTCCTCGCCCAACTGACGCAGCGCATGGCGGACGAAATCCGGGTCCAGCGGGTCGGCATCGATGACCCGGTCACTGATCTGCAAGTCATGATCCTGAGGATTGTCCCGGACCAGCCAGGTCTCGGCGCCCCATTGCTGGCGCGCATAGTTGCGCATGTGCAGAACATCGCCGATCCGGCTCAGGTTGTAGTCCACTATTAACAATACAGGCGCACGCGGCGGCATGTTCTTCATCCTTAAATGCATGGAATTGTTCATGGACAGCATTGCTGTTCCAGGCGCTTGCTCAGCGGGATTTCAATGGCTTTCGACGTCGTACTGGATGTCCAGCGCCGTGGCGGAAAGACGCGCCAGACGCTCAAGTTCCGTTGCCTGACGGTCTCGGTCGAATGTCCACAGCAACTGGCCCAAAAACACTTCGCGGGCATGCGCGGGAATCACATCGCCTGCTTTGAGCAGGATGTGTTTCACCACCGGTGCCAGAGGCAGGTCGTTGAGGGTGACTGAGCTCAGCGTTCCCGGTTTGGCGAAATAAACCCGGAAGAAAGTCGCTGTGATCTGTGCGCTGCTGCCATCCGCCTGCCAGCCAAATTGGGTCAGGCGTTGCCCGAGCGCTTCGCGGGGCAGGGCGTCGTCCTGACTGGCCAGAAGCAGATCCAGCCACAGTGAGAGCATGCTGTGGCCGCCGGTGGCTGCCTCGACGCTGTGGGAAATCAAGCTGCCGCCAACGCGCGGATTGATCTCGATCAGGTCCCAGTGTTGCCCGGTGAAACGCGCTTCAACGTGGTAGCAGCCCCATTTGAGATCCATGCAGCCCAGCACGTTCTTCAGCCACTGCAAGCCCGTCGCAATCTGCGCCTGATCAAGGCTTGCCGGCGGTGTGGTGCAGCTGTCTTCCAGCACCGTGTCAGCGGTCTCGGTCACTTCGTATTTTTCATGGACGGCCACGACATGCGCCTGACCATCGACCAACAGCGTCTCGAAACTGAATTCCTGGCCGGCGATGTAATCCTCCGCCATGAATTGCAAGCCGTCGTGGAAGGCCGAGGCATACACCGTGTCCTCGACCGAAGCCTTGCGCAGTTCCTCAAGCGCTTCCCAGGTGGTGTCCTTGCGCATCGGAAACGCCGCATACGAAGCGATCCCGTGGATCGGTTTGATGAAGTAGCGCTGGTTCTGCGCTTGCAGTGTTTCCAGCATCGGTGCAGTCAATGCATAAGCATTGGCTTGCGATAATCCTGCCTCGGCCAGTTGGTTGCGCACCTCAAGCTTGTTGCGCAATGCCAGTGCCTGTCGGGCATCAATGTCATACGTTCCGAGCGCAGCGTTGGCTGCGGCCATCAGGTGTCGATAACCTTCCCACACACTGATGCAGCAGGTGACTTGCTCGCCGGACTTGCGCAGCGTCTGGAGTGCGTTGTTCACATCTTCCAGTCTCAACTGGTGAGAGTCTGCGGTGTAGAGCCGGTCCGCCCAGCCCTGAATCTGTTCCAGGCGGGCCGGCACGTGTTCCGGAAGCGGCAATGAAGTCAGTACGAAACACCGGAGCTGGCGGCGATGCAGCTCCTCCTTCAAGTCCTCCAGGAAAGAAAAGCCGCAGTGGCTCAGGATCAGAACGCCGGGTCGATTTGAATTCATTGCCTGCTCCATGGCTTAAGCTGCCTTGTCTTGCGGCTTGGCCAGGGTGTCGATGTACAGCTCGCTGAAGTACATGGCGAGAATTTTCTGATGCTCGGCCAGGTAGCGTTTCAGGGCTTCGATGTCCTGCTCACCTTTGATCAGGAAGCGCAGAGCGGCCCAGACTTCACCCGGATGGTCGTCGTTGATATCGGTGTGAGAGTGGGAAACCTGACCGATGATGTTTTTCTCGCCAACCGATGCCTTGAGGGCTTCGAGCTTGCGTGGTTCGAGCTTCACGTTCACGTACTCGACCAGGTAGGAATAGGCAACGACGCCCAGTGGGCCTTCGTGGTCCAGCAGGTAGGAGAAGAAACCCGCCAGCAACTTGGTGGACAGGTACGGTTCGGTGGCCAGGAACTCTTCGCGACTTACGCCGACACGTTCCAGATCCTGAATGAACAGGTCGTCGTGGAGCATTTCTTCCTGTTCGTAGTGGGCCCAGATCTGTGCAGCTTCCGGGCTGACTTTGGCCACTTCGACCAGGGCTTTTGCTTCAGCCACGCGCAGCAGACGGATGCGCCATGCGGTTTCGACCAGGTGACGTTTGTAGTACGCGCTGTTGACGTCTTTGCCTTCCAGGTGAGCGGCTTGAGGCACGGTTGCGTACCATTGCTCGACTTGTGTATCGATAATCCGGTCAATTTCCCCACGCAGATTTAACGACGCGGCAGCATTGAGAAAAGGAGTGCGATCACCATAGCCAACATTCTTTACACGGTTAAGCATAATCAAGCCTCTGTTTTGGGTTTGTTTTTAACGCGTTAATTAGTGAACCGACTGCAACTGCAACTATCAGCCAATGATTTCAATGGCTAATTCACCTCTTATCAGGCACTGGCACGCCAGACGGTATTCTTCGCCGGTGTAGCCCAGTACTTCGATAAACGCTTCTTCATCGCCGTCCCGAGGGTTTAACGCCTCGAGACCCGATTTGACTTTGATCAGACAGGCGCCGCAGGCCCCGACGCGGCAGCCCAGCGGGATCACATTCTTTCCACCGGCTTCCCACTCGATATCGGTAATAGGCGAGTTGACCGGTAATTGAAACTCAAGTTGATGCGACGCAATAGTGAGTGTGTGCAACGCCATACTGACCTCGGTTGATATTAAAGTGTGTGTGGCAGGCCCACAGTTTCACGCCATCCGTTAACTTATGATCGCGAGAAGTTTGTTGATGTTGGAAAGTTATTTGGAAGTCAGTTCCAGGTAGATCCAGTACAGCAGGGCGACTGCGCTGATGGCGGCACCCAATATACAAACGGCGACCCAGCCAAAGTGTGCATAAGTATAAGTAGCGGCTATTGCACCCAGGCCACTGCCCACCGAATAGAAACACATGTAGGCGCCCACCAGTCGGCTTTGTGCATCGGGTCGTGCGGCAAAGATCAGGCTCTGATTGGTGACATGGACGGCTTGCACGGCGAAATCCAGTAACACCACACCCACCACCATGGCGAACAATGAGTGTTCAACGAACGCCGTAGGCAGCCAGGACAAGGTCAACAGTGCCAGCGCGACGCCTGTGGTGCGATTGCCGAGCCCTTGGTCGGCGAGCCGTCCGGCCCGTGCAGCTGCCAGCGCACCGGCCACACCGGCGAGTCCGAACAAACCAATCTGGGTGTGTGACAGCGACAACGGTGGCGCGCTGAGCGGCAGTACCATCGACGTCCACAACACACTGAACGCGGCGAAGATCAGCAGGGCGAAGGTGCCCCGGACACGCAATGTGCGTTCGGTCAGGTACAACTGGAACACCGATCGCAGCAATTGCCAGTAGCCGCCTTTCGTCGGTGGCGTGGTGGAGGCTGGCATGGTGCGCATCAGCACCAGTGCCATGCCGATCATCAGGGCGGCCGAGACAAAATAAACGCCGCGCCAGCCGGCCAGATCAGCCACTGCACCGGAGACGAAGCGGGCCAGCAGAATTCCCAGCACCACGCCACTGGTCACGGTGCCGACGGCTTCGCCACGCTGCTCGGGACTCGCCAGTGAAGCGGCGTAGGCAACCACCACTTGCACCACGACCGCCATCAGGCCCACCAGCACCATCGCGCCGAGCAACATGCCCCAATCCTGCGACAGGCCAACTGCGCACAGGGCCAGAGCCGACAGCAGCATTTGTGTAAGGATAAGTTTCTTGCGATTGAGCAAATCACCCAGCGGAACGATGAACAACAATCCGACGGCATAACCGGCTTGTGTCGCGGTCACTACGACTCCAATCGTACCCGGCGAAACCGACAGGCTGGCAGCCATCGATTCCAGCAAAGGCTGGGCGAAGTAGACGTTTGCGACCGCCATGGCGCAGGTAATTGCAAAAAGAAAAGTCTGATAGCGACTGAGACTGGAGGTGTCCCGGGTTTGGGGGGCTTGCGTGTGCCCACCGCTGGATTTTTCGGCTTCGATGTCCATCTTTGCCGGGGCATGAGACTTGAACGGCATCACTCCATCCTTGGAATATGTGGTTTCAAAAGGAAACCGATGCGTTGATTTTTATCAAATGAAGTTGTTAAATGCAACCACATTTTGTAAAACATTTTTGTCTGACGTTAGAACTTTTCCCCCCTTCCTACTGACTCGCTTCCAGGAGATCCATGGCCAGACAGCAATTACTGGCGCAGAGCGAATGCCCGGTCGCCCGCACGCTCGAAGAAATCGGAGATCGCTGGGTATTAATGATCATCCGCGACGCGTTCGACGACGTTCGCCGCTTCAGTGAATTTCAGAAACGTCTTGGTCTCGCCAAGAACATCCTCACGGTCAAGCTCAAAATGCTCGTTGAGTTGGGCGTATTCAACATCCAGCCGGCATCCGACGGCAGTGCCTACAAAGAATATGTACTGACTGATATGGGGCGCGCGGTGTTTCCCATCGTCGTCAGCATGCGCCAGTGGGGGGAGCGCTACTTGTTCAACACAGGGGAGAGCTACTCGGTGCTGCTCGACAATGAATTGTCGGAGCCGGTAGAAACCATCGCCGTACGTTCCAAGGCGGGCAAGGTGTTGACCCCGGCCGATTGTCATCGGCGGGTCGTCAAGCGCTAGGGTGGGCGTGAGCATATTTCTGGCGCTTTCGAAATTGCGCCGCAAATCGCCCGTTACATCCACCAGCCTGACGCGTCGGCCATCGTCCTCGGTTACGAGTGGATGGTCGACCGGTTGAGTCCACAACCCGAAGCTGTCAGTCGACCTAGGGACATAAACTGGATGGTGTGTACCAGTGGGCTGCGGAGTCGACATGAATGTGTTTTTGCTTTTGAGGCATGAGAGACGTGTCGAGCGTGCCCAGTGCTATCGAAATCCAGTCGGTAAATTCGCATTGAAATCGTGACCAGAACAACGTCGATCCACAGGTCTCGCAAAACTCGCGTAACACCGTCTCAGAGGATGCATAGGTTTTGATGCTGGTGGCGCCGCTAAGTATCCGTAGCGATTTGCGGGGAACGCTGCCGTACGAAGCGAATGCTGCTCCGTGACCTTTGCGACACTGGCTGCAATGACAATGACTCACTGATTTTGGCGGAGTGAGTAGCTCGTAACTGACGGCTGCGCATAGGCAGCTTCCTTGGTATTTCTCTGTCATGCGTCCAGCCCTGCGCTTGAAAACACGCCAGCTTAACCATCTCAGGCTAGTCAGTCGACTGACCGCTATTGATCGGTTGCTGCCTGTCATGACCGGCGGAAGATGTCTAACAGCTCTATGTGGCCTATATACAGTGGCTGTGGTTGAGGCAGGCCACAGTCATTATCAAGGAGGACTATTTTTTATATCGCTGCTTGGGCTGTGTTTTATATCGATTGAATTGTCGGTTTTTATTTCTGGCTCTAACGTGTTATCAGTATTTATATTTATCAACTTGTCGAGTTGAAATTGCGTGTTGCCAAGGGAGTGTTTCGATTTATCCATAGATTTACTTATTGTAGTTACAGTCAGTTCAATTGCTTTATGATTTACTGCCGCCTGGTATTGATGTTTGAAGTTGTGGAATTTTCTAGCAGCATTCGATCTGGCCGAATTATTGTTGTTTAAATGCTGAATGCAACCTCTACTATAGTCAGTTTCGGTAACGTCCCTCCAACCGAGATCCGTCAGTGCTTTATACAATCCTGATGGGGTGATTTTGGTTGGTATGTCTGACTCGGAAGTAAGCATCGCATGATCGAGTATTTTTTGTACCAACTGAGAGCAATAATACGACCTCAACTGATATTCAGGTAAAGCATCTGGTGCCCATTCATCCAGAAATGCAAGATGCTCTGGAGTTAAATTCATCATTGTGTAAAGATCAGAAGCTGATGACATTAGGTTTGGGAGATTACTGGATATCAGTTTTTGTAAAGGGTTTAGGTTATTTTCCATTGACTGCTGTAATTCATCAATCGAGTAGGCGCAGCCAATGGTAGCGAGAATATAAGGCGATAAAATATCAAGGCGCTTGGCGGATTCAGTGGTGTCCAATCCAGACCTCAGGACGAGCAAGGGAGATTTTTTCTCCATGGCGCCAACTAAGATGTCCCCTATCGGAATGAGTCGAACGCCAAAATCTAGATCGACTTTACTCCAGTGTGATTTCGTTGGGGCATCCTCGGCGTGCATCTTAGGGGCTATCTTGCTCGCGGTTGTGGCCAGCAAAGATGCTGAAGCAATTGGGGCCGGAACAGCTTCTAGCGCTATGGTATCGTTTATGGCAACAGCAACATGCGTAAAATAACGTGAGGATTCGTGCGCCATAGCATCAATTTTGCGCTGCGCCCAAAATGAAGCGATCCGGTTGAATCGACTATTAGTTGACGTAAATATAACATCGCCACATTGAGGCTTTGGAAGAATGAACGAATTCATAGAGTAGCTCCATAATATCGGATGCAGTTGAAGGGCTTGTTGCCAATGATTATTTTTGATTTTCACTATAGACTTTAAATGTGTGAATTTAAGTATAGTACGTATTTACAGGTGGTGAGCCCGATGAAAGGTTAAAACGGCAGTTGACTAATTTAGGCCGGTTGCTGCTTGTCGCGTAGAGGCTGCAACCGACCTAGGCTGTGTGAAAACACACTTGATACGTCCAGCACTGCGATTTTTTTGGATTGCCTGTGGGAAGTAAAGATTGGTCTGTGCGGCCAACATCGGCGCTCATAGGGCTGTTGGGGCCGCGTCCGCGGTCCCAGCGGAAGTGCATGCATAGCCTCGGGAAGACAGTTAAAGTGCTCTAAACCAATTGATCGTACACGCCCGCCGAGCACCCCAGGTTGTTTTGGTCAAGTGAGGAGTCATTCCCAATTTTGCCAGAACGTCCACTTATCGCGGTAGATGTCCGTGATGACGAACCTCTTGGATTACCTAGCGGTAGTTGCTGGTGCCGATACATTTCACAGGTTACTCGGCATTGATGGACTGGTGACGCCAAATTCGACTGAACTTTTCCGAACTTGTATTATCGTTAAGGTCTATACATTAGAGTATTAGATTCGCAGTTGAACTTAGCTGGGTTTGCTGGATTTTTTTGGGGTTAAAATAATATATGTATATAATTCAATATTATTGGGGGTCTTTTTTTTGTGATTTACTTATTCTGGAGTATTCGGCTTCATTGTCTACGTCCATGATCCAGTCCAAAGAGGGTTGTACTCTTTTGGCTAGGTCGTGAAGGGATATGACTCGTCCTTTATTTATGTAGGCCTTGGGTGTATAACCGCCAGATGAGATCCACTCGAACACCGATGGATGAAAATACTGATTTGGCAGTATTTGACGCTTGTATTCCCCTCCACCTAAAACGGCTAGAACTATTTTGAATCCGCTGTAGAATTCTTTGTAAGAATCCCTGATTATTGACCAGTCGGTATTGCCGCCAGCTTCGCCGACATACGCCGTAAGTTTCTCAAGATCTCCCATAAATTGGCACACCTCGGCTAGTTCTCTAAGCATCCAGATGTATGAGATGTTCGAAAGTTCGGTATTTTGATAGCCGCCCCCGATATTGCTATGCACGCCGCAAAACCATACTTCTCTGACTTTTTTTGGGTCTGCGTCCGCTGCTTTCCAGTAAGATGGCTTGAAGTGAGGTCTTGTCTCATCAAGAGCTAGCGCGTGACGGACATGCAGTACTCCTGTAGGCGATATTTTGTGAAACTTGTTAAATGTCTTTTGAAATGCCAAAGAACCGACAGTATCCCAAAGCCCTAAAAATTCAATTGTAATGAGGCTTGGGTCATATAGTGACGACTCTAGTCCCCCTTTGTAGAGTTCATCGTAGCGGTACGCTTTCCAAAGATTAGGGATTTCTTCCTCTGGAATCGTACGCCTGCTTTTGGGGAGGCCTACGTGTTTGATAAAAGCAGCTAGGCTACGTGCAGCAAAGGCGCCACGGCTAAACCCGAAAATGTAGATTTTGTCCGTCTTATGATAGCGCTCTGCTAGGAATCTATAAGCATCTCTGATTCGAGTGCTTGTTCCAGTCCCGGTCGCCCCGTCAATTAATTCGTCATTGGCAGAGCCTTGAGTTCCTACACCATTGATGTAGAGAGCTTCACCTTCAAACCCCTCGCCGACGTCTAAGGTTGAAACTAATCCGTAGTATTTATATTCATTTTTTCCGAAAAGCAAGCTACTTGGATTGTAGCTGTCTTTGTTGTTGGTTAGCGTGCACCAGAGTTTAAATACATTGCTTTCAACTCGATTTCGGAAAACTTCGTTGTTTGACTTAAATAGAACATCCTCTTGAATTGGGCTGTTTCCAGTCCCATCCAGGCAAACTACTAAATGTCGCATAGTGGCCTCTCCCGCCCATTACAAATGCACCAGCACTACCATTGATCGGTGGTGCGTCGAGATTGTTTATAGTTAGTAGTAGTCGAGTATTGGAAGGTTTTCCAGTCAACCTTGACGGCTAAGAGCCTTAAGCTAGGCTATCGGGATTGGTTTTTGAGTGAGGCTTTAAGATCTGTTTCTGGTCGCGCCTATAGGGAAAGCGTTTTCTAGCGCAGGTTTAACGTCCAGAAACCTGAACAAAAAAACGCATATTTTTAAGCCGCGTTTTTATACCGCTCTAGGACAGGACTAGATTTGCCAGTGTTAGCCATCGATCACGGAGTGCATTATTCGGGGTAACCATAAAGTTCAGTAGAGTATCGTGCGGCTTATGTTCCTTGGGATGAAGAAGCTGCGTACTTCCGAACATTTAAACACTGTCAACGGTTTTTCCAGTGCTGATTAACATATTAATGAGCTTTAGGGATGTTATGATATTTTTGTATAATTTTTGGTATGATTTCCTTGTCTCGCTGTTGAAAACCCAAGCGAATGGATCCCCCAAATCTTCGTATTTTGATAGCATTGTTAGATCTGGTAGAGCAGCCAGAAATTTATTAATATACTCTGATTTTACATTTCTAAAGTCTTCAAATTTGTCATGTGGAAATTTGTTAGCGAGGATGCTGGAAAGACCCGTTTCGGCTATTATTAAATACGTTAAAGTTCTTACTGTTTCTCTAGTGATTTGCAACTCAAGAATTGCAGCTGGAGTAGGAAGTCCCGCATAAGCACTGCTCCCGGTACCGTCTGTGTCGGTATTCAAAATTGTGTGCTCAATCAATGAATCAATGTTGGCCAGCCAAGCGAGGTCCAGCAATGGTTCAATCTGATTTAATATGCGTACAATTTTCTCTGAATATTCATCGTCGATAAGTTGAGGGGCGGTTCGGAATTGCTTGGTTAGCGTAAATTCGGCTGCGCAAAACTGTGCCAGCAACGCTTGTGTATGCAAATTGTCTCGATGGTTTTTCTGTATCAACTCATGATATTCTTTTTGCAATTTCAGACTCTTAAGTACTTTCTGATCGGTGGTGTGAAAAAACGTGGACATTGATAAGCTTCCGTCCCCAGGAACATCAATAGTACCTAGGATTTTGTCATGTTCCGGTGAGATGACTTGAATAATGGAGTCAGCAGTGATGTCCTTCCAAGGGGCAGATTGGCAAAGCATATATAAATCTAACGGCAGTACACTGTTATCGGGCATCTCGCACAGAGGCATTCCGGCAGAACGGTATGCATGCGCAACCAATCTTGAGCAAAACTGAGTCGTATCACCTTCCCGGAGTTTTCCAAAGTACGTACCGAAGCTATATTTTTGTTGCAAATAACGCATGCCCGCTTTTGCTATTTTTGTCGTTGCGTCGCCTGATACGCCAACGTGCCGATAAATTTTGTATTGGGTTGCTTTGAAATTTAATGCGTCAGTCACAACTTCCAACGCAACTATCTTTCCATTCGCATGGATGATGAGCCCATCTCCGACTCCGAGCATCACATGTGAGTATCTTTGAATACCGGTTTTCAACTCAGTCTGAACAGGGGTGCGAATTTTTGCCAATAATCGTTGGCCGTGAATATTGACCAATTGTTTAAGTTTACCTAATCCAGTGGAGTCAGGAAGTACAAAAATAATGTCTCCCGCTCTGACCGACATGATGTCAAATTTTACTTCATGCTTGTCGTCGAGTTGACTCATAACAAGGCTCCACCGTGAGTGGTGGTTAGGGGGGCTGAATTTGAGTTTAGATGGCTTTCAGGTAAATCACAGGGTTCGAGATGAGTCCGGCGATGAACGTCAGCGGTGTCGCAGATGAGCTAGCTCTGTTCCCCTGGAGTAACATTGATTTGGCGGTCATGAAGGGCTGCTTCTGGCCGAACGCGGACCTAGCCGAGCGTCTGCTTTTGGCCGGTTGCTGCCTGTCGCGAAGGGCAGTTGACGACCCGTAGCAGACGATCAGGGCTATGGAAAATAAATCTGCGTTTTTTCTGTTTTTCAGCCAATTTTCCGGGATATGGCCTTTTGCAATCACCGCGCACTCTCTAGAATCCGCCCAGCACTCCGGCCATGGAGGCGCTATGCCATCATTTTAGGAAGCCATCATGCAAATTGGAAAAATTCTGGGGTTGGCCCTGGTACTAGGGTTGAGCGGTTGTGCCAGCTTCACCAAGGATGAAGTGGCACCGGTGAATCTGCCGTCCATGTCGAGCTATTCGAACAAGCCGAATGTGTATGTGGACTTCGATTTCTACCAAGGCGCGCCAAAAAGCGCCTCAGCCGTTGAAATGCCCCAAGCGCGCGACATGCTCAAGCCTGAACTACAAAAAGTGCTGACCGATTCCGGGCTCTTTGGTCGCGTCACGCTGGATGAATTCCAGAAGCAACCTGGCGATTACAACCTGCGCCTCAAGGTTTACAACCACCCGCCTGGTGGTGGTCAGCTTGTCATGGCCTTTATCAGTGGGCTCACCATGACCGTCATCCCTTCGATGGCCACTGATCAATACACCATGAGTCTCGAGGCGCTTGACCAACAAGGGCTGGCAATCAGCAATGCCAGTAACCATGACTCGATCAATACCTGGATCGGTATCTGGTTTGTGCCTTTGATGGGCAATACCCCGAAAGCGGCGATTAGCGATACCTTCAGCCGCCAGGTCAATGCATTGCTCAAACAAATGGTAGAGAGCAAGAGCCTGAAATATTCGGCACTCGATTCCGGCGTGTCACGGATCTGAAAAAAAAGAGCCGCCATTGCGGCTCTTTTTTTACCCTCATTTCAGGGCTTGTATGAACTGCGGGTCGCTGTACAAGGTCTTCAGCAAATCACGAACCATCGGGTTGTAGGCATTGGCGGCGTTCGGGATCGCAATGGCTCCGAAAAAGCTGCTGTCCCACTGGCGGCTCACATCCTTGGTCGCGTCGTAAACCACCTCATTGCCCTTGAGCAAAGTAAAACGGGCAGCGAGCTGGCCGGTACCGGTACCCACGCCTGCCGTCAGCTCATTCTTGACCAGCAATACATCCAGGTGCCGCTGTGCTTGCGGATCCAGCAGGCCCGCTCGGCGCAGTTCTTCGTTGATGGCCTCCTGAATATGCAGTGGGATGCTGCCACTGGGCGAGCTGATCGGATTGGCCCGAACACTCAGCGAGCCCTGGCCAGCGTCCGCCTTCACCTGAGCATTGCTGATTGAGTGCAGTGGCGGGGTCTGTTTGAGCTGTTGGACGTTCTCGTAACTCGGCTCATAACGCGTCATGGTGACACCACAACCTTGCAGCAGCAGCGCGAGTAACGGGACGAACAGGAGGGACTTTTTCACGGCATTTCCTTGCATGAGAGGAGGGGGCCGCGATTATCGTAAGATGGCACTTAGCTATCAATCATGTTTCAACTTTTGGCTGAGAAAAACTGCTCGGCAAGCCCGACGATAATGCCCTCAGGCCCACGCAAATAGGCGAGCCGGTACGAGGTCTCGTACTGCATCTGGCCAATGAGTTCGGCGCCATGGGCCTGCATCCGCGCCACGACAGCATCGATACCCACGACGGCAAACATGATGCGACGAAGACCCAGGGTGTTCACCGGCGCATCCACGGGGCCGAACCTGACCGCGTCTGGCGTGTGGAATTTGTCCAGCTCTATTCCCTGCCCGTCGGGCGTGCGCAGCATCGCGATCGTGGACCGGACGTCTCCAAGCCCTATGAGGCTCCCGACCGCAGGGCCTTCAACGGTGGTTTGGCCTTCGAGTTTGAGGCCCAGTTCGATAAAGAACGCTTTTACCGCTTCGAGATCGTCAACGACGATCAGGACGTTGTCCATTCTCTGGATTGTCATGGGCGTTGGTCCTTCTTTGAACGGTGTCGTGGAGCTCCCGGCTTTCAGGCTCGTCAACCGCCGCTGACTTTCCAGTGTTTGACGTCATCAGCAAATACCATCTGCTTCATCTCATGAGCAATGCCGTAGGCCAGGGACTCGTGGGCGGCGATGACTTTTTCCTCGGCGGACAGGCAATGGAAAATATCCAGTTTGGTCACGGCGTCCGCCGTTTCGAGCGTGAAAATTTGCACATAGCGTGCAAGATCATTGTCGAGACTGGACAGGTATTCGCGCAGTCGTTGGTGGTCGACCGATTTTTGGCTGAAGTACCAGTTCATCGGGTGAATCAAGAATCTGGCATGAGGCGAAGTGATACGTCGATTGGCCGCCAGAAACATGATGATCCCCATCGATTCGATATTGCCGGCGTTGATGGCGCAGAGCGGAACCGGCAAGGATTTGAGGAACGTGTAGAGCGTGAAGCCGAAGTTGGTGCTTCCGCCACAGGTGGACAAATTCAGGAGCAGTGAGGTTGCGCCCTGGTCGATGGCTTCCAGGCAGCAATCCCTGAAGCGTTCAGTGGTTGCCTGATCGATCTGGCAGTGAAAGTGCACGATATGTTCTGTCATCGACGACCTCCTGAATGACATGCCGGGAGGGCTGCTTACAAGATAATCAGTCTAGTGAAACTTGATCCTGATGTCTGGAAATCCGGCATGCGGCGCCCCTTCATCATGGGGATGCCGCCAGTCGAATGAGTTGATTTTCGATGGAACCAAACCCCGAAATCCGCTCGTCGCGAGCTCGATATTTCCGTTCAAACTTTCGATTTTTGGCGCCCTCCGAATTAAACGGGCACCTGCTCGTGTCAACGATCTAGAGGTGAACTGACATGGCCAACACAGGAAACAACAACCCAGGCGGTTTTTCTGACCGGGACAAGACTTCGCAAGCCGGCAAGAAAAGTGGAGATGTTGCCAAAGATCCACAACGCACCTCTGAAGCAGGCCAAAAGGGAGGCCAGGCTTCGGGCGGTCAATCATCACGGGATTCGGACCGTATGTCCGGTGGCGGACAAGGAACGAATCGCGGCGGTGAATTTGCCGACGATAACGAAAACATGTCCAAGCCCGGCCAGAAAGGCGGTCAGGCTTCAGGCGGACGGCAATCAAACGATCCTGATCGTATGAGTAGCGGTGGACAGGGCAGTGGTCGCGGGACGCATGTCACCGATGATCGCAACAAGTCCTCCGACATGGGACGCAAGGACAATGAGCAGGGTGGCGGTGGAGGACGCAAATCCTGATGCAGTGTGATTGCCCATCAAGCCCCGACCTGTACTCGGGGCTTGATTTGATTGAGCATCGATCCGGGAAAATCTGAAAAAAGCCCTAAATCGAGGTTTTCATGGAAGCTGCGCGGTTGAGCCTAGGCATCGAAACCCTGGATCAGATCTGCGCCAAGGATCGCAGGACCATGGCTGTGACGATCTTGCCCATCTGGGACGCCAATGAAACGTGGCTCGTGCTGGGTGGCTTCGCGCTACTGATCCCGGTGACGCTGATCTACAACACTTTCGGCTTCAGCGTCTTCAGTGTCTTCAGCGTCTTCAGCGTCTTCAGTGGGAAGGTGCGTTCTGCCCGCAAATGACGGTGACGGTTCCAACAATGCGCCAGGCCTCAAACATGCGACGGGAAGTGCGGCAAGACGTGCTCACTGAGCTCGTCGAGAATCTCTCCATAGGGTTGGCGGCTGACCTTGGGGTTAAGCGCGATATGCGAAATGCCGGCAGCTTGCGCTTGTTCCAGATAATTGCGCAGGCCGTTGCGCCCGGCCCGGAAGCCTCCCTGAATGCGCTGGAATGGCTGGTCCGGGTTGTCGCTGAGGTCAAAATAGCCACCCAGACCTAAGGGTTTGAAAGCGTTTCGGCCTTCGATCTCACGCACTTTGGCGTGCCAGCTCTCGCCCAACGATGCCAGTCGCTCGGGGCTTTGCACGCCGGCCAGATAGCCATCGAGGTGTTCGGCCAACCATTCAATGTTCTGCTGCGCCTGGCCGACAGCGATTGAAGGGACGCGGCCATACGGCGCTTTCGGTACCAGGTCGAGGTTGCCGAATGAGTGACCGAATCGCTCGGAGCGAAAACGCGGGAAGTTCTGCTCGATCAGGGTGCGAAACACCGAAAAGGCATCACGATACCGATCACCACGGGTTTCATAATCGATACCCAGCATCGGGTAGTCGCTGTATCGATCGCCCGAGGACAGCCCCAACACCACGCGCCCTTCACTCAACTGATCCAGGGACGTCGCTTGTTTGGCCAGATACATGGGCTCATGGGTAGGCAGCACGATACCGGTGGTTCCCAGGACGATGCTGCGCGTGGCGGCGGCCAGGAAGCCGATGTAAACCAGAGGCTCGAAGATGTGCGCCACATCGTTGTAGTCCGGGTCGTAGAAAGGAATGTCACGCATCCACAGCGCGCCAAAACCAAGCGCCTCCGCGCGTTGCGCCATTTCCACGTGGCCACGCATGGTCGGTGCCGCTCGGCCGGCGTGGGTTTCGAGGGGCAAAATCAGGCCAATCGTCAGTGCCTGGGGTTTAAACAGACGCTGAAAACCAGGGTGACGCTCAAGCGAGGGATCAGCGGTCGGTAGGGCGGCAGGTTGCGCTTGTGGCGAGGGTTGGGTGGCGATAGTCATGATGGCAGTCTCGGTGAGTGGCGATGACTGACATATTTATTGAATCCTCAACTCGGATAAACAGCAGTAAACGACCATTACACGGTCCGCTGAATCCCTAATGATGTTCAGATTTCCCAAGGCACCCCTGATTCCCAGCGTTCAATCAACAGATCAATAAAGGCGCGGACACGCGGGGACAACTGACGCTTGCTCGGGTAGACAACCCGGATGGGGTCGGGCGATGCGCGGTAAGGTTTGAGTACCTCCACCAACGTTCCGTCGCGCAGGTCGTTACCGGTGATATAGGTCGGCAAGTGAATCAGGCCAATGCCAGTCAACGCCGCTTCGCGCATGGCTTCAGAACTGTCGATGTTCAGCCGCCCTGGCTGTTCGTATAAATAAAGGCCGGTAGGTGTCTGGTAACGCCAGACACTGGCCTGGCCACTGATGAACGCTATGGTGTCATGCCCGAGAAGATCAGCGGGCGTTTGTGGTACGCCGCAGCGGGCCAGATAAGACGGCGAGGCGCACGTTGCGAACTGCTGCCAACCCACCGTTCGGGTCAATAGTTGTGAATCATCTTTTGGCGCGCCAATGCGGATGGCTATGTCGATACCTTCTTCGACAAGGTCGACAAACCGATCGGTAAACCAGACGTCCGCGCGAAGTTCAGGCCACTGTTTCAGATAAGCATCCAGAATCGGCAGGATATGGCGTTGACCGAAGGATAGGGGGGCTGTGAGTTTAAAAGTGCCGGTCGGCCGCCCACGGCGCAAGGCCATGGTTGCCTCTACCTCATCAAGATCCTCGAGAATTTGCTTCCAGCGTTCATAGGCAACCCGCCCCTCGTCAGTCAGGCTCAGTTTGCGCGTCGTGCGATTCAGAAGCCGTGCTCCCATTCGACCTTCAAGGCGAACAATACTTTTACCTACAGCCGATCGGGTCAGACCGAGTGATGCGGCTGCAGAGGTGAAACTTCCAGCCTTCACAGACGAGACAAACGCAGCGATGTCACCGAATCGGTTGGCTTCCATGGGTAGCTTTACTCCAGTGCGTATGCGTTGTAGCGGGAAATGACGTCCCCCAAGACAGGTTCTTGCAGTGTCTCAAAATCAAAAACGCTGTCGAATCAGGTTTTGTCTCCTGCTGATGAGCCCACTGAGGGGTGGCTGTTGGTGATCTCATCTGATTATGTGGCTTGCGAGCCCATCTTTCACTGCTACGCTTAATACGTCGGAGCTGTCCGCAAGGCGACATGTTTCGCCCCTTGGATCCCGGTGATCCGAGGCCTTTCACGCCACCAGCCATCCTCAGCCGCTACTGCCGACCGTGCCAGGCCATATTTCGGTCACGCGCGCTAAACCCATGCACATGTGTTGACCCGCGAAGGAACGGAGGAAGGGGTGTGATTTTTCACGACCCCAAATTGGCAGGCCACAACGACGGCTCAATCGGGAATTCGCATGTCCTCAGGCATTCTTTGGAGAAATTGCCATGAGACTTCAATTGCTTACGGCTGCATTGATTTTCGCCAGCATGGCGACGACAGGTGCTGCTCTCGCTGGCGATACAGCCCCTTCAACCGCCACCAAGGCGGCTTCCACCACTGCGGTCAAACAGGAAATCAAGCTCACGCGAATCACGCCCGAATACTGGCGGGTCACGTTCCACAACCCGCCGTACAACATCTATGGTCCGGAAACCATGCCGCAGTTGAACGAGGTGGTCACCGCCATCGAGTCCGATCCGAAGCTGGTGGTCGTCGTGTTCGACAGCGACGTGCCGGATTTCTTCCTCACCCACTATGACTTCGTCCCCCCGCTGACTGACACCACCAGTCTGCCCAACGGCCCGACCGGCCTGCCACCGCTGCCTGACATGCTGGTGCGATTGAGCAAGGCACCTGTGGTCTCGATTGTGTCGATTCGCGGTCGCGCTACCGGCGTCGGCAGCGAACTGGCGTTGGCCAGCGACATGCGCTTCGCCAGCCGCGAGAAAGCCATCCTGTCGCAATGGGAAATCGGCGCCGCCCTGGTGCCTGGCGGTGGTCCTATGGCGCGCCTGCCCAGGCTGATGGGTCGTGGGCGAGCGCTGGAAGTACTGCTGACCGGCAACGACATCAATGGCGAATTGGCCGAACGCTATGGCTACGTCAATCGCGCACTGCCCGACGCCGAGCTTGACAAGTTCGTCGACACCATGGCCCGTCGCATCGCCCGGTTCGACAAGCAGTCGATAGCCGACATCAAGCACCTGGTCGACGCGGCCAGCCTGCCGCCCAATGACGCCATCGCCAGCGAATGGGAAGGTTTCATCGGTTCGGTGAAACGCCCGACGGCACAGGCGCGGATCAAACAATTGATGGAGATGGGCCTGCAAAAGAAAGCGGACGTCGAAAAACGCCTGGCCCATTACACCGGCACTTTGGGTGAGGCGTCGAAATGATCCTGCATCCCGTTTCCTTATAAGAATTGCGGTTGCTTCCCAGGCGTAGGGAAGCAGCCGTGACAATCTTTATTTATGGCGGACAATCGGGCCAGTGCTCTATGACGCTCTTGTAGCGGGTGTAAAAGCGCACGGCTTCCTCGCCGTATGCGTGATGAGCACCAAACATCGATCGCTTCCAGCCCCCGAACGAATGCCACGCTGACGGCACTGGACTCGGAACGTTGATGCCCACCATACCGATCTGAATCTGCCGGGTGAATGCGCGCGCGGCACCGCCGTCGGATGTGTAAAGCGATACGCAGTTCCCCAGCTCATGGGCGTTGACGAGTGCAATTGCGCTCGCGAGATCAGGCACCCGGACAACCGACAGGACTGGCCCGAAAATCTCTTCTCGATAGATGCTCATCTGCGGCGTTACGTCGTCAAACAGCGAGCCGCCGAGAAAGAAGCCCTCTTCGTGGCCGGCCACGGTCTGGCCGCGGCCATCGACGACAAGCCTGGCACCTGCCGTGAGGCCCGCATCGATATAGCCCAACACCTTGGTGCGATGCACGGCGCTAATAAGCGGCCCCATGTCCAGACCGGGCTCCATGCCACCGCCCATCTTGAGCGAGCGCACGCGCGGCGCGAGACGCTCGATCAGCTCATCGCCAATAGTCCCTACCGCCACCACGACTGACGTCGCCATGCAGCGCTCGCCGGCTGAGCCATATGACGAGTTGATTATCGCATCGACCGTTTTATTGAGATTGGCGTCGGGCAAGACCACGAGATGGTTCTTCGCACTGCCCAATGCTTGAACGCGCTTGCCGTATTTCGCGCTTTCTTTGTAGATATATTCGGCAACCGGCGTCGAGGCGACGGCAGATACCGCCACCACATCGGGGTGCTGCATCAGTGCATCGACGACAGCCTTGCTGCCATGCAAGACGTTGAACACGCCTTTGGGAAAGCCCGCTTCGATGAACAGCTCCGCGAGCCGGATCGATGCCGACGGAGTGCGCTCCGAAGGTTTGAGGATGAAGGTGTTGCCGGTCGCGGCCGCCATCACAAACATCCAGCACGGCACCACCATCGGGAAGTTGAATGGCGTGACGCCCACGGCCACGCCGACGGGTTGACGCAAATTCCACGCGTCGATGCCGGGGGCGCTCTGATCGGTGAAATCGGTCTTGAGCAGGTTTGGAATGCCACACGCGAATTCGACGATTTCGATCCCGCGTATCACCTCGCCCTTTGCATCCTCAAACAACTTGCCGTGGTCGCGGGTAATCAACTCTGCGAGTTCGTCGCTATACGTCTCGAGCAGTTCCTTGAACTTGAACATCAAACGCGCACGCCTAAGTGGCGCGGTTTCGCTCCAGCCCGGGAAGGCGGCTTTCGCCGCAGCGACGGCTGCGTCGACGTCTTCTGCGTTGGCGACCGGCAAGCGAGCTGTCACTCGGCCCAGTGCTGGATCCAACACGTCGGCGAACTGCCCGCTCGTGCCTGCAGCGTGTTGACCGTTGATGAAATGACTCAGTTGACGCACTGACCCTTGATTTGCTTCGCTCATACGGTCCTCCTGAACGTCAGGGTCCTGTATTGGCAGCAACATGCTGTGATCCATCCGTCACTATGCGCTCGCCCCGGCGTTTATCAAGGAGGTTGTCGCGTCAACCGTCGAGCGAGGTAGTCGCGACCCATGGCGCACGAGTTAAGTTCGGGCCGCAACGAACGGTTGTCCAATACCTCTAAACACCCCGGAATGAGCCTTGAACCATTCTTCCTGAGCAAGCTGCATTCTCCAGGGAGAGTTGTTCGCCTGTTCGCGCGCACTGGATTGGAGGGCATCGGCTGTCGCAAGGTAGTGCAAGGCAAGATGGGTGAACGGCTGCGGCTCCCCATCCACGATCCGGAATCGTCGCACCGCAAGCCAATCGGAGCAGCCGAGCAATGTGGGGATATGATCCTCTTCATACCAGCGGTCAAACGCTTCGGTGCGGGGCGCGGGCACGGTGAAGAATACGGCATAAACCCATGCGGCTTCGCTTGAGGATGCGTTGTGCGCCAGCGGATTCTTCCAGCTGCTGATTTCCTCCCCGATATAGCGCGTGACATCTTTGGCTCCGGCCATTATGCGGCGAGTCAATTCACCCGAGCTGGCCTTGATGTCCTTGTACTCGGGTGTCAGCAGGGCACTCTTGTCTTGCAACTCGTAGAGGGCCAGGTACGCAGGGCCATCTGCATTGCGAAAGCGCTGCGCACTGACGAAGCCCGGTGCTTGCATGCGCGGCGGGATATGCTCGGTGTCATACCAGTGGTTGAATTCGTCCTCCTGGGTCGCACCAGGCGTCATCTCTGAAAACAGCACAGCTTTGCGGGTCATTGGCCTGTCTCTCGTAATTGTTCAGCGCTAGCGCCAGCCGAGGTCGGGGGCGACATGGGTGAGAATCGATTCGATGACGTGCGCGCAGTACTCCACGCCCAATTGGTTTGGCACCGTGAGGAGCAGGGTGTCGGCGGCAGCGATCGCCTCGTCCTTGGCTAGTTGCGCAACGAGGACATCCGGTTCCGCCGCGTAGTTTCGACCGAAGATCTTCTGAGTATCGTCGTCCAGAAAACCGAGCGTATCGTTGCTTTGAGTGTCTCGACTGAAGTACAGCCGGTCCAGATCGTTCACCAGCGCGAAGACACTGCGGCTGACGGATACGCGCGGTTCTCGTGTATGTCCGGCCTCTTTCCAGGCCTCACGGTAGGCGCGGATCTGTTGTGCTTGCTGGATATGAAGGGGGAGGCCGCTTTCGTCGTTCTTCAAGGTCGAAGTCTGCAGATTCATACCCATCTTCGCGGCCCAAACCGCGGTTGCATCGGAACCCGATCCCCACCAGATGCGCTCGCGGAGGCCTTTGGAGTGCGGTTCGACCCGTAGAAGCCCGGGCGGGTTTGCAAACATCGGCCTTGGATTGGGTTGTGCAAAGCCCTTGCCCCGCAGCACCTCATAAAAGACTTCGGTGTGACGGCGCGCCAAATCGGCATGAGTCTCTCCCTTGTCAGGCTCGTAGCCGAAGTGGCGCCATCCGTCCATGACCTGTTCGCCGGAGCCGCGGCTGATACCCAGCTGCAGCCGTCCACCCGCAATCAGATCGGCTGCCCCGGCATCTTCTGCCATGTAGAGCGGGTTTTCGTAACGCATGTCGATGACACCCGTTCCGATTTCGATCCTGCTGGTTTTTGCACCGATCGCTGCGAGAAGTGGAAAAGGCGATGCAAGCTGTTGAGCGAAATGATGGACGCGAAAGAACGCCCCATCTGCGCCCAGTTCCTCGGCGGCAACCGCCAGGTCGATGGATTGCAGAAGAACGTCAGACGCCGAGCGCGCCCGCGAACCCGCAGAATCGCTCCAGTGGCCAAAAGAAAGAAAGCCGATTTTTTTCATGGGAACCTCACCGAAAGGGTTCAGATACAGGGTAACGAGTGGTCATGATCACCCTGGAGCAGGTTAATCAGGTCGCTTCTCCAACACGTCCTTAACCACAGGCAATGCCGTATAGACGCTGGACCAACCCGTGTAAAACGCCAGCTGCGTCATGACTTCTCCTACTTGCTCGCTGGTCAGTCCGTTGTCCATTGCGCGGTTCAAATAGAAGGACAGTTGTGCGATCTGCGCCGTGGCCACCACCGAACTGACCGTAACCAGACATCGATCTCGCGGGGCGAGGCCCGGTCGCAGCCACAGATCATGAAAGAGAACATCTCTGGTGAGCTGGACAAGCCCCGGCGCCACCGCACCGAAGTTTTGCGCGACGGTGGCCTCGCGTTGCGCTTCGGCTACCTCGTCGATGGGGAGGAGGTCGACGGAGGCCGGCGCAAGCTGCGCTGCACCCATTGCGCGTCGTTCAAAAACCGCATTCGTTACCTTCGCGGCCGCCATCGCATTGGCCCAGCCGGAATAGAACGCCAGATGGGTAATGATTTCCGAGATTTCGCCGGACTCGAGGCCGCTGTCGAGGGCCAGGTCGAGGTAATACGGCATCTCTGCACTCTGATTGCGCGCAATCAAGACCGACAGCGTCACGATGCTGCGGTCGCGCGCGGACAGTTGCGGTCTCTGCCATAAATCGCCGAGCACGACGTCGGTCGTATAACGCGCAAGGGCTGGCGAAACCGCACGGATGTCATCAAGCGCATTGCCGGAGTCGTACAGAACTGAATGTTGCATGGCTGTTTTCCTCAGGTTGTTGTGCGCAACGGTGTCAGGGGCAAAGGCTGGCCGTTTTCAGGTGGCCAGCCGGAGGAGGGCGAGTCTTGACTAGACGGCGAGTGAGGCGTTCTGCGGGAATAGTGCGCGACGGGTTTCTTCGTCAAATTCGCTTTTGAACTGGAGTTTGTCCTTCAGCGCCAAGGCGCGGGCGGCCGCCGGGCGCGACGAGATTTCATCGACCAGGCGTTTGACATGGGGATAATCGGCCAGACCTTTTTCACCGAAGATATAGCCGGCAAAGTTGGCCCAGCCCCAAAGTGCCATGTCGGCGATCGAATAAGTATCGCCAGCCAGGTACTTCGAGCCGCCGAGACGCGCATCGAGAACCCGGTAGTGACGCTCGACTTCTTTGATATAGCGGTTGCGCGCATACGGCAGGGGTTCCGGCGCGTGGTGCATGAAATGCACGGCCTGGCCGGAGAACGGCGACAGGCCAGTCGCGATGAACAGCAACCACGAAAGCATCGCCGCATGCTGCGATGGGTCGGCCGGCACGAACCTGCCATGTTTTGCCCCAAGGTGCAGCAGTATGGCGTGGGAATCGAATACCGCGACCCCGTTGTCGACGATGGCCGGAACCTTGCCGTTCGGATTGATCTCCAGAAATGCCGGCTGGTGTTGCTCACCCTTGAAGGTGTCGACGGCAGAAAGCTCGAACGGGATTTCAAGTTCTTCGAGCAGGAGCGCGACCTTGGTGGGATTGGGCGTCGGATGAAAGTAAAACTTAAGCATGATGTTTCCTTGATTTGACGTGAGATGAATCGCAGTGCATTGGCAGGCACAGAGGCACGAGATCAGCGAACCAGGGGCCTTTGAGGAGGCCTTCGGAGCGCGTAGGGAGATAGTGGACCGATAGTCCGGGTTTGACATACGATCGCCCCGATGAAAACGTTCGGTGAGATCGCACATGTTGTCTGAAGACGAATTGGCACTGCTGGAAGCGATTCGCGAGACTGGCAGCCTTTCACGCGCAGCCGCGCGGCTGGGCAAGGCGCCGTCGACGATCTCGCACGCCGCACGACAACTGGAGGCGCGCTTCGACGCCTTGTTGTTTGATCGCCGCCGTTACCGACTGCAACTGACGCCCGCCGGTCAGGTGCTCGCCGATGAAGCCGCACGCCTGATGCTTGATGTGTCGCGCATGACGCAGCGCGTGCGGCAGATCGCGAGCGGCTGGGAGGACCAGCTCTGGATCGTCACCGACGAAATTATCGAATTCGCCCTGCTGATGCCGCAGGTACGCGATTTCGATGCGCTTGCGTCTGGCGTCAAGTTGCGTTTCACGCACGAAGTCTTGAACGGCACCTGGGAAGCATTGCGTGACGGCCGGGCGGACCTGATCGTGGGAGCGACCAATGAACCGCCGGCGATTCCCGGGCTGCGCTGGTTCGAGCTCGGCTCGATCGAATGGGTGTTCGCGGTGGCGGCGCGACATCCCCTGGCGCGCGTTGACGGGCCACTCGGGCGCGAGCACCTACGCGAGCATCGCGCGGTGGTGGTGGGCGATTCGTCGCGTGCGATAGCGGGGCGCGCTTACGGGGTGATCGGTGGCCAGACTTCGCTGGCCGTGCCGAACATGCAAGCAAAAATACTCGCGCAGCGTGAAGGCCTGGGCATCGGCTGGTTGCCGCGTCAGCGTGTGGCGTCGTTGCTGGAAAATGGCGAGCTGGTGGAGAAGGCGACCGTCGATCCGCGCGAGCCGACCGTATCGTATGTTGCGTGGCGCGGTGATCGCGAGGGGCGGGCGTTGCAATGGTGGCTGGAGCAGTTGCGGCAGCCGCGCCTGGCCAGGCGGTTGATACAGGGCATGGATGTGACGATCAGCTCATGACACGAATCGAGTTGCGCGGTTGATCACAGGGCGCTGGCATCGTTTTCGTGTTCATCGGCAAATGCCATGAGCACCTCCAGATCGAGCACATCCAGTTTTATCTGAGCGATAAAAGCGGAGAAGGCCAGGTTGGCAGCGAGTAGCCGTAGATCGCTGGCCCAGGCCGGGAGATAGGTGGGGCCCTGAAGCCAGCCGGACTCGAATAGCGGCGCCAGGCGTAGGGTATCCGCCAGACTCAGGCGTCCCGCAAACAAATGACCCACCAGTTCCGGTCGATTGTCGCGGATCGCGATGCGAAGCAGGGTATGGACTCCCAGCAAACCCGTCAGGTAGGCGGCATCCTTGGTAAACGCCGAGCCACCACGCAGGTCGGCGCCACGGAAGACCCGCTGGGTTGAGCGAAAGGACTCCTCTTGTGACTGGCCGGCGGCAAGAAAACCCTCGAATACCTGTATGAAATCGGCGCCGTCCAACGCCTGCTGGACTGCAAGCACGCGCAGGGCCAGGCGGCGCAAGCGGTTGATGTCCATGCTGCCAGTGAACAGTTCTGCCAGGGTGGCAATGCCTTCCTGAGTCTGGGTCGTGCGTGGCGCTCCCAAACCCAGACTTTTGAGGTTGGGCTGCAGCGCGCCATTTTGTGCGGTAGCGGCATGCACGAAGGCCTCGTGCTGCAATAACTGATTCTTGTCCAGTTCAGAGAACAGGGCGCCGGTACGCAGGCGTATGCGGCTTGCCCCGGCGATCGCCTTGGCGGCCAGCGTCGGGTCGAGCACGACCGTGACCCGGCCTTCACCGAAGAAACGGTCCAACTCCGGCTGCATCCAGGCGGCGAAGGCTTCGGCCGGGATCTCGGCCTGAGTCGGTGGAATCCGGGCGCCACCCAGCAGGGCGTCGGTGGTCGTGAGAAAGAACTGCGCCGCGTCCAGCATGCTGAGTTTCTGGTTCGGATAATAGAAATCCGGGCGCCGGTACAACGCGGATGAAAATTGGGTAAAGGCGGGCGTGCCAATCGCCCCCAGCATGCGTCCGGCCGTGGCATAGCTACGCGCGGTCATGGCGAGATAATTCCCGGCCGGGTGCCCGAGATCGCAACGCCCGATAAAGGCTTCCAGAGCGGCGATGTCGGCGCTGTGTTCGCGGGGGCTCAATTGGACCCTGGGCAACTCTGCTTTCCCTTCACGCCAATGCGCCAGGAACACTTCCTCGACGCCATCGGGCCAGGACAGGGCATCCAGTACGCGGATCTTGCGCACCAAGCCGGGTAGGGCGGCATCGAGTTCCGACAGGGGGGCGCTGCTCATGGAGTCACCCTTGAAAGACGAGGTTCTTTCGAAAAAGCTTAGCCGTTGCGATGCATTGCGTCGTAACCGATCAACGGTTTCAATTAATAATGACAAAAACATCAATATTGAAATATCTCTCAATATTGCATACCTTGGTGATGCTTGACGATGAGACCTGTGCGCCTCACGACTTCAATCACCCAAGGGCTCAAGATGAACAACAATAAAAAAGTTTCCGAATTACCTTCCTCCGCCGTCGATGTGCTGGTCGTCGGTAACGGTCCGGTAGGTGCGACAATCGCGGCGCTGCTCGGCCGCTACGGGGTTACGACCCTGGTCCTGGACAAGCTCCATGACATCGTACTGATGCCTCGTGCCATTGCCCTGGACAACGAGGCCTTGCGCATCCTGCAACTCGCCGGATTGTCGGAGGACGCGTTCGAGAAGATCGTGATCCCGGAAGTGAAGATGCACTCTCCGGTCCTCGGGCAATTTGGTCGAGCCAACACGCAAGGGTGTATCGACGGCCACCCCAAGCTTGTGACCTTCTATCAACCCGACCTCGAACGAGCGATGCGTGGCCAGGTTTCCCGACTCAAATCAGTGACCAGCCTGGGTGGTTTCGAGCTGGAGAGCCTGGTTGAGGAAGCGGATGGCGTGGTCGCCACCGTGCGGGATGAAAATGGGCATTCGCATGCTGTTCGCGCCCAGTACCTGATTGGTGCAGATGGCGCCAGCTCCCGGGTCAGGGCGCTGATCGGCCAGGAGTTCGAAGGACAAACCTACGCAGAGGACTGGTTGATTGTCGATGCCAAAAACCGGCATCAGTCGGCCATTGATCACATTGAGTTTATCTGTAA
This sequence comes from Pseudomonas izuensis, assembly GCF_009861505.1. Classification (GTDB taxonomy): domain Bacteria; phylum Pseudomonadota; class Gammaproteobacteria; order Pseudomonadales; family Pseudomonadaceae; genus Aquipseudomonas; species Aquipseudomonas izuensis. Next base: position 5,943 of record NZ_WTFT01000014.1, on the reverse strand, counting down.
TCCGCAACGGCCCACGCCGCACATGCCCGCCCCCGGTGGCAGGGAGCGCTGGGAGTTCATGCTGCAACCCGGTGAATCCCGGGAGGAGCTGGAAAGCCCGGAAAGCATCGCCCGGCTCATTGCGCCATGGGTCAATCCGCAGGAGCTGGAAATCGAGCGCAAGGCGGTGTATCGATTCCACGCCCGTTGCTGCAACCGGTTCAGCAAGGGACGGACGTTCCTCGTTGGCGATGCCGCGCACATCACCCCACCCTTCGTCGGGCAAGGTCTCGTCGCGGGCCTTCGTGATGGTGCCAACCTGGCCTGGAAGCTGGCGTGGGTCCTGCGTGGCCACGCCGCGCCGGCGATACTCGATACCTATGACGTAGAGCGCCGTCCGCATGCCCAGGCGATGATCAATCTGGCAAAAATGATGGGCCGCCTGGTGATGCCCAAGAACAAGATCGCAGCGTTCTTCATCCATGGTTTTATGCGCACACTGGGGTTGACTGCCTCGACCAGAAGGTACTTCGAGCAGTTGGACATCAAGCCGAAGAACACCTTCAAGCAAGGCCTGTTCGTGCCACATCGTCGGGGTGACAAGCTGGTTCGTGGCAGCCTGTTTCCCCAAGCCTGGGTTCGCACCCTGCAAAAACAGATCAAGCTGAGCGACGATGCGCTGGGAGACAACCTGACCCTGGTTGGATTCGGCGTCGACCCGTTGTCACTGCTCACCACTGATCAGATCGTCGCCTGGGAAAAGATGGGGGGCCACTTCCTGGAGGTCAGGCCCCGCGGTCAACGCTCCGGCGGCCGTTGTGACTTCATCGAAGACATGAACCATGAGATCCTGCCGCTGGCGGCGAAAGGAACGCTGGTCGCCGTTCGCCCTGACCGTATCATCATGCACCATGCCCCTGGCACAGAGGCCGGCAGGCTCCTTCGAGACTGCCAGAGCCTGCTGATGAGTGATGACGCCACTGCTGACAGGGTTTCCAGTACCATCAATGAGCCGATTAGATTAAGAGCTTAATCATGCCTATCCCCACACCTCCTTTCGAAGCAGATGCGCCAGAACCTCTCACCAGGGGGCACAAGAAGCGTGAACGCACCCGTCGCGGTCTGATGGATGCAGCATTGCGACTTGTCGCACGCAAGGAGGTGGGGGAGATCGCATTGTTGGAAGTCGCCGCCGAGGCGGCGGTATCCAACGGCACCATCTACAACTATTTCCGAACGCGCGACGAAGTCCTCGAAGCGGTGGGCATTGCCATGGCCGCCGAGTTCTCTGACGCCATTTCCGTCCTGAACGCGGATGTGCAGTGCGGAGCGCAGCGGCTTTCGATTGGCGTACGCATGTTTGTGTGCCGGGCTGCGGCTGACCACCAATGGGCGAATGCTTTACTGCGCATCATCCATTTCGACCAGGCCATGCGTTCGCGTTTGGCTGACCATGTGCTGGGTGACCTGCGTGAGGGGCTGCGCGCAGGAACTTTGGCTTATGAGGACGAGGGGGTTGCCCTGGATCTGGTCTTATCGTGCACAACCGGAGCGATGCGCTCAGTGGTCGAGGGGCGTGCAGTGGTTGAGCATGATGTGCGGGTCGCCGAAATGATTCTCCAGGCGCTGGGCGTAACGCCTGCCAAAGCCCGGAAAATCGCGGCCAGGCCACTGCCTGGGTAAGTGCACAGGCTTACCATCCATTTGCGTTCGATGCACCCATGCCGCCAGGAAAGTGATTTTCCAATTACTGTCTAACCAAATCCCCCGGTTTCCAGCGCTTGTCGAAGAATGTTGAAGGCCACCCCTGACGCAAGGCCAAGGCGGTCAGTGCTTTGTTCAAGGTATTCATGATCGACATCCTGATCTGATCAATTTGTTTTCGGCGAGGCGCTGGCTACATCCTGCTTCGATTGTTCGATCAAGGGCGATTTCCACTTGCCTTCCAGCAGCTCGGGTTTCGGCCAGTAGTAGCGCATCGTCACCATGAAGGGGCCGTCAGGTGCCGGCAGCCAGTTCGCCTCTTTATCCTTACCAGGAGATTCATGCTGGATGTACAGGGTCAGTCCGCCATCCGCATCCTTCGCCAGGTTCGGCAGCATGGGGGAGTTGATCAAATAACGATTGATCGCGTTATCCACGAGCAATTGTTTCGGGAGGTCGTACATCGTTAACGACCAAAACGCCTGCACGGGCGGTTGCCGACCCTTGGCGAATCTCAGCGTGTAATTGTGTGTGCTGGCATCGAGAGGTTGGCCTGTGGCGTCTTTATCGTAGATGGGGTACATCGCTTCTTCGCGCGAGTTTGCGCCAATACCCATTTGCGCGCCTGTAGCGCGGGCGACGTAATTGTTTTTCAGGAAGGCCCTTGTTCCAAACAAAGTGTCTGTTTTTCCACCCAGGGAGTGACGGAGTTCGTCGATTTCTTTTTGGCCGTCTTGCATGCCAGCCAACAGGGCGGCTTGCTGTGCCGGTGTCAATGTCGTCAAGTCGAAGGGTTTTCCCGGTTCGATTCCAATCTCGGTGAAGCGCTTGCGCAGCGCGGCTTCACTGGGATGGGTTGGGGCGAATTGCAGAAGAAAGGCGAGCTGGTTGAAAAATTCTGGCGAGCTTCGTTCGATGGCAGGCGCTATTGGTTTGATCCAGTTCACGTCATCAGCTGCCTTGGGCGCAGCTTTTTTCTGGAACGCAGAGAGCGTCTGAACGTTGTATTTCGCCTGGATGTTTTTAACGTTCTGCAAATCATCGGGGTTGAACAGCTGAGTGCGACCGACCACTGAAACCATGTCCGTTTCGGCCTGAATCACCTTATCCACGCCCCGGGGTTTTTCACCCTTCCAGTCCGGCCCGGCGATCATATACGTGCCGCCCTGATTACCCGTGGTCCGGCTACCAATGTATGCAAAATTGAAGCTATACAGATCCATCAGCTGGAAAACGAAATAACGATCTTTTTCCATCGGTGGAACGCTGATTACCACCGGCTCGGCGCGCAAGTCCAGTCCGCTGAACGAGTATGGCGTATCGGAATTCGGGGTTACAAAAGCCGTGTCAGCAGGGGTGAACACTCTGGACACATTGAGGATGTTGTTGAACGGGCCTTTGTACTGTGGATTGTTTTTGTCGATGGAGAAGGCATACATGACACGATAGGTATCAACCATCGGAGTGCCGAAAACATAGGCTTCTTTCGCGATGTCTCGTGTTTCTTGCTCGCTGACCCCAGCGTGGGTGGCTGTGGGTGCGGCGATCAGAAAAGCGACGACCAACGACGAGGTAAATAATGCATTTCTCAGCATGCAGGACGCTCCCTTTTCCCTGGTGGCAATCTCGGTTCTTCAGTGCGAACCCAATGCAGCGTAGGTCCGAAAGTGGGGGGCGTCTAGTTGCCGGGCTGTTACATCAACGACAGGCGGGGTTTAATCTGGCTATGGATCACCGCGTATAACTAGCCGCTTTTGGCCGATAGCCTGCCGCGAAGGGCAACAAGTCACCCCAAACGGTTGCAGTTCAAATCCCATAATTGCGTTGGCTCGCGATGAACGCCAGAGCGCCGCAAGCAGCCAGTTAACACGCGTAATCGTTAACGACCATCGCGAGCAAGCTTGCTCCTACAAAAGACCACACTTTAGGGCGAGGCTGGGGATTGAGAGGGACTACTGGCCAATCTGCATGCCATTTTGTGCCTATCGAGGCTGGAAATGAATTTGTGGCGAGGGGATTTATCCCCGTTCGGCTGCGAAGCAGTCGTGAGTCCGCAAGGCTCAGGTTGATTGAAAGGGAGCCGGGGGCTGCTTCGCAACCCAACGGGGATAAATCCCCTCACCACAAAGGTAAGTGTCCGCTTTAAAGTGAGCAGCATTGCGCCTTACATGACGGGGCCACTTCTATCTTGAACTGGCCAAAACGGCTGGCGCTCAAGCCAGCCATCTGGATTGCGATCGACTTGGGTTAAACCACAAATTTCGAGACCAGACCATTGAGTGAAACGGCCAGTCGCGAAAGTTCCTGGCTTGCAGCACTGGTTTGTGTCGCACCGGCGGCGGTCTGCGATGCCAGTTCGCGGATATTGACCAGGTTGCCATCCACTTCCCGGGCGACTTGCGCTTGCTGCTCGGCCGCACTGGCGATCACCAGGTTGCGTTCATTGATCTGCGCGAACGAGGAGGCAATCTGATCGAGGGCCTGGCCCGCTGCCTGCGCCACTTCCAGGGTGTCGTGCGCGCGGGTGTTACTGCCTTGCATCGCATTGACCGCCTGCACGGTCCCCTGTTCGATGGCCATGACCAATTGCTCGATTTCCTGGGTCGAGCGCTGAGTACGATGCGCAAGGCTGCGCACTTCATCGGCGACCACGGCAAAACCGCGACCTGCCTCACCCGCCCTGGCCGCTTCGATGGCGGCGTTGAGTGCCAGCAGATTGGTTTGCTCGGCAACCGTTCGAATGACATCGACCACCTGGCTGATGTCGCGGACCCGGCCTGCCAGATTTTCTACTTCACCCGCCGTTGCAGTGACGCCGCTGGCCAGTTCGCCAATTGCGTCGACGGTGCGCAACACCTGCTGCCGGCCAAGTTGCGCCGTGAGGTCCGACGCCCGTGTAGCATCGGCCGTGGAGCTTGCGTTGCGGGCAACATCTTCCGCTGCACTGGTCATCTCGTTGATCGCCGTGGCCGCCTGCTCGATCTCACCATTTTGCTGGTGCAGCCCACGACTGGCATCTTCGGTAACGGCGCTCAACTCTTCGGCAGCCGACGTCAGTTGATTGGATGACTCGGAGATAGCGATGATGGTGTTACGCAGATTGCTCTGCATGGCTGCTAATGCGGCCATTAACCGCGCAGGTTCATCGCTGCCAACAAATGCGGTGCTTGTGGTGAGATTACCGGTGGCCACCGTCTCGGCCAGTTGGACCGATTGGCGCAGCGGCAGGACGATGCTGCGAATCAAGCCGACGGCGACGACGCAGGACGCCAGTGCGACGATCAACAACACCCCAATAACACCGCTGCGTGCGCTGTTGAAGACGTCGACGCTGTTTGAGGCTGCACCATTGGCGCCACGGTTATTAAATTCGATCAGGTCGGTGAGCGTCTTGCTCAGTGCATCCGCAAGCGGGTTCATCTCGCCATTGATAACGTTCCGGGCTTCTTCGAGTTGATCCTTGCGCGACAAATCGATCACTTTGGCCTGGAGAGCCATGTAGGCCGTTGCTGCGGTCCTGAAGCGCTCGAACAACGCCCTGTCTTCATCCACGATAATGGTTTTTTCGTACTGCTCCATTTCTTTTCGGGATTCGGCCTTGAGCAATTCCATCTTCTGGTAGTTCTGCTCAAGGCTCTGCGGATCGCGGCTGATCATGACCCGCAAAGTCAGGGCACGGATACGTTGAACGTTTTGCGCGCCGTGACTCAAGGCCATCACTCCGGGCAGCCAATCGTCACTTATTTGCCGGGTGCTTTCACGCATATCGTCCAACTTCGACAGCGCAAATATCCCCAACCCTGCAGTCAGCACTACCACCAGGCTGAAACCGATGGACGCACGCCAAGCGATACTAATATTCCTGATCATGTCTGGATTCTTCTTATAGTTTTTTGCGATCGGCTGCCGCCATGTAATGCCCATCGCTGGAAAGTGAAGACGTGGAGCGAGCCGCTGTTTGAAGCCCCGGTATGAAATTACCGAACTACCGCATTACCCCTAATCATCGAGCAATCCACCAATATCTACGGTATCCGGCATGGCTCATGCAGATCCGCTGAGTGCGAATTGCCAGCGGCTTTTTTTACGCGATTGTGTTGGCTGTGGATTTTCATTCGACGTCATTTTCTTTTCATTTCATGCCAAATTGCCTGATGTCAGGTGCTGAACCTGCCAGTCACCGCGGGCAATGAAGGGGGCCAAACGGCCCAAATGGGTCATTCGCGATAGGCAAAAAATGGCCAGAAGCAATGGGATGGA
>NZ_WTFT01000013.1:90153-97978 GCF_009861505.1 Pseudomonas izuensis | reverse complement strand
GCCCAACACCATGCCCAGGGCATTGGCGGCCATCAACGCACCGCCCGCCGTTTCTGCCGCCCCCGAACCATTGAGGCGCAGTGCCAGCCAGGTCATCAGCAATGTCGATCCCAGCTGCATCAACAAGCTGGCCAAATAGAGCGCGCCGAACGTCTTCGTCAGTCCAAACACGGTGCTGATTCCAGAAAGAAAAAATGCGAAACCTGTGGGTTCAGCTCAGGCCGTGGAGCGCTTTCCAGTTGCCCGGATGCACTACATAGCCGAACAACGCATGCCCGCCGTACACCAACTCGGTTCCTTCGGGAATCCACAGCAACTGGCCCGGCGTGACCTGGTACAGCTCAACGCCGACCTGTAATTCAAAGCAGCCTTCGATCACGAAAATCACTTCGTCATACAGCACCGTCCAGGCCACTTGCGCGCCTTCCCAGCGGGCAAAGCCGACGCCGATGTTCGGCGAGATTTCATTGCTCAGGGCCCGGGCCACATAGGCGGCGCCGGGTGGGCCGCCGCGGAAGTTGAAGTCCAGATCCTGGTGGTCGATGCGCAGCACGCGCTTTTTTTCCAGTGCACTCATAACTCACTCCGGCTGTTCCACGCCGCCAGGTGAATGCGCGAACGCACACCGAGGCCGAGGAACGGTTCCGGCGGATTGAGCGACGGCATGCCGGTCACCGCACGAATGTCGTTCAACTGCGCCGAGTCCGCGCCCACCGCAAGATCCGCCAGCAAGGTGCCGGAAATCGTGCCCCAGGCCGCACCCACGCCGTTGTCGCAGGCGGACGCATGGACGCCTGGCTCCAGCTCGCCGAAGAAGTTGGTGAAGTTACGCGAGATCGCGTACACCCCGCCCCAGGTATGGCTGAACGGCACGTCGGCCAGTTGCGGGAACCGCGCCTCGAAGGCCTTGCGGTGCGACGCTCGAACCTTCAAGCGCATGCCGTCGCTGGTGCTGCGACCGTACTTGGGCACGTGCTTGTAGGTGTTGCGGATAATCAGCCGACGGTCCTGGGTCATGCGCACCGTCGTACCGGCGTGGTCCGCCGGGGTCAGGCCCCAGTCCAGTTGACCGCCGTAGGTGGCCAACTCGGCATCGGTCAGCGGACGGGTCCAGCTGGCGAAGGTCATCACCGGCAGCAGGCGGTTGCGCAGGTAGCCGAACTCCTGGGTGAAAATGCTGGTGCCCAACAACAGTTGCGGAGTGCGGATCACGCCGTTGCTGCCATGCAGAATCCAGCCGCCGCGACCGTCGTGTTCCAGCCGCTGGATCGGCGACTCTTGCAGCAACTCGACGTTGCCTGGCAAGGTGCGGGCCAGACCAGTGACCAATGCCGCCGGCTGCATCAGGTAGCAACCCGGGGTGTAGATCGCACCGCTGTAATGTGACGTGCCCAGTACGCCGGCCAGCTCTTTGGGATCAACCCGGCGAAAGGGCTCGCCCAGATCGCTCATCAGTCGTTCGAAGTGGTCGAGGTAAGCCAGCCCGCGCGGGCCGACCGCCCCCTGGTACTTGCCGGCATGTGACCACTGGCAATCGATGTCATGGCTTTGCACCAGGCCCTGCAACTGCGAAATGGCCGCACGGTTGAGCGACAGCAAGCGTTGCTTGTGCGCCGGGTCCGGATGTTCCAGCGCGAACTTGTGCGGCAGGTCAATCACAAACCCCGAGTTGCGCCCCGAGGCGCCGTGGGCGACCCGTTGCGCGTCCACCAGAATGATCCGCGCTTCGGGGTGATGCTGGGCCAGGCGACGGGCTGCGGCGAGGCCGGCAAAGCCTGCCCCCACCACCGCGTAGTCGGCCCGCTGCTCGCCGGACAAACGCTTGCACGCCGGCTGTTCGGGCAGGGCTGCGTACCAGCCGCAGCTCGCATCGTCATACGGCAAATTGATCGAATTTTTCATGATTGCGGCCTCAGGCGACAGCCTGCTGAGCGTTCTGACAGGACTGCAGCAATGCGCTGCGTTGCGTTTGTGCCTGGCGACCCAACAGCACGAAGCCATTGAGCCTGCCCTCGGCGTCATAGAACCCGGCGCTCAATCCGTCTGGCGTCGGTGTGCAGCGCCATTGACCTTCACTGGCCATCGCCGGCGCCAACAGGCACAGCGGCGCGGCGGGTGTTTTCACCGTCACCGGCATCAGCGGGTAATCGACGGTTGTGGGTTGGCCGAGCAGGGTTTTACTGAGCGCCTGGATGCCCTGATTGATCGGCGCCAGATACGGCAGCAACTGGCCGTCGATCTCGATGCAATCGCCCAGCGCGTAGATGCCCGCTACAGAAGTTTGCAGCTGGGCATCGACCTGAATACCGCGCCCAACCGCAAGACCGGCACTCTGCGCCAGACTCAGATCAGGCCGCAGCCCGACCGCCGACAGCACCAGGTCGGCCTCAAGGATCTGGCCGCCCGCGAGTTTCAGTCGATAGCCCTGCCCGCTCGGTTCGATGGCTTGAACGGTGTTCTGCAAGTGCCACTTCACGCCCAGTTCACTCAGTGCGTTTTGCAGCACCTGTCCGGCCTCGACCGGCAACAGGCGCTCCATCGGCCAGCGACCGAGACCGATGACATCCACGCTGAAACCGTTGTGCGCAAGGTCATTGGCGAACTCGCAGCCGATCAGGCCATCGCCGAGAATGGCCACGCGTTGCACACCGGTCAGTCGCTCACGAAACCCGTGGTAATCCTGCAGGTTGTTGACGCTGAGCATCGCGGCGGTCTCACCCTCGATGGGCAGGCGAATAGGTTGCGCGCCGCTGGCGAGTACCAGTTGGCCGTACTCCATTTCACCGAAACTGGTGCGCAGGCGTCGCTTGGAACTGTCGATGCCCAGCACTGTGCAGTGGGGATAAACGCGGATGTTCAGACGCTGCTCGATGGCCAGCGGTGATTCGCCGGACAATGCCTCGGCGCTCTTGCCCTGAGACAGTCCGATTGAAAGCGCGGGCTTGGAATACAGGTGCCCGGACTCCTGGGTCAGCACGCGAATCTCGATCTCGGTATCAGCCTTGCGCAGTGCCTGGGCCAAACCATAACCGGCATAACCACTGCCGATGATGACAATCGGCCCGCGCGGCAATGCAGCGACAACAGGCTTCGCCACCGCCAATGGCGGCGCGCTGACCGCCACAGCCGCCTCGGTGTACTCACTGATATCGAGCATCTCGAAATCAGCCTTGCCGACGTGGCATTCCGGGCAGATCCAGTCTTCGGGAACATCTTCCCAGCGCGTGCCGGCGAGGATCCCGTCCTCGGGCCAGCCCAGCGCCTCGTCATAAATCAGGCCGCAGACAATGCATAGCCAAGTCTTGAACATGCTGTTCACTCCCCAGCGATCCGGATCGCCACGTTTTTGGTGCGCACGTAGCTGTACAAGGCTTCCTGGCCCTTTTCCCGACCGAAGCCCGACAACCCGACGCCGCCAAATGGTGTTTCGATGCCACCGGCGTACCATTCGTTGACAAACACCTGGCCGGATTTCAAGCGACGCGTGCAGCGCATGGCGCGGCTGATGTCCTGGGTGAACACCCCGGCCACCAGACCGAATTCGGTGCCGTTGGCGATGGCAATGGCCTCTTCTTCCGTATCGAACGGCATGATCGCCAGCACCGGTCCGAACACTTCTTCCTGGGCGATGCACATTTGCGGGGTGACGTCGCGGAACACGGTCGGACGCATGAAGTGCCCGGCTCGATCCGCGAAGGCTTCGCCGCCGGTCACTGCTATCGCGCCCTCTTCGATTGCGCGGCGGCACAAGGCTTCGATGCCTGCCAGTTGTCCGGCGCTGACCACCGGTGTGAGGTCGGCGTTTTCCTGACCTGTGCCGACGTGAAGTCCTTCGGCCAGGGCCACCACAGCCTCGACCACTTCTTCATAGATCTCGCGCTGCACCAGCAGCCGCGACATCGCCGAACAGACCTGCCCGGCATTGAAGAAGATGCCCGACTTGACGCTGGTCAGCAGTTGCTCAAGATCGGCATCGGCGAAAGCAATCGCGGCGGACTTGCCACCCAACTCCATCACGCTGGGGATCGCATACCGGGCGGCATCGCGCAAAATCGACTGGCCCGTCGGCACGGAACCGGTGAACACGATCTGATCGACACCGCTGTGGCTCACCAGATACGAACCGACTTCGCGACCACGGCCGCAAATCAGGTTGACCGCCCCCTTGGGCAAACCGGCATTGGCGATGGCGCGGATCAGCACGCACATGCCCAGCGGTGAAAGCTCGGGGGACTTGATGACCACCGCGTTGCCCGCCGCCAGGGCTGGCGCCAGCGAGCGGGCACAGATCGACACCGGGAAGTTCCACGGCACGATCTGTGCCGAAACGCCCATCGGGTCGTACAAGGTAAAGTCCATGTACCCGTTGCCCAGCGGGATCGAAGTGCCCTCGATCTTGTCCGCCATGCCGGCGTAATACTCGAAGTAACGCGCCGCCTCGATGAACTCGTCCTTGGCATCGCTCAGGCGCTTGCCGTTTTCCTGGCACAACACCCAGGCACCTTCATCCGCCACGGCACGAATTTCTTCGGCGATGCGCAGCAACCAGGTGACCCGCTGCGCCGGGCGCACCCGAGTCAACTCGCCGCTATCGGCGCAGCGACGGGCCGCCTGCACGGCGCGCTCGGCATCGGCCACGGTGGCCTGGGCGATGGTCGCCAGCGGTTCGGCGGAGCCTGGGTTGTTCACTGTCAGACGCTGGACGCTATCGCTCCATTGCCCGTCGATGTAGTTGAGCCAGTGAGAGGCTATCGGATACATGGCACTTCTCCTCAGGCCGACTGGGCGGTGGCGAGCAATTGACGTGCGGCCCACTGGTGGAAGAAGTGCGTCGGGATGTCCATTTCCGGGGAGAACGCGCCACCCTTGTAGCCTGGGGAATGGCGACCTTTCTGCATGCCTTCGACCGAACTGATGTCTTCGGCGAACACGACTTTCCAGGATTCCAGGATGGCATCGCGGCAGGCGCTGAACGCTTCGCTGCTCGCCGCTTCATCGCCGACGTAGAACAGGCGCAGGTGCTCGATGGTGCGTCCCGGCGACACTGGTTCAAGTTGCATGGCGAAGGCGTGGTCGGCCTGGATGCCGAGCAGGACATTGGGGAAAAACGCGACGTATTCGGCATTGCGCAGACGGTCCAGCGGCCAGCTCGGGAATTTCGGCAAGTGAGTACCGGCGACGTCCGACAGGTTGTAGGCGTAGCTGCCCTGACCCGAAAAGTGCTCGCCGACGATGATGTTGTAGTGGTCTTCCAGGCGCGAATAAGAGTTCAGGCTCGGGTGCACCCATGGCAGGTGATAGGCCTCGCAGTAGTTCTCTACTGCCAGCTTCCAGTTGCACTTGATGTCCAGGGTGGTGGCGTCATGGCCCGGGCGGCGGCTCAGCAGGCTCATGCCGTCTTCGCCCAGGAACTGGTTCCAGCGCGCAGTCAGCGGCGCGAGCATGTCTTCGAGTGGCTGTGCATCGCCGGACAGATTGATGAACACCATGTCCATCCAGATCGCACTGCGAATGGCTTTCAAGCCGTGTTTCTCACAGGCGAAACGCTCATCCTTGTGCTGATCGATGCCGCCTACGTGGGGCGTGCCACGCAGCCCGCCGTTGAGGTCGTAAGTCCAGGAGTGGTAAGGGCAGCGAATGACGCCTTGCACCTCACCGGCCTCCTCCACCAGCTTCATGCCGCGGTGGCTGCACACGTTATGGAACACCTGAATCACGCCTTCGCGGTTGCGCATCAGCAGCAGCGGCAGGCCCATGAAGTCGACTGGCTTGACCGAGCCGGCCTTGCCCAGATCGCTGGCAAAACCAACACAAGCCCAGGTCTTACCCATGACCTGATCGCGCTCGAGTTCGAAGTAACGTTGTTCGGTGTAAAACTCGTTGCTCAGGCCGGTGGCTTCATGAATCGGATTGAGCACGGTTTCGAGGTGATGCACTGGAATTTGTTGGAGGGTGGTCATTATTGTTTTCCCCTGCTGGGCACGGTGTGGATTGTTCGGCAGGCTTGCTGGCCAGATCCGCTGGCGGCAAGTTTCGGAAAACGGGGGGGTGTCGACAAACGATATTTCGGGAGGGATTCATGACTTTTGATCATGAATATGGACATCTGCGGCCCGCCAACCTGTAGGAGCGAGCCTGCTCGCGATGGTCGTAAACGATAACGAGTGCTGTCTGAATGACCGCGTTGTCTGAGCGTTTTTCGCGAGCAGGCTCGCTCCTACAGGGGCGGGAGTTGTTTCATTAGCCAGCTGCGGAAGCGCTTTACGCTTTGGCGCATACCGCCACGGCCCAAGGGCTCCAGCAAACAAAACTGTGCATCGGTGCGCAATACCGCATCCAGCGGCCGCACCAGCGCGCCGCTCTGCAGGTAGTCATCGACCAGATTGGACCAGGCCAGCGCAACGCCCTGCCCGCTGATGGCCGACTGGATCAGCATCGAATAACTGTTGATGTTGATCCGGCGTTTCGGCTCGACGTTTTTCAATCCCTGGCTCTGGAGCCATTCGGACCAGCCAATCCAGTCGCGCTGCGGATCGTCGAGGACGAGCCATGTGCAGGCGGCCAGGTCGGCAGGCGTCGTCAAGGCAGGATGCTTGGCCAGGTAAGTCGGGCTGCACACCGGATAGACCTCTTCGGAAAACAATGGCGTGACCTGCATTTCCCGGGGTGGGGTACTGCAGTAATACAACGCCAGATCGCAATCCAGGCGCGAGAAATCCTTGACCTGATCGTGGGCGATGATGCGCAGGTCGATCTCTTCGTTTTCACGTTGAAACTCGGATACTTTGGGCAGCAGCCACAATGAGGCCATCGCGGTACTGGTCGCCACCGTCACTTGCTCGGCACCCTGCCAATGACGAATTTCACCCGTCGCCTGGGCCACTTGCAGCAAGGCAGTGCGGACCGTTTCGTAATATTGACTGGCCGCCGGACTCAGGTGGATCGTGCGGGTCGTGCGTTCGAATAAAACCTTACCCAGGTAGTCTTCGAGCAGGCGTACCTGGCGGCTGATTGCGCCCTGGGTCACGTTCAGCTCTTGCGCGGCCAGGGTGAAGCTCAAGTGGCGCGCTGCGGCTTCGAACGCGACCAGACTGTTGAGCGGTGGTAAAGGGTGGATTTTCATGCAGGCAAGGTCACGTCGTTGTTTTGGTTTTATCGCGGGAGTTTAGTCCTTGGCGTGGGGGGTGGACAGCGCCTACTTCAGACCCGCTCAGGGATTGGGTGTATATCCATTATTTGAGTGATGGCGACTTATGGTTCCGCCCTCACGGCGGGTCACTTTGGAAAAGCCCCAAAGTAACCAAAAGGCTTTGCCCCACCACTCGGTGCCTCGCTTAGGCTCGGTATGCCCTCACTCCGGCATTGCTCCGTGGGTCGCCGCGATGGGCCATCCCTGGCCCAGCGCGGCTAAACCGGCGTCCTGCCGGTTTACCCACGGAGCAATGCCTGCGTTCGGCCAGCGTGGTTTAACGGGGCGCCCAAATCAAAAGCCAAAGCGAGGCGGCCTGACAGCCGACCTGATTTTTGACCTGCCTGTGATCCCCTGTAGGAGCGAGCCTGCTCGCGATGGACGTCAACGATAACGCGTGCTGCCTGAATGATCGCGTTGTCTGGAAGACCATCGCGAGCAGGCTCGCTCCCACAGGAGAACGAGTGCACCCGTGAAATCAGGTCGGCTCATAGGCCGCCATCGCTGGCAAGCCAGCTCCCACAGGGAATGGGGTACACCCGCAAAAGCCAGGTCGGCTGTCAGGCCGCCTCGCTTCGGCTGTTGATCTGGCTTTTGATCTTCTTGCCCCCTCGTGAGGCCGAGTGCAGGTTCTGC
>NZ_WTFT01000013.1:0-90050 GCF_009861505.1 Pseudomonas izuensis | reverse complement strand
TGTAAGAGCGAAACCGCCAGTGGCCGTTACCGAAGAAACGGATATGTACACCACCTACGCCCGCGACGCCGCCTTCAGGTTTGCCGGCAAGGAAGCACCCGTCAACGTCGGAGGCGCAAACACCACCTCTGGCTTCTCCTCCACAACCTCCCCATTCAACGCCTTATGCATCTTCTCCGTATCCAGCGCCCCCACCCATTTGGCAATCGCCATGGTGCCCACGCCATTGCCGATGGTATTGGTGATCGCCCGTGCCTCCGACATGAAGCGATCCACCCCCAGCAACAACACCATCCCCGCCACCGGAATCGTACCGAGGGACGACAAGGTAGCCGCCAGAATGATGAACCCGGAACCAGTGACACCCGCCGACCCCTTGGAGGTGAACATCAGCACCGCCAGCACGATCAGTTGGTCGGTCAGGGTCAGCGGCGTGTTGGTCGCCTGGGCAATGAAAATCGCCGCGATGGTGTAGTAGATCGCTTGCCCGTCCGGGTTGAAGGTCAGGCCGGAGGGAATGATCATCCCGGCGACGGGTTTGGACACGCCGGCCTTTTCCATCTTGGAGATCATCTGCGGGAGCACCGATTCCGATGAACTGGTGCCCAGCACGGTGAACAGTTCTTCCTTGATGAACTTGAGGAATTTCCACAGGCTGAAACCGCTGTAACGGCAGATCGGCCCGAGCACGAAAATCACGAACACCGCGCAAGTCAGGTACACGCAGGCCATCAGCTTGCCCAGGGAGAACAGCGAGCCGAAGCCGTATTTGCCGATGGTGAACGCGATGGCGCCGAATGCGCCGATCGGGGCCAGGCGCATGACCATGTTGACGATGCGGAACATGCCCTGCATCAGGCTGTCCAGGGTATCCACAAAGGCTTTGCCCCGCGGCCCGACGTGGGCCAGGGCGATGCCCAGCAGTATGGAGAACAACAGGATCTGCAGGACGTTGCCCTTGGCGAAGGCATCGACAATGGTGTCCGGGATGATGTTCATGACGAAGTCCATGAACGAGGCATGCTTCACCGCCGAGGTGTAGGTGGCCAGGCTGGAAGTATCCAGCGTGGCGACATCGATGTTCATGCCGGCGCCGGGCTTGAACACATCGACCACCACCAGACCGACCACCAACGCCAGGGTCGACACCACTTCGAAATACAGCAGCGCGCGGAAGCCGACCCGGCCCAGTTCCTTCATGTTTTCCATGCGCGCGATGCCGGTGACCACGGTCAGGAAGATCACCGGTGCGAGGAGCATTTTGATCAGTTTGATGAACGCATCGCCCAAGGGTTTGAGCGCAGCGCCGGTTTCGGGAACGAAGACCCCGACGATGGCGCCGAGGATCACGGCGATGAGCACTTGTACGTAGAGTTTGCCGAATATTCTTTTCATGACAGGGCCCTGATTTTTTATTGTTGTCAGGAAATGCCGGGGGGCGGAACGGTTGATCCGCCCCGGGCGTTGTGCCGCAGTACGACTTTGAATCAGTGAAAAAAATCAGCGGTTGATCAGCGCAATCACCGCATCGGTGATCTGCCGCGTGGTGGCGTTACCGCCCAGGTCCGGAGTGTGCAAACCGCTTTCGGTCACCGCTTCGATGGCCGACATCAGGTGTTTCGCGGCCGCAGCTTCACCCAGGTGTTCAAGCATCATGGCGGCGGTCCAGAAGGTCGCGATCGGGTTGGCCACGCCTTTGCCGGTGATGTCGAAGGCCGAGCCGTGGATCGGTTCGAACATCGAGGGAAATTTACGCGAAGGGTTGAGGTTGGCGGTCGGCGCGATGCCCAGGCTGCCGGACAGCGCGGCGGCCAGGTCCGAGAGGATGTCGGCGTGCAGGTTGGTGGCGACGATCACGTCCAGGGTCGACGGCTTGAGCACCATGCGCGTGGTCACGGCGTCCACCAGTTCCTTGTCGATCTTCACGTCCGGGAAGTCCTTGGCCACTTCGTAGAAAATCTCGTCCCACAACACCATGCCGTGACGCTGGGCGTTGGACTTGGTGACCATGGTCAGGTGTTTGCGCGGGCGGCTTTGCGCCAGCTCGAAGGCGAAGCGGTGAATGCGTTCGACCCCTGTCCGGGTGAACACCGAGACTTCGGTGGCGACTTCTTCCGGCAGGCCTCGGTGCACGCGGCCGCCGTTACCGGAGTATTCGCCTTCGGAGTTTTCCCGCACCACCACCCAGTCGATCTGGTCACCGTTGTGCAGCGGGCTTTTCACGCCCGGCAACACCCGGGCCGGACGCACGTTGGCGTACTGGTCGAAGCCTTGGCAGATCGGCAGGCGCAGGCCCCACAGTGAAATGTGGTCCGGCACGTTGAGCGCACCGACAGCGCCGAAGAAGATCGCGTCGAAGGTTTTCAGTTCTTCCAGGCCACCCTCGGGAATGTAGTAGCCGTTTTTCAGGTAGTTGTCGGAGTTCCAGTCGAAGTGTTTGAAATCCAGTTTGAAGCCGGATTTGTTCGACAGGGCTTGCAGTACTTCGACGCCTGCGGCGATCACTTCCACACCGATACCGTCACCTGGCACTGCAGCGATTTTGTATGCGCTCATTGGTTGGCTCCACTCTCATCGATTTCTTGTTGTTCCCGTTGAACCGGACTGTTCAGGCGGGGTGTGAGCGGAGTATATGTAGTGAACAAATAGCTGTGAGTTACTCCAAATCACTACATAAATAACTTTGAGTTACGAATGAGCCAGACCCTGGATTTGTCGTTTTTTTACCTGTTGGCCAATAAAGGCAGCCTCGCGGCGACGGCCCGGGAGCTCGGCATCACGCCACCGGCGGTGAGCAAGCGCCTGACGGCGCTGGAAGCCCGGCTGGGCATCCGCCTGGTCAACCGCACCACGCGCTCGATGAGCCTGACGTCCGAAGGCGAGCTGTATTTCTCCCAGGCCGCGCGCATCCTCACGCAGATCAATGAACTCGAGCAGTTGGTCAGCAGCAGCCGCGCGACGCCCAAGGGCCTGATTCGGGTCAATGCTTCGCTCGGCTTCGGCCGCCGCCACATCGGCCCTGCCCTGGCTGCGTTTTACGCGCAGTACCCCGAAGTGGAAATTCAACTGGAAATCAGTGACCACCCACTGGACCTGGCCACCCACGGTTTCGATCTGGGCATCCGTTTCGGCACCCTGCCGGACGCCGCTTTTCACGCGCGCAAAATCGCCTCCAACCGTCGCTTGTTGTGCGCCTCGCCGCTGTATCTGGACAAGTACGGCACCCCGCAGAAACTGAGCGACCTGCAAAACCACAATTGCATTTTCATCCGCCAGAACGAGTCACCCTATGGTGTCTGGAGCTTCACCAACGGCGGGCACACCGACAACATCAAGGTGCATGGCGCCCTGGGCTGCAACGATGGCGAAGTGGCCCTGAACTGGGCATTGGAGGGATTCGGGATTCTGCTACGGGCCGAGTGGGACATCGCCCGCTATGTGCGCAGTGGTCGCCTGCGCCTGGTGCTGGAAGACCAGACGCCGACCCGCGCCGACGTGTATGCGGTGTACCCGCAACAGCTGCATTTATCGGCGCGGGTACGCAGCCTGATCGACTTTCTGATCGAACGCTTCAAGCATATCGATAACGTTGAGGACAACTGAAGCGCTGACCACTTCCCTGTAGGAGCCGGCTTGCTGGCGAACCAGGCGACGCGGTATGTCAGGCATGCCGCCTTCGCTGCGATGCGGCGATCCGACAAGCCAGCTCCTACAGGGCTACCGGCCTAGTGCGCGGCTGCATTTGTCCACTGCGGCGCATCGAGGGTGTTCTGGCGCTTGGCTCGCTGAGTCAACGCCACCATCGCCAGGAAGCCCAGCACAATCAGCACCGGATACGCCATCAACAGTTCGGAGAGCGAATATTTCCAGGCCAATGGACGCCCGACACCGAGCATGGCGGCATACATCCAGGACACCGCCGACAGCGAGCCACAAAACAGCGCCAGCATCCGCGCGCTGAATCCGAGTTCGAGCAAGGAGCCTGCCTTTTGCATGGCCGGCAACACCAGGCGGTGCAGCAGAATGCCGTTGTAGGTCAGCAGCGTGACAATGATCACCTTGGCGTGAAGCTTCGGATTCATGAAGTATTCCGTGCCCTTGCCCAAGTAATCGATGCCGATAATGGCAGCGCCTGTCACCCATAGACCGATCAATGCCACCACGACAGACCGCTGAAGACTTTCCATGTGTGCATGATCATGTTCAGTGAATGCCTTGCGTTTCAACAGATCCCTGACCATTGCAATATCACTGGTTAGTACTAAACCAATTGCCACACAACAGGCGACCAAATGAACGTAAACAACGCCAAGCCGCAAAAACTCCATGAATTCTTTATTTTCGATCAGGCTCATAATTGTATTTATCGCCACGGGTATTTTCTCCACCTTATTCGATAGTACAGTCGGCCAATCAACAGAGCACTTGTTGTAAACAACCCTGCACGACCTTGCTCATACAAGAAAACCAAACAATAGGTTAATTATCGAAATCCTATTGATCCGGCAAATGAATGGATGACAGCTTAGTTAGCACCCCTCAAATTTCAGGTAAAAAAATCCCCATCTGCACTCACTGCATTTGAGGTTCTGGTTCCACTTCTTTTTTGCACTTCAAGCGCAAGCCATGAGGTGACCTGCTGGAGAATCTGAGGGCTGCAGGCCCGGAATGTTCATTTTCCAAGCACATCACCGACAAGCGGTCACTGGCTCGAGGGCCAATGACTACGGCGTTAACCGGGCAACTTTCCCGTCGAGGCCCATTCCAACTGAGCTGGTTGGCTTACATGATCCTTGTCATCGCCAATTGGATCCATTAGTTGCCTCGAAGACAAATAAACACGGAAAACAGCGAACCATTGTCATTTACACCCTCAGAACTAAAACAGTCATACTATTTTCAGCATGCCGGACACCAAAAGAAACTAGCCTGTATACAAGCGCAGACAACATTTCGCACGATAAACAGACTTCGCCATTATGAGCCTTGCAAAATAACTTAAATCAGAACACTTCCAGAAATGTTCACTCCCTGACTCTTGAATGTGTTCAGGTCTTGGCGACACTGCTTTGCAGACGGGTCGCCAGGACCTTTTTTATTTCAGCTCAGGCGAGCTTGACCACGACGTTGATGTTGTTGCGCGTGGCTTTGGAGTACGGGCAGTACTTGTGTCCGGTGTCGACGAGTTTCTGCGCGGTTTCGCGATCCAGTCCCGGCAGGCTGACGTTGAGTCGCGCCTGCAGCAGGTAGCCACCTTCATTGGTGCCCAGGTCGACTTCGGTGTCGACGGCCACATCCTTGGGCAGCGCAACTTTCAGCTCTTTGGCAGCGACGCCCATCGCGCCGATGAAACAGGCTGACCAACCGGCGGCGAACAGTTGCTCCGGATTGGTACCACCACCATTGGTGCCCGGGGACGAGAGTTTGATATCCAGAATCCCATCGGAGCTTCTGGATGCGCCATCGCGGCCACCCGTGGTGTGGGTTTTGGCGGTGTACAGTACTTTATCGAGCTGGGTCATGATGATCTCCTGATTGAAATGGGGTTTATGCACGTTCAGGTAAATCAGAAAAACGGCCTTCAGGGTTGAAGACGGACACTCAATATAGACGTCGCTGCACAACCGCGAATCCAATCCGACAAAGGTCACCTCGCCGGGATCCGCCCCCTGTAGGAGCCGGCTTGCCGGCGAAGGCGCCCTGATTGGCGGTGCAAGACTCCAGGCTGTCTTCGCTGGCAAGCCAGCTCCTACTTGCGCGCCAACTTATACTTCACACAATCGTCATAAAAACTCTCCCGAACCGCCGCTGGCTTGATCCTGGTCGGGCTGTCATAAGTCTGCTCGGTAATGCCCATGGCCATCATCCGCATCCACGACTTGGAAAACTTGTAAGAGTGGATTTTCTGTCGCGCGGCATAAAGAGAAACCCCGGCCAACTTGAGTTCCTGCGCTCTGGCAGCCGTCCCCGCGCCCCAACTGCACATATAACGCTCATTGGGCATCAGCTCCCTGGCCTGGGCAGACACTGCAAAACCCGCGACACCGACCGAGATCAGTACGACCCATACATTGCGCATTAGCTTCCCACCCTAACCACCTGAAATTGAAGCGATTCTGGCGATAAGCGAACAAGCCGGGGGCCAGCATAGTGCCTTATTGGTAAAACACTGACTCCGATCATTAAACAAGAGTCATTTTCTTGCGACATTTCCATCCTTTGCTATAGCTAACAATCTCTTCCGCCAACTAATGAGGCCACGGAATGTCAGTCGCAAAGAAAATGAGTGTAGGGCAACTGACAATGTTGACTGCGGTCAACATGTTAGGCTCAGGCATTGTGCTACTACCGACAAAACTCGCGGAAGTTGGTGCAATTTCGATTCTTTCCTGGCTGGTGACGGCCACCGGCTCCCTCGCTCTGGCCTACGCCTTTGCGCGATGCGGGATGCTCAGCCGCAAGACTGGCGGCATGGGTGGTTATGCCGAATACACGTTTGGTAAAGCAGGTAACTACATCACCAACTACACCTACGGTCTCTCGCTGTTGATTGCCAACGTGGCGATTAGTATTACTGCGGTGGGTTATATCCAGGTGTTATTCGGGATGAAACTGGATTCCCTGCAAGTGGGCCTGGCGACTATTGCCTTGTTATGGATCACCACGTTCGCCAACTTTGGCGGCGCGCGCATTACCGGCCGGATCGGCGCGGTGACGGTCTGGGGTGTGATTGCGCCGGTGGTGCTGGTCTCCACGGTTGGCTGGTTCTGGTTCGACAGCAGCGTTTACGCGGCAGGCTGGAACCCCCACGACAAGAGCTGGTTCGAAGCGGCGGGCGCCTCGGTGGCGATCACCCTGTGGGCCTTCCTCGGCCTGGAATCGGCTTGCGCCAACACCGAGGCGGTGGAAAACCCCGAGCGCAACGTACCGATTGCCGTGCTGGGCGGCACCCTGGGGGCGGCGGTGATCTACATCGTCTCCACCAACGTTATCTTCGGTATCGTCGGCAACGCAGAACTGGTCGCCTCCACCGCGCCTTTCGGCCTGGTGTTCGCCAAGATGTTCACCCCGTTTGTCGGGGACATCGTGATGGCGGCGATGGTACTCGCCTGCATCGGTTCGCTGCTCGGCTGGCAGTTCACTATTGCCCAGGTATACGCCAGCTCGGCGAAC
This sequence comes from Pseudomonas izuensis, assembly GCF_009861505.1. Classification (GTDB taxonomy): domain Bacteria; phylum Pseudomonadota; class Gammaproteobacteria; order Pseudomonadales; family Pseudomonadaceae; genus Aquipseudomonas; species Aquipseudomonas izuensis. The sequence continues at coordinate 82,877 of NZ_WTFT01000013.1, read as the reverse complement.
ACCGGTTATTTCCTGCCCATCTTCGCCAAGGGCAACAAGGCCGGCACGCCGATCATCGGCATGCTGGTGCTGCTGGCGGCGCAAACCGCTCTGGCCCTGCTGACCATCAGCCCCGACCTGAGCAAGCAGTTCAACACCCTCGTCAACCTCGCGGTGGTCACCAACCTGGTGCCCTACATCCTGTCCATGGCCGCGCTGATGACTATGCAGAAAATCTCCAACGTGCCGGAAAGCAAGGCGATGGTCACCAACTTCATTGCCGTGATTGCGGCGGCCTACAGCTATCTGGCGCTGTACAGCTCGGGCGAGCAGGCGCTGATGCTCGGCGGCGTGGCGACCATCTTCGGCTACACGCTGTTCGGCTTCGTCAACAACCGCCTGATCCGTCTGGAAGCACTCAACAACAGCGTACCGACGCAGACCGTCAGTGCGCAGCACCTCACCGCCGAACCCGTGCCGGTGAACAGCTTGTAATCAAATACTTTGGAGGTTAAGTCATGACGGAATATAGACATTCACTAGGGATGCTGGCGCTACTGGTCAGCAACCCCGCGGACAAGAGCACAGTGTTTGGCCGCGCCCTGGGTCAGTTGGTCCATGAAGTCGAGGGACGAGGCGTCAGCGTACTGACTTCGGAAAGCCTCAGCGACGCCGCATCGATCCTGCTTTCGGACCCTGCCATTCAATGCTTGCTGATCCGTTGGGAAATGGACAAAAGCGAAGGTCACGCCGACTGCATCAAACTGCTGGTCAAGCTGCGCGAGCGCAACACGCGAGTACCGGTGTTCCTGATCAGCGACCGTACCACCGCATCGACTATTCCGCTGGTGGTCATGCAGCACGCCGACGACTTCATCTGGTTGCCCGAAGATACCTCCCGTTTCCTCAGCGGGCGCATCCTCGCAGCCATCGAACGCTATCGTCAGGCTGCCCTGCCACCGATGTTCGGGGCGCTGGTGAAATTTGCCCGCACCTATGAATACTCGTGGCACACCCCCGGCCACGCCGGCGGCACGGCGTTCCTGAAGAGCACGGCGGGACGGGCCTTCTACGAGTTTTTCGGGGAAAACCTGTTGCGTTCCGACCTGTCGATCTCGGTCGGCGAACTCGGTTCGCTGCTCGACCACAGCGGCCCTATCGGCCAAGGCGAGCGTTATGCCGCCAAGGTCTTCGGCGCGCACCGCACGTACTACGTGACCAACGGTTCGTCGATGTCCAACCGCGTCATTCTGATGGCGAGCGTCACACGTAACCAGATCGCCCTGTGCGACCGCAATTGCCACAAGTCCGCCGAACATGCGATGACCCTGTCCGGCGCCATTCCGACTTACCTGGTACCGACCCGCAACCGCTACGGCATCATCGGCCCGATCCTGCCGCAGACGCTGAGCGCCGAAGGCGTGAAAGCCGCCATCGCCAACAACCCGCTGGTCAAGAAAGGCATCGACCCGACGCCGGTGCATGCGATCGTCACCAACTCCACCTATGACGGACTGACCTACAACGTCACCCGCGTCGAAGAACTGCTGGGCGAAAGCGTTGACCGTCTGCACTTCGACGAAGCCTGGTACGCTTACGCGCGTTTCAACCCGCTGTACAGTGGGCGCCACGCCATGCACGGCAACCCGGAGGACCATGACAAGTCCAAGCCGACCGTGTTCGCCACCCACTCGACGCACAAGTTGCTGGCCGCCCTGTCCCAGGCTTCGATGATCCACGTGCGCGACGGCCGCAACCCGATCGAGCATGCGCGCTTCAACGAATCGTTCATGATGCACGCCTCGACTTCGCCCAACTACGCGATCATGGCGTCATGCGACGTCAGCTCGGCAATGATGGAAGCACCGAGCGGGCAGATCCTCACCAGCGAATCGATCGAAGAAGCCATCAGCTTCCGCCAGGTTCTTTCGCGCATGCACAACGAGATGCTGAGCAAGGACGACTGGTTCTTCACCTGCTGGCAGCCACCGACCGTACAGGTTGGCGCGGCCACCGTGCCGTTCCATGAGGTCGACCCGGCACAGTTGAAGACCGACCCGAACTGCTGGGTCCTGCACCCCAATGCGGTATGGCACGGTTTCGGTGACATCGAAGACGGTTACTGCATGCTCGACCCGATCAAGGTCTCGGTACTCAGCCCGGGCATGGGCGACGACGGCAATCTGCTCGCCAAGGGTATCCCCGCCTGCGTGGTCACGGCGTACCTGGGCCGTCAGGGCATCGTGGTCGAGAAAACCACCGACTTCACCATCCTGTTCCTGTTCTCCATCGGCATTACCAAAGGCAAGTGGGGCACGCTGCTCAACGCCCTGCTCGACTTCAAGCGTGATTACGACGACAACGCCGAGCTCGAGCTGTGCCTGCCCGGCCTGTACAACGCCAACCAGCAACGCTATGCCGGCATGGGCCTGAAGGATCTGGCCGACGAAATCTTCGCCGCCATGAAGAAACACAAGACCACCGCCAACATGGCCCAGGCGTTCGGCACCCTGCCCAAAGCCGAATTCAGTCCGGTGGAGGCTTACGAGAAACTGGTGCGCAACGACATCGAGCTGGTGACCCTGGAACAAGCCGCCGGCCGCCTTGCCGCCACCGGCATCGTGCCGTATCCACCGGGCATTCCATTGTTGATGCCGGGCGAGAATGCCGGGCCTGCGGACGGGGCGTTGCTGGCCTATCTCAAGGCGCTGGAAGCTTTCGACAGATCCTTCCCCGGCTTTACCCATGACACCCACGGGATCGAAGTCGAGGACGGGGTTTATCGGATGTTGGTACTGAAATGAGGTAAGCATATCCCTCTGTAGGAGCGAGCCTGCTCGCGATGGCGTGTCAGCCACATTGATGTCTGCTGACACACCATCGCGAGCAGGCTCGCTCCTACAGGGGGTGTGCGTCGCTTCAAAAAAACCCTATGGGCAAACTCGATCACAGCGCTCTATGATTGAAACCCATGACAACCTCTGCTCCGATCCGCCAACCCTGCCCGCCCGGTGCCTGCGATTGCGGGCGTGACCCGTTGCTGGAAACACCGGGGGCGGACGTGCGCATCCTGTTTCTGACCCGCACCGAAGAAAAGCGCCTGATCGAGCGCCTGGAAAACCTTTCGAGTTTCAAGGATCTGGAACACCTGCAACGGCGGATGTTCGAGCAACTGGGCATCCGCGTCGACTTCGTCCCAAGTGCAAACGAAGTGCGGACCATGCGCGGGATCGGCATCTACGTCGGCGACTTGCCGGGGCTGTGCCGCAAAACCCGCGCATCGATCCCGGCCGCGATCCGCCGCGCCATGGAAAAGCGCCCGGAAATCGCCTACGAAGTGCTCAACGCCAACGACCTGTTGCGCGATGCGTGAACCCTGTGTCCCACGAGAAGATCAGCGGTCGTACGCACAGTGCGGCGCGCTGCTATGCCTTCTCATGGGAGTTTTTGCTGCACACCAGCCAGGACGGAACTGGAAACCGAGTGCGACCCTGGCCCCGGCGCCAGCCAGGTACGCCAAGGAAATCAGGTGCCAATCCGCAACAGGAGGTGGCCGATGTTATTCATCGTCAGTTGGTCGATCAGCCCTGACAATCGCAATGCCGCAGTCGAGCGCTTTCTCAAGACCGGTGGGGCTCCACCAGCAGGCGTCACGATGAAGGGACGCTGGCATGCCGTCGGTAGCTCGGCCGGTTTTGGCGTTGCCGAGGCCAGTGATGTGGTGCCGATTCAGCAATGGGTACTGGAGTGGAACGACCTCATGAGCATGGAAGTCCACGCGGCTTTGACCGATGAGCAGATGGCACCGCTGCTGGCAGGCATTTCCGGCAAATAATCACCATCGAGGCGGCGAGTGCCGCTCGCCGCCTCGTCACTTGTATTCAAAACAGCCTGTATTGCCCAGACCACGAATAATCGCTGGCTCAATGGGTATCAGGCCCCCCCTCGCCTCTGGTCTGTCCTGCCCCCGCCCCCAAGAATGCACGGCATTCACTGGCTTTTTAACGATTAGAACCTACTCTCTTTTCGCGGGACACCACATTTGCGGAGCTGTGGGAAACGGCTCTGGAGTACTGACGCCATGCAGCCAAAGGTAACTGCTCTGCCCGTCGTCACCCTGCTCGCCCTCTGCTGTCAGCAAACCTGGGCGGGCGGTATCTTGCTCTACGAAGTCGGCACCGACAACGTCGGCCTGGCCAACGCCGGTGCTGCGGCCCGGGCCCAGGGCCCATCGACCATTGCCAGCAACCCGGCGGGTATGAGTTACCTGCCGGGTACGCAGATCACCGCTGGCTTGCAGGTGCTCTACGGCGATCTGAAATTCGATCGCGACGAAGGCACCAACGTGGCGGGCAGCGGCAGTGGCAACGCCCTGGACCCGATACCCGGCGGCAGTTTTTTCATCAGCCATGCACTGGATGACCATTGGAGCGTCGGCTTCGGCCAATACGGTGACTTCGGCCTGGCGGTCAATTACGACAATGACTGGTCCGGGCGCTACTTCACGCAGAACTCCAGCCTGCTCGGTTTGTCATTGGTGCCGAGCGTGGCGTACCGCTTCAACGAACAATGGTCGGTGGGTGTCGGCATCAAGGCCATGTACGGCATGCTGCAAGCGCAGACCGCCATCGACCGCTCACCGTTCGGCTTCACCGACCGCGGTGACGGCCAGTTCAAATACAAGGACAAGGATTGGGGTTTCGGCGCCAATGTGGGGGTGATCTACGCCCCGCAACCCGGAACCCGCATTGGCCTGACCTACACCAGCAAGGTCGATCTGGAGTTCGAGGACGGCCTGGACATCAAGGGCGACGGCCCGTTGTTGCAGCGCCTCGATGGCACCAACACCCAACTTGATATAACCGTGCCGCAAACCGTCACCCTGAGCCTGTTCCAGCAACTGGACCGGCAGTGGGCCTTGCTCGCCTCGGTCAACTGGCAGGACTGGTCGGAATTCGGCGATATCGGCGTGCAGGTCGACACAACGGCTGATGATGCCCGCTCGACCACCATCGATGCGGGCTTCAAGGACACCTGGCACCTGTCGCTCGGCGCGCAATACCAGGCCACCCAGCAACTGCTGTGGAATTTCGGCGTGGCCTACGACAGCAGTGCCGTTTCGGACAACAGGCGTTCGGCAATCGTGCCGATGGGCGAGTCCTGGCGCATTGCGACAGGAGCCACCTATGCTCTGAACAGGGACACCGACGTCAATGTCAGTTTGGCCATGATCTGGTTGGGCGACATGCCGGTAGACCAGACCAAGACTGTGTCAGGCAATCGGATTTCCGGTCAATTCGACGATGCCTGGATTCAAGCCGTGACCGGCAACATGACTTGGCGTTTCTGATTTTCCGCTAATGAAAAACGACCTGATCCAAGGAGCACACAGCACTATGAACCTGACCCGAAAATTGCTCATCGGCACCGCACTGACCGGGCTCCTGCTCGGTGGCTGCACCTCCAAAGTCACCGAACGGGAGCAGTACTCCGGTTACCTGTCCAGCTACAACAACCTGCAAGAAGTCACGACGCCAAGCGGCGGTACCGCGATGCGCTGGGTGAGCCCGTCGTGGAACCCCAATGCGTACAACACCGTGGCGTTCAACAAACTGGAGCTCTATCCGGCCCCCAAGCCCAATGAGCGGGTCAACCAGCAGACGCTTACTGACATTCAGAACTACATGTCCAATAAGGCCAAAGCCACGCTGGGACAGAAATACCGGGTAGTCAACAGCGCAAGCGCAGCACCGGCCGGCTCGAAAACCTTGATCATGCGCTCGGCCATCACCGGGGTCAGCGCCTCGAACGAAGGCATGAAATGGTATGAAGTGGTCCCCATCGCTGCCGTCGTTGGCGCGACTCAGGCCGCCACCGGTCATCGGGACCAGGACACTGAATTGTTTATCGAGGCCGAATTCATCGACGCGAAAAGCAACCAGACCGTGGCCAGGGTAGTGCGCAAGGTGTTTGGCAAGCAGTTGTCCAACGAAAGCCAGAAAGTCACCGCCCAGGATTTCAAGGCAGCGATCGACAAGTTGGATAGCGACCTTCGGGCGTTCATAAAGTAACGGGATGGGTTTTCTGCTTTTCTGTAGGAGCGAGCTGGCTCGCGAAAAACCCGAGGGCGCCGTTGGGCATCTGGTTTTACGCGTCAACGTTCACGACCATCGCGAGCAGAGCTCGCTCCTACAGGGATTGCGGATTGCCGTGAGGGTTATTTTTTCATTCCGACCCGCCGCCGCATCTCCGCCGTGATCGTCTGCCGGGTTTTCTTCATCTCCGCCCAGGGTTCATCGCCCACTTCGGCCAGGCGTTCATGCACGCTGTGCACGTTCCACTGGTTGCCCCCCTTGAGGTCCCCCACCTCCTCGCGAAAAATCGGCACCGACACCGGCAACCCTTCCCGGGTGCGTACGGCGTAGGCACAGATGGTGGTCGCGCCCAGACCATTGCGCAGGTAATCGATGAAGATCCGCCCTACCCGGTTCTTCGGCCCCGACACTGCGGAAAAGCGCTCCGGCAGCAGCTTCGCCATGTGGCTGACAATCCCGTGGCTGAATTCCTTGACCTCATCCCAGCCGAGCTTGCGGGTCAGCGGCACCACCAGGTGAATGCCCTTGCCGCCGCTGGTCTTGAGAAACGCCTTGAGCCCCAGTTCATCGAGCACCGTCAGGGTCAACTGGGTCGCTTCGACCATGCGCTTCCACGGCAGCGCCGGGTCCGGGTCGAGGTCGAGGACGAAGCGGTCGGGTTTGTCGAGGTTGTCCGAGGTGGCGTTCCAGGTGTGCAATTCCACGGTGCTCATCTGAATCGCGCCGACCAGCGCTTCGGCATTGTTGATCACCATCATCGGCTGCCCGGTGAGCTGCGGGTCGAGGGTGGTGATACCGGGGATGGCCAGGCGCTCGGCGTTTTTCTGGAAAAACAACTCGCCGGCAACGCCGTCTGGCGCACGCACCAGCGCCACCGGGCGATCCTTGAGCTGCGGCAAAATCCACTCGGCGACACTGGCGTAATAGTGCGCCAGTTGCATTTTGGTAGTGCCGCTGCTGGCATCGATGACGCGGTCCGGGTGAGTGATGCGGACCTTGCCCTCGGCCAGGCCTTGTTGTGACGGCGCAGGCTCGGCTTTCTTTTGCGCGGCGGGTGACTTGGCGGCGGCGGTCTTTTTCGCCGGGGCCGCTTTTTTTGCAGGGGCAGGTTTCGCAGAAGTCGCTTTCACGGCAGTCGGACGCTCCTCGGTAATGTCTTTGGCAGGCTTGTCGTCACGCAGGCCATGGAACACTGCATGTCGCACCGAGCCCTCCTTGGTCATTTCAGCAAAGGCCACTTCCGCCAGCAGGCTGGGCTTGAGCCAATGCACGCCCCTGAATTCGGCACCGCCGGGTGGATTGACCACCGCCGGCTTTTTCGTCTGCAAGGGTTTTAGTTGCTCATGAATGCTGCCCAGGGTGGCCTCGGTGAAGCCAGTGCCAACCTTGCCGGCGTAGCGCAACTCGCCGCTGTCGCGATCATGCAAACCCAACAACAACGCACCGAAGGCACTGCGTGCCCCCTTGGGATCGGTGAAACCGACGATGACGAACTCCTGCCGATGTTTGCACTTGAGTTTGATCCAGTCGCTGCTGCGCCGGGACACGTAGGCCGAGCCCAGGCGCTTGCCGATCAGGCCTTCCATGCGCATCTGGCAGGCGCTGTTGAGCAAGGCCTCAGGGTCTTCGCTGAAGCTGTCGGAAAAGCGCAGCAACGGGTCTGTGCCGGTTTTGAGCACGGTCGCCAACGCCGCCCGGCGTTCTTCGACCGGCACTTCGCGCAGGTCCACGCCGTTGAGATAGGGCAAGTCGAACAGGTAGTAGAGGATGTTGCCACTGCGCCCGGCATCGAAAGCATTTTGCAGCGCCTGGAAGTCCGGCAGCCCCTGTTCGTCGACCACCACCATTTCACCGTCGAGCCAGGCCGATTCCAACCCCAGGCTTTCCAGCGCCTTGGCCTGACCGGGCAACTTGTGGGTCCAGTCGTGGCCGTTGCGGGTGAAGAGCCTGACCTCTTCGTGGTCGATGCGCGCCATGATCCGGTAGCCGTCGAATTTGACTTCATAAGCCCACTCGCCGTCCGGGGCCTTTTCCACCAGTGTCGCCAGTTCCGGCTTGATCTGGTCCGGCAACCTGGCTTTGTGCGCGCCGGTGAGTTGCACGGACTTTTCCCTGCGAACCGCGGTGGCCGGTTTTTTGATGGCCTTGGCGGGTTTTGGAACATTGGCGGGCCGGGCAGCCTTCGGTGTCCTGGCCACGATGCTGCGATCACTGAGCACGCTGTTCGGCTCGGCGGCGACCACGTCGTAATCGTCTTCGGCTCGGGCGGCACCGTCCTGATGCTTGATCAGGAACCACTGCTCCTGCTTGCCCGGCATGTGCGTGCGCACCAGGTTCCACAAACCGGCGAGCTTCTCGCCTTGCAGTTCGAACTTGAGCCGGCCCTTGGCGTAGGCCTTGGCCGGGTCGTCCTGGGGGATCCACACACCACGGTCCCAGACAATCACATCGCCAGCGCCGTAATGCCCTTCGGGGATGCTGCCCTCGAACGTGGCGTAGTCGATCGGATGGTCCTCGACGTGCACCGCCAGGCGCTTGACCCTGGGGTCCAATGACGGTCCCTTGGGCACTGCCCAGCTCTTGAGCGCGCCGTCGAGCTCCAGGCGAAAGTCGTAGTGCAGGCGCGAAGCGTCGTGCTTCTGGATACAAAACTGCAAGGCATGATCCCTGGCGTTCTTTCTGCCGGTTCGCTTGATGGCGGCCGGTTCTGATGTCGCCGAAAAATCGCGCTTGCGGTTGTAGTCGTCGAGGTCCTTGTTCATCGCTCACCTGCCGGTCGCTGCAGGACGCGGATTCAGCGCGTCTCTCCCTCAGCAGAGCGAGCCGTGCGCGTAAAAATTCCATCGACGGTGAATGTGCCCGGACAGACGGCCCGGTGGCGTGGCGTCCGGCAGGCGCTCAAGGGCCTACAATCAGCGGGTGCCGCTTCATCCCCGGAGAGCAGTCATGCGCACCACTCACGTCATCGAAGCCCCCCCGCCACCCTACAACGTCGTTGGCGAAGCGATCACGGTCCTGGCCGGCGGGGACCTGAGCAAACCCTTTGAAATGCACATTCAGGTGGGCGTGCAAGGTGGCGGCCCGCCACCGCACTTCCATCCGTGGGACGAGGCGTTTTACGTGGTGGAAGGCGAGGTCGAAGTGACTGTCGAAGGTAAATCCACCACCGTCCCGGCGGGAGGTTATGTGCATATCCCTGCCGGAACGATTCATGCCTACAAGAACATCAGTACCACCGCGAAGATGATCGGCGTGGTCTCCGACCCGCGCGGCGGGCAGTTTTTTGCGGCGATGGACCGGTTCAAGGTGCCTGAGGATCTGGCCCGGATATTTGAAGTCGCCGAGCGCTTTGATGTGACCTTTCTGGTGCCAAAACCAGCAGGTTAACCGCGTTATCGTTCATCGCGGGCAAGCCCGCTCCCACAGGTACCCATGACGCCACAGATCCTCTGGGAGCGGGCTTGCCCGCGATAGCGGACTGACAGCCGACTTAAACTTCAGACAGTCCCACCCCTCGCCTGCTGCTCCAGATGCACCTGCAAATCCGGATCGATGTTCAGCGCCGCTGCCAGCTCATCCAGATAGTTGCGCTCGGCATCCTGCTGATCGTCCACCAGCATCACGCTGGCCAGGTACATCTCGGCGGCCATGCCGGGATCGGTGGCCGATTGCGCCACCTCGGCAGCGTCGAGCGGCTTGGCGACTTCATCGTCAAGCCACTGCTGCAACTGCGGATCGTCGGTATGACGGCCTATTTCGGTGCTGATCATCTGCTTCTCGGCCGGGTCGATCCGGCCATCGGCCTTGGCCGCGGCGATCAGTGCCCGCAGGATTGCATGGCTGTGCTCCTCGACTTCCGGTCCGGCCAACAGATCCACCGTACGTGGCGCCTGTTGCGTCACCTGCTGCGGCTGCGCGGCCTGGCTGCGCTGCCAGGCCTGATACGCCTGGAACGCCATCATTCCCAGCGAAGCGAGCGCGGCATAATTGGTGCCACCGCCCGAACGCGCTTGTGGCGAACCGCCCATTGGCGAGCCACCGCCCAGCAGACCACCGAGCAATCCGCCCAGGCCACCCAGGCCGCCCAATCCACCGCCACCGGCACTGGCACTGGCACCACCGCCGCCGCCCATCAGGCCGCCGAGCAATCCACCCAGGTCGCCGAGCCCACCTGACCCGCCACCGCCGTCCTGTCGCGGCGTGGCACCCTGGCCGCCCCGCAGTAACTGTTCAAGCAGATCGCTGGTGTTCATGACGGCGTCCTCATCGATGGAAGTGATCCAGACAGACAACAATAGTCCTCGCCGGTAAATGTGCTACCACCGTTTGGCCGACGTGCCCCCCGGCACAGTGTTGCGGATATTTCCGGGGTATTTTTTGGCGGCGCAGCTAAGATTCATAGGTGGTGAACCTTATTCCCGGATACCCGGTCGATACCTGCAACCCGACCCGGTTTGCCGCCGCCCTCGTTGCTGAGGACGATGACTGGCTTGCTTCACTTTCTGGAGAACGCCCCCGTGATTTCGACTCTACACATCGCCAGGCTCAAAGCGTGGGGAGCCCATGGTTTTACCGCTACCGGTGTGGTCACCGCTTTCCTTGCAACCCTCGCCCTGCTCGATAACCAGCCAACCCATTGCCTGCTGTGGCTGGGCGTGGCCCTGATCGTCGACGGCCTGGATGGCGCGTTGGCGCGCAAGGTCAATGTGCAGTCGGTGCTACCGAGCTTCGACGGTTCGATCCTTGACCTGGTCATCGACTACCTGACGTATGTATTCATCCCGGCGCTGTTCATCTATCGCTACGTTCCGTTGCCGGACTACACCCTGCTGCTGACCGTGTCGCTGATTTTGGTGTCGTCGCTGTTCTGTTTCTGCAACGTCAACATGAAAAGCAAGGACAACTATTTCCAGGGCTTTCCCGCCGCGTGGAATGTGGTCGCCCTGTGCCTGTACATCATCGCGCCGTCGCCGTGGATCACCTTCCTGACGGTGATCGGCCTGGCCCTGCTGACACTGACCCGGATGAAATTTTTGCACCCGTTCCGTGTGCGTCGCTTCATGCCGATCAACATTGCCGTCACGGCCATCTGGTTGCTGTGCAGCCTGTCACTGGTGATCAACCACCCGGTGATCAACCCGCTGGTGATGGGGCTGTGGTTGCTGATGTCGGCTTACTTCCTGGGCATCTGCTTCTGGCGCACCGCGCTGGAGTGGTTCGACGGATCGCGGCTTAAGTAACGCCATGCCTATCCATATCGTGCGCCTGGGCTCACCGCGCCAACCCGACGAAGGCTTGCGCCTTGGCACCGTGCGCCGTCCACCCCGTGGCGTGCCGAAAGCCGAGTTCGCCACGCGGGATTTCTACGATGTGTGGCAGCCGCTGCTGTCGCCCAGCGCGGAGCTGGTTGCCGAAGCACTGGCGGCTCAGGATGCCAAGGCCTGGACTGTGTTCGTGCGCAAGTTCAAGGCGGAAATGAAGCAGCCGGCGGCCAGCCAGATGCTGGATCTGCTGGCCGCCCTCTCCCATCACACCTCCCTGGCCGTGGGCTGCTATTGCGAGGAAGAAGCCCATTGTCACCGGTCGATACTGCGCGAGTTGCTGGAGGCGCGGGGCGCGGAGGTTGTTTAACTCACTCAAACACACCAAATATCCCCTGTAGGAGCGAGCCTGCTCGCGAAGGCGGTGTGTCAGTCAAAGAACATATTGAATGTGATGGCCTCTTCGCGAGCAGGCTCGCTCCCACAGGGGTTTTGTGTACATGACAATAGTGCCGATGATCGCCCCCCGCAGGCGCAAGCCGTCAATCATGGTCAATACTTAACAAGCCGAACGCCCCCCGGGAGGTTTGTCATGTCCGAGCAATCACGCTTCATGCTGGTGGCTTCGCCGCTGATGGAACACAGCCCCGCCTTCGACCGGGCGGCGGCGCTGGCCAGGGCTGAAGACGCGGCGCTGCACATCGTGGCGTTCGATTATCTGGAAGGTCTGGCCACCGCCGGCATGGTCAACGAAACGGCGCTGGAACAGATGCGCCTGGGCTACGTCGATCGCCACCGCCAGTGGCTCGAGGACCAGGCCCGGCCCCTGCGCAAAATCGGCGTGCACATCACCACCGAGGTGGCGTGGGTGGACAACCCGCTGGAGGAGATTCTGATCCATCTCAAGGAACAGCCGATGGATGTGCTGATCAAGGCGCTGGAGCACCAATCGCTGCTGTCGCGGCTGATCTTCACCCCGCTGGATGTGCATCTGCTGCGCGAGTGTCCGGTGCCTTTACACTTCGTCAGCTACGCGATCAATGCGCTGCCCCGCAAGGTGGTTGCGGCGGTCGACCCCTTCCATCGCGATGATCACTACAAAAGCTTCAATGACCGCATCCTGCACGAAGCCTCGAAACTGGCCAGTGCCTGCAATGCCGAGCTCGATGTGGTCTATGCCTACGACCTTTCGTCCATCAGTTCGGACGAATTCGGCTTCGACAACGGCTCGGCATTCTTCTCCTCGACCAAGAACAAGACCCTGTATGACGATCAACTGGAAGCCTTCAACGAACTGGCCGAACGCAACGGCATCGCCCAGGCGCAGCGACACATGATCATGGGCAACCCGGCCAGGGTCCTGACCCGCTATGCCGATGCCTATGACACCGACGTGATTGTCATGGGTCGCCTCGGCCATCGCGGCATGGGGCGGTTGATTGGCAGCACGGTGGAACACCTGCTGTACAAAATGCCGTGCAGTGTCTGGGTGGTATACACCGAACGGCTGGATGAATAACTGCCCTTAAAAGCACCACAACCCCTTGTAGGAGCTGGCTTGCCAGCGAAAGCGGAGTGTCAGTCAATATTGATGTCGACTGACACTGCGTCTTCGCTGGCAAGCCAGCTCCTACAGGGCGGGTATTGACTCAGCGCCGTGTGATCACCACCTCCAGGTATTCACTTGGCACCACCAGCGACCTGTCCCCCGCCCGGTTCGAGCGGTTGAGCAGTTCGGTCAGGTCGTTTTCCAGGGCCTTGGCGCCGTCCGCCGGCAGCGCCGCGAACGCCTTGTGCAGCGGGCCATACCAACTGCGGAATGTATCGATGAAATGCCCGGCGTTGCGATAGCGGAAGGTGAAGGTCTTGCGCGCCACCTGGACCAGGAAGTTGCGCTCGTCGAAGTGGGTGTGCAACCAGGCTTCGGTGCCCCACTGTGACGGCGGTTGCGCACCGGGAGGCGGCGGCATGTGCTTGCCCAGGGTCTTGAACATCTGGCCGACGAAACCTTCCGGGGTCCAGTTGGCCAGGCCGATCCGCCCTCCCGGCCGACAGACCCGTGCCAGCTCCGCGGCCGCCTTGGGCTGGTCCGGCGTAAACATCACGCCGAAAGTCGAAAGCACGGCATCGAAACTGGCATCCTCAAAGGGCAGCGCTTCGGCATCGGCCACTTGAAATATGACGTTGAGGCGTTCAGCCCTCGCGCGGTCTTCACCGCGTTCGAGCAGCGCCGCCACATAGTCGGTCGAGGTGACAAGGCAGCCCCGGCGTGCAGCGGCCAGTGTCGCGTTACCATTGCCGGCAGCGACATCCAGCACCTGCTCATCGCACAGCAGGTCGCAGGCCTCGGCCAGTTGCTCGCCGACGATCTGCAGGGTGGTGCCGATCACGGCGTAATCGCCACTGGCCCAGGCGGCCATTTGACGGTTTTTCAGGGCAACAAGATCAATGGGTGTACTCATGAATTCCGCTCCGATTCGGGTTGGAACACAGCCCGGCTTATTCCGCCGTGGTCGGATCGATGATGGCCGTGACTTGGGAAATGCGATTGGCCGGGAAACCGCTCTGCCTGGCGTGCTCCTTGATCTGCTCTTCGCTCGGCGCGATGTACACGCAGTACAACTTGTCACCGGTGACATAACTTTGCAGCCACTGCACCTCCGGCAACTCGCGCAAGGTCCTGCAGGACTTTTGCGAAGCGGCCTTCAAATCCCTTTCTGACAGTGTTCCAGCACCGGGTATCTCACGTTCAATGACGAACTTGGGCATGGCAACCTCTCATTCTTGTTCTGGATGACAGGGCCGGCAGTGACCCTGCAGGCAAACTATCGCTCTGGCGCGCGGCGGCGTCCTGCCCGATCGTCGGCCAACCCTGTCCGATCGTCCGGAGGTTTCATGCTTCGCTGCCAGGGGGGCACAATCAGGCTCACCACCCTCAGTCCCTTCACGGGAAAACGCTATGGACGCCCTGTCACAGACCCTTCGCGTCGTCCGCCTGGTCGGCGCCATTTTCATCAACGCCAGGTTCACCGCCCCCTGGTGTTACCAGTCGCCGAGTGCCGACACGGCCGCACCGTTTCTGGAACCGAACGCCGAACGGGTGGTGATCTTTCACTTGATCACCGAGGGCGAGTGTTACGTGGAACTGGGGGATGATCCACCGCTGCTGCTGACCGCCGGCGATGTCGTGGTGTTTCCCCAGGGCGATGCCCATCGCATGAGTTCATGCCCCGGCTTGACCCCGGCCAGCGGGGCGCGGCTGGACAAGGTCCTGGCGCGGCGACCACGACAGCTGAGCTATGGCGGTGGCGGCGCGGTGACCCGCCTGGTGTGTGGCTACCTGGCCTGCGATACGCGTTTGGCGGGGATGCTGCTGACGGGATTGCCGGCGGTGGTACGGGTTAACGTGCGTGGCTCGGCCGCCGGTATCTGGCTGGAATCTTCCGTGCATTACGCCCTCGCCGAAGCTCGCTCGCCCAGGCCTGGCGGCGAAGGTGTGCTGGCGAAACTGGCCGAGGTGTTGTTCATCGAGGTGCTGCGCCTGTATATGCACGAACATGGCAAGGGCCGCACCGGCTGGCTGGCGGGTGTGAGCGACCGGATCGTCGGTGCCGCCCTCAATGCCCTGCACAAAAAACCCTGCCATTGCTGGACCCTGGACGAACTGGCGCGCACTGCCGGCACTTCCAGGTCCGTATTGGCCGAGCGCTTTCAACAACTGGTGGGGGTTTCGCCGATGCAGTACCTGACGCAATGGCGGATGTTGCTGGCGGCCAATCTGTTACGCAGCAGTAACAGTTCCCTGATCCGCATTGCCGAAGAAGTGGGCTATCAGACCGACACGGCGTTCAGCCGGGCCTTTCGGCGCGAGTATGGAACGCCGCCAGCGGCGTGGCGGCGCAATCACGCAGCGTCGATGCATTAAGCCACACCACAACCTGTAGGAGCTGGCTTGCCAGCGAAAGCGGTCCAAAGGGTCACATTTGTGTTGAATGTGCCGCCGTCTTCGCTGGCAAGCCAGCTCCTACATTGAGCGGGTTTACGCCGCTGGAGCGCTGGCCTTCGCCTCTTCCAACAACTGCTGGATCACCTTCTCCTGAGTGTCATAACTCCCTTCCCCGAAGTGGGTGTAACGCACCTGTCCCTTGGCGTCGATGATGTAGTGCGCGGGCCAGTACTGGTTGTCGAAGTTGCGCCAGATCGCGTAGTTGTTGTCGATCGCCACCGGGTAGGTGATGCCGTATTCCTTCACTTTGTCCCTGACGTTGTCGATGATGCGTTCGAAACCGTATTCAGGGGTGTGCACGCCAATGACGACCAGACCGTCCTTCTCGTATTTCTTTGCCCAGTCCTTCACATAAGGCAGGGTGTGCTTGCAGTTGATGCAGTCGAAGGTCCAGAAGTCCACCAGCACAACTTTGCCTTTGAGCGATGAGTTGGTCAGTGCCGGCGAGTTGAGCCATTCCACGGCACCGGACAGCGACGGCATGGCGCCCTGGGCGTTGTCCATGGACTCGGCCTTGACCTTGCTGACGAAGTAATCGACCACTTTCGGCACGGTTTCCAGCACGCCTTTCTCCACCTTGCCGACACCTTCCGAGGACGTGTTGGCCAGCAGCACGTTGTCGGCACCGGTGGAAATCACCGCCGCACCGGCCAGCACCGCGACACCGGCGCCACGACGCAGCCAACCCGTCACCGGAATCGACGGTTTCAAGCGATTGACCAGGCCGCGACCGGCGAAGATCAGGATGCCCAGGGACAGTGCACTGCCCAGGCCGTAGGCCACCAGCAACAGGCTGGTACCGGCGTTCGCGCCGTGCAGCATGGCACTGGTGAGGATCACGCCGAGGATCGGTCCGGCACACGGCGCCCAGAGCAGGCCGGTGGCGACGCCGATCATCAGCGAACCCAGCGGGCCGGAGACTTTGCGGCTGTTCGGGTCGAGGCGATTGCCCAGCAGGACGAATGGACGTGCCAGCCAGTCGCCGACCCGGGCGGAAATCAGCGACAGGGCGAACAGCACCATCACGATCAGGGCCACATGCCGGCCGGCGTTGCTGGCTTTTATCACCCACTCGCTGCTGACCACGGCCAGGCTGGAGACCAGGGCAAACGTCAGGGCCATGCCGCCGAGGGTGAGCAGGATCGATGAGCGCTTGCGGTCGGCACCGGCGAACAGGAACGGCACGACCGGGAGGATGCAGGGGCTGAGGACGGTCAATATGCCGCCCAGGAAAGCGATGAGAAACATGGGATCACCTTTGAAACTGTTGGGAGGCATCTATCACCCCTTGTAGGAGCTGGCTCGCCAGCGAAGGCGGCGGTACATCCAACATCGATGTGAACCTTTCGACCGCTTTCGCTGGCAAGCCAGCTCCTACAGGGATGGGGGGCGTTACGCGGTTTGTTCGTCCAGCCATTTACCTTGGGACGTATGGCTGGACCCGTTCTCCGCCAGGAGAGCATCGGCGCTCTGCTTCGCCACCGGCGCCAGTTGGAAACAGGTGCTGCTGCCGCAAGCGCTTTGTTCGACAGCGGCATTGGCATGGGCTGCCGCACCGGCGACGGAGAAAGCAATGGCGGTCAAGAATCGGCTGACGTTGTTCATGGTGGTGTTCCTCGCTTCAAATGAGATGGGCTATGGCTGATCGCAGGACTCAGTTGTCCGCGTTGCAGCTGTCAGAAATCTTGCGGTAGTCCAGGACCTGGGTTTTGTTGTGGGAGTCCAGGTAGGTCAGCTGCGCATCGACCACCCCACAGGTAGCCGAAGGATCCTGTTTCAGCGACACCACTTTCTTGATGTCCAGTTGAGTGCCGTAGGTGTAGGTTTTTTCGCTGACATCGGCTTCGGCACGGGCCGACAAGGTGCAGATGTTCAGAGCGGCAAACAGGCAGGCGGCGTAGATGGCTTTGGTGTTCATGGCGATTTCCTCAAGGTTTTAACAAGTTGGGCCGAGGCGATTTGGCTTTGCCTCGATGGAACCTATTAAAAGCGCGTGAGGTATCCCGTATGTGTCGGGAACTGGCGCGTGTAAATCGGTACGTATCAGAACCGGGCCGGGATACAGAGAGATACAAACCCCCTGGAAAAACGCGTTTTTGCGTCTGTGTGTATCCCCCGGGAAGCCAGATACACTGCAATACAAACGCCTGCGGGCGAGCGAGCCAAGGCTCGATAGACTGTGCGACATCCCCCGTTGATAGAGGCAAGTCCCCATGGAACACGTCGATCACATTCTCATCGTTGACGATGACCGCGAGATCCGGGAACTGGTGGGCAACTACCTTAAGAAGAACGGCTTGCGCACCACGGTCGTGGCGGATGGCCGGCAGATGCGCACCTTCCTCGAATCCACGCCGGTGGACCTGATCGTGCTGGACATCATGATGCCGGGCGACGATGGCCTGATGCTCTGCCGCGAACTGCGCGCCGGCAAACACAAGGCTACCCCGGTGCTGATGCTTACCGCCCGCAACGATGAAACCGACCGCATCATCGGCCTGGAAATGGGCGCCGACGACTACCTGGTCAAGCCGTTCGCCGCCCGTGAACTGCTGGCCCGCATCAACGCGGTACTGCGTCGCACGCGGATGCTGCCACCGAACCTGGTGGTGACCGAGACCAGTCGGCTGCTGGCCTTCGGGCGCTGGCAGCTGGACACCTCGGCCCGGCACCTGCTAGACGGCGATGGCACCATGGTCGCCCTCAGCGGCGCCGAATACCGCTTGCTGCGAGTGTTCCTCGATCACCCGCAGCGGGTGCTCAATCGCGATCAGTTGCTCAACCTGACCCAGGGCCGCGACGCCGACCTGTTCGATCGCTCCGTCGACCTGCTGGTGAGTCGCCTGCGCCAGCGTCTGCTGGACGATGCCCGCGAACCGGCCTACATCAAGACCGTGCGCAGCGAGGGCTACGTGTTCTCCCTGCCGGTGGAAATCGTGGGTGCGCCAGCATGAACCGCTCGATGCATTGGCCCCGCACCCTGGCTTCGCGGTTGTCGCTGATCTTCCTGATCGGCCTGATCCTCGCCCAGGCGCTGTCTTTCGGCGCGCAGTATTACGAGCGTTACGAAAGCGCGAAGAACACCATGCTCGGCAACCTGGAAACCGACGTCTCGACGTCCATCGCCATCCTTGACCGCTTGCCTGTCGAGGAGCGTGCCGGTTGGCTCAAACAACTGGACCGACGCAATTATCGCTATCTGCTGGATGACGGCTCGCCGGGCACCTCCATGGACATGGACATGCCCGAAGCGCCTATTGCGGTGAGCTCTATCAAGGACGCCATCGGCATGGATTACCCGATGACCGTGACCGACATTCCCGGCCCGCAGAAACGCTTTCAGGTCCACCTGAAACTGTCGGACGGCAGCCCGGTGACCATCGATGTGCGGCCTTCGATGCAACCGCTGTCGCCCTGGCTGCCCTTTGTGTTGCTCGGGCAACTGGCCCTGATGATCGCCTGCACCTGGCTGGCCGTGCGCATCGCCATCCGCCCCCTCACCCGCCTCGCCGAAGCCGTGGACACCCTCGACCCCAACACCCACCCGGTGCTGCTGGACGAAAAAGGCCCGACCGAAGTGGCCCACGCGGCCAAGGCCTTCAATGCCATGCAGGCACGCATCGCGGCCTACCTGAAAGAACGCATGCAATTGCTGGCGGCGATCTCCCACGACCTGCAAACGCCAATCACCCGGATGAAACTGCGCGCCGAGTTCATGGACGATTCCGTGGAGAAGGACAAACTGTGGAACGACCTGGGCGAGATGGAACATCTGGTGCGCGAAGGCGTGGCTTATGCCCGCAGCGTCCATGGCGCCACCGAAGAAAGTCGCCGTACCGACCTGGACTCGTTCCTCGACAGCCTGGTGTTCGACTATCAGGACATGGGCAAGGAAGTTCAGCTGAGCGGCAAAAGCGCCAGCGTGATCGACACTCGCCCCCATGCGTTGCGTCGGGTGCTGGTGAACCTGACGGACAACGCCCTGAAATTCGCCGGTGCGGCGGAGTTGCTCGTAGAAAAAAAGGCCGACGGCAGCGTGTCGGTGAAGGTCATGGACCGTGGTCCGGGTATCGCCGAAGCGGAACTGGCCCAGGTCATGGAGCCGTTCTACCGCGTGGAGAACTCGCGTAACCGCAGTACCGGCGGCACCGGTCTGGGCCTGGCGATTGCGCAGCAACTGGCGTTGGCGATCGGGGGATCGCTGACATTGAGTAATCGCGAGGGCGGCGGGTTGTGTGCCGAGCTCAAGCTGAAGCCCTGACGCTAACCTGTAGGAGCGAGCTCGCTCGCGAAAAACCTGAGGACGCCGCGGGGCATCCGGATTTACGCGTTATCGTTAACGACCATCGCGAGCAGGCTCGCTCCTACAGGTTAGCGTTTTAACCACGGTGTAGGACGCGCCTGACATCAATCTTTTTATTCCATTGCTAGCATTGCACCCCGCGGATTTAAAACCTGATAAGCCGCTCTTTGCATATACGCTTACTGAAACCCGGCAATGGAATACCGATAAATGGACGACAACAGAAGACCTATCAAGGCGCGCTCTGCGGGCTGGGCCAAACGCATCACCGACCTGCTGGTCAAACGCGACATTTCACCCAACCAGATCTCCGTCGCCAGCGTGTTCTTTGCGCTGACGGGCGCGATTGCGCTGAATATCGACAACGGTGTGATCGGCTCGATCTGCTGCGCCGTCGGTATTCAATTGCGCCTGCTGTGCAATCTCTTCGACGGCATGGTGGCCATCGAGGGCGGCAAGCAATCGGACATCGGCAGCCTCTATAACGAATTCCCCGACCGTATCGCCGACAGCCTGCTGATCGTGGGGCTCGGCTATGCCGTCGCGCAACCGGACCTTGGCTGGTTTGCCGCCCTGGCCGCTGCATTGACGGCTTATGTCCGGGTATTCGGTGGTTCGATCGGCCTGAAACAGAGCTTCATGGGGCCGATGGCCAAGCAGCACCGGATGGCGTTGATGACCGCGGGGCTGTTACTGAACGCCATCGAGGCCCACGTGTACGGCACGCACTATCTGCTGTTGTTGACACTGCTCATCATCGCCATCGGCTCCGCTGCAACCTGCGTCACCCGAACCCTGGCGATCGCCCGGCAACTGAAGGAGGCCGGCCATGTGGATCAGTAATGCCCTGATCGCCGTGCTCCGACTGCTGATCGGCGTCAACGCCCGCTGGGAAGGCCCGCCCGACCTGAGCCGGCAACGCATTTACTACGCCAACCACACCAGCCACATGGACACCCTGGCGATCATCGCGGCCCTGCCCCCTGAAGCCCGGGTCAATGTGAAACCGGTCGCCGCCGCCGACTACTGGGGCAAGAACCGGTTTCTCTCGTACATTTCCCGGCAAGGGCTCAACGCGGTCCTGATCGAGCGCAATCCGGCACCAGGGACCAATGTGCTGGAGCCGATTTTCGATGTGGTGCGGGCCGGTTATTCGATCATCATTTTCCCCGAAGGCACGCGCTCGACCCAGGCCCTGCCAGGGGCATTCAAATCCGGGCTGTATCGCCTGGGCGAGTCCTTTCCCGATGTCGACCTGGTGCCCATCTACCTGGAAAACCTCCATCGTTCCATGCCCAAGGGCAAGCACGTCCCGCTGCCGATTCTCTGCACGATCCGCATCGGCAATCCGCTGCAAAGGATTGAGGGTGAGGATAAACAGGCGTTCCTGGAGCGGGCGCGTGACGCCATCGTGAGGCTGTCGAAATGAGTCTTGAGCAAAAATTCCTGTGGTTCTTTGGCGCCATCGCCTGCCTGTTGGCAGTGGCGTCAATGGTCGGTGGGGTGCTGGCCAAACGGGCCACGACCGAAAGCTCGATCTCCACCATCGAAAACCTCAACCAGCGGGTGAACGCCTGGTGGGGGATGGTCATCATCTTTTTCGTGTCCTGGTGGCTGGGACCGAATGCGACGGTGGTGCTGTTCGGTTTCATTTCCCTGTTCGCCCTCAGGGAATTCATCACCTTGACGCCCACCACGCTGGGCGATCACAACGCGCTGTTTTCGGCGTTCTTCATCCTGATACCCCTGCAGTATCTGCTGATCGGTACCCATTGGTACTCGATGTTCACCTTGTTGATACCGGTGTATGCCTTCCTGCTGCTGCCGGCGATTGCGGTGTTGAGCCAGGACACCGATGCCTTTCTGGAAAGAACCGCGAAGATCCAGTGGGGCGTGATGATCTGCATCTATTGCATCAGCCACGCGCCGGCCCTTCTGTTGCTGGATCTGCGAGGCTTTGCCGGGCAGAACGCGCTGCTGCTGTTCTACCTGGTGTTCGTCGTGCAGATGAGTGATGTGTTGCAGTACGTCTTCGGCAAGCTGTTCGGCAAGCACAAGGTCGCGCCCTTGGTGAGCCCGTCGAAAACCGTGGAAGGCCTGGTGGGGGGCGGCCTGTCCGCCACGTTGATCGGTGGCTGCATGTTCTGGATGACGCCGTTCAGTTTCTGGCAGTCATTGGTGATGTCTTTGGTGATCGTGGTGATGGGTTTTCTCGGGGGCCTGGTCATGTCGGCGATCAAGCGCAGCCTGAGTGCCAAGGACTGGGGCACGATGATCAAGGGGCATGGCGGCATGCTCGATCGAATGGACTCGATTTGTTTTGCGGCGCCGATCTTCTTTCACCTGACGCGGTATTTTTTCTCGGCGTAGTCACAAGCGCTTTTGTAGGAGCTGGCTTGCCAGCGATGACGGCCGCACATCCGACATAGATGTGATTGTTCGACCGCTTTCGCTGGCAAGCCAGCTCCTACGAAGGGTGTTGTTTCGGTCACGCAATGCCCACCACCCCCTCCCTTTTCATCTGCCGCAATAACGCCAAGCCGTTATCAAAGAATTCCTGTGACCCGCTCTTCCCCGCCTCCACCGCCAACCCTTGCAGCTGCGCACGCCCGCTCAACCCGGGAAACTCTTCAATGCGCTGCAACAAGCGCCACGCCAATGGACTGAGCCCGGAAAACTTCACACTCCAGTCTTCGGACCGACGCACCAGCAGCAATGTCGGCTGCTCCGGTGCAGTGTCCGGCTGGTAATCCGGCCCGACCAACTGCACGGGCCAGACATAGGCCAACGGCCAGGCCAATGGCGAAACCCGCAACGGGCGATCCAGCAGCGAATCCACATCGCCGGTTGCCAACAGCTCGGCTTCGGATTGCTGCAAAGCCATTTCCACCCATTCATAGTGCGCCAGCTCCACCATGAACGGTGGCCACGAACCATCGGCCAACGCCATCGGTTCAGACGCGAGAAACTCGACGAACTCTTCGGCGATTTCACCGAATTTCGGGGTATGGGCGCGGTAGTCGCGCAGGAAGATCCGCACCAGCGTCCGCCAGCGCTCTTCACCAAGAATTTTCACCAGCACCGGAAAGGTGCCGCTGATCAGCGACGACAGGTTGTTGAACACCAGTTCGCGGTAAACCCGCGCCCGCGCCGGGTCCATCTCGGGTGGTGGCGCGCAGTGGTCGGGGTCGCGCAGGTACAGGCCCATGTTGCTTTGTTGATCAAACAGCGAGCGCTTGGCCACGGTTCACCTCCTCAGTCTGCAACTGGCGAATGGTCTGTAATTCGGCGACCAGTTCGGAGAACGCCGGAAAGTTGAAATCCCGCTCCAGCAACGTCGGTTGCGCGCCGAACCGGGCGTAGGCCTGCGCCAGCAACGACCACACCGCCGGTTTGACCGAGGCGCCATGGGTGTCGATTTTCAGGGTATCGGACTCATCGAAGTGCCCGGCGATGTGCATCGCCACCACCCGGTCCGCATCGATGCCGGCGAGGAAGGTACGCGGATCGAAGCCGTGGTTGATCGAGTTGACGTACACGTTGTTAACGTCCAGCAACAGATCGCAATCGGCTTCGCGCAGCACGGCATTGGTGAAGGTCACCTCGTCCATGTCCTGTTGTGGCGCGGCGTAGTAGGAAACGTTTTCCACCGCCAGGCGCCGCCCGAGAATGTCCTGGGCCTGACGGATGCGCGCGGCGACGTGGTGCACGGCTTCTTCGGTAAAAGGCAGCGGCAACAGGTCGTAGAGGTGACCGTCGTCGCTGCAATAGCTCAGGTGCTCGCTGTACAGCGGCACGTTGTAGTGATCGAGGAACACCCGCACCTCTTGCAAAAACCCGACGTCCAGCGGCGAGGGTCCGCCCAGGGACAGGGACAAGCCGTGGCAAGACAACGGATAGCGCTCGGCCAGGGCCCGCAACGCCGCGCCATGGGCGCCGCCGATGCCGATCCAGTTTTCCGGCGCGACTTCCAGAAAATCGAAATGGCCGGCCGGGGCGGCCTGGAGGTCCTTCATCAAACCGCGACGCAAGCCGAGCCCGGCGCTGGCCTTGGCGTATGGGGTGGGAGTCTGCATGGTGTCGATCTCAAGGGTTGTCGGAACGTGTTCACAGTTAACCGAAGTGGTGTATCGGGTCTGTGTTGTGCGCCGACGGAAAACCGCAGGACTTGTATCGCCAACGGGTCTGTACACACTTTGGTACAGACCCGCGGGTCAGGCTTACGCCAGGTCGTACTTCTCACGCACCAGATGACCGATGCCCATGCGATCCAGCACCGGCATCGGGCACAGGAAGGTCACGCGCACGGTGCCCGGCAGGCGGCTGATGTCAATGGAACCGGTGATGGTGGCGCGGTTGAGCACTTCGTCATACGGCAGGCCGGTGACATTGGCGGCGCGCTGCAAGCCGTTCTCCACCGCCAGGTTGAGGTTTTCGCCGCTGCCGATGAAAGTGATCGGGCCACTCTGCTCGATCTCGTGCTGGCCCCAACGCTCGCCCAGTGCGCGGACATTGGCTCGTTGTTCGGCGCTCATGGGTCGCGCCATCGGCGGCAGGTCGTCGAGGTTTTGCAGGAGGATCGGCCCTTCCAGGCTAAGGTTTTTCACCACCTGCACCACCACTTCGGTTTCCCCGGAACAATCGGTGGCATGCCCGGCGATTTCGCCGTTGCCCTGCTGGGCATGCATGTCACCCATGTACACCCCGGCCCCCGGCACTTTCACCGGGCAGATCAGCACGCAGCCTTCGCGGATCGAGTTGGTGTCCATGTGCCCGTCGGTCTTGGCCGCGTGCAGCTCTTCGCGGGTCATGCCGAAACGGTGCGGTGCGTTGATCAGGTACTGGCCGAAATCGGCGCAGTTGTGCGAGTCGGGCAAGTCGCGGGACGGCATCGTGCCGATGTTGCCGAGGAACGGCCGCATGTGCGCGGCGACACCGGGGATATCGGCACGGGCCAGGGACAGGATCGAATGCTGGGCGGCGAATTCCGGCAGCGCCGACATCTCAGACGCCTTGCCGGCCAGTCGGTTGGCGATGTCCTGGTTGACCGTCAGGCTGACCTGGTTCTGCGCATCGAACACGATCACGTAGCCGTGGCTGAAGCGGAACGCGCTGACCTCGGCGCCACAGTGGTTGCAGCGAATCGCTTCTGCGCCGATGCCTTCGACGTGGCTCGCCGGATGGTCGGTGCCACACTTGGAGCAGAACTTGGAAACGAACGGGTCGCCGTTGTAGCGCCCTTCGACGAAGCTCATGACGCCGGACGAGGTGGCCAGTGAAGTGACGCGCATGCTCTTGATCTTGATCGCGACGGCATCGCCGATTTCCGCGCCAGCAATGGCCACCGGTTGCGTCACTTCATGACCGCCCTCGAAGGCCGGGGTGATCATCGGCCCCCAACAGCCCGGTGGCGTCCCGGTGATCAGGGTGCCGCCGTCGGCCAACGGGCCGAGCATCGGCTGGCTCGGACCGATGATGCCGTTGGTGTAGTGATCGACCCGCAGGTGATTGACGGGTTCGGATTTGATGTCGGTTTCAGGCTGGAGCATGGTCATTGTTATCCCCTTGACGGTGTGGAGGGTGCCAGACGGCCTTCACAGTTCATCGCAGGTTTGTATCTGGTCTGTGTTCGGTGGTGGTCGGGAATTGAGGGGGACTGTATCGAGGGGCCGGTTAGATACAGTGGGATACATGGGCTCCTGCCGCCGAACCCTGTGGGAGCAAGGCTTGCCCGCGATGACGGTGTATCAGTTGGAAAGATGTTGTCTGACACACCGCCATCGCGGGCAAGCCTTGCTCCCACAGAGACTCTCGTCGCCTCGGGTAACAGTGCACACCTTGCGAACTAAACTTAATGCACGCAGGACGTGCCTTTCGCCCTGCCCATTCCCACGACCACCGCCCAGGGGCGAATGCCCAGGCTGGCAACGCCTCTGGACCGTGATCCTCTTGAAGGAGCACACGTGATGGACGAGGCCAGACTCAACGATTTCATGGGCAAACTGGTGAATGACATGGGGGGCGCGGCGATGCTCGCCAACGTCATTCTCGGCGAGGAGCTCGGCCTGTACCGGGCCATGGCCGACAGCCAGCCGATCAGCCCTGAAATACTCGCCGACAAGACCGGCTGCAATCCCCGCCTGGTGCGCGAATGGCTCAGCGCCCATGCTGCCTCCGGCTACATGGAGCACACCGACGGCCAGTTCCGCCTGCCCGAAGAACAAGCCCTGGCCCTGGCCATCGAAGACTCACCGGTCTACATCGCGGGGGGTATCGGGGTGGTCGCGTCGTTTTTCCATGACAAGGACAAACTGGTCAAAGCCATGCGCGGCAACGGCGCCCTGCCCTGGGGTGACCACCATCCGTGCATGTTCAGCGGCACGGAGCGGTTCTTCCGGCCCGGCTACAAGGCGCACCTGATCGCCGAATGGCTGCCGGCCCTCGACGGCGTGGTGGCCAAACTGGAGGCCGGGGCCAAAGTGGCAGACATCGGCTGCGGCCATGGCGCTTCGACGGTGATCATGGCCCAGGCCTTTCCGGATTCGCGGTTCGTCGGTTTCGACTACCACGCGCCATCGGTCACCGTCGCCACCCAACGCGCCGAAGAAGGCGGCGTGTCTGGCCGGGCACGGTTCTTCCAGGGCACGGCAAAAAGCTACCCCGGCAACGACTATGACCTGGTTTGCTACTTCGACTGCCTGCACGACATGGGCGACCCGGTAGGCGCGGCCAAACATGCCTACGAGTCGTTGAAGCCGGACGGCACGGTGTTGCTGGTGGAACCGTTCGCCCATGACTCGCTCGACGAAAACATCACCCCGGTCGGCCGGTTGTTCTACGCTGCATCAACCTTCATTTGCACGCCGAACTCGCTGTCCCAGGAGGTCGGCCTCGGCCTCGGCGCCCAGGCGGGCGAGGCACGGTTGCGCAAAGTGTTCACCGAGGCCGGGTTCTCGAGTTTCCGTCGGGCCACGGAAACACCGTTCAACCTGATTCTCGAAGCCCGCAAATAAACATCATGGTCTGTAGGAGCTGGCTTGCCAGCGAAAGCGATCGTCCGGTCGAACAATTATCGACAGAGACTCCGCCTTCGCTGGCAAGCCAGCTCCTATAAAAGCGTCTACCGGAGTGTTGAAGATGCTCGACAACCTGCTCCACAACCAGCTCGACCGCCTCCAGCAACTCATGGCCGACGAGCCGTTCGCGGTCCTGACCGGTGCCGGTATCAGCACCCCGTCGGGCATTCCGGACTATCGCGACAACCAGGGCGTGCGGCGTGGGCGGCAGCCAATGATGTATCAGGAGTTTCTTTCGGCGCCCGAATCCCGGCGGCGCTATTGGGCGCGGGCGATGCTCGGCTGGCCGCGAGTGCGCCAGGCGCAGCCGAACGTCGCCCACGACACCCTGGCCCGCTTGCAGAGTGCCCGACGAATCAGCGGCTTGATTACGCAGAACGTCGACACCTTGCATGACCAGGCCGGCAGCCATGACGTGATCGAACTCCACGGCAGCCTGCACCGTGTACTGTGCCTGGACTGCGGACAGCGCAGCGAGCGCGACTCGATCCAGCACCTGATGGAAGCGCAAAACCCCTATCTGGCCGGTGTGGACGCGGTGCAGGCCCCGGACGGCGACACCCTGCTGGACGCCGCGTTCGAAGCGCGCTTCCGGGTGCCGCATTGTCCCCATTGCGCGGGTTCGCGGATGAAGCCGGACGTGGTGTTTTTCGGCGAAAACGTCGCCCGGGAAACCGCGGCCAAAGCCATGGCGGCGGTGGAAAAGGCAGCGGGGTTGCTGGTGGTGGGGTCGTCGCTGATGGCGTACTCGGCATTTCGCCTGTGCCGGGCGGTGGTCGATCAGGGCAAGCCGTTGCTGGCGATCAACCTGGGCAAGACCCGGGCCGATGAGATGCTGGATTTGAAGATAGAGGGGTCATGCGAGCAGCTGTTGCCTCTGTTGGCACAGCGCCTATCGCTCTGATAAACCCGGCCCCCCTGTAGGAGCGAGCCTGCTCGCGATGGTCGTGAACGATAACGCGTAAAACCAGATGACCAACGGTGTCCTTGGGTTATTCGCGAGCAGGCTCGCTCCTACAGGGGGATTGTGTTCAATGCATGGATAGTTGTTGGCCGAAGTTCTCCGCTTTGAGCACATCAAACAACGCCTGCGCCGCCGCCGACAGCTCTCCCCCGGGCAGGGTCAGCACACCGACAGCCCGCTCCACCACCGGGTCGCTCAACGTGATGCAATGCGCGCCCAGTTCGCGCATTTGTCCGGCGCACAAGGCGGGCACGGCGCTGACGCCCAAACCGCTGGCGACCATGCGCCCGACGGTCGCCAATTGATGGCTTTCAAACTCTACCGGTAACTTCATGCCTCGGGCCTGCAAGTGTTCTTCCAGCATCACCCGCACCGTCGACGGCCGTTGCAAGGTGATGAACGGTTCCTTGAGCAAGGTCTGCCAGTCAATTTCATCCAGCTCGACCAGTGGCGAGTCATGGGGCACCACCGCCACGAACCGGTCCATGTACAACGGTGTGAATTGCAGCGAGGAACTCTGGGTCGGCTCGAACGCCACCCCCAGTTCCACCTGGCGGTCACGGACCATTTCCAGCACCTGCTCGTTGATCACATCGTTGACCGTGACATTGACTTTCGGGTACCGGGCGCGGAAGGTCTTGAGCATCGGCGGCAGCAGGTTGCCGGCAAACGATGGCATGGCTGCCAGGGTCACACGGCCACGCTGGAGGGTGAAACGCTGGCGTAGCTCATCCTCGGCGTTGTCCCAGTCGGCGATCAGGCGGCGCGCCAGGGGCACCAGGGATTCGCCCTCGGCGGTCAACGCCACGTTGCGGGTGTTGCGGGTGAACAACCGTCCACCCAGGCCTTCTTCCAGCGCCTTGATGGTCAGGCTCAAGGCCGATTGCGACAGGTGCAGGCGCTCGCAGGCCACGGCGAAACTCAGGCTCTGGGCCACGGCCAGGAAGGCGCGGATCTGCTTGACGGTCATGGGTCGCTTCGCTCCAGCTGCAAGCTTCAAGATAAAAACGGCCGTTATTATGTAATAGCGGCGGCGCTAAGCTTTATAGGAGCTGGCTTGCCAGCGAAAGCGGTTTGCCAAACGACATCGACGTCTTCGCTGGCAAGCCAGCTCCTACAGGAATTTCGTTTAATGATATTAATTAATTAATCAAGCCAAAAAAACAACTTAACAAATCAATTCTGCAGCGCGACACTCAACCCCATACGGCTAGCCAGCCGCCCACAAAGAATAAAAGAGGTGCATATGGCAGGTTTCGACAAGCGCGTGAGTTCCTACGAGGAAGCTCTGGCAGGTCTTGAAGACGGCATGACGGTGATCGCAGGCGGCTTCGGCCTGTGCGGCATCCCGGAAAACCTGATCGCCGAGATCAAGCGCAAAGGCACTCGCGACCTCACCGTGGTTTCCAACAACTGTGGCGTCGACGGTTTCGGCCTGGGCGTGCTGCTGACAGACCGCCAGATCAGCAAAGTGGTCGCCTCCTACGTCGGTGAAAACAAGCTGTTCGAAGAGCAACTGCTCAAGGGCGAAATCGAAGTCATCCTGACCCCCCAAGGCACCCTCGCCGAAAAAATGCGCGCCGGCGGTGCCGGTATCCCGGCCTTCTTCACCGCCACCGGCGTCGGCACTCCGGTGGCCGAAGGCAAGGAAGTGCGTGAATTCCATGGCCGCAAGTACCTGATGGAAGAATCCATCACCGGCGACTTCGCCATCGTCAAAGGCTGGAAAGCCGACCATTTCGGTAACGTCATCTACCGTCACACCGCCCAGAACTTCAACCCGCTGGCCGCCACCGCCGGCAAGATCACCGTGGTCGAAGTCGAAGAAATCGTCGAACCCGGCGAGCTGGACCCGGCGCAGATCCACACCCCTGGCATCTACGTCGACCGGATCATCTGCGGCACGTTCGAGAAGCGCATCGAACAGCGCACCGTACGCAAGTGATCCCCTGCCCCCGGACCGAATGAAGGAATAACAACAATGGCACTTTCCCGCGAACAAATGGCTCAACGCGTCGCCCGCGAAATGCAGGACGGCTACTACGTGAACCTGGGCATCGGCATTCCGACCCTGGTCGCCAACTACATCCCCGAAGGCATGGAAGTCATGCTGCAATCGGAAAACGGCTTGCTCGGCATGGGCCCGTTTCCTACCGAGGAAACCATCGATGCCGACATGATCAACGCCGGCAAGCAAACCGTGACCGCGCGCATCGGTGCGTCGATCTTCTCCTCGGCCGAATCCTTCGCGATGATCCGCGGCGGTCATGTCGACCTGACCGTGCTGGGCGCTTTCGAAGTGGATGTGCAAGGCAACATCGCCTCGTGGATGATCCCCGGCAAGCTGGTCAAGGGCATGGGCGGTGCCATGGACCTGGTGGCCGGCGCAGACAACATCATCGTGATCATGACCCACGCGTCCAAGGACGGTGAGTCCAAGCTGCTGTCCCAATGCAGCCTGCCGCTGACCGGCGCCGGGTGCATCAAGCGCGTGCTGACCGATCTGGCCTACCTGGAAATCGAAAACGGCGCATTCATTCTCAAAGAACGCGCACCGGGTGTCAGCGTCGAAGAGATCGTCGCCAAAACCGCCGGTAAACTGATCGTGCCGGACTACGTTCCGGAAATGCAGTTCACTGCCCAGTGAGGAATCATTCCATGCAAGAAGTCGTCATTGTTGCCGCCACGCGCACCGCGATCGGCAGTTTCCAGGGTGGCCTGGCCAACGTTTCCGCCGTTGACCTGGGCGCGGCGGTGATCCGCCAGTTGCTGGCGCAAACCGGCCTGGATCCCGCGCAAGTCGATGAAGTGATCATGGGCCAGGTGTTGACCGCCGGCGCCGGGCAAAACCCCGCGCGCCAGGCCTCGATCAAGGCCGGCCTGCCCTTCGCCGTACCCGCCATGACCTTGAACAAGGTCTGCGGCTCGGGCTTGAAAGCCCTGCACCTCGCTACCCAGGCGATTCGCTGTGGCGATGCCGATGTGATCATCGCCGGCGGCCAGGAAAGCATGAGCCTGGCCAATTATGTCCTGCCCGGTGCCCGCACCGGCCTGCGCATGGGTCACTCGCAAATCGTCGATACCATGATCAGCGACGGCCTGTGGGACGCGTTCAACGATTACCACATGGGCATCACCGCCGAGAACCTGGTGGAGAAGTACGGCATCAGCCGTGAACAGCAGGACGCCTTCGCCGCCGCCTCGCAACAGAAAGCCACGGCCGCCATCGAAGCCGGGCGTTTTGTCGATGAGATCACGCCGATCCTGATCCCGCAGCGCAAGGGCGATCCGCTGTCCTTCGCCACCGACGAGCAGCCACGGGCCGGCACCACCGCCGAATCCCTGGGCAAGCTCAAACCTGCCTTCAAGAAGGACGGTTCGGTGACCGCCGGTAATGCTTCGTCGCTGAACGACGGTGCCGCCGCAGTGATCCTGATGAGTGCGGAAAAAGCCAAGGCCCTGGGCCTGCCAGTGCTGGCAAAAATCGCGGCCTACGCCAACGCCGGCGTGGACCCGGCGATCATGGGCATCGGCCCGGTATCGGCCACTCGCCGCTGCCTGGACAAGGCCGGCTGGTCCATCGATCAGCTTGAGCTGATTGAGGCCAACGAAGCGTTCGCCGCGCAATCCCTGGCCGTGGCCAAGGACCTGGAATGGGACCTGGACAAGGTCAACGTCAACGGCGGCGCCATCGCCCTCGGCCATCCGATCGGTGCCTCGGGTTGCCGCGTGCTGGTGACCCTGCTGCATGAAATGATCAAGCGTGACGCCAAGAAAGGCCTCGCCACCCTGTGCATCGGCGGTGGTCAGGGCGTGGCTTTGGCTATCGAGCGGCCGTAAAGCGTTCAACAGACTGCGCGGGGACCCACGAAGATCCGTCGCAGTCTGAAAAAACACCCGGTGCGACTTGCGTTGCACCGGGTTTTTTATTGCCCATTACCCTTGTAGGAGCGAGCCTGCTCGCGATGGAGGATCAGGCACCGAGGGCATTCAGACAGCCCGCGTTATCGTTGACCTCCATCGCGAGCAGGCTCGCTCCTACCGTTTGAAATGCATACCTCACCCGAACAGTTGCAGGATCAACCAGCCGTTAGCCCCACTGATCACAACAAACAGTCCCCAGGCCAACGCCTTTGTAGGCAACCGGTTCACAAACGGTCCCATCAGTGTCTGATCATTGGTCATGCGAATCAGCGGATACAGCGCAAACGGCAACTGCAGGCTCAGCACCACCTGACTCAGCACCAACAGCTTGCCCACCGCATCGTCGCCCATCAGCCACACGCCAATGAACGCCGGGATCAATGCCAGCCCACGGGTGATCAAACGTCGTTGCCAGCACGGCAACCGCAGATTCAGGAAGCCCTCCATGATCACCTGGCCGGCGATGGTGCCGGTAAAGGTCGAACTCTGTCCCGACGCCAGCAACGCGACGCCGAACAGCACACTGGCCAATGCCCCGCCCACCAGTGGGTCGAGCAAGTGATAGGCGTCCTGAATGTCCACCACATCGATATGCCCGCTCTGGTGAAACGCTGCGGCAGCAAGGATCAGGATCGCCGCGTTGACCAGCAGCGCCAGGGCCAGGGAGCCGATGGTGTCGATGCGCGCCAGCTTGACCGCGTCCTGTTTGCTGGCCACGTCCTTGCCGATCAGCCGTGTTTGTACGATCGAAGTGTGCAGGTACAGGTTATGCGGCATCACCGTCGCGCCGAGAATGCCGATGGCCAGGTACAGTGGCGCGGCGTCGGCAAGAGCGGAAAGTGAGGGCTTGAAGCCTTGGGCAACGTCCGGCCAATAAGGCTTGATCAACAGCAGCTCGACAAAAAAACACACGCCAATGGTGCCCACCAGCACCAGCATGATGGCTTCCAGGCGGCGGAAGCCACGGTTCTGCAGGGCCAGCACCAGCAACGTGTCGAACGCCGTGAGGCCAATGCCGAACGTCAGCGAACAACCCAGCAACAAATGAAACGCCAAGGCGCAACCGAGCACTTCGGCAAGGTCCGTGGCGATGATCGAAATTTCCGCCAGCGCCCACTGAGTGTGCGCTGTTCGTGTGCTATAGCGCTCTCGGCACAGCTGCGCCAGGTCACGCCCGGTGGCGATGCCGAGCCGCGAACACAGGCACTGCACCACCATCCCCGCCAGGCTCGCCAGCAGCACAACGAACAGCAGGCTGTAGCCAAAACGCGACCCGGCCTCTATCGCGGTCGCCCAGTTGCCCGGGTCCATGTAGCCAATGGACACCAACAAACCGGGGCCGGCAAAGCGCAAAACACGTTTGAAAAACGACGCGCCGGGATCAACGGCAACGGTACCCGCCACTTCCGGCGGGCAAAACGGCGCGGTGCCGACTTTGGGCAAACTGAATTTCACGCAATGGTCCGTCAACAGGTGTGAGGCGCCCAGATTAGACGGTTCAGCGTATGCACAAAACCCTCTGTAGGAGCGAGCTTGCTCGCGATGGACGGCAACGATTGCGCGGGTTGTCTGAACGAACGCGTTGTACGGGCGTTTTTCGCGAGCAGAGCTCGCTCCTACAGGGGTATTTTTGTATACATAAGTTGTGTACATACAGGGCAGCCCTGCTAATGTGGCTGCCTGAAAGAAAAATGGAGAAGTACGGGTGCTGATGCTCAAACTGCTGATAATCCCAGGATTCCTGCTGTTGATTTCCCTGGCCGGCAAGCGCTGGGGGCCGAGCGTGGCGGGTTGGTTGTCGGGATTGCCGGTAGTCGTCGGGCCGATTCTGTTCTTCCTCGCCATCGAACAGGGTGAACGGTTCGCCGCGCAATCGGCCTTGGCGGCGCTGTCGGCCATGTTTGCGATGATCGCCTTCTGCGTGACCTACGCCCAGGTCGCCCAACGGGCGAATTGGCCGTTGGCCCTGGCGATTTCGCTGTCGGTATGGGCCGTGGTCGCCGTGGTGCTGTCGTTGATCCCGTCGTCGCTGCTGTTTTCGGTGATGGCTGCTGCAACGGCCCTATTGGCCGCCCCCTACCTGTTCCCGTCGGTGCGACCGATCGTTTCAGGCCCGGCGCCGAAGTCCGACAAACTGCTGCTGCGCATGATGGCCGGCGCCCTGCTGACCCTGGCTGTGACCTTGCTCGCCAGCACCGTCGGCGACCGCTGGAGCGGGTTGCTCGCGGTGTTCCCGGTGCTGGGCAGTGTGATGGCGGTGTTCTCCCATCAAACCCGTGGCCCGGCATTTACCGCGGCCCTGCTGCGGGCGACCGCCACCGGCATGTATTCGTTCTCGGCGTTCTGCCTGGTATTGGCGCTGGCATTGCCATGGATGGGGATGAGCGCGTTTGCCCTCGGCGTGGCGGTATCGGTGGCGATGCTGGGCGTGACCAGACACCTGCTGGCGCGGCCCGTCGCTGCGGTGACGGCGGACGCTGGACGAACCGCGATCAAGCGCTAAGCTGCATCAGGTCATCGGGCAAGGAAGTCGCCCGTTCCACGACTGAAGGAACAGACATGGCCACGTCTCGCGCCCGTAGTGCCCACTCCGCCACCGCGGTCGGTGTGATCGCCATATTCCTCTGGTCCTGCCTGGCGTTATTGACCACCCTCACCGAAGGCCTGCCCCCGTTTGAAGTACTCACCCTGAGCTTCGGCGTGGCGTTTATCGCCAGCCTGATCATCCTGGGTCGAAACGGCATCAGCGGATTCAACAGCTGGCGCCAACCCTGGGCGGTATGGGCCACGGGGTTTGTCGGCATCTTCGTTTACCACGCGTTGTATTTTTTCGCCCTCAAGGCCGCGCCAGCGGCCGAAGCCAGCCTGATCAACTACCTGTGGCCGCTGTTGCTGGTGCTGCTTTCGACCTGCGCCGCCGCAGAGAAGCTGCACAAGCGCCAAGTGCTGGGCGCCCTGCTGGGCCTGGCAGGCACGGCATTCATCATGCAGCAACGCGACTCAGGCACCGGCGGCGCCATGCCGATCCCCGGCTACCTCGCAGCGTTTGGCTGTGCCCTGATCTGGGCCGGATATTCGGTGTTCAACCGTCGGTTCAAGGAAGTGCCGAGCAGCATCATCGGGGGTATCTGCGGTATGTCTGCCGTGGGCGGACTGATCTGTCATCTGGCCTTCGAAACCACTGTACGGCCCGAGGCGAGTCAGTGGACCGCGATTGTCGTGCTCGGGCTGGGCCCGGCGGGGCTGGCGTTTTTTGCCTGGGACCACGCCACCAAACACGGCAGCCTCGCCACTCTGGGCGCGTTGTCCTACCTGGCGCCGCTGATTTCCACCCTGCTGCTGATCGTCGTCGGGCGCAGCCATGCCAGCCCGGTCCTGATGATTCCCGCGCTGCTGATTATTGCCGGTGCGGTGATTGCCACCACACGGGAAACGGCCAAAGCGCCTGCAACACCTTCGATGGTTTCGCACGAATAGCCCAACAATTCCGTACGTCAATCGAACAAGTTTCGCCCACCATCAGCCTCAGTTCCTGACCCCTACTGACTGAGGCCTACACCATGAAATTCTTTTTCCACCCTTCGCCGAACCCGATGAAAGTCGCCCTGTTGCTCGAAGAATTGCAAACGCCCTATGAGCTGATCGGCGTCGATACCTTCAAGGGCGAACAACACCTGCCAGCCTTTCTGGCAATCAACCCGAACGCCAAAGTGCCTGCGCTGGTCGATGGCGATGCCACGGTCTTCGACTCCCAGGCGATCCTGTTGCACCTGGCGCAAAAGCATCAACGCTTCCTGCCGACCAGCGCTGCCGGCAATGCCGAACTGCTGTCGTGGCTGATGTTCATCGCCACCGGCCTGTCACCGTTCTCCGGCCAGGCCGTACACTTCCTGCACCACGCGCCGGAAGACCTGCCTTATGCGAAAAATCGTTATCTCAAGGAAGTCGAGCGCCACTATCGCGTGCTCGATCAGCGCCTGGCCGAGCATCAGTATCTGGCGGGTGACAGCTACAGCATCGCCGACATGGCGCTCTGGGGCTGGGCCAACTACGCGCCCTATATCTTCGGTGAAACCGGGCTGGCGGCCTACCCGAACGTCAAGCGCCTGTTCGATGAAATCAGCGCCCGCCCGGCCGCCCAACGCGCGCTCGGCCTTAAGGAGAAACTGGTGCTGAAGGCGGAATTCGACGAAGAAACCCGCCGCAACCTGTTCCCGCAAAACCAGGCGCAGTAAGCCATTCCCGACCGTCGAAGGTGATGAAATGAGTGATCAAGTCGCGTTTATCGTTTACCTGCCGTCCAGACCGGAACGCTTCGCCGAAACCAGAGAACGCCTGCTGGACGTCGTGCACCAGATGTCGGCCGAGCCGGACTTCGTCAACACCTGGGTGCACCAA
Source organism: Pseudomonas izuensis (assembly GCF_009861505.1). Lineage (GTDB taxonomy): Bacteria > Pseudomonadota > Gammaproteobacteria > Pseudomonadales > Pseudomonadaceae > Aquipseudomonas > Aquipseudomonas izuensis. The sequence continues at coordinate 46,871 of NZ_WTFT01000013.1, read as the reverse complement.
CTTCAAGACGACCCGAACACCCTGGTGCTCTACGAAACCTGGAACTGCAGCAAGGAAGACTTCATCGCTCGTCACTTGAGCAAGCCGTATCGCCAGGAATACGAGCGGTTGCTGCCGCAGTTGCTGGCCAGCGAGCGGCGGATCGAGTTTCTGGAGGTGATCGAGAGCTATCCGGTGCGGCGCGAAGCCTAAGCGTATTGCATTGTTTGACTTTACCGGGGCGACCGTCCGTTAGCCCACACTGGAACCTGCCACAACCTCCATGGGATGATCGCGCCCCCCCACCGCGCGACCATCCCTGGAGATTCACTGATGTCACTGTTGAGTAAAAAAGCCGTTGTCCTGCTGCTGGCGGCGGTTGCCACTTTGGGGGCTTTGAATGCGCAGGCCGCCAAGGCCACGGCCCCGACCAAGGAGACGGCATCGACCCAGAAGGTCTCGATGCTCGGCGGCAAATTCACTTTCACCTTGCCCAAAGGCTTTGTCGCCAACCCGCTGCCGACCAGCCCCACCGGCGCGAGCGGCACCATGTACGCCAACGAAACCACCAAGACCGTGATCATCGCGGCTGAAAACAGCCTGCCGGAAGGGACCCAGGTCAAGGATAACGACGGTGCGTTTCTCGATGGCACCGCCGCCGACTTCGACGCGGCGCAACGCAAGGCCCTGCCGGACTACAACAAGCTCAGCGAAAAAAGCCTGACCCTGAAAACTACCGGGCTGGGCGTGCGTCAGGTCGACAGCACCGCGACCCAGGGTGGTGGCATGACCCTCAATACCACGCTGATGGCGGCGTCCGGCGGACGCATGACTGTGATTCAGGTCATTTCCCGCCCCGGCGACATGGCGGCCCACGAGACGCTGATCAAGCAGATCGTCAGCGGCAAATAAACCTCAGGGATTGAGGCGTTGTAGCCAGGCGCTCAGGTCCTGCATTTCTTCGGCACTGATGTTATGGCCGACACCCTGGTAGGCGTGAAATTCGGGTTCGAGTGACACGCTCTGCAACAGGCTGTTGGCCTCGGTGCCGTCGCTGTACGGCAGACGCTTGTCCGCCGTGCCATGACCGATGAATATCGCCAGCGATTGGCGTTTTTCATCCGGTTTCAGCTCGGATCGCAACACCGGCAGAATCCGCCCGCTCAATGCGGCGATCCCGCCTACCGCCTCGGGGTGCCGCAGGGCGACTTCATAGGACATGATCGCACCCTGGCTGAATCCCACCAGAAACACCCTGGCCGGTTCGGTGTGATATTTCTTCGCCGCCTGCGCGACGAAATCCAGCAGCAACTGGCCGCTGGTCTTCAGATCATCGGTCTCGCCGTTGTAGGCACCTTCGCCCTTTTTGCGAAACCACTGGTAACTGCCCTCTTCCATCACCATCGGCGCGCGGACCGACAGGTACGTGTATTGCGCGGGCAACTCATCCTTGATGCCGAACAGATCCTGCTCGTTACTGCCGTAGCCGTGAAGGAAAATCACCAGGGGCTGATCGCGGGAATCGAGGTTGGCCTGCTCCAGATACTTGAGCGGCAGGTCGGTTTGCAGCGGGGTTTGAGCGTGGACAGCGGCCGATGCCAGCAGCGTGAGCAGAGCGAGAAACTTCAACATAAGCCTTCCTTCACAGTGCGCAGGATTCGGGGCAAAGCCTAACATTTCTTCCCATCATCACAGGCACTTCTGTGGGAGCTGGCTTGCCAGCGATAGCGCCCTTAAGGACCTCATCGCTGGCAAGCCACCTCCTACAGATGAATCGGATCAGTCGTTGATCAGCTTACCCACCCGAATCGGCTCACGTCCCGCCACCTTCGCCTGCCAGGTCCCCGGTTGCGTATAGCGCCCGCGATCAATGGCAAACAGCACACCGCTGGTCCCGGCACGCACGGTGGTGACCTTGTCGTTCAGCGGGTCAACCACTTCGAACAGGGCATCGCCCTTCTCCACCCACTCACCGGCCTCGCGCAGGAAACTGACCACCCCGTGATGTGGCGCGAACAGGTATTCGGTGCCTTCGAACGGCATGCCTTCACAGCAATCACCCGGCGCCGCTGGCCAGGTGCCATTGATGAAACCCTGCTCGGCGAGAAAGCCTAGAATCGCCTCGCAATTGGCTTGCGCCTGGTCCACACGGGTATCGCCCATGCTGCCCAACTCCAGGGTTGTCGCCAGGTTGGCCGGTGGAATCGCCGCGTCGGGGAACGCTCTCGCCAGGCGCAACCATGGCGAGGAACAAGACTCGTCGAAAGAGCTGCCACCGGAATCTTCACACAGCAACGCGACGCCGGCCTTCAAGCGCGCCGCCAGGGATTGCCACTTCGGCCAGTGCTGCGGTAATGCGTAAATGTGGATGGCCGCATCGAAGTCGCAATGCAGATCGAGGGTGATATCGGCATCACAGGCGTGGCGCAACAACAAGCGATGCATCGCTTCCAGTTGCGAAGCCGGAGCCGGCAAGCCATCGAGCACCTGGCCCATGGTCTGGCGGATCAGCGCGATATTGGCCTGCGCGTCGCTGCCCAGGCGATCACCGATCAACGCTGCCACCGGGGCACTGAGTTCGACGAACGCGCGGTTGAAGTTCTTGCCACTGCCCAGTTCGAAGCGGCCCATGTGGCTGCCTTGCAAGTGCTGATCGAGACCGATGGGGTTGGCCACCGGCACCAGTTCGATCACACCCTGCAACCGGCCCTGACTTTCCAGCTCGGTCAAGCGCTTCTTCAGTTCCCAGGCCGTGCGCATGCCCGGCAGTTCATCGGCGTGCAGGCTGGCCTGGATGTAGACCTTGCGAGTGCCGTTGCCATAACGGAACACGCTGAGGGTGCGTTCGGTTCCGAGGTGGCTCCAGGGCAGTGGATGGTCGATGCGTTGCATAGGGAGCTCCTGCAGAACTTGTAGGAGCTGGCTCGCCAGCGAAGACGTCGGCACATTCAACAAAGTGTGTGACTGTCAGACCGCTTTCGCTGGCAAGCCAGCTCCTACCGTTGAGAATTGTGTTGGGCGGGATCAATTATGAGCATAAAAAAATGGCAGCCGCGTCAACGGCTGCCATTTTTTTAAACAGCTCGATTACTCGCCGTAAACGTCAAACTTGAAGTACTTGTCCTGCACTTGCTTGTACTTGCCGTTGGCACGAATTTCGGTGATGGCCTTGTTGAATTGCTCGGCCAGGACGGTATCGCCCTTGCGCACAGCGATACCGGCACCACCGCCGAAGTATTTCGGATCGTTGTACTCAGGGCCAACGAAAGCGAAGCCTTTACCCGCGTCAGTCTTCAGGAAACCGTCGTCGAGGTTGACCGAGTCGGCCAGCAGCGCATCGACGCGACCGGAGACCATGTCCAGGTTGGCTTCCTGCTGGGAGCCGTAACGCACCAGCTCGATACCGGCCGGCACCAGCACTTCGGTGGCGAAGCGGTCATGAGTACTGGCGCGCAGCACACCGACCTTCTTACCCTTGAGCTCGGTCAGCGGGTCCTTGATGTCGGTGCCTTCCTTCATCACGAAGCGCGCCGGGGTGTGGTAGTACTTGATGGTGAAATCGACGTTCTTCTTGCGGTCGTCGGTGATGGTCATGGACGACAGGATGGCGTCGATTTTCTTGACCTTCAGTGCCGGGATCAGGCCGTCGAATTCTTGCTCGACCCACGTGCACTTCACTTTCATCTGCTCGCACAGCGCGTCGCCGATATCGACGTCGAAACCGGTGAGTTTGCCATCAGGGGTTTTCATCGAGAATGGCGGGTAACCGGCTTCGATACCGATGCGGATCGGCTTGGCGTCTTCGGCCACAGCGGTCAGGGACAACATCGACAGTGCCAGGGCACCGAACATCACTAGCTTCTTCATTTATAACTCCTGTGTGCGGAGGCTTTATGAGCATCTTATATAGACAGCTTCGATAGGCAGCTTTCGGTCGTTCGCTTGTGGCGGGCAAGACCGAAGTGGCCGGCAGTCTAGAGCGGCTTGGGCGGTGGCACAAGATTTCGGCAGCGGTCCGACTGAAGAGTCTTGCTGGCGACGAGCCCTTTTTTACGGCACATTGACCGCCAGACCGCCCATTCAAGAGAAGCGTGATGTCCGAGTTGAATCTGATCCAGCACCACCCCGCCGAGGGCCCGGGCGCCATCGCTGAGTGGGCCACCTCCCGAGGGGTGACACTGAACGTCTTTCGCGCTGACCTCGATCAGTTGCCAGCGGTGAGCTCGGCACCGGCGATTCTGCTGGGTGGCCCCTATGAATCCAACGCCGGACCGGCATGGCTCGAAGCCGAACGCCAATGGCTGGCCGGCAGCCTGAAACAGGATGCCCCCGTGTTCGCCATCTGCCTGGGGGCGCAGTTGCTAGCCCTGGCCCTGGGTGGCAATGTGCGGCGCATGGAACGCAACGAAACCGGATGGACCACCGTTAACTTCAGCGACGGTCAGCGTTTGAGCGTGCTGGAATGGCACGAAGACGCCATTGACCTGCCGCCGAATGCGCAATTGCTGGCCAGCAGCGAACAGTGTGCGCAACAGATGTACCGCGTCGGGCCGACCCGGATGGGCTTGCAGTTTCATCCAGAGTGGAATGCCGAGTCGGTGGCGGTGCTGAACCGGCATTTTGCCGAGGAGTCGCCGTTGCCTCGAGACCCGCAGGACAGCGCCGCCCATGCCGCCGTTTTTGACTGGTTGCAGGCGACGCTGGATGCGTGGTGGAGCGCGGTTTAAATGTAGGAGCCGGCTTGCTGGCGATGGCTGCGTATCAGACGCTGCATTGTCGACTGGACTGCCGTCTTCGCCAGCAAGCCGGCTCCTACATGAGTGATTTCAGCATTCACAACTGACAACGGTATCGGCCGGCCGTTGCACCGCAACACTCAACTCAAACCCCTCATCCAGCCACCCGGTCACCCCACCGATCATCTCCTTTACCGGGTAACCCAGCGCCGCCAGTTTCACCGCCGCCTTGTTTGCGCCGTTGCAGTGCGGGCCCGCGCAATAGACCACGAACAGGTTGGTTTTCGGGTAGGCCGCCAGACCTTCAGCCGTGAGTAACCGCCCCGGAATATTGATCGCGCCCGGTACATGCCCGCGCTCGAACGCCAATGGGCCACGCACGTCCACCAGGACGAAATCGATTTCACCGGTCTGCTGGCTGCCGTGAACGTCGGAACAATCGGTTTCGAACGTCAGGCGGTTGCTGAAGTGCATCAGGGCGATGGCCGACGGGGCGGCGGGAATTTCGCGAACCAGGCTGGTCATGGGCAGTACTCCAGGGTGTCATTGGGTATGAGCAGACTTTATCCGCCTGCCACTTGCCGCTACAGTGGCGCACAAGACACTCACCGGGAATTTTCCGCCAAATGCAGCCTGCCCCTGGATTGGTCGCCATTCTGGCCTACGACGGCCTCTGTACATTCGAGTTCGGCATTGCCGTGGAAATCTTCGGTCTGGCACGGCCGGAATTCGATTTTCCCTGGTACGAACATCAAATCGTCGCCGTCGATCAAGGACCGATGCGCGCCATGGGTGGCATCCAGGTATTGGCCGATGGTGGCCTGGAACTGCTCGGGCATGCCCGCACCATCATCATTCCCGGCTGGCGCGACCGCAACGCTGCAGTACCCGAGGCGTTGCTTGCGGCACTGCGCCAGGCCCATACCCGTGGCGCGCGGTTATTGTCGATCTGCTCGGGGGTATTCGTATTGGCCGCCACCGGCTTGCTCGATGGTCACGGTGCTACCACTCATTGGCGCTACACCACGGAACTGGCCGAGCGCTTTCCGGACATTGTGGTGGACCCGGACGTGTTGTACGTCGACTCGGGCCAATTGATCACCTCGGCCGGCAGCGCAGCCGGCATCGATGCGTGCCTGCATCTGGTGGCACGGGACTTCGGCACGCAGGTGGCCAATGCCGTGGCGCGGCGACTGGTGATGTCACCGCAACGCACCGGCGGCCAGGCGCAATTCATTCCCACGCCGGTCAGTCCTACACCGCGCAGCGATCTTTCCCGCGTCATGCAGTGGGCACGCGAGCGGCTGCATGAACCGCTGGAGGTGCGCGACCTGGCGAGCGAAGCGGCCATGAGTGAACGCACATTCCTGCGGCGCTTCACCGAAGCCAGCGGCCAGTCGCCCAAGACATGGTTGCAACACGAACGCCTGGGCCGCGCCCGTGAACTGCTGGAAAGCACGAATCAAAACACCGAGCAGATCGCCCAGCGTTGTGGTTATCGTTCGGTGGAAAGCTTTCGGGTGGCGTTTCGCAGCGTGGTGGGCGTGCCGCCGTCGGTGTATCGGGAGCGGTTTGGGCGCGGGGTCAAGGTCATTTCCTGAGGTGAACTTGAAGGCCCCATCGCGGGCAAGTCGAATCGTCGCACCGCCGCTCCCACAAGTATTGAAGGTGTTCATTCATTTTGTGTACACCATCAGCCCCTGTGGGAGCGGGCTTGCCCGCGATGAGGCCCGAACCAGCAACCAACCCCTCAAGGCTTGCGCAACAGATAAGTATCCATGATCCACCCATTGGCCAACCGCGCCGCCTTGCGCACCCGCTCGATCTCATCCGCCACATCCTTGAGCTTGCCACTGATCAGGATTTCATCCGGCGTCCCCAGGTAGGCCCCCCAATAAATCTCGGTATCCTGATCCGCCACCTGATGGTAGGCATCCTGCGCATCGAGCATCACCACCAGGCTGTCCGCATCGCTCACCTGCCCCGCCGCCAGTCGCCGGCCCGTGGTGATCTCGACCGAGCGGCCAATCTGATTGAGCGGCACCTTGTGCTGCGCCGCCAGCGCCTGGACGCTGGTGATACCGGGGATCACCTCGAACTCGAACGCACAGGCGCCGCTGGCCAGGATCGACTGCAGGATGCGAATAGTGCTGTCGTACAACGCCGGGTCGCCCCATACCAGGAAACCGCCACACTGGTCGTCAGACATTTGCTCGTTGATCAGTTGCTCAAAGGTGCGCTGCTTGGCCAGGTTCAGATCATCGACACTGGACCTGTAGTCCACCTCGCCTCGCTCGCGCTCCGGACTTTGGGCCTCGACAAAGCGGTAATCACGATCGGTAATGTAGCGTTCGCAGATGTCCCGGCGCAGGTCGATCAGCTTGTCCTTGCTCTGGCCCTTGTCCATGAGGAAAAACACGTCGACCCGATTCAGCGCCTTCACCGCCTGCATCGTGATGTAGTCGGGATTGCCGGCGCCGATGCCGATGACCAGGAGTTTTTTCATCAAAGCGTTCCTTCGGGCTCAGCGCCCGGCAAGCGCAGCCGCCAACACCCGGTGAACCTCAGTTCGATGGCTGACAACGGCTCGACATCAATCAGGTTGAACGCCGAACCTTGCAACACGGTCGTCAGCGCGGCGCGGATGATAAACGGATGAGTCACGGCGACGACATGACCGGGTGTCGCCTGCAGCGTCTCCAGCCACGCCGCCACCCGCTCGACGACGTGCGCCACTGATTCGCCACCGTGGGGCGCCGAGTCCGGGTCGGCAATCCAGCGCTCGAGCCCTTCGGGCTCGTTTTTTTGCAGATCGCTGATGCGTACACCGTTCCAGCGCCCGAAATCGCAGTCCCTGAGTGCCTCGACAATTTCCACGCGATCGCCGAACAGCCCGGCAGTTTGCCGGGTCCGCAGTTCCGGAGCGCACATCAGCCTCGGCGCCCCCTTGAATCGGGCACTGCGCGACCCCCTTGCCGATTGCCAATCCATTTCCAATGGCTCATTTGTAGGAAAACGCGCCAATTTTTGTGCGACGGTTCGAGCGTGGCACATCAGGGTCAAACGGGTCGTCTGCACGAAAAGTCTCTCTGTCGATGCCAAGGAAAAACGGCGTCTCGCCGTGCAATATCGCGCAATTGTGCCGTAACCGGGCTAACCGGGGGTGTTTCGTTTCAGCCAATGATACGGGTTCGGTCAGGCATTTCATCTCACAACAATAGCCATCTCCGACATCTTTAAAGGCTATGCCCTACAAGGCAGATCGACATCTGCGTAGCCTTCTGCCGATGCGGCTCCGCAGCCTGATCGGGTGTTCAGAACGGCGCGAAAATTAACTAGACATGGAGCGCGCCTTAACTAAATACTGCTTTCAACGGATTACCAACACCCATCCAGCAGGAGCCCGGATGCCTTCATTCAATGACCCGATCGCCGATCCCGGTCTGGACCAGACGCCGTCCGAATGCAACGCCATATGCACCTCGATACCCCCTTGCGATTGCACGGTCCGGGCCGGTTGCCACAGATGGCCATATACCCAAAACGAGTGACAAAAAAAGAGCGGAGCCTGACAAGGCGACCGCCGTTTCAACGCGTGGAAACCGACAGTGATAGTCAGGCCCGATGCCAGTCACCGGGCCCTTTGATACAGGAGTGCATCCATGCTGGTCTTGCGTCCAGTGCAATTAACCGACCTGCCCCAATTGCAGCGACTTGCCCGCGAAAGCCTGGTAGGTGTGACGTCCCTCCCGGACGACAGCGAACGCCTTCGCGATAGAATTCTCGATTCCTGCACTTCGTTCGAACAAGACGTGCAAAGTCCCGGCCCCGAGAACTACTTCTTCGTGCTGGAAGACCTGGCGACCCGGCGTCTGGCGGGCTGCTCGGAAATCCTAGCCACTGCCGGCTTCAGCGAACCGTTCTACAGCCTGCGCAATCGCGATTTCAATAGTGCCTCGCGGGAGCTGAACATCGAGCACGGCGTACCGGCGCTGTCGCTGTGCCATGACCTCAGCGGCCATACTTTGCTGCGCGGTTTTCATATCGATGCAGCGCTGGAGCGCACAGCGTTCTCGGAGCTCTTGTCACGGGCTCGCCTGCTATTCATTGCCGCCCACGCCCGGCGTTTTTCCGACGTAGTGATTACCGAGATCGTCGGCTACAGCAATGATGAAGGCCATTCGCCGTTCTGGGATGCCGTAGGCAAGCACTTCTTCGACCTGCCCTACGTCGAGGCAGAACGGCTTTGCGGCCTGGAAAGCCGGACGTTTCTCGCCGAATTGATGCCGCAGTACCCAATCTATGTACCGATGCTGCCCCAGGCCGCGCAAGAGTGCATCGGGCGAATCCATCCCGATGGCCAGGAAGCCTTCGATATCCTGGAGCGCGAGGGGTTCGAAACCAACAGCTATGTCGACCTGTTCGATGGCGGCCCGACGCTGATTGCACGCACCAGCGCCATCCGTTCCACTGCCCGCAGCCACACCGCTTTGGTCCGACCCGGCCCAGTCAACGACGCCCGCGGCCGCTACCTGGTGAGCAATGACTCGTTGGAAAACTATCGCGCCATCGTCGCCGACCTGGACTTCATCGCCGGACAACCCGTGACCCTGGACGCCGATATGTGCGCAGCGCTGAAGATCAGGGAACACAGCCCTGTCCGGCTGATAGCACTGTGAATCCAGGTCGCCCCGGTGCCCAACGCCAACGCCCGAACCGGTGTGAACGAGGAGCTTCAACATGATTGTCCGTCCGGTGCAGGTCACCGACCTCCCCGTTTTGCTCGCGCTGGTCCGGCAGGCTGGCCGCGGATTGAGCAGCCTGCCGGCCAACGAAGAGCGCCTGAGCCATCGTCTGCGTTGGGCGAAACGGACGTTTGCCGAACAGGTCGAACGCGCCGATGCCGACTACCTGTTCGTGCTTGAAGACGACGAACAGCAAGTGATAGGCGTCAGCGCCCTGACGGGGGCCGTCGGCCTGCGCGAACCCTGGTACAACTACCGGGTCGGGCTGACGGTCAACGCCTCGGCAGACCTGGGCATCCGGCGGCACATTCCGACCCTGTTCCTGAACAATGAAATGACGGGGCAATCGGAACTCTGCTCATTGTTCCTGCGCCCCGATCAACGCCTGGGCGGTCACGGTCGACTGCTCTCCCTGGGTCGCCTGTTGTTTGTAGCGGAGTTCCCGCACCTGTTCAGCGACAAACTCATCGCCGAACTGCGCGGCAGTGCCGATGAGCAAGGGTGTTCACCTTTCTGGGACAGCGTGGGCCGCCACTTTTTCAAAATGGACTTCAGCCATGCCGATCACTTGTCGTGGCTGGGCAACAAGTCGTTCATCGCCGAGCTGATGCCACGCCAACCGCTTTACACCTGCCTGCTCACCGAACAGGCCCAGGCCGTGATCGGCAAGCCTCACGCGAACAGCGAGCCGGCGTTGAAAATCCTGTCCGCCGAAGGTTTTGCCCACCAGGGTTACATCGACATCTTCGACGCCGGGCCAGTCATCGAGGCCCCGGTGCCCGACATCCGTACCGTGCGCGACAGTCAATTGCTGGCGTTGACCATCGGCACCCCGGACGACGAGGCACCGATGTGGCTGATCCACAACCGGCGCCTGGAAAACTGCCGCATCACCACCGCCCCGGCGCGAAAGGTGGGCGACAGCCTGCTGGTCGATCGTCTCACCGCCAAACGCCTGCAACTGCAACCCGGTGATTCGGTACGCGGCGTATTGTTGCTCAACCAACAAGCGCGGGCCGTGGCGGCGTAATCGCGTTAAAAAGGCAGCAATCACGTTAAATTCGTCATCATTCCTAACATGCACCCGTGATAGCCTCTAACACTTTCGGCGTTGACACTTTTGCTCAAGCCCTTCCATTTCCATTGGTGGAACTCATATGTCCAGGCTGTCTCATCAAGATTTGCGCCGCAATTTTCGCCAACTGCTCGCTTCCAACACCTGCTATCACACCGCATCGGTCTTCGACCCGATGTCGGCACGGATCGCCGCCGACCTGGGGTTCGAGGTGGGCATCCTGGGTGGTTCGGTCGCGTCATTGCAGGTGCTGGGCGCCCCTGACTTTGCCTTGATCACCCTCAGCGAGTTCGCCGAGCAGGCTACCCGCATCGGCCGTGTCGCCCAGTTGCCGGTAATTGCCGACGCCGACCACGGCTACGGCAACGCACTGAATGTCATGCGCACTATCGTCGAACTCGAACGGGCCGGCGTGGCGGCCCTGACCATCGAAGACACCTTGTTGCCGGCGCAATTCGGCCGAAAATCCACCGACCTGATCACGGTCGCCGAAGGTGTGGGCAAAATTCGCGCGGCACTGGAAGCCCGGTGTGATCGGGAAATGGCGATCATTGCCCGTACCCATGCAGGGATTCTGCCGGTCCAGGAAATCATCAGCCGAACCCGGCAATACCAGGCTGCTGGCGCAGACGGCATTTGCATGGTGGGCGTGAAGGACTTCGATCACCTGGAACAGATCGCCGAGCACCTGAGCGTACCGCTGATGCTGGTGACCTACGGCAACCCGGCGCTGCGCGACGACAAACGCCTGGCCGAACTGGGCGTTCGCGTCACTATCGACGGCCACGGCGCCTACTTCGCCGCGATCAAGGCGACCTACGACAGCCTGCGCGAACAGCGTCAGATCTTTACCCAGGCCTCAGACCTGAGCGCGACCGAACTGACACATACCTATACCCAGCCGGAGGAATACATCCGTTGGGCAGAGGAATTCATGAGCGTCAAGGAGTGACGGGCAACGGGTAATGCTCCGTCGCCTGACACACCGCCATCGCGAGCAGGCTCGCTCCCACAAGGAATGTATCGAACACAAATCATGTGTACGACACTTACTCTGTGGGAGCGAGCCTGCTCGCGATAGCGTCAGGTCAAACACTGCTAGACAGTAGCCTTGAACCCCTCCTCCCGCTGCAACGCCCTCGCCTGAATCACATCCAGCACCGCGCAGCCTTCGCGCATGAGCAAATGCACGGCACGCGTCACCCGCGTCAGATCGCAATCGGAAATGTCTTTGAGATTGAGGCTGGACAACGTGTCCGCCAGATCACGAACCACCGTGAAACGGTGCATGGCGCAAGCGGCCATGTCGCTGAGTTCTTTGTGGGTGTTGATGAAGAGCACCGGGTGGGTGGCGTCGTAGGTGTCGATGGGGAGGTAACGGGGCATGACTTGGTCGAACATACATGTAACTCCAGGTTGAGCTACCACCACTCGCGGCCAAACGAAGTTAAGGTGGCAGCCGTGTGCGGGTTGGCCGACCGGTACCTGAAAAACCGGCACACCCGAAGATGTCCCGCGCACAGCCGCCATAAAACCTGCAGCACTGTGACGTTTCAGATACCGACCGGCCAAGGTCGTTCACGGAATTTTCCGCGAGCCCGAACTATAGGAGTCGATGCCGAAACGCGGCAACAGGGTACGTTGTAGGAAACGTCTTGAAAAGTTGTGCGCCGATTATCGATCATTCCTACGCCCTGGCTTTGGCTTTGGCTTTTGATCTTGATCCACCCGCCCCTTCGGTAGGCTGAGTGGAGGTGTTCATCCGGGGAGTGGCGCGCAGCGCCGTTCGACGCAGTCGAACACGCTGCATGTAGGTGCAGCGAAGCCAACCGGAGGGCAGTGTCCCCGGATGGATACCGGAGCGAAGGAACCCCGAGCCTTGGCGAGGGGCCGGACGCCGGGGCGAGACCTTTGCTTCCTTTGGGGCGTTTGCCAAAGGGAGTCGTCCGTCAGGACGAAACCATAAGCAGCCGTTACCACAGGAATGGATATGTACCCGGTCAGCAAAAGACAGGTCGGCTGTCAGGCCGCCTTCGCTGGCAAGCCAGCTCCTACAAAGGGGTGTAGTGGATGTCAGACCGGGTCGAGCAATTCGCGATGCGGTCGACCATCACCGCAGCAGATAACACGATTACGCCCGGTAGTCTTGGCTTCGTACAGTGCGTTATCGGCATCGTTGAGCCATAAGGTGGCGTCGGTGTGGGTGGGGTTGAAGGCCGCCAGGCCGATACTCAGGCTGACATTCAGCGCCGGAGTTTGCTCGTAACCCAAGGTGGCGAATCGATCACGCAGGGCTTCCATGACGGCCGCGGCGCTGCTCAGCGGCAGGTCCGGGAGAATCACGCAGAACTCGTCGCCGCCGTAACGGCCGGCAACATCGGTGGCCCGCAGGTTCTGCATGAGCATTTTGCTCAGATGCCGCAACACGATGTCACCGGCGACGTGACCGTAGGTGTCGTTGATGCTTTTGAAATGATCGATGTCGATCAGGGCAATCGCCCCGCCCTGCTGCTGGCGCTGGCAGCGCTGGAACTCGACTTCCAGTTGGTCCTTCCAGGCACCGTGATTGAGCAGGCCGGTCAGGCTGTCGGTGCGGCTCAGGGCCAGTAATTCACGCTTCTGCCGGCCGAGGGCATGGGCCTGGCGAAAGCAGATCAAGCCCAGCGCCAACGGATAAAAACACATCAGGGGCAAGCTGGCGTATAGCTGAAGTTGACTGGTTTCAGGGATGAAGAACGGGAAGAAAATCAGCCATCCGGCGAGCATGCCAAGAATCTGCGCGACGGTGCCCGCCAGGAGAAAACGCAAACCACCGATGGCCACGTTGTTCATTGCCATCATGGACAGGGTGGTGGCGCTGGGCAGCGGATTGAAGTGCATGGCGACGACCCAGAAACCACCCATGAAGGCGTCTACCAGCAAATTACGGTGTTCGGCATGGTAAGGCGTCGTAGACCGGCGTGCCCATTGGTAGGCCAGGTGCGGCCAGAGCAAGCCATTGAACAGCATCAAGCACCAGAGCCAGGGCGCCGGGTTCAACGGGTACATCGCCACGCTCACGCACAGCAATCCCAAGACCAGACCGAGGGTGCGCGATGTGTAGAGCCTCCTGGCCAGCGAAAGTCCTTTTCCTCCCATATTTCCCATTGGGACCTCTGCACCACAGGACGGAACCTGATCTCACGGGGATAACAGGCGTGCTCGAAGTCTATCAGGGTAACGTTAAATAGCCATCACCGGAGGGCAGCCTGAATTCACACTGTTCTGTAGGAGCAAGCTTGCTCGCGATGGACGTTAACGATGACGCGGGTTTTCTAGGTAAACGCGTCAGCCTTGAGTCCATCGTCGGAACGCCGCCCGGAGCCAGCTCGCTCCTACAAGATCAAGTGCAATGCCCCCGCCGATTGGGGCTATACATGAAAGAAGGGAACTAAAAACAACGACAAACGGGAGCCCCATGCAGACCTTCCAGGTGTTGATCATCGGCAGCGGCTTTGGCGGGCAGTGTGCAGCGGTCAATTTGCTCAAGGCCGGCATCACTGACTTTCGCCTGCTGGAACGGCGGGACTTCTTCGGTGGTACCTGGTGCCAGAACACCTATCCCGGCGCGGCGGTCGACGTGCCCTCGCCGCTCTACTCACTGTCCTTCGCCCCTTACCGCTGGACGCAGATGTTCGCCGAACAGGCCGAACTGCATCGCTACACCCGATATGTGGTGGAACGCTTCGGCCTGCGCGACCGGGTGGAACTGCAAGCCAATGTCGAGCGCGTGGAATGGGACAATGCCGGCAAACGCTGGGCAGTGCACACCACCAAAGGCACGTTTCACGCCCAGTTCCTGATCAATGCCACCGGGCCGCTGAGTCAACCGGTGGTGCCGCACTTCAAGGGACAGGAGCGTTTTCAAGGCAAGAGCTTTCACACCAATGACTGGGACCATTCCTACGATTACCGGCAAAAACGCGTGGCCATCGTCGGCAGTGGCGCCAGTGCAGCGCAGGTCATCCCGGCCATTGCGCCGGATGTCGGGCACCTGCATGTGTTCCAGCGCACCCCACATTGGGTATTGCCCCGGCCGGACCGCCGCTTTGGCCGCTTCCAGCGTTGGCTGCTCGGGCTCAAGCCGGCCTACAAGCTGCTGCGCTGGATGATCTACTGGCAATTCGAAACCCGGGTGATTGCCTTCAAATACTCGAAACCGGCGGTGCGCATGGTCCAGCTTCAGGCCCTGCGCTTCATCAAGCGCCAGGTACCGGACGCCGAACTGCGGCGAAAACTGACACCGGATTACACCATCGGCTGTAAACGGATCATTTTGTCGAGCACGCTGTACCCGGCACTGGCCCGCCGCAACGTCACGCTGCACAGTCGCGAACAGGGCATCGCCGAGATCGACGAAACCGGTATCGTCATGCAGGACGGCCAGCACATCGACCTCGACCTGATCGTCTGGTCCACTGGATACGACGCCACCGACGGGGTGATTTCCTACCCCGTCACCGGCAAAAACGGCACGCAACTGCGAAACGTCTGGGCCGAGTATCCCCGAGCCTATCTCGGCACCAGCCTGCCAGACTTTCCCAACCTGTTTATCGTCACCGGCCCGAACACCGGCATTGGCCACACGTCGGCGCAGTTCATCATCGAATCGCAGATGAACTACATCCTCGACTGCATTCGCACGTTAAAAGCACAAGGTTTGCGCAGCATCGAAGTACGCCCCGAGGCAGAACGTACCTACACTGAAATGATCCATAGAGAAATGGAGCGCACGGTGTGGAAGTCCGGAGGCTGCCACAGTTGGTATCAAAGCAAGAGCGGTCATGTGATTGCCATATTTCCGGGGTTCAGTTTCAGCTTTCACCGTATGACTCGAGCCCTGAAACCCGCCGATCACATATTGTCCTGATCCTTCAGAAGGAAGACGCCTGATGCTTTTACTGGTTGTCGCTATCGCGGTTTTCGCGGCCTGGAGCTGGTTGAGCTACCCGGCCATCGGGTACTGGCTGTACGACTTGAGCGTGGCCGCCGAGGCCAGGTTGTACAAGTTGCACAAGATTGTCGTGCCCATCACCGAAATGACCGTCTCGACCTGGCAAGGCGGCCCGTACGAGGCCTCCAGCAATGTGTTGATGCTTCACGGCTACAGCGCCGATAAAAATATCTGGCTGCGTTTTGCCCGGTACTTTGTCGGCAATTACCGGGTGATCATCCCCGACATCGCCGGCCATGGCGAAACCGGCTTCAAGGCCGGTGGCGGCTATGACATCCCGTTGCAGGCCAAGCGCATGATCCAGTTGCTGGATGTCTGCGGGGTCGAGAAGGTCCATGTGATCGGCAATTCGATGGGCGGCTACATCGCGGCCTGGCTAGCGGCCAATTACCCGGAACGGATTGTCTCGGTCGCCCTGTTTGACCCGGCGGGCGTCGCCTCGCCCGAGCCCAGTGATCTGGAACACCATTTGTTCCGCGGTCACAACCCGTTCCTGATCAACTCGCGGGAAGAGTTCAAATATTTTTATGCCATGACGATGGCCGATCCCCCGTGGGTACCACGGGTGGTACTGGACGCCATCGCCCATCGCTATGAACAGTCGCGCGACGAACTGGAAGAAATCTTCCGCGATTTTCGCGCCAGCCCGCCGATGGAGCCGAAACTGCCGGCAATCAAGGCCCCGGCGTTGTTGTTGTGGGGGCGCAAGGATCGCTTGATCGATGTCAGCAGCGTCGCCATCTGGAGCAAAGGCATTGCCGATCTGCGAGTGGAAATCTGGGAAGGCATCGGCCACATGCCAATGGTCGAGGCACCCGCCGGTTCGGCACGCCTGTATCGGGAGTTTTTGGCATCGCTGCGTTCGGAGAGCCCTCAGGATCAACGACTGCACTAAAAAACCGTAGGACCTGTAGGACCTTTTGGACTTGTTGGACCTGTAGGAGCTGACGAGTGAAACGAGGCTGCGATCGGCTGCGAAGCAGTCGTAAACCCAGCATGCATATTTTTCCTGATACACCACACTGCCCGATTTTACGACTGCTGCGCAGCCGATCGCAGCCTCGTTTCACTCGACAGCTCCTACAGGGATCGCAGCCTCGTTGCACTCGACAACTCCTACAGGATGCAGTCCTTTGCAGAATGAAGTTCGTCAGAAACTTCGTTTGTCGGCGCCGCTGAAGGCTGCGATCTTTTCTCCCATCCTTCACGTCACCGCGCCAGGAAACCTGTTCATGAATCACCCGAGCTTCGTCAGCCCCGACCTGATCCGCCAACGCTTCTCCAAAGCGATGTCCGACATGTACCGCGAAGAAGTGCCACTGTACGGCGCGTTGATGGAGCTGGTGGAACAGACCAACCGTCATGTGCTCGACAGCGATCCGCAAGTGGCCCGACAGTTGAACAGCACCGGCGAAATCGAGCGCCTGGACCTGGAACGCCATGGCGCGATCCGCGTCGGCACCGCTGCTGAACTGGCAACCCTCGCCCGCCTGTTCGCGGTGATGGGCATGCAGCCGGTGGGTTATTACGACCTGACCCCGGCCGGGGTACCGGTGCATTCCACGGCGTTTCGCGCGGTGCATGAAGCGGCGTTGCAGGTCAGCCCGTTCCGCGTGTTCACCTCACTGTTGCGTCTGGAATTGATCGAAGACCTGGAACTGCGGGCGTTTGCCCAGTCGGTGCTGGACAAGCGGTCGATCTTCACCCCTGCCGCGCTGAAACTCATTGACCACGCCGAAACCCAGGGCGGTCTCACCGACCAGGAGGCCGGGGAATTCGTCGAGCAGGCGCTGGAAACCTTCCGTTGGCACCACAGCGCCACGGTCACCGCCGAACAATACCGGACGCTCAGCGCCCAGCATCGGCTGATTGCCGATGTCGTGGCGTTCAAAGGTCCGCACATCAATCACCTGACACCCCGCACCCTGGACATCGACATCGTCCAGGCACAGATGCCGGTTCACGGCATCACCCCCAAGGCGGTGATCGAAGGCCCGCCCCGCCGCCAGTGCCCGATCCTGCTACGCCAGACCAGCTTCAAGGCACTCGACGAACCGGTCGCTTTCACCGACCAGACCGAGTCCCGCGGCAGCCACAGTGCCCGCTTCGGCGAGATCGAACAACGCGGCGCCGCCCTCACCCCCAAAGGCCGGGCGTTGTATGACCGCTTGCTCAATGCCGCCCGGGACGAACTCAAGGACTTCCCCAACGAAGCCAACGCCGCGCGCTACAACGCGTTGATGGTGCAGCACTTCAGTGAATTTCCTGACACGTACGAGGGCATGCGCCAACAGGAACTGGCGTACTTTCGCTACTTCGTGACGGAAAAAGGCCTGGCGGCAGCCGAACTGAAAACCTTGCCCCTGGAAGCGCTGGTCAGCGGTGGCTATCTGCGGGTTGAACCCTTGGTGTACGAAGACTTCCTGCCGGTCAGCGCGGCGGGAATCTTCCAGTCAAACCTGGGGGACGCCGCGCAAACCCGCTATGGCGTGCATTCCAACCAGCAAGCGTTCGAAAAGGCGCTGGGACGGCCGACCATTGATGAATTGGGGCTGTATGCAGAGACGCAGCGGCGGTCGATCGAGCAGTGTTTTGCCGCACTGGCGGACTGACGCGGACCTGTGGGAGCACGGCTTGCNNGCAAGCCGTGCTCCCACAGGGTTTGTGATTACTTCAACTTCGCCAACAAGGCTTCCGCCGCCGCCTGCGACGACGCCGGATTCTGCCCCGTCAGCAACAGACCATCGGTGAGCACATAGCTCGCCCAATCAGGCCCTTTGGAAAAGATCCCGCCCTTGGCCTTGAGCTCATCCTCCACCAGAAACGGCACGACATTGGTCAGCTGCACCGCTTCTTCTTCGCTGTTGGTGAATCCGGTGACCTTCTTGCCCTTAACCAACGGCTGGCCATTCACGTCCTTGGCATGACGCAATACTCCGGGGGCATGGCAAACGGTCGCAACCGGTTTACCGGCGTTGTAGAACGCTTCGATCAGGGCGATCGAATGCTTGTCTTCGGCCAGGTCCCAGAGCGGGCCATGCCCGCCGGGATAGAAGACCGCATCGTAATCACCGGCCTTCACGGAACTGAGCAGGACGGTCGAGGCCAACGCGGACTGGGTAGCAGGATCCTTGCGAAAACGCTCGGTAGCCTCGGTTTGAAAATCGGGCTCGTCGCTTTTCGGGTCCAGCGGTGGCTGGCCGCCCTTGGGCGAAGCCAGGGTCAACTGCACGCCGGCATCCTTGAAGGCGTAATACGGTGCCGCGAATTCTTCCAGCCAGAAGCCGGTTTTCTTGCCGGTGTTACCCAATTGATCGTGGGACGTTAAAACCATCAGGATTTTCATGTCGTCTTCACTCCGTCTCGGGACTGCGGGGGTGGCTTATTGCGGTGATGCGCAAGAAGCTGCGCGTTGATCCTGGCGTAAGACCTTGGTGCGAGGTTCATCGTTCGGTCGCAAAGACCTTTCAACAGGTGCGCAAGCCGATGCCACGTGCTGCGCAACTTTGCGCGCGAATATCGGCTGATCCTGAGGTAGCACCTTGCCGGGAAATGCTCGACCCGTTGATTTGAGGGGCTTCGTGGCTTGTGGCACGGACCTTGTTAACCGTCAGGCCCCCACCAGGCGCAACGGCCTTTCGGGAGTCTCACTAAACTCTAGCAAGGAGAGCATCCATGGCTACCCCCGCGTATATGTCTGTCATCGGAAAAGATTCAGGTCTGATGACCCAAGGCGCATACACTGTCGAATCCGTAGGTAATACGTTTCAGGAAGGTCACGAAAATGAAGTCATGGTTCAGGCATTCAGCCATGAAGTGACGATCCCGCGTGATACTCAGGCAGGCCAACCAACAGGGCTGCGCGTACACAAACCCATGGTGATTACCAAAGTGTTCGACAAATCCTCACCATTACTGCTGGAGGCCCTTTGCAAAGGCGAGGAAATTACGTCGGTCGAAATCAAGTGGTACCGCACCTCCGCCAATGGCAAGCAAGAACACTACTACACCACCAAACTTGAAGACGCGAAAATCGTCCATATCAAAGACTACATGCACAACTGCCAAGATCCGGCAACCTCACACTTCACCCACCTGCAAGACGTACATTTCAGCTATCGTCGAATCAATTGGTCCCACGAGGTCGCCGCTACTTCCGGCGCTGATGATTGGCGCAAACAAAAAATCGACTAAATACCGAAAGTTGCCGTGTACTGCCCCCAGCACGACGGCATTCGATGTGCAATAAGAAAGGGTGATCGAATGATCACCCTTTTTATTTACAGGACGGTTGAAAATTCACAACACACTCCGGAAGGTGTTCGCCCAGTGCAGTGGCCTCGGCAATCCATGCACTGGTAAAGAGCCGTAACACTGGGCGAACGGGGTGTATTTTAATTGAAGTCAATGAATATGTCCGCGCCTGAAAACATGAAATTTGCAGATACATTCTTATAAAATGTCAGCTTGAATATTACTTGGGCAGACCGGTAGAACTCACCGGTTCGTCCATAAAGAAGTGATTATTCCTATACAAGAAGCTGTACAGGAACAATCAACAACAGCAATGGCACTCAACTTCCGCGTTTGCTGGTCACTGTCAGTATGTCGGTGTAGGTCACATAAACGCTCTGTCCGACTTTCAATCCCTTCAACTTGGCCTGAACTTCCGGACGTTCTACATCCACGGTTTTGGACTGTCCTTTCGGGTTCTCAAAGGTCACCCGATTGTTCTTCACATCAATGCCGGTGATTTTCAGCTGCACCTTCACCTGGCGATAGGCTTCCCCCCCTGGGTTGGCACTGCCCGGGGCGGCACGGACTTCGCCAGTGCGCTCAGTGCTGCCTGGCAAGCCCTTGTCGACATCGGTATCGAGGTAGGCCGCCACGGCGCGGGTGACTTTGATATCGACCTGATCGCCGGGTTTCAATTTGTCGAGGTTTTTGGCCTTTTCGGTCAATTGCACAGTGGCCTGACGACCTTCCGGCCCCTCAAGGACGACTTGATGGTTGGCCGCATCCACCGAGACGACTTTGGTGGTGATCTGATCGGCTTCCACGACAGCGGACAGCGGAATATCGGCGGCAACGACGCTGAAGCTGGCCGCTGACAGCAAGGTAGCGAGGGTAATGGCTTTGGTCAGTGCGTGACGTTTCATAGGCTGAACGTTCCCTGTGATTGATGGCAACGAACGGCGCTCAATTGCGATCAAGCGCCGACCGTGCCGATGAGCATAGACGCTGATCAGGAACGCTTCGCAGTTTCTTGTGCCGTCGATTCTCCGCTGGCCGTTCCTTTGCCGCTTTCCTTGCGCCGGGTCGGGTCGGTGGGGCGCAAGGCGTCATTGTCACGCTCAACCTCTCCGGGTGGCCGTGGCTCGTCGGGGTGTTTGGTATCTGGCGCGGGTTTCATGGCTGCGTTCCTCAGGTTTCGGGATCGTCGACTTCCCGGGCCACGTTGATGCCCGGTGAATCCATATGGGATTGCTCCGCCCTGGCCTTCAGGTCCTGCCATTGTTCAAGGTCAATGGCGCCCTGCCCCAACAGGTCATCGGCCAGATCCAGTAGCTGCTGATAATGGGCGTCGGGGGACTGTTGCCAGTAAGCCTCGTCTTCGAACAGGCGCTGCCACGCATCGAGGTCGGGCGGTGTGAGGTCTTCGCGCATGGCAGGCTCCGGTCAAAGGGCTTCTGGATTTTTGAGGCCGGCGCGCTGCCGGGAGTTCCGACTCAATAACCGGTCATTTCCAGATACCCCTGCCCGCCATGGCTGCCGCTCAATTGCACCGGGCCTTCCCAATAGGGAATGCGCAAATCCATCCAGGCCTTGGGATTGAGCGCGCTGATGACGATGTCCAGGTGCTTGCCGGGAATCAGGATCGACCAGCGTACGGGCATCGAGCGCCCGGCAACGCGGGTGGTGTCTTGCGGGATGAGCCGAATGTCGGTGGCGTGCAACAGTTGCGTCTGGCCCATGGCATCGGTCCACGTGCCGGTGAGGTAAGGTTCACCGTCCTTTTGCCGCATCCGATAGAGCATCACCTGCTCGCCGCTGTCCAGGTGCAGGGAAAACCAGTCCCAGCCGGTCTGGCTGGCGGTCAATGGTTGACTGCTCCATTCGCGGTCGAGCCATGCGGGTCCACTGACCTGATAGGGCTTGCCGTCGATCTCCAGCAGGCCGCTGGCCTGGAAAAACGGCTGGCTGTAGTAGTACGACGCCTGGCCTTGTTCGGATTTCTGGCTGAAGCCCTTGTCCCCTTGCAGCACCAGGGGCTGATTCGACGTCAGCCGCAGTTGATAGCTGAATGACTTGTCACGGACACTCAGTTGCACGTCGGCCAGCGGGTCGGCGTCACTCGACCGGCTGCTGAAACGCCAGTCGTCAATCCATGCATTGAACGGCGCCAGGCGGACACCGGCCTGGCCGACGCCACCACGGGCGTAGCGTTCGGCAGCGTGATGCACCGTCGCCGACGTCACGGCCGCGTGACCGAGCCAAACCACCTGGTTTTCCCAACCCGCCACTTCAGGGGTGGCTTTCAAGGCACTGCGAAACAGCGTCCACTGCGCACCGAATTCATGGCCCTGCTCGTCCTTGAGGTTGGCGGTGACGTACCACCATTCGATGCGAAACCCGTCGTGGGGGCCGTGATCCGCCGGAAAGCCGAACACCCGACCGGGCACCACCGCCGTGAACGCAGACGCTTGATTGCCCATCCCCGCAAAGCCTTTTTCCACGGGCCCTGATTGATCGCAGCCACTCAATAGCAAGGTCAGCAGCACGCCGGCGAACTTAATCCTCATGGGCAAACGTCCTCAATAAGTCCGCCGGTTGCGTGCGATGCAACGCGTACAGCGGCCACGCCGAGGCCAGCACCGTCGCCACCAGTGCCAACCCCATCAATTGCAGCAATTGCAGCGGAAATACCCGCAACGGCAGGCGCCAACCAAAGGCCTGCACATTGATCACCGTGTCCAGGCACCACGCCAACGCTATGCCCAGCGGCAATGCCAGCACCAGCGTCAACAGCGCCAGTAACCAGGTTTGCCCGAGGTTGAGCAGCATCAGTTGCCGGCGCGTCACGCCCAGCGCCCATAGCGGCGCCAGTTGCCCGAGACGGCTCTGGCTTTGGGTCAACAGACTGATGAACAGCGCCACCCCGGCCACGCAGAGGGTCAGGCTGTTGAGTGCGGCGGTGGCGGCGAACGTCCTTTCGAACACTTGCGTGGACCACCCCTTGAGCCTGGCCTGATCAACAATGCGGCTGTCCTCCAGGGCGAAACGCTCTTGCAGTGCCTTCACGAACGAGGGAATCGAAGCCGGTTCGATGCGCAGGTTGAAGCGACTCGGCGTCAATTGCGGCCAGCCGCGCAGCAAATGGTTGACGTTGACCAGCACGTGCCCCTTCGGATTGCCGTAGTCGGCATAGATCCCGACGATGCGCGGCGACCATGGGCCATTGGGCGTGGGAATCGTCAGGTGATCGCCCAATCGTACTTTCAGGCGCCGGGCGAGTTGTTCGCTGAGCATCAATGCATCGTCCGTGGCCAGGTGCTCCCAGGGCGTGTCGCCCAGCGCTTCCAGCAGCGGCCAGTGCTGGCGATACGTCGGATGATCGATGACGCCGAAGACGTCCGTGGGCCAGCCTTGCAGCTGGATCGACACCTGCCAGTTGGGCAGCACCGCCGTGATTGGCGGCTGTTGCTTGAGCCAGGTGAGCAGCTCCCTGGCCTGCGCCGGGTTTTGCGGATTGAGGTAGAGCTCGGCGGTCAGTCGTTGTTCGAGCCAATGGCTGAAGGTCTGGCGAAAACCGGCGGTCATGCTGCCGGCGCCGATGTTGGCTGCGAGTGCCAACAGCAGCGCCATCAACGCCAGGCTCAGGGCGGGTAATTGCTGGCGGCAATCGGCGACAAACCATTGGCCGAGCACCGAATGGCTGCGAGGGAGCAGCCCGTTGAGCACGGTGTTGAGTACCACCGGCAGCGCCAGTGCCGCGCCCAGCAACAGCGTGGCCATCAATACGAAACCGCTGGCCAGGCTGTCTCCGCCAAGCAATGCCAGCAACGCGATCGCCAAGGCCAGCGCCGCCACCCAACCCTGACGGCGCAACCAGCGTGCGTGGGCCTGATGCCAGGCCTGCGGGTCGGCCAGGGCCAACAGCGGCAAGCGCGCCGCCCGCCACAAACTGTTGGCGCCGGCGAACAAGGCGCCCAGCAGGCTCAGGCCGATGCCGCTGAACCACCACAGCGGACTCAGGCTCAATTGCCCCGCCACTTCGGCACCATACAAACCGCGCAGGCTGGCGGCGACATCCGGCAGCAACACGCTGGCCAACAGGTAGCCACTCACCACACCGGCCACGCCACCGATCAAGGCCAACACACCTAACTCGACAGCGAGGCAGGCGATCAGCATCCGCGCGCTCACGCCGCAGGCGCGCAGTGTTCGCAGCAAGCCTCGACGCTGTTCCAGCGCCAGTCCGATGGCCGCATGCACAATGAACAGGCCGACCACGAACGATAGAAATCCCAGGGCATCGAGATTCAGATGAAAGCTCTCGGTCAGGCGCGCCAGATTGTTTTCTTCGCCGCTGCTCTTGAACTGCAATTGCCCCTTGAATGGCTCGGGCAGTGTCGCGGTAAAACCCTTGGGCAGCAGCAGGCGCGATACCTGATCCGGTAAACCGAGAATCCGCTGGGCAAACCCGATGTCCACCAGCAATACGCCTGGAGCCATGTCCGCCTGAGCATGCAACGGCGGTAATGCCTGACCGTTCACCCCCAGCGGACGATCGCCCTCCGTCAGCCCCAAGGCTTGCAAGGTCTGCGGCGAAATCCAGGTGCTGCCCGGCGGGGTGAAAAACTCGACCACCTGCTCCATGGCCAATGCCTGTCCGGCCACGGAGGCACCCGCCGGCAGCGACACTGGCTCGATGCCCATCAGCTGTAGACGCTGATCCTCATGGCCCTTGAGCGTCAGTCGTCCCTGCAACACAGGTGACACCGGCCAACCGGCACGCCGCAGGTCGACGAACCATTGTTGCGGGAAGGTTGCACCGGTGGGCGCACTGAGGCTGGCCTGGGGTTCGCCGCCAATCAATTGACTGGCCCGGGCATAGCTGTCCCGCGCCTGACTGTTCAGCGCCTGCACGCCGGTCAACAGACTGGTGGCCAGCCACAAGCCGGTCAGCACGCTGAAGAACTGCACCGGGTGTTGCCGCCAGTGACTGAGCAACGCCCGCAGGGTTTCGCGAAAAATGCGCACTTCAGCGCCCATCCACACCGGCCAGGCGACCACCGTGCAACACTACTTTTTCCGCCAGCCGCGCCGCGACGCTGGGGCTATGAGTCACCATCAACAGGGTCGTGGGGCTGTCATCGAGCAGTTCCAGCAACAGTTTCAGGACCTCGGCGCTGGTGGCCTCATCGAGACTGCCGGTGGGTTCGTCGGCCAGCAGCAGTTTCGGTTGCGAGGCCAGGGCCCGGCCCAGCGCCACCCGTTGCTGCTGACCACCGGAGAGTTGCTCCGGGTAACGTCGCAGCAGATCAGCCAACCCCAGGCGTTGCACCAAATGCGCCTGCCAGCGCGGATCATGGCGCCCGGCAAGACGCGCCTGAAACGCCAGGTTGTCCTCCACCCGCAAGCTGCCGATCAGGTTGAACTGCTGGAACACCAGGCCGATTTCCGTGCGCCGCCAGTTCGCCAGCTGCCCTTCGTTCATGCGCTCCAGCCGATGTTCACCGCTGCGGATGCTGCCACGATCCACCTTGTCCAGCCCGGCGATCAGGTGCAGCAAAGTGCTTTTGCCACTGCCCGACTCCCCCATCAGCGCCAGGCTGCTACCGGGTTTGAGGCTCAGGTCGACGCCTTGCAGCACCGGCAACGGGCCTTGTGGGGTGGCGTAGCTTTTGAAGACGCCCTGGACTTCAAGCATGGAGGGGGGCTCATTGAAAACCGTGAGCCTAGGATAGCGGACGCAAATGTGACCGCGTTATCGTTCTTCGCGAGCAGGCTCGCTCCCACAGGTTTTATGTACACCAACGATCCACTGTAGGAGCGAGCCGGCTCCGGGCGGCGTTCCGACGAAGAGGCCCGCACGGTCACTCAAAATCTCACTGCCCCACCGCCACACTGGCAGGCGCCTGCGACGGCGTGACAATGCTCTTCAAATCAATATGCTTCCACTCAGGCTTGGCCCCGAGCCGTGCATTGAACCGATAGTTGAACGTGAAATCATCGGCCGTCGGCACGCTCAGCGGTTTGCCATACACCGCCTCCACCCCCGCCAGGTCGTACCCCATCAACTGCAACAGGGTCGGGAAGATGTTGTAGTGGCTGGAACGGTCCTTGTTGCCGGCCAGTGCAGCCTGCCAGTCCAGGGTCTTCAATCCGCTGCCCTGAATCACCACCAGCGGTACCAATCCTTCCTCTTCCACCGGGTCACCGCCGCAATGGGTGTTCAATCCGGGATTGCCCCGTTCATGCAGGTCCTGGCCGTGGTCCGAGGTGTAGATCAGCAATGCGTTGTTCAGATTCGCCTGGGCAAAGATCCGTGAAAAAAACTCCCCGACGTTCCACAACAGCGTGTTCTTGTAAGCATTGCGATACAGCACCCAATCATCCGGCTGACCATTGAAACCCTTACGCTCGCCCGTGTCCGAGACTTCGACGAACTGCCCCCGAGGCAGCGTCGGACGATAGGCCATGAACCCGTCCGGGTATTTGTCATGCACCGGAAAGTGCGCCCCGACCTTGTTGATCACCACCATTTGCGGCTTGCCGTCATTGAGCAGTTCGATCAGCTTGGCCGCCGCCGCCATATCGCGGTCGCGCACGCTGGTCTGGTCGAATTGCACGAACTCATCGATGTCCTTTTTCTCGGTCGCACTCATCAGGTTTTGCAAATTGCCGCCGGTGCGCTGCGCATCGATATAAACCGTACTCAGGCCGGCCTTTTTCGCGTACTGCCAGATCGACGGCAGTGTGCTGTTGATTCGCACATAGTCGGCGCGGGTGCCGCCATAACGCAGGGTGACGTTGGTATCGACGCTGCAATTGGCGATGGAGGCGGCGTAGCCATAATTGAAAATTTCAACGCCCTGGTGGGGTTCCTTGAGCGTGCTGTGCACGCCGAACGGAGCGTTGATGTCCAGGTAGTTGCCGGAAATGCTCTCGTCGATGATCAGCACAATGTCGTGCCCCACCGGTTGCTCGACGCGCGCCAGGCTCACCGGCTCGCGGGGCCCGACGGTGTTGTGCAGGGACTCGTAGGCGAACAGGTTCAGGTAAGCCAGTGGCGTATACATGAACGGTAAACCCCGCGCGCCCTCCCCGGCACGCACGAACAATACCGCACTGAGCAGCAACACCCCCAACAGCGGCGCCGCCACCAACCACGCGCCCGGCACCGGCATCCGCCGACGCGGCTTGAGCCCGATGCCGATCAACAGCAGCACACCACCGAGCACGCCGCTGATGATTGCACCACGGTATTGGTACAGCGCTTCTTCGATGAAGCCACCGGAATACACCAGCGAGACGAAACTGCTGTAGGTCAGGTAGTCGGCGGTGACCCGCGAATACACATCAAAGAACACCGCCGAGCAAAACATCGCCAAAGCGAATAGATGACGAATCAGGGTCTGGCGGATGTACGCCGTCATGAACAAGGCAACTGTCAAAACGACGAACATGCCGGCAAACAGCACCAGTGGAAAACTGAATCCGATCGCACTGATCCGACCAAAGTAATAGTCGTAATGGGTGATCAAATAGACAGCTATCAGAATTTCTTTGAAGTATCGAATCATTGTTTTGACGCCAGTTATCCAACACGTCGGCCAAAAGGTTGCCGGCCGTTTTTTGACACTAGCACCGAGCCATCGAAGCGCAAGAAACGTCAAAAATCAGCGGAAAGCGTCAAAAAAAAATCGTCTCAATTCTGACACACTAAAGGGCCTACAGCCCTTGTATTTCAAGCCTTACGACCGTTTATCGTTTTCTCGAAAATCTTCACGTCCCCCAAAAATTGGGGTAAAGCCAGCAGGGCCGAGCCTTTGATGGCAAATGGCCCCCCAGAAGTGGGGGTGTCTTAGCTCTCTTACATGTCAGTTTGCTGACACGGTTTGCCAAGGCTGGGCTATACCCCTTTTGACAGTCCCATTTTTGATCTCTCCACCGTATTACGAGGCACGCCAATATGGACGTGAGCGTATTGGGTACGGGCTACCTTGGCCTGATACAAGCTGCGGCACTGACCGATGTCGGACATCGCGTCTTTTGTGTCGACATCGCCCCGAACAAGATCAAGCAGTTAAACGTCGTGTCCGAGGCGCCGCGCCCATGAAGATACTCGTGACCGGAGCCGCCGGATTCATAGGTGCCCATTGCATGTTGCGGCTGTTGCGCGACGGGCACCAGGTGGTCGGGCTGGACAACTTCAACGACTACTACGACCCGCAACTCAAGCACGATCGCGTGCGTTGGGTGCAGGAGCAGGTCGGCCATTTCCAGCTCGCAACGATTGACCTGGCCGATGCCTCGGCCATCGACACCCTGTTTGCCCAGGAAAAACCCGAGGTGGTGATCAACCTCGCGGCCCAGGCCGGCGTGCGTTACTCCCTAAAGAATCCCCGCGCCTACCTCGACAGCAATCTGAGCGGTTTTCTCAACGTCCTCGAAAGCTGCCGTCACCACCCGGTCAAGCATCTGATCTTCGCCTCCTCCAGCTCGGTCTACGGCGCCAACCAGCACACGCCGTACTCGGTGCAGGACGGCGTCAATCACCCGCTATCGCTGTACGCCGCGACCAAGAAGGCCAATGAACTGATGGCCCACAGCTACAGCCACCTGTTTGGCATCCCCTGCACCGGGCTGCGTTTTTTCACCGTGTACGGGCCCTGGGGCCGGCCGGACATGTCGCCAATCCAGTTCGCCCGGGCAATCAGCGAAGGCACGCCGCTGAAGTTGTTCAACTACGGCGAGCACCAGCGCGACTTCACCTACATCGACGACATCATCGAAAGCATCGCCCGGCTGATCGAGCGGCCACCACAAGCCAATGCCCAATGGGACCGTGAACAACCGGACCCGGCCAGCAGCATGGCGCCATGGCGGATCTACAACATCGGTGGCCAGCACCCGGTGGAGCTCAAGGACTATTTGGCGCTGCTGGAAAAACACCTGGGGCAAAAAGCCCTGGTCGAGTTGCTGCCCCTGCAACCCGGGGACGTACTCAACACCTGCGCCGATGCCAGCGACCTGGCCCGCGCCACCGGTTTCCAGCCCCGTATCGAGCTGGATGAGGGACTCGGCCGTTTCATCGCCTGGTTCCGCGACTACTACCCACTGCCCATCGCCCACGCGCCGCTCGCGGCTGAATCACAGCGGAGGACTGCTCAATGACTGGACATGAAAAAGGTGTGCCGATCGAAATGCTGCGCCGTGACAAGCGCCTGGACCCCGAACACCGAATGCGCCTCGATGCGGCGATCCACATGCAGGGTCGCGGCTGGGTGACGGGCCGTGACGGGGGGCGGCCCTGGACGCTGTCGCGCACCAACCGCGTACTCGCCTGCCTTGGAGCGCTGGTGATCCTGGTGCTGATTTCCCCGGTGCTGCTGGGCCTGGCGCTGGCGATCAAGTTCACCAGCCCGGGGCCGGTGATGTTCGTGCAGAAACGCACCGGCTACCGCGGCCGCATGTTTGGCATGTACAAGTTCCGCACCATGGTGGCCAACGCCGAGGAGCTCAAGGAATCGCTGCGTCACCTGAACAAACACGGGGCCGACGCCATCGATTTCAAGATCGACAAGGATCCGCGCATCACCGGCATCGGCGGCTTCCTGCGCCGCACCAGCCTCGACGAGTTGCCGAACCTGATCAATGTGGTGACCGGCGACATGCGCCTGGTCGGCCCAAGGCCGACTTCGTTCAACGCCTATCGCTACAAGGACAATCACCTCGCACGCCTGAGCATCTATCCCGGCATGACCGGCCTCTGGCAGATCTCCGGACGCAGCAATATCGACTTCGACCAGCGCGTTGAGTTGGACCTCAGCTACATCGCCGAGCAGAGCCTGCTGCTTGATTTGAAGATCCTGTTGAAAACCCCTTTCAAAGTATTCAGCGGCCACGGAGCAAGCTAATGGACGGTTCAACTGCAAAGAGTCTCAGCATCGCCAACCCCAGCGAGACCAACCTGGCCTCCACCGTGCTCGACCAGGATCTGCGCATCCTGTTTCTGACCGCCGCCAACCCCGGCGCGGGCACGACCACCAGCACCCTGGTGCTGGCCAGTCAGCTGGCGCAAATGAGCAGCGGCCAGGTGTTGCTGGTGGACGCCAGCCAGTCATCGAGCAACCTCACGCAACAGCTTGGCTTGACCAAGGAGCGCGGTTTGCGCGACCTGCTGTTCAACCATCAGAGCCCGCCCCTGTTGCAGGACTGCGTGGTGGACGTGTCGAGCCTGCCCTTTCACATCCTGCCCAACGGCCGGCACGCCCGGGGCAACGAGCACCTCACGCCGGAACGCCTGGGGCCGCTGCTGCATGAACTCGGCAGTCGCTATCGCTTCGTGGTGATTGACGGCGACGCGGTGTATTCAGCCGCCGACACGCTGGTCATCAGCACCCAGGTGGACGGCGTGATCATGGTCGTGCGCGCCGAAGACACCCGCTGGGAAGTGGCCCAGGCCGCGGTGCAGCGCCTGACCCAGGCCGGGGCGAAACTGGTCGGCAGCGTGTTCAACCGACGCAAGTACTACATGCCCAAGTGGCTCTACAAGAACCTGTAAGCAACCGCAAAAAGGATGACGCCATGAACGCCAAGATGCTTGTCCTGCTGTTGCTGCCGCTTGCAGGTTGCTCCAGCACTTCGGAAACCCAGAACATGCCGGTGAATATCCTCACCGCCACACCGGCCAACGCCCAGGCCACCGACATGCCCAAGGTTGAACAGACCTTGCGTCCGCAGGATGTACTGGACGTGATCTTCCACATCAGCACCAGCGGCTCGGATGCCTACCGCATTCAGTCCGGTGACCAGATCGGCCTGAACTTCACCGCCGCCAGCCAGCTCAACGGCAATCAACTGGTGCTGCCCGATGGCACGATTGAACTGCCGGGCGCCAACACCTCGGTGAAAATTGCCGGGCTGACCAGCGAACAGGCGCGTCAGGAAATCCAGCGTGCCTACCAACGCAAACAACTGTTCCAGCCCAACCGCAATCAGTTGTCCGTGCAGGTCATCAGCCCGCTGAGCAATGAGTCGAACCTCAAAAGCGCGCTGAACCACCCGGCCACCGGCATGAGCCGGGAGATCACCGTGGGCACTGACGGCTATGCCAGTTTCCCGGAAATCGGCGCCGTGCCGCTGCAGGGCATGACCGTCAATCAACTGGAAACCTTCCTCAATCAGAAGTACGCGCAACTGCCCGGTCGGATGACCGTCGACGTGCTGCTCAAGTCCACCGCGGGCAACGAGATCTACGTGCTTGGCGAAGTCGGCCAGCCGGGCTCCTACCCGATCCGCCGCCCGGTCTCGGTGCTTGAAGCCCTGACCCTGGCCCGCGGCTCCAACGTCAAGGCGCGCCTGGACTCGGTGGTGATCATGCGGCGCAACGGTAACCAGGTTCAGGCCCGGCGCTATGACGTGGAAAAAGCCCTGGCCGGTGATGCCTCGCAAATTGCCTACCTGCAACCGGACGACATGCTCTACGTGCCCAAGACCAAACTGGCCAGCGCCGGTGACCTCGCGCGGCAATTGGCGGACGTGGTGCTGTTCCAGGGTGTGGGTTTCAGCTTCGGCTACCGCGTCGACAACAAAGACAGCAACAACAACTGACTCTCAGGTGACCTGACATGAATCCAAAGGAAAACTACCTGCACGAGTTCTTCAGGATCTTCTTCGCCAACAAGCAAATGGTGAAGCGCGTATTCCTGGTCTTTGCAGTGATCGCGCTGGTCTTGCCGTTGATGCTCAAACAGAGCTTCGATATCACCGCCCAGGTGATCGTGCAGTCGAAAAAACTCTCACAGGGCGACGCCACCACGTCGCTGAACCAGGAAAACGCGACCTTCATTCCGCCGTCGCTGGCCGACATGGAAACCGAGAGCAATATCCTGCGCTCGCCGGCGTTGATCCGGCAGACCATCAGCGAACAGCGGGCCAAGGGTGAGTACACCCTGCCTCCCCGCCTGCTCAACAAACTGGTGTCCCAGCCCTTCAAGAAATATGTCAGCACGCCGTTGCGCGAGCACGTCATCAACCCGCTGAAGTCTGCATTGGGCATGGAAACCGATCCGGTGCGCGACACCGAGCTCGATGACTTGACCCAACTAGCCGTCGACAGCATGAAGATCGAAACCCTGCCGGGCTCCAACGTGATCTCGATCATCTATAGCTTCCCCGACCCGGCCCAAGGCACCAAGTTTGTCGCGGCGCTGCTGCAAAACTACCTGGTCAGCCGTCAGGCGCTGCAATCGATCGACCTGCCGCAGAGCTTCTATGAAACCAAGAAAACCCAGTATCAAGTGCGCCTCAACGGCCTGGAAGCCAACCGGCAGACACTGCTCGGAGCGGTCGGCGCGTCCGATCCCAAGGAAGAAATCACTTTCCGCCTCAACGCCATCAACACTGAGGAGCAAGCGCTCAACCTGTACCGCGATCGCCTGCTGCAAAGCCAACGCTGGCTCGACTACCTGAAAAGCAGCCTGGCCGCCGCCAAAGACTCCAAGCTCAATGACTACACCTTCCCCTACACCTTCACCACCACCGTGGACAACGTCGCCTTCGAAGATCGCGAGATCAAACAGATGGGTGAGGCGCTGACCACCCAGGTCAGTCGCTACATGAACGACCTGGCGATCTTCCAGCCAGGCAGTGAACCGATGCTGCTGACCCGCGAGCAAATCGCCCGCACCCGCCAGCAGTTCCTCAAGGTGGTGAGCAACCGGATTCAGGAGCGCACCAACGACCTGGCGATTGTCAGCTCGGTAATCGACCAGAAGACCGCGCGCATCGCCGAGTTCAAGAACCGCATCCATCAGTTGCAGGAAACCCAGAGCAAGCTGCGGCAACTGGACACCGAGATCGATGCCCTGCACGCGGCGTTCTCAACCTACGCCCAGCGCTTCGCCGAAAGCAGCACCACCCGTTCGCTGGACAACGACCTGTCCAACGCCCGGGTCCTGAGCCCGCCATTCGAACCCACCGAAGCGGCGTTTCCAAAACCACTGCTGATCATTCCGTTCGGGCTGTTCACCGGGTTGCTGTTGGCGATTGCCTTGGTCTACGTACGTGAGTTCTTCGATCACCGCTTCAAACATCCGGCGCAAATCACCCATGAACTGGGCCTGCCGGTCCTGCTGGTGATCAACGATCAGAACGTGGAGCCGATCAACCCGCACAGCAACTGGGGCGTACCACGCTTCGTGCACTGGGTGCGCAATTGAACGCGCCCCTGCCCTCTCAACAAAGCTGGCCATCACTGCCGATCATTCATTTGCTCAGCAGTGGCGGGTTCTACGGGGCCGAGCGGATGTTGCTCGACCACTGCCTGGCGACGCCAGGGCAGCATCAGGTGCTGTTTCTCGATGCACCCTACGAGCTGCTGACACGGTTTCGCGAGGCCGGGGTGGACTGCCGCAACTGCACGGGGCTGGGGGCGTTGCTGGCGCATTTGCGCCAGCGGCGGGTCGAGCGGCCGCTGATCAACACGCACAATTTCAAGGGCCTGGTGTTCGGTTGGGTCTGCGCAACCTTGTTGCGCCTGCCGCTGGTGATTACCCAACACGGCTTCACACCGCGCAGTCGCAAGCAGAAGTTCTATACGTGGTTGAGCCTGCAACTGTGCCGCACGGCGTCGGTGAACCGGGTGGTGTGCGTCGCCGAAAGCATTGCCACGCTGTGCCGCCAGGCCAGTGTGCGGGCGGAGAAACTGCAAGTGATCCCCAACGGCCTGCCGGCCAGCCAGGATCTGCAACCGCAGGCCGCGCAACACCCGCGTTGGCTGGCCGGCTACGTCGGGCGCCTGAGCAGCGAAAAGGGTCCGGACCTGTTTCTCGATGCCCTGATTCCGCTGTGCCAACAGTCCCCACAACTGGACGCCGTGATGCTCGGCGACGGCCCGGAACGGGACAATCTGTTGGCGCGAATCAACGCCGCCGGGTTGCAGGAACGCATCTCGCTGCCGGGTTATCAGACCGACATGCGCCCGTGGTGGCGACAACTCGACGCGCTGGTGATCAGCTCGCGCACCGAGGGCACGCCGATGATTCTGCTCGAAGCCATGCAGGCCGGTGTGCCGGTGGTGGCGTTTGGCGTCGGCGGGATTCCCGATGTGCTGGAGGACCGGCACAACGGCCTGCTGGCGTCCCCCACCGATAGCGCCGCCCTCGCCCGGCAGCTCGACAGCCTGCTGTGTGACCCGGCCCTGGCACGTGACCTGATCGACAACGCAAGACGTACGCAACTGGATCGCTACGACCTCAAGGCCTTGGCCGAACGCTGGTCGCAGCTTTATATCCATACCGCACGGGAGGCACGCGCGTGATTATTCCTCTGTCGGTGATCAGCCTCCTGGGGCTGGTGTGTCTGATTCTACTGGCCAGTCCCTGGCCATTCCTGGCGCCTGGCGCCGTGCTGGGGCTGGTGGGTCTGGCGGTGTTGTATCGACGCCCGGCCTGGGGACTGTTGGGGATCGCCGCGCTGGTGCCACTCGAAGGACTGTTCAAGGACAGCATGCTGACCGGGTCGAAACTCCTCGGTGCCGCGCTGGCACTGATCCTGACCTTGCAACTGGCCCTGCAACAACTGCCGCCCGATCGCTTGCGCAGCAACCTGTGGCGGTTTCTGACGGGGTTCATGGTGCTGTACTTTCTGAGCATGCTGCTGACCGAAGATATGGGCATGTCCCTGGGTCATCTGCGCGAGCTAAGTGTCGGGCTGGTGCTGTTCGTGATCACCTTGCTGATCGGTCGCGAACTGAACCTGATGATGTTCTGCCGGCTGATAACCCTCAGCGTGACGCTGACCTGCATCCTCGCGATGTTCTCCACCAAGTTTCAGGATCAAGGCCGCGCCTCCGGTCTGCTGGAAGACCCGAACGGCTTTGCGATGCTGATCGCCTTTGCCTTTCCGCTGGCACTGCTGCTGGCGCTCAAGAGCCCGAACCTGCTGTACAGGCTGTTCTGGATCGGTTGCAGCGTGATGCTGCTGGGCGGCATGACCAAGACCCAATCCCGTTCCGGGCTGGTGGTGTTGTTCCTCAGCCTGATCATTGGCCTCTACCATTACCGCGCCCACCTGCCACGCATCCGTCCGCGTCATCTGGGGTTTGCCATGCTCGGGGGGGCCATCCTGATTCCCCTGGCGATCTATTTGATGCCGCCCGGCTACGTCGCGCGTATCCAGTCATTGAGTGTCTTGAGTGCCGGCGCCAGCGGTCACACCGACGAATCCCTCGGACGCCGTGCTTCGTACATCGTGGTCGGCAGCCAGATGATCCGCGAGAATCCGCTGCTCGGCTCTGGCCCCGGCACCTTCCCGCTGCACTACGCGACCACCGGCTACGCCAAGGCCTTCTCGGCCAACCGCAAGATCGGCGACTTGTACCGCCGTGCTCACAACACCTATCTGGAGATCTTCAGCGAAATCGGGATCCCGGCGGGGTTGCTGTTTGTCGGCCTGCTCGGCATGGGCCTGCTCAATATGCATCGCGCCCGCAGTGCCTGGTTGAGGCGCCAGGAATGGGAACAAGCCGACCTGATCACACACCTGGGCATGGGCATGCTGTCGCTGTCCCTGTTCTTGATGTTCCTCAGTGCGCCGAACCAAAAGTACGTGTGGATCATGCTCGCCATGACCAGCGTGCTCCGTCTGAAAGCTGAAGAAAGTCCCGTCATGGAGGCCAAGGCATGAGCCGCATCAGTATTGTCATCCCGATGTACAACGAGGCCCGGCACATCGCCCGGACCCTGCTGGCTGCGCAACGCGCCGCCAACGCCGCAAACCTGGAATGCGAGTTGCTCGTGATTGACAACGGCTCCACCGATCAGGGTCCGGAGATTGCTCGCAAGTTCGGTGCGCAGGTCCTGGAGGTTCCCGGCGTGCTGATCGGTGCCCTGCGTAATCGCGGGGCGGACGTCGCCACCGGCGAATGGCTGGCCTTCATCGATGCCGACGTCGAAATGCCCGAGGACTGGCTGACCCACCTGCTGAAGCTGGAGAACGCAAACGTCGGCGACGTCTTCAGCCTGGACCTGCACACCCCCGCGCAAGCGCCCTGGTACGCCACGGCCTGGCAGCGGCGGACCTTGCGCCCCTCCCGTCACACCGTGCAAAGCGTGGACTGGCTGCCCACCGCCAACCTGCTGATGCGCCGCGCGTGGTTCGACATCGTCAGCGGATTCAATGAAACGTTGCGCACCGGCGAGGATAAGGATTTCACCCTGCGCCAGACCGCCAAGGGCGCACGGTTGATGTCGATCAATGAAAACACCGCCCTGCACTGGGGCTACGAAATGAACTGGCGCGAGTGGATGGGCAAGGAGATGTGGCGCCAGGGCAGTAACGTGCAACTGCTGCGCACCCACGGCCTGAACCTGCGCTTGCTGCGTTTTCCGTTGCTCTCGCTGTGCGCCTGGCTGCTGGACGTGATGGCGATCTCCGCGCTGTTCAACGGTTTTCCTCACCATGCGCTGGTCATGGCGCTGATAACCACGGTACCGGCGCTGGTATTGAGCATGCGTCAGAGCATCAAGCACCGAAACCCGTGCCTGACCGTGCAGCTCTGGGGCCTGCACTGGGTACGCCTGCACCTGGCCGGCGCCGCGTTCATCCTCAGCCTCTGTCTTTGGAAAGCCAGGAGGCCTGCCCGTGGCTGAATTCATTTTCTGGTTGTGCCTGTTGCTGCCGGTGTACGCCTACCTGGGTTACCCACTGCTGCTGACGATCGCCGGGCCGTTTTTTCCCAGGCACAAGCCTGCGCCCCTGCCAGCGCAACGGGTCAGCGTGGTGGTTGCCGCGCACAACGAGCAACGCAATATCGAGAACAAACTGGGCAATCTGCTGGCCCAGGACTATCACGCCGCCAGCTTGCAGATCATCGTCGCCAGCGACGGCTCCACCGATCAGACCGTGGCCCTGGCGCGCCGCTTCGACGACCCGCGCATCGAGGTTCTCGACCTGCCGCGCCAGGGCAAGAACAGTGTGCTCAACGCCGCTGTCAGCCGCTGCACGGGCGATATCCTGGTGTTTACCGATGCCGACGTTCACTGGCTCGACGGTACCTTGCAGCGGCTGCTGGAGCCGTTTGCCGACCCTGAGGTCGGTGGTACCGTCGGCAACATGAACATTCCCGTCCCGGGCTCAGGCCTGAGCCTGGGCGAAAGCCTGTACCGCCATTACGAAGACTGGCTGCGCCGGGTGGAAAGCCGCACCGGCTGCACGGTCTCGGCCGACGGTGCCCTGCAGGCGTTGCGCCGCGAGCTGTATCAACCGATTCCTGCCCTGGTCAACGACGATTTCTTTATCAACACCTGCGCACCGGTGAAGGGCAAGCGCGTCGTCTATGTCGACGATGCCAAGGTACTCGATCAGGGCGTGGACGAGGCCCACCGCCAGTTCAGCCGCCGCCAGCGCGTCACCGTCGGCGGCCTGATCAGCCTGGCGGCCCGGCGTGAGCTGCTCAACCCGCTGCGCCATGGCCTGTACGCCATCGCGTTGATCAGCCACAAGCTGATCCGCCGACTGGCGCCGGTGCTGTTGTTGCCCTTGCTGCTGGCCAATCTGTGGCTGCTCGATGAGCATGGCTTTTACCGCCTGACCCTGGCCGCCCAGGCGCTCGGTTACGCTTTCGCCGTGGCCGGTCTGCTGGACGTGCGCCACCGCTTGCCCAAACCGTTTCGCCTCGCCGCGTTCGTACTGGTGACCCTGGCCGGCATGACCGTCGGACTGTGGCAGTTCTTGCGCGGGCACAGCTACAACCAATGGAATCCCGACCAGACTCGATGAGGTCACGTGCCATGGCGATCAAACAATTATTAAAACGCACCAGCGGCTGGCTCTACCTCAATTCCCCGGTCGGACGCCAGCAACTGCATGGTGCCGGCGTGATCCTGATGCTGCATCGGGTGCTGTCCAACGACAGCGCCGCCGACCTGCCCCATCGCAATGAACTGTGCGTCGGTCCCAAGGCTTTTGAACACTTGCTGGTCTGGCTGAAAAAGCATTTCGACTGCGTGTCGCTGATGGACATTCTGCAACCGGGGAGCCTGCGCTCGGAGCGGCCGAAAGTCACGCTGACCTTCGACGATGGCTGGCGTGACAACGCCGTGAATGCGTTTCCCCTGCTGAAAAAATACCAGGTGCCGGCGAGCATTTTCCTGTCCACCGATTTCATCGGCAGCCGCCAGCGCTTCTGGTGGGAAAGCATTGGCGAAACCCTGTGGAACAGCCATGGGGAAGAGGCCCGCATGCACTTGATCGAATGCCTGCACCAACTGGGCCGGCCGCTGCCGGCGCCGTGCAATGACCCGGATGTACAGCGTCGCAGCCTGGCGCTGTTGCACTTTCTGCAACACCTGAAAACCTTGTCCCCCGCGGATCTCAATCGCCTGACCGACGAGTGCCCGCAGGAATCCTTGCCACAAGCGCTGGACTGGCATCAGGTGCGCTCGCTCGAAGCCTCCGGCCTGGTGCGCTTCGGCCCCCACGGGGCCAGCCATGCGATCCTCACCGGCCTCGAGGATCAACGGCTTGACGAAGAACTCAGCCGTAGTCGCCAGGCCCTGTTGAATAGCTGCAACCGACCGCTGCCGGTGTACTGCTACCCCAATGGCGACAATGACGCGCGGGTGCGCAAGCACGTGGCCGACCACAACTTCCCCTTTGCCCTGGGCACCGGCACCGGGATTTATCGCGGCACCGCCGATCCGCTGGCCTTGCCTCGCTTCGGGGTCAGCCAGCGCACTGCACGCAATCCGGAACTACTGTCCTGGCGCATCTACCGTGGGGCCCGCCCATGAGAAGCGGCAGCTACCTCAAGCACCTGGCCCTGAGCATGGGCACCAAACTGGCGATGATCGCCCTGCGTCTGCTGCGCAACGTGCTGCTGGCGCGGATTCTCGGGCCGAGCGAACGCGGCCTGTTTGCCCTGCTCAGCACCCTGCCGGATCTGATCAGCGCCGCCACCAGTGGCGGGCTGAATTCGGCGGTGGGTTATCAGGCGGCCAAGCAACGGCCGATGGGGTTGCT
The DNA here is from genome assembly GCF_009861505.1 of Pseudomonas izuensis. Classification (GTDB taxonomy): domain Bacteria; phylum Pseudomonadota; class Gammaproteobacteria; order Pseudomonadales; family Pseudomonadaceae; genus Aquipseudomonas; species Aquipseudomonas izuensis. The sequence goes on along the minus strand of NZ_WTFT01000013.1, from coordinate 8,087 downwards.
GCTGAGTCAGGTGCTGGTGTTCGGTTGCCTGCTGGCCGGTTTGCTGACCTTGCTGGTGGTGGCACTGACCCGTGAGTTCGGCAGTGAACTGGACATCACCACGCAACTGGGTTTGCTGGCCTGGCTGTTGTTGCTGGCGGTGCCGCTGACTGTGCTCAAGAGCGGGCTGCTGACATTGCACAACGCCTCGGGCGGCGTGGTGGCGTTCAATGCACTGCGCCTGATTGAATCGCTGATACCGCTGTTGCTGTTTCTGGCGTTGTTCTGGATGTGGAAAAGCGCCGCTCTGGAAGCGGCGCTGATCAGTTGGCTGGCCGGCATCAGCCTGGTGGTGCTGGTCGGCTGGTTGTGGCTCAAGCGCGATCAACCGCTGACCTTGCAATGGGACCGTGCCAGCCAGAAAGAACTGCTGCGCTACAGCGCCCGTAGCCATCCGGACTTGCTGTTCCAGCAAGTGATCCTGCGCTCCGACTACCTGTTCATCGGCGCCCTGCTCGGCAGTACCGCGCTGGGTCATTACGCCATGGCCAGCGCTGCCGCCGAATTGCTGTTGATCGTTCCGGAAGCGGTGACGACGCCGCTGATGAAACGCCTGCTGCAACAGGAAGAAGGCATCGACAAAGTCACGCCACTGGCCCTGCGCCTGACGGCCACGGTAATGCTCGGCGCGTGCCTGACCATGGCGCTGATCGGCGAATGGCTGATCGTCACCTTGTTCGGCGTCGCCTATCAGCCGGCCTACCCCGCCTTGCTGGCACTGCTGCCGGGCCTGCTGGGGCTGTGCTACGCGAGCATCCTGCGCCTGGACTTGCTGGGAAAAAACCGTCCCGGCACGATTTCGCTGCTGATGGGCCTCAGTGCCTTGCTCAACCTTGCACTGAACCTGTTGTTGATTCCGGCCTACGGGATCGTCGGCGCGGCGGCGGCATCGTCCATCGCCTACGTGGCGGTGACCCTGGCGATGCTGGTGATGTATTGCCGGTTGAGCGGTGTGCCGGTCTGGCAAACCCTGATCATCCTGCCCAGCGATGTCGCACCGATGCTGCAGATGCTGCAACGGAGGTCGGCTTGAAACGCCTCGTCCTGTTGTTGAGCCTGGGCCTGTCGCTCGACACCTGGGCGGCGTCCATGCGTTGGGCCGACATCCGCGACGGCAGCCTGTACCTGCAAGCAGATCGCCCTGACACGGTGACGGTCCGTTGGACACCGGCGTGGCAAGCGGACGCCAATGAAGAACGGCTGTACCTGCTCGATGGCCAGGGCAAGCTTGAGGGCGAACGCCTGATTGCCGCCAGTGAATTGAGCGGCACTCAGAGCTGGCCATTGGCACCCGGCGCCGCCAGCTATCAGCTGGAGATTCCGGGCTATAGCTTCCGCCGCTACAAGGTCGAACACGACGAGCGCACGGTGGCCCTGTTCGCCCCGGCCAAGGTGCATTTCAGCGCCGAAGCCCGCGACGGCGATGAGTTGTTTTTCAAGGTCGCGCCTGGTGAGCACGCGGTGCTGGCCGGCAAGTTCTACGGTGGCGTCAGCGCCTTGCAAGCGCAGCGCGTGGGCGACGGCAAGCAAGTAGCGGTGGCCCTGAAACCGTATCGCGCCTATTGGCAATTCGATCAGGTCGAGCTGCCCGTCACCAAAGACGAACAGATCTGGCGCCTGCGCTTGCAAGGCAGTGGCAAAGCTGCGTTCTGGCTGGACGGCACCGCCAACCTGTTCGCGCAGAACCCACGGCAGCTCAAACCGCTGCGCGAAGACGACGGCCAAACCCACCTGACCTTGCACGACAAAGTCCTGGGCAACACGCCGAACCTGGGCATCGCCCTGCCCTACGTGATGCCGCCGACCTCCAGCTACGCCGTACTCGATGCACTCAAGCCACAGGCAGCCAGCTATTACAGTTTCGTCGACATCACCGCGCAACGGCCGCACTACGAAGACAAGTTCCGCCAGCTGTATCAGGAGCGCTTCGGCATCACCCAGGACATCACGCTACTGGCCGGCAGCCATCGCGTGTCTGATCTGCGCGCCGACACCATGAGCAACGCCGGCCTCGACGCCTGGCTCGCCGCGACCCGCGCCCTGGGGGGCAAAGGGACCCATTACATCGCTTTCGCCGATGAGCCGAACCTCAACTATCCGGACTATGCCGACTACCAGAGCCTCTTCGACAGCATGGCCCGGCAGGTGCGCAGCAACCCCGACAATGCCAAGGCCGGCGTACGCATCGCCATGCCCGCCAGTTCACGGCTGGTGAACGGCCCGTTCGCCGACAACGCCGCCGACAAGCGCGGTATCGACTGGGCAAGACGTTTGCTGGCGCAATCCGGCGACAAGATCGATGCCCTGGCCTGGCACGAATGGATGGTCCGCGACCTGCTGGCGACCCGGGTCTATCGCGACAGCGTGCGGCGTGCCGCCGACCTGGTGGGGCTCGATGCCAACGGCCGGCCACGCAAGGCCTTGCTGCTGGACCAGACCAACATGTCCCCGGGTTCCGACCTCAGCCCTTACGATCAAGAAACCCACTTCGCCTCGTTGTGGTGGGCCTCGGTGGTCATCAACGCGTCCCAGGACGGTTTGCTGGAGATGCTCAACTGGTTCCAGGCAGCCGATGAGCCCGAATGGCCCAAGGGCATGCTGCGCGTGCTGGGCGACGACCATTTCGAACTCAAACCCGTCGGCCTCGCTCATCAGTTCATCCAGCAGCATTGGCTGCAAAAAGTGCTGTACCTGGAAAACGACGCCTTCGAAGTCGATGTGCTGGCCATGGCCAACGACACGAATCGCAGCCTGCTGGGGGTCAACAAGGGGTCGCGCTTGCAGCGAATCGACCTGTCCGGGGCACACTGCCCACTGTTCAATGGATCACTGCGTTATTTCGGAGCCGACAACCGCAGCCGCGACGCACCGTTTAACTGCAACGACGGTCGCGTGAGCTTCGAGCTGCCAGGGCAAACCCTGTTCGCCCTGGCCTGGAGCACCTCGTGATCGTCGCTCGACCGCTTGGCTGCACAGGTATTTCGCCGTGCGCTGGATCACTCCACTTACGGGTCGCCCCCGTCAGGAGCCAACACCATGAGTGCTATTCAAAAAGTCAGTGAACACATCCGACAAAAAGGTCTGCGGGCCACCTTGAAAAAAGCCTGGAAGCACTACGTGTTTTCCCATCAGGAACTGTTGTGGATGGAGCGCGACCTGGTCAGCCCCGTGCCACCGCATAAACTCAAGCCTTACCCGCCACTGCAGGTTGTCGCCATCACCCCGCACAACACCGGGGCCTTTGCCCGTTACTTCGGTGATCGCGTGGACACCATGGCCGAGCTCGCTGCCGAGGGGCACACCGGGCAGATGCATCTGGACGACCAGGGGGACGCCGTGGCGTTCATCTGGGGCGCCTCGCGCAACTACCACGACCGTCACTACTACGGTTGCTGGTTCCCGGTGAAGGAAGGCGAGTTCTTCGAATTCGGTGGCGAATTGAGCCGGGGCTACTGGGGCACGAAACTGTCAATGGACCTGCAAACGGAGCTGTGGAAAGCCATGCTCGCCCAGGGCTGCAACAAGGTGGTGGACGTGTGTGAATGGCACAACATCCCGGCCCTGAAACTGCACATACGCACCGGGTACACGGAACAGGGCCGCATCATGAACGTGTATGAACTGTTTGGCCGCTGGCGCTTCTACCGCGAAACCCGCTACACCGGCTCGCGCCTGGATACCTTGCGCAAACCGGAACGTTCACCCGCAGCAACGTCGGTGGCCTGATCCCATGACAGTGCGATTTGAATGGCGTACTTCGCTGTGCGCCGCAGACTTTCCCGCGGCGGCCTATGAAGCGCTGCGTCTGCGAGTCATGGACCACACGCCATTCAATGCACTGGCCTGGATGTCTGCGTCGGAACAGGCACTGACGGCCGGCGAACACTTGCACGTGCTGCTCGGCTGGCAGGGGCCGGAACTGGTCCTGTGCCTGCCCTTGGTGGCCTCCATCGAGTGGTTCGGCGGACTGCCGTTTCGGGTCCTGCACCACCTGGGGTATCCCCTCGCCGACCGCCTCGCGCTACTCGCCTGCCTCGACACGGTGGGCATGCGCCAGGCGTTGATCGAGATTCGCCGTCGACTGCCCCATGCCCTGCTGCAACTCAATGAATTGTGTGGACCGCCAGGCGACGCTGGCGCCCTGGGCGGATGGATGAACCAAAGCTCCACCAGTGAGCGACGCCTCGCTTGTCGCGTACCGGTGCATCTGATCAGTGAGGCCGATCATCAGGAAGTCTCCGGCGATCCGCGTTACAAACTGCGTCGGGCGCGCAAACGGATTGCCGCCTGCGGTGCGCAAGTGCGGCGCATCACCCCCGACGCGACAACCATGGGTCCGTTGCTCAAGACCCTCGGCGAAGTCGAAGCCGTAAGCTGGAAAGGCGATGAAGGCGTGGGCATTTTTGCCGATGAGCGCCGCCGCCAATGGATGGACCGGGCCTTCACCGCCCTCGCCGCCCGAAACCTTGTGCGCGTGGTGGTGCTGGAGCTGGACGGGCGCTGCATCAGCTACCGCCTGGGCTTGCTGGAACAGGGCCGGCTGTACGACTACAACCTGGCCTTCCTGCCGCAGTACGCCGACCTGGGCAGCGGTCGGGTGCTGCTCGAAGAGTGGATTCGCTGGGGCCTGGACGACCACTGGCGCTGGATCGACGCGTCGCGGGTCAGCCTGGAAAACTCCAGTCATCAACTGCATGAACGCATGACCGGGCAAATGGAACACTGGCGCTGGAGCTTCTACTCCTGGCGTCCGAGCGGCCTGGCCCTGGGGCTCGCCCTGCGGGTCTGGCAACGTTTCAAACCGTTTTTGCAGCAATGGCGGGCCCGGCGCGCGGCAGCGGCCGACACGCCTGCCCCCGTCGCAGCGCCTGCGCCTGTATCCGGGCCCAAGCCGCCTGTAGCCACCGATAGACTCATGGAGGGTAAACATGCCACGCCAAGTCATAGTCAACGCTGACGATTTCGGCCTCAGTGCCTGTGAAAACGCGGTGATCCTGGGGGCTTTCCAGGCCGGGATCATCAGTTCCGCCACCGCCATGGCCAACATGCCGGCCTTCGAAGCGGCGTGCGCCCTCGCCCAGCATCCCTTGCTGGCGGGGCGTATCGGCCTGCACTTCAACCTCACCTATGGCCGGCCGTTGAGCAGACGTATTCTCACGCGCCGGACCTTCTGCGACAGCGCCGGGGTGTTCGACCTCAACCTGTCCCGAACCCGCCTCTGGCTCGGTCGCCAGGATCGTCTTGCGGTGGAGGAAGAACTCGAAGCCCAATGGCAACGCTGCGTGGATAACGGCGTGCGACCCAGCCATCTGGACTCCCATCAACACGTACACAACATCTGGCCCGTCGGCGAAATCGTCGCGCGCTTCGCCGCCCGCCAGGGCGTTCCCGTGAGGCTGGCGCGCAACCTGGGGCAAAACCTGAGTCTGCCCAAGCGCCTGTTCAAGGACTTGCTCAATCATCGTCTGAACAGCCTGGCCGGTGCCTCCGCCGACTACGTGTGTACCCCGGTGGATCTACGCAACGCAGCGCCACCCAGTGACGGCTTGCTGGAGATCGTCGCCCACCCCAATCAGCTCGGTGCCGATTTTGGCGATGCCTATCTGGATCAGGGCGAGTCGTTGAGTGCGTTGCTGGAGCAGCGGTTGCCGGGGGTGCCGAGGGTTGCCTATGGCGCTGCCGGCAGCGCTTTCGGTCATCACGCAGAGACCGTGATGGAATAGTGGCGCGACCACCTGGATTTCTCCCTCGGAAGACCCTCCGAACACCCTCGGAGCACGGCTTTTTGACGCCTGAAAACTGTGTCAAGACTGAAACACAAATTGAAACAAATTGCTGGTAGCAGCGCCCCCATGCCGCGTCCAGCGTGATCTATACCCATCAGTACCTTCACCCCAGCATGGCCAATCCCGGCCAAGGAGGGCTTCATGTCCCTGATCGAAAAACTCCGCGAACGCATCAAACAAAAAGGCTTGAGCCGCACGTTCGGCACACTGTGGAAACGCTATGTGTTCTTCCACTGGGAGTTGCTGTGGATGGAGCGCGATCTGTTCAGCCCGGTCCCGCCGCACAAGCTGCGACCCTACGCCGGCGTACGTCAGGTGACCATCACCCCGGAAAACGCCACGGCATTCACCAGGCACTTCGGTGATCGCGTACAGACCATGGCCGAACTGGCAACCGAAGGCCACACCGGGCACATGTACCTGGATGAGGACGGTCATGCCGTGGCGTTCATCTGGGGCAGCACTCGCGACTACCACGACCGTCACTACTACGGCTGCAATTTCCCGGTAAGACCCGGTGAGTTCTTCGAGTTCGGCGGCGAAATGACGCGGGCCTACTTCGGCAGCAGCCTGTCGGTGGACGTGCAGGTCAACCTGTGGGAAGCGATGGCGGTACAAGGGTGCTACAAGGTGGTGGACGTCTGCGAAACCCACAACATCCCGGCCCTGAAACTGCACATCCGCATGGGCTACCACGAACAGGGACGGGTCACCCATGTCTACGGCCTGTTCGGCCGCTGGCGCTTCTTCCGCGAAACCCGCTACAGCGGCTCACGCCTGGAACCGCTGCGCAAACCGGGACGGCCGGTGGTGACGTCTGCGGCGCAGGCTTGATTCGAGGTTATACCTGATAGACCGTGTCGCCCCCTTCGCGGGCAAGCCTTGCTCCCACAGGTTTTGTGTCGTCCATTGAAATGGCGAACAACACCAAACCTGTGGGAGCAAGGCTTGCCCGCGAAGGCGTCAGCAGGCGCAGTGCTGTGCTCAGCCCTTGACCGCGACCAACGTAAAACACATCGGCAACTGCGCCTCCCGCTGTTGGTAACGGTCATACAGTTCTTCGCGGTTGGAATGCGGATGCTCCTTGAAATGGCGGATGTTCAACCCCGCCGCGAGGACGCCGGTGAAAATGGCGCCCAGGGTGTGGACGAACCAGTACGACGGCGCGGCCTGTTGTTCGACCTTGCCCTCGTAGACAATCGGCTCGGTTTGCACAAAAGGCTCACTGCGAAAGTACGAGCTGGCCAGGGCGTAGGGGTCGGCGGATTCGGGATCGAACATTTCCAGAAACGGATGGGTTTCATACACCACCAGCGCCCCACCCGGCTTCAATGTCTGCGCCACGTGGCGCAGGAATTCGCCGATGTCCGGCATCCAGTTCAATACACCAATGGTAATCAGCGCCACGTCGAAGCGGCCCTGCAACTCAAGTGGCAAGTGGTGAATGTCGGCCTCGATGAACTCGGGCCCATGGGGCGAGCGTGACGCCAGCTCCCGCGCCTGTTCGAGAAACGCCGCAGACTGGTCAACACCGACCACATGCCGGGCGCCCAGGGCAAACAGGGACAGGCTTTCGCGGCCATTGTTGCAGCCCAGTTGCACCACGTCCTTGCCGTGGACACCGAGTTCTGTCAGCACAGAGGTCAGGGTGTTATCCAGGCATGAAAAATCCGCGTGGGAAACAGCGCTCAACAGAACCCGCCAGTCGGGGCTGTCCTTGTGATGGCGGGCGGAGTCGTTCCAGGCATCGCGGTTGCTGGCGATGGCTTTTTCTTTTGTCGGCATTTCCATTGCAGATGTCCCTATCGAATGTTTGACCCAAGACTGTAGCAGCTGGCGACGCCCACGGCCCCTGTAGGAGCGAGCTTGCTCGCGAAGCGGTCCCCTGTGCGCCGGTGCGCCGGTGCGCAAGCGATTCCCTGTAGGAGCTGGCTTGCCAGCGAAAGCGGTGGGTCAGTCGACAAATTTATCGCCTGGACGGACGCCTTCGCTGGCAAGCCAGCTCCTACAGGTTGAACCGGGTACATCCATGAAAGTCAGGTCGGCTGTCAGGCCGCCTCGCTTTGGCTTTTCGTGGTCTTCGCCCCCTCGTGAGGCCGAGTGGAGGTTCTGCGCAGTGGGCAAACCGGCATGGATGCCGGTTTAGCCGCGCCCGGCCAAGGATGGCCGATCGCGGCGGGCCCCGGGGGAGGGGCGGGGGGGGGGGCTGGGGGGCGCGGTGGGGGGGGGCGGGGGGCGCGGGGGGGGGGGGTGGTGGCTGTG
>NZ_WTFT01000012.1:175042-377013 GCF_009861505.1 Pseudomonas izuensis | reverse complement strand
CTCCAGGCCGGTTGCGCGCAGAAAGCCAGCAGGATCAGAGCCAATACCTTGATATTCATGACGGCACCCTCGTGTTGGTGGGAACGACAATATCAATTTAAGCATACAAATATGTTTTTATTGGCTGGAGGCGAAATCTCGGATCAACGGTCGTGGGTGCTGGCAGCCGCACATCAATGTGGAGCAAGCCCGCTCCCACAGGTTTGTCGGCAACCCATCAATAAACATCCCGCAGATACCGCTTCTGCTCGCTCAACTGGCGCCAGTAATCCGCAGCGCCTTCGGTGCACAATCCGCCATGATCCTGGGCGATCCGGCGCAACGCCTGGTCGACATCCTTGGCCATGTAGCTTGCATCCCCGCAGACGTATAACTGCGCACCGTCCTGAAGCCAGCGCCACAGCTCGGCACCCTGTTCGCGGATGCGATCCTGCACGTAGATTTTTTGTGCCTGATCCCGGGAGAACGCCAGGCTGAGCTCAGTCAGCAGGCCATCGCGGTGCATGCCTTGCAGTTCGTCGCGGTAGTAAAAATCAGTGGCGGCGTGTTGTTCACCGAAGAACAGCCAGTTCTTGCCCTTGTCGCCCCGGGCTCGACGTTCTTGCAGGAAGGCGCGGAATGGCGCCACGCCGGTTCCAGGGCCGATCATGATCATTGGCAAGTCGCCATCGGTTGGCGCGCGGAAGTGCTTCGACGGTTGCAAGAACACAGGGACAGTACTGTTTTCGGCGCGGTCGGCGAGGAAGGTCGAGGACACGCCTTTGCGCTTGCCGTAGCGCACGGCGGCCACTGTCAGATGAACTTCCTGCGGGTGCGCCTTGGGGCTGGAGGAAATGGAATACAGCCGGGGTTGCAGGCGCTTGAGGGTGCCCAGCAGCTCACTGGCCGCGCAGTCGACGGGAAACTCCTGCAACACGTCCGCCAGTTGCCGGCCCCACAGCCAGTCTTTCAATTCAGCCTTGCGCTCGCTGCCCAGCAGCTGTTTCAACCCCGGGTTGCGGCTGCGTTCGGCGATGAAGGCGAGGGTGTCGCTGTTGGGCCGGGCGATTTCAAAGTGCTCGCTCAGGGCTTGATGCAATGGCCGTTCACCGACCTTGTCGATGTTGACCAATGTGTCGGCGCCTAACCCCGTCAATTGCAGCATTTCACCGACCAGTTCCGGGCAGTTGCGCGGCAAAACCCCCAAGGCATCGCCGGCCTGGTATTGCAGCCCGGAATCGTCCAGCGCCAGGGAAAACATTCGGGTTTCCTTGTTGAGACTCTGTTGGTTCAGGTGCAGGTTGCTCAACAAGCGTGAGGCATAGGGGTTGGCCTTGCAGGGCGTTGCGATGGGGCGGGTGACAGCGGCCGGTGATGGCTCGGCTGTGATCGGTTGCAGCGATTGCTGGAATTCAACCAGCCACTGATCCGCCCGCGCCTCGAATTCCGTATCGCAATCGACCCGTTCCAGCAGCCGTGTGGCGCCCAGTTCCTGCAGACGCTGATCGAGTTTTTTGCCGTGCTGGCAGAACTGGTCATAGTTGCGATCACCCAAAGCCAGAACAGCGAAACGCAAGGATTTCAGAGGTGTCTGGGCACTGGAGAGGCTATTCCAGAAACCTTCTCCATTGTCCGGCGCATCGCCGTCACCAAAGGTACTGCTGATAATGGCCAGGGTTTGTGTATTTGCCAGTTTGCTGGCGGGAAAATCGGCCATCGCGCTCAGTTCGACGGCGATACCCTTGTCACGCAACCGTGAAGCAAAACGCTCGGCCAAGCCTTCGGCATTGCCCGTTTGCGAGGCCCACAGCAGCGTCACCGCCGGCGAGGGCGTGGTTGATTCGCCGCTGTCGGCCAGTGCTGGCGTGGCGCAATCGACCCGGCTGAACAACCCGCCCAACACACCGTCCAGCCACAGTCGGGTGTCGCTGGCCAGGGGCGCGTTGGCGGGCAGGGCAGGCACGCCAACCGTCTGACGGCCCGCTGTGGATTGCAGGCCGCTGACAAAGCCGGCGAGGTACAGGCGTTCCTGTTCATTGAGCTTCGGTGAGGGCAGGCGACTGATACCGGCGATATCGGCAAAGGCCTCGATAGACGACATGGCAGGTTCCTCTGGCAAGGGGGAAACAAGGGGAGATTTTTTGGCCGGTGCAGGCACTTCGAGGAACTGGTGCTCGATCAGTTCGACCCGCTGCAGGGCGACCGCGCAGAACTTGAATTCAGGCTGCTGTGAGATTGGATCGACCGCGTCATGGGTGACGGCATTGATCGCCAGGTTTTCTCCGAACACATCGTTCCAGTGAAAGGGCGCAAAGCAATTGCCCTGGCGAACCCGGTCGGTCACCACCGCCGGCAGCACGGCGCGGCCACGCACGGAGCGCACTTCGACCGGGTCCTTGTCGCGTATACCGAAGCGGGTGGCATCTTCCGGATGGATCTCGATGAAGGGCCCGGGGTTGAGCTTGTTCAGGGTCGCCACCTTGCCGGTCTTGGTCAGGGTGTGCCACTGGTGCTGCAAGCGGCCGGTGTTGAGCACGAAAGGGAAATGTTCATCCGGCATCTCGGCGGGCGGCATGTGCGGGCGGGGGAGGAAAATCCCCTTGCCGCGCTCGGTGGCGAACACGATCGCTGGCCGGCTGCCGTTGGCGTCGGTCTTGAGTGTCTGGCTTACGCCGGTGTTGAGGTAGCGGATCGGATTGCGATCTTCGGCGTCATCCGAAGCGCACGGCCATTGCAACGGTTTTTCCCGCAGGCGCGCATGGCTCGCCCCGCGAATGTCATAACCGGTCCTGGGGTTCCAGGCGCGCTTGATCTCTTCGAATACTTCGGCGCAAGAGGCATAGGTGAAGGCTTCGGCAAAGCCCATTTCGCACGCGACCCGGGCGATGATCTGCCAGTCGGCCAGCGCTTCGCCGGGCGGCTCTACGGCTTGTTGCATCAGCGTCAGGTTGCGTTCGGAGTTGATCATCACGCCTTCGGCCTCGGCCCAGAGTGCACCGGGCAGGAGGATGTCGGCGTAGCGGTTGGTCTCGGTGTCGAGGAAGGCATCCTGGGTGATGACCAGTTCGGCGGCCTGCAAGCCCTCGATCACGTTGCGCCGGTTCGGCACCGACGCCACCGGGTTGGTGCAGATGATCCAGCATGCCTTGATCCGGCCCGCGCTCATGTCCTCGAACATCGCCACGGTGCCACCGCCGACGGTGCGGGGCAGGCTGTCGCGGGGGATGTTCCACAAATCCTCGATGAACACCCGGTCCGCCTCGACCAGCACCGAACGCTGGCCCGGCAGGCCGGGGCCCATGTAGCCCATTTCCCGACCGCCCATGGCGTTGGGTTGCCCGGTCAGGGAAAACGGCCCGCTGCCGGGGCGGCAAATCGCGCCGGTGGCCAGGTGCAGGTTGCACAGTGCATTGGTGTTCCAGGTGCCGTGGGTGCTTTGGTTCAGGCCCATGGTCCAGCAGCTCATCCAGTTGGCCGCCTGGCCGATGGATGCGGCGGCCAGGCGAATATCCGCCTCGGCAAGACCGGTGAGTGCCGCGACTTTTTCTGGCGGGTAATCCTCAAGGAACGCCGGCATGACCTCCCAGCCTTCGGTGAACGCGGCGATGAAATCCGGGTCGGTGTGGCCGTTTTTCACCAGCAGGTGCAGCAAGCCATTGAGCAACGCCAGGTCGGTGCCGGGGCGGATTTGCAGGAACAGGCCGGCCTTGTCCGCCGTGGCGCTGCGCCGTGGATCGACCACGATCAATTTTGCTCCGGCCTTGACCCGGTCCATCATGCGCAGGAACAGAATCGGGTGACAGTCGGCCATGTTGGCGCCGATCACGAAGAACAGGTCCGCCTTGTCGAAATCCTCATAGGAACCCGGCGGCCCGTCGGAACCGAGCGAGAGCTTGTAGCCGCTGCCGGCGCTGGCCATGCACAGGCGCGAGTTGGATTCGATGTTGTGGGTGCGGACAAATCCCTTGGCCAGTTTGTTGATCAGGTATTGGGCTTCCAGCGACATCTGCCCCGACACATAGAACGCCAATGCATCGGGCCCGTGGGTATCCAGAATGTTGCGCAGCCGACTGGCCGTCTCGCTGATGGCCTGGTCCATGGCGACCCGCACCGGGTCCCGGTCACGGGCCTGGCGCAGGTAGGCATTTTCCATCCGGCCCGACTCGGCGATCGCCTGCCCGCAAGTCGTGCCCTTGGTGCAGAGCCGGCCGAAATTGGTCGGGTGGGCCTTGTCGCCGACGACCTTGACCACCCGATTGCCTTCGACCTGCATGACGATGCCGCAGCCCACGCCACAATAGGGGCATACGCTACGCACGGTTTTGTCTGCCATCTTCAAACCCTGCCAACACTTGATCCATCCAGAAACGCAAAAGGCGCCATGCGACCCTCCATCGAAACGGGGGTTACACGGCGCCTTTGTCGTATATGTGCAATCTGCGTTGACTGCGTATCGGGTGGTTGCAAGCAGCGGGCCAGAACAGGCATTTAAACCTGTAGGCGCCGGCTTGCTGGCGATGGCGGCGTATCAGGCACTGCATTGTTGACGGGGCTGCCGTATTTGCCAGCAAGCCGGCTCCTACAGAAACTACCGTTTTCATGCACTTTTTTATTGCGATGTTCAGGCTGGATGCACCAGCTGATGGCGAGTTTGCAACTGTAGGATCGAGCCTGCTCGCGAAAAACCTGAGGGCACCGAGGTGAGTCAGGCGTCCCGCGTCATCGTTGACCACCATCGCGAGCAGGCTCGCTCCTACAGGAGATCTTTGAACTACGATCCCCAACCCTCACGCACCGCCCGCCGAATTCCTTCCAGCAACATCGCAAACGCCGGGTTGTCGTTGTTCTCGCGCCAGATCAGATGCAATTCGCTTTGCACCCCTTCGCCCAGGTCGATGTCGCGGAACACCACGTTCTTGAACACCACGCTGGTGGCGCAGCGGGGCACGAGGGCCAGGCCCATGGCGGCGTTGACCAGGGCGAGGATGGTCAGGGACGAGCCGAGCCATTGCACATAGTCCGGGGCGACGCGGGCCGAACGCAGCGTGCCGGTCAGCAGTTCGTTGAAGGGCGGGTAGGCGGCGTGGGAGTACATCAGGAACGGTTGGGCGTCGAGGTCCTTGACCGATACGGTGGCAGCCGTGGCCAGTGGATGGGTGCTCGGCACCGCCAGCACGAACGGCTCGCGTACCAGGCATTCGGTGGAGTAACCGGGTTCCAGCAACGGCGCGCGGGCGATGCCCAGGTCTATGCGGCGGGCGCGCAAGGCTTCGTGTTGCTGGTAGGTGTTCATTTCCGACAGGTCGATTTTGACGTGGGGCTGTGTGAGCCGTGCTTCGGCAATGACCTTGGGCAGGAACTCGTACACCGCGCTGCCGACGAAGCTGATGTTAACGGTGCCGATGTCGCCCTCGGCAAAGCGCCGGGCGGTCACCGCCGCTTGCTGGGCGCGCTCCAGCAGGTTCTGCGCTTCGATGAAGAACGCACGGCCGGCGGCGGTGAGGGCGACGCTGCGGGTACTGCGAGTAAACAGCTCGACCCCCAGGTGATGCTCCAACAGCTGAATCTGCCGGCTGAGTGGCGGTTGGGTCATGTTCAGCCGCTCGGCGGCGCGGCGGAAATTCAATTCGGTGGCCACGGTGGTAAAGCACCGCAGCTGGGTCAGTTCGAACATTGATCTAATCCGGGTATCAATCGAATGCCAAGTTAGATTAGACGGGATCAATGCCCGCGTCCATGATCGCTCCAGGCCTAAAGCTATCCCTAAAAAGAACAATGACCGGGAGTCGCCCCTTGAATACCCACCAGAGTCCACCCGACCCGAATGTGCTTGCCCGCGCTGCCGCCAGGGTCAAGCGCCACGTGTTGCCGCTGTTCGTGATCATGTTCATCGTCAACTACATCGATCGGGTCAACATCGGCTTCGTGCGCAGCCACATGGAAACCGACCTGGGCATCGGCGCTGCCGCCTATGGCCTGGGTGCCGGGCTGTTCTTCGTCGGTTACGCAATTTTCGAAGTGCCGTCCAACATGCTGCTGCAACGCTACGGTGCCCGCGCCTGGCTGACACGCATCATGTTCACCTGGGGTTTCGCGGCGATGGCGATGGCCTTCGTGCGGGGTGAAACCAGTTTCTATGTGCTGCGCTTCATCCTCGGCGCCGCTGAAGCGGGCTTTTTTCCCGGCATCATTTACTACTTCACCCAGTGGCTGCCCTCGTCCGAGCGCGGCAAGGCCATGGCGATTTTTCTCAGTGGTTCGGCCATCGCCTCGGTGATTTCCGGCCCGGTGTCCGGCGCGCTGCTGCACATCAACGGCTTGAGCCTGCACGGTTGGCAGTGGATGTTCCTGATCGAAGGCTTCGCTTCCATCGTTCTTTGCGCTTTCGTCTGGTTCTGGCTGCAATCCCATCCACGGGAAGCGAAGTGGCTGAGCGAGGAAGAAAAGACCGCCCTGACCGCTGCCATCGACCAGGAACAACAGGCCCGGGAAGCCGCGCAGACAGTCAAGCCGTCAATGTTCAAGTTGCTGGCCGACCGGCAGATCGCGCTGTTCTGCTTCATCTACTTCTCCATCGCCCTGACCATTTACGGCGCCACGTTCTGGCTGCCGAGCATGATCAAGAAAATGGGCAACCTCGGTGAATTCCAGGTCGGCCTGTTCAACTCGATTCCGTGGATCATCTCCATCGTCGCGATGTACGGCTTCGCTGCCATGGCCAGCAAGTGGAAATACCAGCAGGCCTGGGTCGCGGTGACGCTGGTGATCGCCGCGTTCGGCATGTTCATGTCCACCACCGGCGGGCCGGTGTTCGCCTTCGTCGCCATCTGTTTCGCCGCCATCGGCTTCAAGGCGGCCTCGGCGCTGTTCTGGCCGATTCCGCAAGGCTATCTGGATGCCCGCATCGCCGCGGCGGTGATCGCCCTGATCAACTCCATCGGCAACCTCGGCGGCTTCGTCGCCCCGACCGCGTTCGGCTTCCTGGAGCAGACCACCGGTTCCATCGAGGGCGGCCTGTATGGCCTGGCCGCCACATCGCTGATCGCGGCGGTGGTGATCTTTTTCGCCCGTACCGCACCACGGGGCAACGCAAAGAATCCCCTCAATCATCAAGCCCTGAAATCTGATCCAACGGGAGCAGCCTCTTGAAAATCAAACGAGTCACAGTCACCCCCATCGCCTTCCGTGATCCGCCATTGCTCAATGCCAGCGGTATTCACGAACCCTTCGCGCTGCGCTCGATCATCGAGATCGAAAGCGACAATGGCTACATCGGTCTGGGTGAAAGCTACGGCGACGCTCCCGCGCTGGCGATCCAGCAGCAACTGCAAAGCCAGTTGATCGGCCTTGATCCGTTCAACCTCAATCAACTGCGTGCGATCGTGAAGGCCACGGTGGCAGCGAACAAACCGGCAAGCTTGGCCGGCGCGGAACTGGCCCCCGGTTCCCACGCCAGCAAAGCGGTGAGCAATGCCTACTCGGCGTTCGAAGTGGCGTTCCTCGATTTGCAGGCGCATTCATTGAACGTGCCGCTGGTGGACTTGCTGGGCGGGGCGATTCGCGACGAGATTCCGTTCAGTGCCTATCTGTTCTTCAAATACGCCCGGCACGTCGATTCACCCTACAAACCTGACACTTGGGGCGAGGCATTGAACGAAGAGCAGATCGTCGCCCAGGCACGGCGCATGATCGAGGCCTATGGCTTCAAGAGCATCAAGCTCAAGGCCGGCACGCTGCCGCCGGAGCATGAAGTGTCGTGCATCAAGGCGCTGAAAAAGGCTTTTCCCGGTTATCCGCTGCGCATCGACCCGAACGGCAACTGGTCGCTGGAAACCTCGATCCGCATGGCCGAACTGCTCGGCGATGACCTGCAATATTACGAAGACCCGACGCCAGGCCTGGACGGCATGGCCGAACTGCACAAGCGCACCGGCCTGCCGCTGGCGACCAACATGGTGGTCACCGATTTCGACGAGTTCCGCCGCAGCGTGGCGCAGAACAGCGTGCAGATCGTCCTCGCCGACCACCATTACTGGGGCGGCCTGCACGATACCCAGGCGCTGGCGAAAATGTGCGAAACCTTTGGCCTTGGTGTGTCCATGCACTCCAATTCGCACCTGGGCATCAGCCTGATGGCCATGGCCCACGTCGCCGCTTCGGTGCCGAACCTCGATTACGCCTGCGACACCCATTACCCGTGGCAGGAGCCGGACGAAGAAGTGATCAAGGGCGGTAAGCTGCCGATCGTCGACGGCTGCGTGAAAATTACCCGCGCGCCGGGGTTGGGCCTGGAGCTAGATCCTGATCAGTTGGGCAAGTTGCATGACCAGTACCTGACCTGCGGGATTCGTCAGCGTGATGATGTGAAGCAGATGCAGCGGTACAAGCCGGAGTGGAAGGCGGTTAAACCGCGGTTTTGATTGCATGTGGCAACTTTTGGTCCGGGAAGCGTGGTCGCGCTTGCCCGGACTCTTTTTTGCCAGGTGAACCGTTTTCTGTGCGCGGCCAGGATTCGGCGGGCTTGTCTCGATCTTGTGGGAGCTGGCTTGCCAGCGATGGCGGCCTTGAGATCGCTATCGCTGGCAAGCCAGCTCCCACAGGTCCGCGTTACAAACCATCCTCCAGCAATCTGAGGTATTCGGGGCTTTCGCTGATCGAATTGTGCCCCGTGCCCGCAATCACCTGCAGCGTTGCCACGCCCGCAGGAAAATGGCTAAGGAGCCGCTGGGTGCTGGAAGGCGGAATCACTTCATCATGCCCTGCGGCGATCAGTCTTGTCGGCACCGCGATGTGTTCGGCATAACGCCAGGATTCGTATTTATCCTGCAACAACCACCGCACCGGCAACCAGCGGAACTGGCGGGCGGCGAGCTCCTCCAGGCTGTTGTAAGGCGTAATCAGCAACAGCGTCTGCGCCGGGCGAACACTGGCCAGGCGCACGGCGACGCCCGAGCCCAGGCTGCGACCGACCACGGCAATCTGCGGATGCTCGGCGTAGACCTTATCGAACAAAGCCATGGCATCGCGGGCAATCGCTTCTTCCGAGGGCGAGCCGCTGCTGCCGCCGTAGCCCCGGTAATGCATCAAATACAGGGCATGTTCAGGGAAGGCCTGGGAAAAACCAGGCAAGTTGCGCGAAACGTCTTCGGCGTTGCCACCGAAATAAATCAGCGCTTTGGGCCCCCTGTGCGGTCGGATCGAGACCTGTACCTGCCCGTCGTCGACGGGCAACGTCAGCAGCGTTTCGGCTGAGCCGACGGTGCGGGGTTGCGGGTAGTAGATGAGCGTGCGCTGGAATACGAACAGCGCTGCACAGAGCGCCAGGTACAGCGCGGCGGGGATGACGACGAGTAACACCAGGGTTCGGGACATTCGGCTAACGTTAGTGGGCGGCATTGACGGCTCCGGGGTGCCGTCAGAGTGTAGCTGGCGGTAAAGGAGGGCATCGATGCCCGGTGTTGGTCGCTGGCAGCTACGCTGATACAGGCAGCAGGTGCAGCGCGCCACACCTGATCAAGGGGTGAGGGACATGCCATGAGCCATCCGGACGGTTTCACCCGCAGGAAACTACTCACGCTGGCTGCCGGTGTTTCGGCGGTCTTCACGCTCGGCCCGGCGGTTGCGCAAGCCACACTGTCGACGGGAACAGGAGGCAAGACCATGCAGACCCGCGCCATTCCTTCCAGCAACGAGCCACTGCCGATCGTCGGGCTGGGCACCTACCGCGGGTTTGATGTCTCGCCCCAGGATCAGGCCTATAAGCAGCTGCCCGCCGTGCTGCGTGCGTTGTTCGAGAAGGGGGGGACGCTCATCGACTGCTCGCCGATGTACGGTCGTGCCGAAGAGAACACCGGTGAATTGCTGTCGATCCACGAACCGCGCTCGCCGGCGTTTCTGGCAACCAAGGTGTGGACCCGGGGCCGCGAGGAAGGCATCGCCCAGATGGAACAGTCGTTCCAGCTGTTACAGACCGACCGTATCGACCTGATGCAGATTCACAATCTGCTCGACTGGCAAACCCATTTGCCGACCTTGCGCCAATGGAAGGAGCAAGGGCGCATTCGCTACATCGGCATCACCCATTACACCGCTTCGGCTTATGAGGAGGTGGAGGCGGTGCTCAAGGCCGAGCCGCTGGATTTCCTGCAAATCAACTATGCCCTGGATGATCGTGGCGTCGAGAAACGCATCCTGCCGCTGTGCCGGGAGCGGGGCGTGGCGGTGATCTGCAACCGGCCGTTCGGTGGCGGCGGCCTGATCGCTCGGCTCAAGGACAAGCCCCTGCCCGGATGGGCCGCGCAAGTCGGGGTCAAGAGCTGGCCGCAACTGGCACTCAAATTCCTGTTGTCGCATTCAGCCGTGACCTGCGTCATCCCTGGCACCGGCAACCCGCGCTACATGGCGGAAAATGCCGGAGCGGGCTTCGGCCCGATGCTCACCGATGCCCAGCGTCATCAGTTGATAGCGTTGGTGGAGTAGGTACTGATGCAAGGCGTTACAAGTGACTGAGCAGGTTTGCGGCGTGCCGTGGAACCTCTCCTATACTGTTTCGCGTCAACCGTTCCTCATGCCGTTGGAGCAGCGTTCGAGCTTCCGGCGGCGCCCCTGTCCATTACTGCAAGGAGATCGATCATGGCAATCCGTATTGGCGACGAAGCACCGGACTTCACCGCCGAAACCACCGAAGGCACGCTCAATTTTCACGAGTGGATTGGCGACAAGTGGGCCATCCTGTTTTCCCACCCAAAGGACTTCACCCCGGTCTGCACCACAGAGCTGGGCTACTTGGCCAAGCTCAAGCCTGAGTTCGACAAACGCAACACCAAGATCCTCGGCCTGAGCATCGACCCGGTCAGTGACCACAACAGATGGGTCGGTGACATCGCCGAAACCCAGGGCAATGCCGTCAACTATCCGCTGATCGGCGACGAAAACCTGGTGGTGGCCAAGCTCTACGACATGATCCACCCCAATGCCAGCGGCGGTTCGCGCACGGCGGTGGACAACGCCACGGTGCGTTCGGTGTTCCTGGTCGGCCCGGACAAGAAGATCAAGGCGATGCTGATCTACCCGATGAGCGCCGGGCGCAATTTCGATGAAGTACTGCGGTTGCTCGATTCGTTGCAACTCAATGCCAAACACACCGTGGCGACCCCGGTGAACTGGCGTCCGGGGGAAGATGTGATCATCCCGACTTCGGTGTCCGATGAAGATGCCAGGAAGAAATACCCGGATGGCTTCAAGACTCTGAAGCCTTATCTGCGGACCGTCGCACAGCCCAAATAACCATCACCTATAGATCGCCATCGCGAGCAGGCTCACTCCCACAGTGGATCTTCAGTGGACGCGGAATTTTTGTCCGACAAAGAATCACTGTGGGAGCGAGCCTGCTCGCGATGAGGCCCTCCCATCACACCAGATATTTTCGAAACCACCCCAACGTCCGGTCCCACGCCAGTTTCGCCGCCGCCTCGTCGTAACGCGGCGTCGAATCGTTGTGAAAACCGTGGTTCACGCCGGGGTAGATGTAAGCCTCATAGGTCTTTCCCCCAGCCTTCAACGCCTGCTCAAAGGCCGGCCACCCCTCGTTGATCCGCGTGTCCAGTTCAGCGTAGTGCAGCATCAGGGGGGCCTTGATCCGCGGGACATCCTTGGCGTCCGGTTGCCGACCATAAAATGACACGGCGGCACCCAGTTCTGGATAGGCCACCGCCGCCGCATTGGCGACGCCACCGCCGTAGCAGAACCCGGTGATGCCGACCTTGCCGCTGCCGGCCTCATGGTTCATCAGCCACTCCACGGCGGCGAAAAAGTCATTCATGAGTTTTTCGGGATCGATGCTGGCCTGCAGTTCCTTGCCCTTCTCATCGTTGCCGGGATAACCACCGACCGAGCTTAATCCGTCCGGGGCGAGGGCAATGAAACCGGCCTTGGCCACACGCCGGGCGACGTCTTCGATGTAAGGGTTGAGCCCACGATTTTCATGCACGACCACCACCGAGGCGAGTTTGCCGCTGGCCTTGGCCGGGCGCACCCGATAGCCGCGAACCTGCCCATGGCCCTTGGGGGAAGGGTAGGTGACGTATTCGGCGAGGATGTCCGGGTCGGTGAATTCGACCTGTTCGGCAAGGGCGTAATTCGGGCTCAGGGAGGCCAGTAGCGCGCTGGCGGTCAAACCGCCGAAAGCGAACAACGCCGCCCGGTCGAGAAACTCGCGCCGGTTGATCAGGCCGTGGGCGTAGTAGTCGTAGAGTTCCAGCAGTTCGGGGGCAAAGTCTTTCGCAGTGAGACGGGGCATCTGTGCGCGTCCTCTTGAACTTGTTGTACGCATTACCTGTAGGAGCGAGCCTGCTCGCGATGGTCGTCAACGATAACGCTGGCGGCCTGACCCCCCGCGGTGTTCTCAGGTTCTTCGCGAGCAGGGCTCGCTCCTACAGGGGGTGGTGTTTATTTCAAAGACTGCGCCCCGGCCTTCGCCACTTGGGCATCCTGCTCGGCCTTGACCCCGGACACACCGACCGCGCCGATCACCTGGCCGTCGACGATGATCGGCACGCCACCTTCCAGGGAGGTCAGCAGTGGCGCCGACAGGAAGGCCGTGCGCCCGCCATTGACCATCTCTTCATAGCCTTTGGATTCGCGGCGGCCGAGGGCTGACGTGCGCGCTTTTTCCGTGGCGATGTAGGCACTGATGGGCGCGGCGCCGTCAAGACGTTCGAGGGCCAGCGGGTGGCCGCCGTCATCGACCACCACAATGGTCACCGGCCATTGGTTGTTCTGGGCTTCGGTCCGCGCCGCGGAGAGGATCCGGCCGACTTCGGCCTGGCTCAGCATGGCTTTGCTTTTCATGGGCGATCTCCAGGATTCGTCTAAGGCAAGGCGTCTTCCACCAGTTCGATCCAGTGTCGGACCGGCGTGCGACCCGCGCCGTCGAGGTGTGACTGACAGCCGATATTGGCCGTGACAATGACTTCGGGGTAGCCGCTTTCCAGCGCATTCATCTTGTTGTCGCGCAGTTGCCGCGACAGTTCGGGCTGGGTCAGCGAATAGGTGCCCGCCGAGCCGCAGCACAGGTGGCCGTCGGGCACGTAGGTCAGGTTGAAGCCCAGGCGTTCGAGCAGCGCTTCAACCGCACCGCCAAGTTTTTGCGCGTGCTGCAGGGTGCACGGGCAATGGAAGGCCACGCGCCGGGCATTGTGTATGCCGAGTTTTTCCAGCGGCTCGGCACGCAATACTTCCACCAGATCTTTGGCCAGCGCACTGACGGTTCTGGCCTTGTCGGCATAGGCCGGGTCGTTGCCGAGCAGGTGGCCGTAGTCCTTGATGAAGGCGCCGCAACCGCTGGCGGTCTGCACGATGGCCTCAACGCCTTGTTCGATCATGGGCCACCACGCATCGATGTTATGGCGGGCACGGTCAAGACCGGCAGCCTGGGCGTCCAGGTGATAATCCACGGCGCCGCAGCAACCGGCCTCGCGACACGGGGTGACGCTGATCCCCAATCGATCCAGCACCCTCGCAGCGGCCGCGTTGGTATTGGGCGACAGGCCCGGTTGCACGCAACCTTCGAGCATCAGCACTTGCCGCGCATGGCGCGTGGTGGGGCGCGGTTTGACCGGCGCTACGTTGCGCGGCAATTTGCTTTGCAGCGCATCGGGCAGCAGTGCCCGGAACACCTGGCCGCTGTTGACCAGGCCCTTGAACAGGTCCGGGTGCGGCACGACCTTGCGCAAGCCCTCGCGCAACAGACGCTGGCCGAGCGGGCGCGGCACCGCCGCATCGACCACGGCGCGGCCAATGTCCAGCAGATTGTGGTAGTCCACACCCGACGGGCAGGTGGTTTCGCAGTTTCGGCACGACAGGCAGCGATCAAGGTGCAATTGGGTTTTTTGCGTGACCTCGTTGCCTTCCAGCACCTGTTTGATCAGGTAAATGCGCCCTCGCGGGCCATCCAGTTCATCGCCCAGCAATTGATAGGTCGGGCAGGTGGCGTTGCAGAAACCGCAGTGCACGCAGGTGCGCAGGATGCTGTCGGCCTCTTCGGCGCGGGGCAGTCGGCGGGCCTCTTCGCTCAAGGTGGTCTGCATGGTTTAAAGCTCCGCGTACAAACGACCGGGGTTGAAGATGCCCCGGGGATCGAGTTGCTGCTTGAGGCTCTGGTGGTAGCGCATCAGGGCGGCCGGCAGGGGCTGGAACGGGCTGTCGATCAAGCCGTGGCTGTAGCAGGTCACGTGGCCGCCGACCTCATCGACCACTTCGCGAATGAAGGACGCTTGGGCGTCGGATTTGAGCCAGCGCTGGGCGCCACCCCAGTCGATCAATTGTCGACCGGGCAGGGACAGTTTTGCCGTGTTGTTGGGTAGTGACAGGCGCCAGAGCGGCTGATCCTCATCGAAGAAAGGCAAACGCTGCTCGTTGAGGTCGGCCCAGTACGCGCTGTCCAGCCGTTCGCCACCCAGGCGGTCATGGGCGGCCGTCACCGAACCTTCGCCGCCCTCGAGCCGCAGGTGCAGACGCTCACCGTCATGGCACGCGGCGCTGATCGGCAGAGGTTGCTGGCCCCATTGGGCGAGGTACTGCAAGGCGTGATCGCTGTTCATTTCCAGGCTGATGCTCAAGCATTGCCGGGGCTTGGGCAGCACCTTCAACGAGACTTCCGTGATCAGGCCCAGGGTGCCATAACTGCCGGCCATCAACCGCGACAGATCGTAGCCGGCGACGTTTTTCATCACTTCGCCGCCGAAGCGCAGATGCTTGCCCAGCCCGGTGATGACCCGAGTGCCGAGGACAAAGTCCCGTACCGAACCCGACCAAGGGCGCCGTGGCCCGGACAGCCCGCAGGCGATCATGCCGCCAACGGTGGCGCCGTCGCCGAAGGCGGGTGGTTCGCAGGGCAGCATCTGTTGCGCGGCGTCGAGCACTTGCATCAGTTCAGCCAGCGGCGTGCCGCAGCGCACGGTGACCACCAGTTCGGTCGGGTCATAGCTGACGATGCCCCGGTGGGAGCGGGTGTCGAGTATCTCGCCGGCAACGATACGCCCAAGGAACGCCTTGCTGTTGGAACCTTGAATGCGCAATGGCGTGGCGTTTTCCAGCGCCTGGTTGACCTGTTCCAGCAACACCTTGCTGTCATCGACATCGCCTGTAACGTGCATCAGAAACGCTCCAGGTCAGGGAAGGGCAACTGCCCGCCATGCACGTGCATCGCGCCGAATTCGGCACAGCGGTGCAGGGTCGGGATGTTCTTGCCGGGGTTGAGCAGGCCGCCCGGATCGAACGCTGCCTTGACCGCATGGAACAGGGTCAGCTCATCGCTGTTGAACTGTGCGCACATCTGGTTGATTTTCTCGCGGCCGACACCGTGTTCCCCGGTGATGCTGCCGCCGACCTTCACGCACAACTCCAGAATTTTGCCGCCCAGGGTTTCAGCGCGATCCAGCTCCCCCGGCGTATTGGCATCGAACAGAATCAGCGGGTGCATGTTGCCGTCGCCGGCGTGGAACACATTGGCCACGCGCAGGCCGTATTCGTTTGACAGTTGGGCGATGGCTTTCAAGACACCGGGCAACTCGCGACGGGGGATGGTGCCGTCCATGCAGTAATAATCCGGCGACAAGCGGCCCACCGCCGGAAAGGCATTCTTGCGCCCCGCCCAGAAACGCACGCGTTCGGCTTCGTCCCTGGCCAGGCGTACTTCGGTGGCGCCGGCCTGTTCCAGCACCTGGCGCACACGGTTGCAATCGTCGTGAACGTCGGCTTCGACGCCATCGAGCTCGCACAGCAAAATGGCCTCGGCCTCTACCGGGTAGCCGGCGTGGATAAAGTCCTCGGCGGCGCGGATGGCCAGGTTGTCCATCATCTCCAGGCCACCGGGGATGATGCCGGCGGCAATGATGTCACCGACGGCGCGACCAGCCTTTTCCACCGAGTCGAAGGCCGCCAGCAACACCTTGGCGGACTGCGGTTTGGGCAGCAGTTTGACCGTCACCTCAGTGATCACCCCGAGCATGCCTTCGGAACCGTTGAACAAGGCCAGCAGATCAAGCCCCGGCGAGTCGAGGGCGTTGGAGCCCAGGCTCAGGCATTCGCCGTCGACAGTAAGGATGTCGACCTTGAGCACGTTGTGCACGGTCAGGCCGTATTTCAGGCAATGCACGCCGCCGGCGTTTTCGGCGACGTTGCCGCCGATGGAGCAGGCGATCTGCGATGACGGGTCCGGCGCGTAGTACAGGCCGTACTGCGCGGCGGCCTGGGAAATCGCCAGGTTGCGAACCCCCGGCTGAACCCGCGCGGTGCGGGCGTCGGGGTCGATGTGCAGAATCTGGTTGAAGCGTGCCATCACCAGCAGCACGCCTTTTTCCAGGGGCAGGGCGCCGCCGGACAGACCGGTCCCGGCCCCCCGGGCAACCACGGGCACCTGCATTTCATGGCAAAGCTTGAGCACGCCCTGAACCTGCGCAATATCACGGGGCAGTACCACCAGCATCGGCGTGGTGCGGTAGGCCGAGAGGCCGTCGCATTCGTACGGCTTGAGTTCTTCGCGCTGATGCAGGATCTCAAGCGCCGGCAATCGCGTTTGCAAGGCTAGCAATAGCGCGTTCCGGTCGACGTCGGGCAGGGCGCCGTCCACGCGTTCGTCGTAAAGAATGTTCATAGTCGCTTTACGATACTCCGTTCACATGAGACGTGATGGCGGGGCCCGGCAATTCATTGAACAAACCGTCCCTGTAGGAGCCGGCTTGCTGGCGATGGCGGTGTATCAGTCAATGCATTGTTAACTGGACTACCGCTTCGCCAGCAGCCGGCTCCTACAGGAGTTGGTGCGTGGAAAAGTCTGGGTCAATTCAATGCCCGCCCACCACCATATGACTGAACGGCGCCACATACGCCTGCAACGTCACCAGACCGCCCACAAGAATGGCTAACACAATCGAGTGGAAGAATACGTAACGCAGGATTTCCCCTTCGTGGCCGTACCAGCGGGTGGCGGTGGAGGCGACCACGATTGATTGGGCGTCGACCATCTTGCCCATGACCCCGCCGGAGCTGTTGGCGGCGGCCATCAACACCGGGCTGAGCCCCAGCTGTTCGGAAGTGACCCGTTGCAAGCCGCCGAACAGCACGTTGGACGCGGTGTCCGAGCCGGTCAGGGCCACGCCGAGCCAGCCGAGCAAGGTACCGAACATCGGGTAGAAAATCCCCGTCGCGGCAAAGGCCAGGCCCATGGTGGCATCCAGTCCCGAGTAGCGCGTGAGGAAGCCCAGAGCGAGCATCGCGGTGATGGTGATCAACGAGTAGCGCACGACCCAGATCGTTCGCAAATACTGTTTGATCAATTGCGGGATGGAATAGCCCATCAGCAATCCGCCGACAATCGCTGCCAGCAGGATGCCGCTGCCGGTGGCGGTGAACCAGGTGAATTTGTACACCGCGTCTTCGGTTTTAGGCGCGGGCACCACCGGCGGAACCTTCTCGATCTGCTGGTGGATGGTGGTGAAAGTCAGGACCGGGGCGAAGACCGGGTTGGCTTCTCGCAGCGGTTTGCCCTGGGGGTCGAGCTTGGCTGAGCTGGTGGCCGGATCGATTGCCGGGCGGGTGTCGAAGCTGTTTTTGAAACCCTGGGTACCCCAGGCGAACACAAAGATTGTGAGGATGATCCACGGCATCCAGGCACGCATGACTGCCGGCTTGGCCTCGTTGGCAAACATCCCGCTGGCGACGGGTTTCTGGTCATGCTCCTGGGCTATTTTTGAGTTGTCGACCCGCCCGGACAGCGCGGCAGAGGTGTGCACGGTGGCCGGTTTCCAGACCTTCAGGAAGCCGGTCAGGCAGGCCATGGAAATCAGCGCGGCGATCACGTCCACCAGCATCGGTCCGTGATAGTTGGAAACGATGAACTGCGGGACGGCAAAGCTGACCCCGGCGATGAGGATCGCCGGCCAGATTTCCAGCATTTTGCGCCAACCGGCGAAGGCCCAGATCAACCAGAACGGCACGATGACCGAGAAGAACGGCAATTGCCGGCCAACCATCATCGACAGCTCCATTTCATCCAGCCCGGTGACTTTGGCCAAGGTGATGATCGGCGTACCCAGCGCGCCGAACGCCACCGGCGCGGTGTTGGCGATCAACGCCAGGCCCGAGGCCGCCAGCGGCGAAAAACCCAGCCCGATCAGAATCGCCCCGGTCACCGCCACCGGCGTACCGAAGCCGGCGGCGCCCTCGAAAAAGGCGCCGAAGCAGAACGCGATCAGCAGCAGTTGCAGGCGACGGTCGTCGGTGATTCGCGCCAGGGAGTCCTGCAGCACTTTGAACGAGCCGTTTTCGGTGGTCAGCCGGTGCAAAAAGATGATGTTCAACACGATCCAGCCAATCGGCAGCAGACCGTTGGCGGCCCCGTACAGCGCCGCCGAACCGGCCATGTTGGCGGGCATGCCGAAGGCGAAGATGGCGATCACCAGCGCCGAGGCCAGGGCGAGCAACGCCGCCAGGTGTGCCTTGACATGAAAAAACGCCAACGAAGCAAGCATCACCACCACCGGCACTGCTGCCATGACGGTAGAAAGCACCGGGTTATTGAACGGATCGTAGATTTGCTGCCAGACCATGTTCCACCTCTGCTTCTTATTGTTGGAAATGCAGACCCCCGTGGGGGGAGGTGGCTTGTAGTATAGGTGGCATTACGCCGCTGTCCTTTTGTCTCATGAGCCCGCGCTATTTCGATGGCCTGAGCTAGCATGGCCAATAGAGTCGATCACCAGCAATGGGAGGAATGCCGCGATGACAGAGCGTCATGAGGAACACAAGGAGACGCTGTCGAACGGATGCAGCATCAGGGTCAAGGCCGAGATTTTGAAAGACGGCTCGTTGGGGATGTTCATCGGTGTCTACCGGCCGGATGGCTCGGTCATTGATGAGAACCACGATCCGAAGCCCCATATGCTGGACATGGAAGCAGCGATGGATTGGGGGATTGATATTGCCAAGGGGATTGGCAATAGCCAGCGCACGTTGTAGCGGCTATGCAATAGCATTTTTCTTTCCTGCGGCATTTTCCACAGGATGAAATCGGTCTAAAAACACCGTCGCATTCTGTGAGTGCTTTGCTAATCTAGATCTTGTAGGTGAAAACGCAGACTGATGCGCAAGCGGATAGCGAGGAAGCGTGGGGCGCGTTCCGAAGGGTACACGGTTAGAAAGATCTCCGCGCTGAGATCCAGCCCTTATGCCGTGTGAAGCAGGACAGCGCATTGCTGTACCTGTGAGAGTCCTGATAAACCTCGTAAGCCAGAGACCAGCGCTGGCCACCTACTAAACCCACTAGAGCCCGCCTTGCGCGGGCTTTCTAATGCCCATCGGAAATTGGATGCGGCTTTTTTTGTGGGAGTGAGCCTGCTCGCGATGGACGTCAACGATGACGCGCTCTGTCTGGAGAAACGCGGTGCATCCGAGTCCATCGCGAGCAGGCTCGCTCCTACAGGTTTGGGGGGTTACACCAGATTGATCGTCACGTCGATGTTGCCCCGGGTCGCCTTGGAGTACGGGCAGTTCTGGTGCGCAGCATCCACCAGGGTGCGGGCCAGCACCGGGTCCACGCCCGGCAGGCTGACATTCAGGCGCGCCTGGAGGAAAAACGCGTTATCGGTCTTGCCCAGGTCGATTTCGGTGGCGACGCTGACGTCAGCCGGCAAGCTGACCTTCAATGCCACAGCGGCTTTGCCCATGGCACCGATGAAACACGCCGACCAGCCGGCACCCAGCAGTTGTTCGGGATTGGTGCCACTGCCGGAAGAACCGGGAGGGGAAAGCTTGACGTCCAGACGTCCATCGTCACTGCGCGACTCGCCTTGGCGGCCGCCGGTGGTGACGGTCTTGCCGGTGTACAAAACGGTTTCGATTTGATTGATCATTGGGGGCTCCTGAAGGTTGTCGGCACTCGGGCCTGGATGTCGCTCAATGGGTCGACCCCTGCACTTTTTCACCTTCATGTACGCCACGTGTGTCCTGAACCGGCGCGGGTGTATCGCTGTGTAAATTCATCCGGCAAACCTACACAGTGATACAAATCATTGACTGCGCATCGTCACACAACCGCCTCACGGCTTTTGCTAGCCTGCGCCCTCCGTCATTCAACAGGCGCCTTCCAATGTTCACTCTGCGTGTCATGACCATGGACGATTACGATGCGGTGATCGACCTCATGCGCCATACCCCGGGCATCTCCCTGCGCGATGCCGATTCCCGCGAGTCGACTTCGCGCTATCTGCAGCGAAATCCAGGCATGAGTTTCGTGGCCGAAATAGACGGCACGCTGGGCGGCTGCGTGATGTGCGGGCATGACGGTCGCCGAGGTTACCTGCAGCACTTGCTGGTCCTGCCCGAGCACCGTGGTCAAGGCATTGCCAGCGCGCTGGTCGAGCGTTGCCTGTCGAGTCTTGAGCGACAAGGCATCCTCAAATGTCATCTCGATGTATTCAAGACCAACGAATCAGCCGCTCGCTACTGGCAAGGCCAGGGGTGGCAACTGCGAGATGATATCGACCGGTATTCGTTTATCCGGTCGGGGGACCGGAATGCGTGAGGGGCCGGAGTCCGTCGGTCGTCGGTATTACCAGAACCCACGGGCGGCGGCATTGGACAAACGTTTTCTTTCATCCAATAGGTATTCCTCCTGAAAAAATTCAAAGAGTTTAGCGTCGCATGCCCAGTCATCGTCTGACTCTATGGGCACCTTTAAATCAGTCTTTAACGCTTCACGCCATTGCAATGAAGTGTTCGAGGTCGACGCAAGCCGCTCCATCAATTGCAATCGCCGGACAACCAGTGGGTGCCCACGATGTTCTACTGGCCAATGCGCTTCATCTGCGCCCCACTGCAACCAGCGGAGCATGTCCGGCCAGCGCAGAGTAATTGCAATCCATCGAGCATATTGATCACGATCGGGAGAGCGCCATTGATGGTCGGCTTGACGCCGCGCAGCGCGCAAGCTCAGGTAAAAGCGTACAAGATTGACCATGCGCTTTATTTCGCGCGGATTGGCTGAATATTTTGCGGCTGAGCGGATAATCGCTCCGACATCTCGGCTCACGACGAAATCGGAAGGCGTGGAGCTACTGTCGTGACCCGGAGTTGACGACTCTTCAGAGGTGGTCAACTCGAAGTTGTCGATAGCTGAAATGGCTTCGTTCTTTTTGAGGGTGCCCTCATCCGGGACAGGCACCGGGATAGCAATTTCTACATCAACCGGCACGATCGGCTTTCGGGCTGGCGCCTCAGGGGAGCCAACCAGCCAGTCGACATAACCTTGGAACTGATCCGGGTTACTGGGAGGGATCGTGAAAGGTAACTGGATGAACTTGTCCATGAAGCGCCATCCCAAAGGCACGGCGCGCTCATACCTGGGAAGTTGTTGGCGAACGTCCTTGTGCGCCTTCTCGAGCGCGGCGGCGACCATTTGGGGATCCATGCCGATAACAAACATGCACCGATAGGCGTCGCTCGCCAGCAACATACTGACACCTTCAACCACACTGGCTATCTTGCCTGGGGCACAGCGATCCAGGTCATCGATGAAGATGACAATGGGTTCATGGCTGTTCTTGCTCTTGTTCTGGTCGCCGCCCGACGGGGTCGACTTCGGTACCACGGAGAGCACCCGCCTCAGATCTGCGTGAATCTGGTGAAGCTCACCTACGGCCTTTCCATAATCGGGCACCCGGATGTAGTCGGCGAGGCTGAAGGTTGCCGGCTCCTCGCGAGTTTTGCTGCGACTGGTGAAGTAAGTAGCCGCCATACCTATCCAAATGAATGACTGAGTCAGGACAGCGGCAGGAACTCCCCACCCCGTTGAAGCTGCCAGTTGGTCAGACAGTGCTGGACCCACAGCATCAATTCCCAGCATGGATAACGTCGCCGCGCACCCCGCTAAAAAATACGCGCGAACGCGGGACCACCAAATGGAGATGACGCGATCGTACAGACGCTTGCGAATGACTCCGTCGTCGATCCGTGCCAGTTGTAATTTGAACAGAAACTTTTCGCGTTCCAGAAGAGGCAACCGATCCGCCACTTGGGACACGATGGCGTCGACCATGCCCGCCCATACCTGCTCGGTAGTGTCGTACTGCCAGGCGTTGAACCAGATAGTCCACAGCACTGGCTTTCCGTCTTTTCTCGGCTTTGAGTCAGCTTTGATGTCAAATTTTTCTTTACGGTCCAATAAACGCAATACAGTTCCGAGTTGAAGCCTGGGTTCTTTGGCAGAATCAAAGGAGGGTTTGTGTTCTTCCCTGCCTTCGCGCGGGTCGAGGTTCTCTCGGATCAGCTGCATGAGTGATGATTTTCCTGCGCCCCAGGGAGCCTGAATGCTGATGCTTAATGGCGGGGGTGTTTGGGCATGAGTGAGAAATTCAAAAATTGCTTTCGCATAAATGTCATGGCCGAGTTGATTGCCACCGGTCGCCACATCATTGTTAAACCAGGTATCCACTTGTCCGATCTGTGCGCTCAGGTATTCGGCAAGCAGGGTTTCCGATGCTATTCCCATTGCCGCAAGAGCCTGATGGACTCTCGCTTCTCCGTGGTTTAGAAGTGCCTTTATAAGATGGTCTATTTCAATGATTGATTCGGCAGTTCCGCCCGCATGTCGATGTGCATTTACCACGACATCAGAAGCATTGCTGGTCAGTTCCAATAGGTTCGAGGATTGACTAGAGCTTGGCGGCTGGCTCCTCTCGGATTCAAACCTGCTGAAATAGCGGGCCTCTATGGTCTCGTAATTATCTCCTGCAAGGTAGCGGATGGCCGCCGAAAAATAATCGGCGGCGCGGTCATCTTTCAACTTTGGAGGCGCCGCGCTGTGTTGGCTTTCGGCCAGTGCAAAGAACAATAGTGTCGTCGAGAGTCCGGCCACCTTTTCTGTGTAGCGGTGAGCCAAAGAATTTGCCCACTCCATAACCGCGACAACAGCCAGAGATTTGTGCAGAGAATAAGGATCTGGCTTGACCTGTACTACATTTTGCACCTTGGGAGTCGCGAGACTTATGGCGTTGAGCAGTGACTCACGTTGATCAGCCGGAAACATGAGTGGAAGGGAAATAACGGCGGTCGTTTGCTGTTGCGTAATGAGCGTGCTGTTTTGCAAAACCTTATAGATGAGCGAGAAACTCTCGCCATAAGAGAGGCCTCCCGCGCCTGTGCCTAACAATGGAATCCAGAGAGTTCGAACATCCCTCAGCATCGGATCGTTCAATGCATTGGCAAGATAAGTCTGTAGCGCGTCAGCTGGCGCCCGAATACCGATCGTCACGATGTAACAAATTTTCCCAATTTCCGTTTGCTGCACAAAATGCCCCGGTGCGAGCATCCTGCTGTTCGGCATTTTTAAGGGTAGATCCAGTTGCTCTAAAATCAGAGTGTTCAGTTCGCCGAGGTTGCCACTACTATTGGTTGGTAAGAATACGACGTCGGTGTCGATCGGCGCGTCGCTGCGCACCGAGATAGAGGGAGATAGTTGTACATCAAGCGGCTGTGATTTTAACTGCATGTTTGCTCTCCCAGCGCAGCAGTGATTTTAGTTGCTCAAACATTGCCCACCTCAGCCTCTTTGGCGGTAAAGGCTCGCAGGGTTTTGTATTCACTCCAGTTAAAAGTACTCAAGAATTTTGCCGCACAGTTGGCACCCTCAAGAAACAGACCCAATTTTTTTTCATCTGACATATTGAAATCCAACCAGTTGTAGCCTTTCGCAGGAATCCAGGTAACCAGTTTGCTGTAGTCCGGATTTCGGTGAATGAAATCGTAGTCGAGTGTATGCCGCGCAGCATTGAAAATCGTACCGAGCAAATTCAAGGGCCCGTCAATGCTTGTCAGGCGCTTGTCCAGTTCAAGCTTGACGCCAAAGGTGGGGGCGCTTGGAACTTTTTTGGTGTTATGAAATACATCAATCGGGAAGTTAGACATGATGCCGCCGTCGATAAATAGAACTTCACTCGGGAGCCGGCCTTCTTCTGCGATGTGGTAACTGGCCAATGCCTCCCAACGGTTTTCTGCCTCTGGGCCTTTGGGAATGCGCTTGACTTTCATGGGTTGGAAGAAATAAGGGATCGACATCGAAGCCCTTACGAACAATGCTGGGTTAACTCCATCTACGTCATTCCAATAGAACTCGGCCATGCGTGGGAATTCGACTTTGGTTTCTGTTGTAACGTCCGCGGCGATGACCGCAAGCCGAAATAATTGCTCAGCGGGGTTCTCAAAGCTTTTCCCCGATCTGAGTTTCAGTCCTTCCGGAACAGTTTGCATCCTTTTCTTTAAACTGGCGAAGTCAACAATACCTTCTTTTTCCAGGACCTTACGTAGCCATTCAGTGAAGGCGTTACCCGGGTTCAGCCCCAGATCATTCTGTAAATTATCGATGACCTGTGCGGCCTTGAAGGCAAGTTTGATGTTGCCCGCACCATTTATCCAACTTTCGATCAAATCCCTGGCGTCGGAGTCGCCATCGACAAAATCGAAGAAATCTTTATTGGCCAATTCCACTAACAATTTCTCGCCTTTCGGCTTACCCGGTTCGGCCAGAGCGGCCACCAATAAAGCGTTGATCGCGCCGGCTGAAGTTCCTCCTATTCCCAAGAAACGGATGCCAACCTGTTCGAGCACATAGGTGTATCCCACCAAGGCTATTCCAAGCATTCCACCACCTTCCATGACGAGGTCGACATATTGATTGCCTTGTGCATCGACAATGTCGCTGAATTCCTTGTTGTTACAGGCCTCCTTCGCCTGCTGCAAAATTTGAAGTAATTTCACATTGTTTTTGAAGACGTTCAGCTCCATGTCGACCTCGATACGCGGAAAAGTGATTGATGTAAATGTGCAGGGTGAAAAATGCCTCTCTCTAAAGAATGCAATCTAGTCTCCAATCTAGTCTGTGCAAGTGAGATTGCTTAGATGGACAATGTCGACCTAGCTCAATTGGGAGTAGTTACGCCGTTTTTTATTGCGACTCGGTGTTGAAGTGCTGAAAAGCATCATCGCGTTATCCGCAGCAGGCCTGCAGTCTGAGCATTAATCTGCAATTTTCCTTGAACTTTAGATGGCTGAGACGAGAGGTACGGAAGTTCTGAACGGTCGTTTTTCAGAAACGAGCAAGCTCGCTCCCGCAGGGATTGAGGCATCAGCAAGGAGTACCGCGATGAATCAACAGGTGGAAGCCATTTTATCGGTGAGTCCCACGCTGGCAAAAAACGTGCTGCAAGAGCGTTGCGTCATTCAGCGAAAGTCGACCATATTGACTGAAGCATCATGGTTTCCGAGCGTCGCCCGACACTTGCAGGAGTTGCCCATGAACTCGCCCGACAGCCATGCCCAATTACCGGGCCAGGCAGCAGAAGACCTCCAGGAAATCGCCGAATGGCGTGATGCCTTGCTCTCGGTCATCGCCCATGGCGGCACAGCCCAGGCGAAAAAGATCCTCGACATGCTGGTGGCGGTGGCAAGCGAGTCGGACATCGGTTGGCGGCCCAGTCATGGCACGCCTTACATCAATACCATCAGTGTCGAGCACCAGCCGGTGTTTGCCGGGGATCTGGCCATCGAAGAGCGCCTGGCTTCGATCATGCGCTGGAACGCGCTGGCGATGGTTGCCAGGGCCAACCATGCCTATGGCGAATTGGGCGGGCATATCGCCAGTTATGCCAGTGCCGCCGACCTGTTCGAAGTGGGCTTCAATCATTTCTTCAAGGCCCGCACCGAAAGTAGCGGGGGCGATCTGGTGTTTTACCAACCGCACTCGGCGCCGGGCGTCTATGCGCGGGCCTTTCTCGAAGGGCGCCTCGACGAGCAGGATTTGCAGCACTATCGGCAGGAAATCGGCGCAAAGACCCTGGGTGCACGGGGCTTGTCGAGTTACCCGCACCCCTGGTTGATGCCGGACTTCTGGCAGTTCCCGACCGGCTCCATGGGCATCGGTCCGATCAGCTCGATCTACCAGGCGCGTTTCATGCGTTATCTGCACCACCGGGGCCTGCAAGACACTACGGGCCGGACCGTCTGGGGCGTGTTCGGCGACGGTGAAATGGATGAGCCGGAGAGCATGTCGGCGCTGACCCTGGCCGCAAGGGAGGGGCTGGACAATCTGGTGTGGGTGGTCAATTGCAACCTGCAGCGGCTGGACGGGCCGGTGCGGGGCAACGGGCGGATCATCGACGAGCTGGAGGCACTGTTCGGCGGGGCCGGCTGGAACGTGATCAAACTGGTCTGGGGGTCCGATTGGGACGGGTTGTTTGCACGGGATACCGATGGCGCGCTGGTGCGGGCGCTGTCCAGCACCGTCGATGGTCAGTTCCAGACGTTCGCGGCCAAGGACGGGCGCTTCAATCGCGAGCAATTCTTCGGTCAGAACGAAGCATTGGCGCACTTGGCCCAGGACCTGACCGACGAGCAGATCGACCGCCTCAAGCGCGGTGGACACGACGTGGTGAAGATCTATGCCGCCTACCGCAGCGCACTGCTCGAAGACCGCAAACCCACGGTCATTCTGGCGCAGACCAAGAAGGGGTTCGGCATGGGGGACGCCGGGCAGGGCCGGATGACCGTGCACCAGCAGAAGAAGCTCGACAGGGAGGCACTGATCGCGTTTCGCAACCGTTTCAACCTGCCGTTGACCGATGAGCAGGCCGCCGCGTTGAGCTTTTTCAAACCCGACGAAGACAGCGCCGAAATGCGTTATCTGCATGAGCGTCGCCGGGCGTTGGGCGGGTACATGCCCTCGCGATCCTCCGCCTGCGAGCCATTGGCCGTCCCCGCCATCGACAGCTACGGTGCCTTTGCCATCGCCGCCGCCGACAAGGAAATGTCCACCACCATGGCCTTCGTCCGGATGCTCGGCGGATTGCTGCGGGACAAGCAACTGGGGCCGCGCATCGTGCCGATCGTGGCCGATGAAGCGCGTACGTTCGGCATGGCCAGCCAGTTCAAGCAGATCGGCATCTACTCCAGCGTCGGCCAGCGATATGAACCGGAAGACATCGGTTCGATCCTGAGCTATCGGGAAGCCCTGGACGGGCAGATTCTGGAAGAGGGCATCAGCGAGGCCGGCGCAATCAGTTCCTGGGTAGCGGCCGCGACTAGTTACTCGGTGCATGGCCTGCCGATGTTGCCGTTCTACATCTACTACTCGATGTTCGGCTTCCAGCGCATCGGCGACCTGATCTGGGCGGCGGCGGATCAACGGGCCCGGGGTTTCCTGCTTGGGGCCACCGCAGGGCGCACGACGCTGGGGGGCGAAGGCCTGCAACACCAGGACGGCAACAGCCACCTGATGGCGTCGACGGTCCCCAACTGCCGCGCCTACGACCCTGCCTTCGCCGGCGAATTCGCGGTGATTCTGGACCATGGCATGCGCCAGATGCTGGAGCGTCAGGTGGACGAGTTTTACTACGTCACCTTGATGAACGAGAACTACCCGCAGCCCGACCTCCCTGAAGGTGTCGAACAGGCGATCATCAAAGGCATGTACCTGTATGCCCGACAGGCAGCAGAAGGTGCCCGTGGCCGCGTGCAGTTGCTGGGCTCCGGGGCCATCCTGCGCGAAGCCATCGCCGCCGCCGATTTACTGGCCCGCGACTGGAACATCGACAGCCAGGTGTGGAGCGTCACCAGTTTCACCGAACTGGCCCGCGATGCCCGTGATGTCGAGCGCTGGAATCGCCTTCATCCAGAACGGCCGGCGCGCCAGAGTCACCTTCAACAATCACTCAACGACACGGCGCCGATCATTGCCTGCACTGACTACGTTCGCGCCTTGCCCCAGTTGATCGCCAGTTATCTGAATACCCGTTACACGGTACTCGGCACCGACGGCTTCGGACGCAGCGATACCCGCCACCGGTTGCGCACGTTTTTCGAAGTGGACCGCCATCAGATCGTGTTGAGCGCGTTGACGGCGCTGGTGCACGAGGGACAGCTCGATGCCGGTGTCTGCACCGAGGCGATTGCCAGGTACGGCATCGATGTCGAGGGGGTGGCGCCTTGGCAGGCGTGAAAACTGGCTTCAAGTCGTTAAAAGACGAAGCCCAGTTTTACGCCATATTCATCCCTGGTTTGTTTGTCCAGGTCGGTGACTGCAAATTGACCTTCCAGGTCATATTTGAAGCGGTTGTAGTACAGGGAGGCGATCAGCGGAATTGATCCTTGTTGGTTAAACAGGACACTCAACTCGACAAAAGGGTTACTGCTATCTTTCACATCCAGGTTTTCGCTATTGACGCCATGGAGCTTCAGTTGCGAGTCACCGTTTATAAACTTTCGAATGCCCGCTTCCAGACGCAGGGTTGAAGTGCTGAATTGATGATTGTAGCCAATAGCGGCTTTAGCGAAAGGCGTGCGACTGGTGAGATCAATGTCGTACTTGTTAGAGTTCGGGTGGAATCGATTCCATTTGTACCCTGCGCCCAGCAGGATATCTATGAAGTTGCGCGTGTCCAAAGCCATTCTCCAGCCTAGATCCAGGTCGGCCTGGGCATCCTTTACTTTCTGATTCTGCTTTTCCGAGTACTGCCCACTGAGTTCTGCTTGATAAACAAGCCCGCTCTGTGCCGTCATCTTGTTGCCAAAGTTAAGAAAAAGCCCTCCTTCCGGCATGTGCTCGGTGTTCTCGCTTTTGTGTCCCTTGAATTCAAGCACGCTGTAGCTTCCCAGCAAGCCAAATGCGAAAACCGGTTCCGTTGGAGGTGCAGCGTAGGAAAGTGTGGGCAGGGTTCCTGCGATAAGCGTGGTGACAACAGCAGCAAGATTGGTTCTTTTCATAAGAACTCCATCAGTGCACTACTGGTCTGGAGTAGACCGATTACTTACAACCATAGTCGCTTTTTTGCGTTGGACTAGTTAACGAAAGTATTAGTTGTTAAGACGAGTTATTCCGAGTCGGGAAAGGCGATGAAAGTTAAATTAAGTATGTTGTCGCAGGAGAGCTACAATCAATGGTCTCTAATAAAAAGTTCGCAAGCGATACCCCCGGAGTCGATAAAAAGCCAAGCCGCGGAAACGGCAACGCCCTGACTAGTCAGGGCGTTGTATAGGCCAAGTTTGTTTATCGCCAGGCCAGATAAATATTATTCTTTTTGATCGACGGTCACTTCTTTCCAACTGTCATCCGGATCAAAACGCTTCATCGACTTCGCCACCTTGTCACCCTTGGGTCCCAAGTCTTTCTCGAACACCTGTCCTTCATGGCTGATCATGAAACTCATCACGCCGGTGTCATCGTATTTTGCCGGCCAGGCAATCAGTGCAAAGCCGCGGCTCATCTTGTCGCCGATGAGGTAGCTGTAAGCGCCACCGGGTGCCGACGGGCCTTGTCCGTCAAGGATGCGGAAGTGGTAACCGTGCCAGTCTTCACCGACTTTAGCTGTGCCGAACAGGGGACCCAATGGGCTGATCTGGCCGCTATCATCGTCAGCCCAATACAGCCCGTCGTGCAGGCCGGGTGTGCTGAAGATCTTCTGCGCATATTCGAGTGCGCCGTCACCGTCACGATCCACGGATGCATAGTCCATCTGGGCGTCGTGATAGGTCAGCACCGATTGCACCGCGGCGAGTTCGTTACTGCCAATTCGACGCGCACGGATTTCGGTGCTACCGGCCTTGATGTCGAAGCGCCAACCATTTTTGGCCTTGATCATGGGGATCGGCAGTGTCCAGTGTTCACTGCCGACCGCCAGCACTGCCTTGCGCTCGCTGGGTTTTTCGATGTCATGTTGCTCGTGGTACAGCTTCAAAAACGCATCCACGTCACTGCGTTGTACGCCGCCTCGCGGTATGTAAATGCGCCAGTCTTCACCCAACAGCTCTGTCAGGCGTGCCTGGTCGGCGTGTTCCGTACCCAGTGCTTCGACGAACGCTTGCGCGGCTTTTTCTGGCGTTGGAAATGCCTGCTGCGCCATGGCAATGCATGACCATGCCAGGCCGAAAGCGATTGCCAGAACACGAGGGAGCAAGTCCATGGGTACCTTCACTCGAAGATGGATGTTCAACGCCGGCCCCCCCCTCGTTGTCGCATGGGTGGGCTGGACGGCCTGCTGATCTGACGACCGGCAGATCGCTCGGCACTCGGGCGCAGGGCGGATGCCTGGCTGGAGCGACCACGGGCAGCTTGCATGTTGGTCTGCGACGGAGACCGCGCGCCGGCGAATGCGTTGTTGCGGGCACTGCCGGGACTGGCGGCCGGTCGTTTTTGCGTAGCCTGGCGCGCCTGCGGGCTTTCCTGTCGGCGTTGATTGGTCTGAGCGGTCTGTCTCCCGGGCTGCTGATTGTCCCGAATGTTCCGGTTTGTGCCTTGGCCCCTGTCCGATGCCCTGGGTCTGTCGGCACCGGTTGTGCCCTGGCCCCTGTCAGCCGCCCTGGGTCTGTCCGCACCGGCTTGCATCCGATTACCGACCGAGGCATCGGACTGCGCTTTGCGCGCTTGATCCCGGGCCTGGCGATTGCTGGTGGCAGGTCGTTCGATACCGGCCCTGTCCATGGAACTACGGGCGTTTTCTCGAGCCTGGGCTCGTTGGGCATTGTCCCCTCGAAAAGCTTCACGCTGATTGGCACCGTTCAGTTGCCTTCCGTACTGTTCCCGGCTCCGGTTGTCGCGATAGGGCACGCCATCGCGATGCACGGCGTTGTGCTGCCACTTGTTCTGGTTATTGGTGATCTGGTTGTTGCGATTGATGTTGTTGTAGCGATTGACGTCGATATCGACGTCGTTATTGCCCCAGTCACAATCACCCCATAACGAGGCGACGATAGCCACACCGGTCCCAAACGCCAGCCCGGCCACCAATGCCGAACCGGGGTAGTAAGCCGGCGGCGGTGGATAGTACGCGGGCGGCGACGCAGGATAGGGCCAGGTGCCGTAGGTGGTTGTCGGATTGTAAGTGGGTACGTACACAACCTGTGGATCGGCGGGCTGAATGATGATGGTGGAATTGCTGCTGGCAGGCGCAGGGGCGGGGGCAGGGGCCGAAGACGTTGTTGGCGCCGGTGCAGGTGCCGGTGCCGGTGCCGGTGCCGCCTGAACCGTCACATTCTGATATTGGTTGCTCTGGAGATTGCCGGCGGCTTGCGCCTGGCGGCGCAAACGTTGCACGCCCCCCATGACATCGTCCGGTTGCGCCAGGAAGGCATCGCCCAGGCGCTGTACCCAGACGGGATCCTGCCCCAGCGTTGCCAGGACCTGTGGGAAGGCAACCAGCGCCTGTACGCTCGGATCCCAGGTCTGGTTCGCCACTTGTTTGACCGCGTCATCGCCCTTGGCGTCCGGATGGGCCTTGGACCAAGTGACCGCCTCGGCGATTTCCCCCGGGTACGTGGAAGCCATCAGGACCTGTGCCAGCAGTGGGTCCGGATAGAGCGCAATGGGCGCCAGCATTTGATCCAGCTGCTCCTGGGTAAACACGGCGTCTTTGGCCGCTGCCGGCACGGGCGCTGTAGCGGCAGCGTTCGCGGGTGTCGGTGCGGGTGCGTCCACCGGCTGCGCCAGGCACGTAGATCCACTGAGAAACAGTACAGCTGACACCGCGTAAAATAATGAAATACGCATTGCGCCTTACCCCTATGTGGTCAGGCAGGCATGGACTGACCGGATCAACGTCAGGCACTGAAAGCAGGCAACCTCGTTGCCACCCACTAATGGTAGCAACATATTTTGTTGCCATGGATCCAGATCCTGTTTTCCATCTATGGCCCTGGACGGAGCCCGGCAGCCCACGATGCCCAGCCGATGTGACTAGCGTGAAGTTTTGACATGCATGACTTCGGTGTAGATGGCGTTGATCGTCTGACCCACCTGGAGCTTCTTCATCCGAGCCTGGAGCTTGGGGTCCTCGACCTTCAGGACGGTCTCTTTGCCTTCTGGAGGAAGCAAGGTCACCTCATGCCGTTTCAAATCAATGCGGGTGATCTTCGAAGTGACCTTGACCTGACGAACCGCTTCACCACCCGGATTAGGATTGTCCTTGGTGGCCCGGATGGTCATGGATTCGTTGCTGACGCCCGGCGCGCCGTCGACATCGGTGTCGAGCACATAGGCAACTGAGCGCATAACGTGAATATCGACCGTGTCGCCGACTTTCAAATTGTGCAGGGCTTTGGCTTTGTCCGTGAGCTGGATGGGCACCGGGCTTTTGTCAGGGCCTTCTACAGTGACCTGATAATTCGCCGGATCAACGGCCACTACCCGCGTAACGATGTGGCCTTCCATGGAATGGCTACCCAGCGGCACATCGGCTGCACGAGCAAAACCGGCGGTGGAGATGATCGAGGCAAGGGCAACCACGCAGGTAAGGGAGCGGATCGGTTTCATCGGCCTGTATTTCCATGTGATGGCTGACAGATCAGCGCGATGGATCTTGGGTCAGAGCACGTTGCACCCCAAGCATAGTCATTGATCGCTGATGTGTCCGGGGCGTTTGAAGTGGCCCGGGCAGGGTGCTTGCGGCTTCAACCGGTGGTCGTTGCCTTTGGCTTGTCACCGGCGTGTGGCTAAGCTTAATAAATCGAGGCGAATTGAAACGTGGGTGGTACTGGTCATCAGCGCATCTGGATCGGCATCAGACGGTGCTCCCAAAGGAGACGAAAATGTATGCGGTCATAAGAACCTACCTGGGCGCAGGCGCGAGGCAGCTTTTCGCGCTGCTGGAAGAGCGCAACACAGACGTCGAAGCGACCCTGCGGACAGTGCCAGGTCTCGTCAGCTACACACTGTTGAATACGGGTGATGGCGGCACGTCGGTGACTGTTTGCACGGACAAGGCCGGCAGCGATGCGAGCTTGAAAGTCGCACGTGAATGGATTCAGAAAAATGCATCGCATATCCATGCGGAGCCGCCGATCGTAACGGAAGGCCCGGTGGTTGTGCAGATCAAATAGCGCGTCCTTGCGATTGATCTCACGACACTAACGCTGTCGCGGGTTTCGTATGTTTGCTTCGCAGAGATCTGATCGTCCGCGAACCATCGGATTGAGTTTGATTGCGGTGGAAACGAACGACGGGGCGGGGGCCTTTTCAGCCTGTCTCGGGAGGCAGAAATCGACCTGAAGCGGGCATCTGAATATCTGGCCGCTCGCGTAAGGGATAAGGCCGTAAGATGTGTGCTTCATTGCCGATAAGGAAATCGCCATGTCACCGAACAAGGCTTGCCCCGTCATCCTCTCCAGTATTCCTGGCACACACATCCTTCTGTTCCGCCATCCAATAGCAGGCGTACAACTGGTCAAAGGGACAATCGAGACAGGTGAAACGCCAGCTCAGACCGCCCTGCGTGAATTAAGCGAAGAATCCGGCATAGAAGCCGCCTCGGTTGTCAGCGATATGGGCTGCTGGGACGCCTCGCATCTGGACCAGATATGGTCATTTCAACTGTGTTACACGCAGGCGCTTTTGCCGGAGCAATGGACCCATCACACGCTCGATGACCATGGTCACACCTTCAGTTTTTTTTGGGCTCCGCTCGATGATTTGCCGTTTGCCGACTGTCATCCGGTCTTCCGTCGAGCATTACGGCACCTGACTGCCGCGCTTTCAGCGCAAGGGTATGTATTGCCCGCGCGGCCCCGCAACCCCTTGACCACGATGTACAGGAGTGGGCCTATGGAAACGAAAAAGAGCGTAAGCAACAGGTACGGCAATGCACCTAGCCACGAACCGCCTCTCGACCTGGTGTCGTTAATCATCCAGAGGCAAGCGAGCGCCGCCATCAGATAGAGATCGATGACTACTTGCGCGGTGTCAGGCCGGGACATTAACTCCAAACCAAAGGCAAAAAGCGACTGCTCTGCCATCAGCAACGTCCAGCCGGTATAGAGCGAAAAAATCAAAAGCACGGGTAGTGCAACGTAGGCGCCTCTCATGTCCTTCTCCTTGGTGGGTAGCGCCTGCACAGTAGTGATAATGTTGCTCGCCTCACAATGACCTGAGAGGTCATAGACACTCTTCACATGGACAGTCAGAGTTGATTAATGGGCCACCACTCCTTTCATCCTACGTATTCAGTCGCCAGTAATGCTGCTGGCGAGCACCTACGACGTCTCCGTCAGCAAGCGGGGCTCAGCCAGCTAAATCTTTCCCTGTTGGCAGGCTTGTCTCAACGTCACCTTAGCTGCGTCGAGACGGGTCGCGCCAAGGCCAGCCCTGGCACATTACATGCGCTATTAACAGCCCTCGATGTACCTCTCGAGCATTGCAACGCAGTCTTCATTGCGGCTGGCTATGCGCCGCGCTACGTTGCTTCTGCGCTGGACGCTCCGGCATTGGAGGTTGTCCACGTCGCGATTGATCACATTCTGCAAGCCAACAATCCTGCACCAGCCATTGTCATTAACAGCAGATGGGACATCACCGCAGCCAACGCCAGCGCGGGATTGCTATTCGAAATGGCCGGCATTTCAGTGGTTGGCGAGTCAGGTCTCAACCTGCTGGATACTCTGATGCGTCCCGGCGGCTTGGGTGATTGTCTGGCGAATGCGCAAGAGATACGGACAATTGCTTGGCAACGCGCCGCAAGGGAATCTGCCAGCAATCCCGATTTGGCTCGCCTCCTGGAAGACCTGGCAGGGCCGAAAGAAATACCACTGGACGTCCCACCGTCACCCTTGATACTGACTCGAGTGCGCACCGAAAACGGGGAACTTCGCTTTCTATCCACATTTACAACGTTCGGAATGCCGCTCGATATCACGGTAGCGTCATTGCGCATCGAGCATCTTGTCCCCGCCGATGCTCATACCTGGCAAAGGATGAAAGCCGCTTATGACCAGTGGTTGGCGGTTAGCGTCAAGACGGAGCAGAGATAGCCTCATCGGCGCCAAGTGAGCGCCTGGGGAAGTCGTTGGACAGAGTCACAACACGTAGTGGTCGCTATTCGGCCCATAGCTGACGGTGGCGACCAGGCATAAATCGGCCAGAAGCGAACGTCAGGCTGATCTGCGAGTCACCATTTCCTCCACCTCGTCACACCATGCGATATAGGCCTGCTCTGCCAACACGCCGCGGCGCGTCACCAGCAGCGGCCCAGGCTGATGCTCACCCAGCGTGGCCTGCCTCGCGAGAAAAAATTCCAGCTGGGCCTGGTGGTCCGCACGCACCTCACGGATCTGCTGCAACGCGGTCTCGCGCGAGAGCAAATCGAAGCACAATACCCGCAGTATCTGTTCGTCCTTGATGGCCGGGCGTGGTGAGCCCTTTGCCACCCAGGCGGTCAGCTTCTCGCGTCCGGCAACGGTCATGCTGTAGATCGAACGTTCCGGCCCGCGGGTTCCCGGCAAGCGCTCCGACTGGATAAAGCCATCAGCCTCCAGTTCTCGCAAGGCCGGGTACACCGAGCTGTGCTCAACCGACCAGCAATGCTGACCCGCGACCTGCATCCATTTAGTCAGTTCATAGCCCGAACGCGGCTGGCTGTGTATCCCGGCAAGAAGCACATGCTTCAAGGGTTTTTCCTTGCCTGCCTTGGTTTCCTTCAGATTGCCCACTCACTTTGCTCCTTGATTGCGTCAACGCGCACGCAGAATGACTATGTTTTTTTTTACATAGTCGAAAAACCGTGCAACTATGTATTTTTCCACATACCAGATCTTACCCTATTCCACTGGACAGCGCCTTGAGCAGACGCCGCAAGCGTGGACCGGGTACGGCCGCCTCCGTTTTGCTCACTGATAAAAGGAAAAAAACATGTCCCAAGAAACCATCCTCGTCACCGGCGCCGCCGGCAGTGTCGGCTCAACCGCGCGCGCGGCCATCGCCATTCTGCTGGAACAAGGCCATCGTGTACGCGCCATGGTGCGCAAGCTGGACGCGCGCGCCGA
This sequence comes from Pseudomonas izuensis, assembly GCF_009861505.1. Lineage (GTDB taxonomy): Bacteria > Pseudomonadota > Gammaproteobacteria > Pseudomonadales > Pseudomonadaceae > Aquipseudomonas > Aquipseudomonas izuensis. Next base: position 341,184 of record NZ_WTFT01000012.1, on the reverse strand, counting down.
CAGTCTGCGTGACCTGGGCGCCGAGATTGTAGTCGCCGACATGCTCGACATCGTCGCCGTGCGCGCAGCCATGCAAGGTTGCTCAGTGGTGTATTTCACGATGTCGGTTACGTCCGACTACCTGGAAGCGGCTACCAACGTGGCGGTCGTCGCCAAGCGTCTGGGAGTGAAGGCCTTCGTCAATCTGTCGCAAATGACGCTGTCGCAAATGAGCGAGACAGCAACCACCGGCAGTCCACAACAGAAGCAGCACTGGCTCGCAGAACAGATGCTGCGCTGGTCTGGGCTGCCGGTGGTCTACCTGCGTCCAACCGCTTTCTTCGACAGTATGTTCTTGATGCAGGCAGCCAAGGGCATCCGCGATGACAACGTCATTCGCATGCCGTTCGCCGATGGCAAGACCTCGCCGATCGCCGCCGCCGACGTGGGGGCCGCCGTCGCGGCCGTGCTGGCCAATCCGCAGCCGCATATCGGCAAGATCTATGAACTGACCGGTCCCCAGTCATTGACCATGGGCGAACTCGCACAAGCGTTCAGCGTCGCGCTGGGTCGCAACATCCAGTACGTCAACGTGCCGCCGCAGATGTGGGAGGCCAAGCTCCGGGAGATCCAGCAGCCGGCGCATCTGACCGACCACCTGATCGTCATGGCCCAACTGCATCGCGAAAACCGCTACGACCGCATGACCGATACCTTCGAGCAATTGGTCGGCCGCGCACCGATGTCCGCCACCGAGTTCGCTCGCCGCCACGCGGCCACGTTCACACCTGCCTAGTTCTGATTTCAGAAGTTAAAAACGATCCAATGTATTTTTGCAATTCTGAACAACAATGGTCGTTTGCAGCCTTTCGCGAGGGGCTGTAATCGACCAAAAGCAGGCATCGAAATGCGTGCCCTTGTATATTCCCGATAAGGCATATCTGCGCCATTACTGCGAAGAAACGGGAAGACCCTCCATGGACCGGAAAAAAGGCCAACCTTCAAACTCCGACTGGGTAATCCGCAACGCTCAACCCGGAAGCATCGAGCGTATCGAAGCGTGGTTCGGCAGCCACGGCTATGACCCACACCGCCACGACACTTACTCGATCGGCCGCACGCTGGCAGGCGTGCAGAGCTTTCATTACAAAGGTTCCCTACGCCACGGGGTGCCAGGCAACACACTCGTGCTTCACCCCGACGAACTTCATGATGGTATGGCCGGCACCGACGCAGGTTTTCGCTACCGCATGGCCTACGTTGATCCGGCATTGATCCAGAACGTTCTGAAGGGGGAACCGTTACCCTTCATCGCCAGCGGGCTCTCGAGCGATCCGCGCTTGCACCATGCCAGCGAAGCATTCGTGCAAGCAATGGATCATCCACTGGAAGCACTGGAGGAGCAGGACGCCCTCTATGACCTGGCGATGGCCTTGCGTGCCGTCGCAGGCAAGCCTCGCGGCCGCAAGCGCATGGATTACCCCTCAGCTGAACGCGCCAGAGCGTTCATCCTGGAACACCTGCACTTGAGCATCACGCTGGAGATGCTCGAACATGCCAGTGGACGCGAACGCTGGAGCCTGTCGCGCGACTTCAGGACGCTCTACGGCACCAGTCCCTACCGGTTCGTCACCCTACGCCGTCTAGATCGCTTTCGCGGGTTGATCCTTGACGGTTTCACACTGGTGGACGCCGCCCTCGCTGCGGGCTTTCACGATCAAAGCCACATGACCCGACACTTCACGCGCTGCTACGGCGTACCACCCCTGCGTTGGCTGGAACGCTTGCGGCTCGCACGCTGACTTGCAGGATCGTACAAGAGCGGTAGTTTCCCTGTTCTATAGGCTGACGACTCCAACTACAGAGGATCTGTCATGCTTGAGTCCCATCTTCAACAAGCAACGTTACCCGTAAACCTGGCGCAAAAGGCTTCACTGATTGAACAGCAATGGAGTCCCAGGGTTGTCGCGGAAATGAACGACTACCAGTTCAAGGTCGTGCGAATCGAAGGCGAATTCATCTGGCACTCGCACCCTGAGACCGACGAAGCGTTTCTTGTGCTGGAAGGCACCTTGCGCATCGATCTGCCGCAAGGCTGCGTCCATGTGAATCAGGGTGAGCTATATGTAGTGCCACGCGGCGTGATGCACAGGACCGCCGCGCAAGGTGAAGCGAAATTGATGATGATCGAGCCACGAGGCATTTTGAACACGGGGCATGAAGATGACGAACGGACGGCGTTGAACAACGTCTGGATATAATTTAACGCCACCATGCGCTATGTCCGCTTCGGGTCGGATAGCGACCACTAAACATTCAAATCGGCATCGCTAAAACCGTTGCGCTGATAAAAGCGCTCCAGCTCACGGGCTTCCGGCTCCCTGCCGGTGAAAATCTTCAGGTACTCGGGGATGTAGCGCATGCGCTGGGCCAGGGGCTCCCGGGTTTTCATGCTGATGTAGCCGATTTGCGTGAGGTAGATCGAACGGGCGCGGGTAATCGCAGCATCGTGTTCAAAGCCGAAACGGTCGAACATCTGCCGCAATGCCTCGACGCGCTGCGCGTCAGCCTCGCTGATTTCCTGCGCCACTTCCGGTGATTGCAGCGCCCAACTGCGCATGGCGAACTCGAACTGCGAGTCGAACAATTCGCTGTTCAGCCAGCAGTCGAAGACGTTGAGAATCGCCTCGGTGATGGACTCGGCATAGGCCTGGGATTTGGTCACCAGGTTGAAGGTGTTCTTGTTTTTCCATTGCTCGATCAAGGCTACGAGCAAGGCATCGCGGTCTTCGAAAAACCAGTAGAAGCTGGTGCGCGACAAATTCAGTTTTTTCGCCAGCGGCATCACTCGCACGGCATCGACGCCCGACTCAGTCAGACTTTCGTAGGCCGCATTAAGCCAGCCTTCCAGTGAGCCTCGGCCTGCCGGTTCCGCCGTTGAGGTGGTTGCTTTCATGGGCATTTCTTCCCTGTTTGAATTTGCTTTTCGTGGTCAACTGTACACCAGTGTCAAGAGTATTGACACCTGTGTACAGAGGGGCATATTGTCGGCGTGCCTGATGACCTGTTTGCGAGACCGATATGAAAAACGATCCGCTACTTCAGCCTTATCGCCTCAAGCATTTGACCTTGCGCAACCGCATCATAACCACCTCCCACGAACCGGCTTACCCGGAAGACGGGATGCCGAAAAAGCTCTACCGGGCCTACCACGTTGAACGTGCCAAAGCCGGTGTCGCCATGACCATGACCGCAGGCTCCGCCGCGATCTCCCGTGACAGCCCGCCCGTGTTCAACAACATTCTGGCCTACAAGGACGAAGTGGTCGGCTGGATGAAAGACCTGACCGACGAGTGCCACGAACATGGTGCGGCGGTGATGATCCAGCTCACTCACCTGGGCCGGCGTACCCGCTGGGACAAAGGCGACTGGCTACCGGTGGTGTCGCCCTCCCACAATCAGGAACCCGCACACCGCGCCTTCCCCAAGCAGCTCGAACAGTGGGACATCGACCGCATCATTCGCGACTACGCCGATGCCGCCGAACGCATGAAAGCCGCCGGCCTGGACGGCATCGAGCTGCAAGCCTACGGCCACTTGATGGACCAGTTCTGGTCGCCACTGACCAACGAACTGGAAGGGCCGTACGGCGGCTCGCTGCAAAACCGCCTGCGCTTTACCTTCGATGTGCTCACGGCCATTCGCAAACGCGTGGGCTCGGAATTTATCGTCGGCATTCGCTACACCGGGGACGAAGTCCTCGCCGGCGGCCTGCAAAAAGAGGAGGGCTTGCAGATCTCCCAACTGTTGAAAGACAGTGGCATGATCGACTTCCTTAATGTGATTCGCGGCAACATCGCCACCGACGCCGGGCTGACCGACATCATCCCGATCCAGGGCATGCGCAATGCCCCGCACCTGGACTTTGCCGGCGAAATCAAGGCGCTGACCGGCTTCCCGACCTTCCATGCAGCGAAAATTCCCGACGTGGCCACGGCGCGGCATGCCATTGCCTCGGGGTTGGTGGACATGGTCGGCATGACCCGTGCGCACATGACCGACCCGCACATCGTGCGCAAGATCATCGAAGGCCGTGAAGACGATATCCGCCCTTGCGTGGGCGCCAACTATTGCCTGGACCGCATTTACAACGCTGGCGCTGCCTACTGCATCCACAACGCCGCGACCGGGCGTGAAACCACCATGCCTCATGAAATACCCAAGGCTGCGCGCAAGCGCAAAGTGGTGATTGTCGGCGCCGGCCCTGGTGGCCTGGAAGCGGCACGGGTGGCAGGAGAGCGCGGCCACGAGGTGGTGGTGTATGAGCTGGCGGACAAACCCGGCGGACAGATTCGCCTGACCGCGCAGTCCGAGCGGCGCAAAGAAATGATCAGCATCATCGATTGGCGCATGGCGCAATGCGAGCGCCTTGGCGTGACGTTTCACTTCAACACCTGGGCCGACACCGCGATTGTTCTCGATGAAAATGCCGACGTGGTGATCGTGGCGACCGGGGGCATGCCGCACACCGAAGTGCTGGAGCACGGCAATCAATTCCTGGTTTCAAGCTGGGACATTATTTCCGGCGACGTGAAGCCTGGGCGCAATGTGCTGGTGTACGACGATGCAGGCGACCACGCCGGCCTGCAAGCCGCCGAATTCATCGCCCGCAGTGGCGCCAAGACTGAAATCATGACCCCCGACCGCTCGTTCGCGCCGGAAGTCATGGGCATGAACCTGGTTCCCTACATGCGCTCGTTGCAGCAACTGGACACCACCTTCACCGTCACTTACCGGCTCAAGGTTGTGGAGAAACAAGGCGACCAATTGCTGGCTACGATCGGCACCGATTACAGCGACCTGACTAAAACACGCCTGGTGGATCAGGTGGTGGTCAACCACGGCACCCGGCCGCTGGACGAGTTGTATTTCGAACTCAAACCCTTGGCCAGCAACGAAGGCGCCGTGGAGTACATGGACCTGATTGTCGGCAAGCCGCAAACCGTTGCGAGCAACCCCGAAGGGCGCTTCCAGTTGTTCCGCATTGGTGATGCCGTGGCGTCGCGCAATACCCATGCGGCCATCTACGATGCCCTGCGGCTGGTCAAGGACCTCTAGCTGCCGTGTGTCGCCCACAACAATAAAGACAGCCGTCACCTGATTTAGAAGCCTTTAGTTACTGCCCCGACAGTTGGTCTGATTGAATTTGATGAACATCAAACTCTTCCCAGCGGAGGTTGTTGCATGCATACGGGTTCTGATTCCATTGAGCTGCTCACTGCGTTAACCGAACGCGACCTGCGCTTTCGCAGCGATGCCAAGGTCACTGAACATGCCCTGGCGCCGGTCGACACGGCGTTACTCGATGCGTATACCGCCATCGACCGCAAAGCCCTGCGTCGTTACCGCCTGGAGCGCATTCGCGAGCAACTGCGCGCCCAGGATTACGCCGGCATTCTGTTGGCCGATCCGATCAATATTCGCTATGCCACCGACACCAATAACCTCGGTTTGTGGGTGATGCACTCGCCCAGCCGCTATGTGTTTGTGGCCACCGACGGCCCGGTGGTGCTGTTCGAGTTCACCAGCAGCCGGCACAACAGCGAGCACGTGGAAACCATCGATGAAATTCGCCCGGCGATTCCCTGGCTGTATTTTCTTGCCGGTCCCCGCGTGCAGGAAAAAGCCGAGCGCTGGGCCCAGGAAGTGGCGGACCTGATGGCCCGCCACGGTGGCGGCAATCGCCGCTTGGCGGTGGACCGTTGTGACCCTTGGGGCGCGCAGCGCCTGACGCATAAGGGCATTGAGCTGTTCGATGCGCAGCCGTTGATGGAGCAGGCACGCTTGATCAAATCGGCTGAAGAGGTCGCCAGTCACCGGGTGTCCATGGGCGTGTGCGACCTGGCCATTGCCCGGATGCGCACAAGCCTGGTGCCGGGGGTCACTGAAAACCAGCTGTGGAGCATCATGCACGGGACTAATGTCGCGCACGGCGGGGAATGGGCCGAAAGCCGCTTGCTCAGCTCCGGGCCGCGCACCAACCCGTGGTTCCAGGACGCCACCGACAAGGTCATCAAGGCAGGTGAGATGGTCTGTTTTGACACCGACATGGTCGGGCCCGGTGGTTACCTTTCGGACATCTCTCGCAGCTTCGTCTGCCCCGGCAAGGCGCCGACAACGGCCCAGCGCGACTTGCTGGAAATCGCCTCGCAGCAGATCAACCACAACGTCGAACTGCTGCGCCCGGGCCTGTCCTTTCGCGAGTTTGCCGAACACTGTTGGCCTGTGCCCAAGCGCTTTGAGCACAACCGCTACATGATGATGCTGCACGGCGTCGGCCTGGTGGACGAGTACCCCAGCGTCGCCTACGCCGTGGATTTCACCGAGTGGGGTTACGACGGCCTGTTCGAGGAAAACATGGTGGTGTCGGTGGAAAGTTACATCGGTGAACAAGGCGGTGGGGAAGGGGTGAAGCTCGAAGAACAGGTGCTGATCAGCGCCAACGGGCCGATAAAACTTTCGCGCACGCCCTTAGTCGACGGCGATCGATAGCTGGAGCAAAACCATGAGCAGTATGACCGTGATCGAAACCGCGCCCTCCTTGGCGCCGCGCCCAGCGGCCAGCGCCGAACCGTTCTTGCGCCTGGAGGGCATTCATAAACAGTTTGGCCCCTATCCCGTCCTGCACGACGTGTGTTTTGAAATGAGCAAGGGCGAGGTGGTGGCCATTATTGGGCCTAGTGGTTCGGGCAAAAGTACCTTGCTGCGCTGTATCAATCAGTTGGAGCCGCCGACCCAGGGCCGGGTCAGTATGGATGGCGTGCACATCGAAGCTGGCAAGACGCTGCCCCGTACAGAGCTGCTCAAGCTGCGCCGGCGCATTGGCATGGTGTTCCAGTCGTTTAATCTTTTTCCGCACCTGACGGTACTGCGCAATGTCAGCCTGGCGCAAATCCGTACCTTGGGCCGCAGCGCCAAAGAGGCCGACGCCCGCTCCATGCAACTGCTCGAACGCGTGGGGTTGGCCGACAAGGCCCAGCATTATCCGGCGCGCTGCTCCGGTGGCCAGCAACAACGGATCGCCATCGCCCGCGCCCTGGCATTGGACCCTGAATTGATGCTGTTCGATGAGCCGACCTCGGCGCTGGACCCCGAGCTCGGCCTGGAGGTGCTGGCGGTGATGAAAGAGCTCGCCTGCGAAGGAATGTCGATGATCGTCGTGACCCACGAAATGCACTTCGCCGAAACCGTGTCCGACCGCGTGGTAGTGATGGCCGAGGGGCGAATCATCGAGCAGGGGCCGAGCCAGCAAGTGATGCGCCAGCCCGAGCATGAACGGGTGATCCAGTTCCTCCAGGCCGTGAGGAATCGCTGATGCAAGACATCCTGATGATGCTGTTGAACGGTGTGCCGTGGACCATTGCTGTCACCGTGCTCGCCTTCTGCGTCGGCGTGGTGCTGGGGTTTCCGATCTGTGCCCTGCGCCTGTCCAGGGTCAAGCCCCTGCGTTTTCTGGCGGCCATGCTGGTGCTGACCCTGCGCTCCATTCCGCCGATTGTCTGGCTGTTTTTCATCTTCTTTGGCATCGGTGGCGGCTATATCAGCCTGTCGCCGTTTACCGCGGCAGTGGTCGGCCTGGGGCTGATTACGGCGGCGCACATGTCCGAGGTGTACCGCGGTGCTTTCGCGGCGATTCCCACCGGGCAATTCGAAGCCGCCTATGTGCTTAACCTGTCGGCATCGCAACGGTTTTTCGATGTGGTGTTACCGCAGTTGGTGCGCATCGCCATCCCCACCTCGGCCACCTACGCCATTGGCCTGCTCAAGGATTCGGCCGTGGCCTCGACCATTGGCGTCGGCGATATCAGCTTCCAGGCCTATCAGGTTTCACAACAAACCTTTCAGGGCCTGAGCGTCTACAGCGCGGCGGCGCTGGTTTACCTGGTGCTCAGCGTGCCGGTGGCCTTGTTCTCCCGTTGGCTCTCGGCCACGTTGAAACAGAGGATTGCCCGATGAGCGAACTGCTGACGATGTGGGCCCAATGGCTGCCGGAGTTGTGGAAGGGCTTTGTGCTGTCGATGCAGGTCACGGCGGTGAGCCTGGGCCTGGGTATTGTTCTGGGGCTGGTGCTGGCACTCAGTGTCTCGGCCCCGAGCCGCTGGTTGCGTTACCCGTCTTTGGTCATCGTGGAGTTTGGGCGCGGTGCGCCGGCGTTGATCCTGCTGCAGTATTTTTACTTTGGCCTGCCCAGCGTCAACCTGACCTTGACCTCGTTCTGGGCTGCCGCGCTGGCCATGGCGTACTGCACGGCGGCCTACACCAGTGAAATCATTCGCGGTGGCATCGAGGCGGTGGCCCCAGGGCAAACCGAGGCCGCTGAGGTGATCGGCCTCAACCGGTTCGACGCCCTGCGCTTTGTGATCCTGCCCCAGGCCTTGCGGGTAGCGCTGCCGTCGCTGCTGGGGTTCTCGATCATGATGTTCCAGGCCTCGTCGCTGTGTTTCACCATCGCCCTGCCAGAGATTGTCAGCCGGGCGTCCTCCATTGGTTCCTCCACGTTTGAGTACATGCCGGTGCTGATTCTGGCCGGTTTGATGTATGCCGCTGTCTGCGCTCCGGCGACCCTGGGCGTGGCAGCGCTGGAAAAAAGACTGGCACCCAGCCAGCCATAACAACAAATGCCACTCACGCCGTTTTCGGCTGCTGCTCTCTTATTGCAAAGGTGACGTGATGACTCGCTCATTCAAACATTTTACCCGTTGGATGTTCTTGTGTTCGACCCTGGCCGGCGCGCCGTACGCCCTGGCCGAATGCACCCCGGCGAACCAGTTTGAAACCATTACGCCGGGTGTGCTGACCGTGGCGGCGTATGTCTTCCCGCCTTACTCGATACCGGGGCCGAACAACCAGTTGAGCGGTGTGGATGGCGAGATCATCAAGCGCATCGCCGAGCGCGAATGCCTGAAGGTCAAGACCATGGTGGTGGACACCGCAGCGGTGGTGCAGGCGGTGGTGGCAAAGCGCGCCGATGTCGGCATCGGTGACTGGTACCGCACGGCAGAGCGCAGCAAGGCGTTGGGGTTGTCGGCACCGTTGTACCTGGACGTGATGGGCATTATTTCGGATGAGGGTTACACGAAGATTTCCGAACTGGACGGCAAGCGCATCGGCACCGTGCAGGGCTACCTGTGGGTGGACGATTTGAAGAAGGCTTTTGGCGATAATCTGGTGCTCTACCCGAACCCGGTGGCCATGGCCCAGGACCTGGCGTCCAAGCGCATCCAGGTCGGCGCGGACAGCTTCGCGGTGGGGGTTTCTTCGCAGCAGAAGGGCGCGTACCCCGGCAAGAGCATCAAGGTGTCCGAGCCCGATCAACGGGTCAAGGCCACGCTTGAGCCTGGGCAGAGCGCCTTCCCGTACACCAGGACCAACGCAGCCTTGGGCGAGGCGCTGGGCAAGAACATCCAGGCCTTGCATGCCTCGGGCGAAATCGCTGAAATCCTCGCTTCGTTTGGCCTGGACCGCGAGGCTGCGCAGGTGGGTGAGCCGAGGATGATTCAGTAAAGATAATCAACTGAACGACACAAATCCTGCAGGAGCGGCTAAAGCTGCTCCTGCAGGTTCTCAAGCTGCGGCACACCTACAATCCGAGAACACTGAAGCCACCATGGACGACGACAAACCCTACAAGCGCCTGTCTCTGACCGATGCCACCACCTTCGCACAACAGCTCTGCCTTGCCCACGGCACCAGCTACGCCGTGGCCTCGGCGCTTGCCAATGCCACGGTATCAGCCCAGGCCCATGGCCAACATGAAGTCGGTTTCGGCCATTTGCCTGACTACCTCAGCGGCTTTGCCACCGGCCGAATCGCCATGGCTGCCGAGCCCCTCGTGACCCAGGTCGCGCCGGCCATGATCCGCTGCGACGCGGCCCAAGGCATCGCGCAACTGGGGTTCGATCGCGCTTTCCCAGTGCTGTGCAGCAATGCGCATCAACTGGGTATCGCCCTGTTTGCGCAGTTCAACGCTTTCACCTGTGGCGAGTTGGGCTATTACACCCGTCGCCTGGCGCGCGAGGGGCTGGTCGCGTTGGCGTTCACCAATGGCTCACCGCTGCTCACCGTGGCGGGCCAGAGCCGGCCGCTGTACTCCACCAACCCCATCGCATTTGCCGCCGCCAGTGCTGCGGGTCGTTTACTGGCGATTGACCAAGCCAGCAGCGCCACGGCCTACGTAAACCTGCTTCGGGCCGCTGAAGCGGGGGAGGCGATACCGGCAGGCTGGGCGGTTGATGCACAAGGCAATGAAACGCGCAGCGCGCGGGAGGCACTGCACGGGACGTTGCTGGCATTCGGGGGCGGTCGCGGCGCCAACATCGCGTTGATGGTCGAGGTGCTCGCGGCGGGTTTGACGGGGGCCAATTGGTCGCTGGATGCAGCAGATTTCCGTGCCGGCAGCGAATCCCCGGGGGCTGGCTTGCTGGTGATTGGCATTGCTCCCAGGTTGCTGGACGAGTGCTTTGCCTCACGGCTGGGCGAGCAGATGACGCGGCTTGAAGCCTTGGGCGTTTACCTGCCGGGCAAGGCCAAAGAGCAAGCCTATGCCCGTGCGGTCCGCGAGGGCATCAGCCTGCCGTTATCGGCGTACGACGCGTTCAAGGCGCAGGTGGAATAGAGTTGGCTCGCGATTGTTCACCGGGATAGGGGCGTTAGATGATCGCCAAATGGCCTTTAGGTTTGCTCACCGAGTGGCTCAAGACCCGGACAGATTCACGATACAGATCTCGCCTTGCCGGTCGATTGGATAGGTTCTCACCTCCAGTCCTTTCGCGGCCGGACAACCTTTGTCGAGGTTGAAACGCAGCCCATGGGCCGGGCATTGCAGCATGTTCCCTTGCAGTTTGCCGGCAAACAGGGAAGCGCCGCTGTGCGGGCAACTGTCGTCGATGGCGTGGAAGGTGCCGGCGACATTCAATAGCAGAACCGACTTTTCTTCATGGCGTAGCAAGATGCGCTGTCCTTCGGCGGGCAGGCGGTTTATCGGGATTTCGATCAGTCGTTTCATGGGAACGCCTGCAAGTGTTGAAGGGGGCTGATTGATCAAGAAGCAGCTTCGTGACGAGGCTCTTTTGCGAGAGCCTCGTCAATGGCCGGGCTCAGTTCGCTTCGGCCAATAGCTTCAGTTGATGCTTCAACACCTTGCCAGACGCGGTGGCAGGAAGGCTGTCGAGCACGTGGATGTGGCTGGGGCGCTTGTAGGGAGAAAGGCGCTCAACCAGGAAGAGCCTCAAGTCAGCGACATCGAATGACGGGCGATTCGCGACTTGAACGAATGCCACGACCTCTTCATTACCTTCCACCGGGCGACCGACGACAGCGGCGATCACCACGCCCGGAAAGGACGCTATGACGGCCTCGACCTCGGGGGGATACACGTTGAAGCCGGAGCGAATGATCAACTCCTTGCTGCGCCCAACGATGAATAGCGCGCCATCGCTGTCCAGGCGTGCCATGTCGCCGGTGTTCAGCCAGCCATCTGCCGCCAGGACTTCCCCGGTCTTGTCTGGCGCACGGTAGTAGCCCTTCATCACATTGGGACCGCGTACCCACAGTTCGCCGACTTCTCCTCGCGCGACGCAGGCGCTGCGGTCGTTGTTCATCAGGCGAGTTTCCAGGCCGGGAATCGGCAGGCCAACGGAGGTATCGCCGCGCGGGGCGTCGATGCGCGTCTGGCTGATCGTCGGCGAGCTCTCGGTCATGCCATAGCCATTGTGCAGGGGCAGGCCGAACCGCTGTTCGACGGCAGTTTTCAGCGTCATGTCCAGCGGTGATCCACCGGCATACATGAAGCGCAATTGCGGTGCGTGCAGCTCGATGTGGCCGGCGTCCGCCAGCTCAAGCAGCCGGGCGTACATGGTCGGCACGCCCTGCATCAGGGTAATGCCGTCATCACGCAGGGCGCGGGCCAGCTCGGGCGGGTCGAAGCGCGCTTCCAGCTGCAGCGCGGCGCCGGCGAACAGCGTGGCGAGACACACGGCCGACAAGCCGTAGACGTGGGAAATCGGTAGCACCGCGTAGACACGGTCCTCGTTGCACAGCTGACGCAACAGGCTGGCGGAGTGGGCGATGTAAAGCAGGTTGCGGTGGGTCAGCATCACGCCCTTGGGCGCGCCGGTGGTGCCGGTGGTGTAGATCATGATCGCGACCTGGCGCGCTGGGTCGTTCTCTACAGGCTCGGGCTGGCAATGCTCGTTCAGCGGTCCGAGGTGGTAGCTGCCCAGGCCAGCCGCCATGCGCAACTGCGCCCCGGCGCGCTCGCCATGGGCCGCGGCATCCTTCGATACGGCGCTGCCGTACAAGACCCGACGGGCGCTGCAATGGGCGAGAATGTTGTCGATCTCGCCCTCCGACAATCGCGCATTCACGACCACGGACCAGGCGTGCAGGCGACTGAGTGCGAGAACGGAAGCCACCAGCAGACAGCTGTTCTCGGCGACCAGCATGACCCGATCGCCAGCGCGGATGCCGTCGCTTTCGAACTGCTCGGCCAGGCGAACGACCGCCTCGCGCAACTCGCCGTAGCTGATCGTTTGCCCACACTCATACAGCGCCGCTTTGTGGTCGTGGCTGGAGGGATGGCGTTCGATGATCTGATGCAGGTAATCCGGCAGGCCGGCGAGTACGTCTTCACGCGTCAGCATTTCACGTTTGCCCCGCACGTCGAATGAGGTTGCGGGCGCTGGCATACGCAACGCGACACGTTGTCGAGTAACCGGTTGAGTGTTTCCTGATCGTTGATCATGCATGACCTCTTATTGGAATTGTCGGCCCAGATTGGCTTGGACATTGCGCACCATGTGCGAAAGGCGCGGCCCCAGATCGTCTTCCAGCATGTGCTGGCGCAGGGCGAATGCCGGGCCACCGCAGCTGAAGGCGACGACGCCGGAGCCGTCAGGTTTTATGAGTGGAACGCCGACGGCGTTGATGTCCTTCTCCCAGCCCCCGAGGGACAGGCAGAAACCCTGGTCCTGGTACTGGCGGAAGGCTTTTTCCAGTTCTTCGCGAATCGCCGGCCATTGCGCCTGGTCGCGGGCGCGCAGTTGGTCGAGGAGCAAGTCCCGCTCCTGTTCCGGCAATGCGGCGAGGTAGGCGCGGCCCATGGCGGTGGTCGCCAAGGGTATGCGTGCGCCGATGTCCAGGCGCAGGGTCAGCGGGCCGCTGCCCTGGCAGTTGTCGATGTAGACCATGCTCAGGCGGTCGCGCGCGCCGAGTGACACCGAACTCTGGGTCTGTTCGGCGAGTTCCGCCATCAGCGGTCGTGCCGCCCGCCGAATGTCCAGTCCGCTCAGATGTGCATAGCCGAGGGCGAGCACGCCGGTGTCGAGGGCGTATTTACCCATGCTCGCGATGTATTGCAGGTAGCCCAGGCGCACGAGGGTGTAGGTCAGGCGCGACACCGTGGCTTTCGGCAAGCCACTGCGCACGACCAGCTCCTGATTGCCCAGCAAGCGCTCGCCCGGGCCAAAGCAGCGCAACAGTTCCAGCCCGCGGGCGAGGGCGGTGACGAACTGGCGGTCTTCTTCCAGGGTTTGCTGGTCGAGTTCGGTGTCGAAAACATTGCGCTTGGTCATGGTCATTCCTCGTACGTCGGAAGGTGGCTCGCCGATCGCCGGCCGGATGCTGGCACAGGCAAAAAGCGATAGTCAATAAAATAGAACGTAGTTTCGCACTGCGGAACAATTAAAGCCATCGGTTCAATTCTCTCTGGTCGTAAAACTTCACCATCGATTGCAAATGGTGAACGAACTTGCGTAGGCTTTATAAAAAATCAAAACACAGTTCCGCTGTGCGAAACAAAAATAAAAGGAACAGAACATGCTCGACGCTTATATCTACGATGGTTTGCGCACGCCTTTCGGTCGCCATGGCGGTGGCCTGGCGCCGGTTCGCCCGGATGATCTGGCCGCCCAACTGATCCGTGCCCTGGTGGAGCGCTCGGCGTTTTCTGCCGGGCAGATCGAGGACGTGATCCTCGGCTGCACCAATCAGGCTGGCGAAGACAGCCGCAACGTCGCGCGCAACGCACTGCTGGCAGCGGGGCTACCAGTCAGCGTGCCCGGGCAGACCGTCAATCGTCTGTGCGCCAGCGGCCTGGCCGCCGTTCTCGACGCGGCCCGCGCAGTCACGTGCGGCGAGGGCGAGTTGTACCTGGCCGGTGGTGTGGAAAGCATGAGCCGGGCGCCCTTTGTGTTGAGCAAGAGCGAGTCTGCTTACAGCCGTGACGCGAAGCTCTTCGATACCACCATCGGTGCGCGCTTCCCCAATCCGAAGGTCAATGCGCAGTACGGCGACGACACCATGCCGGAAACCGCCGATAACGTTGCCCATGACTACGGCATCGGACGCGAGGCGGCCGACGCTTTCGCCCTGGCCTCCCAGCAGCGCTATGCGAAGGCGTTGGCCGACGGTTTCTTCGCCGATGAAATCCTTACCGTGCAGGCGCCGGCCGGGCGCAAGGGCACGGTCACCGTGGCGGCCGATGAGCATCCACGTCCGCAGGCCAGCGCCGAGGATCTGGCCAGGCTCAAGCCGTTGTTCGAGGGAGGTGTCGTCACCGCCGGCAATGCCTCGGGCATCAACGATGGTGCCGCGGCCTTGCTGATCGGCAGCCGTGCCCTGGGTGAGCGCCATGGCGTCCAGCCGCGTGGGCGGATCCTGGCCGGTGCGGCCAGTGGCGTTGAACCTCGGGTGATGGGTATTGGTCCGGCCTTCGCCATTCCCAAGGCGCTGGAGCGTGCCGGCCTGAGCCTGGCAGACATGGACCTGATCGAGATCAACGAAGCCTTCGCCGTTCAGGTGCTGGGCTGTTTGCACCTGCTCGACTTGCGTGCCGACGACCCGCGTATCAATCCCAACGGCGGCGCCATTGCCCTCGGCCATCCGCTGGGGGCTTCCGGTGCGCGCCTGGCGCTGACCGCGCTGCGGGAATTGGAGCGCCGTGGTGGCCGCTACGCCGTGGTCAGCCTGTGCATTGGCGTCGGCCAGGGGCTGGCTGTCGTGATCGAACGTCTATAAGGAGGCGACCATGGCAACTTACAACGCACCCCTGCGGGACATGCGCTTTGTCCTCGATGAACTGCTGCAAGTGCAGCATTACGCGGACCTGCCGGGCTTCGCCGAGGCCACGCCTGATGTCGTCACCGCGATCCTCGAAGAGGCCGGGAAACTCGCCAGTGAAGTGCTGATGCCGCTGAATGCCGTCGGCGATCATCAGGGCTGCAAGCTGGTCGAAGGCGAAGTGACGACCGCGCCAGGTTTTCGCGAGGCCTACAGGCTTTATGCGCAAAGTGGTTGGACCGGCCTGACAGCCTCGCCCGAATTCGGCGGCCAGGGGTTGTCGCACCTGTTGGGCATTGCCGTGCGGGAAATCATGACCAGTGCCAATCTGGCTTTCTCGATGTTCGCCGGTCTCAGCCATGGTGCGGTGAATGCCATCGCCAATGGCGGTAGCGAGGCACAGAAGGCGCTGTTCATGCCGCCGATGATCGAGGGGCGCTGGACAGGCACCATGAACCTCACCGAACCGCACTGCGGCACCGACCTGGGTCTGTTGCGCACCCGCGCCGAACCTCGGGAGGATGGCAGCTACCACATCACCGGGACGAAGATCTTCATCTCCGCCGGCGAACATGACCTGGCGGAAAACATCATCCATCTCGTCCTTGCCCGCCTGCCTGACGCACCGCCGGGCGTGAAGGGCATCAGCCTGTTCATCGTGCCGAAATTCCAGGTCAACGCCGATGGCTCGCTGGGCAAACGCAACGCGGTGCGTTGCGGTTCCCTGGAAGAGAAAATGGGCATCCACGGCAACCCGACCTGCGTGATGAATTATGACGGCGCCACCGGTTACCTGATCGGCCAGCCGCATCAAGGCCTGCGCGTCATGTTCGTGATGATGAACAGCGCTCGCCTGGCGGTCGGCGTCCAGGGGCTTAGCCTGGCCTCGGTGGCGTATCAGAATGCCGCGCGATATACCCGCGAGCGCTTGCAGGGCCGTGCACCGGGTGGCGCGGTGACGCCTGGGCAGCCGGCCGATCCGATCGTGATGCACCCTGACGTGCAACGCATGTTGCTGACCCAGCGCGCGTTCGTCGAGGGGGGCAGGGCGCTGACCTATTGGGCCGGCCTGCAGGTCGACCTGGCACACAAGCACCCGGACCCGGCCACGCGTGAGGCCGCCAGCGACCTGCTCGGACTGCTCACCCCGATGATCAAGGCCTATTGCACTGACAAGGCTGTCGAATCCACCGGCCTGGCCATGCAGTGCTTTGGTGGACACGGTTACATCCGCGAGTGGGGCATGGAACAATTTCAGCGCGATGCGCGGATCACACCGCTTTATGAAGGGACCAATGGTGTACAGGCGATGGACCTCGCGGCTCGCAAGCTCAGGCTCGACGATGGCCGGGCGATGCAACGCTTCCTGACGCTGGTGGACGCGTTCTGCGACGCGCATGCCGACGAGATGATGGAGGTGCGCGCGCTGCGTATTGCTTTGGGTGATCTGGTGGTGGCTGTCGACTATATGGGCAGTGCAGATGCGACGGCCACGGCAGCCGGCGCGGTCGATTTCCTGCACCTGACCGCCCTGGTTGCGTTCGGTCTGCAATGGGCGAAGATGGCCGTCATTGCCCAGCGCCACCTTGCGCAAGGTTCGGTTGATGGCGATTTCTACCGCGCCAAGCAGGCCACTGCCCGATTCTTCTTCGAGCGTATACTGCCCGAAACGACGATACACCTGCACCGTATCGGCACCGGCGCCGATACGCTCAAGGCCTTTGACCCCGAGCAGTTCTAGCGTCAACCAGGGAGATCCGACGATGAAGCGAGCGAGTCCTCGGGTGGCGGATAAGTCCATTCCGGTGGGTGCGCTCGTCTCGTTGCCGGTGGTGCTGCAGGAGCACGGTGTCGATCCCTGGCCATTGCTGGGCGGATTTGGCATTTATCCCGACTCATTCAAGCAGCACCTGAGCCCGTTGCCTGTCATCACCCACGGCAGGATTCTGGAAGCGGCGGCCGAGCTGTCCGGCTGCGATCATCTGGGCTTGTTGCTCGGCCAGCGGGCCAACCTGCAAAACGCCGGCCCACTGCGCTTTCTCGTACTCAACGCCGCCACGGTTCGCGCCGCCACGGAATGCCTTATCCGTTACTGCGGGTTGTGGTATCGCGGCCTGCACCTGAGCCTGGTCGAGGAACGAGGCTATGCGGGCCTGCGTCTTTCGATTGTCGGCAACGTGCCAGGCAGCGATCAATTACTGACAGCTTACCTGGCCGCCATCGTCACCATCATGGAACTCATCGTCGGCCATACCTGGCGACCGGCGCTGGTGCGTATCGCCTATCGCAAGCCGCGCTCGGCCGGGTTGTATGAACATTTTTTCCGCTGTCCGGTGTGGTTCGGGCAATCGCAGCATGAAGTGCTGTTTCCCCAGGCCTTGCTGGACAAACCGCGCGCCGCGCACGATCGCCAACTCGAAGACTTCCTGCGCGGCCACCTTGACGAACTGCAAGGCCGTGAAGGTCAGGACCTCGCCAGCCGCGTACGCCAGGTCATTGAAGCGTTGCTGTTGCAGGGCGAATGTTCGGCCGAACGGGTGGCTGAATTTTTTGCCGTGCACCGCTTCACCCTCTATCGCCATTTGAGCGAACAGCGGACCAGTTTCGAGGTGCTCCTGGAGCAGACTCGCAAGGACATGGCCACCCGCCTGCTGATTGACCCGGATTTACCCATCGCCGAGGTCGCCAGCCGCCTGGGCTATGAGACCCAGGGCAACTTCACCCGCGCATTCAAGCGCTGGTTTGACTCTACGCCGCGTGAGTGGCGCAAAAGCCGCGAACCTGGTCGAACGGACTCACGTATCCCCCTGTAGGAGCAAAGCTTGCTCGCGATGGCGGTGTTTCAGACAACCATGCAGTGTCTGACCCACCGCTATCGCGAGCAAGCTTTGCTCCTACAAGAGCGGGTCAATCCGCAAAAGTCAGGTCCGTTCACGCCTATCCCTGGTCACTGCAAATGTGCCGAAATGATAAAACCCGGTGCCAGGATGATAAAAGCCACGGCCCGGAAACCAGTAACTTTTCAGTCAAGCGAGCAGCTACACCGCTCATTCGTTCAATAACGATAAGACAGGACGGAGAAGTTACGATGCATTTCCTTGATGACAGCTTGTTCCCGGAAAACCAGGAAAAACTGGTGATTCAGGTGGCGCCCTATGGTCCGCAATGGACACCTGCCGACTCGGACGATATTCCGGTCAGCATGGACGATCAGGTCCAGAAAGCGATCGATTGCTACAACGCTGGCGCCACCGTGCTGCACGTTCATGTACGTGAAGAAGACGGCAAGGGCTCCAAGCGCCTGAGCAAGTTCAACGAGATGCTCGGACTGCTGCGCCAGGCGGTGCCGGACATGGTCCTTCAGGTGGGTGGTTCGATTTCCTTCGCCCCGGAAAGCGAAGGTCAGGCGGCCACCTGGCTGGATTACGACACCCGGCACATGCTCGCCGACCTGTCGCCCAAGCCGGACCAGGTGACCATCGCCATCAACACCAGCCAGATGAACATCTGCGAGCTGCTGACGGCCGATGACATCGCCGGCACCATCCTGGAACAGCCTGCCTACTTCAATGCCTACCAGGAAATGGTCTCCGACGCGCGTCCGTCGTTCTTCATCGAGCACCTCAAGCGCCTGCAGGCCTCCGGCATCCAGCCGCACTTCATGCTCGGCCATGTGCACCAGCTGGAAACCGTTGACCGACTGATTCGCAAGGGCCTGTACACAGGTCCCCTGATTCTCAACTACGTCGCCATCGGTGGCGGCGCGGCGGGCCTGGATCCGTCCGACATGATCGAGTTCGTCAAGCGCACCCCGCCGGGCTCGGTGCTGACCATGGAAAGTGCCATGCGCGCCGTGCTGCCGATGAACGCCATGGCGATCGCCCTGGGCCTGCATGTGCGTGTCGGCATCGAAGACACCCTGTGGGGTCGCAAGGGCGAGCGCATGACCTCTGTCCAGCAGATCGAACAGACCGTGCGCCTGTCCCGGGAACTGGGTCGCGAGATTGCCAGCGGCAAGGAAGCACGCGAGATCTACAAGATCGGCGAAACCTATACCAGCGCTGATGAAACCATCGCCCGGCTGGGCATGGCACCGAACCGCAAGCCGGGTCAACGCGGCTTTACCGTGCCGGGACAGAACTGAGTCACGCGTGACCGGACGCAGGCCGCCGGTGGCGAATTCACTGCCGGTCGCCTGATTCACCCGTTTCCATGGAGAGTGCAATGAATCTTTTGAAAAAAGTTGCCCTGGTGACCGGCGTCGGTCCCGGCTTGGGCAAGGCGTGCGCCGTTGCTTTTGCCAAGGCCGGTGCGAAGGTCGTGATTTGCGATGTCAGCGAAGAATCGCTGGCACAGGCTCGGGACGCTGTTGAAGCACAGGGTGCAGAGTGTCTGGCTGTTCGCTGCGATGTGTCGTCGAGCGCCGAAGTGGACGCGATGTTCGACCAGATCGTCGCGCGCTTCGGCACCCTGCACGTGCTGGTCAACAATGCCGCGCTGACGCCGAACCGCGAGGTCGACACCCTGCGCCGCAATGCGTTGTACCGCTACATGTCGAGCCCCGAGCCGCGCCGTTCGCTGGGTTTCACCAGCGCGATCAGCGACGAGGAATGGCACCGCTACTGGGGTGTCAATGTCCATGGCATGTTCTATTGCACCCGTGCGGCACTGAGGCTGATGGAGCCGCAGCAAGACGGCAAGATTATCAACATTGCCTCGATCGCCGGCCTGTCCAGCAAGAGCGCGCACAGCCCGCACTACTGCGCCACCAAGGGCGCGGTGATCGCCTTCACCAAGTCGGTGGCCTACGAGGTGGCGGGCGCCAACATCTTCGTCAATGCCATGGCTCCGGGCGGCGTCGCTACCCCGGCGTTCAATGACTACCTGGACGCCATTGGCGAGGAGGCCCGCAACCGTTTGTGGCAAGGAGTTCCGCTGGGGCGCTTCGGTACGGTCGAGGAGTATGCCGGCACCGTGCTGTATCTGGCGGGCGAGCATTACCTGGTCGGCCAGGTGCTCAGCCCCAATGGCGGCGGCGTGATCTGACCTCCTTTCATAGCGAGTAAAAGAACGATGAGCGATACCCCCAATTACAACGCGCTGCGCGCCGCCGGCCTGTTCGATGAACGCCTGGACCGCATGGCCGAGTGGGATGGGCCATGGACCGAACGTTTCATGGCGCTGGTCGAGGACAGTCAGGTCAATGACATCCTCGATCCGAAACTGGTGGCGCTGATCCGTCTGAACATCGACGTCACCGCCACGCATTTGTATGCCCCCGGCGTGCGGCGCCATGTGCGTGACGCGCTGCGCCTGGGCGTGAGCCGTGCGCAGATTCTCGAAGTGTTCAAGCTGGCCAGCGTGGTCGGCATCCATGCCTGCGCGCTCGGGGTGCCGATCCTCGCCGAGGAGCTGGCCAATGCCGGTGTTGCCGACGAGCCGGTGGCGGCGGGCGCGACGCCGGTCTGCGATGCGGTGCGAGCCAACGGGATGTTCAACCCGCTGTGGGAGACCCTCTACAAGTGGGATCCGGCCTATCTGGAGAAATTCCTCGGCATGGGCTTCGGGTTGTGGAAGGACGGCATCCTGCCGCCGCTGTGGATCGAGTTTCTGTGCATCGCCGGCGATGCCGCCATCACTCACTTATATGGCCATGGCACGCGGCGTCACATTCAGGCGGCACTGCAACTGGGCGCGACCCGCGAGCAGGTGCTGGAAGTGCTGAAGATCGTCAGCCTGCAGGGCATTGAAGCCTGCGAGCTGGGTGTGCCGATGCTGGATGAAGAGCTGCGCGCGCTGTCCGCTGCGCAATGACCGGGGCAGGGCAGGTTGTCTGCCCTGTTTCCAGACGCGCCGGTGGGCGTGACCAAGAACAACAAGAAAAGTTTCCAATGCGTCTGTCGCAGGAGGAGAAGCAATGACTAGCGTGGTTGAACGAGGCCAGTGCCTGACGGGTGAGGCAACTGCACACGAGGTACAGCAGGTTTTCCGCAAGATGACCTGGCGCCTGCTGCCGTTCCTGTTTGTCGCCTATGTGATCAACTCGATCGACCGCATCAACATTTCTTTCGCCAAGTTGCGCATGGTTGAAGATCTTGCACTGACCGATGCCGCCTACGGGCTGGGTGCGGCGGTGTTTTTCGTCGGCTATCTGCTGTTCGAAGTGCCGAGCAATCTCTACATGCAACGGGTGGGCGCGCGGCTGACCATCATGCGCATCATGGTGCTGTGGGGGCTGGTGACTATTGGCACCAGCCTGGTGAGCTCCGCGACCGGGCTGTACATCGCACGCTTTTTGCTGGGCGTTGCCGAAGCAGGTTTTTTCCCCGGCGTGATTCTTTACCTGACCTACTGGTTTCCGGCCTCGCGTCGTGGCCGCATTACTTCGATTTTCATCATGGCCGGTATCTTCGCCGGGATCGTCAGCGGGCCGCTGGCGGGCTGGATCATGACCCATTTCCATGGCTGGGCAGGGCTGCACGACTGGCAGGTGCTCTTCGTCTTCGAAGGCATTCCCGCGGTGCTGTTGGGCGTGCTCGCCTGGTTCTGGCTGGTCGATAAACCGCAGGATGCACCCTGGCTCAGCGCTCATGAAAAGGCCATCGTGCAGTCGCAACTGGCAGTGGAGGATGTCAGCAAGGACAACGCCCATGCCTCGTTCCGACAGCTGCTGGGTGATCCGCGTGTGCTGATGGCCGGCCTGGTGTTCTTCTGCATCTATTCGGGCACCAATACCGTGGCGTACTGGATGCCGAGCCTGATCCAGAGCTTCGGTCTCGCCGACATCGGCCGCATCGGGCTGATCAGCAGCCTGCCGTACTGCATCGTCCTGGTCGCCATGTACCTGCTCGGCCGCAGTTCCGACAAACACCTTGAGCGCCGCTGGCACCTGGCGTTGACCATGCTGGTGGGGGCTGCCAGTTTCATTTTGCTCGGTATCTTCCAGGGCAATCTTGAGCTGTCGGTCCTGTTCATGAGTCTGGGGGCCGCCGCCTGCCTGTCGGCCGTGCCGTTGTTCTGGACCATTCCACCGGCCTACCTCAGCGGACCGGTCGCTGCCGGTGGCATCGCGCTGATCAGCAGCCTGGGCGGCATCGCCGCGATGATCGCCCCGGTGCTGGTGGGCGCCGTCAAGACGCGGACCGGTAGCCTGTTCGTCGCCTTCGATGTGATCGCCGGTCTGCTGGTGTTCGGCGCGACCGTCCTGCTGCTGGGCATCCCCGCGAAACTGCTGCACGAGCGCACCTCCAACCCTATCTAAGACGCCACACAACGCCACTCACGCTGGGGCCCCAAGGCCCCGGTGCGGGGAGCGCTTCACCATTAAAAACAAAAAATAGGTGACATGCATGTTGAGCAGTACCGCCATCTCCACCCTGCAACACCGGCGTTTTACGCCCAGCCTTCTGGCCGTCGGCGTCGCCCTCGCGACCTTCACTTGCCCGTCGGCGTACGCCGTGAAGTTCGATGTCAACGAGGACTGGTCGCTGACCACCAACACCACCTTGACCTACGGTCAGAGCTGGGCGTTGCGCAACCCGGACCCGGGCATGATGTATGCCCCGGATGCCCGGAGCATCGGCAAGAACGGCAAGGGCATCGACACCAACGGTGACGACGGCCGGCTGAACTTCTCCAAGCACGACACTATTTCGCAGGTCTACAAGGGCCTGACCGAGTTCGATCTGAACGATGGCAACCAGGGCGCCTTCGTTCGCTTCAAGTACTGGTATGACCACGCGCTGGACAGCGGCAACGGCGACTTCAAGAAATTCGACGATTCCGGTTGGCCGGACCTGGCGAAGTTCCAGGGCTTCGAAACCCTGGACGCCTATGTCTGGAAAAATTTCGACGTGGCCGACCATCCGCTCAACGTCAAGGTTGGCAAGCAGGTACTGAGCTGGGGTGAAGCGTTGTTCTTCCAGAACGGCATCAACGCCATCAACCCGCTGGACGTGTCGGCCTTCAACCGCCCGGGTGTTGAACTCAAGGAAGGGCAACTGCCGGTCGAGATGGTCTCGTTCAACTTCGGCCTGAACGACACCCTCAGCCTGGAAGGCTTCTATCAATTCAACTTCCGGCCTTCGGTGCTGGACGGTTGTGGCACCTTTTTCCAGTCCGCCGATTTTGCTCCGGAGGGCTGCGGCCCGATCGTTGCCGGTCTGACTGGCGACAAGACCACCGCGACTGCGTTGAGCGCCGGCACCTTCGTTCCGCGCGGCCAGACCGACTACCCCCATGACGGCGGCCAGTACGGTTTTGCCCTGCACAAGGTCATCGAAAGCCTGAACGATGCCGAGTTGGGCCTGTACTACGCCAACTATGCCAGCCGTTTCGCTTCGTTCAACGGTACTGCGGTCAGCAAGCCGATTTCCGGTCCGGGCGGTTCGCTGGCGAACATCTCGACGGCCAGTTACAACTCGGTCTACCCCGAAGACATCCGTCTGTTCGGCCTGAGCCTCAACGGCGTGGTCGGCAGCACTGCCGTGTTCGGCGAGTTGAGCTACCGGCCGAACCAGCCACTGGGGTTCAACGGCAACGACACCATCCAGTTCCTGCTGCGCAGCCCCAACACGCCGTTCACCGACCCGGGGGTTACCCCGGCCCTGGGGGCGCCGATCGAAGGCTACAAGCGCATGCCGGTGTCGCAGTTCTCGCTGGGTGCCACGGACAGCGTGTCCAACATCTTGGGCGCGAGCAAGTTCTCCTGGGCCGCGGAAGGTGCGGTCAACCACATCGCTGACCTGGGTAACGAGCGCTTCGGCCGCAGTGGTGCCTTTGGCCGCAGCGAGCTGACCACCACCGCGTTCAACCCGGCGGTGCCGGCCAGCTTCTGCATCACGCCGGGCACGGCCAACCTCAACGCCGGCCAGATTGCCAATCTCAACGCCGACAACTGCAACGACAACCGCGGCTTCTACACCGACTGGTCGTGGGGTTACCGCCTGCGCGGTGCCTTGGCCTACGAAGGCATCCTGCCTTCGACCGTCGTGACCCCCAGCATCAACTTCCGCCATGACGTGAACGGTTATGGCCCCAACTTCCAGGAAGGACAGAAAGCAGTGGGCCTCTCGCTGCTGTTTGAGTACCGCACCAATTACTCGTTGGAGTTCAACTACAACGATTTCTTCGGTGGCGACTTCAGCACCCTCGACGACCGTGACTTTGCGTCGGTCAACCTTAAGGTGAGCTTCTGATGAACATGAAACTGAAAAAACTGCCCCTCGTTTTGACCGTCCTGGCGTCGGCTTGCCTCAGCGCATCGCTGTACGCCAAGGACACTGACGTTTCCAAGTTGGGCTCCAGCCTCAATGCCATGGGGGGCGAGCGTGCGACGAACGCCGACGGCAGCATCCCGGCCTGGGACGGCGGCCTGAAACCGGGCAGCCTGAGCGCCAGTGCCAATGGCGATTACACAGACCCATTCGCCAGCGAAAAACCGCTGATGGTGATCACCGGCACCAATGCTGCTCAGTACGAAAAGCTGCTGACGCCGGGGCAGGTGGCGATGCTCAAGCGTTTTCCGACTTACCGGATGAATGTCTACCCGTCGCACCGCACCACCCACATGCCTGACAAGATCAATGCGGCCACCCGTGATAACGCCGGCAAGGTGACACTGGCTGAAAACGGCTACGGCATCATCGGCTACAACACCGGCGTACCTTTCCCGATGCCAACCGAGCCCCTGGAAGTCATGTGGAACCACCTGACGCGTTACATCGGTAGCTCGGTTCAGCGCGAAATGGCCTCGGCCACCGTCGAAGACAGTGGTGCCAGCACGCTGGTGACCTATGAGCAGAGCGTGCACTTCCGCTCGGCGGTCAGCGACCTGCAACCGGAAGAAAACGCCCTGTACTTCAGCATGATCCGCGCCCTGAGCCCGTCCCGTGTGGCCGGTGAAATCACCATGGTCCACGAGCCGGTCAACCAGGTCGCCGAGCCACGCGGTGCCTGGCAGTACATTCCCGGCCAGCGTCGGGTGCGTCGTGCACCGACCGTGGCCTACGACAACAGTGCCCGCTACAGCTACGGCCAATTGACCTCCGATGGCGTGGGTGGCTTCAACGGCGCCCCGGACCGTTACGACTGGAAGCTGATCGGCAAGCAGGAACGCCTGATCCCGTACAACAGCTACAAGCTGGCGAGCAAGTCGTTGAAATACGCCGACCTGTTGAAGAAGAACAACATTGACCCGCAGTACGTACGCTATGAGAAGCACCGCGTCTGGGTGATCGAAGCGACCCTCAAGCCCGATGCCCGCCATGTGTACGGCAAGCGTCGCTTCTACATCGACGAGGACAACTGGCAGATCGCAAGTTCGGAGATGTACGACAGCCGTGGCGAACTGTGGCGCATGTACGAGAGCTACCCGATTCAGTTGCCGGACGTGGATGTGCCGTTCCAGGCGATGGAAGCCACTTATGACTTCATTTCGGGTCGCTACGCCACGAACTACATGACCAACGAGACCCAGCAGAAAATGGTCTTCAACCAGGTAGCTTCGAAAGAAAACTACAGCCCCGCAGCCCTGCGCCGCTACGGCAAGTAATCCTCGTTTCACGACGCTGTGCCCTTTACCGCTGCTTCGGCAGCGGTTTTTTTCGCGCCGCGAAATTCCCCCGAACTCTCTTTTGGCCCGTCCGGGCCGGGATTTGCTCATGCTCGTCGCAAGCCGTCGTTATCCCCTCAATCTGCTTCCCGGCCTCGCCGGCAGCCTCACACTGGCCGGTTTTGCGCTGTGGCTCGCGGCGGCTCCGATACTGCATGGCAGCGGTCTTGGCGCGCTGACGCTGGCCATGCTGGTGGGCCTGGCGCTGGGTAATCTGACCCCCGGCAGTGTCCACGACGCACTGGCCAGTGGCGTGCTGCTGTGCAAGCAATCATTGTTGCGCGTCGGCGTAGCGCTGTACGGCTTTCGTCTGACCGTGCAACAGGTGCAGGCGCTCGGCGTGCAGGCCTTCATCATCGATGTGCTGTTGATCCTTTCCACACTCGGCCTGGCTATCTGGCTGGGTGTCCGCGTTTTGCGCATGGAGCGTCAGACCGCCATCCTGATCGGCGCCGGTCACGCCATCTGCGGCGCCGCAGCGATCCTCGCCAGCGCGGGGGTGGTGCGGGCGCGCAACGACCAGGTCGCCATTGCCATTGCATGCATCGTGCTGTTCGGCACATTTGGCATGCTGGTGTATCCCCGGGTGTTCAGCCTCGCGCCAACCCTGCTGGGTGACAGCCACGCCTTTGGCGTGTTCACCGGCGCCACCCTGCATGAAGTCGCTCAGGTCGTAGCCGCCGGCCAGGCCATGAACCCACAGGCTGCCGAGGCGGCGATCGTTGCCAAGCTAATACGCGTACTGCTTCTCGCGCCGGCATTGATCGGCATCGGACTGTGGTGGTCGCGGGGAAGAACCGGTAATGAAGCCACTGCGTCTGTAAAAGTACCGGTATTCGTACTGGGCTTCGTGATCTGCATGCTGATCAATTCCTGGATGCCGCTGACGCAAGGCATCCGGCAGATCGTCGTGGGGCTGGATGACCTGCTGCTGGCCGCAGCCATGGGCGCGCTGGGTTTCAGCACCCGTCTGCGCGATCTTCGCAAGGCAGGTATCAAGCCATTGATCCTGGCTTTCGTGCTGACGGCACAGCTCATTGTTGTCGGCGGTGTTCTTACGTTGCTTTGATGTCGGGCACCGGTTTTTTTGTTTTACGCGATTGAGCACTGGTGCACGTCGAATCGCTCACGTTGACTCACCACGGCCTGCTCGGGACGCGTTCAATTGTCTGTATAGGGGGGCTTCATCCAGGTTGAAGTGAGACAGAAGCCGGCATCGACGGGCTTCTGTCATCCGTGATTAAACCGGCTGTGTTGCTTCTTCCGCGGCAATGGCGGCCTGCACGCTTGGACGTGCTTCGATGCGTTCCATGAGCGACGCCAGTTCCGGCCAGCCCTTGACGTCGATGTTGAAGAACGGGAGCCACTTGAGCACGGTAAACAGGTAGGCATCGGCCAGGCCGAAGGCGCCCAGCAGGTAGTCTTTGTTCAGCAACTCCTTGTTCAGATAGTCCAGGCGCTTGAATAGTTTTTGCCGGAAAATTTCTTTGGTGGACTCAGGGATGTCAGCATTGAACAACGGCGCGCTGCCGCCATGGATTTCCGCGGTGATGAAGTTCAGCAGTTCCTGCAGGCGAGCGCGTTCCCAGGTGCCGTTGGCCGGTGCCAGGGCATTGCCCGGAACCTGATCGGCCAGGTACTGGACGATGGCCGGACCTTCGGTCAGCACCAGGCCGTTATCCAGCACCAGTGCGGCCACGTAGCCCTTTGGGTTGATGTCGCGAAAGTCACGGCCGTCAGCCGTGGCCTTGGTCTTGTTGTTGACCCGGATCAGTTCGAAAGGCAGGCCCAGTTCGCGCAGCACGATGTGCGGCGACAGGGAGCAGGTCATGGGGGCAAAGTACAGTTTCATGGTTATCTCCTTATAAGCGGGCAACGGGTACCCGAGCGTGTTGCCAGAAGCGGGGTGGGTAGTATTTAGCCCCGCTTTGTGGGCCAAATCAGGCACTCTTATCCTGTAGTAAGTCATGACTCAATAGACCTAGTACGCCGGTGACGATGGCCCAGCTAGGCAAGCCTATGGCGAGGATGAGTAAAACAGGCAAGGGCGGTATGCCAATCTCATTCACCATCCGCGCAGCCTCGCCTATTTGCTTGGCCCCGCCCCAAAGCGTGCCTACCGCCATGATTCCAAAAAGTAGGCCCAGCATTGCGTTGTGTCTGTCTCTATTGCCCATAGCGGCTCCAGGTTTGCTCCATTGAGTTGGAGGATTTTGGGCAGGGGGAGGGGGATGCGCAAGCCAAAATCAAGGCTGAAAATTCGCCAGCATGATGGATTTTTCGAGTCTGATAGGACGCCGGTGAAATGTCTTGAGAATGCTCCACGCTTTCCCGGGATCACTTTTCAAAACGAGCGACTTGAGGGCGTGCTGGTAGAGGGAAAACGGAAAGTTTTGTAACGGCTACTAAAAAGTTTTGTAACGGATCGGGAGTCCGTTGTGGAAACCTGAAAGCCAGAAACGACAAAGCCCTGAATAATCAGGGCTTTGTCGTATAAAGATGGCGGAGGCGATGGGATTCGAACTCATGGACCTGTTACAGTCGACGGTTTTCAAGACCGTTGCCTTAAACCACTCGGCCACACCTCCGTTTGCGTTGCGGGCGCCATAATACCTGAATGAAACACACTGTCAAACTCTCTGCATAGCTTGTTACAGGGCGTCTGTTATGATCTTTGCGACTGAACGTTTCAAACCAACAGGAGTGTCGCCATGCGCGAACAGGATTACGCAGTTAATAACAGCTTGCAGGCTGAGCAGCTAGAGGTTAGCCGCGTCCTGCGCAACACATACGGCTTGCTCGCCCTGACCCTCGCATTCAGCGGTCTGACGGCTTACGTCGCTCAGCAGATGCGGGTCGGCTACCCGAACGTTTTCGTGGTGCTGATCGGCTTCTACGGCCTTTTCTTCCTCACCAACAAACTCCGAGATTCCGCCTGGGGCCTGGTATCGGCATTTGCCCTGACCGGTTTCATGGGTTTCCTGCTGGGCCCGATCCTCAACCGTTACCTGGGCATGCAAGGCGGGGCTGAAGTGGTCAGCTCGGCCTTTGCGATGACGGCACTGGTGTTCGGCGGTCTGTCGGCCTATGTGCTGATCACCCGCAAGGACATGAGCTTCCTCGGCGGTTTCATCACGGCGGGCTTCTTCGTTCTGCTCGGTGCGACCCTGGCCAGCTTCTTCTTCCAGATCAGCGGCCTGCAACTGGCGATCAGCGCAGGTTTCGTGCTGTTCTCCTCGGTCTGCATTCTGTTCCAGACCAGTGCCATCATTCATGGCGGCGAGCGCAACTACATCATGGCCACCATCAGCCTGTATGTATCGATCTACAACCTGTTCATCAGCCTGTTGCAGCTGTTCGGCATCATGAGCCGCGATGACTGATAGTCAGCGTTAAATAAAAAACCCGCTTCGGCGGGTTTTTTATTGTCTGGCATTCAGGGTTATTCGGTAATGATGATGCTTCCATCGGCTTGCTGCCGGTAGAGGGTGTAGGGCAACAGCAAGGTATCGAAGGCGCCGGAAAGGACCACATCGATCAGCACAATGGCTGGAGCGCTGTCATGGACCTGCGCGTCCCGTCCTTTTTCCAAAGGCGCGTTCAGATAGCAGAAGTCATATGTCACACCGCTGTAGATTCGGCGAACTGCGCCGCAGTAGCTATTTTTCTCCCTGAGGCTCTTTGCGGCCACGTCGTCTCCACGTACAACCGTCTGGACAGTGCCGCAGCCCGAAAGCATCAGTGCTGTCAGCAACATAAATCGAAGTTTCATACCGCCAATCCTTAGCTGGAAAACGGTTAATTTACGCCCCTTAGAACGAAACTGCATTCACGCCATCGGGGGCAACCGCCGTTTGACCGGGGTTTTCTTGACGATTGCGGTGTTGGTTTCGGCGTGGGTATTGAGCCGGTCGAGCAGGGTGTCCAGTTGTTCCATCGAGCGTACATGCAGGCGCGCGATGAAGCAGTCGTCTCCGGTGACCTTGTCGCACTCGGTGAACTCGGGAATGGCCATGATTTGGCGTTCAACTTCCTGTAACTGGCCGGGTAGCGGACGAATGCGCACGATGGCCTGGAGTTGATAACCGAAGCATTTCGGGTCGATTTCAACGGTGTAGCCCTTGAGCACACCACGCTCTTCGAGGCGACGCAGGCGCTCTGCAACGCTGGGCGAAGATAAGCCGCTGAGGTGCGCCAGGGCCTTGAGTGAGCGTCGCGAGTCTTCCATCAATGCCGTGATCAGCACCTGGTCGATGTCATCGGTCATGGCGAAAACCTCTATTAGGCAGTTTTTCAAAATTGCCTTGATAAAAAAGGCAGATTCCGAGTTTAGCCTGATTTTTGCGCTGGAGAAGCGCCTCGGCTGATTGGCATACTTTGCCCATCAACAGAGGAGTCTGAAAATGGACAAAACAATTCGTCGCGGCTCGTTCGAAATGACCGCCGCCATGCTGATCTCCGGGACTATCGGCTGGTTTGTGCTGGTATCGGGGCAACCGGTGCTGGACGTGGTGTTCTGGCGCTGCCTGTTCGGTGCCGGCGCGTTGCTGCTGATTTGCGCGGTATTCGGCTTCCTGCGGCCCGGCATCCTGACCCGCACCACGTTCCTGTTGGCCGTGCTCAGCGGCGTGGCGATCGTCGGCAACTGGGTGTTGTTGTTCGCCTCCTATTCCCGCGCCTCGATTGCCATCGGCACTGCCGTCTACAACGTGCAGCCGTTCATGCTGGTGGGCCTGGCCGCGGTGTTCCTCAACGAGAAAGTCACCTTGCAGAAACTGGCGTGGCTGGGCGTTTCGTTTCTCGGGATGCTGGCGATCGTCAGCGCCCATGGCGGGCAGGGCGAGAGCGGCAATGAATACCTGATCGGCATTGTGCTGGCGCTGGGCGCTGCATTTCTTTACGCGATTGCCGCGTTGATCATCAAGCGCCTGACCGGCACGCCACCGCATTTGATCGCATTGGTTCAGGTCAGCACCGGTGTGTTGCTGCTCGCGCCGTTCGCGCACTTCTCGGCACTGCCGCAGGGCCAAAGTGCATGGGGCAGTCTGGTCACCCTGGGTATGGTGCACACCGGTGTGATGTACGTGTTGCTGTACGGCGCGATCCAGAAATTGCCGACGGCATTGACTGGCGCGCTGTCATTCATCTATCCGATTGCGGCAATCTTCGTCGACTGGTTTGCCTTCGGCCATCGTCTGGAACTGATGCAATGGATCGGGGTTGCCGCGATTCTGCTGGCTGCTGCCGGGATGCAGCAGGGTTGGAGCCTGAAATGGCGACGCACAGTAACCCAATAGGCAGGCGTCAGATGTTCCATCGCGGTGCCGTCCTGGCCAGCCGCTGGCGCATCTCGCCAATGTTTGTTGCCAGTTGTTGAGTCAACAATCGATAACCGTCCAGCGCGTTGTAGATCGGCGCATCGAGGCTGACGGCCGGCAACTCCATGGTTCGACTCAGCCGTTCGGTGGCGCCTGACTTCAGTGCCCTGGCCATGCCTATCAGCTGCACGCCAATCAGCCGGTGCTCCGCCTTCAACGTCGATTGAAGTTGAGCCATGGCATCGGAATCACTGGCATCCGGTCGGGTATTGCCGAGAATCTCCAGGGTGCTGACACAGGTGCGCAGATGACGTTGAATGGCATCGAGCTCGGTCATCGACATCTTCACCTCTTTCGATACCGATGGCATCAGTGAGCGCAGTTGCACCATGACCGTGTTCAGGCGACCCATCAGCTTGAGGTGCTCCTCAGCCGTGACGGGTTGGCCGTCGATAATGCGCCCGTAGATCGCCGCGCAGTCGCGCAGGGCGTCGGCCAGGTTGTAGCGCCAGGAATAGGCCGCGTAGAGGGGCAGGGCGAAAGAGAATGCTAGGGCCAGCGCGATGCCGATCAGGATATCCACCCCGCGCCATAAGCCGTCGGTGACCGGATTGTCGCCATGCCCGGCGACGATGAACACGGTAATCGCGGCCAGCAGTGCGGTATAGCCGCCCTTGCCGATGGCGTGGTACGAGAAAAACCCACAAATCACCGCCATCGCGAAATAGGTCAGCCATGGCATGCCGAGCCAGGCCTGTTGCACCACCAGCACCAGACCGATAGCCGCGCCGACCAGGGTGCCGATGGCTCGTTCGGCGGCTTTTTTGCCGATATTGCCGTGGTGCTGCAAACCGCCGATCACCACCAGCATCGTCACCGATGCCCATTCGCCGTGGGGAAGATGGATGCCGGTGGTCAGCAGGATAGTCGCCAGTAACCCCACCGACACGCGCACCGCGTGAATCACCTTGGCATGCCGATAGCGCTGGTATGGGTCAATCAGCGGACGCAGTAGCCGGCGCAGCAGCGGTGGCAGTCGAGGGGTAGTGGATGTGCTCAGGTTCACTCTCCTCAGAAAATGTAGTCAGTGGTCAAAAAGCTCGAACTGCGTCCGCTGATGATTTCGCTGATCAACTCCTTGTTGGTCTCCTGGAATTTGGTCGCCACCAACGTGCGGATCGAAAACACCCGTAACGCGTCATGCACCGACAAGGTGCCTTCGGCGGAGTTTTTGCGGCCATTGAAGGGATAGGTGTCAGGGCCGCGCTGGCATTGGGCGTTGAGGTTAATGCGCCCGACCTGATTGGCGAAGGTGTCCACCAGCCGGCCGACCGCTACCGGGTTGGTGCCGAAGATGCTCAATTGCTGGCCGAAGTCCGACTCCAGGACGTAATCGATCACCGTGTCCAGGTGGCGGTAAGGCACGATCGGCACCACGGGGCCAAACTGTTCTTCCTGATAGACACGCATCTGCGGCGTCACCGGGTACAGCACCGCAGGGTAGAAGAACGACGCGCGGGATTCGCCGCCATTGGGGTTAACCACTTTTGCGCCTTTGTCGACGGCATCGGCCACCAGTGCGTGCAGGTAATCGACCTTGCCTGACTCCGGCAGGGGCGTCAGGGCGACGCCGCTGTCCCATGGCATGCCGGGTTTGAGCGTGGCCAGTTTGGCGTTGAGTTTCTCGATGAAGGCATCGACCACGTCTTCGTGGACAAACAGGATTTTCAGTGCCGTGCAGCGCTGGCCGTTGAATGACAGGGCGCCGGTGATCGATTCGTTCACGGCGTTGTCCAGGTCCACCTCCGGCAGGACGATGCCGGGGTTCTTCGCATCCAGTCCCAGCGCCGCGCGCAAGCGATGCGGGCGCGGGTGCAGTTTCTTCAGGTCACTGGCGGCCTTGTTGGTGCCGATGAACGCAAAGATATCGATCTTGCCGCTGGCCATCAGGGCACTGACGGTCTCGCGGCCGCTGCCGTAGATCACGTTGATCACCCCGGCCGGGAAGCTGTCACGGAACGCCTCCAGCAGCGGGCGTATCAACAGCACGCCCAGCTTGGCTGGCTTGAACACCACGGTGTTGCCCATGATCAAGGCCGGAATCAGTGTGGTGAAGGTTTCGTTCAACGGATAGTTATAGGGCCCCATGCACAACGCCACGCCCATCGGTACGCGCCGGATCTGGCCGAGGGTGTCCTGCTCCAGTTCGAAGCGGCTGGAGCGGCGGTCGAGTTCCTTCAAGGCGTTGATGGTGTCGACGATGTAGTCGCAGGTGCGGTCGAACTCTTTTTCCGAGTCCTTGAGGTTTTTGCCGATTTCCCACATCAGCAGCTTGACCACCGCTTCGCGCTGTTCGCGCATGCGCCCCAAAAAGGTTTCGACATGCTGGATGCGCTCGGCCACGCGCATGGTCGGCCACAAACCCTGGCCGCGGTCGTAGGCGCGGACGGCAGCGTCGAGGGCGGTCAGTGCGGTGTCGGCGTCCAGCAGCGGCGTGCTGCCAAGGATCACTTGTTCGTCACCCGCAGCACTGCTCAGATAGACCGGGCTGCGCACCAGGGCGAGAGGGCCCGTCCAGGTTTTCAGCGCACCGTCGACCAGGTATTCACGCTGCTCGATCTGGCCGTCCAGGCGATATTTTTCCGGGATTCTGTCGGCCTCGGGAAACAGGTTGCCAAGGAGATCTGCTGTGCTCATGTCGCTACCCCATATGAAGTGTCACCCGCGAACCCTGCTGCCACCTCCAGCACCCTGTAGGGAGCGAGCATGCTCGCGATGGTCGTGAACGATGACGCGGGCTATCAGGTATCCCGCGGCGCTTGGGCGTTTTTCGCGAGCATGCTCGCTCCTACAGTAGGATTTGCGGCGCTAATAGGCAGAGTAGAGGGGTTGAGGGTCTGGATCTTGTGTCTCAAGCGTAGACCGCAATCTTTGACCTCGCCGCACACAACCATCGGTGCTGCGGTTAAACTTCGTGTTCTTTCTGAAGGAGTTCACATGAGTCACTACCAGCCGGGCATTCTCGCCACCCCTGTTCCGCCTCACGCCCGCCATATGTTCTTCGCCCTCGAATCCGTTGCCGATCTGCCGGCCGCACTCGACAAGTTGGTGCAACAGGTGGACGGCAAGTCGGCGGTGGTCGGTTTCGGTGAATCCCTGGTCAAGGCGCTCGATGGCAATATTGAAGGGCTACGGCCGTTCCCGGCACTGACCGGCGTGGGCGTGGATAACCCGTCGACGCAACACGCGCTGTGGTGCTGGCTGCACGGTACCGACCGTGGCGAACTGCTCAATCGCAGCAACGCTCTTGCCGCCGCATTGGCCCCGGCCCTGCGCCTGGTCCAGGTGACCGAAGGCTTCCGCCACCGCGACGGCCATGACCTGACCGGCTACGAAGACGGCACTGAAAACCCCCGCGACGAAGCTGCTGCGGCTGCGGCGCTGGTGGGCGAGGGTGTTGAAGGCACGGTCGGTGGCAGTTTTGCCGCGATCCAGCAGTGGCAACATGATCTGAAGCGTTTCCACGGGATGCCGTCCCATGAAACGGACGACATCATGGGCCGGCGCTTGAGCGACAACGAAGAACTCGATGACGCCCCGATCTCGGCCCACGTCAAACGCACCGCACAGGAGAGCTTTTCACCTGAAGCCTTTATCGTCCGTCGTTCGATGCCATGGATCGAAGACGACCGCGCTGGCCTGATGTTCCTGGCCTTCGGTTTTTCCCTCGACGCCTTTGAAGTCCAGCTGCGGCGCATGAGCGGTCTGGAAGACGGCATCACCGACGGTCTGTACCGTATCAGCCGACCGATCACCGGTGGCTACTACTGGTGCCCGCCGCTCAAAGATGGCCAGCTGGACCTGCGCGCCCTGCGCATTGGCTGACCTGAATTGAATCTGTAGGAGCCGGCTTGCCGGCGAAGGCGTGCTGATTGGCGATGCAAGGCTCGAGGCTGTCTTCGCTGGCAAGCCAGCTCCTACAATGGCCGGGGTGGCTGAACAATCTGCGGCTGACGCAACACCTGTAGGAGCCGGCTTGCCGGCGAAGGCGTGCTGATTGGCGATGCGAGGCTCAAGATTGCTTTCGCTGGCAAGCCAGCTCCTACAATCTAACCTTATGCTCAAACAATATTTCTCAAGCCTGTCGTTAGAACTTTAAGATCACGTCATAACTCGTTATGACAAGTGATTCCAGATGACCGATAACGTTCTTTCTCTCAGTAGCGTTCCGTTGCACACCCAGCTGCGAGACGTACTGCGCACACGCATCCTCGACGGCGAATACCCGCAAGACAGTCAGATGCCTTCCGAAAGCGAGCTGGGCGCGCTGTTCAAGGTCAGCCGCATCACCGTGCGCCAGGCGCTCGGCGATCTGCAGAAGGAAGGGCTGATCTTCAAGATCCACGGCAAGGGCACCTTTGTCGCCAAGCCCAAAACCTTCCAGAACGTCAGCACGCTGCAAGGCCTGGCCGAGTCCATGACCGGACGCGGCTATGAGGTGATCAACCGCCTGCGCAGCTTCAAATTCATCGCCGCCGACAAGCTGATCGCCGAGCGTTTGCAGGTCGCCGAGGGCGAGACCGTGGCGCAGATCAAGCGGGTTCGCCTGATCAACCGCGAGCCGATTTCGCTGGAAATCACCTACCTGCCCAAGGCCATCGGCGAGCGGCTGGAGAAGGCTGATCTGGTGACCCGCGACATCTTCCTGATCCTCGAAAACGACTGCGGCCTGGCCCTCGGTCACGCCGACCTGGCCATTGATGCGGTGTTGGCCGACAGCGACCTGACCCAGGCGCTGAACGTCGAACCCGGTTCGCCGATCATGCGCATCGAGCGCCTGACCCACGACGCTGACGGCCAGCCGCTGGACTTCGAACACCTTTACTACCGTGGCGATGCCTTCCAGTACCGCCTGCGGATCGACCGGCAAAAAGGGGCACAGGCATGAGTCGAAAAACTCTGGAGCAGGAATACGACATCGTCGTGATCGGCGGTGGCACGGCCGGGCCCATGGCGGCGATCAAGGCCAAGGAACGCAACCGCGATCTGCGGGTACTGTTGATCGACAAGGCCAACGTCAAACGCAGCGGCGCGATCAGCATGGGCATGGACGGCCTGAACAACGCGATCATTCCCGGCCATTCCACGCCGGAGCAGTACACCAAGGAAATCACCATCGCCAACGACGGCATCGTCAATCAGGCCGCGGTGTATGCCTACGCCACCCACAGCTTCGAAACGATCGAGCAACTGGACCGCTGGGGCGTGAAGTTCGAGAAGGATGAGACCGGCGACTACGCGGTGAAGAAAGTCCATCACATGGGTGCCTATGTGCTGCCGATGCCGGAAGGCCACGACATCAAGAAAGTCCTGTACCGCCAGTTGAAGCGGGCGCGGGTCAGCATCACTAATCGACTGGTCTGCACCCGTTTGCTGACGGACGAAGAGGGCGCGGTCAACGGTGTAATGGGTTTCGATTGCCGCACCGCCGACTTCCATGTGATCAAGGCCAAGGCGGTGATCCTCGCCTGCGGCGCCGCCGGACGTCTGGGCCTGCCGTCTTCGGGTTACCTGATGGGCACCTACGAAAACCCGACCAATGCCGGCGACGGCTACGCCATGGCTTATCACGCCGGGGCCGAACTGGCGAACCTGGAATGCTTCCAGATCAACCCGCTGATCAAGGATTACAACGGTCCGGCCTGCGCCTACGTCACCGGTCCCCTGGGTGGCTACACCGCCAACAACAAGGGCGAACGCTTCATCGAGTGCGATTACTGGAGTGGCCAGATGATGTGGGAGTTCCACCAGGAACTGGAAAGCGGCAACGGCCCGGTGTTCCTCAAGCTCGATCACCTGGCCGAGGAAACCATCCAGAACATCGAGCAGATCCTGCACAGCAACGAACGTCCCAGTCGTGGCCAGTTCCACGCCAATCGCGGCACCGATTACCGCACGCAGATGGTCGAGATGCACATCTCCGAGATCGGTTTTTGCAGCGGTCATTCGGCGTCCGGGGTGTGGGTCAACGAGAAGGCCGAGACCTCGGTCAAGGGTTTGTATTCGGCCGGTGACATGGCCGCGGTGCCGCACAACTACATGCTCGGCGCATTCACCTACGGCTGGTTTGCCGGAACCAACGCGGCGGACTTTGTCGCCGGTCGTGAGTTCTCGGCACTGGACACCCAGCAAATCGAAACAGAAAAACAACGGGTCTACGCACCGCTGGACCGTGAGCACGGCCTGCCACCGGCCCAGGTCGAATACAAGCTGCGGCGCTTCGTTAACGACTACCTGCAACCGCCGAAAGTGACCAAGAAGATGCAAATCGGCCTGCAACGCTTCAGCGATATCCAGCGCGACCTCGACCAGATCAAGGCGCACAACGCCCACGAACTGATGCGCGCCATGGAAGTCAGCATGATCCGCGACTGCGCCGAAATGGCCGCCCGCGCTTCGTTGTTCCGTGCCGAAAGCCGCTGGGGGCTTTACCACTATCGCGTTGACCATCCGCAACGCAATGACAGCGAGTGGTTCTGCCATTGCCACCTGAAGAAGGACGAAAACGGCGTGATGACCAGCTTCAAGAAACCCGTCGAGCCTTACATCATCCCGCTGGATGCCGATGAAATGCAGGCCTACGACCGATTGCGGGTCGGTGCCGACGCGGCTTGATGCCGCCAGACAAAGAGAGACCAGACATGGCTTATCAACCCCAGGAAATCTTCTTCCGCTCCAACGCACCGGTCACGGTCGACGAGGACCTTTGCATCGCCCACAAAGGCTGCACCGTGTGCGTCGACGTGTGCCCGATGGACTTGCTGGCGATCAACCCGGCCACGCAAAAGGCCTACATGGCCTTCGACGAATGCTGGTATTGCATGCCCTGTGAAAAGGACTGCCCGACGGGTGCGGTGAAAGTGGATATCCCGTACCTGCTGCGCTGAAACGCAATCTCTGTAGGAGTGAGCCTGCTCGCGATAGCGGTGGGTCAGGCAATGAGATGTTGGATGTGCCATCGCTATCGCGAGCAGGCTCACTCCTACATTGGGTTTGTGACAACTCAAAAACGCCATCCGGCCACCCCCGGACGCCCGCTTCAAAACACCCCTCGTTTCCCACCACGCCCTGATCGTGGCGGAGACGAACTTCCTATAAATGATTCGAGGGGATCTACCATGTTATTGCGTGCAACGTTAGCCGGTCTGGTACTGGCCTCCTTCACTCTGTCGGCCTCGGCCGAAACCATCCGCATCGCTATCGGCACCCAGGACACCACCATCAACTGTGCCGCCGGCGGTCTGTTGATCCGCGAGCTGGGCCTGCTGGACAAATACCTGCCCCACGACGGCCAGTACAAGGACGCCCAATACGATGTGCAGTGGAAGAACTTCACCAGCGGCGCACCGCTGACCAACGAGATGGTTGCCGGCAAGCTCGACTTCGGCGCCATGGCTGATTTCCCGGGCTCGTTCAACGGCGTGGCGTTCGAGGCGGCAGGCAAGCACAGCCTGTTCATCAGCGTGCTGTCGGGCAGCACCCAGGGCAGTGGCAACGGCATCGTGGTACCGAGTGCCTCGGGCGTGCAGTCGCTGGCCGAGCTCAAGGGCAAGACCATTTCCGTGCCATTCGCGTCCACCGCCCATGGCATGTTGCTGCGGGCCGTGGCGGCCCAGGGCTGGGATCCGCAGAAAGATGTAAACATCATCGCCCAGCCGCCAGAAGTCGCCGGGTCCGCGTTGCAGGCCGGCAAGATCGATGCCCACGCCGACTTCGTGCCGTTTGCCGAACTGTTCCCGAGCCGTGGTTTCGCCCGCAAGATCTACGACGGTTCCCAGGCCGGCGCGCCGACCTTCCACGGTGCGCTGGTCGATCAGGGCTACGCGAAAAAGTACCCGGAAATCGTCGTCGCCTACCTGCGCGCCAGCCTCGAAGCCAACCAGTTGCTCGCTGCCGAACCGGAGAAGTACAGCGAACTGATCGCCAAGGTCACCGGGGTCGATGCCGAGGTCAACTACCTGTTCCACGGTCCGCTGGGCGTGCAAACCCGCGACCTCACCTGGAAACCCGAATACCGCCAGGCCGTCGGTACTGCCATCGATACGCTCAAGTTGTTGAAGAAGGCCGATCGCGGGCTCGATCTGAATACCTTTATCGATGATCAGTACATCCGCGCCGCGTTCAAGGCGTCGAACCTGGACTACACGGCGCAGTTGGCCAACTACGCGCAGTCGCCGCTCAAGGCAGTGGATGCATCGAGCGGCAAAGCCATCACCGACTTCAACCATGTGGCGGAAATCTGGGTGCGCGGCGAGCCGAAAGTCCGCCAGTACGCCTCGGCAGAGTCGGCGTTCACTGCACTGGCCAGTCTCAAGCAGGAAGGCAAGAGCATCCGCGCGGTGTATGCCCAGGCGAGCGACAGCGGGATCAAGTTGCTGGCGGATCAGGCGTGGTTTGCCAGTGATGCGAAAGGGCGGCTCAGCGCGTTCCTGTTGAAGGGCCAGGCCCAGCAGTTCGCGTCGGCGCAGGGTGGCAAGGTGTTCGATTTCACCGATGCCACCGCACAAGCCGTGGCGGTCCGCTAATCCCGGAACACCGAAATTCCCTGTAGGAGCCGGCTTGCCGGCGAAGACGTCTGACCAGCCAGCATCAATGTTGAATGTCAAATCGCATTCGCCAGCAAGCCGGCTCCTACAGGTATGGGTTGAGAGGAAGAATTGTGTACGGATCCTGTTTACGCTGGCTTCCAAGAGCCACCTCGCTGCTGCTCTGCCTGCTGTTCTGGCAACTCGCCGCCAGCCACCACTGGAACCTCGGCCTGGTGACCTTCGCCAACGTGCCGACACCGCTGGCGGTGATCGAGGCGGCGCTCGGCCTCGGTGACTCCGGCAAACTCGCCCGGCACCTGAGCAGCAGCCTCGGCCGGGTATTCGCCGGTTACCTCGCGGCGCTGATCATCGGCGTCGCCCTGGGCCTGGCCATCGGCCGCTCGAAATGGGCTGAAGATCTGTTGCTGCCACCACTGGAGGTGCTGCGCCCGATTCCGGCTGTGGCCTGGATTCCCCTGGCGATCCTGATGTTCCCGTCGTCCGAGCTGTCGATGGTCTTCATCACCTTCACCGGCGCGCTGTTTCCGATCCTGCTCAACACCGTGCATGGCGTCGAAGGCGTCGATCCACGGCTGATCGCTTCGGCGAAAAGCCTCGGGGCAGGGCGCAGGGCCATGCTGCTGGAGGTGATTTTGCCGGGCGCCGCGCCGAGCATCATCACCGGGCTGGCCATCGGCATGGGTACTTCCTGGTTTTGCCTGGTGACTGCGGAAATGATCTCCGGCCAGTTCGGCATCGGTTACTACACCTGGGAGTCCTACACCATCCAGAACTACCCCGACATCGTGGTCGGCATGTTGCTGATCGGCGTACTCGGAATGGGCAGCAGCCTGCTGATCAAACGCCTGGGCGGGCTGTTCACGCCCTGGCATCGACCACGAGGAAAGGTCTGATGAGCGTCTTTCAACAACCTGAAGGTCGTATCGATATACGCGACTTGTCGATCAGCCTGGGCGAGGGCAGCGCGGCTTTCGAAGCGGTGCAGGGCCTCGATTGCCAGATCGAACCGGGCCAATTCGTGTGCATTCTCGGGCCGTCCGGGTGCGGTAAATCCACTTTGCTCGGCGCCCTGGCCGGTCACCTGCAACCGCGCACTGGCAGCCTTAAGGTTGATGGCGTGCCGGTGTCGGGCCCGTCACCGCAACGGGGCATGGTGTTCCAGCAACACACGTTGTTCCCCTGGCACACGGTGCGCGACAACGTCGCCTTCGGCCTGAAAATGCGCGGCATCGGCAAAGCCGAACGGCACAAGGCGGCCTCCGACATTCTCGCGCTGGTCGGCCTCGAAGGCTTTGCCGAACGCTGGCCGAACCAACTGTCCGGCGGCATGCAGCAGCGAGTGGAAATCGCCCGGGTGCTGGTCAACCGTCCACGCCTGTTGCTGATGGATGAGCCCTTCGGTGCCCTCGATGCCTTGACCCGCCTGAACATGCAGGAGCTGTTGCTGGACATCTGGTCGCGCATTCGCACCACCGTGGTGTTCGTTACCCATGACATCGACGAAGCACTGTTCCTCGCCGATCGCCTGCTGGTCATGAGTCCGCGTCCCGGCCGGATCATCGAAGACCTGCGCCTGGATTTCCCCCGGCCCCGTACCACTGAATTGGTGACGAGCCACGAATTTTCCCGCTTGAAGCGTCACTGCCTCGAGTTATTGCGTCACGAAGAGGGTCGGCAGCTGCCGCGCCTGAACCCTCTCGGACTTCCCCCAGAAAACAAACTGCCGCGATTTGCCCTATGACCTCACTATTTGATGTAACCGATAACGATGACATTCTCGCCCTGCAACCGCGCCTGACCGATGAGGATGCCGGCGTGCGCCGCATCGCACTGATCGAACTGGCGGACCTGGAAGAACCGGAGGGCCTGCTGTGGCTGGTCAATCGACTGGCTCAAGACCCGGTCGCCGACGTCCGCGCCGAAGCCGCGCGGTTGCTGGAGGCCTGGGAGGACGAACCGGTGGTCGAGGCGCTGTGCCAGGCCTTGACCGACCCTTGCGACACCGTGCGGGCCGCCGCCGCGCAAAGCCTCAGTCTGCTCAAGAGCGAAGCAGCGGGACGGGTGATTCTGCCGTGGACCGGGGATGCCGACGTTAGTGTGCGCATCGCCGCGTTCCGGGCCTTGCGCGAACTGCGCTTTGCCGAAGCGGCCCCGGCTGCCGTGTTGGCGCTGAGCGACCGGGACGCCAATGTCCGGCGCGAAGCGGTCGGCGTACTGGGCTGGCTCAAGCAGCTCGATGCCTTGCCGGCCTTGGCGAGCCTGGCCAGTGATGACCCGGACACCGAAGTCCGTCGCGCCGCCACCGGGGCATTGGGCCTGGCGTCTGATGCACAGGTCCTGCCGGCATTGCGCCAGGCATTGCAGGATCAGGCCTGGCAAGTGCGCGAAGAAGCCGCCACCACATTGGGCAAGGTTGGTCACGCTGATGCCGGGCCGGCGCTGGTTGAAGCCTTGGGTGACGACTATTGGCAAGTCCGCCTGCGTGCCACCCGGAGCCTTGGCCGCTTGCGTTTTGCACCCGCCCTCGACCCGCTGATCGAAACCCTCGGCCACCGCATCAGCAACCTGCGCAAGGAAGCCGCCCTGGCCCTCGGTGAACTGA
Organism: Pseudomonas izuensis; assembly: GCF_009861505.1. GTDB lineage: Bacteria > Pseudomonadota > Gammaproteobacteria > Pseudomonadales > Pseudomonadaceae > Aquipseudomonas > Aquipseudomonas izuensis. The sequence goes on along the minus strand of NZ_WTFT01000012.1, from coordinate 298,947 downwards.
ACGATAAAGGCGCCATCGCAGCGTTGCAGGCCGCGCAAGATGACGGCGACCCGGAAGTGCGCAAAGCCGTGCGCATCGCCTTGAGTCAACTGCAATGAACCCGGTGGCGGTGGGTAATTCACGCAGCCAACAGCAACTGCGCCTGCAATGGCCGGATGGCCGCGAGCAGGTGCTGGGTCATGCCGAGTTACGGCGGCAGTGCCCGTGTTCGCAGTGCCGGGCGTTTCGGGTGCGGGGGATGACGCCGATGGTTGATGAGCGAATCCAGGTGATCGAATTGAATGCGCAGGGTTATGGGGTGCAACTGATCTTCAGCGATGGCCACGAACGCGGGATCTATCCGTGGGCCTATCTTTCCAGCCTGACCTGATCCCCTTGTAGGAGCGAGCCTGCTCGCGATGGACGACAACGATAACGCGTGCTGCCTGAATGAACGCATCAGCCGGACATCCATCGCGAGCAGGCTCGCTCCTACAAAGGGCGGGTGGTTAGAAGGACTTGCTGACACTCGCCACGACGGTGGCGCTGCACACATCGTCAAACCCCCAATTGCTGGCGCACTGGCTTTTCGATAGATCCGTGTCGATATAACTCAGCCCCAGCACCACACCGGCCAGTTCGTGAGTCAGCTTGACCTCCCATTCACGGTACGAGTCTTCGGCCTTGCCCGAGCTCGAATACAGGTGCGGGTCCTTGAAGTCCATCATGCCGTAACGCAGTTTCAGGCCAATGTCGTAGGGCAATTCGGTCTCGTAACCGACGTAGCTGTAGAGCGAGTTCTGCTTACTGTCGATGCCCGGCGCATCGTCGGAGTAATAGGCCCCGAGTTTCACCCCGTAGAGGCTGAGAATGCCGTAGACCTCGCTCTGATTGAACTGGCTCTCTCTTGGGTAAGTGTATTTGAGATAGCCGACATCGAGGCTGACATCGTCAGTGGCCTGCCACAGCCAACCGGCGTAATAGTCGACTTCCTGGCGGGTTTTCAGGTCGCCGCCAAAATCGACGTTGGAGCTCCAGGCGCCCAGGTACAGGCCGCTGCTGTGAGCGAGGGTTGCACCGGCCTGCACGGCCGGGTCGTTCTGGGTCTGCGAGATGCCGCGGGTGCGGTAGTCGCTGGCCAGGGTCACGTCCAGCAGTAGCGAGAAATCATCGTTCAAGGTCAGGGCCTGGCTGCACAGGGGCAGCAGACTCAAGGAAGTGAGGGCGAGCAGGGGCAAGGCTTTCATGTGAAGTCCCGTTATTGTGATTGTTTTGGGGAGCGAGGAAACCTGTGGGAGCTGGCTTGCCAGCGATAGCGATGCATAAACGTTGAATGTCAGGCCGCAATCGCCAGCAGGCTGGCTCCCACAGGGAAAACAGTGCTGCTAGAGGGGTGGTGCGTAAACCTGGCGACCGGCGAACCAGGTTTGCAGCACTTGGGTGTCGTGCAGGGCCTTGTTGTCGACGTTGAACACGTCGCGGTCGAGCACGATGAAGTCCGCTTGCTTGCCGACGCTCAGCGAGCCGATCTGGTGGTCCAGGCCAATGGTCCGGGCGGCATTGAGGGTGTAGGCGTAGAACATGGTTTCGCGGTCCAGGCGTTCATCGGCGTTGAGCACGCCCAGCGGGCCGTCACGGGTGATGGCCTGGGCCATGGCGTTGAACGGGTTGGGTGAGGACACCGGCCAATCGCTGGCCCCGGCGATGGTTGCACCCTGTTTGAGCAGCGAGTGCGCCGGGTATTGGTAGCGGAACGCCAGGGCGCTGACGTAAGGCTTGATCATGTCCGTGGTGTAGTCGTCGGCGCTGGCCCAGAGCAGTTGCATCGAGGCGATGACATCGAGCGGCTTGAACCGGGCGAACTCTTTCGGGTTGACCATCTGCAAGTGAGTTATGGAGTGGGTGACGCCGCTCTGGCGATCCTTGCGCGCCTGTTCGATACCGTTCAGGGATTCGCGCACGGCGCGGTCACCGATGGCATGAATGTGCACCAGCCAGCCCCGTTGATCGATGGCGCTGACCAGTTCGCCGAAATGCTTTGGATCGATCAACAGTTCACCCTGTTTGTGCGAGTTGCTGTAGGGGTCGATCATCGCCGCACTCTGCGCCGGGTACTCGATCACACCGTCGGCGAAGATCTTGATGCCCGGCAAGGTCAGGTTGGGGACGCCCTGAAATTGCTGGCGAACCTTGTCCAGGGTGTCGAGATCGGCCGGCACGCTTTTCGGATTGGCCACCAGCAGCGCGGCGACGTGGGCGGTCATGCCGCCGCTTTGCGACAACGCTTTGTACACCGGCAGCACGCCGACGGTTTTCTCCGTGGGCTTGAGCGCGAACACCGGTTCGCCGGGCGCGGCGTTGGCGGCGGGGTCCATCCACGCGGTGATGCCGAGGCTGTTGTTGTAACGCACCGCGGTTTGCGCGGCCTTGAGCAGGTCGGCGGCGCCCGGTGCCGGCATTTTCGAGGCGACCCGGTCCCAGCCGGCGTCCACCAGAAAGCCATTGGGCCTGCCGTCCTTCAGCTTGCCAATGGTGCCGTCTTCAGCGGCCGGCAAAGACTTGATCAGCGCGGCATCGACGCCGGCGCGCTTGAGCATCACGTCGTTGGCCCAGGCCGTGTGGTGGTCGCTGCCGGTAAAGACGACCGGCACGCTGGCCCATTCGCCACTGTTGAATGTCTTGCCCAGTGCCTCGGACTGCGCCCAGTACGCCGAGCTCATGCCCGCCACGCTGAGCACATCGCCGTGCTTCGCCTTGCCATCGTCACGCCAGCCACGCAGGCGTTTTTCCAGTTCGTCGAGATCGACCACCTCGTCTTCCATGTTGGCCGAGACCATCTCCAGGCCGCCGAAAATAGCGTGGGAGTGGCTGTCGATCAGGCCGGGCATGAGGGTCTTGCCGCCCAGGTCGATGACCTGGGTTCCCGATTCGATCAGGGCCTTGATCTGCGTATCGCTGCCCACTTGCAGCACTTTGCCGTCCAGCACAGCCAGGGCTTGAACCCTGGGCTGGCTGCGGTCGGCGGTGAAGATCTTGCCGTTGAATACCACCAGATCAGCGGCCGCCATGGCTTCCAACGAGGCAAAACTCATGGCGACCATCAATAGATTCGGAATGAATCTTTTCATTGAATGTTTCCTTGTTATTGCGTCTGATGGCCAGATTAGTGGCTTGCTGCGCTGGGCAGAACGCCTCGCTGGCGAAAAACGTTTTTGCCTGAATGGAAAAAGCATGGACAAGTTGGGTGCACTGAAAATGTTCGTGGTCACGGCGCAGCTGGGCAGTTTCAGCCGCGCCGCCGAGCAGTTGGGCAAGACCCCTTCGGCCCTGACCAAAGCGGTCACTCACCTGGAGACGGAACTCGGCGCGCGCTTGTTCGAGCGCAGCACCCGGCGGATTGCGCTGACGGAATCCGGGCGGCTCTATCTGGAAACCGCGCGCCAGGTGTTGCAGCGACTGGACGAGGCCGGCGAGGAAATCGAACAGTTGCAACACGGTCTGCGCGGCAGCCTGAAAATCACCGCGCCGCTGGCCTACGGTCAGGCCTTTCTCGATCAGGTGTGTGGCGGTTTTCTGGAGCAATACCCGCAAATCAATCTGCAGGTGGACCTGTGCGACGACTTCGTCAATCTGCTGGAAAGCGGCTACGACCTGGCCTTGCGCGAAGGCCATGACGACCTGCCGGGGCTGATTGCCCGTGTCGTCGGCAGCAATCGCCTGGCGTTGTGTGGCAGCCCGGAATATTTGTCGCGCAAGGGGTTGCCGGTCACCCCGCAGACCCTCGAGGCGCATGAATGGTTGCTCTATCGCCATCCGTTGCTCAGCCGCGAATTCTGGTGGGCCGAGCGCGACGGCCAGCGCCTGAGCATTCCGCAGCCTTCGGCACCGCGCCTGCGCAGCGACAATTACGACTTGTTGTTGGCCAATGCCCTGGCCGGGCGCGGTCTGTTGCATACGCCGCTATGGAGCGCCGCACCGTATCTGGCCGATGGACGACTGGTGCGGGTGATGGCCGACTACGACATCGACCCGGACAGCTTCGGCCCGCACATCCTGGCGGTGTACCCCAGCCATCGGCGGGCCACGGCCAAGGTGCTGGCGTTCATCGACTACATCACCGATTTCCTGGCATCCCCCGTCCTGTAGGAGCAAAGCTTGCTCGCGATTGCGTTTCCACAATCAATATTGATGTGTCTGACGCACCGCCATCGCGAGCAAGCTTTGCTCCCACAACGGTGTGCGCCACAGTGCGAGCAGACGGACAGTTCTTGTAAGAAAATTCGCAGAAGAGTACAAATGTACTCCATGACGACATTAACTCCCCGCCGTACCGCCATCCTGACCTTTATCCGCGAGCGTATCGCCGAGCACGGTCAGTCCCCGAGCCTCGCTGAAATCAGTGAGGCGTTCGGTTTTGCCTCGCGCAGTGTGGCGCGCAAGCATGTGCTGGCGCTCACCGAAGCCGGCTTCATCGAGGTCAACCCGCATCAGGCCCGGGGCATTCGCCTGCTCGGGCAGCCGCCGCGCCCAGAATTGCTGGATATCCCGGTGCTCGGCCGGGTGGCGGCCGGTGCGCCAATCGGCGCCGATGCCGAAATCCATGGCCGATTGCTGCTCGACCCGGCGATTTTCTCCCGGGCACCGGACTACATGCTGCGGGTTCGCGGCGACTCGATGATCGAAGACGGCATTCTCGACGGCGATCTGGTGGGCGTGCACCGCAGCCCTGAGGCGGTCAATGGCCAGATCGTCGTGGCGCGGCTCGACGGCGAAGTCACCATCAAGCGCTTCGAACGGGTCGGCGACACGGTGCGCCTGCTGCCGCGCAACCCGGCCTATCAGCCGATCATCGTCGAAGCCGACCGGGACCTGGCCATCGAAGGGGTGTTCTGTGGTCTGGTGAGGCAAGGCTGATGGGTGCCGTCGTTGCGCTGGAGACGCTGTTCAATGGCGGCCAGGTCTGGAAGGGCCGGCCTGCGCCACCGGCCGCCAGTCCGCAACCCACCGGGCATGCCGCGCTGGATGCGGCGCTGCCCACGGGGGGCTGGCCCGAAGCGGCACTGAGCGAAATTCTCTTGGCCGGGCAGGGCGTGGGCGAGTTGCAACTGGTGTGGCCGACGCTGGCACGGCTGTCGGCGGCGGGCGAGCGTATCGTGCTGGTGGCACCGCCCTATGTGCCGTATCCCCAGGCCTGGCAGAGCGCCGGGGTCGATCTACGCCAGCTGTCGATCATCCAGGCCAGCGAGCGCGATGCGTTGTGGGCGGCGGAACAATGCCTGCGTTCGGGCAGTTGCGGCGCGGTGCTGTGCTGGCCGCACAAGGCCGACGACCGCGCCTTGCGCCGCTTGCAGGTGGCGGCGGAAACCGGCCAGACCCTGGCGTTCGCCTACCGTTCGCTCAGTGAAGCGATCAATCCGTCGCCAGCCGCCCTGCGCATCGCCATCGACGCCAGGCCTGCGCAATTGCGCGTGCTCAAATGCCGGGGCGGGCTGGCCCGCTCGGCGCCGATTGCCTTCTGCGTGGGGCATTGAGGTTGCCATGCGCTGGGTCTGTATTCTGTTCCCGCAATTGGCGCTGGACGCGGTACTGCGTCAGCGCGCCGATCCTGACGAGCCACTGGCGCTGCTGACCGGTCCGGCCCAGCGTCGGGTGTTGCAGGCGGTCAACGGGCCGGCGCGAGCGCTGGGGCTGCGTCCCGGCCAGTCCATGAGCGCCGCCCAGGCCTTGAGCAAAGGCTTTGCCACGGCCGAGTACGACGTCGCCGAGATCGAACACTGGCAGCAGTTTCTGGCCGCCTGGGCCTACCGCTTCAGTGCCCAGGTCAGCGTGCATTACCCGCGGGCGCTGGTGTTTGAAATCGAGTCCAGCCTGGGCCTGTTCGGCGCCTGGCCGCAATTGGAGGCGCGCTTGCGCAGCGAACTCGGCGAGCTGGGCTTTCGTCACCGCATTGTCGCCGCGCCCAACCCGGTGGCGGCGCGGATGCTGGCCAATGCCTATGACGGTCTGGTGGTGCCCGACGATCACGCCTTGCAGCATTACCTCGGACAATTGCCCGTGGACCGTATCGGCCTGGAACCCGGCGTTGCCACGGCGTTGTCGCGCATGGGGCTGCGCACCTTGAGCCAGGTGCAGGCGTTGCCCCGGCAGAGTCTGGCCCGGCGTTTCGAGGCCCGGGTGCTCAAGCATCTGGACGACTTGTTCGGGTTGCGGCGGCTGGCGCTGGCGTTCTATCTGCCGCCGGATCGTTTCGATGTGCGCATCGAACTCAACTTCGATGTGCAATCCCATCAGGCCCTGCTGTTTCCATTGCGCCGCTTGACCGGTGATCTCTCGGCGTTCCTGTGTGGCCGGGACAGCGGTGTGCAGCGCTTCGACCTGCACCTGGAGCATGCAGGGTTGCCGGACACGCTGATCAAGGTCGGCCTGCTCAGTGCCGAGCGCGATCCGGCGATGCTCTTTGAGCTGGCCCGGGGGCGGCTGGAACAGGTTCAGGTCGAGGCACCGGTGCGCGGGTTTCGCCTGCGCGCCGAAGACTTGCCGGCCTTCGTGCCCCAGTGTCAGGAGCTGTTCGACGACCGCCCGCAGCAGTCCTTGCCCTGGGAGCAACTGCGCGAACGTCTGCGCGCACGGCTGGGGGACGAGGCCGTGCATGGCCTGCGCTTTCAGGCCGATCACCGCCCCGAGTGCGCATGGCAGGCCAGTGCCGACAGTCAGCCCTGTACGGGATTGCCTACCGTGAAACGACCGGGCTGGCTGCTGACCGAACCGCTGGCGGTGCATGAAGGCTCGACATGCATCCTCATGGGACCGGAGCGCATCGAATCCGGTTGGTGGGACGGCGACGACGTGCGCCGCGATTATTACCTGATCGAAACCCGAGCCGGCCAACAAGGCTGGGCCTGGCGCGCGGTTGGCGAAAACGGCCCGTTGTGGTTGCAGGGTTGGTTCGCATGAGCGTCGGATACGCCGAACTGCACTGCCTGTCGAATTTCAGTTTCCAGCGCGGTGCCTCCAGTGCCCTTGAACTGTTTCAACGGGCAAAAAAACAGGGCTACCAGGCGCTGGCGATCACTGACGAATGCACCCTGGCCGGGATCGTTCGTGCCTGGCAAGCGGCGAAGTCCGTCGAGCTGCCGCTGATCATCGGCAGCGAAATGCGCATCGAGAACGGCCCGAAACTGGTGCTGCTGGTGGAGAATCTCGAGGGGTATCAGAGCCTGTGCCGACTGATCACCCGGGCCCGTCGCCGCACGCAGAAAGGCCAGTATCAGATCCTGCGCGATGACTTCAGCGAACCCTTGCCGGGGCTGCTGGCGTTGTGGGGGCCGGACGCGGTGGATGACGTCGGGCAGGGCCGCTGGCTGAAACAGGTGTTCGCCGAACGCCTGTGGCTGGCGGTGCAGCTGCATCGTGGTCAGGACGACAGCCGGCGCCTGAACGATCTGCTGACCCTGGCCAGGGAACTGGGCATCCCCGCCGTGGCCAGCGGCGATGTGCACATGCACGCTCGCGGTCGCCGCGCCTTGCAGGACACCATGACCGCGATCCGTCATCACCTGCCGGTGGCCGATGCCGGGTTGCGCCTGCACCCCAACGGCGAACGGCACCTGCGCAGTCTCGAGATCCTGCGTGAGCTTTATCCACCCGCCTTGCTCGACGAAACGCTGGCCATCGCCCGGCGCTGCACGTTCGACCTCGGCCAGTTGCGTTATCAGTATCCGCGGGAGCTGGTGCCTGAGGGGCACACGGCCAGCTCCTGGCTGCGCGAGTTGACCGAGCGTGGCATTCGCCAGCGATGGCCCGCCGGTGCGAGCGAGAAGGTGCGCGGGCTGATCGACAAGGAACTGGGGCTGATCGCCGAGCTGGGGTATGAAAGCTATTTCCTGACCGTTCAGGACGTCGTGGCATTCGCCAGGCGCGAGAAAATCCTCTGTCAGGGCCGGGGCTCGGCGGCCAATTCGGCGGTGTGCTTCGCCTTGGGCATCACCGAGATCGATCCGGACCGGATGAACATGTTGTTCGAGCGTTTTCTGTCCAGGGAACGCGACGAACCGCCGGATATCGATGTGGACTTTGAGCACGAGCGCCGCGAAGAAGTCTTGCAGTACGTGTTCCAGCGCTATGGCCGGGCACGCGCGGCGCTGACCGCCGTGGTCAGTACGTATCATGCCGCTGGCGCGGTGCGTGATGTGGCCAAGGCGCTGGGGTTGCCGCCGGATCAGATCAATGCCCTGGCCGATTGCTGCGGTCACTGGAGCGATGAAACCCCACCCGTGGAGCGCTTGCTGGAGGGTGGTTTCGACCCCGAGAGCCCGGTGCTGCGACGCGTACTGAGCCTCACCGGGCAACTGATCGGCTTCCCCCGGCACTTGTCCCAGCACCCCGGTGGCTTCGTGATTTCCGAGCACCCGCTGGACACGCTGGTGCCGGTGGAAAACGCCGCCATGGCCGAGCGCACCATCATTCAATGGGACAAGGACGATCTGGACGCGGTCGGCTTGCTCAAGGTCGATATCCTCGCGTTGGGCATGCTCAGTGCCATTCGCCGTTGCTTCGATCTGTTGCGCCGTCATCGCGATCTGGATTTGAGCCTGGCGACGATCCCCTCCGAAGACTCGCAAACCTACGACATGATTGGCCGCGCCGACACCATCGGCGTGTTCCAGATCGAGTCACGGGCGCAGATGTCGATGCTGCCCAGGCTCAAGCCACGCAAGTTCTATGACCTGGTGATCGAGGTGGCCATCGTTCGTCCGGGGCCGATTCAGGGCGGCATGGTGCATCCGTACCTGCGACGGCGAAACAAGGAGGAGCCAGAGAGCTATCCGTCGCCAGAGCTCAAGGTGGTACTGGAAAGAACCCTTGGCGTACCGCTGTTCCAGGAACAGGTGATGCAGATCGCCATCGTCGCCGCTGACTACAGCCCCGGCGAGGCCGATCAGTTGCGCCGCTCGATGGCGGCCTGGAAACGTCACGGCGGGCTCGAACCGCACAAGGACCGACTGGCCGCGGGTATGAAAAAAAACGGCTACAGCGCCGAATTCGCCGCGCAGATCTTCGAACAGATCAAGGGCTTTGGCAGCTACGGTTTTCCCGAGTCCCACGCCGCCAGTTTCGCCTTGCTGACCTACGCCAGTTGCTGGCTGAAATGCCATGAGCCGGCGGCGTTCGCCTGTGCGCTGATCAACAGTTGGCCCATGGGTTTCTACAGTCCGGACCAGATTCTGCAGGACGCACGGCGCCATCATTTGCAGATTCGCCCGGTGGACGTGCGGGCCAGCGACTGGGATTGCAGCCTGGAACCGATCACCGGCGCCCAACCGGCGATTCGCATGGGCTTGCGAATGATCAAGGGCTTTCGCGAGGACGATGCCCGACGTATCGAAACGGCGCGATCCAGAGGCGCCTTTGCCGACATCGCCGACCTTGGCGAACGGGCGCAACTGGACGCCCGTGCCCAGGAGCAACTGGCCGATGCCGGTGCGTTGCGAGGCTTGGCGGGTGACCGCCATCGGGCGCGCTGGGAAGTGGCGGGGGTGGAGAAACAGCTCGGGCTGTTTGCCGGTTTGCCCCGTCAGGAGGAGGGCCCGGTGGCGCTACCCAGACCCACGGTCGGCGAAGACCTGCGCGCCGATTACGCCAGTGTCGGCACCACCCTCGGACCCCATCCGCTGGCCTTGCTACGCGCTGAATTGAAAGCCCGGCGTTGCCGCAGTTCGAAGGAACTGCTGGAGGTCGAGCATGGGCGACCGGTGAGCGTTGCCGGACTGGTGACCGGTCGACAACGGCCAGGCACCGCCAGCGGCGTGACCTTCGTCACCCTGGAAGACGAGTTCGGCAACGTCAACGTCGTGGTCTGGCGCGACCTGGCCGACCGGCAACGCAAGGTGCTGGTCGGCTCGCAGTTGCTCAGGGTCGACGGGCGCTGGGAAAAAGAGGGCGAGGTGCGGCACCTGATCGCCGGACGCTTGAGTGACCTCAGTCCACTGCTCGACGGCATCACCGTGCGCAGCCGGGATTTCCACTGAACCCCCATCTTCTGTAGGAGCGAGCTCTGCTCGCGATGGAGGTCAACGATGACGCTGGCAGCCTGACACCCCGCGGCGCCCTGTCGTCCATCGCGAGCAGAGCTCGCTCCTACAGGTCTATGCGCAGCAGGTTATTTGGCGATGGGCCAAAACCGCTCCCCACCGCCCGGCGCCTCCGTCCAGGCCTGCAACGAGCGGGTTGGCAAGTCGAAATAATCCCGTGTACGCGCATAACCATGGCCACCCATGCGGCCGATGGCATCAAGCCCCAATTGATCGATGTACAGGGTGTTCGGATCGATCAATTCGTCCCGCACATGGGCCATCAGCACTTCGCCAAAAATGATCTCCCGCGACTGGCCGATGGACAGCGCCATCATCCGTCGGCATTCCAGCGCCACCGGGGCTTCGCCGATGCGCGGGCATTTGACCGTGGTGCCGGGGATGGCGGTGAGGCCGGCGGCGGTCAGTTCATCGATACCGGGCGCAAAGGGCACGGCGCAGACGTTCATGGCCTCCACCAGGGCATCGCTGACGATGTTGACGGTGAATTCCTGGTTGAGCTGGATATTGCGCGTGGTGTCTTTCGGGCTCTGGTCGCCATAGTTTTCCACGCCCAGCGCCAGGATCGGCGGGTCGGCCGACAGCGCATTGAAGAAGCTGAACGGCGCGGCGTTGACGCGACCTTCACCGTCGACGGTGGTGACAAGTGCAATCGGGCGTGGCATCACGCTGCCGATCAGAATCTTGTATTTGTCCCGTGGGCTCAGTTGGCTGAAGTCGAAGCTTTGCATAGGCAGCGTTCTCTAAAGAAGGGGATCACTGGCGCACAATGGCGCCTGTGCGCTGTAGTCGTCGGCGAACGGAATGGCCGGTCGGAACAGGCTTTTCCAGTCCGGTTGACCGAAGGCCCGATCGCTGTGACTGCGCATCAGTTTTTCGAATTGTCGTTGGGCCTGGCGTTGCAGGGCGGGGTAGTCGATGCCCTTGACCTGACCGTCTTGCATCACACAGCGACCGTCGATCCAACTGGCGATGCAATCGTCACCGCGACCGGCCAGCACCAGGTTTTTCAGCGGATCGAACAGCGGCCCCAGGTGCAGGCCACGCAGGTTGAACACGGTGATGTCGGCCTTGGCCCCCGGCGCCAGACGCCCAAGGTCATCGCGGCCCAGGGCCTTGGCGCCGCCGAGGGTGGCGGCGTTGTACAGATCGAGCGTACTGGTCAGCGAGTTACCGCCTTCCATCAATCGCGCGACGTTCAGGCCCTGGCGCATGTTGTCCAGTAAATCCGCCGGCCAGGTGTCGGTGCCCAGGGCGAAGTTGATGCCCTTGGCCTGATAACGACCGAACGAGACCAGCGCCTCGCCATCCCGGGCAAACACCACCGGGCAATGCACCAGGCTGGCGCCGCCGTCCACCACCCGTTGCAAGTCATCGTCGCCGTGGGTGTAAATGCCGTGGGGCAACAGGCTGCGCGGGGTCAGCAGGTCGAGTTGCTGCAACCAGCCCAACGGTGAGGCGCCGCGCAGGTGTTCGACCATCGCCACTTCGCCGAGCCCTTGGCAACAGTGCAAACGCATCGGTGCATTCAGCTCGCGGCTCAGCGCTGCCGTACGTTGCAACAATGCGGGTGTACAAGTCTGGATGCGATCCGGCAGCAGCGCACCGCGAATCAGGCCGCCGTTGGCGCCGTCGAAATCCCGGAAAAAACGCTCGGCCGCATCGAGTCCGGCCAGGCCCCGGGCTTCGTCCCAGTGGTGGGCCAGCGTGCCGTCGGCCTGCCAGTAACTCATGCCGCTCATGTAGCAGGGGCCGAGGTAGGTGCGCAGTCCCAGCTCGGCGGCGGCGCCGGCCACCGCGGCAAATTCATCGTAGTTTTCCGCCCACTCGCGGTAATACATCGAGGTGATCGGCATGGCGGTGGTGATGCCGTTACGGATCAACTGAGTGAAGGCGTAGCGGTACTTGAAGACCTCTTCGTCCGGGCTGTAACTCTCCCGTGGACCGCGCGCCAGATACTCGGCGGACCACATACGGCCCATGTCGCGCTCGTCGCCGTTGTCCAGGGTCAGCACCGTGGAGTCGAGATCGCCCAGGGCATCGAGATCAATGAAGCCGGGGCCGATCAGCGCGTTGCCGTAGTCGATCCATTGATCCACCGGCCCCGGATAATCGCGTCCGACGAAGACAATGCGCGAGCCTTCGAAGACCACTTCGCCATTGCGCCACAGCACATGCTGCGTGCCGTCGAAACCGACCACGCAGCTGGCTCGCAAGCCGATGCGCTTCACAAACGACTGTCCAGCAAGCAGCCACCCGAAGCAATCAATTGCCCGCCGCGATACACCTGACGCACCGGTCGCGACACCACGGCTTCACCCAGGGTCTGCACCGGCATCAGCAAAAAGTCCGCTGGCCGACCGATCTCCACGCCATAGCCTTCGATACCCAGCGCCTGGGCACCATTCACGGTCGCCGCATCGAACGCCGCCGCCAGTTCTTCGTCCTTGTTCAAGTCGAAACGGAAGGCCAGCAACATCGCCCGCTCCAGCATGTCGCCATTGCCCATCGGTGACCACGCGTCACGAATGCCGTCCGAACCCAGGCAGACATTCACCCCGGTTTCGCGCAAGGCGAGGAATGGCGGCACCGCGCAATCGGCTGGCGCCGAACTCATCAACGAAATCCCCAATACGGCCAGGCGTTCGGCGACGGGTTTGACCTGGCTCCACGGCAGCATGCCCAGGCAATACGCGTGACTGATCATGACGCGATTTTGAAGCCCGAAGCGCTCGGTGTAGTCGGCGATCAATTTGATCTGCCAGAGACCCAGTTCACCCTTGTCGTGCAGATGAATGTCGACGCCACGGTCGAACTCGCGGGCCAGGTTGAATACGAAGTCCAATTGCGCGATGGGGTCGTTGTCGATGCCGCAGGGGTCGAGACCACCGACGTTTTCCACGCCCAGGGCCATGGCTTCGCGCATCAGCTCGGCAGTGCCGGGGCGGCTGATCAGGCCGGTTTGCGGGAAGACCACCAGTTGCAGGTCGATCAGGTCGCGGTATTTTTCACGCAGTTGCTGCATGGCCTGGACATGACGCAGGCCGAATTCGGGATCGATGTCGACGTGGCAGCGCAGGGTCAGCGAGCCACGGGCGATGCAGTTTTCCAGGAGGGCGCCGGCGCGTTGAGCGATGGGGGCTTCGACTTCGCGCAGCACACGGCGCTCGTTGGCAATGTAGTCCTTGAGCGTCGGGCCGGCGCTGTTCGGGCGCCAGGGTTGGCCGTACAGGGTTTTGTCCAGGTGCACGTGGCTTTCGACCAGGGCAGCGGTGAGCAGTTGGTTGTGGCCGTCGATGTCGGTGGCGAGCAGTTCAGTGGTCGAAGCCGGGCGACGTTGGGTGAACCGGCCATTGTCGATCAGCAGGTCCTCGGCGGGGGCGCCGTAGGGGCGCACGTTGCGTAGCCAGCGGGGTTGGGTCATTGCTTACCTCAAATTCTGTGTTGTGTGGGAGGGCCTCTTCGCGAGCAAGCTTTGCTCCCACAGGTTTTACGCAATACCTGTAGGAGCAATGCTTGCTCGCGATGGCCGCGACTCGGTTTCGGATCAGCCCTTGAGCTTCGCCCAGATCCGGTCCTGCAGTTCCCGCGCCTTGTTGCTGCATTCCTTTTCAGGGCGCAGGCGCGAGGCGAATTCGTCGGGCATGTTGATGGCGTCCATCACCCGCCATTTGGCGTCGATCAGCTTGTCGCTCTGGATGCCGTTGGCATAGGCGATGGCGTTGGACACGGCGGCGGCGTTTTCCGGTTTCATCATCCAGTCGATGAAGATTTTCGCGTTGCCGGGGTGCGGTGCGCTTTTCGGTACGGCGAAGTTGTCCTGGAACATCGCCAGGCCTTCTTTCGGGTACACGTACTTGATGGTGCTCTTCTGCAAGGTGGCCCGGGCGGTGGAGCCGTTCCAGTTCTGCATCATGATCACTTCACCGGAGGCCATGCGGTCGACGGTGTTGTCCGAGCTGTACATCTTCAGGAACGGTTTCTGTTTTTGCAGCAGTTCGAGGATGCGCTTGGCGTCCTGCGGGTTTTCGCTGCATTCGTCGACATTCAGGTAGTGGCTGGCGGCATTGATCACGCTGCTGGAGGTGTCGAGGGCAGCGAGCTGGCCTTGCAATTCCTTGCGCGGCTCGAAGAATTCTTTCCACGAGTCATCCAGTTTGCCGCCGGGTACCCGGGCACTGTCATAGGAGAACCCGGTGGTGCCCCACAGGTACGGCGCCGAGAACTTGCGGCCGGGGTCGAAGCTCGGGTCGCGGAACGCCGGTTTCACGTACTGGAAGTTGGGCAGGGTCGGTGTGTCGATTTCCAGCAGCAGGTTCTGGTTGATCAACGTGCGCATGATCGACTGCGACGGCACGATCACGTCATAGGCGGCGCCACCGGCCTGCAACTTGGCCAGCAGGGTTTCGTTGCTGTCGTAGCCGTCCATGGTGACCTTGATCCCGGTCTCCTTTTCGAACTTGGCCAGCAGGTCCACCGGGTAGTAGTCGGTCCAGTTGTAGAAGAACAGTTCCTTGGGCTCGGCGGCCTGGGCACTGAAGGCGGTGAAGCAACTCAGGGCCAGGCTGGCAACGGCGAAACGCAGACTTTTTGTTTTCATGTTTGAAGCGCTCCAGGGTTTATTGGTTTTTGCCGCGCTGTCCCAGCCAGAAGGCCAGCACCACCAGCACAATGGAAATCACCAGCATCAGGGTCGAGATCGCGTTGATCTCCGGCGTCACGCCGGCCTTGATCGCCGAGAAGATGTACACCGGCAAGGTCGTGGAACCGGGACCGGCCACGAAGAACGTCATGATGAAATCGTCGAGGCTGACCACGAATGCCAGCACCGAACCGGACAGCACCGCCGGCCACAGCAGCGGCAGCGTCACCCGGCGGAACACCTGCCACGGATTGGCATACAGATCGTTCGCCGCTTCCAGCAGGCTTTTGTCCAGGTCATTGAGCCGCGCGCGGATCGGCAGGTAGGCAAAAGGAATGCAGAAGCCGACGTGCGCAACGATCACCGTCAGCAAACCGAGCTTGATGCCCAACGCCATGAACAGCAGCAGGGTGGCGACGGCGGTGACGATCTCCGGCAGGATCAGCGGCAGGTTGATCCCGCCCTCGACCATCTTCTGCCCGTAGAACGGCCGGTAGGTCGCCAGCGCCGCCAGCAGCGCAATCGCTGTAGCGCAAACCGTGGCAATACTGGCGACGATGATCGAGTTCAGCGCCGCGGTCTGAATTGAAGGGTTGGCCAGAATCCGCCCATACCAATCGAGCGAAAACTCGGTCCATACCGTCGCCGAGCGGTTGGCGTTGAAGCTGTAGGCGATCAGCACAAAAATCGGCAGGTACAGATAGGCCAGCATCAACAGACTGACTTCACGGGTCAGGGGCAGTTTTTTCAGGTGCAGGGCGATCATGCTTGGGCTCCCCGACGCAGGGTCTTGGCGGCATTGCGGCTATAGAGGGCGTACAGCACCAGGGACAGCAACATGATGCCCAGCAGCAGGAACGACAGTGAACTGCCCAGCGGCCAGTTGCGCGCGGTGCCGAACTGTTGCTGGATCAGGTTGCCGATCATCAGGGTCTTGCCACCGCCGAGAATCGCCGGGGTGATGAACGCACCGAGGCTCGGCACGAACACCAGCAGCGAGCCGGCAATCACCCCCGGCATCGACAACGGCAGGATGATCCGCCGCAAGGCGTGCCAGCGATTGGCGCCCAGGTCATAGGCGGCTTCCACCAAGCGCCAGTCGAGTTTTTCCAGGGTTGAATAGATCGGCAAAATCATGAACGGCAGAAAGCTGTAGACCAGCCCGACGCTGACCGCGAAGTCGTTATAGAGCAGGGTGATGCCGCCGACGCTGGGGAACAGCGCGTTGAGGCTCTGGGCGACCCAGCCCTGTTCGCGCAGGATGATCAGCCAGGCGTAGTTGCGGATCAGCAGGTTGGTCCAGAACGGGATGGTGATCAGCAACACCATCAGGTTGCGCCGGCGCGGTGTCAGACTCGACATCCACAGCGCCACCGGAAAGCCGAACAGGAAACACAACACTGTGGTGCCGCCGGCCTGGAACACCGAGCGGATCAGCGCCTGGGCGTAGACCCAATTGAGCTCAAGCTCACCGTCGAAGCCTTCCTGGAAAAACAGCTGCACATAGCTTTGCAATTGCCAGTTGGCCTGCCAGTCGACGCCGCCATAGACGTTGCGCGGCAACAGGCTGATGTAGCCCATGATGCCCAGCGGAATGGCGATCAGGGCCAGCAGGGTCAATACCACCGGGCTGAGCAACAGCGCGCGGTTGAGGGCGGGAGAAGTGCTGCTGACGCTCATCTCAGGCCTCCATCAGCAGGCAGGCGTGGGGCGGCAGGTTGACCGCCACGCGATCGCCGACCCCGCGGTTGCGGTTCAGGCCTTCGTTGTTCTCGCGCAGCATGACCTTGATGTCGTTGTTCAGGCGGCACTGGTAAAGCGTCGCGGTGCCGACGTACAGCACGGCTTCGATCACCCCGCGCAGGTGATGCGGTTGCGCCGGGTCCACCAGTTGCGAACGCTCCGGGCGGAAGGCCAGTTGCACCTTGCCGTCGATGCCTTGGGGCGGGCAAGGGATTTCCACCGGCATGCCGCTGGGTACGAACAGGTTCTCGTTGTGCTGGCCGCGCTTGAGGTGGCCGGGCAGGAAGTTGATGTCACCGATGAACTGGGCGACAAACTGGTGCTGCGGCCGTTCGTAGATGTCGTTGGGGGTACCGATCTGCAGGATCTTGCCGGCGGACATCACGGCAATGCGATCGGACAGGGTCAGGGCTTCTTCCTGATCGTGGGTGACGAAAATGAAGGTGATCCCGGCTTCTTTCTGCACGCGCTTGAGTTCGACCTGCATTTCCTTGCGCAACTTGAGGTCCAGCGCCGACAGCGGTTCGTCGAGCAACAGTACTTTCGGTTTTGGCGCCAGGGCCCGCGCCAGAGCCACCCGTTGCTGCTGGCCACCGGACAGTTCCGCCGGTTTGCGCTTGGCCAGGTGCTGCATCTGCACCAGCGCCAGCATTTCATCGACCCGCTGCGGGATCTGCTTGCGATCAAGACCCTGCATCTCGAGGCCGAAGGCGATATTCTGCGCAACACTCATGTGCGGAAACAGCGCGTAACTCTGGAACACCGTGTTGACCCGGCGCTTGAAGGGCGGCAGGTCGTTGACCGGCTCGCCGGCCAGGCGGATTTCACCGTCGCTGACATGCTCGAAGCCGGCGATGGTGCGCAGCAGGGTGGTTTTGCCACAGCCGGAGGGGCCGAGCAGGGTGAAGAACTCGTTGTCGGCAATGTCGACCGAGACGTTGTCCAGGGCTGGAGCCAGTCCTGGATCGTCGGAATACCGCTTGGAGACGTTACGCACTTCGATTGCAACTGGATGACCCATAATGGTGCATTCCTCTAATTATTGTATGCAAAATCTGGATGCAATTTAGAAATACCCGGATTAACCTGCTCTTGCAACCCCCTTTTCAAGGCTGTTCATTCGCCTTGAGTCGGTCGCATAGCGCTGAAGGAGTCTTCGAATGGCGGAAAAGAAATTGGAAACAACGGTCGATCGCGTCTACCAAGGGGTTTACGAAGCGATCAGCAAGCGCACCCTGCGGCCCGGCATGAAACTCGGTGAGGCTTCGCTGGCTGAACTTTTCAATGTCAGCCGCACGTCGGTTCGTGCCGCCCTCAAACAGTTGGAAGCCGATGGCCTGGTCACCACCGAGCCCAATAAAGGGGCGTCGGTGTCGTTGCCCAGTGACGAAGAAATCCGTTCGCTGTTCGAAACCCGGCGCCTGGTCGAGATCGGCATCGTCAGCGAGTTGTGCCGGCGTCGCGACACCGCCGTCACCCGGGATCTGCGCGATCATTTATTGCTGGAGGACGAAGCGCACCAGAGCGGCGACCATGAGCGACTGATTCATCTGCTCGGCGAGTTCCACATCAAACTCGCCCGCAGCCTGAACAATCCGGTGTTGCTCGACTGGTTCCAGAAGCTGATTTCCCGCGCCTCGCTATATGCTGCCGCGCTGGATGACGACAGCCACGAAGCCTGTCGCGACGACGAGCATTTGCGCTTGATCGAGTACATCGAGGCGGGTAACCAGAGTGCGGCGATCGAGTTGACCTGCATGCACTTGAATGGCATTGAGAAAGCGATTCTCGACGTGGCCGCCACCTTGAAAACCAGCTACAACCCGCTCAAGCATTTGATAGAGGTGTAGCCACCAATCCTGAATCCAAAACTACAACCTGTGGAAGCGGGCTTGCCCGCGATGAGGGCCTGACAGTCAACATCTTTATCGGCTGTTACACCGCTATCGCGGGCAAGCCCGCTCCCACAGGGATCTCTGGTTGCCCCACGAGAATCAGCTATACCTCTATGAAACCATTGGCATCCGCGATGCTCGAAACAAACGGGTGCAGATATAGAGCCAGCCAATGCAGTTTCTAGACGATAGCCACGGGTGTGCCGGCTGGTGCGGCGAAATGGCCGGGCGTATTCGTGCGTTCGACTGGAGCCGTACCGAACTGGGTGCCATCGACACCTGGCCCAGGAGCCTGAACAGCACGGTGCAGTTGATGCTCGCTTCACCGCTGCCGATGGTGATGCTCTGGGGCCGGCCAGGCTACATGATCTATAACGACGCCTATTCGAAGTTCGCCGGCGGGCGCCATCCCTATCTGTTGGGTTCACCGGTGGAACTGGGCTGGCCGGAAGTCGCCGATTTCAACCGGCATGTGGTCGATACCTGCCTGGCCGGCGGCACCTTGTCCTATCGCAATAAAGTGCTGGTGCTGTTACGCGACGGGGTGCCTGAAGACGTCTGGCTGGATCTGTATTACAGCCCTGTCGCCAATGATGACGGCTGTCCGGCCGGGGTCATGGCGATGGTGGTCGAAACCACTGAATTCGTAATTTCCGAACGCCTGCGCCAGGCTGCCGAAAATGCTTATCGCGCCGACAACGAACGGGTGCGCCTGGCATTGAATGCCGGGGCCTTGCTCGGCTCGTTCGTCTGGGACATCAAGGCCAATGTACTGAGCGGCGATGAGCGCTTCGCCCGCACGTTTTCCTATCCCGCCGGGCAGAACCTGGACAACTTGCCCCAGGACATCGCCGAAGCGCACATCCATCCCGATGATCGCAGCTGGGTTCAGGAGCAGATCAAACAATCCATGGAAACGGCTGTGCCCTATAACGCCGAATACCGGGTATTGCGCCCGGATGGCAGTTACCTGTGGGTGCTCGCCAGTGGTTGCTGCGAGTTCAATGAGCTGGGCGAACCGTTTCGCTTTCCCGGGGTGTTGATCGACATCCATGAGCGCAAGGCCGCCGAAGATTCCCTGCTCAAGTTCACCCGAAATCTGGAGCAGCGCGTGGCGGACGAAGTGGAAGCGCGGCTGGCGGCGGAAGAGCAACTGCGTCAGTCACAGAAGCTCGAAGCCATCGGCGGCCTGACCGGTGGCGTGGCCCACGACTTCAATAACCTGTTGCAGGTCATCGCCGGCAACCTGCACTTGCTCGCGCGCCATGAGCCGGACAATGCCAACGTGCAACGGCGGGTAACAGCGTCGATTGCCGCCGTCGAGCGCGGCGCCAAACTGTCTTCGCAATTGCTCGCCTTCGCGCGGCGCCAGCCGTTGTCCCCGGCGATTTGCACGCCGCAGCAGATTTTCGACGGTCTTGGCGAACTGTTGCAGCGCGCACTGGGGGAAACCATCCAGATCCAGATGAGCGCCGTGGCGGACCCCTGGCCGGTATTCGTCGATCGCAATCAACTGGAAAACACCATCCTCAATCTGGCGATCAATGCCCGTGATGCGATGAGCGGCGAGGGAACCATCGAGCTCAACGCCGAAAACATCACCCTCGAGCCTGCGTTCTGCGCGGGTAGGGGCATCGTCGCCGGCGACTACGTGTGCGTGACCGTGGCTGACACCGGTACTGGCATGCCGCCGCAGGTGCTCGACCAGGCCTTCGAACCATTTTTCACCACCAAGCCCGACGGCCAGGGTACGGGGCTGGGCCTGAGCATGGTGTTCGGTTTCGTCAAACAGAGCGGCGGGCATATCGAGATCGCCAGCGTCGTCGGGGAGGGCACCCGGGTTCAGCTGTACTTCCCGCGCAGCCTGCGGCCGGTGGACAGTGAAACAACGGTTCCGGACGTGCAGCCACGGGGCGGACACGAACGGATTCTGGTGGTCGAGGACAATGAAGCGGTGCGCACCTCGACCGTGGAGCTGCTGCGCGAAGAGGGTTATCAGGTGCTGACCGCCGCCAATGCCGACACCGCCATGCAGATGTTGCTGGAAGGCGAGGTGGTGGACCTGATCTTCACCGATGTGGTCATGCCCGGCCTGATCAAGAGTTCGGACCTCGCGGCGTGGGCAAAAGTGCAGAACCCGCCATTGGTCGTGCTATTCACCTCCGGCCACACCCGTGACATTATCTCGCGCAACCACCAGCTCAGCCCCGACACCCATTTGCTGAGCAAGCCGTATAGCCCGCAAGCGTTGACCCAAATGATCCGCATAGTCCTCAATGCTTAAACACACCAAACCTGTAGGAGCAAAGCTTGCTCGCGATAGCGGTGTGTCAGGCAGTACGCTATCGCGAGCAAGCTTTGCTCCTACAGGTTCGCGTTACTCCTTTGAACCTTCCATTAAAGGCCGCTCATGACTTCAACGCGCTCCCTTAACCCTCCCTCAGGCATGGTCAGGGTGCGCGGCGCCCGGGAACACAACCTCAAGAACATCGATGTCGATATCCCCCGCGATGCCCTGGTGGTGTTCACCGGGGTGTCCGGTTCCGGGAAGTCGTCCCTGGCGTTTTCAACGCTCTACGCCGAGGCGCAGCGCCGCTATTTCGAATCCGTGGCGCCTTATGCGCGACGCCTGATCGATCAGGTCGGCGTGCCGGATGTCGATTCCATCGAAGGCTTGCCGCCGGCGGTGGCCTTGCAGCAACAGCGTGGCACGCCGAGCACACGTTCTTCAGTGGGCAGCGTAACGACGTTGTCGAGCCTGATCCGCATGTTGTACTCCCGCGCCGGCAGTTACCCGGCGGGGCAGCCGATGCTGTACGCCGAAGACTTTTCACCGAACACGCCCCAGGGTGCGTGCACCGAATGCCACGGCCTGGGCCGGGTGTATGAAGTCACCGAAGCATTGATGGTGCCGGACCCGAGCCTGACCATTCGCCAGCGTGCGGTCGCTTCCTGGCCGCTGGCCTGGCAGGGCCAGAACCTGCGGGACATCCTGGTGACAATGGGCTACGACGTCGATATCCCCTGGCGCGACCTGCCGAAAAAACAGCGCGACTGGATTCTCTTCACCGAAGAAACCCCGACGGTGCCGGTGTATGCCGGGCTCACCCCGGAAGAAACCCGGGTCGCCCTCAAACGCAAGATGGAACCCAGTTACCAGGGCACCTTCACCGGCGCGCGGCGCTACATCCTGCACACCTTCACCCACTCGCAAAGTGCGCTGATGAAGAAGCGCGTCTCGCAGTTCATGCTCGGCAGCCCTTGTCCGTTGTGTGATGGCAAACGCCTCAAGCGTGAGGCGTTGTCAGTGACCTTCGCCGGTTACGACATCGGCGAATTGTCGCAGATGCCGTTGCTGCAAGTGGCCGAAGTCCTCAAGCCGGTGGCGGCCGAGCATTATTTGCAGGAGGGCGAAGAGGCGGGCGAGGTATTGACCCACAGCCAGACTCGCGAGGCTCGCGAACAGCGTGTAGCCCACGGCGCCAGTGGCCATGCGAATGCGCCGGATGTGCGCCACACGCCGAACCTGTCGGTGGAAAAACGCCTGGCCGCGCAACGGATCGCCCAGGACCTGCTGGAGCGGGTCAGCACCCTGACTGACCTGGGCCTTGGTTACCTGGCCCTGGAGCGCAGTACGCCGACGCTGTCGTCCGGCGAGTTGCAGCGCTTGCGCCTGGCGACGCAGTTGGGTTCGCAGTTGTTCGGGGTGATTTATGTACTGGACGAGCCCTCGGCGGGCTTGCACCCGGCAGATGGCGAGGCGCTGTTCGAAGCCCTGCAACGCTTGAAAACCGCCGGCAACACCCTGTTTGTGGTCGAGCACGACCTGGAAACCATGCGCCGCGCCGACTGGTTGATCGATGTCGGTCCGGCGGCGGGCGAGCATGGCGGTCGGGTGCTATACAGCGGTGCGCCGGCGGGACTGGCCGATGTGGCTGATTCACAGACCCGGGCCTATTTGTTCGCCGAGCACATCGCCAAGTCGCAACCCTTGCGCAAGCCAAGGGATTGGCTGCGCCTGCAAGGCATCACCCGCAATAACCTGAGCAATCTCGATGTCGAGTTTCCGCTGGGCTGTTTTACCGCGGTCACCGGCGTTTCGGGTTCAGGCAAATCGAGCCTGGTCAGCCAGGCCTTGCTGGAGCTGGTCGGCGCGCACCTCGGTCGCCCGGCCACTGACGGCGACTCGCAAGAGCCGAGCCTGGAAGACGATGCGCCACAAACCAGCGGTGGCCAGGTTACGGCGGGACTGGCGTCGATCAAGCGTCTGGTGCAGGTCGACCAGAAACCCATCGGCCGCACCCCGCGCTCCAATCTGGCAACCTACACCGGGTTGTTCGACAACGTGCGCAAGCTCTACGCCGCCACGCCTGAAGCCCAGGCGGCGGGTTACGACGCCGGACAGTTTTCCTTCAACGTCGCCAAGGGCCGTTGCCCGACCTGCGAAGGCGAGGGCTTTGTCAGTGTCGAGTTACTGTTCATGCCCAGTGTCTATGCACCATGCCCGACCTGCCATGGCGCTCGTTACAACCCGCAAACGCTGGCGATCACCTGGCAGGGCCGCAACATCGCCCAGGTGCTGCAACTGACGGTGGATCAAGCGGTGGAGGTGTTCGCCGAACAAGCCGTCGTGCGCCGCTCGCTGGAGGTGCTGCGTGATATTGGCCTGGGTTATCTGCGCCTTGGTCAACCGGCAACGGAGTTGTCCGGCGGCGAGGCCCAGCGCATCAAGCTGGCCACGGAGCTGCAGCGCAACCAGCGCGGGGCGACGCTGTACGTGCTCGACGAACCCACCACCGGGCTGCACCCTCAAGACGTTGACCGTCTGTTGGAGCAGTTGAACAACCTGGTGACGGCGGGGCACACGGTAATCGTGGTCGAACATGAAATGCGTGTGGTGGCGCAGAGCGACTGGGTGATCGATATCGGGCCAGGGGCGGGGGATCAGGGTGGGAAAATCGTGGTTGCCGGGACGCCGCAGAAAGTAGCGAAGAGCAAGAAAAGCAGGACGGCGCCCTTCCTTGCGAAAGTCCTCGGGGAATGATCCGCAAACCTGTGGGAGCAAGGCTTGCCCGCGATGAACGATGACGAGGTATCCCTGACGAACCGCGTCGTCTCAATCGCGGGCAAGCCTTGCTCCCACAGGTTTTGCTTCCACAGGTTTTGTGTCAGGCGCCGTCGAGGGTGCGCCTTACCTTGTCCAGCAATTCATTGATCTGGAACGGCTTGATCAGCATTTCCATGCCTTCGCCAAGAAATACCTGACGATTGATCGCGGTCTCGGCGTAGCCGGTCATGAACAGGATTGGCAACTTCTCGCGCCAGCCTCGGGCAATGTCGGCCAACTCGCGGCCGCTCATGCGTGGCAGGCCGACATCGGTCAGCAGCAGATCGATGGATTCATCGTTCTGCAGGCGTTCCAGCGCGGTTTCAATTTCGCCGACCTGGGTGCAGCGGTAACCGGCGTCCACCAGCACTTCGGCCACGAACATGCGCACCGACGGTGTGTCCTCGACGATCAGCACATGCTCGCCGGCCCCTTGAGGATCGACGGTGGAAGGTGTGACTTCGCTGGCCGTGGGGTCGGAGCTGGCTGGCAGCATGATGGTCACTTCGGTGCCGCGCCGCGCTACGCTGCGAATGTGGGCATCGCCCCCGGACTGCCGGGCAAAACCGTAGATGGTCGACAAACCGAGCCCGGTGCCCTGGCCCAGGGGCTTGGTGGTGAAGAACGGGTCGAATACCTTGTCGATCACGCTGTGCTCGATCCCGGTGCCGTCATCGCGCACCGACAACGCGACATAGGCGCCATCGGCCAGGTTGGGATCGCCATGGGAGTACGCGGCATAGGTGTTGACCCAGATATTGCCGCCTTGGGGCAGGGCATCGCGCGCATTGATGACCAGATTGAGCACGGCACTTTCCAGCTGGATCGGGTCGACCAGCGCGATGGCGGCTTTGCTCGTGAGCTCAAGCTTCAGGGCGATGCGTTCGCCGATGGTGCGCACCAGCAG
The DNA here is from genome assembly GCF_009861505.1 of Pseudomonas izuensis. Lineage (GTDB taxonomy): Bacteria > Pseudomonadota > Gammaproteobacteria > Pseudomonadales > Pseudomonadaceae > Aquipseudomonas > Aquipseudomonas izuensis. Next base: position 274,583 of record NZ_WTFT01000012.1, on the reverse strand, counting down.
TTCTTCGAGGGAGCGGATGTGTTCGTTGATGTCCACGGGCCGGGTATCGAGGGGCTGTTGCCGGGCGAAGGCCAGCAGTCGATGGGTCAGGGCGGCCGCACTCATGGCCGAGTTCAAGGCCGCTTCGGCGTAGAACTCCACCTTGTCGGTGCGCGAATCGGCGACGCGCTTCTGGATCAGTTCCAGGCTGGTGATGATGCCGGTGAGCAAGTTGTTGAAGTCGTGGGCAATGCCGCCGGTCAGCTTGCCCAGGGCATCCATTTTCTGCACCTGCAACAATTGAGCTTCGGTGCGCACGCGTTCGGCGACTTCCTTGGCCAGTTGTGTGGTGGCATCGTCCAGCCGCGCCAGGTGCGAGCGTTCGCGGTGACGGTGCTCGGTGACGTCTTCGACGAACACCAGGCTCAATTGCGGGGTGCGATAGGGCGAAATCTGCCACTCGGTTTCGCGAACTTCACCCGCGACGCGCATGCTCAAGGTGCCTTTCCAGCGTTCGCCATAGGCCAGGCGCAGACGCAGTTCTTCGATGACCGCGAGTTGGTCGTCGGCAAAGCACTCGCGCAAAGTGCCAGCGTCGAGGTTGTCCTGAATCAGCTGGGAAAATGCGTGATTGCACTCATGAACGTTCAGGCCGGCATCGAGCACGGCGATGGGTGCCGACACGTTGGCGAAAATCTCGCGAAAGCGTGCCTCGCTTTCACGCAGGGCGTTTTCCGTATCCCGCACCCGCAGCAGGGTGCGCAGGGTCGCCAGCAGTACATCCGGGTCTATTGGGTGAATCAGGTAGGCATCGGCTCCGGCGTCGAGGCCGGTGATAATGTCGCCGCTCTGGATCGAAGCGGCCGACACGTGAATCACCGGCAGCAAGGCGGTGGCCGGGTCGGAGCGCAGTTTGCGCACAATGTCGAAACCACTCATGTCCGGCAGATTGACATCGAGCACCAGCGCGTCGAGGTCGACGCTATCAATCAATTCCAGGCCCTCGCGGCCGGTCCCGGCCTCGAGCACTTCATAGCCATGACGCTCCAGGCGCCGGCGCAGGGCGTAGCGCGTGGCGACGTTGTCGTCGACGATGAGCAGCCGCAGGTCATGTTTCATCGGCAGGCTCCAGGTTGATGGCCAGCGGGATGATTACGTGAAAGGTCGATCCGGTGCCCGGCGTGCTTTGCATCCCGACTTCGCCACCCAGCAACCCGGCGAAGCGTTTGCACAGGGACAGTCCGAGCCCGGTTCCGCGCAGGCGTTTTTGCAGCGGTGAGTCGACCTGGGAAAAGTCTTCGAACAAGGCGCCATGCAGCTCGGGAGCGATCCCTATTCCGGTGTCGCTGACGGCAAAGCGCACATGAGAGCTGTTTTCCAGCTGCGCCGAGACCCGGACTACCCCGCGTGTGGTGAACTTCAGCGAATTGGCAATGAAGTTGCGCAGGATCTGCGCAAGTTTTTTGTCGTCGGTGTACAACCGCGGCAGTCCCACCGGTTCTTCGAAAATCAGGTCCACGGCCGTGGCATCGACAATCGGGCGAAACATCCCGCGCAGGGCCGCAAACAGGTCGAGCATGTCGAACCAGGCCGGGGAAATGGTGATGCGCCCGGCTTCGATCTTCGCCAGGTCCAGCAGGTCGTCGACCATGTCGCTCAGCTCCCGCGCGGAGCTGCTGACAAAGGCCACTTGCTTGTGTTGTTCGGGACTCAAGGGCCCGTCAAGTTCGTCGCTCAACAGGCTGGCGATACTCAGGATCGAGCCCAGCGGCGTGCGAAACTCGTGGCTCATGTAGGACAGAAAACGGCTTTTCAGATCCGAGGCCTGTCGCAATTCTTCGGCCTGGGTGTCGAGTTCGGCATACAACGCCAGCACGCCCTGGTTGGTTTCATCCAGCTCGGCGCGCAGGGCATCGGCTTCACCTTGCAATTGCGCGATCTGCGCCGCTTGTTCGTCAATCTGACTCATGGGTGCTTCAGGCATGGGCTGCCTCCAGAGCAATGACCAGCACCGTGACGTCGTCCCGTCCACGACAGAAATCACGGTGCAAAATGGCGGCAATCACGGCGGGATGGCGGTGCACCAGACCGGGGTAATCCTGCAGGTTCCAGCGGGACTGCAGGCCGTCGCTGTACATGATCAACAGCTGTCCGTTCACCTGAGCATAGTCAAAGGGTTGCGCCCTGCGATACTGGCCACCGACGATACCCGGATGGGAGGCCAGGCCTCGGGACTTGTCTGCCGCGACCAGGCAGGCACCGATATTGCCGATGCCGACGAATGTCAAGGTGTCGCTGCCGCCGTCGAATTGCGCGATGGCCAGCGCCCCGCCACGGGTGGCGGTCATGGCCAGATGAATGTCCTCCAGCGCCACCAGCGGCGAGGCAAACGGCAGTTGCGCGAAGGCTTTTTCACCGGCGCGGGCGGCGCGTTCGGCGTCTTCGCCATGGCCCAGGCCGTCGATCACCAGCGCACTGATCCGTGGCCCGTCGAATGCCAGGTGCCAGACATCGCCGCAGGCCGGGTCATTGTGCAGCGAATGCTGGCTGATGCCGATGCGCCGGTCAGGGGCCTTGTCCTGGCGCGGGTACAACCGCGTGAGCAGCACGGCACCCCGTGAATCGGCATAAACGTCGAACACCTCTGCCTGGCGCGATACGGCCCCCAGTCCGATGCCCTGGGTACCACCGGTGGAAAAGCCATCGGTCAGGCACGCCTGTAAATCAAATCCCTGGGCGCGGTCGATCGCGAGGATTTCGATGCCGATGCCAGTCGCGCGGGGCAAGGCCCTCAGGTGCAGTTCGCCACGGTTGGCGTGTTTGAGAATATTGCTGGCAAGCTCGGTCGCCACCAGCGCCACGCGCCCGGCATCGTTACTGTCGAAACCGCATTTTTCCGCGAGTTGCTGCGCGGTGCGCCGGGCGTGACCGACCTGGCTGATGTCTTCGACCACCAGTACCTGCGTCATCGTACCGACGATGTTCATGTCCATCGGGTGATCGTCACACGAGTGCCCCGGCCCGGCGCGGTGTCGATTTCGAATTCGTCCACCAGGCGCTTGGCCCCCGTCAGGCCCAGCCCCAGTCCGGCGCCCGAGGTCCAGCCGTCGGTCATCGCCAGTTTGATGTCGGCGATACCCGGCCCTTCGTCACGGAACGTGAGGCGCAAGCCGGTACGCGGGTTTTCGTCGAGGATTTGCCAGTCCATGTCGCCGCCACCGCCATACACCATGGTGTTGCGCGCCAGTTCGCTGACGGCTGTGACCAGTTTGGTCAGGTCGATCAAGCGCATGCCACACTCTTGCGCGAGCTTGCGTGCCAGTTGCCGCGCCAGGACGACATCCTGCTCGATATGGATCGGATGAGTGCCGCTGCTGCGCGTGTTCATTGCTCATGTACTCGATCCTGAAGCAGTTTCATCCCGCGCTCGACGTTCAGCGCGGTACTGACCCCGGGCAGGGTCAGGCCCAGCTCCACCAGGGTGATCGCCACCGCGGGCTGCATGCCGACCAGCACGGTCCGGGCATCCATGATTTTCGACAGGCCGGAAATGGTTCCGATCATCCGGCCAATGAAGGAGTCCACCATGTCCAGCGCGGAAATATCGATCAACACACCACGGGCGGTGGTCTTGCTGATACGTTCAGACAGATCGTCCTGAAGGGTCAGGGCCAACTGGTCATGCATGTCGACCTGGATCGTCACCAGCAGGAAGTCGCCCATTTGCAATATCGGAATGCGCTCCATGGGCTCAGTCCGCCTTGCTGATGGTCATTCCCAGCCGGGTCAGGGCCAGCTTCAGGGCATCGGCCAGATTGGCCTTGGTCACCACGCCTTGCAGGTCCAGCCCCAGGTGCACGATGGTCTGGGCGATCTGCGGACGCACGCCGCTGATGATGCAATCAGCGCCCATCAGGCGAATCGCGGTCACGGTCTTGAGCAGGTGCTGCGCCACCAGGGTATCGACGGTCGGCACGCCGGTGATGTCGATGATGGCGATCTCGGAACCGGTGTCGACGATCCGCTGCAACAGCGATTCCATCACCACCTGGGTACGTTGCGAATCGAGGGTGCCGATCATCGGCAGCGCCAGAACGCCATCCCAGAGCTTGACCACCGGGGTCGACAGTTCCAGCAACTCCTCCTGTTGACGCTTGATCACAGCCTCGCGGGATTTCTGGAAGGTGCGAATGGTGTGCAGGCCCAAGGCATCGAGCAGCTCGGAAATTTCCCAGAGCTGTTCGGCGAGCAAGGCGGGGCTGTCCTGGTAGTGGTTCTGTAGCAGTGCAAACACCGGGCCCTTGAGCGAAAAGATGAAACTGGCGGTCTGCTGCGAGTCCTGGCCGAGCAGGGCACGGCTGTGGGAAAGCTTGTCCAGGAACTGGCGAATCTCGTCCCAGCCAGGTGTCGCGATGTTCTGGCCGTGGCCGTTCTGCAGTCCGGTGAGCACCAGATGCAGGAATTCCGAGGTCTGCTGTTGCAGGTCCTGTTCCTTGAGATTACGCGTGGCGCCACTGGCTTCGAGGCCCGTTGTCCATTCGGCAAGCAATTGCGTCTGGTTTTTTTTCATCGCATCGAGCGTGCTGGATTGCAGTGCCGCCATGATTTTTGACTCCTGGAAGGTAGGCACCGATTCCCCAAAAAGTAACCGGCGCAAGTCAGTGACATTTGACGGATGAAATAGTTGTTCGTTTTAGACAGACGTTTTCATCCGCTGCCTATGGACTGTAGCCGGCACCCGCAGTGGCAGCGGTTTTTTCGTTGCAAATCAGTCAACAAAAAGCCGCATCCAGGATGCGGCTTCCGGTTTTGCAGTCCTGCTATTTGCCCGGATGAGCGGCCTGGAGTTTTTTTGCCATATCGAGGTGTTTTTCCAGCCCCGGCAACATTTTCTGTGCAAAGCCTTTCAGCTCCGTAGCGCCTTTGGTCCTGTCATCCGTCACCGTGTTGGCTTCTTTCTTGAACAAGTCCAAGGCTTCTTCATGGGCCTTGACCTGGTTATTGGCATACGCTGCATCGAACGACTCGTCCCGCATGTCGAGGATTTTTTCCTTGGCCTGCTTCACCAGCGTCGTGCTGTCCGGCACTTTGATGTCATGCTTTTTCGCGATGGTGGCCAGTTCATCGTTGGCCTTGCCATGATCGGTAATCATCATGTTGGCGAAGGCCTTGACGTCCGCTGACTGGCTCTTTTCGAGGGCCAGGCGGCTGGCTTCGATTTCGGCGATGCCGCCGGCGGCTGCCTTGTCGACAAAGTCATTGGAAGTCGCCGCGAATGCCGTACCCATGCTGCTGCTCAAGGCAACGGCCAGAACGAGATGGCGTAAGTCGAATCCGTCCATAAGTGCTTCTCCACACGGGTGATCGAGGTAATGGTTAACCTGTGGAGGCTGGCGCCCGGGCAAAGGTTTTATCGTTTTTGAGACAGGGCGACGAACGGGCACCGCCGGTCGGACAGATGGTCGACACAACCGGCCAACCGAGGCCATTCTGATAGTTGGTGAACGCAATCAGTCGCGTTTGCTGCCGATTATCAAACGGAGGTGTTCCATGCCGGTGCCCCATAACCTTTTTCTGGATCTGAGTTGCACAAAGGAAGAAATCCAGCAGAAACGCTCCAAGGATCCGTTACTGGATTCACTGATCAACAAGTATTCCCAGGCGGATGCCGAAGTGGTGAAGGCGGAGGAAGCCAAATCCAGCGATGACGCGGTGACGAAGCTCAAGGCGAAGCGCTTGGAGGTCAAGGACAAGATCGTCAGACAACTCCAGTCGTCGTCCTGATTCAGGGTAATGAGTCACCGACGACCGGTGACTGAATAATTGGAACGGCGAAAAAAACCGGCACCTCGAATGTTCAGAGTCCGAACATCGGGCTCGATACGAGGTGCCCCATGAAGCAGAAATATCCCAGCGAAGAACAGGGCGGTTTCGACCCGATCCCTAGCCATCCCGAACCCTTGAGTCCAGGACGCACAGCCGTCCATCCCGAAGAAGAACCGGGTATCGACGAGTTGCCGGACAACGATCCGGAGCGGGTATGTGACGACGATCCCCTGTAGGAGCAAAGCTTGCTCGCGAAGGCGCACTGGCATTCAACATTGATGTCGCCTGACACGACGCCTTCGCGAGCAAGCTTTGCTCCTACAGGGAAGCGGGTCGCGAGCTTGTATGATCCGCGTTATTTCTCCAGCGCCGTACTCAACGGCAACCGCACCATGTTCTGCGCCTTCAGCGACCCGAAATACAACCACTCCCCATACTCACGCACAGTGGTGATCGGCGAGTAGCTGTCGCTGCTGCCATCCTGAAGGTTGGCGATCACCTTGCCCTCGACGTTCAGGCCCAGGGCAAAGGCGCGCTTTTCCACCGGTTTGGGCAGGACGGTCATGGCGCGCGCGAGCATCTTGCGTACGAATGGATGCTTTGCGGTGGCGTCGAGCAGAGCGCTGCGCGGTGCGTACAGCGCCACCCAGATTCGGTCGTGGCCATTGAACGAAAGGTTGTCCGGCAAACCTGGCAGGTTGTCGATGAACAGATCGTGAGTGCCAGCTTTCGGACCGCTCAGCCAGTAACGGCTGATGCGATAGGCGCCGGTTTCGTTGACCAGCACAAAGGCATCGTCCGGCCCCAGGGTGACGCCGTTGGCAAACTCCAGCTTGTCCAGCAGCATCGAGGTCGCTCCGGTCTGGAAGTCGTAACGCAGCAAGCGACCATCGCCACCATGCTCGATGATCGCCTCGCCGTCCTTGCCGTAGCCGAAGCGGCTGGAGGCGTCGCTGAAATAGGCGTAGTGCCCGGGCTTGTCGATGGCCACGTCGTCGGTGAACCCGAAGGGCACGCCGTCAGCCGCCGTGGTCATGGCCACCAGACGCCCCTGGGCGTCCAGTGACAGCAAGCCCTTGACCGCATCGGCGATTACCAGCAAGCCGTTGGGATGGCGAGCCAGCCCCAAGGGGCGGCCACCGGTATCGGCCAGGACTTTGGTGACCTTGCCATCGAGGCTGGTGCGGATCAGGCGGCCGTCATGCAAACCGGTGATCAGCGTATCGCCTTCCAGCAGCAGTGCTTCCGGGCCGTCAATGTCGGCGGCACCGACCCGCTCCACGCCCTTGAGGCGCTGATTATCGGCATAGATGCCGCTGGTGAGGGAGGGCGCTGGCGGCGGCGTCCAGGCCACCGGCCGTACTTTGGTCGGCATCAGCAGCAGGAATACGCCGATGGCGATGATTACCAGCAACAGCCAATGACGGAACCGGATCCACCGACTCACACTTTGGCTCCCGACTGTGCCAGGTGTTTTTGCGCCATCTCCCGCAAAGCCAGCATCGACGCGGCCGATTCGCGATCAATCCGCCGCCTGAGCAGCCATTTGTTGGCGATGCGCATTATCAGGCCGCTGAATTGATACTCCAGGGTGCGGGTAAATCGCGTGCCGTCGCCCTCGGCCTCACACTCATAAGTCAGTAGCAACGACAGGCCGTGGTCGCCCTGGGCCTGGGCAATCCAGCGCCGTCCCGGCAAATACTCGTCCACCACCCAGGTCAAATGCCCGTCACGTCCACCGGCGCGGATGTCCTCGTCGAACCGCGCACCGGCATGCAATGAGCCTTTTTGACCATTGATCTTGAGGGACGATGGATGCCACTCCGGCCATCGGGTCACGGTGCTGGCGTAGGCGAGTACGGCGACAGGGTTTGCGGCAATGACGATCTGATGCTGCAGGCGGGTCATGGGCGTTCTCGGCAGATACGGGGTGGCCTGATCCGGTTCCCAGTACAGGGTGCCGAACAGGTAATCCATCAACGGAAAAACGATGTTGAAATTGCGTTCGCGCATCATCTCGCGACGGTGATGCAGTTCATGCAGGCGCCGCATCTGGCGGATCCACGGCAACTGTGTCAGCGGATTGTGCGGCGGCAGATGCTCGCAGGCATGGAACACTTCATAGGCCAGGTACCCGAGGACCAGGCAGCCGCCGACCAGTCCGGCAACGTTGGCATCGAACGGTTTGAGCAGCCACCAGATCGGCAGGGTAACGACCAGGGTGTGCAGGACAATCAGCCAGGCCGGAAACAGAATCACCCGCCAGTCGCGGGCACTGTCGTAGGTCATGTGCCCGGGAGCGAAAAAGTTATGGTGGTCGCCGGCATGCCGGGCATAGAACATTCGAGCAAAGGCTTTTTTGTGATGGCCCAGGTGCCGATGCACCATGTACACAACAAAGTTGAAGAACAGCATGCTCAACGGCACCGCCAGCCACTCCCGGGGTTGAGCCTGGTGCACGGTGCTCCAGAACGCGGCGATGGCCCCGATGCCGAACAGCAGCACAAAAATGCCATGCAGCCACGGGTTGTAGAGCGGATGAATGTTGGCGCGATAACGGCTGCGGAATGCTTCGGTGGTCTGCCTCACTGCAATCACCTGTCGTTATTGTTATCTCCAGCAGATTAGTCGATTCAGGCGTTTTGGCTGGCCGAACCTTGAGGACACATTGGCCATGATCCGGTGCAAACCGTATTCAGGTGAGTGGGTCCCAGCGTTGCGACCAGTCGTCATTGGTCTTGATCACTTCGCGCAGCAGATCAAAAGCCTTTTGCAGGGTTGGCGAGTCGCGGTCGCGGGAGTAGACCAGGTAGGTCGGGTAGTTGAATTCCGGGGCCTTGGGCACTTGCTCCAGCACGCCGCTTTCCAGGTAACTGTGCACGACGCGGGTACGGAAGTAACCGCTGCCACCGTTTTCCAGAATGTACTGCAAACCCAGCGGACCGAGATTGAAACTCAGGGCCGCCCTGGCCTTTTCCGGCAGGGCGGCATCGTGGCGGCGGCGGAAGTCCTGGCCCCAGTCGATGTAGACGTAAGGATCGGGGCGCCCGGGCAAGCGTACGAGCACGAGTTTCTCTTCCAGGATTTGCTCGACTTGCAGACGCGGCCAGTACTCCGGCTGATAGACCAGCGCCGCATCCAGCACCCCCAGCTCCAGTTGGCGCAGCAGGTTTTCACCGTCGCGGATCTCCATGCGCAGGGCATGGCCGGGGATTTTCTCCCGCAGTTGCCCGGCCCAACTGAGCATCAACGGGTTGCACAGGCTGATCTCGCCGCCGATGTGCAGCACGTCGTGATAACCCTCGGGCAAGGGCAGATCCCGCCGCGCGGCGTCCCAGGTCTCCACCAGTTGATTGGCATACACCACGAAGGCTTCGCCGTTGGGTGTCAGTCGGGCTCCGGCGCGGTTGCGCACAAACAGGGTGCTGCCCAGTTGGATTTCGAGCTTCTGCACCCGCGCGGTGATGGCGGTCTGGGTGACGTGGAGCTTGTCGGCGGCCGCGGCGAGGCTGCCGTGGCGGACGATTTCCAGAAAGGTGCGGGCGAGATCGATGTCCATGGGGTGGCCGGTATTGGAAGTGCTGGCATTGTAAGAGCACCGCTGAACTGTGGCGAGCGGGACAAAGGGCCTGCACTTGTAGGAGCGAGCCTGCTCGCGAAGACGGAGTGTCAGTCAACATCAACGTTGACGGTCTCACCGCTTTCGCGAGCAGGCTCGCTCCTACAATGGATTATTGGTATCCGTCGGATCACCGTTAAAACGCAAAACACGAACAGCCAAACGCTCCCCAGAACGCCCGGAAGTCACTGACCGGCGCATTCGACAATCGCGCACGTTCATGACGGTGTGCATGTACCGCACATGCGCCGACGCATTGATGAATCTGCGCAGTCAGCGGTGCCGCTTTCCAATGCCCCGGCACCTTGGCCACTGGCGACCACTCAGGCACCACCGGGATCGGCGGCGGCCCGAGTTTTTCGAATTCGGCGCTGCCATGGACAATCTTGCCATCGACGATGGTCAGCACCGCTTCGATGTCCTTGATGGCGTGGTCCTCGATGTGGAAATAGTCCGCCGACAGCGCAATCAGATCCGCCAGTTGCCCGACCTTGATCTGGCCCTTCTTGCCTTGCTCGGAGGAGAACCAGGCGCTGCCGTGGGTGAACAGTTCCAGGGCGGTGTCGCGGCTCAAGCCGTGCGGATACAGCTCCAACCCGCCGACGGTGCGGCCGCTGACCAGCCAGTACAATGAAGTCCAGGGGTTGTAACTCGACACCCGCGTGGCGTCGGTGCCGGCACCCACCGGCACGCCTTCGGCCAGCATGCGGGCAATCGGCGGCGTGGTTTCGGCGGCTTTTGCGCCATAGCGTTCGACGAAATACTCGCCCTGAAACGCCATGCGGTCCTGAATCGCGATGCCACCGCCCAGGGCTTTGACCCGCTCGATGTTTTGCGGGGTGATGGTTTCGGCGTGGTCGAAAAACCATGGCAGGCCATCGAACGGGATGTCGCGATTGACCTTTTCGAACACGTCGAGCATGCGGCTGATGGATTCGTTGTAGGTCGCGTGCAAGCGGAATGGCCAGCGTTGTTCCACGAGATGACGGACCACCGGTTCCAGGTCTTGCTCCATGCCGGCCGGCAGGTCCGGGCGCGGTTCGAGGAAGTCCTCGAAGTCGGCGGCCGAGAACACCAGCATCTCCCCGGCGCCGTTGTGTCGCAGGAAATCATCGCCCTGATGCAACTTGACGCTGCCGGTCCAGTTCTGGAAATCCGTCAGCTCTTCCTTGGGTTTCTGGGTGAACAGGTTGTAGGCGATCCGCACCGTGAGTTGCTGGTCCCTGGCCAACTGCTGGATGACCTGATAGTCGTCCGGGTAGTTCTGATAGCCACCGCCGGCATCGATGGCGCTGGTGACCCCCAGGCGATTGAGTTCGCGCATGAACTGACGAGTTGAGTTGACCTGGTGCTCCAACGGCAGCTTCGGCCCCTTGGCCAGGGTCGAGTACAGAATCATCGCGTTGGGTCGGGCGATCAGTATGCCGGTGGGGTCGCCATTGGCATCGCGCTGGATTTCGCCGCCCGGCGGGTTCGGCGTGTCGCGGGTATAGCCCACCACTTTCAGGGCGGCGCGGTTGAGCAGGGCGCGGTCGTAGAGGTGCAGGACAAACACCGGGGTGTCGGGCGCGGCCTTGTTCAGTTCGTCGAGGGTCGGCAGGCGCTTTTCGGCGAACTGGAATTCGTTCCAGCCACCGACCACGCGCACCCATTGTGGCGTTGGTGTGCGGTCGGCCTGTTCCTTGAGCAGGCGCAAGGCGTCGACCAGCGACGGAACACCTTCCCAACGCAGCTCGAGGTTGTAATTGAGGCCGCCACGGATCAGGTGCAAGTGCGAGTCGTTGAGGCCGGGAATCACCGTGCGCCCATGCAGGTCGATGACTTGCGTAGCAGGACCTTGCAAGGCCATGGCCTGGGCGTCATTGCCGACCACCACGAAATGCCCGTCCTTGATCGCGACGGCACTGGCCTGGGGTTTCTTGCGGTCGACGGTGTGCAGGCGTCCGTTGTACAGGATGAGGTCGGCGGGTACTTGCGGCATCGTTTTACTCCCTGCGAACAGTGGGCTGGCCCAGGCACCGACGGCGCCCGCAGAAAGGGCTTGAAGTACGTGGCGGCGGTGGATGCCATTGTGGTTGTCAGATGGGCTCATGCCTGTGCTCTCCGCAACTTGAGTCGAGGACAATCAACCGCTGGCTGACACAGGCGGCCAGAAGGAATATAGACGGCAAATCCATGGCGAGTCGTTTCCCGGCGCCGAAAACGACGAATCCCGCCACAAGGGGCGGGATTCGTATGCAGCCAGGGAGGCTCCCGAAAAAGGGAGCCGCCGTCTTAGGCCGGGAACAGCTCGGACAGTTTCATTGCCAGCATCATGTCGCCTTCGGCGCGCAGCTTGCCACCCATGAACGCCTGCATGCCGTCGGTTTCGCCGCTGACGATGCCTTCCAGGGTTTCGCCGTCCATCACCAGGGTCACCTGGGCGTCCGGGTTCTCGCCTTCCTGCAACTCGCAGGTGCTGTCCTTGACGATCAGCGAGAAGTTCTTGGTGTCGTCGATGCGGAAACCGAAGACCAGGTCCAGACCGGCAGCAGCGGCTGGGTTGAACTTGGCTTTCATTGCTTGTACGGCATCAGCTACGGAGGTCATGGTTTGATCCTTTTTTTGGTCATTAGAGCAGGGTAATAAGAGCTGGGTGATTACAGCCAGGGTCACAATAGTCCGGACTCAGCGAAACGTGATGAGTTCCGGGGCCTTCAGCAGTTGCAGGTGCGCATGACTGTTGAAGGAAGCCAGGGCCACCTCGCGACCACGAAACTTCAGGTGGTTGAGCGAGGTGTTGACGATTTGCCAGTTCAGTTCAAAGGCCTGCCGGGCAGGCATTTGCGTGATGAGGTGGAGCAGGGCGGTGATGGTACCGCCGGAGGTGAACACCGCGATTTTCTGGGTGTTGTCGGCGCTTTCAAGGATTCTGTGCAGACCCGCCCGAACCCGTTCGACAAAGCCCAGCCAACTTTCCAGCTCTGGCGTGTCGTAGGTGCCGGCCAGCCAGCGTTCGATGATCAGGGCGAAGATGCGCTGGAACTCGGCGCGGTTTTGCGCGGCATTGCGCAGGATGTTCAGGGCTTCGGGTTCGTCCGGCAGCATGGCCGGCAACAGCGCGCGGATCACCGCGTCGGCATCGAATTCATTGAAGGCGGAATCGGTTTCCAGGATCGGTACCGGCAGGCCCACGGCTGCGAACTGTGCCAAGGCGCTGCTGGCCGTGTGCTGCTGGCGGCGCAGGTCGCCCGCCAGGCAGCGATCGAAGCTGATACCGAGCTCGGCCAGGTGCTGGCCGAGGATTTCCGCCTGGCGAATACCGATGGGCGACAGGACGTCATAGTCGTCTGCACCGAAGGAGGCCTGGCCATGTCGAATCAAATAGATGCTGCCCACGTCCGCGTCGTCCCGGTACGTTGAAGGTTTGGCGAGGTTATGAGGATGGCGGTGAGCTGTCAATGAAAAAACATACGCTTGTTTGAAATGTCCGTTGCAGGCCCGTTGCCGGAGGTTTCACGGCTGGCCGCAAGGGCGGCGCATGGGTATGCTGGAGGTATCCCGCGCGCTTCCATACCGCGCATCGTTTAAGGAGTCCCTGTGGAGTTTTTGTCCGAGTACGCCGTTTTCCTGGCCAAGACCGTGACCCTGGTGATCGCCATTCTGGTGGTCCTGGCCAGTTTCGCGGCATTGCGCAGCAAAGGTCGACGCAAGTCCGCCGGCCAGTTGCAGGTCAGCAAGCTCAATGATTTCTACAAAGGGCTGCGCGAGCGCCTGGAACAAACCTTGCTCGACAAGGACCAGCTCAAGGCCTTGCGCAAGTCCCAGGCTAAAACCGAGAAAAAACAGAAGAAAAAGCCCGAGGCCAAGCCGCGGGTGTTCGTGCTGGATTTCGACGGCGACATCAAGGCCTCGGCCACTGAAAGCCTGCGTCACGAAATCACCGCGCTGCTGACCCTCGCCACGCCCAAGGATGAAGTCGTGCTGCGCCTGGAGAGCGGCGGCGGCATGGTGCACAGCTACGGCCTGGCATCCTCGCAACTGGCGCGCATCCGTCAGGCCGGCATTCCATTGACCGTATGCATCGACAAGGTCGCGGCCAGCGGCGGCTACATGATGGCGTGCATTGGCGAGAAGATCATCAGTGCACCGTTCGCGATCCTCGGTTCCATCGGCGTAGTGGCGCAGTTGCCCAACGTCAATCGCCTGCTGAAAAAACACGACATCGATTTCGAAGTGCTGACCGCCGGCGAGTACAAACGCACCCTGACGGTGTTTGGCGAAAACACCGAGAAGGGCCGCGAGAAGTTCCAGGAAGACCTGGACATCACCCATCAACTGTTCAAGAACTTCGTTTCCCGCTACCGCCCGCAACTGGCCATCGACGAAGTGGCCACCGGGGAAATCTGGCTCGGTGTCGCGGCACTCGACAAACAACTGGTGGACGAACTCAAGACCAGCGACGAATACCTGGCCGAACGCGCCAAACAGTCGGAGCTTTATCACTTGCACTACGCCGAACGCAAAAGCCTGCCGGAACGCATCGGCATGGCGGCCAGCGGGTCGGTCGACCGCGTATTGCTGAGCTGGTGGAGCCGACTGACCCAGCAACGCTTCTGGTAACTCGCCTGTAGGAGCGAGCTTGCTCGCGATGGACGTCAACGATACCGCTGGAGGCCTGGCACCCCGCGGTGCTCTCAGGTTCATCGCGAGCAAGCTCGCTCCTACATAGCCGTTTCTATCCGGAAACGGCGAACTTTCCTAAAGTTGCTGTCGATCACTCCCACGTTGCAGATCACCCGGATTGGTTAGGGTGAGGTTCCTCAATCTGCAACGGACTGCAAAATGAACGAGTTTTCCGACAACCCCATCTCCCATCCGCACGTGCGTGACGAACTTAAATCCGCCGTGGAGACCGACCTGCCACAAACCCCATCGCAATTTGGCGAACAGATGATCAAGGAAAAGTGGGGGCGAGACCTTGATCCGCAGACAGCGCAATTGGTCACGCTGCATTACGACTACAGACATTATCCGGATCCGGACGGCAGCCATCAGGGATACGTGGCGCGTTCGCGCTCCCTGGTGCAGGCGCTGTTGTCCGATTACCAGACCGTTGGCGATGGCCGCTTCGGCGAAACGGCATTTGGTTTGTACACGCCGCCCGATGTCGGACCGTCCGTACACCTGGTGGACAAGGAGTCCCTGAATGACGACTTGCGAACCTATGAAGGCATTTACCGGAGCACGGTGCCCCAATCCTATGGGCCGAAGACGCAGATCAATCTGCGTCCCGCCGACTTCAAACAATGGATATGGGCGCTGAATTTCAAGGACTTGTACCAGGCCTATGTCGACAAGGCCTGGCCGTCTGACGAGGTACTCCTTGGTGTCAGTTCCTATCCGCTGAGAATATCGGCCAAAGCAGCCTTTATCATGTCGGCCTGGCTGCAGCGTCATGAAAACAGCCTGTCCCGCAAAGCTCTGGGGCTCGCGATGCGGGCGGCGGGTTTGCCCCCGGATCAGGCATGGGAAGCACTGACGATGCAACAGCTGCAAGCACCGACCCGTATACCTTCGAGTGTCGAGACTAGCCGTCTGAAGCTCTATCGGTACACCGCGACGGA
Organism: Pseudomonas izuensis; assembly: GCF_009861505.1. GTDB lineage: Bacteria > Pseudomonadota > Gammaproteobacteria > Pseudomonadales > Pseudomonadaceae > Aquipseudomonas > Aquipseudomonas izuensis. Next base: position 259,553 of record NZ_WTFT01000012.1, on the reverse strand, counting down.
TATCTGGTGTTTCCGTGATCGAGCCAGTGGCAGGGTGTTGTTGTACATCCCCGGAAATTCCTCGCCTCTGCACGATTTTGCCGACAGCAAACAACTGCGCCGCTGGATTATCGAGCAGGGAAAGGTGCCGGAAACCAAGCAAGCCTTGGCGGCTCACTTTGAAGAAGAGGACCGTACTGACGGTACGTTTCACGCTGGAGTGCTCACCGCGCTGGATGGCATGGTCGTTTACCCGCGCCAGCATCACCTGACCCGGGAGGCCGGCTTTTTCAATGACGACGGTTATTGGGATCCCGACGATTACATCGGCTACGACCTTGCCTCGGAAAAAACCGATCCCTTTGCGCAAATGGTGTGGGCCATGAAGCGGGCCGCCCAAGCCAGTGTCGAAACCATCCGCGATGATGCGCAAGTCAATCGCGACGACTTGAGCGCGGTCATAGAGCCGATCGTCCAGTGGGTGAATCAGTTTGGTCCCTTGGCGTTGTTTGTGCCGGGAGGCGAGGGCTTGTTGGTCCTGGCCGGGCTTATCGACGCCGGCTTTGGCCTTGACCAGGCCATCAATGGGGAGACCGCCGATATGCGTTCGCAAGGCGTTACTCGCACTGTATTCGGCCTGCTCAATGCGCTGCCGTTGGCCGCGGGCGTCGCTTCGTTGAGCGGCGAAGGAGTGGATGTGGCCAGGCTGGCGAAGACAGAGGCGACGGGTGGAGAGCCCTCGGCGGGGCCGCTCCCCGGATCAGTGGAAACAGGCGTTCCCGTGCAGCCGGTCCTGCCACTGCCGTCGCGCATCGACCTCTTGCGGGGCGTCGGCGCCCCGGCAGGCACGTTCAGCGATGAAGTGCTGGCACAGATCGGCAGGGTCAGCGCAGTCGATGACGACATGTTGCGCCTGATGCAGGCGGGACGGGAGCCGACCCCGCTGCTGGCCGACACGATTGATCGTTTCAGGATCGATCAGGAGGTTGCGGGGTTGAGCGAACCCTCTATCGCACCCAGCGAGTTGTTCAACCGCCGATACCAGGCACTGCAACGTTCGGAGCATGAATGGGTGCGACTGTTTCAGCGACAGTATCCCGGTTTGCCCAAGGCTGCCGTTGAGCAGATGCTCGATCGTTATGGTGTGGACTTCAAGGCTGCGCCGGAGGTTGCCCGGGCAAGGCAACTGTTCAGGCAGCTGGACAGCAAGGCTCGCCAATACCAACAGCATGTGCGCCTCAATCGTGCTTATGAAGGGTTGTATCTTCGTTCGGTGGCCAGTCCTGAATCGGACACCCTGGCCTTGCACTCACTGAAGAATCTGCCCGGATGGCCGAAAACACTGCGGATCGAGGTGCTGGACGGTTCGCCGGGTGGACGGGTTCTGGATCGTTGCGGCCCACTGGAGGCGCGTGACGGTCGGCGTCTGATCAAGATGGGGGATCGTTATCAGCCCTTCGGCTTGTCAACCCAAACCTCAGTAGGTACTGATTTTTATGAAGCGCTTGTCGGCATCCTGACAGAGGAAGAACATTCGGCTTTGCAACTGTTGTCGGGACCCCCCGCTGCTGGATTGAAGCTTGCGATCAGCGATCATCCATTGTCTCGTTCAGAACTAGCCCTCGGGTTGGGCAGGAAGGATTCCGGTTTGCCGTTCGAAGCACAGGGCCTCAGGGGGGGAGGTTACCCGGGAACGCCTCAGGAAAGTGCCTTGACACACTCGGTGATGAGGCTGCAGCTCAAGGATATTTACCCCGAGTTTACCGACGAAGAAGCGGATGCAATGTTGCAGCAACTGGGTGGAGAGGCTCAGGCGCATATCGACAGGTCAAGGCGCGAGCTGCAACAGCTGTACGTGGATCTGGATACCTGGGTCGATCTGGTGGCGGACGACGTCGAGGACCTGGATATCGATCACCTGCAGATGGGGGATCCCGGTACAGAGGGTCTTACGCAACAGCAGATCGAAATGCGCAATGCTGAACGGCTGCAAGAAACGATCACGTATGAACGAGAAGTCCGGGGTGAACTCGGTGATGAGCTGGTGGCTATATTTCAAAAACGGCCCCCTCAACGAAATAGCCATTACTCAGGAAATCATATTGATGGCTTTACGATGAATATGAGCCACGAGGACTTTCATCGACTCCCGGAGTTGAATGCGCGCTTCAACGATGTGGTCGAACTCAATCTTGAAAATTTCCACTTGTTCGAACGCGAAACCCTGAATGGCTTCCTGGGGTGCTTTCCAAAACTGCGTAGCCTGAATCTGGAAGGCACTGACTTGCGATTGCCCAACGACAATGGGGAGCTGGAGAGTTCATTGCCGTCCACGATTCCTCAATTGCGGCATCTCGTTTCGTTGAATTTGAGTTCTACCGAGCTGAGGTTCCAGGAAAATACCGCGGCGCAACTAAGCCAATTGATTAATCTTCAGTCACTGGATTTAAGTGAAAACCCGTTGGGTGTGCCTCCCGTCGTATTGGGCATGGACCAGTTGCGAACGCTTAAACTGAACGACACAAGAATCAGGAATTGCCCGGTCGGGATTATGGAGCGGCCATACCTGGCCACGCTGGATTTGCGTAACAACCAGATTAACCGTGTTCCGCAAGCTGTACTGAATCAGGCCATCGCCAGGGATCGAGTGCTGCTGTGGAACAATCCCCTGACCGACGAGGACACCTTGCAGCGGCTGGTCAGGCACCGGGAGCAAACCGGTATCAACCTGTGGCTGAGCAGTCCAGGAGCCAGCTATTCAGATCCGGCTGCCTGGTTGCGCGACCTGCCGGGAGAGCAGCAGGATGCCCACCTGCAAATCTGGCACCGATTGGCGCTCAAACGTTCCGGCATGAGATTTTTGGGGACGATCAATACACTGAGCCTTACCCCGGATTTCCTCGTGGGTTATCCAGGGCTTCAGGCACGGGTATGGCGACTGTTGAATGAGGCGGATACGTCGGACCAGCTCTGGGAGCAATTGGTGCAGGTTGTTCCTCGGGCATTGGCATCAACGGATAATCCGTTTGTTGTATTCACGGCCATGGAGGACCGCGCGAGGCTTCACGCCCACTGGGTGGCGATGGGGCAACCGTTTCCGGTCGGGGAGCATCAGCCCTGAAAACAAAAAAACCTGGCTCCGTTTTGGAGCCAGGTTTTTTCATTCAAGCGCAGACTTCAGCGACGACGGAACAGCGGCAGCGGTTCGTCAGTGGCGGCCTGATAGGTCACCGAGAAGTCCTTGAGACCTTCAAGGGCTTCGTACGGGTCTTTATCGGCGCGGATGGCAAATGCATCGAAACCGCAGCGGTGCATGTAGAACAATTGGTCGCGCAACACATCGCCAATCGCCCGCAGTTCGCCTTTGAAACCATAACGGTCACGCAGCAGGCGGGCGTTGGAGTAGTTGCGGCCATCGGTGAAGGCCGGGAAGTTCAAGGCAATGACCTGGAAGCTTGCCACGTCTTCACCGATTTCTTCGGCTTCTTCATCGGCATCCAGCCACACGCCCAGGCCGCCGTCGCGGGCCAGAAGCATGCGGCTGTGTTCACGCCACAACTGCAACGGGACGATGTAGTCGTCGCAGTTGGTGATCTCGTCGATGTTGAAATCCTTGGGCAGCAGGTGCCAGGTTTCGTCGACGACTTCGTTGTTCTTAATGATTCGCTGCATAGACGCGTTCCTTGAAGAGGTCGATGCCGATACGCTGATAAGTGTCGATGAAGCGCTCGTCTTCGGTACGTTGTTCGATGTACACGTCGATCAGCTTCTCGATCACGTCGGGCATGGCTTCCTGCGCGAAGGACGGGCCGAGGATCTTGCCCAGGCTGGCGTCACGGCTGGCGCTGCCGCCGAGGGACACCTGGTAGAACTCTTCGCCTTTCTTGTCCACCCCGAGGATGCCGATGTGGCCGACGTGGTGGTGACCACAGGCGTTCATGCAGCCGGAGATGTTCAGGTCCAGTTCGCCGATGTCGAACAGGTAGTCCAGGTCGTCGAAGCGGCGCTGGATGGATTCAGCGATCGGGATCGACTTGGCGTTGGCCAGGGAGCAGAAATCGCCGCCCGGGCAGCAGATGATGTCGGTCAGCAGGCCGATGTTCGGCGTGGCGAAACCTTTCTCGCGCAACTCGCCCCACAGGGTGAACAGCTTGTCCTGCTCGACGTCGGCCAGGATGATGTTCTGCTCGTGGGAGGTGCGCAATTGGCCGAAGCTATAGCGCTCGGCCAGATCGGCCACGGCGTCGAGCTGCTTGTCGGTGATGTCGCCCGGTGCAACGCCGGTCGGCTTCAGCGACAGCGTTACCGCCACATAACCCGGCTTCTTGTGGGCCAGGGTATTGCGGGTACGCCAGCGGGCAAAGCCCGGGTGTTCCTTGTCGAGTTCGGCCAGTGCGGCGCTCTGGTTGTCCAGGGCCTTGTAGTCCGGATCGACGAAGTGTTTGGCGACGCGATGCACTTCGGCTTCGGTCAACGTGGTCTGGCCACCGCGCAGGTGCTCCATTTCCGCATCGACTTTCTGCGCGAAGACTTCAGGCGTCAGCGCCTTGACCAGAATCTTGATCCGCGCCTTGTACTTGTTGTCGCGACGGCCGTAGCGGTTGTAGACCCGCAGGATGGCGTCGAGGTAGCTCAACAGGTCCTGCCATGGCAGGAATTCATTGATGAACGCACCCACCACCGGGGTACGGCCCAGGCCACCGCCGACCAGCACACGGAAACCCAGTTCGCCAGCGGCGTTGTGCACCGGCTCCAGGCCGATGTCATGGACTTCGATGGCGGCGCGGTCGGAGGTCGAACCGTTGACGGCGATCTTGAATTTGCGCGGCAGGTAGGCGAATTCCGGGTGGAAAGTCGTCCATTGACGAACGATCTCGCACCATGGGCGCGGGTCGATCAATTCGTCGGCGGCAACACCGGCGAACTGGTCGGTGGTGACGTTGCGCAGGCAGTTGCCGCTGGTCTGGATCGCGTGCATCTGCACGGTGGCCAGTTCAGCCAGGATGTCCGGGATGTCTTCCACGGCCGGCCAGTTGAACTGCACGTTCTGCCGGGTACTGATGTGGGCATAGCCCTTGTCGTAGTCACGGGCAATTTTCGCCATCATTCGCATCTGGCGCGAAGTCAGTTGGCCGTATGGCACCGCTACCCGCAACATCGGCGCGAAGCGCTGGATATAAAGCCCGTTCTGCAGGCGCAGGGGGCGGAATTCTTCTTCGCTCAGCTCGCCTGCCAGATAGCGTCGGGTCTGATCACGGAACTGCTTGACGCGGTCCTCGATGATCCGCTGATCGTATTCGTCGTATACGTACATATAAGTCCTGTTCTCAGGCTTGGGTCGCTCGGATACAGCTGCGTTTTTGTGCTTGCCGCAGTCCAGGAGCCTCTGCAATTCTGCGCGCACGGCCGCGCACTCCCTACGGAGCCGGGGCAAGATACCAGTTTGCAGTTATGCGCAAAAGTGATGTTTCAATATATGTAAAGAACCAAATCGCCTAACGAGAATAGTTGTCGGCTAACCCACATTTGTCGTGCGGGCAATCATCGTCTTAACTCTGGTCGAGTCTTTCTGCAATCACCGATAAAACCGACAAGAGGCGATGCAATGAGCAACCCAACCAAAGCAAGGAAAAGCGATAGTACCGTCGATGCCTGGGCGATTCTGTTTCTGATTATCCTGGTCGTCGGCACAGCGGTATTTTGGGTCAGTCATCAATAAGCGACCCCGTCCGGGTCCCGTTCCGACGATTGTCGGACAAAAACCGGAATAAACGCCGTTTTGCGGGCGTTCGCTGGCTATAATGCGCGGCGAATTTCCGGGGGCTCGGACGACCAATGTTGAAGTTTCTGTGTGGCGTATTGCTGACGCTGGGTATGGTCATGTTCATGGTCATTGCACCTTGTGCTCAGGCCGCGTCGGTGCTGTTCCTCAATCCGGGAAACACCCGGGAAGCGTTCTGGGTCAGTTACTCGCAATTCATGCAGGCCGCTGCCAGGGACCTGGGCATGGAGCTGCGCATCGAGTACTCCGACCGCAACTCTGAAATCACCCTCGCGCAGGCACGCGAAGCCCTGCAAGGGCCAAAGCGTCCCGACTACCTGGTATTCGTCAACGAGCAATATATCGCCCCCGAGATCCTGCGCCTGGCCCACGGCAGCGGGGTGAAGCTGTTTATCGTCAATAACGCCCTGACCCCGGACCAGATGCGCCTGCTCGGTGCCCGGCCCGACAAGTACCCCGATTGGGTGGGCAGCCTGGTGCCCAACGACGAGGAGGGCGGCTACCTGATGCTCAAGGAGCTGATCCGTCTGCACCCCCCGGTCGCTCCCGGTCAATCCATCGACCTGCTGGCCTTCTCCGGGCTGAAAATCACACCGTCCGCGCAGTTGCGTGAAAGGGGCATGCGCCGGGCGTTGGCCGAGCACCCTGAAGTGCATCTGCGCCAATTGGTATACGGCGGCTGGACCCGGGAGCGCGCCTATGAACAGGCCAAGCTGTTGTTCAAGCGTTATCCGCAGACATCGCTGGTCTGGTCGGCCAATGACGAAATGGGCTTCGGTGTGATGCGCGCGTTTGAAGAGTCGGGCGGTAAACCCGGCAAGGATGCGCTGTTCGGTACCATCAACAATTCACCGGCGGCATTGCACGCGTTGCTGGACAACCGATTGAGCGTATTGCTGGGCGGGCATTTCAGCCTGGGTGGCTGGGCCCTGGTGCAGTTGCACGACTACGACGAGGGCGTCGACATCAGCCAGTATGGCGGTCGTGACCGACAGATTCCGTTGTTGCAGCTGATTGATCGGGCACAAGCCCGGCAACTGCTGGCGATGGGCGCCTCACAGGATTTCGGTGTGGACTTTCACAAGCTTTCCGCCAAGGGACGACCGACGTCCTATCGTTATCCGTTCAGCCTGCAAACCCTGATGCACTAAACCTTTGCCAGATGCACCACCAGTTGCACGATGCCGTAGAGCGTCAACGCAAACACGACCGTGAACAGGATCCCCAGAATCACGAAATGACTGGGCTTGCCGTGGGTGAAATCCCGCGCCCGGTTCTTCCCGCTCTGTACCCCGAACGCCGCGGCCATGACGCTTTGCAGCATCTGCCAGAAGGTCGGCGGCTTGTTGTCGGCTGGATCGTCCATAAACCCCTCGTCACCTGTGTGTGAAAAGTAAGCATAGACAATCAACCTTGGGGCGACACAAAACCTGTGGGAGCGGGCTTGCCCGCGATGGCGGGCTGGCAGTCACCCATAATGTTGACTGGAAAGGCCTCATCGCGGGCAAGCCCGCTCCCACAGGGATCTCTGCCGACCACAATATTGTGGCCGGCAGAAGGATTACTCGTCGTAACCCAGGTTCGGCGCCAGCCAGCGTTCGGTCACGCTCAACTCCTGGCCTTTGCGCGATGTGTAGCTCTGCACCTGGTCCTTGTCGATCTTGCCCACGGCGAAGTATTGCGCCTGCGGGTGAGCGAAGTACCAGCCGCTGACTGCCGCGGCCGGGAACATCGCATAGTGTTCGGTGAGGAACACGCCGCTGCGGCCGGCACGCATTTCGGCGGCCTCGGGGTCGAGCAGGGCGAACAGCGTGGCTTTCTCGGTGTGATCCGGGCAGGCCGGGTAGCCCGGGGCAGGGCGGATGCCGGTGTATTGCTCTTTGATCAGCGCCTCGTTGTCCAGGGTTTCGTCCTTGGCGTAACCCCAGTGCTCTTTACGCACCTGCTGGTGCAGCCACTCGGCGCAGGCCTCGGCCAAACGGTCGGCCAGGGCCTTGACCATGATCGAGTTGTAGTCGTCGCCGGCGTCCTGGTAGGCCTTGGCCACCTCTTCGGCACCGATGCCGGCGGTGGTGATGAAGCCACCCACGTAGTCGGTGAGTTCGCTGTCCTTCGGCGCCACGAAGTCGGCCAGGGAGAAGTTCGGTTTGCCGTCGGTCTTGATGATCTGCTGGCGCAGGTGATGCAGCTTGGCCAATGGCTTGCCGTCATCGCCGTAAAGCTCGATGTCATCGTCGCGTACCTGGTTGGCCGGCCAGAAGCCGAACACCGCACGGGCGCTGATCAGCTTTTCGTCGATCAGTTTCGCGAGCATTTCCTGGGCATCGGCGTACAACGCGGTGGCGGCTTCACCGACCACTTCGTCCTGGAGGATGCGCGGGAACTTGCCGGCCAGGTCCCAGGAGATAAAGAACGGCGTCCAGTCGATGTATTCGGCCAGCACCTTGAGGTCGATGTTATCCAGCACTCTGGAGCCGGTGAACGTCGGTTTGACCGGCGTGTAGGTGCTCCAGTCGAACTGCGGTTTTTTAGCAATGGAGGCGGCGTAGCTCAGGCGTTCGGTACGGGCGCTGCGGTTGGCGGTGCGCTCGCGGACATCGATGTACTCCTCGCGGGTCTTCTCGACGAAACCGGCCTTCAGTTCCTTGGACAGCAGCTGCGTGGCCACGCCCACCGCGCGGGAAGCGTCGGTGACATACACCACGGCATCGTTGCTGTACTTGGGCTCGATCTTCACCGCCGTGTGCGCCTTGGAGGTAGTGGCGCCACCGATCATCAACGGCAGATGGAAATCCTGGCGCTGCATCTCACGGGCAACGTGGACCATTTCATCCAGTGACGGAGTGATCAGGCCAGACAGGCCAATGATGTCGCACTTCTCTTCCTTGGCCACCTGGAGGATTTTCTCCGCCGGCACCATCACGCCGAGGTCGACGATGTCGTAACCGTTACAGCCCAGCACCACACCCACGATGTTTTTGCCGATGTCGTGCACGTCGCCTTTTACCGTGGCCATCAGGATCTTGCCCTTGGCTTCCGGCTTGTCGCCTTTTTCCAGTTCGATGAACGGGATCAGGTGGGCTACGGCCTGCTTCATGACGCGGGCGGATTTCACCACCTGCGGCAGGAACATTTTGCCGGCGCCGAACAGGTCACCGACGATGTTCATGCCGGACATCAGCGGGCCTTCGATCACTTCGATCGGGCGGGCAAAGGACTGGCGGGATTCTTCGGTGTCTTCAACGATGTGCGTGGTGATGCCCTTGACCAGCGCATGCTCCAGACGCTTGTTGACGTCCCAGTTGCGCCACTCTTCGGTCTCGGCTTCCTTGACGCTGCCGTCGCCCTTGTACTTGTCGGCGATGGCGAGGAGGGCGTCGGTGCCTTCCGGGGTGCGGTTGAGGATCACGTCCTCGACAGCGTCGCGCAGCTCCACCGGAATCTGGTCGTAGATTTCCAGCTGCCCGGCGTTGACGATGCCCATGGTCAGGCCGGCGCGGATCGCGTACAGCAGGAACACCGAGTGGATCGCCTCGCGCACCGGGTTGTTGCCACGGAACGAGAACGACACGTTGGACACGCCGCCCGAGGTCAGTGCGTAGGGCAGCTCGTCGCGGATGTAGGCACAGGCGTTGATGAAGTCCACGGCATAGTTGTTGTGTTCTTCGATACCGGTGGCCACGGCGAAGATGTTCGGGTCGAAGATGATGTCTTCCGGCGGGAAGCCGACTTCGTTGACCAGAATGTCGTAGGAGCGTTTGCAGATTTCTTTCTTGCGCGCTTCGGTGTCGGCCTGGCCGGCTTCGTCGAAGGCCATGACCACGACGGCGGCGCCATAGCGCTTGCACAGCTTGGCGTGATGAATGAACTGCTCGACGCCTTCTTTCATGCTGATCGAATTGACGATGCCCTTGCCCTGGATGCACTTGAGGCCGGCTTCGATCACTTCCCACTTCGAGGAGTCGATCATGATCGGTACGCGGGAGATGTCCGGTTCGCCGGCAATCAGATTGAGGAAGGTCACCATGGCCTTCTTCGAATCGAGCATCCCTTCGTCCATGTTGATGTCGATCACCTGGGCGCCGGCCTCGACCTGCTGCAGGGCGACTTCCAGGGCTTCGGTGTAGTTGTCCTCGCGGATCAGCCGGGCGAACTTGGCGGAACCGGTGATGTTGGTGCGCTCGCCGACGTTGACGAACAGCGAGTTGCGATCGATGGTGAACGGCTCCAGACCCGAGAGGCGGCAAGCCTTGGGGATTTCCGGAATCTGGCGCGGCGCATAGCCGGCCACGGCCTTGGCGATGGCTTCGATGTGGCCTGGCGTGGTACCGCAGCAGCCGCCGACGATGTTCAGGAAGCCGCTTTGGGCGAATTCTTCGATGACCTTGGCGGTCTGCGACGGCAGTTCGTCGTACTCGCCGAATTCGTTCGGCAGGCCGGCATTCGGGTGCGCGGAAACGTGGGTGCCCGCCTTGTTCGACAACTCTTCCAGGTACGGGCGCAATTCGCGGGCACCGAGGGCGCAGTTCAGGCCGACCGAGATCGGTTTGGCGTGGGCCACGGAGTTCCAGAAGGCTTCGGTGGTCTGGCCGGACAGGGTACGGCCGGAGGCGTCGGTGATGGTGCCGGAAATCATGATCGGCAATTCGACGCCCAGTTCTTCATAGACGCCTTGCACGGCGAAGATCGCGGCTTTGGCGTTGAGGGTGTCGAAAATGGTTTCGATCAGGATCAGGTCGACGCCGCCTTCGATCAGGCCTTTGGTGGCCTCGGTGTAGTTTTCCACCAGTTCGTCGAAGGTCACATTGCGATAGCCGGGGTTGTTCACGTCCGGTGACAGCGAGCAGGTACGGCTGGTCGGGCCGAGCACGCCGGCGACGAAGCGCGGCTTCTCCGGGTTCTCGAGGGTTTTCGCATCGGCGACCTTGCGCGCCAGGCGAGCGCCTTCTACGTTCAGTTCGTAGGCCAGTGCTTCCATGCCGTAATCGGCCATGGAAATGCGGGTGGCGTTGAAGGTGTTGGTTTCCAGGATGTCGGCGCCGGCATCCAGGTAGGCCTTCTCGATGCCGCCAATCACGTCCGGGCGGGTCAGCACCAACAGGTCGTTGTTGCCTTTGACATCGCTCGGCCAGTCGGCGAAGCGTTTGCCCCGGTAGTCCTGTTCTTCGAGCTTATAGCTCTGGATCATCGTGCCCATGCCGCCATCGAGAATCAGGATGCGCTCTTTGAGGGCGTGCTTGAGAGCTTGAAGGCGAACACTGCGATCGGACATTGGGACTACTCGAAAAGACCATGACGAAGGGCCGGGATCATAGCAAACCTGTGTGCTTTTGGAGCATGTGCGGGTTTTGCATGAATATCGCTCATGTTGGGCCGTGCGCCAGCCCGGTAGAATCGCGGCGTTTTTTCCAGGATCGGGATCAGGGACATGTCGTATCGCGTCGTCTTCAGCAGTGTGTTGCTGTTTTTAAGCTGGGGCGCGCTGGCGCAGACGCCAGTCATTTCCTACACCCGCGACATTCAACCGATCTTCACCGAAAAGTGCGTGGCCTGCCATGCCTGCTACGACTCCGCCTGTCAGCTCAACCTGGGCAGTGGCGAAGGTGCGGCACGCGGCGCGAGCAAAACTCCTGTGTACGACGGCGATCGTAGCCAGGCCGCCGCACCGACCCGGCTGTTTTATGACGCCTTCGGCAAGCGTGCCTGGCAGCAGAAGGGCTTCTATTCAGTACTCGATGCCCAGGGCAGTCAGGCGGCATTGATGGCGCGCATGCTCGAACTGGGCCACCGGACGCCCTTGCAACCCAATGCCAAACTGCCTGACGACATCGTCCTGGGCCTTAACCGCGACAACCAGTGCGCCATGCCGGCGGAGTTCGACGGCTACGCCAGCTCCCATCCGAAACAGGGCATGCCGCTGGCGGTCACCGGCTTGACCGACCAGCAATACCAGACCCTGCAACGCTGGCTGGCTTCCGGCGCGCCCATTGATGAGCAGGGCCTGGTGCCCAGCACCAGGGAGGCGTTGCAAGTGGTGCAGTGGGAAAACCTGCTCAACGCACCGGGCGCCCGGCAGAGCCTGGTGGGGCGCTGGTTGTTCGAGCACTGGTTTCTCGCACACATTTACTTCAAGGAGGGCGAGCCGGGGCATTTCTTCCAGTGGGTGCGTTCGCGCACGCCCACCGGCCAGCCCATCGACCTGATCAATACCCGCCGCCCGAACGACGATCCGGGCGCGCAGTTTTACTACCGCTTGTGGCCGGTGCAGGGGGTGATCGTGCACAAGACTCACATCACCTATCCGCTCAGTGCGGCGAAAATGGCTCGGGTCAAAAGCCTGTTCTATAACGGCAAGTGGCAAGTCAGCGCCTTGCCGGGCTATGGGCCGCAGAGCCGGGCCAATCCCTTTGCCACCTTCGAAGCGATTCCGGCCCAGGCGCGTTATCAGTTCATGCTCGATAACGCCGAGTATTTTGTGCGTACCTTTATTCGCGGCCCGGTCTGCCGTGGGCAGATCGCCACGGACGTGATCCGCGACAACTTCTGGGCGCTGTTTCAGGCACCTGAGCATGACCTCTACATCACCGACCCGAACTATCGCGGCCAGGCCACGCCGCTGCTGGCGATGCCGGGGCAGAACGACGATGTCGGCAGTGTCCTGAGCCTGTGGCACGACTACCGTGACAAGCGAAACCAGTACGAAGCCTTGCGCCGTGACAGCTACGCCGAACTGCCGGCGCCGAGCTGGTCGACCCTGTGGGCAGGCAACGATAATGCGTTGCTGAGCATCTTCCGGCACTTCGACAGTGCCTCGGTGACCAAGGGCCTGATCGGCGATGTGCCGCAAACGATGTGGCTGTTCGACTATCCGCTGCTGGAGCGGACGTATTATCAGTTGGCGGTGAATTTCGACGTGTTCGGCAATGTTTCTCATCAAGCCCAGACGCGCCTGTACTTCGACCTGATTCGCAATGGCGCCGAGCAGAATTTCCTGCGTTTGATGCCCGCCGATTCCCGGGACGGCTACCTTGACGACTGGTACCAGAGCAGCGGCAAATTCAAGATGTGGCTGGACTATGAGTCCATCGACAACGACAAGCCGACCGCGCTGAAGCTCGATGCAAAGGACCCGAAACGCGACTTCGCCCTGCAGTTGCTGACGCGCTATGGCGAGCTCAACGCCAAGCCCGATCCGATCAATCGCTGCGACGGCGCCTACTGTTCGCGACCGAACATCGACCTGGCGTTGCAGAGTGCCGAGCAGGCCTTGAGTCGCCTGGCTTCCCGCCCGGCGGCCGGGCTCAAGGTCATTGATCAACTGCCGGAAGCAACCCTGCTGCGCGTCGAAACGTCAGGCGGGCAGCGTGTGGTGTACAGCCTGCTGCGCAACCGCGCGCACAGCAACGTGGCGTTTTTGCTCGGCGAGTCGCTGCGTTATCAGCCGGGGCTGGATACCTTGACGATTTTCCCGGGCGTACTCAGCAGTTACCCGAACTTCATGTTCAATATTCCGGCCGGGGAAGTTCCGGCGTTCGTGGATGCGATGGAAAACGCCAAGGATGCCGATCAATTCGAAAAAATCGTCGAACGCTGGGGGATTCGGCGCAGCCATCCGCAGTTCTGGCAGTACTTTCATGACCTGAGCCGCTATATCCACGAGACCGACCCGGTGGAAGAGGGCGTGCTGGACATGAATCGCTACGAAAACCTGTAATCAACCTGTAGGAGCAAAGCTTGCTCGCGATGGCGGAATGCCTGCAAACATTGAGGCTGAATGTGCCGCCGTCATCGCGAGCAAGCTTTGCTCCTACAGGGGGCCAGCGGAATCTTTCCCGACGAAAATACTAGGACTTTGTGCGCGGCGATGATTGGCGTAAACTGCGCCCAAGCCTGCGAGGAGTTTCCATGACCGCTATTACCATCACCGACGCCGCCCATGATTACCTGGCTGATCTGCTCTCCAAGCAGAACACCCCGGGCATCGGCATCCGCGTCTTCATCACCCAGCCTGGCACCCAGTACGCCGAAACCTGCATTGCCTACTGCAAGCCGGGCGAAGAAAAACCTGAAGACACTGCGCTGGGGCTGAAAAGCTTCACCGCCTACATCGATCACTTCAGCGAAGCCTTCCTGGACGACGCCGTCGTCGACTACGCCACCGACCGCATGGGCGGCCAGCTGACCATCAAGGCGCCCAACGCCAAAGTACCGATGGTCAACGCCGACAGCCCGGTCAACGAGCGCATCAACTATTACCTGCAAACCGAGATCAACCCGGGACTGGCCAGCCACGGCGGCCAGGTCAGCCTGATCGATGTGGTCGAGGACGGCATCGCCGTTCTGCAGTTCGGTGGCGGTTGCCAGGGCTGCGGCCAGGCAGACGTGACCTTGAAGGAAGGCATCGAGCGCACCTTGCTCGAGCGCATTCCCGAACTCAAGGGCGTCCGTGACGTCACTGACCACACGCAGAAAGAAAACGCCTACTACTAAGGTGTTCGCTGCAAACATGAAAAACGGCGCCCCGTGAGCGCCGTTTTTTTATGCGTGAAATTCAGTGACGCCATCGCTGGCAAGCCAGCTCCTACAGGAGCTGGCTTGCCAGCGATTGGGGCCCTATGGGCGATACAAATGCGCATGCCCTGCGCGATACAGCGATGACTCTCCAAACACTTCGCTACCCAACACCCGACCCACCAGAATCAACGCCGTACGTCGAAACCCCTTGGCGGCAACCTTCCCGGCAATGTCCTCAAGCGTCCCCACCACCCAATCCTGATCCGGCCATGTCGCCCGGTGTATCACCGCAATCGGACAATCCGCGCCGTAATGTGGCAGCAGTTCGGCCAGGATCTTCTCCAGATGATTGACCCCCAAATGAATCGCCATGGTTGCCCCATGTTGCGCCAGGCTGCCCAGCTCTTCGCCCGCCGGCATGGCGGTTTTGTCGGCGTAGCGGGTCAGGATCACGCTTTGTGACACATCCGGCAACGTCAGCTCTGCGCCCAGTAGCGCCGCGCACGCTGCCGTCGCGGTCACGCCGGGAATGATTTCGAAAGGAATACCGAGTTCACGCAGGTGGCGAATCTGTTCGCCGATGGCGCCATACAGGCTCGGATCGCCAGAATGGACGCGGGCCACGTCCTGGCCGTTGGCATGGGCGTTTTTGATCAGTTCGATGATCTGTTCCAGATGCAATTCGGCGCTATTGACCACCTGTTCGGCGCAATGGCCTTCCAGTACCGCAGTGGGCACCAGCGAGCCGGCATAGATGATCACCGGGCAACTGCGAATCAGCCGCTGGCCCTTTACGGTGATCAGTTCCGGGTCGCCGGGACCTGCGCCAATGAAATAGACGGTCATCGTCAGTTCCTGTGAAAAAGAGGGTCAGTAAAGAGGGCCAGGCAAGCTTCAGATGAAGATTGCTCATGATCGAAGGCGGGGATTATCGTGGATTTTACGCGGCGCCGGCCAATGCCAGAGTCGCCTGGGCATATTTTTGTCGCGGGATCAGCAGTTTGGCAGGGGTATTGGCCAGTTGTTCGGCGAGGGCCAGCGCGGCACTTTCCGCCACGCCGTAGCAACCGGTGCGTTCGAAGGCGATCTGCGAATGGTGGCTAAGCTGCGGTT
Source organism: Pseudomonas izuensis (assembly GCF_009861505.1). GTDB lineage: Bacteria > Pseudomonadota > Gammaproteobacteria > Pseudomonadales > Pseudomonadaceae > Aquipseudomonas > Aquipseudomonas izuensis. Next base: position 244,165 of record NZ_WTFT01000012.1, on the reverse strand, counting down.
GATAAACCGCCAATTGTTCGCTGCTGAAATACATCATTTGCAAGCCAAGCTGCTCGGCCAGTTCGATCAGGGCCGGTTCGTCGCGTTTCAAGTCGATGCTGGCCAGTGCCTTGATCTGATGGAGTTCGATCTGGTTGGCCTGTAATGCCTGATCGAGCAGCGCCCGCAGCGTGCTGACGGGGCAGCCTCGCTGGCAGCCCAGGCCGACCACCAGGGTCGGCGCTGTGCTTGCATCAGTCATGCGTGGTATTGGCCATCGCTTTTGCGGCGGAACAACCAGGCGCTGATCAGGCCCAGGGCCAGCCAGAACCCCATGTTGGTCAGCTGCGAAGCGATTTTGAATTGGGCTTCGAGGGCTTCCGGGGCGAGCATCGAGTGCACTTCCGGTTGCGGTGCGCCAATCACATGAGGAACGGCAAGGATCGCCGCGCCGAGGACTTTCATCAGCCAGTGGCGGCTGAACACGATCAGCGCGATACCGACAGCGGTGGAGGCGGCCGTACCGATCCACCAGATTTGCCGTTGTGCCAGGTCGGCGGCAGCGGTGCCCGGCAATTCCGGTGGCAGGCCGAGGGTCGGCGCCAGTACGAAGGTGGCGTAACCGGCCAGGCCCCAGAGCAGACCCTGGGAGGTTTTGGTTGGCGCGCGCAGGGTGTAGAGACCGGCGAGCATCAGGGCGAAGCCAACGGCTACGACCAGATTGCCGCCCGTGGTCGACAGCACGCGCTGCCAGCCATCTTCCGGCTCCCAGGCCTCGGCATCGTGGGTATGGGCGGCGACGCCGGCGGCATGTTCATGAACTTCCACGACCGCTGGCTCGGCTTTTTCGTAGGTTTCAGCCTGCAAAATCAGCGGGGCGACCCAGAAACTTTGCAACAGCGTCAGCAACAGGGCGGCCAGCAAGCCGGTGAACCCTGCAGTTTGCGCAATACGCTTGATCATGTCGGCAGGTCTCAATGGCACGGGAACGCGGAGCTGTGACGGGTATCGTGGGCGGCGTTGTGGACCGCTTCGATGTGCGAGAAACCGGCGAAATACACAAGGCATGCACCGAGGATCGACGCGCAGACGGCGGCAGTGATGCGTTGGGCAAGGGTGGAAGTCGTGCTGGAGGAGGCTGTGTGGCCGGTGCTGCTGATGATCGACATGGCGTTTCCCTCTGTTCTGTCAGCGGGGGAATAAAAAGCGCATGCAGAGTCACTGCACGAACGGGCGCGCAGCGATTCGAACAGCGCCCGCCCACCGCGGGTTTGTCATTCAGTGAAGTTTGATCACTTCGTGTTGCGGGCCGGTCTCCGGGCTCACGAGGGGCGCAGGCAACTGCCTTGACCTTCAAGCATCACCTTCCCATGCCACGTCGGCACAGTGGATCTGACGCTTCGCTCGCTTACCGTTGCGGGGGCAGCACCGGACTGACATGGCTTTAGAGTAAAGCACATGATTCACCGGTTTCCCGTTTCACCCTGTGAAGGGCACCCGTAACAAGGTGTGTAGGAGAGCATGGGCGGGGGTGGGGCGTCAATTGGCACCGGTTCTCATCTTGAGACCGAGTTGCCCCGATCGCGAGCAAGCTTTGCTCCCACAAGGACACCGACAACCTGTGGGAGCAAAGCTTGCTCGCGATGGCGGCATCCCGGCCACCACCGAACTCAGCATGATCATTGACCCGCCCCAATACGATGCGTAGCCTTGCGCTTTCGAGGTTCTTCGGCATTTGTCGAAGCTAAGAAGGGAACGCGGTCGATGCCGCGGCTGCCCCCGCAACTGTGAACGGTGATGTTCGCTGCCACGCCACTGCACGCTCAGGTCCTGAGCCCGCGGGAAGGCGCAGCAAATGCCAATTCGATGATTGGCACACCGTCAGCCAGGAGACCTGCCTCGATACAGATTCTCACTACAACCGGGCGGGGTGATCCGGTGGCGAATGCTTCCGGCGCGCAGGCGCGTAGTCGGTTCTCGTCCCGTATGCCCGCCACCTTGCCAAAGGGCATCCGATGAAAACACTGGCCAAACTCCCCGTCACCATCGTCACCGGCTTCCTCGGCTCGGGCAAAACCACCTTGCTGCGGCACATGCTCGACAACGCCCAGGGCCGCCGTATCGCGGTGATCGTCAACGAGTTCGGCGAGCTGGGCATCGACGGCGAAATCCTCAAGCAATGTTCCATCGGTTGCACCGAAGAAGAAGCCAACGGCCGCGTCTACGAGCTGGCCAACGGCTGCCTGTGCTGCACCGTGCAGGAAGAGTTCTTCCCGGTGATGCGCGAACTGGTCGCCCGGCGCGGCGATCTCGATCACATCCTCATCGAAACCTCGGGCCTGGCCTTGCCAAAACCCTTGGTCCAGGCCTTCCAGTGGCCGGAAATCCGCAGCGCCTGCACCGTTGACGCGGTGATCACCGTGGTCGACAGCCCGGCTGTGGCCGCCGGCACTTTCGCTGCGTTCCCGGACCAAGTCGATGCCCAGCGCAAACTGGACCCGAACCTGGACCACGAGTCGCCGCTGCACGAGCTGTTCGCCGACCAACTGTCGAGCGCCGACCTGGTGATCCTCAACAAGGCCGACCTGATCAACCCGGAAGACCTGGCCCGCGTGCGCCTGGAAGTCGCCGAAGAGCTGCCACCGGCGGTGAAGGTCATCGAAGCCAGCAACGGTCGCCTGCCACTGGACGTGCTGATCGGCCTCGGCGCCGGTTCCGAGGAACACATCGACAGCCGTCACAGCCATCACGATCACCACCATGAAGGTGAAGACGATCACGATCATGACGCGTTCGATTCCATCTCCATCGAACTGCCGGCCTCTGACGAGAGCCTGCTGCTGGACGCGCTGACGCAACTGGTGGTCCAGCACGGCATCCTGCGGGTCAAAGGTTTCGCGGCGATCCCGAACAAACCGATGCGCCTGCTGATCCAGGGCGTGGGCACCCGTTTCGACAAGCACTTCGACCGTCAGTGGGGCGCCGAAGAAGCGCGCACTACGCGTCTGGTGTTGATCGGCCAGGAGCTGGACGCTGCCGCACTCGAAGCGCAATTGCGCGCCGCGCTCAGCGTGTAATCCATGCACCTGCTCAGGACCCAGCCCGGCGGATTCGTGTCGGATGACAACATTGCCGACCTTGGACAAACCCCCGCCGAGCTGGTGATCCTGTGCAGCGGCGATTCCAGCCTGGCGCTGCTCGCCGAAGCGGCGCAGCAGTTGCCCGACGATTACCCGAGCGTGCGCCTGGCCAATCCGATGCAGGTGCAGAATCACGCTTCGGTCGATCTGTACGTCGATGAGGTGCTGCGCCATGCCAAGGTCATATTGATCTCGCTGCATGGCGGCATCGCTTATTGGCGCTATGGTGTCGAGCGCCTGGTTGAGTTGTCGCAACGTGGCGTGCAACTGATCCTGGTGCCGGGCGATGATCGTCCGGACCCGGAGCTCAGCGACCTGAGTACCGTGACTCCCGAGGATCGCGACCGGCTCTGGCACTTCCTGCGCCAGGGCGGCATGGCCAATGCGCTGGACCTGTTTCGCTGTCTGGCCAACCGTTGGCTGGGCCGTGATTACGCCTGGGCCGAGCCACAAATCCTGCCGCGCACGGCGGTCTACCACCCACGAAAAAGCCCCGCGACCCTGAAGGATTGGCAGGCTGACTGGCAGGCCGGTCAGCCGGTAGCGGCGGTGCTGTTCTACCGCTCGCACCTGCAGGCGGCGAACACCGGATTCATCGATGTTTTCTGCCAGCGTTTGCAGGTGGCGGGGCTGAACCCGTTGCCGATTGCGCTGGCCAGTCTGAAAGAACCCGGCTGCCTGTCGGTGGTCGAGGACTGGCTGGATGAAGTCGAGGCGGGGGTGATTCTGAACACCACCGGATTCGCGCAATCGAGCCCCGAAGCGCCGCATCTGCGGCCGTTTCGCCGCAATATCCCGGTGATTCAGGCAATCTGCGCCCAGGACAACGAACCGGGTTGGCGCGCCAGCGAGCAGGGTCTCGGGCCCCGTGACCTGGCGATGCACATCGCGCTGCCGGAACTGGACGGGCGGATCATCAGCCGGCCGATCAGCTTCAAGGACCTGGCCTGGCGCAGCGAGCGCAGTCAGTCCGATGTGGTCTGCTACCGACCACAACCGGAACGCATGGACTTTGTCGCGGAATTGGCACGACGCTGGATCGATCTGGCGCGCCTGCACAACTCTGAAAAGCGGGTGGCGCTGATCCTCGCCAACTACCCGACCCGTGATGGTCGCATCGGCAATGGCGTGGGCCTGGATACTCCGGCCGCTGCGCTGAATATTCTGCGTGCGCTTCATCAAGAAGGGTATCCGCTACCGGCCGATTTGCCGGAGAGCGGCACCGATTTGATCCAGCAATTGCTCGGCGGCGTCAGCAACGATCTTGACACAATCGACCAGCGCCCTTGCCAGCAAAGCCTGGCCATGGACGACTATCTGGTGATGTTCAATGCACTGCCCGAAGCCAACCGCGCGGCGGTGCTGGAGCGTTGGGGGCCGCCGGAAAACGATCCGATGTGCCGAGGCGGACGATTGATGATCGCCGGCCTGCGTTTCGGCCTGACCTTCGTCGGCATTCAACCGGCGCGGGGTTATCAGGTCGATCCGAGCGCGGTGTATCACGACCCGGATCTTGTTCCGCCCCACGGTTACCTGGCGTTTTATTTCTGGCTGCGCAACACCTACGGCGCCCACGGGGTCATCCACGTCGGCAAGCACGGCAATCTCGAATGGCTGCCGGGCAAAGGCGTCGGGCTGTCGGAAAGTTGCTGGCCGGACGCGCTGCTCGGGCCGTTGCCGAACATCTATCCGTTCATCGTCAATGATCCGGGCGAGGGCGCCCAGGCCAAGCGTCGCACCCAGGCAGTGATCATCGACCACTTGATGCCACCCCTGACGCGCGCCGAAACCTACGGTCCATTACGCAACCTCGAACTGCTGGCCGACGAGTATTACGAAGCGCAACTGCTCGATCCGCGTCGTGCCCGTGAATTGCAACGGGACATCCTGCAACTGGTGCGCGACACGCACATCGACTGCGAACTGCAACTGGACGAACAGCTCGACAGCGACGCCGATGCGGCGATCTGGCTGCCACGGCTGGATACGTACCTGTGCGACCTGAAAGAGTCGCAGATCCGCGACGGCTTGCACGTGTTCGGCGAGTCACCGACCGGTCGATTACGCATCGATACCTTGCTCGCGCTGCTGCGCATTCCCCGGGGCGATGGCCGTGGGGCGCAATCGAGTCTGCTGCGGGCGTTGGCCAAGGCCTTCGAACTGGGGTTTGATCCGCTGGATTGTGCATTGGCCGAGCCCTGGACCGGGCCTCGACCCGAAGCATTGCTGTCGATCAGTGACGAACTCTGGCGTACTACCGGCGACACCCGCGAACGCCTCGAATTGTTCGCCGCACAACTGATCTCACAGGCATTAGCCGACCCCTGTAGGAGCCGGCTTGCTGGCGATGGTGTGTCAGTTGCATTGATCTCGACTGACACTCCATCGCTGGCAAGCCAGCTCCCACAGGAAGCGGGTTGGTCTGAGGTGAGCGCCATCCTCGACAACCTGCGCGAAGTGGTCGCGCCAAGGCTGGACGCTTGCGGCCCGGCAGAAATGCGCGGCTTGCTCGATGCCCTCGACGGTCGTTTCGTTCCGGCCGGTCCCAGCGGCGCACCGAGTCGCGGTCGTCTGGATGTGCTGCCCACCGGGCGCAACTTCTATTCGGTGGACGTGCGCAACCTGCCCACCACCACGGCCTGGCGCATCGGGTTCCAGTCGGCCAACCTGATTCTCGAGCGCCACCTGCAAGACCACGGCGATCATCTGCGTCAGCTCGGCCTGTCGGTGTGGGGCACGGCGACCATGCGCACCGGCGGCGATGACATCGCCCAGGCCATGGCGCTGATGGGCGTACGCCCGGTGTGGGCCACCGGCAGTCAACGGGTCGATGACTTTGAAATTCTGCCGCTGAGCCTGCTTGACCGGCCGCGAGTGGACGTCACCTTGCGGGTCTCGGGTTTCTTCCGCGATGCCTTCGCCAACCTGATCCGCTTGTTCGACGCCGCTGTCCAGGCGGTCGCCGCGCTGGATGAGCCAGACGATCTCAATCCATTGGCGGCCAAGGTGCGTGCCGAACGTGAAGTCTTGCTGCAATCGGGGCTCGACGAAGAAACCGCGCGGCGTCAGGCCGGTTGGCGCATTTTCGGCGCCAAACCCGGTGCCTATGGCGCGGGGGTACAGGGTGCCATCGATGCTCGCCTGTGGCAGAGCCGCGAGGATCTGGCCGAGGTTTACCTGAACTGGGGTGGTTATGCCTATGGCGGTTCCGACGAAGGTACGGTGGCCCGTGAACCGTTCGCCCGGCGATTGAGCCAGGTGCAAGCGGTGCTGCAAAACCAGGACAACCGCGAACACGACCTGCTCGATTCCAATGACTATTACCAATTCCAGGGTGGCATGCTCGCTGCCGTGGAAAGCCTGCGCGGCGAAGCAGCGGCGAGTTATCACGGCGATCACAGCCAGCCTGACTTGCCGAAGATCCGCACGCTGAAGGAAGAACTGAATCGGGTCATCCGCTCCCGGGCGGCCAATCCGAAATGGCTCGAAGGCGTCAAGCGCCACGGCTATAAAGGTGCGTTCGAAATGGCGGCGACGGTCGACAACCTGTTCGCCTTCGACGCGACCACCCGGTTGATCGACGATCATCAGTACGCGTTGCTGGCCGATGCCTATTTGCTCGACCCGGGCACCCGGGATTTCGTGCGCGAGCACAACCCCCATGCCTTGCGCGACATGACCGAGCGGATGCTCGAGGCGCAACAGCGGGGGATGTGGAAAGAGCCGGGGGAGTATCGCGAGGCCTTGGAAAATTTGCTGCTGGATATAGAAGAAGACACCTGAAACACCACGAACCCCTGTAGGAGTGAGCCTGCTCGCGATGGTGTGTCAGTTGACATTAATGTAGCTGACACACCATCGCGAGCAGGCTCGCTCCTACAGGGATGACGGTGTTTGTGAGATCACCGACCATGACCGAGATTTGATAATGACCGACACCCCGCATTTCCCCCTCTCCGCCGTGGTCGGCGCCGACGACTTGAAACTGGCGTTGTACCTGACCGCCATTGACCCGAAAATCGGCGGTGTATTGATCGAAGGCCCGCGTGGCATGGCCAAGTCGACCCTGGCCCGAGGTTTGGCAGACCTGCTCGCCAGTGGCCAGTTCGTCACGTTGCCATTGGGCGCCACCGAAGAGCGCCTGGTTGGCACCCTCGACCTGGATGCTGCCCTGAGCGAAGGCCGCGCACAATTTTCCCCCGGCGTGTTGGCCAAGGCCGATGGCGGTGTGCTTTACGTCGATGAAGTCAATCTGCTGCCGGATCACCTGGTCGACCTGCTGCTCGACGTCGCCGCCAGCGGCACCAATCTGGTGGAGCGCGACGGCATTTCCCATCGGCATTCGGCGAAGTTCGTGCTGATCGGCACCATGAATCCGGAGGAGGGCGAGCTGCGTCCGCAGCTGCTCGACCGTTTTGGCTTGAACGTCGCCCTTAGCGGGCACACTGCACCGGCTGAACGGGGGCAGATCATTCGTCGACGTCTGGATTTCGACAGCGATCCACAAGGCTTTTGCGCTGAGTGGGAGCGCCAGCAGCAATCCTTGCGCGAGCGTTGCCAGACGGCGCGTAGTGCGTTGGCCAGCATTCCCCTCGACGATGCAGCGCTGGGGCAGATCACCGAGCGTTGTTTCGCTGCCGGCGTCGATGGCTTGCGCGCCGATCTGGTCTGGCTGCGCGCGGCCCGTGCCCATGCCGCCTGGCGCGGAGCGGGCGCCATTGCCGAGGAAGACATCGACGCGGTCGCGGAGTTTGCCTTGCGTCATCGTCGTCGCGAGCACACGCCACCGGCATCACCGCCCAACCCGTCGCCATCGAAGCAGACTGCCAACCCGAGCGAAGGCCAGGGCCAATGGGGAGAAATGCCAGCCCAGGCACTGCCGACCGGCGCCCGGCGTGAAGTGCCGAGCTGGCCAAAAAAGCCCTAGGCATTCGCCCTCGATCTGACGCGGGGGCGAATGCCAGACCCCGCGCCGGACGACTGGACAACGGCAGGCAGGGCAAGCGTCACACCGCCCGCAGCGGTTCGATCAATTGGCCCGGCACGTTGCTCAATGGCCGCCCACGTCAGCGCACCGATGTGCTTTTTCAACTGCGCACCCGTTCGCCCCATGAGTTGTGGCTGGTGATCGTCGATGCTTCCGCCTCGACCCGCCGTCATCAATCCTTGAGTGACGCCAAAGGGTTGTTGGCGAATCTGTTCGATGACGCCTACCGCCAACGCGCGCGTCTGGCCCTGCTGACGGCCAGCGGTGCCGTGCCGAAGTGGCAGGTGCAAGGATTGAAAGCGTCCAGTGGTTTGCGCCACTGGCTCGATGGGCTCGGCGCAGGGGGTGGCACGCCGTTGCTGGCGGCGCTGGGTGAAGCGGGGCAGTGGCTGGCTTCGCGGCAAAAGCGATTTCCGGCGGAGCAGCAGCGCTTGCTGGTATTGACCGATGGCCGGTTGAAGGAATGGGCAGCGTTGCCCGCCATTGACTGTCCGGGGCTAGTGATCGACATCGAGCGCGGGCCCATTCGGCTTGGGCGCAGCAGGGTGTTGGCTGCGCAGATGCAGGCTGAGTATCGGCATATCGATGAGCTGTTTCCGGGCTGAGTGCTGTGTTGTGTGTGCGGGCCTCATCGCGAGCAGGCTCGCTCCTACACTTGGAATGCATTCCTCTGTGGGAGCGAGCCTGCTCGCGAAAGCGGTGTATCAGCCGCCAAAAATTTTGAATTACTTACCCATCGCCTGCCGATACTGCCGGGTCCGCCGGGCGATGTACAACTGGTCCAGAATCAACGCCCACAACGCCGACACCTGGGGTCGGGTCTTGTGCCCGCGACTCAAGCGATGGAGCTGGAACTTCACCACGGCCATGCTTGCCAGTGCCGCCAGCGGTTTGCGCTTCCAGCGGATCGGCGGTAGCTGCGGATGGCTGTTCTGGCCTTCGCGCCAGTGTTTGACCAACTGCGGTTCAACAGCCAGCGCGGTGCCGATCCCGGCCATCGCGATGCCGCTGTCGAGTACCTGTTCGACAATCGCCAGGCGGCGGATCCCGCCCGTCACCATGACCGGCATGCGCGCCACGCTGGCCAAATCGCCGGCCATTTCCAGAAAGTACGCTTCCCGGGCCAGGGTCCGGCCATCACGGGCTTCACCTTGCATGGCCGGTGCTTCGTAGCTGCCCCCGGACAGCTCCAGCAGGTCGATCTGTTGCTCGTTGAGCCACTGGATCACTTGCCGGGCGTCGTCGGCATCGAAGCCGCCGCGCTGGAAGTCCGCCGAGTTGAGTTTCACCGCCACGCAAAACTGCGGCGATACGGCATTGCGTACCGCGTCGACCACCGCCAGCAGCAAGCGTGCGCGATTCTCCAGCGAGCCGCCCCAGCGGTCGGTGCGACGGTTGGTCAGCGGCGAGAGGAACTGGCTGAGGAGGTAGCCGTGCGCGGCATGAATCTGCACACCGGTGAAACCGGCCTTTTCAGCCAGTGCCGCGCTGTTGGCGAAACGTCGGATCACGTCCTCGATGTCGGCTTCGCTCATGGGTTTGGGCTCGGCAAACATCTTCGAGAACTGACCCAGATCCAGCGCCACTGCAGAAGGCGCCAAGGCTTGCTGGCCGAGGTTGGCCATGGTCTGGCGGCCCGGATGATTGAGTTGCACCCAGAAGTGCGCGCCACCGGCCCGGCCAATGCTGGCCCATTGGCGGAAGCGGTCCAGGTGGCGTTCGTCTTCCAAAACCACACCACCAGGACCGGTCATGGCACGACGGTCGATCATCACGTTGCCGGTCAACAGCAGCCCGGTTTCGCCCTCGGCCCAGGCTTGATACAGGCGCAACAACGCGCGGTCGGGCGCCTGGTCGCTGTCGGCCAGGTTTTCTTCCATCGCGGCTTTGGCGATGCGATTGCCGAGAATCTGGCCGTTGGGCAGATTCAATGTTTGGAAGGGCGACATAGTTGACTCCTCATCAGTGATGGGGAGAGGCTAAGCTTAAAGTCAGCTTTAATGTCAAGCAGGCAATGAATCGAGCAGGTCGAAGCCTACATCTGCACGTCACTCAAGCACCAAGGCCGTGTGAGGCGTTGGGATCGGATTGCGCATCAGCGTACCGACTACCAGCGCAGCGAGTAATCCCGCCAGCCCCGCAACCCACAGCAACAGGCTGAAGCCTCCGACGAACGCCTGGCGCGCCAGCGGTTCGACTACCGGCCGTGCGGCTTGTGGCAGCAGGCTCATCGCGGCCAGCATGTCACCGGCCACTACCCGCGAGGCGACGCCTTGTGTGTGTTCGAGCCACTGTCCGCCCTGTGCCGACAGATGGTCGTGCAGCAGCTGTTCGCTATGACCCGACAGCAAGGCGCCATACACCCCGATCGCCAGCATCACTGCACTGAAGCGCATGGTGGTGCTCATTCCCGACGCCATGCCGGTACGGCTCCGAGGCACGCAGGCCATGATGTTTTTCTGGGTGTCGCCGTTGAGCAACCCGGCGCCGGCACCGGTCACGGCAATCGCCAGGGCGAAGGGCAGGTAACCGCCACAGTTGACCGCCCAGGCACTGAGCAGGTTGCCGCCGCCTACCAGCGTCAGCCCGATCGCCATCATGTTCGCGGGGCTTACGCGTCCTGCCAGCCGCACGCCAATGCGCGGGAAAATCAACATGGTCACGGCAAAGGGCAACATGCCCAACCCGGCGCAAATGGCGGTAAAGCCCAGGCCGTTCTGCAAGTAGAACGGCAGCAGGGTCATCATCACCTGGGCGCACGCGGCGTAGGAGAACATGCCAAGCAGGGCGCCGATAAAGCGCGGATGCCTGAACAGTTGCAGATCGATCATCGGCCGTTGCTGCAGGCGCTCGATCACCACGAACAACCCCAGCAACAGGGCACCACCCACCAGGCGGGCGTAGGTGGCGGGGTTGTTCCAGCCGATCCGGTTGGCTTCGATCAAACCCCAGATCAGGCACAACAGACTGGCGCTGAAGGCGAGGCTGCCCCAAGGGTCGAGGCGCGCCGCCTGGGCATCGCGGGACTCCGGCACTGCACGCCACACCATGATCATCAGGAACAGGCCGACCGGCAGGTTGAGGTAGAAAATCCAGCGCCATCCCACGTATTCGGTGATCAGGCCGCCCAGGGTCGGCGCCGCCGTCATGGCCACGCCCATGCACCCGCCCCAGAACGCCCAGGCCTTGGCCCGTTCCACTTCGTCGTGGAAAGTGTGGCCGATGGAGGCCAGCGCGGAGGTGAGCAACAGCGCAGCGCCGACGCCTTTGATCGCACGGGCGATGTCGAGAAACAGGGCGTTCGGTGCCGCACCGCAACCCAGCGAGGCGAGGATGAAGATGCCCAGGCCCCACATCAGGGTTTTCTGCCGGCCAAAGCGGTCAGCCAGACTTCCGGCGGGCAGCAGCAAGGCAGCGAAGGCCAGCATGTAAGCGCTGACGACCCATTCGATGTCGGCGAAATTCGCCCCCAGATCCCGGGCGATGCTGGGCAAGGTAACGGCGACGATGTTGGTGTCGAGCACGATCAGCGAGCACACCGCAGAGGCGGTGAGCAAGGTCAGACGGGGACTCACATTGGGTTTGACGGGCATGGCAGGGCTTCTCTACTGTGAGGTTGCGCCCAGCTTACCGCTGGCGGATCCTGCTGTTGTTAGGCCGCTATCATCACTTCATTACCTTTGAGCTAACGTGCCGATGGACATTCGCCACTTCCGCTACTTCCTTGCCGTTGCCCGGCAGCGCAATTTCACCCGTGCCGCCGAGCAACTGGGCATTGCGCCGCCGACCTTGACCCGGCAGATTCAGGACATGGAAGCGGAGCTGGGGACGCGTCTGTTTCTGCGCCAGGTGCGGGATGTCAGCCTGACCGAAGCCGGCGCGGCATTGCTGATCGAGGCCGAGGCCACGGTTCGGCAGTTCGAGTCGGCCCAGCGCAACGCCCAACGCGCCGGCCGCGGCGACATCGGCCATATCGAATTGGGTTACGTGGCCTCAGCTGTGTATTCGGGGCTGTTGCAAAAACAGGTGCAGGGTTTTACCGGCCAATACCCGGATGTCAGCCTCAATGTGCGGGAAAGCCCCATGGCCAGCCTGCCCAACATGATCCTCGAAGGGCGCTTCGATCTGGGTTACATCCGCTGCCCGCTGGCCTTGCCGGAAGGGGTCGAGGCTGTGCGCCTGATCGACGAAGGCTTTGTGTTGGCGTTGCCGGTGGACTCATGGCTGAACCGCTTGCCGGTCATCAACTCGGCACATCTGCAAAACGAAAACTTCATTCTCCCCGAACAAGTTGTCGGCACTTTGCAAGTCGCCAGTCAGGGCGATTTCGTGCCGAAACTGGGGGCGCAACCCGGTGGATTGGTGGCGGTGATTGCCCTGGTGTCACTGGGGCAGGGCGTGGCGGTGGTGCCGGAGTCAGTGGTCGGCCATGTGAGTTTGCCGAATGTGGTGTATCGGCAGATCGAGGATTGCGATGCGTCGTCGTGGCTGGCGCTGGTTCACCGGCGGTTTGAGAAATCTCCGGCAGTGAACAAATACATCGAGCGTGTGAAAAAAGGCTAGAAGCATCGCGAGCAGGCTCACTCCCACATTTGAAATGCATTCACCTGTGGGAGTGAGCCTGCTCGCGAAGGCGGCCGGGAAAGCGCTACAAACCTCACTGATGAAAGGTATACCGATCCTTCCCCGTATGTTTTGACTCATACAACGCCGCATCCGCCTTGACCAACGCCTGATTCAGGGTGTCGCCCTCCAGCACCCTGGCCAGGCCGATGCTGATGGTCACCGGGTGCCGGCTCGGTTGTTCGCGCACCACCCGGCACAGTTCACCGGCCAGGGCCTCGACATCTTCGCGGCGCACCCCGGCCAGGTAAATCGCAAACTCTTCGCCACCCAGGCGCGCGTACTCGAAGTGGCTCATCACCGCCTTGATGTTCGCCGCGATGCGCTTGAGCACTTCATCGCCGATGTCGTGGCCGTAGACGTCGTTGACCTTCTTGAAGTTGTCGATGTCGATCATCGCCAGGTAATGGTCGTGCTCGCGCGGGACGGCGTGCAGCTGTTTGTCGGCGCGGGTCATGAACGAGCGGCGGTTGGGGATTTCGGTGAGGGTGTCGAGGTACGCCTGGTCCAGCAGCAGCCTGGACACGATGAAGTTATAGAGCTTGGCTTTGCGCAGGGTGAGGAAAACATAAAGGGTCAGCGCACAGAAAAAGCCCATGTAGCAGACCATCAGCATGCCCCTGAGGTCGAACACCGCCACATCACTGTCGAAGAAAGGATTGAGCATCAGCCAGGCAATGATCTGCGTGCCGAAAAAAGACCCGCGGCCCAGCGGCAACATGGAGGCGCTGTACAAGATGCTCGTGGCGGCCAGTATCAGCCAGGCCGGCTGTAAATCTTCGGGAAGGCCTTCAATCAAAAGGCGAACACCAAGGGTGATGGTGAAGGCAAACAGCAGATTCAGTACATCGAAATGACGGGCCTTGCGGGTGAACATCAGAATGATCGCGAAGATCGCAAAGAGCCCGATAAACAGCATTGAAAGCCAGGTAAACCCCTGGCCACCGAGGTAGCTGATGATCAGGTCGAACACGACCCACATCGCGATACTGGCGAGATAGATCAGCAGACAAAAGGCGTGCAACCGTTGGAATTCATGCTGGATGAACTCGGCTTTCAACTCGGTAGGCGCCGCTTTTTTCAGCACTTCATCTTCAATGGTTTTGTACATCGTCGACCTTGTTTTTGCGTTGGTTATCAAGAATCACCTTGCCCCAGGGCCGGTAGCGCAGGGAAAACACCGCAGTGGGATGGCAACCCAACGACGTCTTGTCCGGGTTGGCCGGTTCAGCGCCAAAGGCTTTGCCCGCCGCGCTGATCTGACGAAACGCTTCCTGAACGATGCCGACGGAGCAGGGCAGCGCACCGGCGTAGCCATCGCGCACCAATGCCGGCAAACGTCCGGTACCGGCACCGTCCTGCCACCAGACCTGAATCCCCTGACCGGCCAAATCCGCCAGCCACTGGCCATTGACCCGTGGCGCGAGTTTGCCGGCGCTGAAGGCGCTGATATGCAGCGGCGCATCGAGCTGGCTGGCGAAGTCCTTGAGTTGACGTTGCAGGGCCTGTCGGCGATCAGCGGCGAGGAAGTGCAGATCATCCAGCTCCATCGGCACATACCAGCCCGTGACCATGAGCTTCCAGTCCTTGCACAGCTTTTGCCGTTGGGCCAGCGACCGGCCCAGTTGCGCTTGCCAGTAAGTCGCCAGCCCGGCGCTGTCCAGTTCGTCGATGCGTTGGTAATAGGCAGGGTCCATGTAGAGCCCCAGCACCAGTTTCAGGCCTTGGGCCTGGGCCAGCTTCAGGCTGTCGGCAAGCCAGCCGTTGGCGCCGCCGAAGTCCGAATCGCCGTAGGCGGTCCACTGCACGATCACGGTGTGGGCACCCTGTCTGGCGGTGTCCTGCCAGATCTGGCGCCATTGCGTCTGGCTGAGGCTGGCGTCGACGTTCAGCGGTTGATAGAAAATCCGTTCGTCGGCGCGGCCCCATGCACTGCTGAGTAACAGGCACACCACCAGTAGCAATCGCTTCATCAGAAATTCATCTCCACGCCCAGCAGCACGCCATTGCCGCCCTCATACAGATTGCCCCCCAACCATTGCTGATATTCGCTGCGAACCGTCAGGTGCGCGCGGTAGGCGTTGTAGAGGTCATCGTCGAACCACCATTGCCAGCGCAGGCCGATGCCGGTGCGCAAGTCCTGGCGCCAGTCGTTGCTCGGGTCCTGGCTGGAAAATTCGACAAAGCCATAGGGCATGAGGGTTTGTGCGCCGTTGAACGGCAGCTTCCAGGCATGGCCCTGCTGGAACCGCGACAACCATTGATGGTCGCCGGCCTTGGTCCACCAGGCGGCGTCCAGATAGAGAAAACGTTCCTCCCAATCGCTTTCATCGATGCGCCAGTCGTTGCGAAACCTGCCCTGATCAAGGAACGAAGCGGTGCTGCGCAACAGGTAGTCGGTGGTGGTGTGCCCGTCCTGGCGGTGATCATCGACCTGGTCCGACAGCTTTTCCGGCACCAGCATCTGGCCCAGGCTCAGACCGTGATTGTCCTGGTCATCGAACTGGCTCTGTTTGTAGATTTCGCCGTAGAAGTTGATGTTCGCCGTGCCCCAGGGTTTGTAGCGCAACCCCACACCGGTACCCAGGGATTCTGCGTAGCTCGATCGACCCTGGCCACCGAGCAGCACACGACCATAGACCGACAGCGTACTGCCGGCGCGGCTCGGTTCCTCGCCCAGCGCGTGGTCCCACATGGCCAGTTGCACGTTTTGTGAAGTGGAGCGGCGTCGAGAGCCGGTGGTGTCATCGGACCGCAAGAAGTCGTTGGTCGAAACCCCGGCCGGTGACCAGGTGCTGGCGACGGTACGGGAGTCGCGGCGAGACAGGGTTTCATGGGCGCGGCGCTGGCGATAACGCCGGGCTTCCATGCTGCCGTCCTTGTCGTCGGCCGCCACTGGATACTGCTCAAGGTCGATGACCCGGTGCAGTTCCTTGCGTGCCGCAGCACTGTCGGCGACTTCGTCATAGCGCAGGGCGAGGGTTTCGCCCAGGCGGTAATCCTCGGGAAAGTCCCGGGTGGCGGTTTGCAGGTAAGGAATGGCTTTGGCGCGTTCCTCTTTGGTTTTTGCTCCAGCCAGTCTCATACCGTAGTCGGCGCGATAACGCGGGTTGTCCGGATCGAGTCGTACCGCTTCGGCCAGCCACGTCGTGCTTTGTGCAGGTTCGCCGGCCTTTTGCGCGGTGACCGACGCGGCGTAGAAATGCCCGGCATCCGGTGACTGTTGCAGGGCCGAACGTTGTCGTTGCAGGGCCCGTTCATGATTGCCTTGCGCATCGGCAATCGCCGCACCCAGCGCCCATTCGTTGGCGCCACGGCTGTGACTTTGCTGCCAGTAACGTTCGGCGGCTGACAGATCACCGGCGTTCAGGGCGCTGCGACTGGCTGTGAGGCGGGCGTTGTCGCTGAGTTCGGCATCGGGCAGGCTGCGCCAGATCGCCAGCGCCCCGGCCGAATCGCCGGCCGCTTCGAGGGCATAGGCCATGGACACGCGGCTACTTCGGTCGCCAGTTTTTTCCGCCTGCTGGAAATAGACGACCGCTTCCCCCGGACGATCCGGCATGGCGCAGCGCCCCAGTGCGCGGTAGTCGCCGGCAGCCTGCGGTTGCGCGCCAATGGCGTGTTGCACGGCGGTGCATTGACCGTTCTCGGCCAGTTGCGCCAGCAGTTGACCACGGGTGGTGGGGTCAACATGACTGAGCAGCGACACCATGCGCTGTTGCTGTGAAGCTGTCGGCGTTGACGAGGCGTAGAGGGTCGCCAATCGTTGTAACAGAGCATTGGGAAGTTTGCCGCCCTGACGGTCGTAAGCGTTTTCCAGCAGTTGTTGTGCGTGTTCCCGCTGCCCGGCATTGAGCGCCAGGTAGGTGGCCTGATCGAGGGAACGAAGGTTGCCGGTCTGTTGGTAGTGCCGCTCCCAGAGTGTCGCCGCTTCGGTAGTGCGACCCTGCGCCTGCGTCAGTTCGGCCCGACGCTTGAGCACTTCGGCGGTCTGCGGCTGGCCGGCGAGCCAGGCCATGATCTTGTCGCTGCGGCCTTCTTCTTGCCAGACGTCCAGCAAGCGTTGCTGACGCTGGCTGTCCCAAGGTTCGGGCAGACGCGTGCTCTGCAAGAGTTCAGTGGCGTGCAGGCGCTGGACAAGGACCAGCCAGGTCAATGGGTCGTCGTCGGCTGGGCAGTTACGCAATTGCGCAAGCGCTGCATCCGGGTCGCGGCGGGACAGCCAGTCGGCGGTCTCCAGGCACGGCCGCTGCAATTCGCCACTCAAGCGCTGCACGGTTGCACTATCGCCGGTTTGCCGCGCCAATTCCCACAGGCGCTGGCGTTGTGCGGGATCGGCGAGATCGTCCGGCGGCAGCGACTGCATCCAGCGTTGGGCCTGTTCGGTGTGACCCATGGCTATCGCGCGATCGACCATGGCCAGGCGAGCCTTGCGCGCGGCCTGCGGGTTGGGTGCCTGCTGCAGTAATTGCTCCAGTGGTTTTTCGTCGAGGCGTTGCACATAGGCATTGGCCAGCCGCTGCCAATCCTCGGCGCTCAGTGGGTGGCTGGCGGCGAGAGGCGCGAGTTGTTCGATGGTGCCGTTCCAGTCGCGCAGTTGCTCGGACCAGTTGGAGAGGGCCAGGTGCAGAATTCGCTCATCACCTTTGGGCTTCAATTGCGCCAGCCAGTCGTGAGCCCGGCCTGCGCCGCCAAACTTGGCGAGACTCAGGCTGTAGGCCTGCCACAGGCGCACGCGCTGGTTGAGGTTGCTGGTGGCGATCCACTGTTCCACCTGGGTGCTGCCTGGCGGATCCTGCTCGATCCAGGTCAGGCGCAGGTTGAGCAAGGCCTCGCTGTTTTGCGGGTTGTCCGGCAATGCTTGCAGTGCGTCCTTGTAGCGCCGTTGCTTGGCCAGCGCCTGCACCAGCAGCGCCCGCGCTTCATCATTCTTGGGCACCTTGCTCAGCAGGTGGCGCATCAAACGCTCGACTTCGGCCCAGTTGCCTTTTTTCGCTTCGCGGTAGCTGCGGTCCATGTAGGGGAAGCTGCGAAATTGTTCGAAGTCAGTCAAGGGTTCGGCTTGCACCCAAGTGGCGGTGCCCAGACTCAACAACAGGCACCCAACGAGCGCGGCATGAGGCTTCATTCGACCTCCCGGGCAATGCGGTAGGCGGCTTGCTGTTCGCTGGCCTGTTCGACCAAAGCCTGTTCGAGCACTGCCTGGGTGATCATGCCGCGGGATATCAGGTGTTGGCCCAACGACATGTGCTCGGCATCGAAGTCGATCAATGCCTGATTGAACAGGCTCGCCGGGACCATCCCGCGCACTTGCAGCAGATTGCCGAGCAATATCTGGTGATGGCTGACGCGCTCGAGCAAGGCTTCATCGACCTGATGACGCTCAAGCACCTCGAGCATGTGCTGGACGTCGGCATTTTGCCGGGGGCTGGCGTACCAGTAGCGGATCCCCAGTGTGACCCGGCCCTGAGGGGCCAGGCGACAGCGCACGGGGCGCTTCAGTTGGCGGCTGATGGCACCCAGTGAAACCTGGCTGACCGGCCCTTCGGAGGCGAGCACCAGGGTATTGCCTTCCTCGGCCACGGGCAGCACGCCGTAGTGGGAGGCGACCTTGCGTGGCACCTGCGCGATCAGGCGCTTGTCGAGCTGAAAGGGGTTGAGCGGCGCCCATTCCATGTCCAGTTGCTCGGCCAGGGTCTGCACCAGTTGCGTGGTGTCGATGTGTCCGCGCAGCAACAGCTCATGACCCAGGCGTCGGCGTACCGGGTTGGTGATCGCCGCTTCCAGCTGTTCTTCGCTGAGCAGGCCTTTTTCCACCAGCCGATGACCCAAGGGTGTGCGCTGGGCCTTG
This sequence comes from Pseudomonas izuensis, assembly GCF_009861505.1. Classification (GTDB taxonomy): domain Bacteria; phylum Pseudomonadota; class Gammaproteobacteria; order Pseudomonadales; family Pseudomonadaceae; genus Aquipseudomonas; species Aquipseudomonas izuensis. The sequence continues at coordinate 225,585 of NZ_WTFT01000012.1, read as the reverse complement.
GTCAGGGCCGGAAACTCATGGGTGGTTTTGTCCCAGGCCACGCGACGGGAGTCGCCCATTTCCATGACCTGGCGCAGCGCCCGTACGTTGGCGAAGAAGTTGATGAAGTTGCTCCACATCATCCGGGGCGCCGACAGCAGGCCTTCGCCCAGTCCGTAAAAACGGGTGACGAACCAGCCGCGCTGGAACAGCCGGTTGATCAACATCAGGCCGTTTAGCCACAGCAGGGTCTTGAGCAACGGGCTGTCGGAGAGAATCGACGGATAGCGCCAGGCGTTCGGCGCTATCACCGTCACCAGCCACATTGCCAGCAACACCAGAAACAGCAGGTTGACCATGAAACTCAGCAGGTAGGCGATCATGCCGCGCCGGTCGCGCCACAGAAAATAGTTGAGCAACCCGGTGGGGCTCCAACCAAGGTTCTTCGTGCCCTGGAAAACGATGCCGACGATCCAGCGGGATTTTTGCCGGATCGCGTGTTGCCAGTCGCGGGGGAAATGTTCGCGAACACAGATCACCTGGGAAAACGCGCGATTCATGCCGAACGCCCAGGGCTGTTCGAGCGCCAGTTTCGGGTCGGTCACCGAATAGCGGGCGAAGATGCACTTCATGCCTTTTTGCTTGAGGCGAAAACCGATGTCGTAGTCTTCGGTCAGGCTCTGTACATCGAAGGCAATGCCATCGCCATCCTCAAGCAGCGCGCTGATGGCCTTGCGGCTGAAGCAAGTGCCGACGCCGGCGCTGGGTACCTGGCCGGTCAGGGCCTCGCGCACGATCACGTCCTTGCCGTGGTTTTCGGCGAACTCGTCGACGTAGTGCCCGGCGGTGAACCCTCTCCATTCAGGCGCGTAGGGGTAGACCGGAATCTGGATCAGGTCCTTGCCCGGCAGCAGGTAATTGAACAGGCGCAACTCCATGGGGGAGATCACGTCTTCGGCATCGTGCAGGATGAACCCGGCGAACTGGATCTTCGCATCGCTTTCAAAACGCAGGATCGCGTCGATCACGTTATTCAGGCAGTCGGCCTTGCTGGTGGGGCCGGGGCGCGCGCAGACCACTTTGTGCACGTTGGGGTAGTGCTGGCAGACCGCGTCGACATCGGCCTGGGTCTCGGCGTCGTTGGGGTAGGTGCCGACGAAAATCTGGTAGTTCTCGTAATCGAGGGTCGAGGCGGCCAGGCGCGCCATTTCGCCGACCACGCCGACTTCGTTCCACGCCGGCACCATGATCGCCAAGGGCTTTTCACCGATGGTGTACAGGCGCTGCTCATCGGCACGCTTGAATTTTTCATAGATCCGCCAGCGGCGGATCAGCTTGCGGGTCCAGTACACCAGGTCGATGAACAGGTCATCGAGCCCGAGCACGAACATCAACAGCGCCAGGATGATTGCAAGGTATTTGAGGCCGAACAGCAGGTAGGCAAAAAAATCGACCAAACCCAGGCTCATACCGTTTTTCCCGACCGCGCTTGTTGTTTGAGCCAGGTACACAGACGGTTGGCAATCCGTTCGCTGGCATGACCGTCGCCGTAAGGACTATGGACGCGGCTCATGCGCTGGAACGTGGCATCGTCATCGAGCAACAGGCTGGCTTCCTTGACGATACGGTCAGTGTCGGTGCCCACCAACAGCACGGTTCCGCCTTCGAGTGCCGAAGGCCGTTCGGTAACGTCGCGCAGTACCAGCAGCGGTTTGCCGATGGCCGGGGCTTCCTCCTGGATGCCGCCGGAATCGGTGAGAATGAAATGCGCGCGGTCCATCAACCAGACGAAGTGCTGATAATCTTGCGGCGCGACCAGGTAGATGTTCGGCTTGTCCGACAGCACGCCGTAGACGGCCTTTTGCACCTGCGGATTGAGGTGCACCGGGTAGACGAATTGCACATCCGGGTAATGCTCGGCGAGGTTGGCCAGGGCCAGGCAGATATTGCGAAAGCCGCCACCGAAGTTTTCCCGGCGGTGCCCGGTGATCAGCACCATGCGCCGGTTGTCGTCCAGCACCGCCAACGGCGAATCCGTGGCCGGCAGCCAATGAACGTCGCGCTGATGCGTGCGCATCCATAGCAGCGCATCGATCACCGTGTTACCGGTGACCTCGATATGGGATTTGGGCACGCCTTCGCCCAGCAGGTTCGCTTCGCCCTTGGTGGTCGGGGTGAAATGCAGGTCGGCAATGACGCCGGTCAGGCGTCGATTGGCTTCTTCCGGCCAGGGTGCGCGCAAGTTGCCGGTACGCAGGCCGGCCTCGACATGACCGATGGGCAACTGGCGATTGAACGCGGCGAGGGCGGCGATGAAGCTGGTGGTGGTGTCGCCGTGGACCAGCACGATATCCGGCTGCACCCGTTCGTAGGCGTGGTCCAGATGCTCGAGCAGTTGTTCGGAGAGTCCATTGAGGGTCTGCCCCTGGGTCATCACTTGCAGGTCTTCATCGACCGTCAGTTCAAAAGAGTCGAGCACCTGCTTGAGCATTTCCCGGTGCTGGCCGGTCGAGCAGATATTCAGTTCGATACCCGGCCAGTTGCGCAGCACCCGTGCAAGAGGGGCCATCTTGATGGCTTCGGGCCGTGTTCCGAACACCATCATGACTTTGAAGGACATGAACCCTCCCGGGACAACTCACGCCAGAAGCGCCGCAGCTGTTAAGAGCGCTTATCACTTGAGTATTGAATAAAGCAGTCGGATGGGGGGTTGTCCAATGCTGGTTGGGAGTGATTGATCCTGACTGTCGGGGGGATTCTTCTCACAAGAGTCCGGACATTCCTTACGGGGTAGAGGGATCTGCCCGATGGGAAACTCGGAAAGCAGGAAGAGTGTGATGTGATACTTTTTTACATCACTTACAGATAGCGGCCGAGGCTTTGTATGCAAAAAGGTAAGAGGTCCGATGTTCATCGGAGTACTGTCGCCATCGGCAGAGGCCTATCTGTTGTGATCCTAAAGCGTAGCGGTCGAGCGGTCTGTTCTGTCGCTGCCAATGAGCATGAGGCTATTACGAATTACATGGAGGATTTGGAGTTGATTGCGTTGTGTGTAGAGCGAGAAACCGACCCCACCATTAAGGTTTCAATCGATGATTTATGAATTGGGTCATCTGAAAGGTACGTAGACATTAATGTTCCGTTTCATTCCATCACGCTCCAATTGTGAACCTGATACCCGCCTTCCGTAGCCAACGGTAGCGCATCCGAAAACTGTGCATTACGTAACACCACTTTGCGTTTATACGCATCCATCTGATTCAAAACACTTTTCAATCTCCCCAACACACCTCCCACAACCTATGGCACACTTTCTGCTGTCTATTCCGTTGTTACATACCAAGTTCCGGTATAGCGGAATAAACATCATCCTGGAGTGCTTGCCATGCATCGCCGACCATCCTTGTTCAATGCGTGTGTTTTTGTTTTCGCAGCATCAGCTGCTGTCATGGGCGTGGCCCAGGCGGCGGACAGCAAGCTCGATAGTGTTCTGGCCCGCGGCAAACTGATTGTGGGCACCGGCAGCACCAATGCGCCGTGGCACTTCCAGGGCGCGGATGGCAAGTTGCAGGGCTTCGATATCGATATCGCGCGCATGGTGGCCAAGGGGCTGTTCAACGATCCGAGCAAGGTCGAGTTCGTGGTGCAGTCGTCCGATGCACGGATTCCCAACTTGCTGACCGACAAGGTCGACATGAGCTGCCAGTTCATCACCGTGACCGCCAGCCGTGCCCAGCAGGTGGCGTTTACCCTGCCGTACTACCGCGAAGGCGTCGGCCTGCTGTTGCCGGCCAACAGCAAGTACAAGGAAATCGACGACATGAAAGCCGCCGGCGATGGCCTGACCGTGGCGGTGCTGCAAAACGTGTATGCCGAAGAGCTGGTGCACCAGGCATTGCCCAAGGCCAAGGTCGATCAGTACGACAGCGTGGACCTGATGTACCAGGCGGTGAACTCGGGACGCGCCGACGCGGCGGCCACCGATCAGTCGTCGGTCAAATACCTGATGGTGCAGAACCAGGGGCGCTATCGCAGCCCGGCTTATGCCTGGAGCCCGCAAACCTATGCCTGTGCGGTCAAGCGCGGCGATCAGGATTGGCTGAACTTCGTCAACACCACCCTGCATGAAGCCATGACCGGCGTTGAATTCCCGACCTACGCGGCATCGTTCAAGCAATGGTTCGGTGTAGACCTGCCGACCCCGGCCATCGGTTTCCCCGTCGAATTCAAATGATCCCGTGAGAGTGGGGCGACTCTGATCGCCCCGCTCAAGGTACTGCCGACCATGAACTATCAGTTGAACTTTGCCGCCGTCTGGCGCGATTTCGACACCTTGCTGGCGGGGCTCGGTCTGGGTCTCGAACTGGCGCTGGTGTCGATCGCCATCGGCTGCGTGATCGGCCTGCTGATGGCGTTTGCTTTGTTGTCGAAGCACCGCGCCTTGCGGGTGCTGGCATCGGTGTATGTCACGGTGATCCGTAACACGCCGATTCTGGTGTTGATTCTGTTGATCTACTTCGCGTTGCCGAGCCTGGGGATTCGTCTGGACAAGATTCCCTCGTTCATCATCACCCTGTCGCTGTATGCCGGGGCGTACCTGACCGAAGTGTTCCGCGGTGGCCTGCTGAGCATTCCCAAGGGCCAGCGTGAAGCCGGTCTGGCGATTGGCTTGGGCGAGTGGCAGGTCAAGGCCTACGTCACCGTACCGGTGATGTTGCGCAATGTCTTGCCGGCCTTGTCGAACAACTTCATTTCGCTGTTCAAGGACACCTCGCTGGCAGCGGCGATTGCCGTGCCGGAGCTGACCTATTACGCGCGCAAGATCAATGTCGAGAGCTACCGGGTGATTGAAACCTGGTTGGTGACCACGGCGCTCTATGTGGCGGCCTGTTACCTCATTGCCATGATGCTGCGCTACCTCGAACAGCGCCTGGCGATCCGCCGATAGGAGGCCCCATGTACGAATCCCCCAGTTGGTTGCATGAGTTGTGGGTGGCGCGGGAACCCTTGTGGCAAGGTTTTCTGACCAGTGTGCAGGTATCGGCGCTGTCGATTTTGCTGGGCACAGTGGTGGGCGTTTTCGCGGGACTGGTGCTGACCTACGGCAAGTTCTGGATGCGCGCGCCGTTTCGTTTCTATGTCGATGTGATTCGCGGCACGCCGGTGTTTGTGCTGGTGTTGGCCTGCTTTTATATGGCGCCGGCGCTGGGCTGGCAGATCAGCGCATTTCAGGCTGGAGCCCTGGGGCTGACGCTGTTTTGCGGCTCCCACGTCGCCGAGATCGTGCGCGGTGCATTGCAGGCATTGCCGCGCGGGCAGATGGAAGCGAGCAAGGCCATCGGCCTGACGTTTTTTCAGGCGCTCGGTTACGTGCTGCTACCCCAGGCGATGCGGCAGATTTTGCCAACCTGGGTCAACTCGTCCACCGAGATCGTCAAGGCCTCGACGCTGCTGTCGGTGATCGGCGTGGCCGAGTTGCTGCTCAGCACCCAGCAGATCATCGCCCGGACCTTCATGACCCTGGAGTTCTACCTGTTCGCCGGTTTTCTGTTCTTCGTCATCAACTACGGCATCGAATTACTCGGCCGGCACATTGAAAAGCGGGTGGCCTTGCCATGACTCAGACTCAAATCAACCCACAGAACGGCCAGCCCCTGCTGGACATTCGCGGCCTGCACAAACGTTACGACCACCTCGAAGTGCTCAAGGGCGTCGATCTGACCATGCAGCGCGGTAACGTTGTGACGCTGATCGGATCCAGCGGTTCGGGCAAGACCACGCTGCTGCGCTGCGTGAACATGCTCGAAGAGTTCCAGGGCGGGCAGATCCTGCTCGACGGCGAATCCATCGGTTATGACGAGGTCAACGGCAAACGCATCCGCCACCCGGAAAAAGTCATTGCCCGCCATCGCGCCATGACCGGCATGGCGTTCCAGCAGTTCAACCTGTTCCCGCACCTCACCGCGTTGCAGAACGTCACCCTGGGCTTGCTCAAGGTGAAAAAGCTGCACAAGGACGAGGCGGTGGCCCTGGCGGAAAAGTGGCTGGAGCGAGTCGGCCTGCTAGAGCGTCGCGATCACTACCCCGGCCAGTTGTCCGGCGGTCAGCAACAACGCGTCGCGATTGCCCGGGCGATTGCGATGAACCCGAGCCTGATGCTGTTCGACGAGGTGACTTCGGCGCTGGACCCGGAGCTGGTCAGCGAAGTGCTCAACGTGATCAAGGGGCTGGCGGACGATGGCATGACCATGCTGCTGGTGACCCACGAAATGCGCTTCGCCTTCGAGGTTTCGGACAAGATCGTTTTCATGAATCAGGGGCGCATCGAAGAGCAGGGGCCGCCCAAGGACCTGTTCGAGCGCCCGCAATCGCCGCGTCTGGCTGAATTTCTCAAAAGCACGCGGTTTTAAACACTCAATTTTCAATCAGGAGAAACACTCATGAGCATTACTCGTTATGGCACCGGCAGCACCGCCGCTGGCGGCACGCCGCGTCCTTTCGCCCGCGCCGTTGAAGCCGATGGCTGGCTGCACGTCTCCGGCCAGGTGCCGGCGAAGGATGGCGAGATCATTGTGGGTGGCATCGTCGAGCAGACGCACCAGACCATGAAGAACCTGATCGCGATTCTGGAAGAGGCCGGTTATGGCCTGGAAGATGTGGTGCGTGCTGGCGTGTGGCTGGAAGATCCGCGGGATTTCACGAGTTTCAACAAGGTCTTCTCCGAGTACTTCAAGTCTGAACACGCACCGGCCCGGGCCTGTGTGCAGGCGACCATGATGGTCGACTGCAAGGTCGAGATCGACTGCATCGCCTACAAGAAAAAGGCCTGAACCGAGTCGCGCCCATCGCGAGCAAGCTTTGCTCCCACAGGTTTTTCGCCGATCTTGTGGGAGCAATGCTTGCTCGCGATGGCGGCCTAACAGTCGCCGCAGCACTCTGGTTAAACTCCCGGCATTTTCAAGGGGAACCACTGACATGACCGAAGACACCATCAAGCGCCGGGCACGCGGTCTGGACCGGGCGTTCGATATCCTCGACTTCCTCAAGGAGATCGGCCAGCCCCTGCGCCCGAATGAAATCGCCAGCGGCATCGGAAGCCCCAAATCCACGGTCTATGAACTGGTTGCCTCGCTGCTGGAACGACGGATTCTGGAGCCGGTCGGCAAGGACGGCCACGTCTACCTCGGCCGTCAACTGTACTTCCTCGGCCAGGCGCATTTGCGCCATTTCGACCTGACCCGCGAGGCCGATCATGCCTTGCAGGAGATCGTCAGCCAGACCCGCGAAACGGCGCAGATGTGCTTGCTCAACGGGCGCAAATACACCGTGGCGCTGATGAAGGAGGGCGAGCGGCATTTTCGTATTTCCTCGGACATCGGCGAGAACGCGCCGATCCCCTGGACCGCGTCCGGGCGCCTGCTGCTGGCGCACCTGAGCGATGAGGAAATCGTCGACCTGATCGACCACGACGACTTCATCCTGCCCAACGGCGAACGCTTGCCGCTTGAGCAGTTCCTGCAGGAAATCCGCCAGGCCGGCATCGACGGCTTTTTCTCTTTCGACAGCGTTGCCGACACCTTTACCCATTGCTTCGCCGCCCCGGTCAAAGACCCCAATGGCGTGGCCATTTGCACCCTGTGCATCGTCGCTCCGCGTGCCGATGCCAAGACTCATTTCAACGATTACCGCCGGGTGCTGATCGACAGTGCGAACAGCCTGGCCCGTCGCATCAACGAATAACAGCGGCTGCTTGCGGCCGCGAATGTGAGGAGTTCAACCATGTCTTCTGCCCCTAATACTGCCGCCGTGGAAAAGGGCTTTGCCCAGACCGGCGCCAACCTGGTCCGTGACGTCAGCCTGCCGGCACTGGTGCTGCATCGCCAGGCGCTGGAACACAACATTCGCTGGATGCAGGCCTTCGTCAGCGACAGCGGCGCGGAACTGGCGCCCCATGGCAAGACCAGCATGACCCCGGCGCTGTTCCGCCGCCAACTGGACGCCGGTGCCTGGGGCATCACCCTGGCCAGCGCCACGCAAACCCGTGCGGCGTATGCCCATGGAGTACGTCGGGTATTGATGGCCAACCAACTGGTCGGCACGCCGAACATGGCATTGATCGCCGACCTGTTGGCCGACCCGGCGTTTGACTTCTATTGCATGGTCGACCACCCGGACAACGTGGCGGATCTGGGCGCCTACTTCGCCTCCCGTGGCGTGCGCCTGAACGTGATGATCGAGTACGGCGTGGTCGGCGGTCGTTGCGGTTGCCGCAGCGAACAGGAAGTACTGGACCTGGCCAAGGCTATCGCCGCACAACCGGCACTGGCCCTGACCGGCATCGAAGGTTACGAAGGGGTGATCCATGGCGATCACGCTGTCAGCGGCATTCGCGCGTTCGCCGGCTCACTGGTGCGTCTGGCGGTGCAGTTGCAGGACAGCGGCGCGTTTGCCATCGCCAAACCGATCATCACCGCTTCCGGCTCGGCCTGGTACGACTTGATTGCCGAGGAGTTTGAGGCGCAGAACGCCGCCGGGCGTTTCCTCAGCGTGTTGCGTCCGGGCAGTTATGTGGCCCACGACCACGGTATCTACAAAGAGGCGCAATGCTGCGTGCTCGACCGTCGCAGCGATCTGCATGAAGGCCTGCGTCCGGCATTGGAAGTCTGGGCCCATGTGCAGTCGTTGCCGGAGCCGGGCTTCGCAGTGATCGCCCTGGGCAAGCGCGACGTGGCCTACGACGCCGGTTTGCCGGTGCCGCTGATGCGCTATAAAGCCGGCGTGGTGCCGGCCAAGGGTGACGATGTTGGCGCCTGCAAGGTGACGGCAGTGATGGACCAGCATGCGTTCATGACGGTGGCGCCGGGGATTGAATTGCGCGTGGGCGACATCATTTCGTTCGGCACCTCGCACCCGTGCCTGACGTTCGACAAATGGCGCACGGGGTGTCTGGTGGATGAGCAATTGAACGTCATCGAGAACATGGAAACCTGTTTCTAACCTTGAAACCGAGGTGCGGCCATCGCGGGCAAGCCTTGCTCCCACAAGAGCGACACCAGTCCTGTGGAAGCAAGGCTTGCCCGCGATGAGGCCGGCCCAGACAACAAAGAAACATCAGAGACCCGGCACCCATGAACACCATCAACACCCTGGGGCCCGATGCCCCACGCATCGCCCTGATCGGTGAATGCATGATCGAGTTGCAACATCGCGCCGATGGCAGCCTGCAACAGAGTTTCGGCGGCGATACCTTGAATACCGCGGTCTATCTGTCCCGTGAGCTGGGCGCAGCCGGCAGCGTGGATTACGTCACCGCCCTGGGCGATGACAGTTTCAGCGATGCCATGTGCCAGAGCTGGGCCGACGAGAATATCGGCCTGGACATGGTCCAACGCTTGCCTGGCCGCTTGCCGGGTCTGTATTGCATCCAGACCGACGCCGCCGGCGAACGACGTTTTCTCTACTGGCGCAACGAGGCGGCGGTGCGCGATTGCTTCACCACCCCGGCGGCCGTGCCGATCCTGGCGGCGCTGCCGGATTACGACGTGTTGTACTTCAGCGGCATCACCCTGGCGGTGCTGGGCGTGCAAGGTCGGGAAAAGTTGCTGGAAACCCTGATCGAGGCCCGGCAACGGGATGCGCGGATCGTCTTCGACAACAACTACCGGCCACGGCTGTGGGCTTCGGTCGAAGAGGCCAGGGCCGCTTATCGCCGCGTGCTGCCTTATGTCGACCTGGCATTGCTGACTGTGGATGACGAGCAGGCGCTGTTCCATTTTGCCGATTGCGCGGCGGTGTTTGCCGCGTACGAGCAGATTGGCACGCCTGAAGTGGTGCTCAAGCGCGGCTCCGAGGCCTGTCTGATCTTTTGTGACGGCGAATCATTTGAAGTGCCGGCGCAGAAAGTCGAGCGGGTGGTGGACACCACGGCGGCGGGGGATTCGTTCAGCGCGGCGTATCTGGCCAGTCGGCTCAAGGGAGGGAGTCCGGTGGAGGCGGCCGAGGCAGGGCATTTGTTGGCGAGCCGGGTGATTCAGGTGCCCGGTGCACTCATCCCCAAGTAATGGGGTATGGCCGCTGGCTGCGCCATCGGATCGCTGGCAAGCCAGCTCCCACAGGGATTACAAGTTGCCGTAGATAGTAGCCATGGCACAGATCCTGTGGGAGCTGGCTTGCCAGCGAAAAGGCCCTCAAGCCAACCCATCAATCCCGGTAAAACACCTGCACCAGGTGATACCCGAACTTACTCTTGATCGGCCCATGCACCACCCGCAGCGGCTTTTTGAAGATCACCGCATCGATCACCCCGACCATCTGCCCCGGCCGCACTTCACCCAGGTCGCCGCCGCGTTTGCCGGAGGGGCAGGTGGAATATTTTTTGGCCAGCACGTCGAAGGCTTCGCCCTTGGCGATGCGTTGTTTGAGCTGCTCGGCTTCTTCCGAGGTTTTCACCAGAATGTGGCGGGCCTGAGCTTTCATGGAACGATTACCTTGCAACGGTGGTGACACTGACGGAAAAAAGAGCGCGCGATTATGCCCTAAGTCACTCGGCCTGGCCGATCATCGTGCGAATCTTGTTGGCCAACAGATCAATGGAGAACGGTTTGGCCACCATGTCCATACCTTCCTCGAGGAAACCCTGGCGTTCGGCAGCCATTTGCGCGTAGCCGGTCATGAACAGCACTTTGAGTTGCGGGCGATGCTGGCGGGCGATTTCCGCCAGTTGTCGGCCATTCATGCCCGGCAGGCCGACATCGGTGACCAGCAGATCAACCCGCAAATCGGATTCGAGCAAGGGCAGGGCGGTTTTCGCATCTTCCGCTTCGTGGGCGTGATATCCCAGTTCCTTGAGCAGGTCGAGCACCAGCATGCGCACCGCCGGGTCGTCCTCCACCAGCACCACGGTTTCCCCGGCAATCGCCGGCGGCGCTTCGCCGATGTCGGGCGACAGGTCGTCTACCGGCTCCATGGTGTGTAGGCGCGGCAGGTACAGGCGCACGCTGGTGCCCTGGCCGGGCATGCTGAACAGGCTGACGTGGCCGCCCGACTGCTGGGCAAACCCGTAAATCATCGACAGACCCAACCCCGTGCCCTGGCCGATGGGTTTGGTGGTGAAGAAAGGATCGAAGGCCTTGGCCAATATCTTCGGCGTCATGCCGGTGCCGTTGTCACTGACAGCGATCATCAGGTAATCGCCCGCCTTGACCGGCTCCAGAATGTAGACGTCGCTGCCGTCGAGATAGACGTTGGCGGTTTCGATGCACAATTCGCCGCCATCGGGCATGGCGTCCCGGGCATTGATGACCAGGTTGAGCAGCGCGTTTTCCAGTTGGCTGACATCGGTGCTGACCGGCCAGGCGTCCTCGGCCAGTTGCAGCTTGAGCTGGATATGGTCGCCCTTGGTGCGGCTGAACAGGTCTTCCAGGGAATGGATCAGATCGTTGGCATTGATTGGCTTGCGGTCCAGCGATTGACGCCGGGAGAATGCCAGCAGGCGATGGGTCAGGGCGGCGGCGCGTTTCGCCGAAGACACGGCGGCTTCGGCGAAACGGCCGATGTCCTCGGTGCGCCCATCGGCCAGGTAGCGTTGCATCAGGTCGAGACTGCCGATAATCCCGGTGAGCATGTTGTTGAAGTCGTGGGCGATGCCGCCGGTGAGCTGGCCGACCGCTTCCATTTTCTGCGCATGGCGCAGGGCGTCTTCGGCACGTTCGCGTTCGTACATCTCGTTTTGCAGGCGTTGGTTGGTTTCCGCCAGTTGTTGGGTGCGGGCGGCAACCCGCTCTTCGAGGGTTTCGTTGAGGTTGAGCAGGGCTTCTTCGGTCTTTTTGCGTTCGGTTTCGTCGATCACAAAGATATAAAAACCGTTCACCGCGCCGTCCGCGCCGTGGCGCGGTAAATAATTCATCAGGGCGTGCCGGATACTGCCGTCACGGTGCGGCGTGTCGATGCTGAAAGAGCAGGACCTGCCGGCCAGCGCCTGGGCGATGTGCTCAGCGCGCAAGGCGTAGGCTTCATCGCCCAACACCTCGCGAATCGTCCTGCCGTAGAGCTCCTGGGGCGTCAGGCCGTACCAGTCCAGATAAGCGGAATTGTTCAGGCGAAAGCGTTCCTCGCGGTCGACGTAGCTGATCAGGATCGGCATGGCATTGATGATCAACTGCAACTCGGTCTGACTCTGGCGCAGGGCCTGCTCGGTGTTTTTGCGATCGGTCAGGTCCAGGGCGGCGCCAAGGAAGCGGATCGGCCGGCCATGGTGGTCCTTGTAGCAACGCCCGCGGGCGAACACCCAACGCAGCTGACCGTCGGGTTGCAACAGGCGATATTCCTCGGCGTATTCGCTGCCTTGGGTGATGCAATGCTTGATGCTGCGGGCGATCAAGGCGCGGTCTTCGGGGTGAACACCGTGCAGATACGCGCTGATTGGCAATTGGCCAGACATGGCCGGATCGATGCCATGCAATTGCGCGAAATGCGCGTCGGCAATGAAACGGTCCTCACTGATATCCCAATCCCAGGTGCCGACCGCGTCGGTGGCAGACAGGGCCAGTTGCAGGCGTTCTTCGGTGTCCTGTTGCGCCTTGAGGCTGGCAGCTGAGCGTTGTTCCAGTTCGAGGGCAATGCGCCGGCGTTCGTTGGTTTCGATGGCGGTGACCAGGATCCCGGCGACTTCCGCATTTTCATCGCGGATGGGGCTGTAGGTCAGGTCGAGCCAGAAATCGGAATCCTTGCCATCGCGCTGCAGGGTGAAGCGCTGTTCGCTGTAGGTCCGCACCTGGCCCTGTAGGACGGCGCTGTAAATCGGGTCGGTAAAGTCTCTGAGTTCTGGCCAGATCTGGTGTGTTGGCTGTCCGAAAGCGTGCGGATGCTTGCTGCCCGCCATCAGGGCGAAGCCGTCGTTGTAGATCTGCGTCAGCTGTGGCCCCCAGAGCAACAGCATCGGCATCGGCGAATGGATCACGATGTCCACGGCGGTGCGCAGGCTCTGCGGCCAGGTACTGGCCTCGCCCAGCGGCGTGTTTGTCCAGTCCAGTCGGGCAATCAAGGCCTGGGCATCGCTGGCGTTGGGTGATGCGTTCATCAAGGTGTCCTGCACATAAGTCGGGGTGGCGGCGTCTACTATGCTTGCCAGGCAATCACTGCTTTGACCCGGTCCGGGTCATTTCTGCCAATTGAATGCTTCGCGGGTGCTTTTTGCCATGGAAATCGATGCGTTGTTAAAACGCCTGGCCAGCCAGGATGGCTCCGACCTTTATCTGTCCACCGGTGCGCCACCCAGTGCGCGGTTCGACGGTGTTCTCACGCCCCTGGCGGACCAGGCGTTCAAGCCGGGGGACATCGCGGCGATTGCCGCGTCCATCATGGACGCCGAACAGCGCCGGGAGTTCGACCGGGCGCTGGAAATGAACCTGGCGATCTCCCGGGCGGGGGTTGGACGCTTCCGGGTCAATATCTTTAAGCAGCGCAACGATGTGTCCATGGTGGTGCGCAACGTCAAGCTCGACATACCGCGTTTCGAAGACCTCAAGTTGCCACCGGTATTGCTTGAAACGGTGATGCTCAAGCAAGGCCTGATGCTGTTCGTCGGCGCCACCGACTCGGGCAAGTCCACGTCGCTGGCGGCCCTGATCGATCATCGCAACCGTCACAGCCGTGGTCATATCGTCACCATCGAAGACCCGATCGAATACATCCACCGGCACAAACAATCGATCATCAATCAGCGTGAGGTCGGCGTCGACACCCGCAGCTTCCATAGTGCGTTGAAAAACACCCTGCGTCAGGCGCCGGACGTGGTGCTGATCGGCGAAATCCGCGACCGCGAGACCATGGAACATGCCTTGGCCTTCGCCGACACCGGGCATCTGGTGATCTCCACGCTGCACGCCCATAACGCCAACCAGGCGCTTGACCGCATCATCAACTTCTTCCCCGAAGAGCGCCGCGGGCAACTGCTCCATGACCTGGGCAATAACCTCAAGGCCTGTGTATCCCAACGGCTGGTGCGCAGTCGTGACGGGCAACGACGGGTGGCGGTGGAGGTGATGCTGGGGACACCAACCGTTGGCGATCTGATCCGGCTTAACCAGTTTTCCGAACTCAAGGGGGTGATGGAAAAATCAGCGGCGTTGGGGATGCAGACGTTTGACGGAGCGTTGTTCGAGTTGGTTGCAGAAGGGGTCATTGAAGAGGAAGAGGCGTTGAAGCATGCGGATTCGGCCAACAATTTGCGCTTGCGGTTGAAACTGCACGCTGAAACCTCACCCGGTACGCACGCACCATCGGGTGATTGGGGACTCATGGACTGATACATACTCTGTGTAGGAGCTGGCTTGCCAGCGAAGGCGGCCTTGAATCTTGCATCATTTTTCAGGGCCTCTTCGCTGGCAAGCCAGCTCCTACAGGGGGGGCGGTGTTCAATCCTTGAGTTCAGGACGCTCGCGAAATTGCTCCAGTGCCTCGGGGTTGGCCAGTGCATCGGTGTTTTTCACCTTCTGCCCGTGCACCACATTGCGCACCGCCAATTCGACGATTTTGCCACTGATTGTCCGGGGGATGTCCGTGACCTCAACGATCTTCGCCGGCACATGGCGCGGTGTGGTGTTGGCGCGAATGACCTGGCGGATCTGCTGTTGCAGCGCTTCATCCAGTGCCACGCCGTCATGCAAGCGAACGAACAGCACCACCCGCACGTCGTCCTGCCATTGCTGACCGATGGCCACGCTGTCGAGCACCTGCGGGACTTTTTCCACTTGGCGATAGATTTCCGCCGTGCCGATGCGCACGCCACCGGGATTGAGCACTGCGTCGGAGCGCCCATGGATCATCATGGCCCCATGGGGCAGTTGTTCGGCGTAATCGCCCTGGGCCCAGACGCCGGGAAACTGGCTGAAATACGAGGCCCGCAGCTTTTCGCCGTCAGGATCGTGCCAAAGACCGATGGGCATTGCCGGGAAATGCCGGGTGCACACCAGTTCACCTTTTTCGCCTATCACCGGCTGACCCTCGTCGTTCCACACCTCCACGGCCATACCCAGGCTCTTGCCCTGTATTTCACCACGACGGACCGGCTGCCACGGGTTGCCATTGACGAAGCACGAGACGATATCCGTGCCGCCCGACATCGACGCCAGGCACACATCAACCTTGAAGTCGCGATAGACGTAGTCGTAGCTTTGCGGCGACAGCGCGGAACCGGTGCAAAGCAGGGTTTTCAGTCTGCCCAGGTCATGGCTTTGCCTTGGCTTCACGCCGCTGCTTTCCAGAGTCGCTAGGTACTTGGGGCTGGTGCCGAAGACGCTGATGCGTTCGTCGTCGATCAGGTCGATCAAGCGTTCGGGATTGGGGTGAAACGGCGAACCGTCGTACAGCACCACGGAACTGCCCACCGCCAGGGCCGAGACCAGCCAGTTCCACATCATCCAGCCGCAGGTGGTGTAGTAGAACAAACGCTCGCCGGGACCCAGATCGCAATGCAGGCCGTGTTCCTTGACGTGTTGCAGCAGTACGCCGCCGGTGCTGTGGATGATGCATTTGGGTACGCCCGTGGTGCCGCTGGAATAGAGGACATACAGGGGATGGGCGAAGGGGACGGCGACGAAATCCGGATCGCCGCCGGGGAAGTAGAAATCGTCCCATAGCGTGACATTGGCCTGGGTGCGGAAGTCCTCGATGCGCGCTTCAGGGCGTGCGTAAGGCACGATGACCAACTGGCGTAACGACGGCAGGCGTTCGAGGATTTCGTTGACCTTGACGGTCTGGTCGATCGCCTTGCCGGCGTAGCGGTAGCCGGCGCAGGTGACCAGCACTTTCGGCTCGATCTGGCCGAATCGGTCGATCACCCCCTGGGTGCCGAAGTCCGGCGATGAGCAAGACCAGATCGCCCCGAGACTGGTGGTGGCGAGCATGGCCACCAGGGTCTGCCAGGTGTTGGGCATGCACGCGGCGACCCGGTCGCCCAGGCCCACCCCCGACGCAATTAAACCGTTTTGGAAACCGGCGACATGCTCGGCCAGTTCGGCCCAGGTCAAGTGTTCGCGCTGACCGTTTTCCGCCACGGCGACCACTGCCACGGCATCGTCGCGGCGCTGCAACAAGTGCTCGGCAAAGTTCAGGGTTGCGCCGGGGAACCATTCGGCGCTGGGCATTTGCCGGCCTTCCACCAGTACCGCATCGGGTTGTTGGTGAAAACGGATATCGAAGAAGTCGACGATCGCTTGCCAGAAGTCCTGGCGATGGTCGATGGACCATTGGTGCAGGGCGGGGTAGTCGTCGAGGTGCAGGTGATGTCGCGCAATGATGAAGCGCCGAAAGGCTTCCATGCGGGTCTTGCCGATGCGTTCGGGGCTGGGTTGCCACAGTATTTCGGACATGATTTGCCTCTTCTTGTTGGCGAGTGCTGCGCACTCGATCGCGGGCAAGCCTTGCTCCCACAGGTCCGAGGCGCTCTTGTGGGAGCAAGGCTTGCCCGCGATGAACGATAACGCGGTCTAGCGCTTGATCACTGCGCCAACCACCCGCCATCCACATTCCACGCCGCGCCCCGCACCTGGCTACCGGCTTCGCTGCACAAAAACAGCACCAGCTCACCCAATTGCGGCGGGGTCACGAATTCCAGCGATGGCTGTTTCTCCGCCAGCAAGTCGTGCTGTGCCTGCTGCGGATCAATGCCGGTCGCGGCGCGATCATCGATCTGTTTCTGCACCAGCGGCGTCAGCACCCAGCCCGGGCAGATCGCATTGCAGGTGACGTTGCTGGTGGCGGTTTCCAGGGCGACCACTTTGGTCAGCCCGATCACGCCATGCTTGGCCGCGACATAAGCGGCCTTGCCCGTCGAACCGACCAGGCCATGCACCGAGGCGATGTTGATCACCCGGCCCCATCCCTTGGCGCGCATGCCCGGCAGGCTCAGGCGGGTGCTGTGAAACACCGACGACAGGTTGATGGCAATGATCGAATCCCAGCGCTCCACCGGGAACTCGTCCACCGGCGCCACATGCTGGATGCCGGCGTTGTTGACCAGAATGTCGACGCCGGCGAATTCACGCTCGGCGTAGGCGATCATGTCGGCGATCTGCGCCGGGTCGCTGACGTCGGCGGGGTGGTGGCCGACTTTGCCACCAAACTGTTCAACCTCCGCGATCACCTTTGAGGCATCGCCGAAACCATTGAGGATCAGGTTGGCGCCAGCCTTGGCCAGGCTGAGGGCGATGCCCAGGCCGATGCCGCTGGTGGAACCGGTGACCAGTGCGGTCTTGCCCGTAAGAGTCGTCATGAATACCTCACACAATGCCAGTGGCGTAGAAAGTGCCGATTACCACGAAAACCGCCAGGGTCTTGATCAGCGTAATACAAAAAATGTCTTTGTAAGCCTCGCGATGGGTCAGCCCGGTGACCGCCAGCAACGTAATCACCGCGCCGTTGTGCGGCAGGGTGTCCATGCCGCCACTGGCCATCGCCGCCACCCGGTGCAGCACCTCCAGCGGAATATTGGCGGCGTGGGCGGCGCTGATGAACTGCTCGGACATCGCCGCCAGGGCGATGCTCATGCCGCCCGACGCAGAACCGGTGATACCGGCCAGCAAGGTCACGGTAATCGCTTCATTGACCAGCGGATTGGGAATGCTCTTGAGCCAGTCGGCCAACACCAGGAAACCCGGCAGGGACGCGATCACCGCGCCGAAACCGTATTCCGAGGCGGTGTTCATCGCCGCCAGCAAAGCACCGCTGACCGCACTTTTGCTGCCTTCGGCCAGTTTGCGGCTGATCGCCTTGTAGCCGAACGCGAGCACCATGAGGATGCCCACCAACAGTGCGGCCTGAACCGCCCAGATCGCCGTGAGTTTGGCGATGTCGGTGGTAACTGGTGCGGCCATGCCCGGCAGCGCCAGGCTGTGGGTCTTGCCGTACCACTGCGGAATCCACTGGGTAAACAGCAGGTTCATGAGGCCCACGGCCAACAGCGGAGACAGGGCGATCCAGGGGTTGGGCAGCTTGATGTCGGCCGCGGTTTCCGGCTCATTGCGCAGGTCAGTGCCATAGCCTTCACCGGCGCGCTGGGCCTTGTTGCGCTGACGCTGAAGAAACAGCATGCCGGCGCAGAATACGAAGATCGTGCCGATCACCCCCAGCCAGGGCGCCGCCCAAGCCGTGGTGTTGAAGAAGGTGCTGGGAATGATGTTCTGGATCTGCGGGGTGCCGGGCAGGGCGTCCATGGTGAACGAGAAAGCACCGAGGGCGATGGTCGCCGGAATCAGGCGCTTGGGAATGTTGCTCTGGCGGAACATTTCAGCGGCAAACGGATAGACCGCGAACACTACCACAAACAGCGACACGCCACCATAGGTGAGCAAGGCGCAGACCAGCACGATCACCAGCATCGCCTGCCGGGTGCCCAACAAGCGAATCGCCGCGGCAACGATGGAGCGCGAGAAACCCGACAACTCGATCAGCTTGCCGAACACCGCACCCAGCAGGAACACCGGGAAATACAGTTTGATGAAGCCGACCATTTTCTCCATGAACACGCCGGTGAAGGCGGGCGCGACGGCGGAAGGGTCGGTCAGCAGAACAGCGCCAAGGGCGGCAATCGGGGCAAAAAGGATAACGCTGTAGCCACGGTAAGCAGCCAGCATCAACAGCGCGAGGGCTGCCAAGGCAATGATCACACTCATGGTGTGTCTCCTGGGATTGTTATTTTTGTAAGGGTGAAACGGTGTAGGAGAGGGCTATAGCGAGTTTCGTGCCAGATGCGTAAGTGTTTGAAATATAAAGATATATTGAATGGTTTTGAGCTGGGTTTAACGGTATTGTCTCTGTTCTGAGACTTTCGTTGTCAGGACTGGCCCTTTCGCGGGCAAGCCCGCTCCTACAGGTACCTCGGCGCGTCCAGAATAATGCGGTCCCTGTGGGAGCGGGCTTGCCCGCGAAGAGGCCAGATCTACCAATAGAGATGCATGTCTCTTTATTGAGACTCTGCAATCCCCAACGCCACCATCTTCTTGTACAACGTCGACCGCCCCAACCCCAATCGTGCTGCCGCTTCAATCACCTTGCCCCCGCATTGCGCCAGGGCGTTTTCGATCAACTGGCGGTCAAAACGCTCCCGCGCCGCGCTGAACGTCTCATGCTCCAAAGGTTCGACGGTCAACGGCGCAACGCGTTGAACCGGCGTAAACGTCCCGATGGCCGCGCGGATATCCGCTGCCGAAAGCCGCAGGTCGTCACCGAGCAGCGCCGCCCGTTCCAGGACGTTGCGCAGTTCGCGAATGTTCCCCGGCCAGGCGTGCTGGCTCAACAACTCCAGGGCTTCGCTGTTGAGTTCGTGCTGGCTGCGCAACTCTTCAAGGATCGCTTCGCTGAGGGCGGGCAGGTCGTCGAGGCGGTCGCGCAGCGGGGGGACCTGGATCGGCAGGACGTTGAGGCGGTAATACAGATCGGCGCGAAATTCGCCGCGTTTGATCGCCGCTTCCAGATCGGTAGAGGTCGCGGCGATCACGCGTACGTCGCTCTGGATCACATCATTGGAACCGACCGGTTCGAATTCCTTTTCCTGTAGCACCCGCAGCAACTTGCTTTGCAGCGTCAGCGGCATGTCGCCGATTTCGTCGAGGAACAAAGTACCGCCCTGGGCGATTTGCAACTTGCCGGCGCGGCCCTTGCGGTCGGCCCCGGTAAAGGCGCCGGGGGCGGTGCCGAAGAATTCGGCTTCCAATAGCGATTCGGGGATCGCCGCACTGTTGATACTGACAAAGGCCTTGTGCGCACGCGGCGAGGCATTGTGGATCGCCTGCGCCAGCAATTCCTTGCCGGTGCCGGTTTCGCCGAGCAGCAGCACCGGTGATTCGGTGCTGGCGCTGCGCCGGGCACGACGTTTGACTTCCAGGCTGGCGGCGCTGGTGCCGATGAAGTGGGCAAAGTTGTATTTGGTCTGCCGTGCCCGCAACAGCGAGCGCGTGGAAGCAAGCTCTTCCTGCATGCTCATGTAGCGCTTGAGCATCGGCGACAGACTGCGCAATTCGTCGAACAGGGCAAAGCCGATGGCACCGATCACTTCGCCTGCGTCGTCGTGAATCGGCAGGCGCATGACCACCAGCGGTTCCTTTGGGGTGTCCTGCATGTCGAGCAGAATCGGCCGGCCGGTGCGCACCACCTCACGCAACAGGCTGCCGGGGATCACGCTTTCGCAAGCCTTGCCGATGGCGCCCTCGGCTGATGACAGGCCAAAGCGCCGGGCATAGCGCTCGTTCATCCAGACGATGTTGGCATCGCGGTCGACGATCACCGTGCCTTCACTCGACTGCTCGATGATCTCGAACAGCGAACGGATCGCCAGCAGGCGTACGCGCTGGTAGTCCTTGAGGCTTTCGGTGGTGTTCATGGGGTTCAGGTCCAGAATGTGTGGTGTTTGAGCTGGCCTCATCGCGGGCAAGCCTTGCTCCCACAGAAGCAACTCGTGCCTGTGGGAGCAAGGCTTGCCCGCGATGGCCGCGACGCGTTTTTGGATTATGCCTGCCCCTGATGCGCCGCCGCCAACAGCTCCTTGGTATACGGATGCTGCGGGGAATCGAACACCTCGTGGCTGGCGCCGCTTTCCACCACCTTGCCGTCCTTGATCACGATCATGTCATGGGCGAGTGCGCGAACCACTGACAGGTCATGGCTGATGAACAAGTAGGTCAGGCCATGTTTTTCCTGAAGCTGGCGGAGCAGGGCGACTACTTGCTTTTGCACGGTGCGGTCCAGCGCTGAGGTCGGCTCGTCCAGCAGGATCAGCGCCGGTTTCAATACCAGCGCCCGGGCGATGGCGATGCGTTGGCGCTGGCCGCCGGAGAATTCGTGTGGGTAGCGATGGCGGCTTTGCGGGTCGAGGCCGACTTCCTGCAATGCCCGTATCACCTCGGCGTTGCATTGCTCGATGCTCATTTGGCTATGCACCTCCAGGCCTTCGCTGATGATTTGTGCCACGGACATCCGTGGGCTCAGGCTGCCAAACGGGTCCTGGAACACCACCTGCATTTTCTTGCGCCACGGCCGCAACTGCTTCTGCGTCAGGCTGTCCAGCGCTTCACCCTGGAAGCGAATGCCGCCTTCGGAGTCGAGCAGGCGCAGGATCGCCTGGCCCAGCGTGGACTTGCCCGAACCGGATTCGCCGACAATGCCCAGGGTCTTGCCGCGTTGAACATTCAGGCTGATGCCGTCCACGGCGTTGAGGTAAGTCTTGCGCTGGAACAACCCGCCACTTAAGGGAAACTGCACCCGCAGGTTATCCACTTCGAGCACGTTTTCGCGCTCGTCACGAGGCAACGCTTCGCCTTCCGGCTCGGCGTTGAGCAGGATGCGGCTGTACGGGTGTTCCGGTTCGGTAAAAATGGTTTCGCACGAAGCCTGCTCGACGATTTCGCCGGCCTTCATTACGCAGACGCGCTGGGCGATGCTGCGCACCAGGTTGAGGTCGTGGCTGATCAACAGCAGCGACATGCCGAGCCGTCGTTGCAATGATTTGAGCAGCAGCAGAATCTTGCGCTGCACCGTGACGTCCAGGGCAGTGGTGGGTTCGTCGGCGATCAATAGCTCCGGTTCGCAGGCCAGGGCCATGGCAATCATTACCCGTTGGCGCTGGCCGCCGGACAATTGATGGGGATAAGCCTTGAGCCGCTCCTGGGGTTTCTGGATGCCCACCAGATGCAGCAACTCAAGGATCCGCGCCTGCGCCGCCTTGCCCGCCATGCCCTTGTGCACCAGCAAGGTTTCGCCAATCTGCTTTTCGATGCTGTGCAGCGGATTGAGGGAGGTCATCGGCTCCTGGAAAATCATCGCGATGCGATTACCGCGCAACTGGCGCAGTCTTTTGGTGTCGGCGCCGACAAGCTCCAGGCCGCGATAACGGATGCTGCCGGTGGTTTCGGTCCCGCCTTCAGGCAGCAGTTGCAGGATCGAGTGGGCGGTCACCGACTTGCCCGAGCCCGATTCGCCCACCAAGGCCAGGCATTCGCCGGGGCGGATGTCCAGGCACAGATTGCGCACCACGGTCTGGCCGCTGAAGGCCACGCTGAGGTCACGGATTTCGATCAGGTTACTCATGTCAGCAGTCCGGCTCTCAAAAACGGGAATCAAGATCGCGGGTCAAACGCGTCGCGCAAGGCTTCGCCGATGAACACCAACAGGGAAAGAATCAACGCCAGGGTGAAAAACGCCGTCAGCCCCAGCCACGGCGCTTGCAGGTTCTGCTTGCCCTGGCCGATCAGTTCACCCAGGGATGCGCTGCCGGCCGGCATGCCGAAACCGAGGAAGTCCAGCGCGGTGAGGGTCGAAATGGCCCCGGTCAAAATGAACGGCAGGTAACTCAAGGTCGCGTTCATGGCGTTGGGCAGGATATGCCGGACGATGACCTTGCGATCGCTCAGGCCCAATGCCCGGGCCGCCTTGACGTATTCCAGATTGCGCCCGCGCAGGAACTCGGCGCGTACCACATCCACCAGCGCCAGCCAGGAAAACAGCGCCATGATCCCCAGCAACCACCAGAAATTCGGCTCGACGAAACCCGACAGGATGATCAGCAGATAGAGCACTGGCAGCCCCGACCAGACCTCCATCAGCCGCTGGCCGAACAAGTCGACCCAGCCACCGTAATAGCCTTGCAGGGCGCCGGCGGCAATGCCGATCAGCGCGCTGACGAAGGTCAGCATCAAGGCAAACAGAATCGACACCCGCGCTCCGAAGATCACCCGGGCCAGCACATCCCGCGCCTGGTCGTCGGTGCCCAGCCAGTTCACGTTCGAGGGCGGGCTCGGGGCCGGTTTGTTCAGGTCGTAGTTTGGCGTGTCGTCGCTGAAGGGGATCGGCGGGAACAGCAGCCAGCCGCCGTCCTTCTTGATCAGTTGCTGCACATAGTCGCTGCGGTAATCGGCCTGGAACGGCAGTTGCCCGCCGAACTCCAGTTCGGTGTGGCGCTTGAGGGCAGGGAAGTACCACTGGCCCTGATAGCTGACGATCAGCGGCTTGTCGTTGGCGATCAGCTCGCCCCCCAGGGTCAGTATGAACAGGCCGACAAACAACCACAGTGACCACCAGCCCCGGCGGTTTTTCTTGAAGCGTTCAAAGCGACGACGACCCAGCGGCGAAAGCGTGAACATCAGGCATTCCTCGCGGCGAAGTCGATGCGCGGGTCGACCAGGACATAGCACAGGTCGCCCACCAGTTTTATCAGGAGGCCGAACAGAGTGAAGATGAACAACGAGCCGAACACCACCGGATAGTCCCGTGAAACCGCCGCCTCGTAGCTCATGCGGCCCAGGCCATCGAGGGAAAAGATCACTTCGATCAGCAGGGAGCCTGCAAAAAACACGCTGATAAAGGCCTGGGGTATTCCCGACACCACCAGCAACATGGCATTGCGAAACACGTGGCCATACAGCACCCGGCGTTCACTCAACCCCTTGGCACGGGCGGTGACCACGTACTGCCGGGTGATTTCATTGAGGAACGAGTTCTTGGTCAGGATGGTCAGGGTGGCGAAACCACCAATCACCAATGCCGTCACCGGCAGCACCAGGTGCCAGAAGTAATCGACCACTTTGCCCAGGGTCGACAGCGACTCGAAATTGTCCGAAACCAGTCCGCGTACGGGGAACCAGTTCAGCGAAGTGCCGCCAGCGAACACCACGATCAGGAACATCGCGAAAAGAAACGCCGGCATCGCGTAGCCAATGATGATCGCGGTACTGCTCCAGATATCGAAATGACTGCCATGGTGCACCGCCTTGCGGATGCCCAGCGGGATCGACACCAGGTAGGTAATCAGCGTCGCCCAGAGCCCGAGGGAAATGGTCACCGGCATTTTCTGCAGGATCAGGTCGGTGACAGTGGCGCCCCGGAAGAAGCTCTTGCCGAAGTCCAGGCGCGCATAACTGGTAAGCATCAGCCAGAGCCGCTCGTGGGCCGGTTTGTCGAAGCCGTACTGTTTTTCGATGTCCTTGATCAGCTGCGGATCGAGGCCGCGACTGGCCCGGGAGGTGGTAGCCATGGATTCGCCGGAGCCACCGCCGACAGGGGCGCCGCCAATGCCTTGCAGATGGGCGATGGCCTGTTCCACCGGGCCGCCCGGCGCAGCCTGGACGATGACGAAGTTGACCAGGAGAATGATCACCAGCGTCGGAATGATCAGCAGCAGGCGCCGCAGTATGTAAGCCCACATCAATGCGGCCCTCCGGGTCTGCCACGGCGAATGCGCTCGGCAGTCATTTCCTGGTTGGTGAGGGGCGTTGTGCTCACCTCCCACCAGCTCTCGATGGCTTCGTCATTGCTGGCCTGCACGTTCGGGATGCCGAAGCGGTTCCACCACACCGTGGACGTTCCCGGCGGGTAATAGTTGGGAATCCAGTAGTAGTTCCATTGCAGCACCCGGTCCAGCGCATGAGCGTAGCGAAGCATGTCGGCCTTGTTGTTGGCGCGCACCAGTCCGTTGATCAGGGTATCGACCGCCGGGTTCTTCAAGACCATGTAGTTGTTGGCGCCGGGATCGGTGGCCGCGGCCGAGCCGAAATAGTTGAGCAGTTCGCCCCCGGGCGAGGTGGTGACCGGGTATCCGGTGACGATCATGTCGTAGTCGCGGCTCATCAGGCGGTTGACATATTGGGAGGCATCGATGCGACGGATGTTGAGGTCGATACCAATCTGTTTCAGGGTGCGCTTGTACGGCAGCAGCAAGCGGTCCATGCCGTTCTGGCTGACCAGGAAGGTGAAGCTCAGCGGCTCACCGTCGGCGTTGACCAGTTGATCGCCATCGGGTTTCCAGCCGGCCTGTTCGAGCAGGTCCAGGGCCTGCAATTGCTTGTCGCGAATCAGGCCGCTGCCATCGGTTTTCGGCGCCTCGAACACTTGGGTGAAGACTTCGTCGGGGATCTGCCCGCGCAAGGGTTCGAGAATCGCCAGTTCGCCGGCATCCGGCAATTGCCGGGCAGCGAGTTCGGTGTTGGAAAAAAAACTCTGCTGGCGGATATACAGGTTGCGCATCATCTGCCGGTTGCTCCATTCGAAATCCCAGAGCATGACCAACGCCTGACGCACCCGCCGATCCTGGAACATCGGATTTTGCAGGTTGAACACAAAGCCCTGGCTCGGTTGCGGGGCTTGTGTTGCCAGGTGGGCTTTTTGCAGGCGACCGTCGCTCAGGGCCGGGCTTTCATAGCCGATGGAGTAGCCGGTGGCGGAAAACTCACGGTTGTAGTCGTAGGCGCCGCCGCGCAGCACCTGGCGGGCAACGTCGGTATCGCCGAAGTACTCGATGCTGAAATGATCGAAATTGTAGAGGCCGCGACTGACCGGCAAATCCTTGCCCCACCAGTCGGGGTTACGTTCGAAGGTGATGCTGCGCCCGGAATCGACCTTGCCCACCTTGTACGGTCCGCTGCCCAGCGGTGGTTCGTAACCGCCACCGCCAGCGAAATCGCGGGTCTTCCACCAGTGCTCGGGAAATACCGGCAGGGTGGCGATGTCCAGGGGCAGGGTGCGGTTTTCGTTGTTCTTGAAGTCGAAGCGCACGGTCAGTGGCGACTCCACTTCGACGCCTTTGACGTCGGCGAATTGCGTGCGATAACGCAGGCTGCCTTGGGTCATCAACAGGTCGAAGGTGTAGCGCACGTCTTCGGCAGTGATGGGCTTGCCATCGGCAAAGCGTGCGTTGGGGTTGAGGTAAAAACGCAGGGACAGCCCGTCATCGGAGCGTTCCATCTGCTGTGCCACCAGGCCATACACGGTGTAAGGCTCGTCCATCGAGCGCTGGGCCAGGGGTGAATAGAGCAAGCCGTCGATCTGCGTGACGCCAATGCCTTTGTCGATGTACGGCAACACATGGTCGAAATGCCCGATTTCGATCGCCGAGCGACGCATCGTGCCACCCTTGGGGGCCTGCGGATTGGTGTAGGCGAAGTGACTGAAGCCCGCCGGGTATTTGGCCGGTTCGCCGTAGACGGTCAGCGCATGTTGCGGTGCAGCGTTCACACCGGCGGCGCCCAGTAACAGGGCCACGACAGTGAATAGCACAATAGGGAAAGCCGGTCGCATTGTCAGCCTTAGAGCCGGGTGGTCGTTAACGACAATTTGTACGCTAGCGGCGCGTCCCTCGCCAGCCGAATTACGTATTGGAAACACAACGGCCCACCAATAGGCGGGCCGTTGTGGAGCAAAGCCAGGCGTCGATCAGTCCTGACGGCTGGTCACTTCCAGCAGGTGGTAGCCGAACTGGGTCTTCACCGGGCCTTGCACGACGTTGATCGGTGCGCTGAAAACCACGGTGTCGAATTCCTTGACCATCTGGCCCGGACCGAACGAACCCAGGTCACCGCCCTGGCGGCTGGAAGGGCAAGTGGAGTTGGCTTTGGCGACTTCGGCGAAGTCTGCCCCAGCCTCGATTTGAGCCTTGAGTTCGTTGCATTTGGCTTCGCTGGCAACGAGGATGTGGCGGGCAGTGGCTTTAGCCATGGGAAAATACTCCTTCAATGTTCGGTAAAGTGCTGAGCCTACCGGATTCAGCGAGCTATTTCTCCTGTAGGAGCGAGCTTGCTCGCGAAAAATGCTTGGGCAATGCGGGCATTCAGACAGGCAGCGGTATTGCTGATGTCCATCGTGAGCAAGCCCGGCGCCTGCAAATGACCCGTATCACGATCAAAGACCGGCTGTTTTCAGGCGTTCGGCGTGCTGCACGTACAGGTCGATCGGGTCGATAGAGTTCGCCGCTGGAGCACCGGTCTGGCGCAGGGTGTCCAGATGATCGAGGGGATAGTCGGAACGGATGACGGTCCCCAGATGGGAACTGAAGCGGCCGACCATGCCATCGTTCTGCCGGGCTTCGGTGATGAAATATCGGGAAAAGGCCCGCAAGAATCCGTGCAACGGATCAAGCAAATGGAAGCCGTCGGACAGGGCGCTTTCCGGCAAGACGCCACTCCAGGAGTAATAGCGCACGCCATTGACCTGTTCGCAGCCCTTGCCACCCCAGGTTTTCGGTAGCCCTTGTGGATACTTGTCGTTGAATACGCCTACACCCTCCGTGGTAAGGGCATTCAGTGCGGCGATGGCATCTTGCGCCAGGCCGCGCTTGCCACTGAGTGATGACAAAAAATCGGCAAACAGGGTCGCGACCGTCTCGGCGATCTGTTCCGGCAGGTGACCGGGCGTGAGAGCCTTGCGCAGGAAGTCCGCCAGCTCCGAGCCGTGGTTCGGTCCACTGACGGACGTCACCGAAGCCACCCGATGAGAGGCTACCGCTGCTGCATAGCGAGCGGCCAGTGCCCCTTGGCTGTGTCCGATCAGGTTGACTTTGCTCGCGCCCGTACCTTGCAAAACCCGTTTCATCTGCGCCAGCAGTTGGTCGCCCCGTACTTCGTTGCTGTGGGTGGCGGACAGGTGTGGCACAAAGACTCTCGCGCCAGCGTTTCTGAGCGCTTGTTTAATGTCATGGAAGAGTTCGAAGGTGCCGATCCGGTCAAAGCCGAAGAGCCCATGAACGAGAAGGATGGGATAGTGAGTGTCTGCATTCCTTTGCATGTTTTTGTCCTTTTTTCAGCGGTCAGGGAGGAGCTTCGGGCCTCACTCTAAAACACTCGGACGTGGCGGGATGTATGAAAAAGACGCGGTTATCTGGCGAAAACGGAATAGGGCAACGCTGAAAACGCGGGTGTACGCATACCCTGTGGGAGCGAGCTTGCTCGCGATGTTCGCCAACGATAACGCGCTCAATCTGAATGATGGCGTTGTCCAGACGTTTTTCGCGAGCAAGCTCGGTCCTACAGTGTGCGAAGCCGTTTTGCGGCCTCGCGCAATAGATCTTCCGTCCCGCTCCAGCCCAGGCAACCATCAGTAATCGACACCCCATACTTCAGTGCAGAGCCCAGCGGCTGGCAGCCCTCGAACAAATGACTTTCGATCATCATGCCGATCAGTGAGCGGTCGCCCTGCAGGCGTTGTTCAAGCACGTCATTGAACACCGCCGGCTGGCGCAGCGGATCTTTACCGCTGTTGGCGTGGCTGCAGTCAACCATGATGCGCGCCGGGATCTTCAGACGGGTCAAGTCGCTGTGTACCCTGGCCACACTGGCGCGGTCGTAGTTGGGTCCGTGATGCCCGCCGCGCAATACCAGGTGGGTGTCGGCATTGCCCGGGGTCTGGATGATCGCCGGGTGTCCCTGGCTATCCACACCGAAATGGCGATGCGGATGGGCGGCCGAGCGCATCGCGTCGCTGGCCACCGCGACACCGCCATCGGTGCCGTTCTTGAATCCGACCGGCATGCAGAGGCCACTGGCCATCTCCCGATGGATTTGCGATTCGGTGGTGCGGGCACCGATGGCCACCCAACTGAGCAGATCGTCGAAGTAACCGGCGGCCATGGGTTGCAGCAGTTCAGTTGCCACCGGCAAGCCCAGCAGGAGCATTTCGCGCATCAGCTCGCGCGACAGGGTCAGGCCACCGGCCATGTCATCGCTGCCATCCAGGTGCGGATCGTAGGCCAGACCTTTCCAGCCAACCGTGGTGCGGGGTTTTTCAATGTAGGCGCGCATCACCAGCAGCATTGTGTCGCTGACTTCGGCGGACAGGCGGGCCAGATTGCCGGCGTATTCGAGGGCAGATTTGGGGTCGTGAATCGAGCAGGGCCCGACGATGACCAGCAGGCGGGAATCTTCACCGTTGAGGATCGCGCGAACCGCCTGGCGGTGGGCGGCGACTTGTTGGCTCAAGGCGTTGGTGAGCGGCAATTGCTGTTTGAGTTGCAATGAGCTGGGCAGACGCAGGGTCAGTGCTTCATTGGCAGGGCTCAGGGTGGACAGCGGCAGAGCAGAAACGGACGAGTTCATATTCAGGCTTCCTGGGCTGGCGGCGGGTTCGCTCCCGCGCGCTCGGCCCTACTGGGGTGTTCGACAATTGGCCAAATTGGCTGCGTGCGTGTGCTTGCCACCTGTGGGTGACCGATCGGAGGCGGCAGGCTGTCCCGAGCGGAGGGTGGTAAATCGCCAGGCGGTAAAACTGTCGTAACGGTAATAAGTGGCGTAGTTCATGTGCTTGATCCTCTGTATGTCTGGTGTGTCGCTAAAAATTGTTCAGGGCTGAAAAAACAAAACCCCCGGTCGGGAGGCCGACCGGGGGTTGAGAATTCTCTGGTGGCGACCCGTTCAAAGTGGGCGCCGTGTGGGTATCAGGCGCGCCAGTGGCTAAACCAATACCCAAAATAAAAGCTGACCGGAGCACAAGTGTCGTTCGCCGGGGCAGCCGCAACCGAGCGCAGGGCGCTGGCGGTACGAAGCTGTGAGAGGGCGTTGAACATGATGCGTCTCCGATGGATGCGCCGAGCTTACTAGAGCCCGGCACGAGGATTCAATCAGAATATGCTATCGGGCATTGATGGCGTTTTCTATCGCTTGAGCGGCCCGGCGGTTGTGACACACTTCTTGCTCCCGCAAACAACAATCGAGGCGAAATGGAATTTGAATGGCATGCCGCCACTGACCGCGAACTTGATTTTGCCCGTGAGCTGACCTGCCGGAACATGCTGCGCTATTACATCCAGCACGGTCTGCTGTGGCAGGACGAGGCGTTCGATGTTGCCTGGGCGGGGCGTGAAAACCGCTTGATTGTCTGTGGCGAGCGTCCGGTGGGGTATGTCAGTTTGAGTCGAGACGCCAGGGCGTTGTACATCCGCGAATTACAGGTCGCCGAGGCATTTCGTCGGCAGGGTGCCGGATCCTGGGCGATCGATCAGATTTTTGCCATGGCTTGCCTGGAGGGACGCCCGGCACTGCGTTTGACGGTTTTTGAAAACAATCCGGCGCGGGCGTTATATGAAAGAAAGGGATTGCGGGTAGTGGGGACGGACGCGTGTTTTCTGCGAATGCAACGCGACACCGATGGGTCGCATCGCTGAAACACGCTTGCCACCGGGGTTTCAAAGTAAATCGAAACTTTTTATCTGACGCTTTCCGCTAGGTCTGCCTGAAGCTTTTTTGCTAAGGTGTCGGCAACTCAATAAGACCATATCGCGGGGTGTCTGCTTGATTAGGGTGCTAGTGGTCGATGACCATGATCTCGTTCGTACAGGCATTACACGAATGCTGGCTGACATCGATGGCCTGCAAGTGGTCGGCCAGGCGGAATCGGGGGAAGAGTCCCTGCTCAAGGCGCGTGAGCTTAAACCCGATGTGGTCTTGATGGACGTCAAGATGCCGGGGATCGGCGGTCTCGAAGCCACTCGAAAACTGTTGCGCAGTCATCCTGATATCAAAGTCGTCGCGGTAACGGTGTGTGAGGAAGATCCGTTTCCGACTCGATTGTTGCAAGCCGGTGCAGCGGGATACCTGACCAAGGGTGCGGGGTTGCCGGAAATGGTCCAGGCCATCCGCCTGGTGTTCGCCGGGCAGCGCTACATCAGTCCGCAGATTGCCCAGCAACTGGCAATCAAGTCCTTCCAGCCGACCAATGACTCGCCTTTCGACGCCTTGTCTGAGCGGGAAATCCAGATTGCGTTGATGATTGTCGGGTGCCAGAAGGTCCAGATCATTTCCGACAAACTGTGCCTGTCGCCAAAAACCGTGAACACCTACCGTTACCGAATTTTCGAAAAGCTTTCGATCAGCAGTGATGTCGAGTTGACGCTGCTGGCGGTTCGTCACGGCATGGTTGATGCCAGCCTCTGAAAATGACTGATACCTTCGATCCAGGTGCCTTTCTCTCAACCGTCAGTGGGCGCCCCGGTGTGTATCGCATGTTCGACAGCGACGCACGCCTGCTGTATGTCGGCAAGGCCAAGAACCTCAAGAATCGCCTGTCGAGTTACTTCCGCAAAACCGGCCTGGCACCCAAGACCGCCGCGCTGGTGGCACGTATCGCGCAGGTCGAAACGACCATCACGGCCAATGAAACCGAAGCGCTGCTGCTTGAACAGACGCTGATCAAGGAATGGCGTCCGCCGTACAACATCCTGTTGCGGGACGACAAATCCTATCCCTATGTGTTTCTGTCCGATGGCCAGTTCCCGCGCTTGAGCATTCATCGCGGCGCGAAAAAGGCCAAGGGCAAGTATTTCGGTCCTTATCCCAGCGCCGGTGCGATTCGTGAAAGCCTGAGCCTGCTGCAAAAGACGTTTTTCGTTCGCCAGTGCGAAGACAGCTATTACAAGAACCGTACACGACCTTGCCTTCAATACCAGATCAAGCGTTGCAAGGCGCCTTGTGTCGGTCTTGTGGAACCCGAGGTTTATGCCGAAGACGTGCGGCGCTCGGTGATGTTCCTCGAAGGTCGCAGCAACGCGCTGACCGATGAGTTGTCGGCTGCCATGGAAGAGGCCGCGGTCAACCTGGAGTTCGAGCGTGCCGCCGAATTGCGGGATCAGATCTCGCTGCTGCGGCGGGTTCAGGACCAGCAGAGCATGGAAGGCGGGACGGGGGATGTCGATGTGATCGCGGCGTTCGTCAACCCGGGCGGTGCCTGCGTCCACTTGATCAGCGTGCGCGGTGGGCGGGTGCTGGGAAGCAAGAACTTCTTCCCGCAAGTCGGTATCGAGGAGGACGTTTCCGAAGTCATGGCGGCGTTTCTTGGCCAGTACTTCATCAGCAGTCCTGAGCGCGACTTGCCCAGCGAGCTGATCGTCAACGTGGTCCACGAAGATTTCCCGACCCTGATTGCCGCCATCGACGAGCTGCGTGGTCGCGAATTGACCATCAGTCACCGGGTGCGCGGCACGCGAGCACGCTGGCAGCAACTGGCGGTGACCAATGCCGAGCAGGCACTGGGTGCGCGCCTGGCGAATCGTCAGCACATCACGGCACGCTTCGATGCGCTGGCCGACGTGCTGAAGCTGGACGAACCGCCACAGCGCCTCGAGTGCTACGACATCAGTCACTCCAGCGGCGAGGCGACCGTGGCGTCCTGTGTGGTGTTCGGCCCTGAAGGTCCGATCAAGTCCGACTACCGTCGCTACAACATCGAAGGCGTGACGGCCGGGGACGACTATGCGGCGATGCATCAGGCGCTGACCCGGCGTTTCAGCAAGTTGAAGGACGGGGAGGGCAAGCTGCCGGACATCCTGCTGGTGGATGGCGGCAAGGGGCAGTTGTCCATGGCCCGCGACGTGCTCAATGAACTGGCGGTACCGGATCTGATCCTCCTTGGCGTGGCCAAGGGGGCGACGCGCAAGGCCGGTTTTGAAACCCTGTACCTCAATGACGCCGCCCATGAGTTCACTTTACGCGGTGATTCCCCCGCGCTGCATTTGATCCAGCAGATTCGTGACGAAGCTCACCGCTTCGCCATTACCGGGCACCGCGCCCGACGCGGCAAAACCCGTCGAACCTCTACGCTTGAAGGCATTGCCGGTGTCGGGCCGACACGTCGGCGCGATTTGTTGAAACATTTTGGTGGATTGCAGGAGCTGTCTCGTGCCAGCATCGAAGAGATCGCCAAAGCACCCGGGATCAGTAAAAAGCTCGCAGAGTTGATTTATGCAAATCTGCACAGCGAGTAGAATGCCACCTCACCTCGTAGCCAGTTGTGCCGATGAATATCCCTAATCTGATTACCGTTCTACGCGTCCTGCTCATACCGATCTTCATTTTACTGTTCTACCTGCCTTACCAATGGAGCTACCTGGCGTCAGCCTCGGTCTTCGCATTTGCCGCTGCCACGGACTGGCTGGACGGGTATCTGGCCCGCCGTCTGGAGCAAAGCACACCGTTCGGGGCTTTTCTCGATCCGGTTGCCGACAAGTTGATGGTTGCCGTTGCACTGGTACTGCTGGTGCAGGAACACGGGAACCTGTGGCTCACGCTGCCGGCTGCCGTCATCATCGGTCGCGAGATCGTGGTCTCCGCCTTGCGTGAATGGATGGCCGAACTCGGCGCCCGTGCCCATGTGGCCGTGTCGAACCTGGGCAAATGGAAAACCGCCGCTCAGATGCTGGCGCTGGTGATCCTGCTGGCCAATCCGTCGGATTTCAGCTTCTGGGTATTGTTGGGTTATACCTTGCTGATGGTGTCCGCAGGCCTGACGTTGTGGTCCATGGTCCAATACTTGCGGGCTGCCTGGCCGCATCTGAAGACCGACGTTGAAAAGAAATAAAACTTTTTTGAATCAAAGGGTTGACGGGGCTTCTGGATTCTATAGAATGCGCCACACCAAGACGCGGGAATAGCTCAGTTGGTAGAGCACGACCTTGCCAAGGTCGGGGTCGCGAGTTCGAGTCTCGTTTCCCGCTCCAAGTTTGCACACATTTGATGTCGCGCTACTGACAGCAAATGTTTTGAGGCCGAGTAGCAAAATGGTTATGCAGCGGATTGCAAATCCGCCTACGCCGGTTCGATTCCGACCTCGGCCTCCACTATAAACAACCCCGTAGATCGATGATCTACGGGGTTTTTTATTGCCTGTGAAAAAGTGAGTTCTGTAGGAGCGAGCTTGCTCGCGATGGACTCAAGTGCGCTGCGTTTAGTCAGTAAACACGGGGCATCGCTAACGACTTTCGCGAGCAAGATCGCTCCTGCAATGGATCATTTCCAGGGGGCGTGGATTTTTAAGGGAAGCCTGAGTTTTCCTCGCACCCGTCAACCTCTTGCCCCGACGGCCGATAACCCGGTATCCGATCAACAGCAAGGAGTGCCCTGAATGTCCACCATAGATACGCTTGCCTCAGGGAATAGCGGGCTGGCTTCGATGTTGAATCTCACCAAAGCAGAAAAGGGCGATGATTCAAAGGTAACGCCATCGGCGTTAACACCCCCTGCGGCAACAGAAGGCATCAAGGTGTCCCTGTCCGGCGCTGGCATTCAGAAAGCTTCCGGCCCCAGCGGTAAAAACCGTGATATCGAAGAAAGCGGATTGCCGAATGACATTCAGCATATTTTGAAAATGATCCGCAAACTGCAGCAGCAGATCGCTGAGAAATTGGCTCAAATGCAGGCGGTGATGGCAGATAACCGTTTGAGCCCCGAAGAGGTGAAAGCCAAAGTGGGTTCGCTACAAGCGGCGATATCAGGCCTCAATGCGGGATTGATCACTGCAAACACAGCACTCGCTAAGGCCATAAAGCAGGCTGAATTGAGTCCTGACCAGGTGCTCAAGACGATGTCGTTGGCTATGAAGTCGTAGTTAGCCCGCAGCGGCCGCCCCGGCAGAGCGCTGCCGGGTCGACCACTGTCCTTCAAGTCGTGGAATGTGAATGGGCCGCGCACAGGCGATCAGCCATGCCACCCACGGCGGGTCAGGATTTGATCCAGGGTTCTGCTGATTGCGGTGCAACTGCGCACCATTTCCATACGCTCCCAAGTCGCCTGTTCACCTTCATGCACCCGTTGTCGCATCTGGGGCAGAGGTAACGGCGACAGCAGTTTGAGCGGGCTGTGCCAGCGTTTGCTGACAAAGATGTTGATATCGGCGGTGTAGTCCTGCACCAGCATGTTGTAACCAAGATGCTGCCAGCGGGCCAGGGTGGGATTGCGGATGCGTAGATGATTCCTGCACAGGCGCAGCAGGTGGGTGGCGATACCTTTGCCCAGGCGAATCTGTTGCTCCACTGCGATTTTAAACAGGCCGGGATGGGCATTGGGGTTAGGTGTGAAAAGCAACGCCGCCGGATTGGCCATGCTGGAAATGAAGTGGTTGACGCCATACAGCCGCCCCAGGCGCTTGGCAGGAAGATCATCAATAAAGGAACCGTCGATCCAGCGTTGTTCCGGCAGGTACGGCACTTGCTGGCCGGCGGCATCCTTTGCTTGCAGGGTGACCGGCGGGAAGATGCCCATGACGGCCCCCGAGGCCTGAATGGCCGAACGGATCAGCACATTGGGCGCGGTAATGGCATTCAACAGGCGTGGAGCCTGCTGCGGCTCGAGCCCCGTCACCGTTATGTTCAGGTGACGCCCGCTGACTGTGTAGGCTTCGGCAAAGGTCAGGTCTGGAATCAGGCGTTGCACATAGCGGGCGATATCCTCGGCTTGCAGGACCGAAGGCAAGCGTGAGCGTCGCTTAGCTGCGGTGTTGTCGAACGTCATGGTCAGCCGTTCGGGTTGCAGGTGATCGAGCAATTCATCGGGGCGGTGCGTGCAGACGATGGCCGCTACCAGCGAGCCGGCACTGGAGCCGGAAATGATCCTCGGCAACAGGTCCTGTTCAAGGAGCGCCTTGAGCACCCCCACGTGAAAGTAACCGAGCATAGCGCCACCGCTGAGCATCAGTGCCGAACGACCGAAGCAGTGGCTGGCGCGAACGAAGAAGTCCCGGCGTTCCTCCAGCGAAATCACCTCATCGCCAAGGTCATCAATGGCCTCCAGGGACAGGCAGACTTCTTCGATGTACTGGTGGATCAGATGCTTGGTGCCCATGTGAGCATGGCTGTACAGGGTTGCCTTGCCCATCCCGGCCAGATTGCCATGGATGCCCTCGTTGAGGGTGAACATCAGATGAGTCCAGGCGCCGGTGGTGCGCAGGCCGCGCAGTCGCTCCATTCGTTGGCGCACCGTGCGGTAGTCATAGTCATTGCAGACTTCATTTTCGCGCCAGTCGTCCATGCCGCTCTGCTGATCCAGTGCGCCGGCGTGTTTGGCCCACTCCTCGTAGTTCTGGGCACGCTCCATTTTTGCCCGCAATTGAGCAGTGGGTGTCTTGGACCGGAACATGTTGATTCTCTCTATTGCGCCTGGGCGATTGGGCGAGTCGTGGGTGGCGCCGGTCATGGGGAGGGCTCCTCGGTGCTGGATGTCGCGGCGGGCGCCCGTTTGCGCGATGACTGCGGACCAACCTTGGGAGCCGGCGATTGCGCTGACTGGCGTGCCAGGGCCAGGTATTGCTCGGTAGATTGCTGGATACAGTCGATGTACACGTCCATGTCGGGCAATACGTTGCGATCGCTGACCACGCCGAGAATGAGTTCGCCGTAGAGGCTGGTGATGCCATGACACAGCGCCATGCCGTCGAACACCGGGGGAATCGGGTACAGCGCCAGTAGTTCGGCACCGGCAACGTATTTGCGGTCGGTGCCGCCGGTGGGGCCGGGCACGTTGGTAATCAGGGTGTTTGCCAGGTGGTACTTGCCGGTATAGCGCAGTTGAGTCCCCATCCAGCCGCCGAGCATGCGCATCGGAGCCGGAACCAGATCACCTGCGCAAACGATCAGTTCATGCACCACATCCCGCGCCAGCCCGGTGCCTGATCGCGTGCGTTCGAGAATCGCCTGCAATCGCTCGACAGGGTCCTCGATATCGGTGCCGACGCCGATCAGCATGCCGGAGAGCAGGTTGCCGGTCTGGCGCTGGTCCTGATCGGGCGGCATTGCCACCGGGCACAGCGCGACCAGTGATTCGATGTCCGGCAATGCCTCGCGGCGCTGCAGGTAGTGGCGCAGTCCGCCACCAATGATGGCGATGATGACGTCATTCAGCGTGGCTCCCTCGGCGCAGCGGCGCACCTGCTTGAGCTCGCTGATCTTCCACGACAGCCCGCCGAACGTTCGGTGCGGGGACACCTGAGTATTGAACAGTGTTGTGGGAATGCGTTTCTGCGTGGGTCTGTCCTCGCCGCGCATCCTGCGGATCAAACGCAGGCTCGCTTTGCTCATGCCGACACTGGCGCGCAGGCTGCGCAAAGGTTGGGTCGCCAGGCGCGGTACGGTCCTGGCCCACATTTGTGCGCGGCTCGGCATGCGCTCGCCAAAGGGCTGACGGTAGGTGTTCTCGTCGAATTCCGGCTGATCACTCATCAACAGGTTATTGATCTCGACGCCGGCCTTGCCATCGATGTAGGAGTGATGGAAGCGCAACAGCAGGGCGAAGCTGCCCGGCGGCACGCCTTCGATATTGTTCAGGCCCTCGATGATGGTCAGCTCCCAGGGCGCGCGTTCCATATCCAGGGTGCGCGACATGGCGCGTGCGGTGAAGATGCACAACTGGCGCCAGTCGCCGGGTTGCGGCAGACCGACGTGACGGATGTGATACTCCAGGTCGAAATTCTTGTCCTCCACCCAGTACGGATCGTCCAGCCGGAACGGGGCGTGCTGCAGGCGCCGGCGGAACAGTGAAGTACTGCTCAGCCGGCTGCTGAAATAGCCAATGATGTCTTTGTGCCGAACCAGTCCATTCGGCGCGCTGCGCTGGTCGCAGATCCACAGGCTGCCAATCACCATGGGTTGATGGGGGGCATCGGAATAGAAAAACTGGGCGTCCAGCGGGGTCAGTTGTTTCATGACTTGCTTGCTCCAATGGCGCGATTGCCAACGAAGATGTTGGTGGAACGTCCCTGTATCTCGACAGCGGAGTGGGAGCGCGCGCAGACGGCAGAGCGTTGTGAAAGCGTCTTTTTCAGTGCCGAGGTCCTGGCTCGCACCCACCCGTTCTGGCGTCCTCAGGACCCGTCGGTTGAGCGATAGGCTCACGTTGATTCTGCTGGCTCCAAGGATGGAGGATCCCCCTCGGCACGAGGGGGGAATATGACGTCTCTGGAGTCATCCACCAGCAGCACTTTCTGACCCACGAGACGTCCCTGTTCCGAAATGACCGGTTGCTCACTGGGCTGCTGCGAGGGTTGGGAAAGCGGTAACCGGATGGTAAAGGTGCAGCCACCGCGCCTGAGTCGAGGAGGTAGCGCTAAGCTATTGAAAGACAGGGATTTATAGAGAGATTGCAAAAAAACCGTCGCCGATTCGATGCCGATCTTGGCGGCTGCTGTAAGAAAGCTTCGTAGGTCCATGATTTACGAAGTTTTTTATTTTCGGAATCTGCAAGATTTAGCCTTGAAAATTGCACCGGCGACCTTGCTTCACCGAGACGGGATGTATATATTTCCCCCCTCTGATTCACCGCGCTACCGCCCGAATGGCGAAACTGGTAGACGCATGGGACTTAAAATCCCCCGCTCGTAAGGGCGTGCCGGTTCGATTCCGGCTTCGGGCACCACATAAAACAAAGGCTTACGCTTAGCGGCGTAGGCCTTTTTTGTTGGACGGTGCCACCCGCCGTGTGCACGTCAACTGAGCTGCAGAGAGTTATGAAGCGAGTCCAGCGCTTATCCATGGCGTTTCGGCTCGGGCTTAAGCCAGATCGCTCCCCGCTGAAACCCCTGTGCCCGTCGCTTGGCGCGCCGCCATTTCAGAGCGCAGCTCACCAATCAAATTTGCAATGGCGCGGCTGGACGTCAATTGATTGGTCGTGACCGCTGTGACCAGAAGATCGACCCGCCCAGACGTCGGATCGAACACCTTGATCATCAATGATCCGTCCGGATTGATTGTGCAGGTGCAAGAAAGAGGCTGGAAACCACATTCGATAATGTGACGAAGCTCAAGCGTGGAAATCATGACTCACGTCCTTAGGGCCAGGTGAATGGGCATATTGAATTTAGCTAGGGGTTTGCACGATGGCGTTGCTGGTCAATCCAGCTGCAACTGAATCAGGATCACGGTCGCGGCCAAACCCAATGTAAGGATTCCCATTCCGCAGGTGATTACGAGTAGTAAGGGGTTTTTCCACACGGCTTTAATCTCCAGGGTCGAATTATTGGTTTCAGGTGCCAGAGCAATAACTGAACCAACATGTGACAGGGTGATGAAACAGCCTGCTACAGCGGAGCAGGTGCCATTTGCCTCAGGAGGATTCCCCGTTATTGGGGAAAAAATGCGTTTCTGACACCGGGGCTGGGTTCCTTACAGCAACTCGCTGCGGCGGTTCATACGGCGACCTAGTTGCGCAGCCGTGGGTTAACCGCAGACGCTTGAGCACGGTCTTGAATAGATTTGTGATGTAACCGCGCCCGCCATTTGGCGTGTTCAGGTCAAATCCTGGCTCGGCCGGTTTGTTTTCTGTGGGCATGATTATGTGCCTCGGTGGTTAAAGGAAAAGTTGGCTAAGCTCATGGCGGTCAAATCTCAGGGGTACAGCCATGACGAGAAAACTGATCTGCCAGAAGTGCAATCAAGACACGTCTGTAGAGCTTTGCTTTGACGATGACATCGACAGCCAGGTATTCAATTGCGAGCACTGTGGTGGGAGGCATGTTGAGGTAGAGACTGGCAAATTGCCGGGCTTCCCTGCCTTGAGCAGGTTCCGATTAGATGAAGATGAGTGATCGTGCCTCGGCCAGCCGTCAGGTTTTCTGTGACCATGGGGCGTCCTGCTTCCGCCTCAGATCATTTTGCGACAACTTGACCTTAGCTCTGATGACTACGTCTCGGCACCGTCCCAACTTTGCCTCCGGTTACTCCAAGGCCACATCGCCACTGGTCGGCGACTTGCGATAGACACTGTAGAAAAAAACTCTCGTGCCGATATCCGCGGTGCAAGGCCTGAGCATGTCCGGCCTACACCTGAGTGAACAAGCACATTAGTGAGGAAGCAGTGATGGTCGACCCGCATGAAACGATGGGCAGTGTCGGGCAGATCGCTGCCGAGCGTGATGCCTTGCAACAGCGCCTGGACGAGGCTGATCGCGCGGCTCATGAGCTTCAGAGGCAACTGGACCTGGCAAAGGCGTTGATGACCCGTCTGCTGGCGGCGAGTTACGCATCGACCGGCAAACCTTCCGCGCCCCTGACCAATTGGGGGCTAAATCAGATCGATGTTGTCGAACAGGAGATGGCCTGCTTTTTGAATCCTGTCAATGAGGCGGGTGGCCGGTTCGATTCCGGTTTCGGGTACCATGAATATCAAGGACTTGCATGAGATACCTCATGCAAGCCTTTATTTTTTGGCTCTGTAAATTATTTCTTCCCGATCCCTTGCCCACCGTCCAGGCTTGATATTTCAGGCCGCGAAAACCATGGCAAAGTAGCCGAAGACGGTGAGCAGGATTCCCGACACTGCGAACGCCACCGGGAACCCCACCCAGGGTGCGCTGCTGCCGATCTCGGCGGCTGCCTCGCGGCATGGACCGGAGTGGCTTCGGGCCCCGGCCATGCCGCCCATCAACACGGCTGGATTGATGTTCATCAGGTGGTAACCGATTACCCAAACGGCGATAGGTGGCAGCAGGCAGCCGAAGAACCCCACTGTGAAGATCTGCACGGCGAGGGTGCCGGTGAGTTGGTTCAATAGGGTGGCGCCGGCGTTGATTCCGACGATAGCAACGAATACCAGCAGGCCGATGTCCTCAAGGATGTTGCGTGCGGCGTTGGGCGTGTTGCCGAAAAAACGCAAGCGTGAGGACAGCGACGAAATGATGATCCCCGACACCATCAAACCGCCCGCATTTCCCAGGCCCACGGCAGCGCCAAAGGCGGGAAACTGGATAAGGCCGATCAGCAGGCCCAGGGTCATGCCGACGAACAAGGTCAGCAAGTCAGTCACGGTGCTGGGACGGGCGATGAGGCCGAAACGTTCGCCAGCCTGTTGCACGGCGCTGGTCAGGCCTGTGACGAACAATACGTCACGGCGCTGCAATTGGGTCTCCGGGCCCACGGGTAAAGGGACGCCACCGCGCTCAAGGCGGGTCAGTTGAAGCTGGCCGGCCAGGTTTTCCCCGCGGAACTCTTTGAGTTTCCTGCCGATGACGGCCTTCTCTGTCACCAGAATTTCCGCCTGGTCCAGCACCACGCCTAGTGCCTTGGGATCATCGACTTCCGGACCTATCACCCCGATGTTGGCAGTAAGGTCCTTGTGCGTCCCGCCCAGGGCGATGACGTCTCCTGGCTGCAGTTGAATGAGTGAGTCGGCCCCAATCGAATCATCACCCCGTCGCACATTTACAATGCGGTACTCCGGGAAGCGACCGCGAAATTCCTGGATGGTCAGGCCGGCGGTTTCGGGGTTATCGAGGCGGTAGGCGCGCAAACCGAAGGCGGTGTACCCGTTCAGGCCCATGTCGTCGACTTGATGAATGCCATGTTCGGCTTCATAGCTGCGCGCCGCGGCTTTTGCATCGACGCCCCACCAGCGAGGCATGTATTTGCACATCAGGACGATGCCGATCGTTCCCCACAAATAGGTGATGCCATAACTCAGCGTAATCATTGCCGATACGTCTGCAGCGGTGGTGCCAGGCGGGAGCTTGACGGCACCCGAGGCCACCGCCTGTTCGGCCGAACCGATGGCCGAAGACATGGTAGTAGCGCCTGCGAGTATTCCCCCGGCGGCCCCGGTCGGGAGCTGAAACAGCCGCGTGCCTGCTACTACCACGACAAGACTGAGAACACTGCAAATAACCGCCAGCAGGGTGAATTTGAGTCCATCGCCCCTGAGACTGTTAAGGAACGAGGGACCGACCCGCAAGCCAACGCCATACATGAACAGA
This sequence comes from Pseudomonas izuensis, assembly GCF_009861505.1. Lineage (GTDB taxonomy): Bacteria > Pseudomonadota > Gammaproteobacteria > Pseudomonadales > Pseudomonadaceae > Aquipseudomonas > Aquipseudomonas izuensis. Next base: position 184,353 of record NZ_WTFT01000012.1, on the reverse strand, counting down.
TAGTAAAAGAGGTTCATGGTGAACGTGTCGACCTTGAAGGTAACGCCATACAGGGATCCTGTGATGGCGACCGTACACCCGACGAGGATGGCCGCGGCGACCATGCCCAAACCGTAGCCTTTGATGGTGATGCGCCCGATCAGTACCGCAAGGCTGACGACCCCGAACAACAGCATGTAAGGGTTTGTATCGAGAAACGTGAACAATGCCTGCACGTATTGATCTCCTTGCGCATACCGTCAGTGGATCGCAGTAAGGAAAAAATCGGTGCTGTTGTCGCTCTTACGATCGCGTCTGATGCAATCTAGCAGCCAGAGGTCATTCATGCCCGGGCGGTAATCTTTCAAGGCGCATGGGGCCGGATTCGATCATACACTTCAGGAGATAACCACTCGCCTGGAGGCAGTGATGAATCTTCAAATCCAGCGTGCACTGCGTAGTTGGCCGGTGTTGAGTTGGCTCGGTAGTTACCAGCGTAGTTGGCTCAAAGGCGATGTCATCGCCGGTCTGACGGCAGCAGCGGTGGTGATCCCCAAGGCCCTGGCTTACGCCACCATTGCCGGCCTGCCGGTGCAGGTCGGGCTCTACACCGTGCTGGTGCCGATGGCAATCTACGCGGTGCTCGGCACGTCACGCCCCCTCAGTGTCAGTACCACCACCACGCTGGCTATTTTGGCCGGTTCTGCGCTGGCTCAGGTCAGCCCCTCTGCCGACGCTGCCGACCTGCTGGTGACTTCTGCCACATTGACCTTGCTGGTGGGTGCGATTCTGACGCTGGCGGGGCTGCTGCGCCTGGGATTCGTGGCGAGTTTCATTTCGGAGCCCGTGCTGGTCGGCTTTAAGGCGGGCATTGGCATCGTCATCGTGCTTGACCAACTGCCTAAACTCTTGGGTCTTCATTTTGAAAAAGGCGGTTTTTTCCATAATCTGCTGGCAACAGCGGTCAATATTCCCCAGGCATCACTGCCCACTGTTGCGGTGGGCCTGACCACGGTATTGCTACTGATCGGCATGAAGCGCTACACACCGCGAGTGCCTGCGCCGTTGGTGGCGGTCGCGCTCGGGTTAGCGGCCATGAGCCTGCTGGGCCTGGGTGATTACGGCGTGTCCTCGGTAGGCAATGTGCCCACTGGATTGCCCGTCCTGACGTTGCCTGACGGGTCGTTGTTAAACGCACTCTGGCCGTCGGCGGTAGGGATTGCCTTGATGAGTTTTACCGAGACCATTGCTGCTGGACGCGCCTTTGCCCGTAGCCACGAGCCCGTGCCACAGCCGAACCGCGAGTTGGTGGCGACGGGAATCGCCAACATCGGCGGCGCGTTTTTCGGTGCCATGGCCGCTGGTGGCGGCACCACCCAGACGGCGGTCAATCGCCTGGCAGGAGCCCAATCGCAGCTGGCGAGCCTGGTGACCGCTGCGTTGGCGCTCGGCACCTGTCTGTTGCTGGCGCCTTTCATTGGTCTGATGCCAAATGCCACGTTGGCCGCGGTGGTGATCGTCTACTCCGTAGGCCTGATCGAGCCAGCCGCCTTTCGCGAAATCCTGGCAGTGCGCCGCACCGAGTTTCTCTGGGCCGTGGTGGCCACGGCCGGGGTCATGTTGCTGGGCACCCTGCAGGGCATTGTGGTGGCGATCATCGTCTCGCTATTGGCGCTGGCCTATCAGGTTTCCGATCCACCGGTGCACGTGCTGGGTCGCAAGCCAGGCACCAATGTGTTCCGCCCCGGAAGCGACGAACACCCGAGGGACGAAGTCTTTGCCGGGTTGCTGATGCTGAGGCCGGAGGGGCGCATCTTCTTCGCCAATGCCGAACATATCAGCACGAAAATCCAGGCGGCGATCGTCGTGAGCAATCCCCAAGTCGTGGTATTTGATTTTCGCAGCGTATTCGACCTGGAGTACACCGCACTGAAGATGCTGGATGCGGCGGACCGGCGCTTGCAGGAGCATGGCATCTCTCTGTGGCTGGTGGGTATGAGCCCCAGCGTGCAGGCCATGGTGATGCATTCGCAAATGGGGCGGGCAATGGATGAGCAACAGCGCCTGTTTCTCAATCTGGAGCAGGCGGTGGCGTACTACCGAGCGCTGGGCGACTGATTGTAAAGGGCCGCCCGCGGGCTAATGCCATTGCGTCGATTTCCCCGGGCCTACTGGCCGCGATCACGGCTTTATCTTTAATATCGGGTATCGCAATATATAAATCTACATAGCGCGTGGCCTGCGCTTTCTTACCAAGGGAATGAATGATGAGCACGGTCTTGAGCAGCAAAGAAGCGGTAGGTGAGCGTTACGAACTGGAAACGATGCGTCACGCACAGCAGATGACCTGGAAGGCCATTGATCAGATCGCCCGCGTCATCACGCCCGGTATGCGCGAATCCGAGGCGCAGTTGCGAGGTAAAGAGATCTTGGCGGAACTGGGTATGGACCGGATCTGGCACCCGCTGTTGATCCGCTTCGGTGCCAACACGCTCAAGACCTTCAAACAGCGTTCCGATGGCGATCCCGAGCTGGGGGCCGAGGACATTTTCTTCATCGACTTGGGCGTGGTGTGGCAAGGGCACGAAGGCGATGCCGGCGCGACGTTCACCACGGGTTCAGATCCGGAAATGATCGCCTGTGCGGCGGCAGCCAAGGAGCTGTTCAAACGGGTCGAAAGCTTCTGGCGCAGCGAGCGGGTTTCCGGCGTGGCGCTTTACGACTTTGCAGCCGCTCAAGCACAGGTCATGGGCTGGACGCTCAACCTCGACATCAAGGGCCACAGGGTCAGCGATTTCCCCCATGCGATTTACCGGGGCGGCGACCTCGGGGATCTGGATCGATACCCGAACACCGGCCTGTGGATTCTGGAAATCCAGCTTGCCCATCCCGAGCGTCCCTTTGGCGCGTTCTACGAAGATTTGCTCATCTGAACGAAAACGCTTTCAAACCGGGGCATCCGGCGCCGAGCCTTGTTGCACGAAGCGGTCGATCAACCACCTTGCCGCCGGACCCGGGGGCAGGTCAGTGCGGTAGATGACGTCGAAGCAATATTGGCCGCTTTTGTATTCCGGAATGTTCAACTGCACGAGCCGGCCGCTCTCCAGATCTTCCCGGACCATCGGCGCCGGCATGTTGCCCCAACCGATGCCTTCACGCAGCAACATGTGCTTGGCGCCCAGGTCCGCCAGGCGCCAGGTGCGGTTACTGAGCACGGCGAAATCCTTATCCTTGGTCAGGCGCGAGCGGTCGGACAATACCAGTTGCGTGAACTCTCGCCCGGCACCTGGAACGTTCGAGTCGCTGGAAGCCAGCGGATGATTCGGCGCCGCCACCGGAATCAACTCGACACTGCCTACGCCAATTCTTTCGATCCCGTCGATGCCTTCGTTCATCGGCCCACTGACGCCGACGATGGCACCACGGTTGATCACCAGTTCCGTGACGGCGCCGAGGGCTTCCATGTGCAAGTGCAGGGCAACCGTGGGGAATTCTTCCCGAAAGGATTTGAGTGCGTCCACCACGCGCTCCGGGGGAAGCATCACATCGAGCACCACGTGAACTTCGGCTTCGAGCCCCTGAAGCAGTCCCTTCACTTTGGCGCGCAAACCATGGATGCCGTTGGCAATGGTTCTGGCTTCGGCCAGCACGGTGCGGCCGGCATCGGTGAGCTGGGGTTTGCGGGTGGTCTGGCGGTCAAACAACGACACGCCGAGCTGCATTTCGAGGTTGGCAATCGAGTAGCTGATGACCGAAGTGGCCCGGTGCAGCTTTCTGGCAGCCGCTGCAAAACTGCCGACCTCAACAACGGTCAGGAACACGCGCAGTTGGTCGAGTGTCGGTGTTCCGGGATCAGAAATCATGCGATTGAACTCTCTTTCGATGAGGTGAGTTGCTTGCCTATTTATTCGAACCTAATGATCTAAATTAGTCGGCTATTCAGATTAGATGTCAAGGTGCAAGATTTCTTCACAGCAGCGATTCATGGCGAATCGCGCAAACTTTGAAGGAAATACCTCATGACCACTTCTGCAAACATCGCCCAATCCACCGCCTCAGACCAGAACCGTTCCGACGTGACCCAAGCCTCGGCTTCGTTGATCGGCCGCGTACTGCTTAGCGCAATCTTCATTCTCTCCGGTTTTTCGAAACTGGCCGCGCCCGCGATGATGGTTGGCTACATCGGTTCGGTAGGGCTTCCACTTCCGCAACTGGCGCTGGCGCTGGCGATCGTGGTTGAGATCGGTGGTGGCCTGGCCTTGATCGCCGGTTATCGCACCCGCAGCGTCGCCGCAGTCCTGGCCGTGTTCAGCGTGTTCACCGCACTGGCGTTCCACAACGCGCTGGGCGATCAAAACCAGTTCATTCACTTCTTCAAGAACATCGCGATGGCCGGTGGCCTGCTGCAAGTCGTGGCCTTCGGCGCCGGTCGCTTCAGCCTCGACGCCCGCCGTCGTTGATACCCCCCGCGCTGCGAAGGCCAATCCCTCGCAGCGCAGTGTTTTCCTCCCTTCTTTTCAATAGTCGAGACCTCCATGAAAGCCATACGCGTGTACGAATACGGCAGCCCTGAAGTTTTACGTCTGGAAGACATCGCAGACCCGGTGGCCGGTGTTGGTGAAGTGCTGATCGATGTCGCCGGAGCCGGGGTCAACCCGATTGACTGGAAGATCCTGTCCGGTGCCATGAAAGGGTTCATCCCTCTGCCGCTGCCTTTCACCTCGGGGGTTGAAGTGGCCGGTACCGTGATTGCGCTGGGGCAGGGCGTCACAGAGTTCAGCATTGGCGATGAAGTGTTCGGCTTCATCAACATCGTCGGCGGATATGCGACCAAAGCCGTCGCCCAGGTTTCAAAGCTGGCCTTGAAGCCGCACTCGCTCAGTCTGTTACAGGCCGGTGCTGTGCCTGCAACCGCGCTGACGGCGTGGCAGGCACTCACTGAGCATGCGGGCGTGCAGCGGCGGCAGAAAGTGTTGATCCACGCCGCGGCCGGTGGTGTAGGCAGCATGGCCGTGCAGATTGCCAAGTACTTGGGCGCTGAAGTCTACGCAACGGCCTCCGCGGACAATCATGCTTATCTGAAAGACCTCGGTGCCGATTACATCATCGACTACAGGACCCAGGCATTCGACGAGCAGGTGTCCGGCGTCGATGTCGTACTGGATCTGGTCGGCGGCGACACACAAACCCGTTCGTTCAAGGTACTGAAAAGAAACGGTGTGCTGGTCTCGCCCGTGAGCCTGCCGAACATGTCGCTGGCCAACGACTATGGCGTGACCCCCGCCAATTTCGCCACCCGTTCCGATGGCCGACAGCTTTCGCTCATTGCCGAACTGTTCGACAAGGGCCACCTCACGGTCGACGTCGAGGCCTACCCGTTGAGTGAGGCGAAAGTGGCGATCGAGAAAAGCATGGGCCGTCATTTACGGGGCCGGCTTGTCCTCGATACAAGCCGGTAAGTCGTCGCGGGGCATTCCTGTCTTTGGTGGACGAGTGCAATCCAGTTGTTCCGGCTAGTCAATCAATCGGCCCGGCCTTATTTTTCCAGGCATCGGGCCAAGAGGCCGCGGATTCGGAGAGCGACCATGTCATCCACCCAAAAACTCATCGCCGTCGTCGGCGCCACCGGTCATCAGGGCGGCGCCGTTGTGCGCGCGTTGCAGGCGAGCGGTCAATTCAAGGTGCGTGCATTGACGCGCAATCCGGTCGAACATCCCCAGTTGGCCGACGAGGTCGTACTGGCGGACCTGAATCGGCCGCAAACACTGAACGCCGCGTTTGCTGGAGCACACGGGGTCTTTCTGGTCACCAACTTCTGGGAGGCGGGTACAGACGAGCGCACGCAGGCACTGGCGGCCGTCCAGGCGGCAAAAAGTGCCGGCGTTCAGCACTTCATCTGGTCGACGCTGCCGAACGTGGAGACCATCAGTCGCGGCAAGCTCGATGTCCCGCATTTTACCGACAAGGCAAAAATCGACCGTATCGTGCGTGAGGCCGGATTCTCGCACCACACCTTCGTGATAGCGCCGTTCTTCTATCAGAATCTGCTCGGCGTCATGGCGCCAAAGCAGCAAGCCGATGGGACGATGGGTTGGGCGCTACCGCTCGATCCGGAGCAACGCGTCATTCATATGGGCGACATCAGTGAACTCGGCCACGTCGTGGCCGGCGCATTCGCGCAGCCTGCACTGGCAGGAAACGGCGAATATTTGCCACTGGTAGGCGACTTCCTGAGCTTCAACGAGGTCATCACCGAGCTGAATCGACTGGGTCACCACTTTTCGTTCAAGCACATCCCGGCAGCAGAGTTTGCCGGCTGGTTTCCTGGCGCCATGGAAATCGCAGAGATGCTCGCCTATTTCGCGGCCCACACTTACCTCGGTGCGGATTCGCGCGACGCCATTGCGCTGGCCAACAGCGTTGCCGGCCGGCAGCCGACAAAGTTTGCCGCGTGGGCTCGGGCAAACTTCAAGATCCCGGCACCCGTCTGATGCATCTATCGATGCACCTGCGGTGCGTCGACCGCATTCATCTTCTGGATGACCAACCCGATGAACGCCGATACCGCCAGCGGCAACTGCCGACGGCTCGGATACAGCACGTTCAGGCCGTAGCCGACCGGCTGGTATTGAGGCAACACCGGGACCAGTACGCCGGCCTCTACTTCAAGCCGGGCCATCACCGGCGGCAGCAGCGCGATGCCGAGGCCCGCCACGGCTGCCTTACGTAGTGCCTGAGCGGTATTGCCGCTGAAGCGCCCGGTCACTTGTATCTCTTCCTCACCCATCGGGCCGATCAAGCGCCATGTGGCGTGGCCGCCGGGTTGCGCGGAAATCACGCAGTCGTGGCTCACCAGGTCCTGCAGTGTGCGGGGTGAGCCGCGCGCTGCGATGTAGGCGGGGCTGGCGACCATTCCGACGCTGCGCGGGTCAAGGATCTGGCGACCAACATAACCTGAGTCGCGCAAGGGGCCGCCGCGAAAGGCGACGTCGATCTGTTCGGCGATCAAATCGGCCTTCGCATCGCTCAGCACGAAGTCGAGTCGCACGCGCGGATGCGCAGTCAGAAACTCGTTCACCCAGGTCATTTGAAAGAAGTCGAAAAAGTCGGCCGGAGCCGCCACGCGCACCAGGCCATTGGGCTCGTCACTGCCCGTCATCAACGCCTGTCCCGCTTCGAGCAGGCCATCGACGGCGCCCACGCAACGCTCATGAAAGCCTTGGCCTGCTTGGGTGAGCGTGAGCTTGCGAGTGGAGCGTTGCAGCAGCCGCGTGCCGAGCTGCGTTTCGAGCTGCTGGATGCGGCGACTCAGGGTATTGGGTGGCATGCCCAGCCGTCGCGCAGCTTCTGCGAAGCTGCCGCAGCGCACTACCTGCACAAACATGGCGATGTCGTTGAGGTCGAGCATGGCGGATCATTCCTGATGCTGGTGGACGAGTGCAATCCAATTGTATCGGCTTATCAAGTAATCAGCCTGGACCTATTGTGTGGAACATCGAGCCGAAAGGCTGCCAACTTCGAGTAATCATGATGCCTTTTCAGCAACAACCTCAGATCGGCGTACGGGACACCGCTGCGCACCGGGCTATTCGCTACCGCACCACCGGCAGTGGGCATGGCGCGATTGTCCGGCTGATGAGCCCCTCGGACCTGGGCCACCTGCTCAAGCCTTTTGTGTTCCTTGACCTGTTTGAAGGCGAGAGTTCATTCATCAACGGCATGCCGATGCACCCGCATTCGGGCATCGCCACGGTCACGGTTATTACCGAAGGTAATTTGCGTTTTGAGGATGCCGAGTCGGGTACGGGGATGATTGACTATGGCGGCGTTGAATGGATGCGCGCGGGTGGCGGGGTCTGGCATGGCAAGGAAATGTCGGTCGGTACCTCAAGGCGCATTCAAGGTTTTCAACTGTGGGTGGCACTGCCACCTGCGTTGGAAAACGCCACCGTCGACAGCCAGTACTTGGAGTCAAGCGTGATGCCGCAAGTGGGGCCGGCACGTGTGATTCTGGGTTCCTATCTGGGTGTCCAAAGCCCGGTCCGTGCTCCCGCTGGCATGAACTATCTGCTGGTCACGCTACCTGCCGGAGAATCCTGGAGTTATGTTCCGCCCGAAGGGCACGAGTCGTTGTGGTTGAGTGTCAGTCGCGGATCCCTTTGCGCTCCGGACAGGGTCCTGGCGGGAGAAATGGTCATTTTCGAACCCGGTAGCGGCACCGTTACGCTCAAGGCCATGCACAACGATACTGTCTTCGTGATCGGCTCCGCGCAGCCTCATCCTTATGATCTCGCGTTGGGTAACTACTCGGTGCATACCAACCCGCAAGCCTTGCGTGCGGGGGAGGCGAAAATTGCCGAGATTGGTGCGCGGCTGCGTGACTACCTGAAAAAACCAAACCCGTCAGCGAGCGTGCCGGTTTTCAAGTAATCCGAGCGTCCGGTTTGATCCGGCTTCGTTGTTTCACATTTTAAGGTTCGGCCTACCTCATTCACACGCAGTGCTGACGGCTTTCTCGGCGCGCTGGATTTCCAGTTTCACGTCAGTCGTTATCCGCTGCTCCTTCATCTGTTGCCCAAGGAAGGGCTGTTCGCCCCGGGATTTTACTTCCGCATCCGTGGCGGCCACCTGCGCCTGGACCGTGGCGGAGTGCTCGGTGATGACAGCCTCCACTTCCTCATTGGTTTTAGCGGTATCCAGCGCATTGATGAGTTTGCCCACCTCGGCCTTTTCCGCTTCGGCGTAGCCTTCGACGGACAAACCGGTTGCCATGGCGCGTGCCTCGATCTCCACGGTCTTGAGATGCTCTTGCGCCACTTTGCATAACTCTTCCTGCCGTCGATTCTTGCTGGCCTCCCACGTGCTGAACCCGTAAGTCACGGCAGCCAAAAGGGTCACGATGACGGTCGTGCCAATCAATTTGCCTTTCACGTTCACGTATCCTCAAAAGGCAAGGGAAAAAGGAATGGTCGTAAGATTCTATCCAAGACTGGAAAGACTAGCCCAGGATGCGCGGGGAGGGTTACCCATCAAATCGCGGGCGAGAGAAAAACGGGTGCGCATTGCAGATTATAAGGGCTGGGGCGCGCGGTGGTAATGCTCAGCCATCGGTGTCGCGATCCCCTTGGTTTGCGAATGGGCACCGGAGTTTGAGTCTTGCTGGCGAAGGGGGGATTGCTTTGGAAGATTGGCGAGGAAAAAAGGTACCAAGCGCCTGACGAGTGGAAAATAGAAAAGCCCGGTGTTGAACCTAATGCTGTTCACTTAGACTTGATGGGATGGTGTACATATCCGTTTCTTCGGTAGCGGCAGCTGGCGGTTTCGCTCTTACA
>NZ_WTFT01000012.1:139636-174942 GCF_009861505.1 Pseudomonas izuensis | reverse complement strand
AGAACCTCCACTCGGCCTCGCGAGGGGGCAAGAAGATCAAAAGCCAAAGCGAGGCGGCCTGACAGCCGACCTGATTGCGGTGGGTACGCAATCCCCTGTAGGAGCTGGCTTGCCAGCGAAAGCGGTGGGTCAGTCAACAAATTTATTGTCTGATACCGATGAAACGAACATGTACACCGTCCCACTCTTAATTGAACAGCATTTCGGTGTTGAACCGTGCTTTTCAGCACGAGCAGTCTTGCTTTGACCGAATCAACCGCCAATACCCGGTTCAGTCTTGCGTCGATCGCTGCCGTGAGGGTTGCCGCTGTTGATCAGCCGCCTTTCCAGCAAAATATTTTGCAGGGCCTCACGGTCTGACGGGGTCAATTGATGCTCTCGCTCCTTGAGTTCGAGCAGGATCGGGCTGGACCACTGGCGATAGGTTTGTTCGGCACTACGAATGGATGACATTGCTTCCTCCTTATCAGGCTCCTGCCAATGAAGGCACCGCAGTTCGATACGAAGGACACCCTAGTCGAGGAAGTCGATTGTCGCCAATGCAGTACGTCGGCACTCAACCGTGAAGGTTCCAGACCCCCGTTGCTGCCGTGCGCCGGACATAATCGGAAAAGTCTCGCGCCGGCCGTCCCAGTGCACGTTGGACCCCGTCGGTAACCGGTGTGTTGCGGCCGTCGAGTACCGTGGTGAACAGATACAACACCAGGTCGATCAACTCAGCCGGCAGTTGCTCCTGCTCCAATGCCTGGCGATAGGCGGCCGGTGGCACCGCCAGGAATCCGATATCGCGATCCGTCGCGCGGGCGATTTCGGCGACGGCTTCGGCAAAGGTCAGTGCCCGTGCTCCGGTCAGTTCATAGAGCTGGCCTGAGTGCCCGGATTGGGTCAGCGCGGCGACTGCGATTTCGGCGATGTCTTCCACATCGACAAAAGGCTCGGCGATGTCGCCGACGGGCAACGCCAGTTCTCCTTGCAGGATCGGTTCGAGAAAGTGCCCTTCACTGAAGTTCTGACAGAACCAGCTGGCACGCAGGATGGTCCAGTCGATACCGCTGTTCTGCACCACACGCTCGGCCTGCTGCGCTTCTATCTCACCGCGACCCGATAACAAGACCAACTTGCCGACACCGCTGTTCACCGCCTGGTCGGTGAACGCCTGGATCGTCTCAAGGGCGCCAGGCACGGCGATGTCCGGCTGAAAGGAAATGTACGCGGCTTGAACACCTTCAAGGGCAGCCACCCAGGTCGACCGGTCTTCCCAGTCGAAGGGCGGCGTGGCGCCGCGAGAGCCAAGGCGCACGTTCCGTCCGGCTGCTTCGAGCCGTTTTGCGATGCGCCGGCCGGTCTTGCCCGTGGCGCCGAGAATCAGAAGGGTCTGCTGGTTGCTGTTCATCGCGTTCATCTCCATTGGTAATGTGAGTGATGCTCACGTTTAAAAGATGATAGACCCTCATGTTTTGCCGTCAATCCATGGAAAGAACAACCCGACGTATGGCGATGACCTATTGGGTACACCCATGGCCGGTGCTAAGGTGAGTCAATGTCATGTTTATTGATCGGGAAGTCCGGCCGTGCGCAAGAAGACCAGCGAAGTGCTTGAACAGGCTGTTCCAGAGCCGATTCGACGCAATCCCACGCAGCAACGCAGCCGCGAACGCCAGGAGCGCATCCTCGCCGTGGCGACGGAGCTGATCGCAACCAAGGGCAGCGATCAACTGAAGATGAGTGAAATTGCCGAGCGCTCCGAAATCTCCATCGGCTCCCTTTATCAGTACTTCCCCGACAAGAGCGCGGTCATACGCACGTTGGCCGAGCGCTACAACGCCGAAAGCCGTCGCTGTATCGAAGAAGCCTTGAAGGCGGTCGAGGATGTGCCAGGGTTGCAAGCCGCCTATTCAGACTTGCTCGATCAGTATTACGAGATCGTGTTGGCGACCCCGGCGATGCGTGATATCTGGTCCGGCATGCAGGCCGACAAACACCTGCTGGCGCTGGAGTTGGAGGAGAGTCGCAATGCCGGCGGGTTGCTGGCCGAGGCGATGCTGAGGGTGTATCCGCACAGCGATGCACGGCAGGTCCGGGAGTCCGCATTTCTGATCTGGCACCTGGGCGAGGCGACCATGCGCCTGGCGATCTCTTGCGCGCCCGGGGAAGGGCGTGGATTGGTCGAGGCCTTCAAACGCATGTCATTGCGCGAGATCCTGCAGCCAGCGTGCATGAGCACAATGACTGAGTAGCCTCAGGCGGCCGGGTCGACACGACTCAGCCGCCGAAGCCTATGGCTAAACGAAGGGTTGGCCGGTAAAACCACGGGGCAGTCTTTGCAACCCGGGCAGGGCGATCAGGCGCTCGGTCCAGGCCTGGCGCCAGTTAGCAACGGATTGGGTGGCTTTGGCTTTGCGTGCGGCGCGCCGTGCAGCGTTGCGTTGGGCTTTGCGCGCCTCTTTGTACACTTCGGTGTTTCGGCAGCTTCGGCATTTGACCCGGTTGAGTTCGCGGGTCGAAGTGAGGTTGTTGCCTTTGTGACCGCAGGCCAGGTGCCCGCTGACGTTGAAGTGAGTAACCATTGGGACGTCTCCTCGTGACGTGTGATCGTTGGACCTCACACGGCAGGTGACGTTCGTTGCGTGCCCTGGCGCAAAAAAATCCCGGCGCCTGGCCGGGTTGGGGGAGAAGCATGAATCGAGCGGGCAGGCACTCACTCGGTGACAACAATGTCGCCGATCATGCCTGCGCTGTCAGACCGTGTCTTCGCATCGACTGTCCGCACGACTCATCTGAACCGTGGCAGTGGTGGATCGACAGGTTTGAGCGACGACAGGGTATTACGGATCAGCGGCGTATCCTTCTCGATGTCGTTCAGGCGATCGCGAATCCTGAGGGCAGTCGGATGTCCGCCTTGGTGATCGACCCAATCGGCGATTTCCTTGCATGCCGCGGCCAAGCGAACCTGACGGGAATCGAGCAGGGTGAGCAGGGTGGTGATGGACTCTTTTTCGGACATGGGAAACACCTCCGTTCAAGACACCTGGCAGGACATTTCAGCCCTCTTCAGTATAGACCCGTAAAAGGCACGCGAGAACTCATCAGCCTTCTCGGGCCGTTACTTGTGACCTGGCATTCAGCTGGCGGCAGACGCGTTTGGCGTCGTCTTCAAGTTCGTAGCCGTCACCGATGAAACCGTTGGTGCGGGTATCGTTTATGCGGTACCAGACGGCAGCCTCGGGGGCTGGATGACCGGTTTCTCCGGCTCGGCGGCCATGAATGATGATCTTGTTACAACGCTTCACGACGAAAATGTCTTCCATGGCTTCACCGCAGCTGACTCGTGTACAGATCAACTATAGAAGTCATTTGTAATCGTGCAAAAAATAGGCAAGTCAATTCGTCGGTTCAGACGTCAGTTTCTCCAGCAACATCGCCAGCCCGACCTCTTCGGCCCGCAAGCCTTTGCGCGTTCTTGGCCGGGGCAAGTCGGCCAGTGCGCCCAGATGAAAGCACTCGAGCACCGCCGGATGGATATAGCATTTGCGGCACACCGCCGGGGTATTGCCCAACTGCCGGGCGACGTTTTTCACCATCTCCACCACATGCCGTTTCGCCTCCGATTCCGGTTGCCACTGAAGTTTGCGCAACACCGCCAGCGCCAGGGCACTGCCGGCCCAGGTGCGGTAGTCCTTGGCGGTGAAGTCGGCACCGGTCAGGGTTTGCAGGCAGGTATTGACGTCAGCGGACGTGATGGTGTGTCGCTCGCCGTTTTCATCCAGGTATTGGAAGAGATCTTGCCCAGGGATGTCCTGGCAACGCTTGATAATCCGCGCCAGGCGCCTGTCCTTCACGGTGATCTGATGTTCGATGCCGCTTTTGCCGCGAAACTGGAACCGGATCGCACTGCCGTTGATCTCCACATGACGGCTGCGCAAGGTGGTCAGGCCGTAGGAGCGGTTGTCCCGGGCGTATTGAGTGTTGCCGATACGGATCAGCGTGGCATCGAGCAAGGTGATGACAGTGGCCATGACCTTGTCGCGGCTGAAGCCCGGTGCTGCCAGCAACACTTCCAGTTGTTTGCGCAGTTTCGGCAGGGCCAGGCCGAAATCCCGCAGGCGTGAGTACTTGTCGCTGTCGCGCACTTCGCGCCAGCGCGGATGGTAACGGTACTGTTTGCGACCGCGCGCGTCGCGGCCGGTGGCTTGCAGATGCCCGCGCGGGTCGGCGCAGATCCACACGTTGGTGTAGGCCGGTGGCACTGCGAGTGCGTTGATGCGCTGGATTTCGGCAGGATCGGTAATCCGCTGGCCGGTCGGGTCGAAATAGCCGAACTTGCCACGCAGTTTCCTGCGGGTGATTCCGGGCCGGGTGTCATCGACGTAATGCAGGTCGGGCGGCAGCGCATCGGGCATGGCGATTGTCCTGAACGAGGAATGCGGGGTCGTTACAGCCATTGACCCCAGGCCACCGCAGTCGTGCCAGCGCCGTTAAACCCCTATTGCTAGGCCAGTACCGCCACAGCCTTGATCTGCGCCCAGAGCTGCTGGCCGGGATGCACGTTCAACTGATCGCGGGAAAAGCGTGTAATGCGCGCCAGCAGTGGTGTGCCCGCCGCGTCCAGTCGTACCAGCACGTGGGCGGCGTTGTCGGCACCCAGTTCACTGACCACGGTGACCGGCAGGCGATTGAGGATGCTGCTGTGTTCGGCGCTGTGCAGGCTCAGGCTCACATCCCGAGCCTGAACCTTGCAGCGCAACGCCTGGCCCGGCGCCATCGGCGTGTGTGGCACGCGAATGCTCAGGGCTGTGTCGGGCAGTGCCAGGGTCAGCAATTGGTAATCCGTGTCATAACAGCTGACGCGGCCTTCGATGACCACGCCGGCGTCATCACCCAGTGCCAGCGGCAGGTCGAGGCGGGCCAGGGTCTGCCCGATAGGACCGCTGGCCAGCGCCTTGCCGTCGCTGAGCAGGACGATGTGGTCGGACAGTCGCGCGACTTCATCCTGGGAGTGGCTGACGTACAGCACCGGGATGTCCAGTTCATCGTGAAGCCGTTGCAGGTAAGGCAGGATTTCGCCTTTGCGTTTGGCGTCCAGCGCGGCCAGCGGCTCATCCATCAACAACAGTTTCGGGCTGGTGAGCAGCGCACGGGCGATGCCGATGCGTTGCCGTTCACCGCCCGACAGGTGTTGTGGATGCCGATCAAGCAGGTGGCCGATGCCCAGCAGCTCGGTCGCGTGGGCCATGTCGACCCGGCGCTGGTGTTTCGGGATGCGTTTGAGGCCGAATTCCAGGTTGGCCAGCACCGACAGGTGCGGGAATAGGCTGGCTTCCTGAAACACGTAGCCCAAGGCGCGCTTGTGCGGCGCGACGAAAATGTTCTTGTCGCTGTCCTGCCAGACTTCGTCGTTGACCTGGATAAAGCCCCGATCGGCCCGTTCCAGGCCCGCGATGCAACGCAGGCAGGTGGTCTTGCCCGAACCGGAGTGACCGAAAAGCGCAGTGACGCCACGGCCGGGCAACTGTAGATCGACATCCAGGGCGAACCCCGGATAACTCAACTTCAAGCGTGTTTGAATCATCGATCAGCTCCAGCCCGCTTTGGTTTTGCGGCTGGAGTACAGCGCTAGCAATACCGCAAAGGAGAACACCAGCATCGCTCCGGCCAGCCAATGGGCCTGGGCGTATTCCATGGCTTCGACGTGATCGTAGATCTGCACCGAGACCACGCGGGTCTTGTCGGGAATGTTGCCACCGATCATCAGCACCACACCGAATTCGCCAACGGTGTGGGCGAAACCGAGGATGGCCGCGGTAATGAATCCGGGACGGGCCAGAGGCAGGGTGACGCTGAAAAAGGTGTCCCAGGGATTGGCGCGCAAGGTCGCGGCTACTTCCAGCGGGCGAGTGCCAATGGCGGAAAAGGCGTTCTGCAGGGGCTGGACCACGAACGGCATCGAGTACAGCACCGAACCGATGACCAGCCCCGCGAAACTGAAGGTGAGGGTGCCGAGCCCCAATGACTGGGTGAAGTGGCCGACGAACCCGTTAGGGCCGAGCGCCAGTAACAGATAAAACCCGATCACCGTGGGCGGCAGCACCAAAGGCAGGGCGACGATCGCCCCGACCGGACCGCGCAACCAGGATGCGGTGCGCGAAAGCCACAACGCCAGCGGAGTGCCGATCACCAACAGGATGACGGTCGTCAGGGACGCCAGTTTCAGGGTCAGCCAGATGGCGGAAAAATCGGCACTCGTGAGCGACATTTAGAGTTGGTAACCGTAGGACTTGATGACGGCAGCGGCTTTTGGCCCCTTGAGGTAGTCAACCAGCGCCTTGGCGGCCGGATTGTCCTTGCCCTTGTTGAGAATCACCGCGTCTTGTTTGATCGGGTCATGCAGGTTGGCCGGAACGATCCAGGCCGAACCGCTGGTGACTTTGCCGTCTTTGTAGATCTGCGACAAGGCGACGAAGCCCAATTCGGCATTGCCGGTGGACACGAACTGGTAAGCCTGGGTGATGTTCTGGCCTTCAACGATCTTGTCCTTGACCTTGTCGGTCAGGCCTTGCTTGGCCAGTACCTGGGTCGCCGCCAGGCCATAAGGCGCGGCTTTCGGGTTGGCGATGGACAGGTGTTGGTACTGGTTGTCGCCCAGCACTTTGCCCTTGGCATCGACGTAACCTTCCTTGGCCGACCACAGTGCCAGGGTGCCAATGGCGTAGGTGAAGCGCGAGCCCTTGACGGTGTCGCCTTCCTTTTCCAGTTTTTCCGGGGTGGTGTCGTCCGCCGAGAGGAACACTTCGAACGGTGCGCCATTCTTGATCTGGGTATAAAACTGACCGGTCGCACCGAACGAAGTCACCAGTTTATGCCCGGTGTCTTTTTCGAAATCGGCGGCAATCGCCTGAATCGGCGCGGTGAAGTTGGCGGCGACGGCCACCTGGACTTCATCGGCCTGGGCAGAACCGAAGGCGAACACGGCGATCAAGGTCGCCAGGCAAGTAGGGGCAAAACGTGAGGCACGAATGGTCATGAAACGGCTCCGTTATAAGCAGATGTTGCGAGGGGGTGATTCGTTATATATCCGAATATATAGCGAAATGCCTGCGAACGGAACTTGGTTGTAGTGGGAGTGCCAATGGCGAAGATACTTCCTGTGGTGAGGGGATTTATCCCCGTTGGGTCGCGTAGCGACCCCCGCATTTCTGTTGCATTCAATAGTTTTGCGTCTGCTGCGCAGCCGAACGGGGATAAATCCCCTCGCCACAGGAAGTCCCCATCAACAAGTTGCGCTTGTTCAGCGGCGAAGCAGTTTTGCCAACCCTTCCTCGGCCAGTCGCCGGGTCAGTTCCGCGGTCGTCAATTCGACCCCCAGCGTGAACGCCTGCCCGGCCCAGAGGTTGCTGAAGTCCGCTTCGCCTTTGGCCCGCAATGGCATCAGCGCGCCACCCGCCAGTGGAAAGGCCGGTGCCTTGGCGCTCATCGGTCCGAGTTCGCGCATCACCCGATTGAGAATCCCCCGTGCCGGGCGGCCGGTGAACAGGTTGGTGATGGCCGTCTCGCTTTCCTTCGCAGTACGCAACGCCTTGTGATGCGATGCACTGACCTTGGCTTCCGGCGTGAACAGATACGCCGTGCCCACTTGTACCGCCGAAGCCCCCAGCATGAACGCTGCTGCAACGCCGCGCGCATCGGCAATGCCGCCAGCGGCGATCACAGGCACTTTCACCGCATCGACAACCTGTGGCACCAGGGCGAACGTGCCGACCTGGCTGCTCAGGTCATCGCTGAGAAACATCCCGCGGTGTCCGCCCGCTTCGTAGCCCATGGCGATGATCGCGTCGCAGCCATGCTGCTCCAGCCACAGGGCTTCTTCGACTGTGGTGGCCGAGGACAGCACTTTTGCCCCGGTGGCCTTCACCCGATCCAGCAGGGACTTTTCCGGCAGGCCAAAGTGGAAGCTCACAACTTGCGGGCGCAATTCCTCGATCACTTCGCAGCTTGCGGCATCGAACGGCGCACGATTGGACACCGGTGTCGGTGCATCGAAGTCGACACCCAGTTCGTGGTAGTAGGGCTCCAGCAGGTTCTTCCAGTCTTGAGCACGTTGCTCGTCGGTGGGTGGCGGTTGATGGCAGAAAAAGTTGACGTTGATCGGGCGCTGCGTGTGTTGACGGATGGTTTTCAGCTCTTCGCACAATTGCTCGACGCTCAGCATCGCTGCCGGCATGGAGCCGAGGCCGCCGGCATTGCTGGCCGCGATGACCATGGAAGAGAGGGTGGCGCCGGCCATCGGGGCCTGGATGATCGGCAGCTCGATCCCGAGCAGGTCAAGAATGCGGGTGTCTGGCCATTGACTCATTTTGGGTGCTCTCCGACGTTGAAACCGGGCAAGGACGATCAGGATTTGTAGCAGCATGATTGACCCAAGGCCAGTCATGTTTGTCTGCCGGCGCAGGCGTTATTTAGCTCCGCTGGTTTTATGTATTGGCTTAAAGTCGTGTACGGCATTTTTTTGCGATGTGGTATTTAAATCACACCATACCAGGTGAACCCTCCGGAGGCAGTCATGTTCCAAGGCATTTTGATCGACAAAGACGACAGCGGTTACCGAGCCACCCTGCAAGCGATCAGTGAGGATCAACTGCCCGAGGGCAACGTGACGGTGCGCGTGGCGTATAGCACGTTGAATTTCAAGGACGGCCTGGCGATCACCGGCAGCAGCCCGGTGGTGCGCAAATTCCCGATGGTGCCGGGGATCGATCTGGCGGGGACCGTCGAAGTCAGCGGGCATCCGGACTACAAGGTCGGTGACCAGGTCCTGCTCAATGGCTGGGGTGTGGGCGAAGGGCATTGGGGCGGTCTGGCGCAGAAAGCGCGCCTGAATGGCGATTGGCTGATTCCGTTGCCCGAGTCATTCACCGCTGCGCAAGCCATGGCCATCGGCACTGCCGGTTACACGGCGATGTTGTGCATCCTGGCACTGGAGCATAACGGTGTGACGCCCGCACAAGGCGAAGTGTTGGTCACTGGCGCCAATGGCGGTGTGGGCAGTTTCGCCATCGCACTGTTGAGCAAGCTGGGCTACCGAGTGGTCGCGTCCACCGGCCGCACCTCGGAGCACGACTACCTCAAGCAATTGGGCGCCAGCGAAATTATCGATCGCGCGACACTGTCCGAGCCAGGCAAACCCCTGGCCAAGGAGCGCTGGGCGGCGGTCATCGATTCGGTCGGTAGCCACACCCTGGCCAACGCCTGTGCCAGCACCAAGGCAAACGGCACCATCGCCGCCTGCGGCCTGGCCCAGGGTATGGATTTCCCGGCCTCTGTCGCACCGTTCATTTTGCGCGGCGTGACCCTGGCCGGCATCAATAGCGTGACGCAACCCAAAGCCAAGCGTGTGGAGGCGTGGAGTCGTCTGGCGCGAGATCTGGATTTCAATCTGCTGCCGCTGATCAGCCACGAAATCGGTTTGAGCGAAGCCATTGATGCGGCGCCGCGCTTGTTGGCCGGGCAATTGCGCGGGCGGGTGGTGGTGGATGTGAACCGCTGATTGGGCACTGAACCCCTGTAGGAGCGAGCTTGCTCGCGATGGACTCAAGCGCACCGCGTTCATCCAGCAAACACGCGTAATCGTTAACGAGCATCGCGAGCAAGCTCGCTCCTACAAAGGATCAGGTGGTGCTTTCGCGCTCCAGCAATTGACGTTTGCGCTCCACCCCCCAGCGATACCCTGACAGATTGCCATCGCTGCGCACCACTCGGTGGCAGGGGATCGCTACCGCCAGGCTGTTCGCGCCGCACGCTTGAGCGACGGCGCGAACCGCTTTCGGCGCGCCGATGCGCTGGGCGATATCGGCGTAACTCGCAGTACTGCCAACGGGAATCTCTCGCAAGGCTTGCCAGACCCGCTCCTGAAACGCCGTGCCGCGCACGTCCAGCGGCAAGTCCAGGCCCAGGGCCGGGGCTTCGATAAAACCCACGACCCTGGCAATCAACTGCTCGAACGCTTGATCGGCGCCGATCAGATTGGCCCGGCGAAACTTGTCCTGCAGGTCGCAGACCAGTTGCTGAGGGTCATCGCCCAACAGGATCGCGCACACCCCGCGTTCGCTTTGCGCCACCAGAATCGCCCCGAGGGAACACTGGCCGACGGCAAAACGGATGTCGTTGTTCTGGCCGGCAGCGCGGTAATCGGCGGGTTTCATGCCCAGCACCTGATCCGCTGCCTCATAGAAACGGCTGTTGGAGTTGAAACCGGCGTCGTACAAGGCTTCCGTGACCGAGCTGCCATCGGCCAACCGCTCCCGCACCCGACGTGAGCGGTGGGCCGCGGCGTAACCCTTGGGCGTCAGGCCGGTGACGGCCTTGAACACCCGATGGAAGTGAAAGCTGCTCAGGCCCGCGGTTTCGGCCAGTTCGTTCAGGGCGGGAAGCTCATCGGCGGTTTCGATCTGACGGCACGCGGCGGCCACGGTGGCGGCATGTTTTGCGGCAACGTCGCTCTGATCCTTCGCCGCGCGTTTGCTCGGACGATAACCCGCCGCTTGAGCCAATTCGGCGGTCTCGAAGAATTCCACATTCTGCGGTTTGGGCAAGCGCGCCAGGCTGCTGGGGTTGCAGTAAATCCCGGTGGTTTTCACCGCGTAGACAAACTGCCCGTCCGCCTGTGGATCGCGGGCGACAACAGCGGCCCAGCGTGGATCGTTTTCGGTGGTGATTTTTGTCGATTGGCTTGTCATGGCTATACATCCGTTGACCCGTTTGCCGCAGATTAACCACTGGCCCGTACACCTACACTCCGGCGCTTGCGGTCAAACTCCCGGTTTTCACTTGGCGGTGCGAAAGGTGAAGTTGATCCGTTGTTCGCCCATTCGCGGATGCTGGCCGTCCTTGATTGGCAGGACCCCGTGGTAACGCAAGCGGTCGACGCCACCCCAAACCACGATGTCACCATGCAGCAACGGCACGCGCTGGCTCTTTTCGCTACGCGTGAAACCACCGAGCAGGAACATGGCCGGCAACCCCAGCGACACCGAAACGATAGGTGCTGCGTAGGATTTTTCGTCCTTGTCCTGATGCAATGACATTTTCGCTCCAGGGATATAACGGTTGATCAGGCAGGAATCCGGCTCGAACGCACTGAATCCTGCTTCCAGCGCCGCCGCTTGCGCCAGCTGGAAAAACACCTCGGGCATGGGCGGCCAGGGTTGGCCGGTCTGCGGATCGTTGCGGGTGTAGCGATAACCGCTGCGGTCAGTGGTCCAGCCCCAGGTACCGCAGCTGCTTAAAGCTACCGACATGGTAAATCCGCCTGGCGTGACCATCTGCCGAAACGGCGCGGCCTCCAGCACCGCTTCCAGCGCGGGCAGCAAGCGGTCCAGCCAGGGCAGGGCAAAGCCTCTCAAGACGCAGGATTGTTCGCCGATCCGCTCAATCCTGGGCTGCTGGTCGGGTTCGGTGTCGGCAAACAGGTCAAAGGTGGTCGGGTTCATGCTGGTCATGTCGCATCGTGAAAGATGATGCCAAGGGTATGCCGTTTTCCACTGTGCAGGCGACTGACGCCGTGGCGCAGGGTTACCCGGTAGTATCCGCGCACGCCTTTGACCGGGCGCTGGTTGACGGCAAAGATCAATCCGTCACCTTTTTTCAGGCCGATGACTTGCGGGCGCGACTGCATGCGCGGGCGCTGCTCGGTCAGCACGAACTCGCCCCCGGTGAAGTCATCACCGGGTTCCGACAGAAGAATCGCCACTTGCAGTGGGAAGACGTGTTCGCCGTACAGATCCTGATGCAGGCAGTTGTAGTCCTGTGGACCGTATTGCAGCAACAACGGTGTCGGGCGTTCCTGACCGGCGGCATGACACCGTTCGAGGAAAGCGTCATGGCTGTCAGGGAAGCGGTTCGGCAAACCCATCTGTTCATGCCAGCGATTGGCAATCGGCACCAGTCGCGGATAGAGCGCATGGCGTAACCGGGCCACGAGGTCCGGCAGCGGGTAGCGGAAATACTTGTATTCGCCGCGGCCAAAACCGTGACGGGCCATGATCACTTGCGAGCGAAAGGGTTCGGGTTGGGCGTACAAGGCGCTGATTTCATCGCACGCCTTGTGGCTCAACAGCGACGGGATGACCGCCCAGCCATCCTGGTCGAGTTGCTGTTCCAGCGTCGCCCAATCGAGACTGTCGAGGTATCGCCCGCTCATCGACGGGCCTCGCGGTCCCACGCTATCAATACGCGAAGGATGGGCATTGCTCTGACTCCTTGACCCAAGGGGGAAGTGGCCAGTCTAGGACGCGCCGAGGATGCGAACACTCCGGCGCTTGCGGTCGAATTTCAACGCCTGGATGGCGTTACAGCGCTTTGCTCACGCTGATTTCGCTGATGACGTCTTCGCCCTGGCCATGCAGGGCGTCCAGCGCGGCCTTCGCTTCTTCCTCGGTGCCGTTTTCCAGCTGCGCGAATTCGAAGCGGCGTTCGCCGTTGAGTTTGTACTTGATGACGTATTTGGTCGTCTGAGCCACGGTCATACCTGCCTGTCTGTGTGCTTGAACGTCACTCAGCTCAGTTTCGAGCTGGAGCGGCGAATGATCTTGATCGAGTGGGTCAGGGTCGGTTTGCGGGTCACGCTGATTGCCCGGCGGTTGACCGTGTCGATGGTAATGTTCCAGAAACCGGTGCTCGGCGCGGTGATGCGGGCCGGGAACGTGTCGAATGCGCCACCGTGGTAAGTGTGGCGGCCGCCGTTCTTGAAGCTGCGGAAGTTGGCGTCGTTCATCAAACGGATGTTGCACATCTGCGAGCATTGAATGACGACGATGTCGTCTTCATTGAGGTGCTCGCGCTGGTGGATAAATTTCATGGGCGCCTCCAGAAGGGCTTTTTCTACAAAATCAAAACGATAGCAGTGGGCAATTGGCGCAGTTTATCAGTCCGCAGGCGTTATTATCCGGCTGTCGAGGCCCGCTTTGACAATTAAAAGCGGTTATTCGGCCCCTGGTGGGCGATAAAATACAGTCGACCCCGGAGAAAAACCGCATCGGCGCTGTCGGAGGGTCTTTATCGGAGGTTTCATATGAAGTGGGGAGTGTGGGTACTGCCGTTGGCGTTGGCGATAAGTGGTTGCGCGACCGTCTCGGAGATCGACGCGTCGCTGCCCACCATGAATGTGATTTCAGGCAAGAAGCCCCATGAGTACGCGCAATGCTTGAGCGAGAAACTCGCCAGCAGTCGCGGGGCCTTGCAAGTCGAACCGCAGAAAGACGGTGTGCGGGTGATCGTGCCGCAGAAACTGTCGTCAGGGCCGGCGGCCGTATTCGATATTGAACAGCGCTCCGGCGGCAGCAGCATCAAACTCCATGAACGCATCTCCAACGTGCCGTTGCGTCCCCGGGATGTACGCAATGCAGCGACCGAGTGCATTTCCGGCTGATAGACTAGCGATCTTCAACACCCATGCCGTCAAAGCAATGCTTTGGCGGCATTGTCATTTCTGGAGTCTGGCATGAAGCGCGAGCAAGTGCGGGAACGGCACGCAGAGGGTCTGATCTGTGCCACCCACGTCATACAAAACCCGGCGAATCCAGGGGAGTGGATCGTGTTTTTCAAAAAGAGCGCCGGACGCAGTTTTTTCCTGGTGGATGACAGCGACGAAGTTGAATCCTTCGCGCGCCTGGACGACCTGGTCGAAACCGTGCGCGGCCTGGGGATCAAATTCGCCGAAATCCACATGTAGGGCAGGGCGCCTTACTTGCAGACCACCACCACGCTGCGGTTCTTGTAGTTGCCGACGTCGACGCCCAGGGTCTTGTCGCTTTCCTCGGGGGCCGGAGAGCCGTCGGTGCCAACGATGCGATAGCCGGTGCCGGCACAGGACGCATCGGCCTTTTCATAGCAGGTCGCCCAGGAGTTGGCTTCCCCGGAGCAATCGATGGCCAGGCCTTGCTCGCCGTTGTTCAGGTAGGTGGTTTCGGATGTCGCGCAGCCACTCAGGGCCAATACCGCAATCAGTGGCAAAAATCGGGTCATGTCGTTGTCGTCGTCATTGGGGTGGGCAAAGCCTGTGACAGCGCCGCGGGCAAAAGGTTATAGCGAAAGGCCACTTCCTGTACACGCATTAGCCTTGTAGGAGCTGGCTTGCCAGCGAAATCGGATTGTCAGTCAACATTGGTGCGGGCTGTGCTGCCGTCTTCGCTGCGGTGCGGCGATCCGACAAGCCAGCTCCTACAGAAACGAAATAGGATCAGCTCTTGTCCTTGCCGCGTCGCTTGGGTTCCGGGTGTTCCAGCTCCAGCACCGACGCTACTTCGATCGCCATGGCTTCAGTCGGAAAAGGGCCGACGATATTTTCGCCACCCGCATTGCCTATCCACCATTGGCCGTCTTTCGCCTTGTTGATCAGGTACCCGTTGACGCTTTTTGCTACCGACATCTATCT
This sequence comes from Pseudomonas izuensis, assembly GCF_009861505.1. GTDB lineage: Bacteria > Pseudomonadota > Gammaproteobacteria > Pseudomonadales > Pseudomonadaceae > Aquipseudomonas > Aquipseudomonas izuensis. The sequence goes on along the minus strand of NZ_WTFT01000012.1, from coordinate 160,517 downwards.
GCCTCGTTGGCTGGTTCAAATGCGCCATGATAGCGCCAAACACCCGCAACCGGTGTCGATGGGTGTAGGGTGGTGCAATTGCCTGATCAGTTGACAAGCGTGCAAACCTGCCGGTCTCTGCTATCACTTACAGGTTGCCGAAGGATCGATGCAGTCTCTTGCGGAACTATCGGCAAGAATATTTCTCTATGATGGCATCGGTTAGCCAGCGCGGGGCATTGTAAGGTGCTCGCCGCCTGATTAGACTGCGCCGAAACTCGTACACACAGCCCTTTCAAGGACTTTTATGATCAAGAAATGCTTGTTCCCAGCAGCCGGTTACGGTACTCGCTTCCTGCCAGCGACTAAAGCCATGCCCAAAGAAATGCTGCCGGTGGTAAACAAGCCACTGATCCAGTACGGCGTCGAAGAAGCACTGGATGCCGGGTTGACCGAAATCTCCATCGTTACCGGTCGCGGCAAACGCGCCCTGGAAGACCACTTCGACATCAGCTACGAGCTGGAAAACCAGATCAAGGGCACCGACAAGGAAAAATACCTGGTCGGCATCCGCAAGCTGCTCGACAACTGCTCGTTCTCCTACACCCGTCAGACCGAGATGAAAGGCCTGGGTCACGCGATCCTGACCGGCCGTCCGTTGATCGGCGACGAACCGTTCGCCGTGGTGCTGGCGGACGACCTGTGCGTCAACCTCGAAGGCGACGGCGTACTGACCCAGATGGTCAAGCTGTACAAGCAGTTCCGCTGCTCGATCGTGGCCATCCAGGAAGTCGACCCGCAAGAGACCAACAAGTACGGCGTCATCGCCGGCGAGATGATCCGCGACGACATCTACCGCGTGCACAGCATGGTTGAAAAACCAAAACCTGAAGATGCGCCGTCGAACCTGGCCATCATCGGTCGCTACATCCTGACCCCGGACATCTTCGACCTGATCGAACAGACCGAGCCAGGCAAGGGCGGTGAAATCCAGATCACCGACGCCCTGATGAAACAGGCCCAGAACGGCTGCGTCATGGCCTACAAGTTCAAGGGCAAGCGTTTCGACTGCGGTGGCGCCGAGGGCTACATCGACGCGACCAACTTCTGCTTCGAGAACTTCTACAAGACGGGCAAGGCGTACTGATAGCGCGCTCAATCCGTTTGTATTGAAAGCCACCTTCGGGTGGCTTTTTCATTTGCAGCGCTTGCCCAACGAGCGCTCGCGGGTATGCTGTTCACCTGCCGAGGAGATAGACAATGGCCCACGATTTTGATCTGTATGTAATTGGCGCCGGTTCCGGCGGTGTGCGGGCGGCCCGATTTGCGGCTGGTTTCGGCGCGAAAGTGGCCGTGGCCGAGAGTCGCTACCTGGGTGGTACCTGTGTGAACGTCGGCTGTGTGCCGAAGAAATTGCTGGTCTACGGCGCGCATTTTGCCGAGGACTTCGAGCAGGCATCGGGTTTCGGTTGGAGTCTGGACGAGGCGCAGTTTGATTGGCCGACGCTGATTGCCAACAAGGACCGCGAGATCAATCGCCTCAACGGCATTTATCGCAACCTGCTGGTCAACAGCGGCGTGACCCTGCATGAGGGGCACGCCAAGATCGTCGACCCGCATACTGTCGAGATCAACGGCGAGCGTTTCACGGCGAAAAACATCCTGATCGCCACCGGCGGCTGGCCGCAGATCCCGGAGATTCCGGGGCATGAGCATGCGATCAGTTCCAATCAGGCGTTCTTCCTCAAGGCGCTGCCCAAGCGGGTGTTGGTGGTAGGGGGCGGTTACATTGCCGTCGAGTTTGCCGGGATTTTTCATGGCCTCGGCGCCCAGACCACATTGCTCTATCGCAGTGAGTTGTTCCTGCGGGGCTTCGACGGTTCGGTGCGCAAGCACTTGCAGGAAGAACTGACCAAGCGTGGTATGGACCTGCAATTCAACGCCGACATCGAGCGTATCGACAAGCAGGCCGATGGCAGCTTGAAAGTCACGCTCAAGGACGGCCGCCAACTGGAAGCCGATTGCGTGTTCTACGCCACGGGCCGACGCCCGATGCTGGACAATCTCGGGCTGGAAAACACCGGGGTCAAACTCGACAAGAAAGGCTTTGTCGAGGTGGATGATCAGTACCAGACCGCCGAGCCGTCGATTCTCGCCCTGGGCGATGTGATCGGTCGCGTTCAGCTGACGCCGGTGGCACTGGCCGAAGGCATGGCGGTGGCGCGACGTCTGTTCAAGCCTGAGCAGTATCGCCCGGTGGATTACAAGATGATCCCGACAGCGGTGTTCAGTCTGCCGAACATCGGCACCGTCGGTTTGACCGAAGAGGAAGCGCGGGAAGCCGGGCACGAGGTGGTGATCTACGAAAGCCGCTTCCGGCCGATGAAGTTGACCCTCACCGAATGCCAGGAGCGCACGCTGATGAAGCTGGTGGTGGATGCCAGGACCGACAAGGTGCTGGGTTGCCACATGGTCGGGCCGGAGGCCGGCGAGATCGTGCAAGGCCTGGCGATTGCCTTGAAGGCGGGCGCCACCAAGCGTGACTTCGACGAAACCATCGGCGTGCACCCGACGGCCGCCGAAGAGTTCGTCACCATGCGTACGCCGGTCGCCGGTTAAGCGCCTTTTGTGGGAGCGAGCCTGCTCGCGAAAGCGGTGGCTTAGTCAGCAGGGATGCTGGATGTGATGGCCTCTTCGCGAGCAGGCTCGCTCCCACAGGGACATGCGTGGTTCATGACATTTGTGTCCCGCCGCCGTCCGTTGTGGGAGGGGCGGGGTCGTTCAGGCGTGTGCTTTCTTCAAGCTCTGCCTGGGCCTTGGTCAACTCGATTTCCAGCGCCTTGTTGATATGCGACTGCTCGTCGACATTCTGTTTCAGCGACTGACTCTCAAGAAGGGCGACGCGCAAGCGTTCCTGGAGGAGGGTGCGTTCGCCGTCAACCCGCGTGGCTTGCTCCAACAGCTGATCCTGGCGGCTGTTGCTCTGCTTGAGCTGCTCTTGCATCAGGCTCAACTCACGCAGCGTGCCACGGTTTTCCGTCAGCAAGCGTTCGTTGTCGCGGTGCAGCTGGGTGATTTCATCCTGACGTACCAGCGCGCTTTGCTGCGCCTGGCGCAACTCCATCTGCAACTGCTGCACCTGGCTTTCATGACGGCTGTGTTCCTGCTCGCGCTGCTCCTTGACCGCATTGCGGTAGTGCTCCAGTGCATCGCGCGCATGCAGGTGCTTCTCTTCCAGCGAGCGGATCTGCTCGTCCTTGTCCTGCAAGCGTAAATCGAAGTCGGCCAATGCCTGGTTCAGCCCGGCATTGCGGGTTTGTTCGGTCTGCAACAGGGCGCGGGTTTCGTGCAGCGCCTCGGACTCCTGGGTCAGCGCCAGGCTCTGAATCTCGTACTGCTGATGCAGTTCGGTGTTGGCTTCCCGAGCCTCTTCCAGCTGAGCCTCCAGCGCTTTACGTTGCGATTCGAACTGCTCGAGGGCCTGATCGATCGGCGCCTGGGCTTGCTCCTTCAAGCGTTGCGCCAGCCGCGAAACCAGTGCCAGCAGCTCATCGTCGATGGGTTCGGACTGTTCTGCTGTCACGGATTCAGTGGTGACGCCCAGCTCCTTCAGATACCGATGAATCGTGGTTTTCGAACCGGTATTGCCCATTTCGATCCGTACGGCATCGATGCTGGGGTTTTCGCCGCGAGCAAGGATTGCCAAACGTGCAGCTTGCACTACTGCCTTATTTACACCGCCACGGGCCATGATTGCTCCTACAATTTCGTGATGTGGTACGTATTACGTAAATACACATTGTACCATTGAAAAACAAAAGTTAAATACAGTATGTTATTGACACGGGATATACTGGTATTACCCCGTGTTATCACTTATTTCGCGAGATTCCTCGCTTACTTCCGTACACAAACCCCTGTAGGAGCGAGCTCGCTCGCGAAGCACTCGAAAGCGCCGCGGAACACCTGCCAACCAGCGTTATCGTTGACGACCATCGCGAGCAGGCTCGCTCCTACAGTGTTTCCGTGAGGCGCCATTCCATGAGCGAGCTGGATCGTTACCTGCAAGCCGCGACCCGCGACAACACCCGTCGCAGCTATCGCGCGGCCATCGAGCACTTTGAGGTGACTTGGGGTGGTTTCCTGCCGGCCACCGGCGACAGCGTGGCGCGTTATCTGGTCGCCCATGCCGGCGTGCTGTCGATCAACACCCTGAAGCTGCGATTGTCGGCGTTGGCGCAGTGGCACAACAGCCAGGGCTTCGCCGACCCGACGAAAGCGCCAGTGGTGCGCAAGGTGTTCAAGGGGATTCGTGCGTTGCATCCAGCCCAGGAGAAGCAGGCCGAGCCTTTGCAGCTTCAACATCTGGAACAGGTGATCGCCGGGTTGGAGCAGGAAGCACAAACCGCAATCAATGAAAACAACCGACCGGCTTTGCTGCGGGCCAGACGCGATAGCGCGCTGATCCTGTTGGGCTTCTGGCGCGGATTTCGTAGCGACGAGCTGTGCAATCTGCAGATCGAACATGTGCAAGCCATCGCCGGTTCCGGCATCACCTTATTCTTGCCGCGCAGCAAGAGTGACCGCGAAAACCTTGGCAAGACTTACCAGACACCCGCCTTGCAGCGACTATGCCCGGTGCAGGCGTACATCGCCTGGATCACCGAAGCGGCCCTGGTGCGCGGACCGGTTTTTCGCGGCATCGATCGCTGGGGTCATCTAAGCGAAGAGGGCCTGCATGCCAACAGCGTGATACCCCTGCTGCGTCAGGCGCTGGAGCGTTCGGGCATCGCCGCCGAACACTACACCAGCCACTCCTTGCGCCGCGGTTTTGCCTCGTGGGCGCATCAGAGTGGCTGGGACTTGAAGTCATTGATGAGTTACGTGGGCTGGAAAGACATCAAGTCCGCCATGCGCTACATCGAAGCCAGCCCGTTCCTGGGCATGACCCGCCTCCCCGAAAAGCCCCTGACCTTGTAGGAGCGAGCCTGCTCGCGATGGACCTGAGGGCGCCGCATTCTTTCAGCAAACCCGCGTCATCGTTGAGGACCATCGCGAGCAGGCTCGCTCCTACAAGATCGTTTTCTTCTATTAATACTGTTGGCTAATAGCGAAAGCCAATCAGCAGTATCAGGTTTGCCAATGAGCCTTCCGTCCGTCGAGTGGTTAGAGTTCTCTCCATCAACTTCACAACCCCTGACGGAGAGTCATCGATGCCTATCATCAACAGCCAAGTCAAACCGTTCAAAGCTGACGCATTCAAAAACGGCGACTTCGTAAAAGTCTCGGACGCTGACCTGAAAGGTAAATGGTCGGTGGTGTTCTTCTACCCGGCTGACTTCACCTTCGTTTGCCCAACCGAGCTGGAAGACCTGGCCGACAACTACGACGCTTTCCAGAAGCTGGGCGTCGAGATCTACAGCGTTTCGACCGACACTCACTTCGCGCACGCTGCCTGGCACAACACTTCGCCAGCCATCGGCAAAATCCAATACACCATGATCGGCGACCCGACTCACGCTATCTCCCGCAACTTCGACGTGTTGATCGAAGAAGCAGGCCTGGCTGACCGTGGCACCTTCGTGATCAACCCTGAAGGCCAGATCAAGATCGTCGAGCTGAACGACGGTGGTGTAGGCCGTGATGCTTCCGAGCTGCTGCGCAAGATCAAGGCGGCCCAGTACGTCGCTGCTCACCCTGGCCAGGTTTGCCCAGCCAAGTGGAAAGAAGGCGAAGCCACTCTGGCGCCGTCCCTGGACCTGGTCGGCAAGATCTAAGTCTGTGACACGCAACCCGGGGCGGAACGCCGCACCTGATCAGTAAGCTGCACCGCCCAATAAAAACGCCCGGGCGAGATTCGCTCGGGCGTTTTTTTATGTCTCAAATTCAAGGAAATCGCCCGTATGTTGGACGCCAATCTTAAAGCCCAGTTGAAATCGTACCTGGAACGGGTCACCCAGCCGATCGAGATCGTTGCCTCCCTCGACGACGGTGCGAAATCCCGGGAAATGCTCGAACTGCTGAAAGACGTTGCCAGTCTTTCCACCCAGATTACTTTGCTCGACAACGGTGACGATGCACGCAAGCCATCGTTCTCGATCAATCGCCCCGGTGCCGATATCAGCCTGCGTTTCGCCGGCATCCCGATGGGCCATGAATTCACTTCGTTGGTGCTGGCCTTGCTGCAAGTCGGCGGCCACCCTTCGAAGGCCAGTGTCGAAGTGATTGAACAGATTCGTTCGCTCAAAGGCGAGTTCAACTTCGAGACCTACTTCTCGCTGTCCTGCCAGAACTGCCCGGACGTGGTCCAGGCGCTCAACCTGATGGCCGTGCTGAACCCCAACATCCGCCACGTCGCCATCGACGGCGCACTGTTCCAGGCGGAAGTTGATGAACGCCAGATCATGGCGGTGCCCAGCATCTACCTCAACGGGGTGAATTTCGGTCAGGGCCGCATGGGCCTGGAAGAAATCATCGCCAAGATCGACACCAGCGGCATCGAGCGCCAGGCAGAGAAGATCAGCGCCAAGGAAGCCTTTGATGTACTGGTGGTCGGCGGTGGCCCGGCCGGTGCTTCGGCGGCGATCTACGCGGCCCGCAAAGGCATTCGCACCGGTGTTGCGGCTGAGCGGTTTGGTGGTCAGGTGCTGGACACCATGGCCATCGAAAACTTCATCTCGGTGCAGGAAACCGAAGGACCGAAACTGGCTGTGGCACTGGAAGAACACGTCAAGCAGTACGACGTGGACATCATGAACCTGCAACGTGCCGACAAGCTGGTGCCGGGCGCGAATGGCGAGCTGCATGAAATCCACTTCGCCAGTGGTGCAAAACTCAAAGCCAAAACCGTGATCCTGGCGACCGGTGCACGGTGGCGTGAAATGAATGTGCCGGGCGAGCAGCAATACCGCAACAAGGGCGTGGCGTACTGCCCGCACTGTGACGGTCCGTTGTTCAAAGGTAAGCGTGTGGCGGTGATTGGTGGCGGTAACTCCGGCGTCGAAGCGGCCATCGACCTGGCCGGTATCGTGTCCCATGTCACGCTGCTGGAGTTCGACGTGCAGCTGCGCGCCGACGCGGTGTTGCAGCGTAAGTTGCACAGCCTGCCGAACGTCACTGTGATCACCCATGCACAAACCACTGAAGTGACCGGCGATGGTCAGAAGGTCAACGGCCTGCGCTACAAGGATCGTCAAACTGACGAATTGCGCAGCGTGGAGCTGGAAGGGATCTTCGTGCAGATCGGTCTGCTGCCCAACACCGATTGGCTCAAGGGCACCATCGAGCTGTCACCGCGCGGCGAGATCATCGTCGATGCCCGTGGTGAAACCTCAATTGCGGGCGTGTTCGCCGCTGGCGACGTGACCACGGTGCCGTACAAGCAGATCGTGATCGCGGTGGGCGAGGGCGCCAAGGCTTCCTTGAGTGCATTCGATCACCTGATCCGCACTTCAGCCCCTGCATAAACACAGGCGCTGAAAACACAAAACCCCATGACTGATCATGGGGTTTTTTGTGTCTGGCAAAATCCAGATCATGGATCGCCCCCTGTAGGAGCGAGCCTGCTCGCGATGGACCTGAGAGCACCACGGGGTGTCAGGTGCCCAGCGTTATCGTTGACGACCATCGCGAGCAGGCTCGCTCCTACAGTGGGGTCGGCTGGATGATTTCGACCCAGTAGTTATCCGGATCCTTGATGAACGCCAGGCTCTTCATGCGGCCGTCGTTCAGGCGTTTCTGGAAGTCGCAGCCCAGTGCTTCAAAGCGCTCACACGCAGCGACGATGTCCGGTACCGAGATGCAGATGTGACCGAAGCCGCGTGGGTCGGTGTTGCCGTTATGGTAGGCGAAGTCCGGGTCGTTCTCGGTGCCGTGGTTATGGGTCAATTCGAGAATGCCGGGGATCGATTTCATCCACTCGGTGCGTGCGGCGGCATCGGCCGGGACCTGTGATTGATCGACCAGGGCTAGGAAGTACAGGCTGAACTCGGCTTCCGGGAAATCGCGCTTTTCCACCAGCGTAAAACCGAGGATGCGCGTGTAGAAGTCCAGGGACTTGGTGATGTCCTTGACCCGCAGCATGGTGTGGTTGAAGACAAACTTATGCGTCGCGGTATCAGGTTGAGCGGTGACGCCGGGGAAGGTGTTCAGTTCGTGCAGGCTCATGGGCCCTCCGGAAAATAAGCGGGGCTATCGAATGGTGGACATGATACGCAAGGGTTCGGACATCACCAAACCCAAAGCCTCTGCTATTGCCTGACAGACGGCCTGGGCTCAGACTTCACGGCTCAAAACGCGAGTGTTGATTGCAATGATTCGATTCGGTAAATCGGTGTTCATCCTGATCGGCATGCTGTCCGGGATTGCCAGTGCTCAGGCCGAGACGCCGATCATGACCTGGCCTCCCGGCTGGCAGGTCGAAGAGATTGCACCAGGAGAGGGTGCTTCAGGTGTGTCTCGCCAGCGTGCAGTGAAAGTCGATCAGGGCGGCACGCCAGTGATGGTGATGGAGCTGACCATGACGCAGGTGCAAAGCGATCATCAGGTCAACCTGGAAGGCGTGTTGCTGGAGATGCGCAAGTCGGTGCAGAAAGACTTTTTTCAAGGGGGCTATCAAAGTGTCTGCAACCGGATTCATCCGACTACCTTGAGCCGGTTATCGGCGCTGGAAACCACCTGTACCATTACACAAAACGGCCGGCATGTGCTTTCTCAAACATTGGTCGCGGCGGTGGACGGCGATAAAGCCTACGTTCTTTCCTACGCCGGACAGGCCGAGGCTTATAAGGCCAGCCAGGATGAAATAGAGGCAGCGCGAAACGCCTTGAAACTTTAAAAGAAGACTTTAGTGGCTTCAGGCTTTGCGCCCGCGCCGAAATATTTAGATACCCAAACGGATTAAGCACAAAGTTAGTCGGCAAGTAGTGGTTTGATCGGCCAACATCGTTGAATTTAGAAGGTATTCATGAAAAAGCCCTGCATTTGCAGGGCTTTTTTCTACAGCGCAAGTGCTTAGCCACGCAACCAGGAATCAACGGTAGAGGCACCATATTGTTCCTTCCAGGCTTTCAAGCCGCGGTGGTTGCCACCCTTGGTTTCAATCAGTTCACCGGTGTGCGGGTTCTGATAAACCTTGACTACGCGGGCGCGGCGGGTTTTCGGCGCCGAGGCTTGCAGGCCGGATTTGGCCGGGTTCGGATCGAGAATGGCGATAATGTCGCGCAGGCTCTTGCCGTAGGTTTTCATCAGCCCCTGGAGCTTTTCTTCGAATTCGATTTCTTTCTTGAGCCCGGCATCGTTCTTCAGGGACTCAAGCTGCTTGAGCTGCTCTTGAAGGGCCTTTTCAGCTGCACGAAATTCAGCGAGTCTGGACAATATCTTTACTCCAATAGTGTGTTTGGCTGATACCAACCGCAAACAAAGCTATAAGCCAAGAGCCTTGAAGCGACCCGGTGATAAATGGCTCACCTGCTAAATTACCGCAGGCATGAAAAATTGTAGTAGTTAATGGACCAAGAGTAAATCATGTCTTTTTTTTCATGTAACCAAGAACGGTCATTTGTTTCAAATTGGTGCGTCCTATCGCTGTCTCATCGCTTGAAAGCATTAGTTAATGGTCACTTAATGCACTAATGAACTCCGCGCCGGGCATCGGTCGACCATATAGATAGCCCTGCAGGAAGTTAACGTTATGGGCCGTCAGATAATCACTTTGCGCCTGGGTCTCCACACCTTCGGCAACCATCGCCAGATCGAGCTTGGCGGCAAGTTCCATGATGCTGTCCAGAATGTGGCTGGACAACGCGTCGATGCCGATCATGGCGACGAAGCTCTGGTCGATTTTCAAATAATCAACATTGAACTGCCGCAGATACCCGAGGCTGGAATGGCCGGTGCCGAAGTCGTCGATGGCGATCTTCACCCCAAGGTCATGCAACTGTTCGAACAGCTGATGGGTAATGGCCGTGGGTTCGATCAGTTCGCGTTCGGTCAACTCCAGCACCAGGTAAATGGAACCCGGTGCGAAAACCGCGAGAAATTCGCGGCAATCCTGGACCAGGTCCAGATCCTGGCAGTGATTGGCGGTAATGTTGATGCCGATGTGGAAAGGTTCCTCGAACGACGTGGACAGCGGCGCGAGCAAGGTGGCTGTCTGTTGCATCAATGAGCGGGTCATCGGCACGATCAGTCCGCAGTGTTCGGCGAATGGAATGAACAGGTCGGGGCGCACCAGGCCTTCTTTCGGGTGATTCCAGCGCATCAGCACTTCGATGCCGGAGATCTTTTTGCTATCGCCATGCACAACGGCCTGGAAGTACGGAACGAACTCCGCCGCGTCCAGCGCACGCTTCATTTCATGGGTGGGTGACGATGAGCGCTTCTGTAGAACGTGTCCGATCAGGCCCGATATGACGCCAAAGAAAATCAGCAGGCTGAACAACGGTGGGTACTGGCTGCTCATGTAGCGCCAGGTTTCGCCTTCGGGGAAACCGGCCTGAACGCCAAAGGCAAAGCGCGAAGAATCGATTCTGGTTTGCGCCACCGGAAAGACGGGGAGAGGCCCCTCATGGAACTCGCCGTCGGTGGTCAACCAGTTGGGGCCGACTTGCAGGGCCAGCAGGGTATGACGGCCGATCATACGCAGTGCGTTACTCAGGTGGTAGCCATCGAGCGTGCTCATCGCACCACGTTTACCTTCGCCGAGCCGATACACCAGCAATGCCGTGTCAGGCGTGACCGCGTTGCCGTTCATCAATAACAAGCGGCCACCGGCGTAGTCCCCGGATGCGATCTTCTCGTGATAGTCACCAAACAAGGAACTGCAATAAACAGTGTCGTCCCACACCAGAGTGGTCGAGCGCACGAATGGGCGGCGGGTGACTTGCTCGCGCAAGGCCAGGTTGACATCGGTGCAACTTTGTCCGGCCAGGGGCAGTAACTCATGTGCTGCCTGGGCGTTGTTGTCGAACATCAGTTCGAACTGGCGAATGGCTTCTTCGGCGGTCTGCTGCGTACTTTGCTGGAGCGTTCGCTCGGCTTGCATGGAGATAATGACACCACCCAGTAATACCGGGAGTAATCCACTGGCAAGGGTGATAGCCACTCTGATGCTGCGTTTGCGGGTCTTGGCGTTCAGTGGCATTTGCGAAACCTGTGACGATGAAATAGGGCTCTCAAATGCTGGCAGGGCGCGACGCCCTGCAAAAAGAGTTCAAGTTCGAGCCATGATAGTTGGCCCTGGGTACTTATGCCGCTCATCGGTAATCAAGCCCCTGGGCCAGTTTGATGAACGCCAGTGCCGCGGGTGATGCCTGGCGTTGATCGAGTACTGCCAAACCGACCTGTCGCACCACGGCGGGCCACAAGGGTTTCTTCACGTAGCGGTTGTCGCTGAACTCGGGCAGCGAGCTCTCGGCAACCACGGTCAATGCATCGCCGCGACCGACCGTATCCAGGGTGCTCAGCAACTGCGAGCAACGAAAACGAATGTTGGGTGTCAGCCCGGCGGCATTGAACAGCCGCGATACCAGCTCTGACGAACCGGCCTCGGTCAACACGAAAGGGTCATGGCACAAGTCGCTCAGACTTACGCTGTCACGCGCCGTCAACGGATGATTGACTGGCAGCAGTGCAACCATCTGGTCTTCCATCAGCGCCACCGTGTTGAAACGCTCGTCCGGCAGCACCACAAACCCGATGTCGATGCGCCGCTCTTCCAGCCACTGGATCACCTGACGGTCCGGCCCTTCATCGATGTGAACTTCGATGCCCGGATGTTCGGCACGGTAGCGCTGCAGGATCAAGGGCAGCAGTTTGATCGACGAAGTGGGACCGAACGAACCGATGCGCAAGGTGCCGCGTTTCATGCCCCGGGCATCCGCAGCTTCCTGGCGCAAGGTATTGGCCAGGCCCAACATGGCCCGCGCCCGCAGCAGGAGCTGCCGGCCGATATCGCTCAATTCAACCTGGGACTGATGGCGGCGCAGCAGTTCGACTCCCAATTCCTGCTCCAGGGATTTCAACGCATGGGAAACCGCCGATTGGGTAATCCCCAGGCGATTGGCCGCCGCCGTGAAACCGTGCAGCTCGGCAACGGTGGAGAAGATCTCCAGTTGAGTGAGGGTCATGAGTGTTTGCTCATTTTACGATGACTAAGTATTAGCGGAATGATACGTCGTTCCCATCGATCACAAAACCGGAGACGTATGTCCACCTGTGAACAAAGCCTGTCCAGGCCGTCCGATGTACCTGTTTATTTGAAACTGGCGATGGTCACCATGATCTGGGGCGGCACCTTCGTGGCTGGCCGACACTTGGCCGACAGCCTCAGTCCATTGTTTGCCGCCAGCCTGCGGTTTCTCCTGGCCAGCGCGGCATTGCTGTTGTTTTTACGATTGACCGGCGCTCCACTGGCCCGACCCAGCCCCAGGCAATGGTTGCAACTGGCGCTGTTGGGGTTCTTTGGGATCTTCTTTTACAACCTCTGTTTTTTCTATGGCCTGCACTACATCAATGCGTCGCGGGCGTCCTTGATCGTGGCTCTGAACCCGGCGGTGATCGGGTTGGCCTCGTGGCTTTTGTTTAAGGAGCGCTTGAGTCGGGCGAAGGTCGCGGGCATCGCGACCTGCATTGCCGGGGCAAGCCTGGTGATCGTCAGCCGCAACCCGCAACTGCTGGCCGGTAATCCCGACGCGTGGATCGGTGATCTGCTGATTCTCGGCTGCGTGCTCGGCTGGGGCATTTATTCGCTGTGCTCCCGGGAACTGAATCAAAGCCTGGGACCGGTGCAAACGGTGACCTGGTCGATTTTGCTGGGCACGCTGATGCTGTGGTTGACGTGCGCCATTCGCGGTGAGGTCAGTCTTGCTGTACTCGCCAGTCTAGGCTCGTCCCAGTGGCTGAGCCTGATGTACCTGGGCGTATTGGGTTCGGCGCTGGCTTACATCGGCTATTACGACGGCATCCGCAAGATTGGCGCGACCCGTTCCGGTGTCTTTATCGCCCTGAACCCGCTTACCGCCGTGATCCTCGGCGCGCTGCTGCTGGGTGAACAACTGACGCTGGCCATGTACCTGGGGGGAGGGCTGATTCTGGCGGGGATTTACCTGTGCAACAAACCCCTTGCGTCAGCGGGAAAAAAGCGGATTTTATACAGAAGGCGGACAAACTGATTTACGCTGTGTAGAATCAGGTTACGCATACAAGAATACGTCTTCTGGCAACAGAAGCTTCGCCCGCAAGAGCCTTGGGTCGACCATGAAGTTATTAGGGTTTCAACTGATCTACGGTGATTTCCTCGCCCGCAGCGTGCGGGGCATCTCCTGCGCGCCTCCCACCGGTCTCAGCATTGCTAGCAACTAACCTTTGTTAATTGATAAGAATGATGAGGCGCCAACCATGGCAGATTTATACGAAAACCCAATGGGCCTGATGGGCTTCGAGTTCATCGAGTTTGCATCGCCGACCCCCAATACCCTGGAGCCGATCTTCCAGATCATGGGCTTCACCAAGGTCGCGACCCACCGCTCCAAAGACGTGCACCTGTATCGCCAGGGCGCGATCAACCTGATCCTCAACAACGAGCCCCACAGCGTCGCCTCTTACTTCGCCGCCGAGCACGGTCCGTCGGTGTGCGGCATGGCATTCCGGGTCAAGGATTCGCAAAAAGCCTACAAGCGCGCCCTGGAACTCGGCGCCCAGCCGATCCACATCGAAACCGGCCCGATGGAGCTGCACCTGCCGGCAATCAAAGGTATCGGCGGCGCGCCGCTGTACCTGATCGACCGTTTCGGTGAAGGCAGCTCGATCTACGACATCGACTTCGTGTACCTCGAAGGCGTTGATCGCAACCCGGTCGGCGCCGGCCTGAAGATCATCGACCACCTGACCCACAACGTGTATCGCGGCCGCATGGCCTACTGGGCGAATTTCTACGAGAAGCTGTTCAACTTCCGCGAGATCCGCTACTTCGACATCAAGGGCGAATACACCGGCCTGACCTCCAAGGCCATGACCGCGCCGGATGGCATGATCCGCATCCCGCTGAACGAAGAGTCGTCCAAGGGCGCCGGGCAGATCGAAGAGTTCCTGATGCAGTTCAACGGCGAAGGCATCCAGCACGTGGCGTTCCTGTCCGACGACCTGATCAAGACCTGGGATCACCTGAAAAGCATCGGCATGCGCTTCATGACCGCGCCACCGGACACCTACTACGAAATGCTCGAAGGCCGCTTGCCGAACCACGGTGAGCCGGTGGGCGAACTACAAGCCCGGGGCATCTTGCTGGACGGTTCTTCCGAGGCGGGCGACAAGCGTCTGCTGCTGCAGATCTTCTCGGAAACCTTGATGGGCCCGGTGTTCTTCGAATTCATCCAGCGTAAGGGCGATGATGGTTTCGGCGAAGGCAACTTCAAGGCGTTGTTCGAATCCATCGAGCGCGACCAGGTTCGTCGTGGTGTGTTGTCCACCGATTAAGCTGATTCACCGCTAAAAAACTGTGGGAGCGAGCCTGCTCGCGATAGTGCCAGATCAGTCAACCGAGATGTTGAATGTCAGGCCCTCATCGCGAGCAGGCTCGCTCCCACATTTGTTTTGTGTTTGCCTTAAGGGCGACGCTGCCGCATCAGATGCTTGAACCCTTCAAACACCAACACCAGTACCGCCATCCAGATCGGAATATAAGTCAGCCATTCACCGGGCTTGATGCTTTCCCCCAGCAACAACGCCACGCCGAGCAACAGTACCGGCTCCACATAGCTCAGCAGGCCGAACAGGCTGAACGGCAGCAGGCGACTGGCGATGATGTAGACCACCAGCGCCGAGGCGCTGATCAGGCCCAGGAGCGGGATCAACCCGGCCAATGCCGGGTGCTGGTCGAAGACGCCGAAGCCTTGTTCGCCACCTTGCACGAACCAGTAGGCAATCGGCAGCATCAACGTCATGTCCACCCAGAGCCCGCCGAGGTTGTCGGTCCTCAGCCATTTGCGCACGACGAAATACAGCGGATAACCCACGGTCACCACGAGTGTCGCCCAGGAAAATCCGCCGACCTGATACAACTCATTGACCACGCCGAGGCTGGCGAAGAACACCGCGACTTTTTGCAGGTACGACAGGCGTTCACCGTAGGCGATGCGCCCGGTCAGCACCATGGCCAGCGGCAACAGGAAATAGCCCAGCGACACATCGAGGCTGTAGCCATTGAGCGGTGCCCACATGAACAGCCAGAGTTGTACGCCCAGTAACGCCGACGAGACGATCAGGCCACCGATCAATTTCGGTCGGATGCTGATCCGGCGCAATAGCTCAGCGGCTCGTCGCCATTCACCGGACACCACCATGAACACAGTCATGCAGGGCACGGTCAGCAGCATGCGCCAGCCAAAAATCTCCACGCCGCTCAAGGGGGTGAGCAGCGAAGTGTAGTAATACATGACGGCAAACAGCACCGAGGCTGAAACCGATAGAGCGATACCTTTAGACAAGCTGTCCTCGCGAGGTTGAACGTAAAACGGGGTGCGGAGGATACGTGGTTTTTGTGCTGAATATTGGCCGGATGATCAATATTTACAACAGCCGGGTATGACTCGAAACCGCCATCGCAGGCAAGCCAGCTCCCACAGGAGATTTGTCGACCCATCGTTAGCAGATCGACTCGGAACCTGTGGGAGCGGGCTTGCCCGCGATAGATCTCAAGTCGAACGAGGTTTACGACCCGACACGAAATGACTCACATCATTGAAACCCGGCGTCGACGCATGCCCCGGTGTCACCAGCGAATCGATAAAGGCCTCATCTTCAGCCGTAATCTTCACCGTTTGCGCCTTAGTGTAGGCATCCCACTGTGCTTCGGTGCGCGGGCCGACGATGGCCGAGGTGACGGCGCTGTTATTCAGCACCCAGGCAATGGCGAACTCGACGATGCCCACGCCACGTTCTTGCGTGTACTGCTGGATCTGCTGGGCAATGCGCAGGGATTCGACGCGCCATTCGGTTTCCAGGATGCGTTTGTCTGCGCGCCCGGCGCGGCTGTTGGCATCCGGTTTCACGTCCGGCGCGTACTTGCCGCTGAGCACGCCGCGCGCCAGCGGGCTGTAGGGCACTACACCCAGGCCAAAGTTCTGGGCGGCGGTGATCTGCTCGGTTTCGGCCTGGCGGTTGACGATGTTGTACAGCGGCTGGCTGATCACCGGCCGGTCGACGCCGAGTTTGTCGGCCACCCGAATCACCTCGGCGATGCGCCAGCCCCGGTAGTTCGACAGACCCCAATAGCGGATCTTGCCCTGGCGAATCAGGTCGCCGATGGCCGACACCGTGACCTCCAGCGGCGTGTTGTGGTCTTCGCGGTGCAGGTAATAGATGTCCAGGTAGTCAGTGCCCAGGCGGGTCAGGCTGGCCTCGATGCCATTGAAAATATGCTTGCGGCTCAGGCCGCTGCGATTCGGCACGCCGTCAACCGGACCGAAGCCGACCTTGGTGGCCAGTACCCATTCATGGCGGCGGCTGGCGATCGCTTCACCGACGATTTCTTCGGAATGGCCGTTGGTGTAGACATCTGCAGTGTCGATGAAATTGATGCCCTGGTCCCAGGCCTTGTCGATGATCCGCAGGGAATCTTCGGTGCTGGTCTGTTCGCCGAACATCATGGTGCCCAGGGTCAGGGTGGACACCTGCAAACCCGAATGACCCAGCGTGCGATAGCTCATGTCGAAATCCTTTTGCCAATGGGAAAGGCTCAATCAAATACCAGAACGAACATGCGGATCAAACTGATTTATCAAACACACCGAATCAAAACTGTGGGAGCGAGCCTGCTCGCGAATTCGGTATGACATTCAACACATTTGTCGACTGACACTCCGCTTTCGCGAGCAGGCTCGCTCCCACAGGGGATGGGTACTACACCCGCAACGTCCGCGTCATGCGCAAAGCAAGCAGACTCCCACAGACAATCACCCCGGCCAGCAAATACAAAGCCGCATCCGTCGACCCGGTGCTGTCCTTGACCCAACCCACCAGGTAAGGGCTGAGGAAACCGGCCATCTGCCCCATGGAGTTGATCAGCGCTAAACCACCGGCCGCCGCGCCGGCACTGAGCATTGCGGTCGGCACCGGCCAGAACATCGGCAGGCCGGTGAGGGCGCCCATGGTGGCGATGGTCAGGCCGAGGATGGCGATGGCTGGGTTGGCGGCGAAGTTCACCGCGATCAACAGGCCGAGCGCACCCATCAGCATCGGCACCACCAGATGCCAGCGACGTTCCTTGCGCAGGTCCGCCGAGCGACCGACCATCAGCATGAACAGCGCCGCCAGCAGATAGGGAATCGCACTTAACCAGCCAATCACCAGGTTGTCGCTGAAGCCCAGGTTCTTGATGATCGACGGCAGCCAGAAGTTGATCGCGTAGACACCGCTCTGGATGCAGAAATAGATCAGGCCGAAGGCCCAGATCGCCGGGTTCTTGAACACCGCCAGCAGCGAATCGGTGGTGGTTTTCGGTTTGTTGGCCAGATCGTCAGCGTGGTCGGCTTCCAGCACCGAACGCTCGAACGGCGTGAGCCATTTGGCGTTGGCGTAACTGTCGCTAAGCAGGAAGTAGGCGAGGGCGCCGAGGATCACAGTCGGAATGCCTTGCAGCAGAAACATCCATTGCCAACCGGCCAGCCCAGCCTGGCCCGCGCCGAAGTGGTTAAGAATCCAGCCGGAAAACGGACTGCCCAGCAAACCGGACACCGGAATCGCCGACATGAACAGCGCCATAATGCGGCCACGGCGGAAGGTCGGGAACCACTGCGAGAGGTACAGCACCACGCCCGGGAAGAACCCGGCTTCGGCCGCGCCGGTGAACAGGCGCAACGTGTAGAACTCGGTGGGTGTGGTGACGAACAACAGGCAGGTCGACAGCGCGCCCCAGGTGATCATCATCAGCGCAATCCAGCGCCGTGGGCCGAATTTGGTCAGGGCCAGGTTGCTCGGCACGCCGCACAGCACGTAGCCGATAAAGAAGATCCCGGCGCCGAGGCCGTAAACGGTTTCGCTGAATTTCAGCGCGTCGAGCATCTGCAACTTGGCAAAGCCAACGTTGACCCGGTCGAGGTAGTTGAACAGGTAGCAGATGAAAATGAAGGGGATCAAACGCAGGGTGATGCGTTTGTAGACGGCGTTTTTCTCGTCAACGATGGCCTGGGTAGCGGCGGCGCTCTGTGACATGGCGGCTCTCTCTTTTTTATGATTTTTGGCGATGCAAAGGGTAACGTTGATCGCCCTGCGAGTCTCGGCCACCGCCCCGGTTGTTGTCTTTGTGCCGGCGCACAGGGTTTGCCACCCGGCCCTGTGCGGGCGAACAATGGCCCCATCATGTATTCAAGGAACCCCGTCATGTTCGAACTCGATCACGACCTGGCCCAGGACATCGTCGACCGGGCGATGGCGATCCTGCCGTACAACGTCAACGTCATGGACAGCCAGGGGTTGATCCTCGGCAGCGGCGAACCCGAGCGGGTCAATACCCGGCATGAAGGCGCGCAACTGGTATTGGCTAACGGTCGCGTGGTGGAGATCGACGCGCAGACCGCGATGTATCTCAAGGGCGTGCAACCGGGCATCAATCTGCCGCTGATGCTCGACCAGCGCCTGATCGGCGTGCTGGGCATCACCGGCGAACCGGAACACCTGCGCACCTACGCTGAACTGGTGCGCATGACGGCGGAGATGCTGGTGGGCCAGCGCAATCAACAAGCGGAGCAGCAATGGCGGCGTCAACGTTGCGATGACTTATTGGCGTTGTTGCTCAGTGAAAGCGGCGACTCGCCACGGCTGATCGATGAAGCGCAACAACTGGGTCTCAAGCCGCAGATGACCCGTGTGCCCTACCTGTTCGAACTGGGCATGGAGCACGGGCCGGGGCAAACCGCCGAGGCACTCAGTGCCTGGTTGACGTCGCGCTATCCGGACAGTTGGTGCGTGAGTTCGGCCAAGTCCTCGTTGCTGTGGTGCCGACCCGCCAATCAGACCGTCGAGAATGAACGTTTGCTGGAAAAGCTCGAGGGCCTTGGCTGGAACATTCTGCGCATCGCCGTAGGCGGGCAGGCCGATGGATTAGCAGGATTGCGCCGCTGTTATCGCCGGGTCGGCGACCTGTTGGCCTATGGGCGCGAAGTGTTGCCACAGTCGCGCTTGCTGACCCTCAACCGTTATCGATTGCCGGTGATGCTCTGGCGCCACCGCAACGACGATGCCCTCGACGAACTGCTCAATCCGTTACGCAAAGTCATTGCCAAGGACAACAACGGCCAGTTGCTGGCAACCCTGCGCAGCTGGTGCGACCACGACGGCCAGAGCCAGGCCTGCGCCGAAGCGCTAGGCATTCACCGCAACAGCTTGCGCTACCGCATGGAGCGGATCGCCGAACTCAGCGGGGTCGATCCACTGCGCCTCGACGGCATGCTCGCCCTCTACCTGGGCGTGCAACTGCTCCCGCAGACCGACACGAATCCATAAAGATCACATTCCCCCTGTAGGAGCTGGCTTGCCAGCGAAGAGGCCATCACATCCAACCTCCATGCTGACTGACCCACCGCTATCGCGGGCAAGCCCGCTCCCACAGGGTATGGGTGAATCACCAATTTTTGTGGAAATGAACAATAATCCCCATGACCGCTTGTGCAGCGGACCGGGGTCATCGGACTGGCCGGCTGGCAGCATGGGCGCATTGGAACTGGAGAATTCCCATGAAAATCGTGATTGCCCCCGATTCGTTCAAGGACAGCCTGAGTGCCCAGGGCGTAGCGGATGCCATCGCTCTGGGGCTGGCGGAAGTCTGGCCCGAAGCACAATTGATCAAATGCCCGATGGCCGATGGCGGGGAGGGCACCGTCGCGGCGGTGCTGGCGGCGTGCGGCGGCGAGCAACATCGTGCCGAAGTGCGCGGCCCCCTCGGCGATACCGCCCAAGCGAAGATGGGCTGGTTGCCGGACAGCCGTACCGCGATCATCGAAATGGCCGAGGCCAGTGGCTTGCAATTGGTGCCGGTCGATCAACGCGATGCCTGCAACAGCAGCACCTTTGGCACCGGCCAATTGATCCGCTTCGCCCTCGACGAAGGCGCGCAACGCATCATCCTGGCCATCGGTGGCAGCGCCACCAACGACGGGGGCGCCGGTGCGATGCAGGCCTTGGGCGTGAAGCTGTTCGATGCACAGGGACAACCCCTCGCACCGGGCGGCCTGGCCCTGGCACAACTGTTTCGCATCGACCTGAGTGAGCTCGATCCGCGCCTGGCGGAAGTGCGCTTCGACATCGCCGCCGATGTCGACAACCCGCTGTGCGGTCCCCACGGTGCATCGGCGGTGTTCGGCCCGCAAAAAGGCGCCACGCCGGAACAGGTTCAGCTGCTGGATCATGCCCTCGGGCACTTCGCCGATCACTGTGCGAAAGTCCTGAACAAGGATGTGCGCGATGAGCCGGGCAGTGGCGCGGCGGGCGGGTTGGGTTTTGCCGCCAAGGCGTTTCTCGGTGCGCAGTTCTTGCCTGGGGTCGAGGTGGTCGCCGAGCTGGTGGGACTGGTCGAAGCCATCAAAGGTGCCGATCTGGTGATCACCGGGGAAGGGCGTTTCGATGCCCAGACCCTGCGTGGGAAAACGCCGTTTGGCGTCGCTCGGGTTGCCAGGCAACAGGGCGTGCCGGTGATCGTGATTGCTGGCACCTTGGGCGAGGATTATCAGGCCTTGTACGAACACGGCATCGATGCCGCGTTTACATTGGCGAGCGGTCCGATGACGCTGGAGCAAGCCTGCAACGAAGCACCGCGGTTGTTACGTGAGCGGGCGAGTGATATTGCGCGGGTGTGGCGGATAGCTGCGCGTAAGATCTGAGCAAACCTCTGTGGCGAGGGGATTTAGCG
>NZ_WTFT01000012.1:0-139592 GCF_009861505.1 Pseudomonas izuensis | reverse complement strand
TCGCTAAATCCCCTCGCCACAATGAGTCACCTGACAACACGTGGTGTGTCAGGGCGGATCAATCTGATCCAACACCCGATTCGCCGTGATCTCCGCCAGCATCACGCTGTTGGAAATCCCCAACAGCGCATTGCGCGAGCCACCGTCCAGATGATCCACCAACTGATGGACCATCACATCCACCGACGCCAGCGTCTCCACCAGATACACCATCAAGGTTTCGCTCGTGGCCTCGGGGTCGACGGTGAACAGCGTGCTGGGTGTGCGCGGCGTGGCCTTGATGTCGGCCGTGGAGGGGAAGTGAAAATCGAGGGCGCGCTCGGCGGCGTCGTTGAGTTTGTTTGAGTCGGGTTCGTAGGGGGAGGTCGGATCGGTGTCCGGGGGATTCGGTGTGACCTTGAACATAAGCTAAATTCCCTCATTGGGTGCCAGCCCTCTTGCTGCTAAACGAGAGGGAGGTAGCTGTGCGCAGGTTAGCAGACCGGGGAATCTAGCAAAGCCGGCGCGCCCGAAGGCGCCCTGCGCACAGCCACCATCGAGTGCAGGCATGGATCTGCCTGACTGATGAGCTTGTGCAACTTTCTAAATATCCAACCGGGCTGCTAAACCCGATCACTGATGAGCAGTGACGCGAATCAAGTTACCGAGCGGCCCCCAGTTGCACAAGCCGGCGGATTCTGGCGCAAGCGTAGGCGAGGGCGCAAGGGCTTGTAGTTCTTACGAAATCTAATTAAACACAGTTAAACATGAATTTTGCGGCTATGTTGAACGAGCGAACACGCAGGCTAGCAATGGTATGCCGAACGAAATGCCTAATCACGTTTCACATCCAGGCAACTTGCACCGTTGGTGAAGTCCGGCATATTTCCATTATAGCTCCAACTTTCCGCTTTCATGACTCCTGGAACAATAACCTTGCCTACGGGTGTGTTCCAGATAGTCTCGAATTTAACAAAGTCATCTAAAGTATTGCCTACACCGTTGCCTGTGGTCGTGGGGTTCTTGACGGTAGTAATCCCGATGCGCCAATCCTTACCGCCGTCCCTGCATCCCCGATCATCATGGATCCTGATGGTCAGTGCAGACGGAACATTTCTTAACATGATCAAGTCGTTATCATTTTTATAACACCCCCCTTGCTCACCAAAAGGATACCTGCCTACAACTGCTGGAATATGACAGAACTCAGGGTCTGGACCACTGCTTTCGATTTCACTGAGCACAATCTCCCCCTGAATGCTCGGTGTTGGAGAAGTATTAGTTTCAGCTAAAGAAAAATAGCTTGATAACAGCAGACCACATCCCAGTGCCAGTGCCACACCACCCGTGAACATCCTAGAATAGTTCATGTCTCGCTCCAGTCATTTATTGAAATCGCATGGAACAAAACACTAACAGGATTCTCTGAGTGCGAAACCTAGCAGATCTGCTAGTTGTCGAGGTTTTTTTAACCTGTGATTTTTTAGTCGCGGTATTCAATTAAGACACGGTTACCTGTCAACATTGACAGTATCGGAGTTTGAAATTCTGGCGCCTAATCCGCCCAAGGCCCCGGGGTGCAGATCGAAGGGAGCGATGTCAGGTTTCCCTCGCAGTGTTCGGACCGCCGCACAGCCTCCATAGCCATTGCTTTGCGCATGGCAATTCTTGATCTGTGGAGAGCAAAGAACATGACCATCATGCAGAACAATCAAAGCTCCAAAGCGGCGCGTGATGCGTATCGCAAAGTGCGCAACCAACGCAATCTGGCCCGTGCGGCAAAGCTCGCTGATGATTTGCCTGTGGCGACCTTCGGGAACATCGTCGACTCGGCCGACAATTTGCTGAATGGGCCCATTATCAAAAACGCCAGCTCGGCGGCGCTGACAATTCCAATTTGGGCAGACACGGGCGACATCCCTGGTGACGAGCAGATACTCACGCTCCATGTCGCCCCAGGGCGCGTCACTGATCCTGACGACGCCTCGTTCGTCGAAGTCCAGAAGAAGGTACTAACGTACCCTTTTGCACCTGCCTGGGATCCGAACTTCACATTGCCGTTGAATAGAATCCAGCCCAACGGAACTTATACGTTCAAACATGAAGTATTCCTGCATAACCAACAACTCGCCCAGAGCCCGCTGGTCCAGTTCACAACCGATATCACCGCCCCGTATGAGCTGACCAATCCCCCTGAACCCAAGGCCATGAACTTCAACATAAAGGAACTGGACGACTCCAACCTGGCTAACGTATCGGGCGTCATCCCGGATTACACAGACAGGGCCCCCAAGGACAAATTCGTTTACTGGTTTGTCAAGGACCCGTTGCCGGACGATCCCTCGACGCTCGATCCCGTAACGGCTCCCGAAGATGTGCCGGCCAGTGGACTCGTCCGCGTTCCCGCAGCCTATCTCCAGGCCCTCGAAGATGGCATCTATTACCTGCTGTATGTGCTGATCGACAGGGCGACCAATCGAAGCAATCTTTCAGCCTTTACCCGGTTCACTGTCACCCTTGGCGCTCTGCCAACGGCCTTGCAAAAACCCGTGGTCCCGGCGGCAGCCGGGGGCGCCGTCATTGATCTGGCAACCGCCGCCAGTCGCGTAATCGTCGAGTTCAAGTACACCGGAGGGAAGCCAGGCGACAAGATCGTCGCCCAGTGGGGTGGGATTGACTTGCCGGTGGAGTTCGCACAAAACGGATACGCTGAAATTGTTGTTCCGCCGCAAACGTTACTGGCCGCTTATAAGGCAGCTGGGGGAGTTGGCGAAACAACCATCACGGTCAAGTATTCGGTCGACCGCCTCGGACGGCTGTTTGGTCCGGAACAGGACGACGTCAAGGTGAATTTCACGCTAATTGGCACACCACTGGACCCTTGGCCTGACTTTCCGGATCCGACCAACCCGAATCTCAAGCCCGGGGTGGTCAAAGGCTCCACGGCCGACAACGTATTAGTCGTGGCCGATGCTGACAAGGACGTTCCGTTCGAATTTGAGGTCTATGACCCGGTCAACGCGAATGAAAAAATGAAGTTCATCTGGATGGGCACACATGTTGTCGAGGCAGATCACACGATCACCACAGAACAAGCCGGTGACAAAGTGACAAGAAACATCCCTTGGTCTTACATCGCCGCCACCGATAACGGGCCAGACAAGGAAGTGTATTACAGCATTGGCGATCCCTCAGTCACACCCAACTGGCAAGACTCTCCAAAAACCCTGGTTAACGTAAACGACGCGATTGTCCTCACGCCCGATGAACCGACCTTCCCGCATATCGCTGGCAGGTGGCTCAACTGTTCATCTCTTCAGGGAGCGGACAACCATATCGTGGTGGATGTACCTGATCTGTCGAAATGGCTGAGTCCGGGTGAAAAGGTGAGTATGTCATGGGAGCTTTTCCCGGGACGTGGAACCCCCGGCACGCCAATTGTCGATACGTTACTCGAAGAAGACATCACCCTCACCGATGGAGCCGGCGCTTTTCCGGCAACGGGTTTCAAATGGAAGGTTCAGCCGTACGCCGATTACATCGCGCCTTCCTATAACCCTCCCACCCATTCCGATGCCACTGCCGTGGTGACTTATTCGTTTGACCTGAAGGGCAAAACGGTGACTTCCAAACCAGCGATGCCCTGGCTCGGTATGTTTGTCGGCAATGGTGGATGCCCGATCCCCTGATCCGGTAGATCAATCTTGCGACAACACTCGCAGTTTTTTTTGTGGGTGTTGTCGCTGGCTGAATCAACGCGATGCATGACACAGATTACGTTCTGTCGACATGCCAGCAAATTCTGAGTGCAAAAAAGATTAGTCCTACATAAACCGCAGAAGGCTCTCTGTAGTCTCGCCGCCTTTGTAAGTGCCGACCTGTTTGTTTGTAGGAAGTTGGCCTACCGATCATTAATCAATCAAGGGTGTACCAGGATATGTGGGTAAGCAATGCATTCAAATTGAATCCATTGGCGCGAGCCGTAACGTTCATCAGTCTTGCGCCGCTGTTACTAATGGCGGAGCAAGCGGTGGCCGGGCCGATCGACGGTATCGTTGAAAACATCGATCAAAACACCCGGCCGGACAGCTATTCGCTTACCAACGCAGCCACCCTCATCGCCAATGGCGCCACCACTCGGGAGATTACGGCCAGAGGCGGTTCCAAGGTCAATCTCAATGCCGGTACGACAGTCAATGCAACCGGATCGGCTATCGGGCTGCAACTGATCAATAGTGATGCTCAGATCAACAACAGCACGATCACCAGCAACTCCACGGGACTGTCGCTGGGCTTTACTGCCAGCGGCACCGGTTCAAACGCGACAGTCAACAACAGTGTGATCAGTGGTGCAGCCGTCGGTGCGAGTGTGGGTGCCAAGAGCACGTTGACCCTGGTCAACAGCAAGCTGCGTGGCACGGGCTCGAACGGAGTCGGGCTGCGAATGTTCGACGGTACGGCGTCGGCTACCGGCAGCACAATCGCTGGTACGGTAAACGGTATTGAGCTTCGTGAAGACGCGGGGCAGGCGGGCGGCACCACCCTGAATCTGGACAGTACCCGGGTTCAGGGTACGAATGGTTCGGCCATTTTGGTCAATGGTGGTAACGCCGCCATTTCAGCGACTAACGGTACAAGTCTGGTTGCGGGCAACGGTGCTTTGCTGGACATCAGAAACAGTGGCTCGGCGAATCTCTCCCTCAGTGATGCCAACACCCATCTGGTGGGCGATGTCCTTGTCGAGTCTGGCAGCACAGCTAATGTGAAGCTGGACAACTCCGCCACGTTGACCGGGCGCCTGGAAAATGTACAGGGCCTGACCGTCAACAATGCTGCACGTTGGGTGATGGTTGGCGATGGCAATGTCGAGAATCTTGCGCTCAATGGCGGCGGTGTGCAGTTCGGCAATCCCGGCGAGTTCTTCAAGTTGTCGGTGGGCGAGTTGTCAGGCACTGGCGGTACTTTTTACATGCACAACAACTTCAGCACCGGCCAGATCGATACGCTGACAGTGACCGGAACCGCCACCGGCAATCATCTGGTAGCGCTAGACAGCAGTGGCTCGGAGCCGGTGGCCGCCGAGGCGCGCCCCGTGATTCACATAGGGGGCGGCGACGCGACTTTTGCGCTGCAGGGTGGCGCCGTGAGCCTGGGCGCCTACGATTACGACCTCATCAAACAAGGCGACAACGACTGGTTCCTGAACACGGCGACCCGTTCAATCAGCCCTGGCACCCAGTCGGTCATGGCGCTGGCCAATGCGGGGCCGACCGTCATGTTGGGTGAACTCAGCACCTTGCGCAGCCGCATGGGTGAAGTTCGCATGGACCAAGGCAAGGCCGGTGGCTGGATTCGCACCTATGGCAACAAACACGACGTCAGTGCGAGTTCGGGGCTGGCCTACAAACAAACCCAGCAAGGTGTGTCGTTCGGTGCCGACACGACGCTGGGAGCCGAGCAATGGTTGTTCGGTTTTACGGGCGGCTACAGCGAATCCGATCTGGACATGGGGCGTGGTACCAGCGGCGAAGTCGAGAGCTATCACATCGGTGCCTACACAACCAAACTCTATGAGAGCGGTTACTACGTTGATGCGGTCATCAAGTTCAACCATTTCCAGAACTCGTCCGACGTGCGCCTCAGCGATGGCAAGAAGACCAAGGGTGATTACGATAACAACGGTGTCGGGGTTTCTTTGGAAGGAGGGCGGCACATCAAGCTGGACAAGGACTGGTTCGTCGAGCTTAACGCTCAAGTCGTCGGATTAAGCATCGAGGGGGCCGATTACGATCTGGATAACGGACTGGCGGCCGAAGGTGATCGCGTTCACTCACTGCTCGCAAAGGCAGGTACAACGGTCGGGCGCAACTTCACCGTGGGTAAAGGCTATGAAGTACAGCCGTATTTGCGAGCGGCGTACGTGCACGAGTTCGCCACTAACAGCGATGTCAAGGTCAACAACAATGTGTTCAACACGAATCTATCGGGTTCCCGTGGCGAACTGGGTGCAGGGTTTGCCATGAAAACCACCGACAGTACATCCATTCATGTGGATCTCGAGTACAGCAACGGCGAGAAGATCGAACAGCCGTATGGGGTCAACATCGGTATGCGCTACATCTGGTAAAGCGCAATTGCGGGGCTAGCCGCATGACGAAAAAGAGCAGGTGCATTCGAGGCGCCTGCTCTTTTTTCGTTTCAGGTCCGACCGTCTGACCTGTCATCTTTGACAGTATACGGATGCTTGCATTTGGGCATTAATGAAGGCTGTTCAAGTTCGGGTGTGCAGGCTGGACGCCCTGTCTATTGCTCGTCTTTCCAGGAGGCCTCGATGTCCAGATCAAAGCGCGCCAGTGATCAAAATGCGCTTCGTATACGCCCCAAGCCATTCGCTCTGGCAATGCTCGATGATGTGGAGGGCGGGCAAGAAGGTTTGCTGCCGGTGAGTACCCAGGGCAAAACGTTGAAGATGGAATTCGACCCTTGGGAAAACACGGATCCGTCGCCGCAAGATCCAGAAACCGTGGAGCTGCGTTGGGATGGTGATTCTGTCGATATCAAGACATGGACGGCTCCGATTGCACCAGACGATTACTACATCAATGTGCCGTCATCCCGGCTGACTAACGGTCGCCATGAAGTGGACTACTTGCTGACGTTGCGAAACGGATTCACCGAGCCATCGGCTATCCGCGTATTGACCGTCGATACTGAGCCTCCAATCCTGAGTGCCGACCGTAAACTCAAGTTCGACACCGATACCATCAGCTTCGATTATCTGGTCGAAAACAATGATGTTGTTAAGGCCAATGTGCCTGCCTATACCTCCGCAGTACCAGGCGATGTGGTAGTTGCCAAATGGAAGAATCCCGCCGATGGCAGTTCGGCCGAGATCTCCACCGAGCCGCTGACGCACCTCAACTATCTAGACCCGATAATACTGAAGTTCACCGGCGACTTTATTCGTGACAGGGGCGACGGAAAACGGCAGGTCACTTACCGGATTACAGACCGCGCCTTGAATACGAGTGCCGAATCCGATCCTGTCGAATTGCTGGTGGCTGCAATCCGGCCTCCACGATATTTGCCAAATCCCTGGGTCATGGAAATCGAGGATAGCCCGTCGGGCTGGGGAGAACTCAATCCGGAGAAAACACTGACGGGGGCAACCGTACGCATACCCGCAGAGGCGGTGTACTACGAGGATGATCGGGTCGTGGTGCAGTTCGGTGAACCAGGCGCCGTCGGGTCAGTCACCGTACCGGTCGATGGGGATACACGGGATGTAAGAATTCCCAAGGAAAGCATCGGGGCTTACCTGAATAAAACCCTACAGGTGACCTACGTCATTCATTTGCCCGATAACTCTACAGAATCATCCGGGCCATTGACCCTGGTGATACGCGCGTTTGCGCCTCCCAAGCTGGTCGGTGCCCAGCTCGCGTCCCCACATACTGACCCGGCTTACAAAAGCAATATCCCCGCCGCAGGCCTGCCGATTTTCCAACGAATCTGGCCCTACATCAGCACTCGATGCCTGATCACCATCACCGTGATGGGCACCGGCACGGACAACCAGCCGAAAACCCAAACGATACTCGATGCAAAGCCTGTCACCGAGGCGCAAATCATCAGTGGCGTCTCGGCGACTGTGACTCAGGCATTTATGCTTGGCCTGAAAAACGATGCGCGATTCCGGGTGCAGACGCAGGTGAGTTTCGACAACGGCGGCACCTGGTTTCCCTTTACGCTACTGTCCCCGATGCTCAAACCCTGAAGTAAGCAAGCAACTGTAGGAGCGAGCTTGCTCGCGATGGAGTCAGCGGTACGCGGGCTTCCTGATTAAACGCGGCGCCCTTGTGTTCATCGCGAGCAAGCTCGCACCTACAGAGGAACAGCGACTATTGCCATTCATTGATAGGTGATGGTGAAGCTCAGGGCGCCTTCGGCCTTGCCGGGGCGGATGTCGGCACTGTTTTTGATCTGATAGAAGCGTGCCTTGAACTCCAGCGTCTTGTCCTTTCCATCTTCGATGGCGCCGAAGGAAACGTCGGTACCCAACGGCACCGGGGACACGCCGTCGCCGCGTAAAATCTGGATCCCCATGCCGGCGGCGGTCGATGCCGGGCTCAGGTGGAAGACGCCTTGGCTGCCATCGCCTTCCGGTATTGATCCGTTGGCGCCATCCAGGCGGATGTGGGCATTGGCCCGGTTGGCATCGAAGGGGTCTGCCACGCAACTGGACAGGCTGATGGTGAAACTCGTCGCGGGCGTGGTGAAACCAGGGGCAGTGAAATCCTTGGCGTCCCAGTCGCCCAGCGGCACCGGATCGACACTCACCGGGTTGGCGCCGACCGCGCATTGCGCCTGGATTACAGTACCTCTCACGCCATACGCGAAACCCTTGCCGATATCCGAAAAGTGGCCGTCGAAAATCTGCCGGCTCAGTATGTGAGGTCCGGGCGGTATCGGCCCGGTTTTCACCAGCGTCACTTTGCTCCTCAAGCGCGAAAGGGCGAACGGCGAAAGCAATGTGCGACTGATTTGCGCATCGAACGGCACGATGGACCGTCCTCCGATAGGTACGAAAGAGTTATCCGCCATGCCGTCGAAGCCGAACTCCAGGGTGATGCGGGCACCCACGCCGGGGATATTGGTCATGAAAATCTTGCCGCTGGAATCTTCACCGCCGATGGGCTCATGGACCCGGCGATCCGAAGGGGCAGTCGGTATGGCGTTGAAATTCAGGATGACGCTGCCATCGTTACTGCAGGTGATCCCGCGGTTGCCAGGGTTGGGTGTTTGCACGAATTTGTCGATGACACCGATGATGCTGCCGATTTTCGCATCACGCGGCACATAGACGTTGCCGACGTCAGCCTGGAAATCCATCGGCCCTGATATCCCGCCGTCCCAGGAGCAGGTGTTCGCCACGGCGGGCAAGGCCAGATGCGTTCCAGCCAGCAAAGCCGCCAGGCTGAGCCCCTGTCGTAGAGATAACTTCATGCGTGTTTTCCTTCAATAAACGAGGCACCGTTACCCGGAGGTCGGCGCCCTTTGAATGAGTTCGTCTCAACGGCAGGTCGAGGTCTGCAGTCGATAACCTTGAGCCAGTTCCATGCGCTGTGGGTCGATGTCCAGTCGGCACTGCTGACCGGTTTGCTCACCCCAGCGAACCTCAAGCGTCTGCGCCCGATCATCAGCGCTGAGCATGACCTGGCCGGCCTGCCCGACGATGCCGAACACGGCACCCTCGGCATCCCGGACCTGCGCGCCGAAAGGCAGCGGCTGGCTGTTGAATGTCGCGTTGATCACCAGGCGGTTGATCGAGCGCGCCGCGAATGTGCTCTTGACCACCGCGCCGCGGCGGGGCACGACCTGGGTGGCGCCATTGTCGATTTCGACGTCAGGGCCCAATCGATCCGTTTCCAGCTCGACCTGATTGACCCGATAGGGCCGCAGATAAGGCACCAACGCATAGCCGCGTTCATTGGTGCGAACGCCCGGTGCGTTGGCGATACCGACATCCTTGATGCCCGGCACCTCTACCAGCCCAGCGGTTTCCCCCAGATACGGACCCAGTTCGATGCCATCGTCGTGCAGCAGAACGGCGCCGGTGGCATTCACGGACAGGTTGCTGTAGTCGTTGCCCTGGCTCAGGCCCGCCCCAAGGTTGCCGTACGGCGTTTGATAACCCATCGACAGTTCCGCCGATTGCTGGCGGTTGTCTTCATTGGCCAGGGCGGCGCGGTAGTTGAAGCGGTTGTCATCAAGCGAGCCGTTGAGGCTGGCGCGCTGGCTGAGCGTGCTGCCGTTTTTCTGCACGTCGAAGGTTGCCGAGTTGGTGTGGCCAAGACCCAGGGGCAAGGAAACACTCAAGCCGACCTGGCGATCGCTGCGTTCATTGCGGTCACTCAACGACTGGCTGGCGAACAGGGTGTAGCCAACGCCACGGTGCTGGGTATTGAAGTTGAACTGAAACTGTCGACGCTGATGGTCGCTGCGCCAGAAGTCTTCCTGCGACAGCGTCAGGGTCAGGGCACTTTGCGGCGTCAGGTTCTGATAAACCGCCGCCTCCAGACGGCTGCGCCGGCTGCCGCGAAAACTCGAATCCTGGCTGCGCTGGCGCACGGCTTCGTCGAAGTCGCGATAACCTTCGGTGGAGTAGCGATAACCGGCGAAACGCAGACTGGTGCGCGTGGCAAACGTCTTGCCGTATTTGACTGCGTAACTCATACCCTGCACTGAATCCAGATCCCGGGTGTCGAGATCGGCTTCGGAACGGGTAACGTCCAGCGCCAGAGCCCCAATGCTGCCCAGATCCCTGGCCACGCCGACGTTCATGGCCCGGTAGTACTCACCGGCCATCAAGCCGCTATAAAACGTCGAGCCCCAGCCGCTGCCCATGGCCAGGGTGCCTTGCCACAGCAGCGGATCATCGATGTGGCTGGCGGCGTTGTAATGACCGACGGCGGCGCTGTAACGCCAGGTCCCTTCGCGCAGCAGATTGCCCAGCGAGGCATAGGGCTGGGTGAAGCGGCGCACCTGGCCATCGGCTTCGGTCAGCACCACTTCCAGTTCGCCGCTGCCGCCGCCCGTATTCAAGTCGTCGATTACATAGGGACCGGCGCTGACAAAGGTGGAGTAAATCGGATAACCGTTTTGCCGAACCTCCAGCCTGGAGCGACTCAGCGCCACACCGCGAATGATCGGTGCATAGCCTTGCATCCCATCCGGCAGCATGCCGACGTCGGAACTGACCAGCGCGCCCTTGATCGGCAGGCTCTTGAATACATCGCCGCCGGTGAAGGCTTCGCCTAGCGTCAGGTTGGCGTTCATGCCGGGCAAATCCCGTTGCGCGTAGGTGTAGGCACGGGTCCATTCACGCTCGCCGCGACTGTCCTGGCGTCCGCTCTGGTTGGTCCTTAATCGCCAGGGGCCGAGGTTGAGACCGGCATTCAGGTACAGGTCCTGGCTGTTGTTGGCGCCGTAACGCGTGGAGCCTTGTTGTGCCGCCACCTGATAGTTGAGGAACGCCGCGTTGATGCCGTCGTCCCAGCGCTCGGGGTCGACATGACCCGCTACGTTGCGGCGCATGGCGATCTGCGGAATGGACAACGCCAATTGCAGGCGCCCACCGTCGAAGTCGGTTCGGGCACCGTCGATCAATGACACCAGGTTGATGCAACTGGCGTTAAGTTGCCCGGGTTGAGCGACGGCATCGAGCTTTACCCCGAATTGCTCCAGCAACTCGGGCGTCAGGCAGGGAGACAGGTCGTCATTACCCTGCAAGGTAAAGTCGAGTTCATGTCGCCCCAGATATTCCTGATTGACCCGGACCTCTACCCGGTAGCGACCCGGGCCCAGGTCCTGGGTGTTGGCCAGCGCCTGCAAGGCAAGGCGCCCGGCATCGGCCGGTTGGCCGCTACCCTGGTGCATGAAGCCGGTCTGGAAGCTCAGCGAAGCATTCGCCAGTACCGGTCCTGCCTCCACAAGGGCGGCGCCGCCACTACCGATCAGAAAAAGTTGGGCAAAACGCTGGCGAGCGGGCACGCGCCAACGACCCGGGAAAGGGATCATCGTCATCTTCCTGGCTATGGGGTCAATGGGCGATCAGCGGGTGATCTGAATCGGTTGGCTCATCAGCGGTGTGATGCCGCCGTAGTCATTGATCGTGGTAAACGACACTTGCAGGTCGGGCCCGGGTTTGAGGCCGTTCAGGGGGAACACCTGGCGATCGAGCGGCGTGACCATCGGCGGTGTTTCCAATGTTCTGGACTGACCGTTGCCACGCACTTCGAGGCGGTGGAAGGTGTAGTGAAATGGCGTTGGATTGTTCACCACCAGCCGGGGTTGACCGTCGATGTGTTGCAGCGACCATTGCAGGTCCTTGAGGCGCACATTGGGGTTGTCTTTCAACTGGCTGGGGCGATAGAACAGTTTGATGCGCGTGCGGATCGCGATGTTCAGCACATTGCTCTGCTCGCTTTCGACTTGCGGGATTTCCTGGGCATTAAAGTAAAACAGCGACTCGCGGTCGCTCGGCAGCGTATTGGGCAAGCCGTTGATTTGCACTTGTTGTTCCTTGCCGGGATTGACCCGGAACAAGGGCGGGGAAACCATGAAGGGGACGGCGGTGGTGGTGTCATCGGCATGGGTGTTGACCCAGGTCTGGACGGCGTAGGGCTTGTCGCTTGGGTTGGCGACCACCAGCGAGACGTTGCGCTTGTCACTCTCGAACACCACGCGGGTGGCGCTGAGCGTCAACGCGCCATGGCTGGCGGGCGCGTGAATCAACAGAAACAGCGCGGCCACGGCGCAGGAGTGCGCCGCGCTGTCACGACAGAAAGTTTTGATCGAACCGAACATGAAAATACCTCAGGGCGATGCGGGCGCTGGCGCGGTGCTGCGCGAGCCCCTTGAGCGCAGGCAGGTGCCGCGCTCAAGGGGTGGGACTTACGGGAGGGTGACGAGGAAGTTGACGTTGGCGATCACCGGGCCCGGGACGACGGTCGCAGCGATGGAACGGTACTTCGCATTGAAAATCATGCGGGTTTCGCCCGTGGCGTTGAGCGGGTAGGGCTTGGATTGCGTGCCGCTGTCGATGTGCTTGCCGTCGTTGTCCTTGATCGCCAGTGCCACACCGCCGGCGCCGCCGGTCTGGATACCGTAGTACTTGCCGCCGGTACCGACGTTGCCGTGGGTACTGTCGAACTGCACGGTGGCGGTGTCGCCGGCGGTGAAGCCACAGACCGCGCCGTCCTTGATGCGCAGCGCAAACTCGCGCCCGCCCACTTCGGTATCGGCCACGCCGCCGAAGTCGGGAACCGCCACGCTGCCCAGGTTGATCGGGCCGGTGGCGCCGGTGCCCGGGTCGATGGCGTCGATCGGGCAGGTGTTGGCGTTGATGTTGCCGGTAAAGTTGATCTGGCCGACGCTGTTGGCGAACGCTGAAGTGCCTGCCAGGCTGGCGGCCAGGCCGAGGGTCAGGGCAAGTAGGGATTTGTTCATGTTGGAATATCCTTGTAGATCCGACCGGTGTTATGGAGTCGAGACGCACCGGTGCGGCACTCTTGTTGAGTGTTTGAAAGTGGGTGAGTGGGTGAAGCGGTGTCTCGGCGGGCGGATATTAGGGAGGCGGGGGGAGGGGGGATATGAGAGAACTCTCAATAATCAGGAGGTCGGGCGTTGGTGTCATGCATTAGTAAAGAAAAGCCAGGCAACTCTAGGACTACCTGGCATTTGAAGATTACGGATTTAAATACCTTATTGGTGCCATTGGTGGGACGACTTTGGGTTTGTGACTGTTCTGTCTTCCTTTGAAGTACTCTTGGCCGGAAAGTACGCTTGACTCTGTAGTGTTTCGGACGTAGGTCTTCTGGGTTATTGAAGCATTTATGCCTGCTTCAATGGATTTTGGTAAAGAAGTGGGAGGAGGTATTGATGCAGGCTGAAAGCGATCAAATCCGAAGTCCGGAGGCAGAACATCCCATTGCATTTCGATATCAAAGAGTTTTGTTGTACGTGAGCGAGCTGCGCTCATTATCCGTGTTTCACTAACTGAGTCAGCCGAGGTCGCTGTACTGGAACTACTGGAACTACTGGAACTGCTGGATCTACGCGAACTACCAAGACTGGAAACATCAGCATCATAGCCACTAGAAGAGCTGGACGTACTGGCTATAGAAGATGATCTGCTCGTTTTAATACTGCCCTCAAATAATAGGCCCGGCACAGGCGCTTTAATCGCCTTGAAACTCGGCAACATAACCCAGTTCAACCCAAATCCAACCCAAGACATCGTCTCCTGCGTCTTCGCATCCTTGGCCGCCATCGTTGCCCCTTCCACACCAAAGCCCGCAGCAAATGACGCCCAGGTCACGACTTTCGCCGCAGTGGTAATGGCTGCCGCAGTGGAGAGAACACCAGCATGGACGGCCACGACCGTGGCGGTACTGGCACCAGCCGCACTGACCACGGTCCCGATTGCCAGCGCCAACGGGGCCGGGTTGAACGTCACGATACTGAAGAAAATCCCCAGGGCGACCGCGACACCGGCAGTGGGATAAATGAACTTCGGATCGTGAATGACCTTGGTGCTTGCATGCCCCGTCGGATCACTGAAGGCAATCGGGTTGACGGAGCGCATTCATACCGAGGACACGTCGGCGCAACTGAGCCTGACGACCACCCTGGAATACGACCCGCAGGGGCGTGAAACGCTTCGGGTATTTGATTTCGGTAATGCGGCGCAGCGGCTGAGTCAGACCTGGAACGGTCTCGATCAGGTGGAAAGGCGACTCTTGAGTGACGGGAAAAACGCAGGCGGGGCGACATTGCGTGACGAGAACTACGAGTACGAATTGCGCGGACGCCTGGAGTGGTACACCTGTGCAGGGCCGAAATCGCCCGTTGATCCAGCCGGAAAAGTCATCAAGGAGCAGGGATTTTTCTTCGATGCTTTGGACAACATTGAAGAATGCAGGACGGTATTTGCAGGCGGGAGCAATACGGCGAAGTACCTGTATGACCGGGAGGATCCGGTCCAGTTGGGGGCTATTACCAACTCTCACACCGACTACAAGTCTTTCGACGCGGTATTGAATTACGACGATAACGGCAATCTGCTGCAAGACAGGGAGTTCATACTCGGCTATGACGGTCTCGGCCGACTGGCAACGGTCAGCACAGTCGCCAGCGGATCTGCCAAGACCTACGGGTATACCGCTGAGGATGTTTTGTCGAAGGTGAGTGGTGACGGTAGCAATGAACAGCTCTTCTATCGCGGCGACGAGCCGGCCAACCGGATTGATGGCGATGAGCAGAGTACGTTTGTGTTTGGAAATGGAGTGCCGCTCGTCGAGCGCCAGGCAGGTGCTGGCCCAAAGTCTTGATGTTGGCCACTGACGACAAACATAGTGTGTTGTCGGAGGTCAGCGAGGCTGGGAGCAAGGGAAGTGTTTACACAGTGTATGGGTTCGATACATCGACACAGAGGGGGCTGGGTTATAACGGCGAGCTGCGTAACAATCCGACGGGCAACTATATGTTGGGCAAAGGATATCGGATGTTTGATACGCAGTTGATGCGGTTTCAGAGTCCGGATGGTGATCGTTGGAGTCCATTTGGGGAGGGCGGATTGAATAGGTATGCGTATGTATCAGGAGATCCGGTCAAGTTTAAGGACGATAGCGGACATGCCAGATGGGCGAAATTGTTTGCTGTGCTAATGATGGCCAGTGACAGCTCGCCAGATACTGCTCGAGTGGTATCAAAGGGAGCGCAAGCAGGAAATATCAGCGATGAGCTTTTGGAGAGGGGATTCGTCACTTACACAGGCAGTGATGTCACTACGCCGACGAGTAGCGCGGCGATCCAGCAGCCAACTTTGACGGGCACTGGCAGAACATTAACTGCGTCGCCTGCTCTTCGTGGGCAATCAGCCCAATCCTTTGGTTCATCCAGCACCTCCAGTGCAGTACCTTCAGCGAGTAGATCAGTTAGCGGCGGACGCAGTGCCGCTTCAAATGTTGATGTAGCGTCCTCAAAATCTAAAACGCCAAAAGCTCCCAAGGCACAACCGGCACCGCCTAAGCAACTCACAAAAGAACAGTTTAAAAAAATGTCGTCGATTATGAGGAATGATTATCTGGCAAAGGGAGGTGTGGATCCCACACAAAGAGGGTTCCATAGTGCTCCGAAGAAAACCGCACTCGACGTGCGTAATCCTCCAAGGGATCGATTCAATTAACATCAAAAACTGGCACAGCAATGTTGAAGCGTACCCATGATCTCGCTGGGTACGCTTGTTCTTACGACCAAGTGATTTAATATCGAACTTTCAGTTTTGCAACCCACTCACCCGAGCAAAATCCACCAACCCACCGTCATGGCCAAGCCCCAACTTTTCCATGGCGGTGCGTTTTTGTCGGCTGATGGTTTTTTCACTGCGGTTCAATTGCGCGGCAATCTGTCGGCCGGATAAACCCTGGACAAACAACCGCACCACCTCCAGCTCTCGCTCGGACAAGTTCACCGACGTTGTGTCGGTATCACTGGCTGGCAAAGCCTGGGCCTGCAAAATATGGGTAAATGTGGGACAGAGGTATCGACGCCCTCTGGTGACGGTCAGTATCGCTCGTTTCAACTCACTCAAGGCGCTGCGTTTATCGAACAAACCGCGTACACCATTGTTGAGCAAGGCTTGCAGCAGCGACGGATTGCGCAGCATGGTCATCACGATCAGCGGGATGTGGCCAAAGTGCCGTTTCAGATACCCCATCAACGCCAGGCCATCGGGGAAGTCGCCGTAGGGCATCGAGTAGTCGCAGATCAACAGGTCGCACGGAGTACGTTGCAGGCAGTTGATCAACTGAGCGGCGTCTGACGCCTGTGCGACCACCGAGAACGTATCGCGCAGGGCCACTTCGACTCCGCGCAATACCACGGGGTGATCATCGGCGAGGATGATGCGCAACCTCTCATTCGGTCGGTGCCTGAGCGAAGCGGGCGCATCGTCACAGGCATCGTCGAAGGAGGTAGTAATCGGTGTGGATTGAGGCGTTGGTTCCAGATTCATTAAAAGTCTCAACGGCAGTCAATGGGACGCTGACCGCTGATGAGGACCTGGCTCAAGGTGACTGAATCAAACCTTGTTCCAGCGCCTTGACCATGGCGACCCAGCGCGATCTAACGCCGAATTTTCGGCGGATGTTGCAATAGTGATAATTGACTCCGGCTTCGGTACAGCCGCAGATTCGGGCAGTTTCCCAGGATGACTTGCCGGCCAGGCCCCACTTCAAAACCTCCTTTTCTCTGGCCGTGAGCGTAATCGCTTGGGCTGGTTGATCCCCCTGTGGCGGATGATTGACCTGGGCTGGCGATGATTGAACTGATGCGGTTGTGGAGCGATACATGACTGAATCTCCCATTCATCATCATTGACGGCGTGGGCGCGGCGGAATCTTCCTACTTCATGATGGCGTGGTTCGCGCGACCGTCCTTCAGGCACCTGAGCAGGGCTGTAGGAACGGTTTCCTTATAGCGCGATTGATCCGTCTTGGAACCTGTCACAAATTACAGGTGCGGGACTTTAATCAGACGTGTAAAGAAGTGCTGTCAGTCAATGCGACCAGGTTTGTAGGATAAATCTCCGTATTTTTTAGCCCTGGAGGGCGTGCGCTAATAGCCTGATTAAACATATTTTTTGCTTGTCATGAATATGAGAGGACCGGTGATAAAGGCGTGTAAGAAAGTCGCCTGAACAGAGTCCGTCCTCGGGCAACACAATGATGTCCGTTCATCGATTTAAGTAGCACCGCTGGCGAGTTCCTTGAATTGAGATAGGGTTGAGCCAGGGACCCGCGCGAAATGGAGAATGACATGCGCTACTCAGCCTTGACCCAACGAATTGCCGGTGACGGCGCCGCAGCCTGGCAGATTCACGATCGAGCGCTGCATTTGCGCGAGCAGGGTGTCGATGTATTGCTGTTGTCCATCGGCGATCCGGATTTCGATACACCATTGCCCATCGTTGAGGCGGCCATCACCAGCCTGCTGGCAGGAGACACTCACTATCCGGCGATACGCGGCAGCCAGGGCCTGCGCGACAGCATTGCCCGGCGGCACCAGCAACGCAGTGGCCAGGTGGTGGACGCTGACCACGTGATTGTGATGCCCGGCGCGCAATGCGCGGTGTATTCGGTGGCGCAATGCCTGCTCGATCCGGGCGACGAAGTGATTGTCGCCGAACCGATGTACGTCACCTATGAAGGCGTCATTGGCGCCTGTGGGGCAAAAGTGGTGGCGGTGCCGGTGCGCCCGGAGAACGGTTTTCGGGTCGATCCGGCAGACGTCGCCGTACGTATCACTGAGAAAACACGGGCGATTCTGCTCAACAGTCCGAACAATCCTTCAGGTGCGAATTTGCCGCTGAATGTCTGGCGGGAGCTGGCGACGTTGTGTATTCGTCACGACCTGTGGCTGATCAGCGACGAGGTCTACAGCGAACTGCTCTACGAGGGCGAGCACATCAGTCCGGCGAGTTTACCGGGCATGGCCGAGCGCACTGCGACCATCAACAGCCTGTCCAAATCCCACGCCATGAGCGGCTGGCGAGTGGGTTGGGTGATCGGGCCCAAATCCATGGCCGAGCATCTGGTGAATTTGTCGATGTGTATGTTGTTCGGCATTCCCGAATTCATTCAGAACGCGGCACAGCTCGCGCTGGATGAGGATCTGCCGGAGGTGGCGATGATGCGCGAGGAATATCGTCAGCGTCGCGATCTGGTGTGCGCCAGCCTGAACCAGTGCCCGGGCCTGCGCGCCATTCGCCCGGACGGCGGCATGTTCGTGATGGTCGATGTGCGCCAGACCGGGTTGTCTGCCCAGCACTTTGCTGAACGATTGCTGGAAGAGTATGGGGTGTCGGTGTTGGCCGGTGAAGCGTTTGGGCCGAGTGCGGCGGGGCACATTCGCCTGGGGTTGGTAGTGGATCAACTGAAACTGGCGGATGCCTGTCGGCGGATTGCGTTGTGTGCGATGGAGCTTTTGGAGGCTCGCCGGGCTTGATGGTTTTGTCTTGTCTGTGCCGGCCTCTTCGCGAGCAGGCTCGCTCCCACAGTGGACCTGGGTTGGACACAGATTTTGTGTCCACTGAAGATCCTTTGTGGGAGCGAGCCTGCTCGCGAAGACTGACCTGCAAACGCCGGATGCCTTAACCCTTCCACGCCCGCACATTCACCAGATTTTTTGGCCGCTCACCCGCCAGCGCCGCCAACAGATTGTCCACCGCACACTTGGCCATCGCCTCCCGCGTCTCATGGGTCGCGGACCCAATATGCGGCGTCGCCACCACGTTATCCAACAGCAACAACGGCGAGTCCGGATCAAGCGGCTCACGCTCGAACACATCCAGCCCCGCGGCGCGAATCTGACCCGTACGCAACGCCTCGATCAGTGCCTTTTCGTCGACCACCTTCCCCCGTGAAATATTGATGAAGATGGTCTCGGGCCGCATCTGTGCGAACTGCTGCGCCCCAATCAATCCTTCGGTTTCAGCCGTCAATGGCAAGGTCAGGCAAACGAAATCCGCTTCCTGCAACAACTCCGGCAAGCTCCGATACTGCGCATTGAAGCGTTGTTCCACCGCCGGTTTCGGCGAATGGCTGTGGTAGATCACCGGCATACCGAAACCAAAATGTCCGCGCTGAGCCAATGCTTCGCCAATGCGCCCCATGCCGATGATGCCGAGGGTCTTGCCATGCACATCGCTACCGAATTGCGCCGGACCGATGTTGCGCTGCCACTGGCCGTTTCGCACCATGTTCGCCAGTTCCACCACGCGCCGGGCGGTGGCGAGGATCAGGGCGAAACCGGTGTCGGCAGTGGTTTCGGTGAGCACGTCCGGAGTGTTGGTTAGCAGGATGCGCCGTTCGGTGAGGTAGTCGATGTCGTAGTTGTCGACGCCCACCGAGACGCTGGCAATGGCTTCCAGGTTCGGCGCCAGGTCCAGTAATTCGGCATCCAGTTTCAGGCTGGCACCGAGCAAGCCATGAGCGCGGGGCAGGGCGGCGCGCAATCGGGCCAGGCCTTCGGCATCGAGGCTGTCGATCAGGGTGACTTCAGCGTGTTCATGAAGCCTGGCCATCAGCGCTGGCGAGAGTTTTTTGTACAGCACAACGTGCTTTTTCATCATGAGTTTCTCTACTTCAATTCAGGAATGGGCGGGACGGCTCACGGCAACCGGGGGCCGCTCCCGGTCACTGGCGCCGGGCTTGAGGCAAATCGTCAGCACCACCGAGAGCATCAACGCACCGCTCATCAGCAGGTACGAAGCGCCGGGAGAGCCGGTGGAGCTGTTCAGGTAACCGACCAGATAAGAACCGCCGAAAGAACCGAGAGCGCCCATGCTGTTGATGAGGGCCATGGCGCCACCGGCGACATTGGCCGGAAGGATTTCCGGGATGATCGCGAAGAACGGCCCGTAGGGCGCATACATGCAGGCGCCAGCAATCACCAACAAGGTGTAGGACCACCAGAAGTGTTCGGCGCCCAGAGCGTAGGAACCGTAGAAGGCAATCGAGGCGATCAACAGCGGCGGCCAGACGAAGCGTTTGCGCTTCTGCAATTTGTCCGACCCCCAGGACACCACCAGCATGCCAATCACCGCCGCCAGGTATGGCAGCGCCGAAAGCCAGCCGGCCTGGATCATGTCCATCTGCGCGCCGGCCTTGAGAATCGATGGCAGCCACAGCACGAAGCCATAGACGCCAATGCTCCAGCAGAAAAACTGCAAGGCTAGCAGGATCACTTTTGGCGAGCGGAAAGCTTCCGCATAATTCTTCACCGCTTTGATACCAACCTGCTCGGCGGCGAGGGCGCTTTCCAGATCCTGCTTTTCCGGTTCGCTGAGCCACTTGGCTTGCGATGGACGATCATCCGCCAGCTTCCACCAGATAAACGCCCAGAGCACTGCCGGCAAGCCTTCGATGATGAACATCCATCGCCAGCTGTAATGCTGCACCAGATAACCCGAGACCACCGACATCCACAACATCGTCACCGGGTTGCCGAGGATCAGGAAAGTGTTGGCCCGGGAGCGTTCGGCGCGGGTAAACCAGTGGCACAGGTAGATCAGCATCGCCGGCATCACCGCGGCCTCGACCACGCCGAGCATGAAGCGGATGACGATCAGCCACCAGGCGTTGGAGACGATCCCGGTCAGGGTCGCCAGGCTGCCCCACAGAATCAGGCTGACGAAAATCAGCTTCTTCACGCTGTGCTTTTGCGCGTAGATCGCGCCGGGTACCTGGAAGAAAAAGTAACCGAGGAAGAACAGTGCGCCGAGCATCGAAGACAGGCCCGGGGTGATCATCAGGTCGGCGGCCATGCCCGAGGCGGCGGCGAAGCCGTAGTTGGCGCGGTCCAGGTACGCCAGGCTGTAGGTGATGAACACGATGGGCATGATGTACCACCAGCGGCGGGTGGCGAGGGTTGCGGTTTTCATCAGTGGTGCTCCTGAGCTTGTTGTTTTTGTCGCAGCAGGTAACGGTTTTTAGATCTTCAGTGACAGTTCCGGCCTCATCGCGGGCAAGCCTTGCTCCCACAGGAAGTGTGTTAGACCTGTGGGAGCAAAGCTTGCTCGCGATTGGCGGCCTCGAATTCGATGGACATCTCGGACCGGGTCGGCAACCCCTCCATATCCCCCCGACTTTGCACTGCCCGACTACCAATCCAGTTGGCGCGCTTCACGGCGCCGGCAATGCTCTGGTTTTCCAGCAGTGCACTGATCAGGCCGACTGCAAACCCGTCGCCGGCGCCCACGGTGTCGATCACCCTTTCTACTGGCACGCCCGCGACGAAGCCTTCATCCAGCTGAGTGCGGTAGTAGGCTCCGTGCGGGCCAAGCTTGATCGCCACCGCTTCGGCGCCTTGCTCGAGGTAAAACGCGGCGATGTCGGCGGGGTCTTCGAAACCGGTCAGCAAACGGCCTTCACTCAAGCCAGGCAGCACCCAATGGGCGAGGGCGGCGAGGCGGTTGATCTCGGTGATCATTTGCTGCGTGCTGGCCCACAGGCTGGGGCGCAGGTTCGGGTCGAAAGAGACGCTGCGCCCTGCATCACGCATGCGCGTCATCAGTTCGAAGGACATTTCCCGCGCAGTGGAGGACAAAGCAGGCGGAATGCCCGTGGCGTGCAGGTGCCGGGCCTTGAGCAGTTTGGGGATGATCGATTGCGGCGACAGGTGACTCGCCGCCGAGCCGCGCCGGAAGTACTCCACCACCGGGTCGTCGCCATCATCGGTACGGGACTTGAGCTGAAAGCCGGTGGGGTGGGCAGTGTCGGTAATGACATTGCTGCAATCGAGGCCTTCTTTTTTCAGCGTATCGACCACGAACCGACCCAAAGAGTCATCGCCGACCCGGCTCAGCCAAGTCACCTTGAAACCCAGGCGGGACAAGCCGATGGCGACGTTGCTGTCCGCCCCGGCAATGCGCTTGTGAAAGTGCTCGACGTTGGACAGGTCGCCGTTCTGATCGGCGACGAACATGGCCATGGTTTCGCCGAACGAGAGGATATCGATCTCAGACATGAGCGCGCTCCAGATGTGGTTGACCAAGGCCTGAGAGGACCGCGACATGCTCGCGGGTGAGCTGCACCAGATCGTCACCCTGCAGCGGATATTCCGCAGCCCGCATCACGTCGTGGGCCATGTGCCGCAGCAGTTGTTCCCACTGATGCAGGTCACTGGCGGCAGGCGGTATGGCGATCAGTTTGCCGTCGGCCCGGCGCGATACAGCCTTGCAATGCACATAGCCCACATGGCGACCGAGGAGACGCGCGGCGCTGGCGGCGGATTGATCCTGCCAATGCCAGTTGCCGATATCGAAGGTCATCTTGATCGGCAGTTTGTGCTGCTCGACTTCATTGAAAAAGCGTTGGAAGGGTTCGATGCGGCCGCCGTGCAAGGTCTGGTCGTTCTCCACCAGTAGTTGCACAGGGCTGTGTGCGAGGATGCGTGCAAGGGTTTGCAGGTCATTGTTGTCGGTGAAGTAGCCCAGGGAAACCTTGAGCCATTTGGCGCCGAACGCCCGGGCGCGTTGCAGGGCGCTCATCAACTCGAGGTTGGGTTTCGATTGGCCGGCCAGCCACAGTTCCATGGGTGAGGAGTACACGCTTTCCAGCCCTTTGTCCTGTGTTGCATTGGCCAGTTGCTCTGGCGCTTCACCGGTCAGCAATTCTTCGCGCCATTCGATGTGCGTAGCGCCGGCGGCGGCCAGCACATCGATGAAACTGCCCTGGCCGCGTTGGCGTACCAGGTCGGCGCCGTAGCTGGAGAGGCTGATGGAAACGGCGGGTTTGTTCATTGTTCTTCTACCTCTGAAACCGGTTTCATTTTTGTTCAAAAAAATAGGGGTGATCTTCGGGCCTCATCGCGAGCAAGCTTTGCTCCTACGGAATCGTGGCGTGCGCAAATGAAGTGCTCAACCCGAACCCTGTAGGAGCAAAGCTTGCTCGCGATGAGGCCGGTACATTCACCGAGAATTTCCAAGAG
The DNA here is from genome assembly GCF_009861505.1 of Pseudomonas izuensis. GTDB lineage: Bacteria > Pseudomonadota > Gammaproteobacteria > Pseudomonadales > Pseudomonadaceae > Aquipseudomonas > Aquipseudomonas izuensis. The sequence goes on along the minus strand of NZ_WTFT01000012.1, from coordinate 116,558 downwards.
TCGATCCCCGAACAATCAACCGCGCCGCAAAATCCAGGGTCCGCACCGGCCCGTCATCCGCACGCAAACGCTTGAGCAAACACTCAAACGCACTCGCGCCAATTTCAGCAGTCGGCTGGGCGAGGGCAGTAATGCCGCTACCCACCAGCGGATACCAATCCAGGTCATCGAGGGCAATCAGGCCCACGTCTTCGAACAGATTGCACTGGAGTTCCCGTAGCGCATGGGTACTGGCCAGCGCCGCAATGCCGTTGGCGCAAAACAGCGCTTTCGGTCCGGGGCCGGGTGAGTCGAGGAAGGCTTTGAGCTTTGCAGTCAATTCGCAGCCGGTTTCGATAACCATCCCGTTCAGCGTCGGCCGTTGTGCGATCAGCTCTTTGAAACGGCTCACCCGTTCTATTCGGGAACTGGTGCCATCGAACGGCTCGCTCACCATCAGTACGTCACGATAGCCACGCTCTTCAAGATGATTGAGGGCCATGTCGACCGCCTGCGGGTTATCCAGCCCGACCATGTCGCTTTCAAGGTTTTCGACCTTGCGATCCACCAGCACCAGGGGCATTTCCCGGTGCAGTTCGTGCAATTCGTCACGGTGGTGGCCGAGGGTGTTCACGATCAGGCCTTCGATATTGTACGAACGCAGCAGCGCCAGGTGCTGGCGTTCCTGCTCGTCGTCGCGGTCGGTGTTGCACACCACCAGGCTGTAGCCGTGCTGACGGCAGGCTGTTTCCACCCCGTGCATCACGGCAATCGAATAGGGGTTACGGATATCGGCGACGAGCATGCCGATCAGGCGGGTGCGTCCACGTTTCAGGCCGCGCGCCATCTGGTTCGGGCGGTAGCCCAACTCGGCAATCGCCTGTTGGATGCGTTGGGCAATGGCATCGGAGAGCAGGGCACGGTCTTCGCCGATGAACCGCGAGACGCTGGCCTTGGAGACCTTGGCGTGTTCGGCGACATCGAGCATGGTGACGCGGCTGCGTTGGGCGGCGGAGAAATCGTTCACGGGCTGAAACCTTGTTATTGGATTTATAAGGTCTGTGCGTTGCACTGAAACCGGTTTCAGAAGACACCAAAAGCCGATTCGCCGTCAAGCCCCGCGTTAGCGATCGTCCGACAAATGGGCTTAAGCCAAAACGCTCAACCATGCCGAACCCAGCAACAGCAGGGCCATGCAGCGATTGAACCACTGCATGGCGCGGGGTGAGCGCAACCAGCGACTGGAGCCTGCACCGAGCAACGCCCAGACACCGAGACATGGTAGCGAGATCAGGAAAAACGCCATGGACAGGTACAGCACATGCATCAGCCGTTCCTCACCGGCACCAGCGAAAACGCTGACCACGGCCAGCGCCATCATCCAGGTTTTCGGGTTGATCCATTGCAGGCTGGCGGCGCCCAAGACACCAAGTCGGGCGCCGGTTATTTGCGCGCTGATCGCGATGGCCGGCGTGCGGAAAATCTGCCATGCGAGATAACTCAACCACGCTACACCGGCCCATTGCATGACCCTCTGTAACAGGGGCCATTGAGTGAGCGAAGAGCCGGCGCCCATGCCCACCACCAGCACAAGGAGCGCTGCGCTGACACAGGCGCCCAGGATGATCGGCACGGCGGCTAACAGGCCGAATCGCGCACTGTTGCTCAGCACCAGAATATTGGTCGGCCCCGGGGTGATCGCGGCCACGAAGGCAAACAACAAAAAGGGAATGAACGTCGGGAAAGAGGACAGCATTGCGGGCAAACTCCAGTGAAGATCAGTGAAATCGATCTTCACTGGTGCCGGGTTAACTGTCTGGAAGATTTGAGCAACGCTTGCGGTACAGCGCGGGTGTCAGACCGTAAGCGCGCACGAACCAGCGGCCCAAATGGCTCTGATCGGCGAAACCCAACGTCATCGCTACAGTCGTTGGCTGTTCGCCTTGGGACAACATTCGCCGTGCGGTGGCCAGTCGTAACTGCACAAGATAAGCGTGGGGCGCCATGCCATAAGCCGCCTTGAACGCGCGGGTCAGGCGGAAGCGATCGACGCCGGTGACGGCGGCCAACTGGTCGAGGCCGATGTCGTATTGCGCATTGGCGTGCAGATACTCCCGCGCCTTCTGCGCCACCAACGGCAGGCGCGGGTCCTGGTCATAGCGGGTGCGCCAGTGCAGGTGGCGGGTCAGCCCCTCAAGCAAGGCATCAAGGGCTGTTTGGCGGACGATTTTCAGCTCACCCCTATGCAGAGTTTCAAAAGCCAATGCAGTGGCATGGGCCAGTGGCAGGTCGGTGGTGAGCGTGTTGGCAAAACTCAATTCGCTGTTGTCTGGGGCCTTGTCGAACACCGCGCCGAGTTCACGCGTCAGCCACTGCGGATCGATATACAGCATGCGATACGTGAAGCCGTCGTCGGTCGGCGCCTCACCATCGTGGATGTCACCCGGCTCCAGCAAAAACACCTTGCCCGGTGTGCTCTGGTGTTTCGCTCGCCGACAGTTGAACTGCTGCACTCCTTGTTCGGTGAACCCCACCAGGTAACTGTCATGCCAGTGCGGATCGTAGGCATGCCCCTGGAAATGCGCGCGCAGGGTCTCGATGCCGGTGTCGGCGTCCTGTTTCAGGTCGATCCAGTTATGAGCGTTCATGCAGCACCTGCGGGAGGATTGCCGATCCATTTAACGCCCGCGCAGGGCCGATGACTAGAACGTTTGTGCACGGATCAGTTGAACAGCCCGGCGGCGATGTTGATCGAGAATCCGAGTATCGCTGTATTGAACAAAAAACCGATCAGCGACTGCGCCAGTACAATCTTGCGCAATTCCCGTGTCGCGACGCCAACGTCCGAGGTTTGCACCGCCACACTGAGAGTGAACGAAAAGTACAGAAAGTCCCAGTAATTGGGCGTAGTCAAACCCTCGGCGAAACGCAGCGCCGGGTCCTTGCCGTTCCAGGTATAAAACAACCGCGCGTAGTGCACGCTGAAAATCACCCCGATCAGCAGCCATGAACCGATCACCGTCAGTGCGGTAAAACCGTAATGCAGCAGCTTGCGGGTGGTTTCCAGGTCTTTGCTGCCGGCGAGTTCGAAGGTGATGGTGGCCAGGCTGGCAAGCGCCGCAATGCACACCACGAGCAGCACCAACCCCGCATTTTCGTCTTCGATCTCGGCAATGCGTTTCACATCCGTTGCTTTGGAGCGCACGGTGAGCCAAAGCATCAGCACCAGATAGGTCCAGACCCCGGTGTTCCAGCCGATGAGGATTTTGCCGATGATGGAGTCGGCGGGAATCAGGATGCCTGCGGCGATGCCTAGTGTCGTGGCGGCGGAGAGACGAGGGTGGGTGTGGGTGAGGTAGGGCATGGGGGCTCGATGGGTCGGGGTATTGCAAACACCTTAGCCCAGTGGGGACTGATGTGACCACAATCGCCCCCTGTAGGAGCCGGCTTGCCGGCGAAGAGTGCCTCGAATATTGCATCGTTCTCGAGGTCGCCTTCGCTGGCAAGCCAGCTCCTACAGGGGGATGTGTTTTGGTCAGGTAGTTTTGTGGCGTTTGTGAACGAGCTTCATCACCACCACAAAAAACACCGGTACGAATATTACCGCCAGGGTGGCGGTGATCATCCCGCCGATTACCCCGGTGCCGATAGCTTGTTGGCTGGCCGAGCTGGCGCCGGTGGCGATGGCCAGTGGTACCACGCCGAGGATGAACGCCAGGGAGGTCATGACGATTGGCCGCAGACGCAAGCGAGCGGCTTGCAGGGTGGCGTCGATCAGATCGTGGCCTTCGTCGACCAGGCTCTTGGCGAATTCGATGATCAGGATCGCGTTTTTCGCCGACAGGCCAATGATGGTGATCAGCCCGACCTTGAAGAACACGTCGTTGGGCATGCCGCGGAAAGTCACGGCCAGCACCGCGCCGAGCACACCCAGCGGCACCACCAGCAGCACCGAGGTCGGGATCGACCAGCTCTCGTACAACGCCGCCAGGCACAGGAACACGATCAGCAGCGACAACCCCAGCAGGATCGGCGCCTGACTGCCGGACAAGCGTTCCTGCAACGACAGGCCGGTCCATTCCTGACCCAGCCCGGCAGGGCCGAGGGCAACCAGGCGCTCGATTTCGGCCATCGCTTCGCCAGTACTGCGACCCGGTTTAGGCTCGCCGGAAATGCTGATCGCCGGATAGCCGTTGTAGCGGGTCAACTGCGCCGGACCCTGGGTCCATTTGGCCTGGACGAAGGACGACAGCGGCACCATGTTCCCGGCGTTGTTGCGCACATGGATCTTCAACAGGTCGTCAACCTGACTGCGCTGATCGCCCTCAGCCTGCACCACCACCCGCTGCATGCGCCCCTGGTTGGGGAAATCGTTGATGTAGCTCGAACCGACGGCGGTGGACAGCACGCTGCCGATGTCGGCAAAAGAAACACCCAAGGCATTGGCCTGCTTGCGGTCGACGATCAATTGCACCTGCGGCGCTTCGGCCAATGCACTTTCGCGCACGTTCATCAGGATCGGGCTCTTCTCGGCGGCGGCCAGCAATTCGGTGCGCGCGCGCATCAACGTGTCATGGCCCAAGCCGCCACGGTCCTGCAAGCGGAACTCGAAGCCGCTGGAGGTGCCGAGGCCGTCCACCGGTGGCGGCAAGACCGCGAAGGCCATGGCGTCCTTGATCTGGCTGAGGGCGATATTGGCGCGGTCGGCAATCGAACTCGCCGAGTCATCGCCGCCACGCTCGGACCAGTCCTTGAGCGTGGTAAACGCCAGCGCCGCATTCTGCCCACTGCCGGAGAAGCTGAAGCCGAGAATCACCGTGCTGTCGCCGACACCGTGCTCGGTGGCGTTGTGCGCTTCGATCTGCTCGACCACCTGCACCGTGCGGTTTTTGCTCGCGCCCGGAGGCAGCTGGATATCGGTGATGGTGTAGCCCTGATCCTCCACCGGCAGGAACGAGGAGGGCAGGCGACTGAAGCACAGCCCCAGGCCGACCAGCAGCACCCCATAGATCAGCAGGTAACGACCGCTGCGTTTGAGCGCGTAGGCTACCCACCCTTGATAACGTGCAGTGAGTTGCTCGAAGCGACGGTTGAACCAGCCGAAGAACCCGGTCTTTTCATGGTGCTCGCCCTTGGCAATCGGCTTTAGCAGGGTCGCGCACAGCGCCGGGGTCAAGGTCAGGGCGAGGAAGGCCGAGAACAGAATCGAAGTGGCCATCGACAACGAGAACTGCTGGTAGATCACCCCGACCGAGCCCTGCATGAACGCCATCGGAATGAACACCGCCACCAGCACCAGGGTGATGCCGATGATCGCGCCGGTGATCTGCTTCATGGCCTTGCGGGTCGCGTCCTTGGGTGAAAGACCTTCAGTGGCCATGATCCGCTCGACGTTCTCCACCACCACGATGGCGTCGTCCACCAGAATACCGATGGCCAATACCATGCCGAACATGGTCAGCACGTTGATCGAGAAACCCAGCGCCAACATGGTCGCAAAGGTGCCCATCAGCGCCACCGGCACCACCAGGGTCGGGATCAGCGTATAGCGAATGTTTTGCAGGAACAGGAACATCACCGCGAACACCAGCACCATCGCTTCAAGCAGGGTGTACACCACCTTGGTGATCGAGACCTTGACGAAGGGCGAGGTGTCGTACGGGATCTTGTACTCGACGTTGGCCGGGAAGTAGCGCGACAGTTCATTCATCTTCGCCCGCACCAGGGTCGCGGTGCTCAGGGCGTTGGCCCCCGGCGACAGTTGCACGCCGACGGCGGTGGATGGCTTGCCGTTCAGGCGCGTGGAAAACTGGTACTCCTGGCTGCCGATCTCGACTCTGGCGACGTCAGCGATGCGCACCGTGGAACCGTCGGGATTGGCCTTGAGCACGATGTCGGCGAACTCTTCCGGGGTCGACAACTGGCCCTTGACCAGAATGGTCGCGGTGATTTCCTGGGTGGTACGGCTTGGCAAATCACCAATACTGCCCGCCGAAACCTGGGCGTTCTGCGCGACGATCGCGGCGTTGACGTCGGCGGGTGTGAGGTTGAAAGCGATCAGTTTCTGCGGGTCGATCCAGATGCGCATCGCCCGCTCGGCGCCATACAACTGGGCCTTGCCGACACCGTCCAGACGCTTGATCTCGTTCATCACATTGCGCGCCAGGTAATCGCTGAGCGCTACGTCGTCGAGCTTGCCGTCGCTGGAGGTCAGGGTGATCAACAACAGGAAACCGGCGGAGACTTTCTCTACCTGCAAGCCCTGTTGATTGACCGCTTGCGGTAGCCGCGATTCCACGACTTTCAGGCGGTTCTGCACATCCACCTGTGCCATTTCCGGGTCGGTGCCGGGCTGGAACGTCGCTTTGATCGTCGCGCTGCCGAGGCTGCTTTGCGACTCGAAATACAACAGGTGATCAGCACCGTTGAGCTCTTCCTCGATCAGGCTGACTACGCTCTCGTCCACGGTCTGCGCTGAAGCACCGGGGTACACGGCATAGATTTCGACCTGTGGCGGTGCGACGTCGGGGTACTGCGCCACCGGCAGCTGCGGAATGGACAGCGCACCGGCGAGCAGGATGAACAGGGCGACCACCCAGGCGAACACCGGGCGGTCGATAAAGAACTGCGGCATAAACAAGCGTCCTGCTTACTGGCCAGAAACCTGGGCAAGGGGAAGAGGGGAGTCGTCGATCTGCACTTTTTCGCCGGGGCGCGCATGTTGCAGGCCTTCGATGACGATACGGTCGCCCGGTTTGAGCCCGCCGGTGACGATCCAGCGATCGTTCTGCACCGGGCCCAATTCCACCGGTTGCCGGGCGACCCTTTGTTGCGCGTCGAGCAGTAGCACTTGAGCAATGCCGGCGCTGTCACGCTGGATCGCCCGTTGCGGCACGCTGATGCCTTGCTGGTTCACCGCTTGCTCCAGGCGCACCCGCACGAAGCTGCCGGGCAGCAGGTCGAGGTCCGGGTTGGGGAATTCGCTGCGCAGGATGATCTGGCCAGTGCCCGGGTCGACCGTGATGTCGGAGAACAGCAGCTTGCCCGGCAGCGGGTAGAGGCTACCGTCATCCTGAATCAGCGTGGCCTTGGCCTGTCCCTGGCCCACTTCCTTCAGCTGACCGGAACGGAAGGCGCGGCGCAGGTCATTGAGTTCGCGGGTGGATTGGGTGAGGTCGGCGTGGATCGGGTTCAGTTGCTGAATCAGCGCCAGCGGCGTGGTTTCGTTTTGCCCGACCAGGGCCCCTTCGGTGACCAGTGCGCGGCCGATGCGCCCGGAAATCGGTGCGGTGACAGTGGCGTAGCCAAGGTTCAGTTTCGCCCGTTCAACGGCGGCTTTGCTGGCGGCCACGTCGGCGGCGGTCTGCCGCGCATTGGCCCGGGCGTTGTCGTAGTCCTGGCCGCTGATGGCCTTGTCGTCGATCAACTGGGCGTAACGCTGTTCTTGCAACCGGGCCTGGAACGCGTTGGCCTCGGCCTTGCGCAATGCCGCTTCGGCGCTGTCGAGGTCAGCCTTGAACGGCGCCGGGTCGATGCGGAACAGCACGTCGCCCTGTTTCACGTCGCTGCCTTCACGGAAGGTGCGTTGCAGGACCACGCCGGCGACACGGGCACGCACTTCGGCGATGCGTGGCGCGGCGATGCGTCCGCTCAACTCGCTGCTGATGGTCAGCGGTCGGGTTGAGAGGGTTTCGATGCGCACGGTGGCCAGTGGCGCCTGTTCTTCGGCGGTCGAGGCCTTGTCGCACGCGCTCAGCGTCAACGCCAGAGCCAGAAGGCTGAGCCTGGCAAGCAGATTCTTTGACATGAATTACCCCAATAATGACCCCCAGCATCCTACTGGGCGGCGGGGAGGGTAGCGGTGAAGCTTTGTTGGCGCTGTGTGAAATTGTGTAAGGGTTTTACTCAGGTGTGTGCGGGGGCGTATATCCTTGAATCCTTTTCAGGCGGATACACCGCCATCGCGGGCAAGCCTTGCTCCCACAGGATTACGCAAGACCCGTGGGAGCAAGGCTTGCCCGCGATAACGATCTAATGGTCACCACCGAATTTGCTGGAAACACCCCATGCCCAACATCCTCCTGGTCGAAGACGACACCGCCCTCGCCGAACTGATCGCCAGCTACCTGGAACGCAACGGCTACTGTGTCAGCGTCATCAGCCGTGGCGATCAGGTGCGCGAGCGTGCGCGGGTCACGCCGCCGGATCTGGTGATCCTCGACCTGATGCTGCCCGGTCTTGACGGCCTGCAAGTCTGCCGTTTGCTACGGGCGGACTCCGCGACCCTGCCGATCCTGATGCTCACCGCCCGCGACGACAGTCACGATCAGGTGCTGGGTCTGGAAATGGGCGCCGACGACTATGTCACCAAACCCTGTGAACCGCGGGTGTTGCTGGCGCGGGTACGTACCTTGCTGCGGCGCAGCAGTCTCAGCGAACCGCAGACCGTCAACGACCGCATTGTGATGGGCAACCTGTGCATCGACCTGTCCGAACGCACCGTGACCTGGCGCGACCAACCGGTGGAACTGTCCAGCGGCGAATACAACCTGCTGGTGGTGCTGGCCCGGCACGCCGGCGAAGTGCTGAGCCGCGACCAGATTCTGCAACGCCTGCGCGGCATCGAATTCAACGGCACAGACCGTTCGGTGGACGTGGCGATCTCCAAGCTGCGGCGCAAGTTCGACGACCATGCCGGCGAGGCGCGCAAGATCAAGACGGTGTGGGGCAAGGGTTACCTGTTCAGCCGCTCCGAGTGGGAATGCTGAGACAATGTTCAGAATCCTGTTTCGCCTGTATCTGGTGACGATTGTTTCGTTCAGCGCGGCGATCTATCTGGTGCCGGACCTGGTGATCAAGGTCTTCCACGAGCGCTTTCTGACCTACAACCTCGATTATTCCCGTGGCCTGCAAACCCTCATGGTGAAGCAGTTCAAGGCGGTGCCAATCGAGCAGTGGCCAGCCCTGGCGGCGGAGATGGACAAGGAGTTTCATCCGCTGCACATCGTGCTCAGCGCCAATGACGATCCTGTTTTTTCCCTTGATGAGCAACAGCGTTTGCAGCGTGGCGAGAACGTCGTGCGCATCGGCGACTGGGGTTGGCGCACCCTGGCGGTGGCACCGCTGGACGAGCACACCGTGGTGCAAATGGTGGTGCCACCGGATCCGACGGACGTCAGCTTGTTGTACTGGAGCATCAACGTGCTGATCGGTGCAACCATGCTCGCCTGCCTGTTGCTGTGGCTGCGCCCGCACTGGCGCGATCTGGAACGGCTCAAGGGTACGGCCGAGCGTTTTGGCAAGGGGCACTTGAGCGAACGCACGCAGATTGCACCGAGCTCAAACATTGGCAGCCTGGCCAACGTCTTCGACACCATGGCCGGTGATATCGAAAACCTGCTGAACCAGCAGCGCGATCTGCTCAACGCCGTCTCCCACGAATTGCGCACGCCACTGACCCGCCTGGATTTCGGTCTGGCCCTGGCCCTGTCCGACGATCTACCGGCCGCCAGCCGCGAACGCCTGCAAGGGCTGGTGGATCACATTCGCGAACTCGATGAACTGGTGCTGGAACTGCTGTCCTACAGTCGCCTGCAAAACCCGGCGCGTGTGCCGGAACAGATCGAGGTATCGCTGGATGAATTCATCGACAGCATTCTGGGCAGCGTCGATGACGAGCAATCACCTGACATCGTCATCGACGTGCTCCTGCACGGTCAGCTCGAACGCTTCACCCTCGACCCGCGCCTGACCGCCCGCGCCCTGCAGAACCTGCTGCGCAACGCCATGCGCTACTGCGAAAAACGCATCCAGATCGGCGTGCAGGTGTGTCCTAAAGGCTGCGAAATCTGGGTGGACGATGACGGCATCGGCATTCCAGATGATGAGCGTGAGCGGATTTTCGAGCCGTTCTACCGGCTGGATCGCAGCCGCGATCGCGCCACCGGTGGGTTTGGTTTGGGGCTGGCGATCAGTCGGCGGGCGCTGGAGGCGCAGGGGGGGACGCTGACTGTTGAGGCGTCACCGCTGGGCGGGGCGCGGTTTCGATTGTGGTTGCCGACGCCGGTATGATGCAGCACGACCTGTCAAACCTGACAGTAGTCACCCTTTCCTTTTAGGCGTTTCATTGTCCCTACGCAGTCAGGCTGTCGCGCCACGCACTGATGACTGGAGGGTGGAGATGGGAACGCCAACAACAAGAATGGGCAAAGGGACGATCAACGCGATCAGGGTTGTCTGGGTCGATTCCATGTGGACGAAGTTCGCCATGGTCGTACCGGATGATGGCTGTTCCAGGCTGGCAGTCAGGATCGGCCCTAACCGCACGCCTGAGGGGCAGGATCATTTCCTCGTGGGCGACAAGGTGAAATACACATTGGTACTGGATTCTTTGGGGGCGTTTCCGAAGGCGCAGGATCTTGTGAAGTCTGGAGCGGGTAGCAGGCCTGTCTGATCGACCGGCCTGAAGGTCACAGCATCATGCGCTCAACCTTGCGCGCAACACCGTGGCCATACCCTCCAGATCCGCCATCGGGTTATGCCCGATCAGCATCCACGCATGCTCCATGTCAGCCCAATAGACAATGTTCATCCCGCGCCGACGTTCCTGGGCGAAATGCCGGCTGCCGCTGTTGGAGCGGGTGACGCACAGCGCCATCGGACCATGGACCGGGTCGAGGTAGCTGATCTGGGCGATGGGCACGCCGTCGTATTCAAGGATTTGCGCGCGTTTGAACTCGGCGCGGGGCAAAGTCAGCTGCGCAGGCGTGAGGACCAGGCCCAGGCGTGCATCGAGGGTTCGCAATTGCGCGCGTTGGGTGGCTTCGTCGCCGGGCAAGTGGTCGAGTGTTTGCGGCACATAAAGCGCCATGTAGTCGGCCACCAATTGGCGCCAGTTGTCCTGCTGCTGTGTGGTTTGCCAGCCGAGGAACAAACGATCCGCCAGTACACCGCTGACCACCAGCCCGGCTGCCGCCGCGAGGAACCAGCGACGATTGAGTGTCGGACGGGCTGGCGAGGGCAGGGTGTCGAGCATGGCTTGCAGGCGATCCACCGGAGCCTGGCGCCCCAGTTCGTCGTAAGCCGCCTTGAACGGCAGGCTGCTGCGGTTCAGCCATTGCAGGCGCAGGCCGAGCATCGGGTCTTCGGCCACGGCCGCGTCGATAAGCTGACGCTGTACGGTGTCGAGTTGGTCATCCAGATAAGCCACCAGTTGCTCGTCCGGGATTCGCGCGTTCATCGACGTTCTCCGCTGGAAGGGTTCGGCACGGACTGCAAGGGCGGGTATTCGGCGAGTTTGCCCCGGGCAGCCGCCAGGCGACTCATGACGGTGCCGATGGGCACTTGCAGGACTTCGGCGACTTCGCGGTAGGACAGGCCTTCGACATAGGCCAGGAACACCGTTTCGCGCTGGGCTTCGGGCAATGCATCGACACGGCGGATGACTTGCGCCGCCATGACATGGGTTTGCGCCGCGTGTTCACCGTCGAACGACAACACCTCTTCGCCCTCCATCGTGCCTTGACCATGTCGCACCCGACGGGCCCGTACTTCATTGAGCCAGATCGAATGCAGAATGCTCATCAGCCAGCGGTCCATGCGCGTGCCCGATTCGAATTGTCCGGCCCGTTCCAGCGCCCGCACACAGGTGGCTTGCACCAGGTCTTCGGCGACATGCCGTTGCCTGGACAACAGCAAGCCGTAGCGCCACAAACGCGCCAGATGCTGGCCCAGTTCTGCCCGTATTGCCTGATCGCTGGCGATGACGACCTCCGTCCATTCGGTGTGTCAGGTTTTCGATGAGTCGTTGATGGCTTCTGCCAGATCCTGGTATTCCTCGCAGCTCGTGTTGCCACAAATCGATTTAATCTGCTGCAATTGTTCCTGGGCGAGGTCCAGCTGACCCTTGATCACATAGGCTTCGCCGAGGTACTCGCGAACCTTCGCGTACTGCGGGTCGAGCTGGACCGATTGGAGGTAATAACCGATGCCTTCGTCGGTGCGCCCCAGTTTACGCGTGGCGTAGCCGCGATAGTTGAGCGCCTTGGCGGTATTGGGGTCTTTGAGCGTGTCGAGCAGCGCCAGGGCCTCTTCGTAGCGCCCGGCCTTGGCCAGCTGATAAGCATAATCGGTACGGTCGGCGTCCGGCACCAGATTGCTGGTTTGCTTGACGCATTTCTGCGACTTCTTGTCGAGGACCTGGCCTCTGGGGCACTGGGGAGCGGCGGGAGCGTCATCGTCGCCGTGGGCCCATGCCTGTGACCCGGACAGCACGACAGCGAGTATCAAGGGGGCGGTGAATATCGAGTAGCGGCTATTCATGGGGAGTGCTCCACGCGTATCGGGGTTGGGACAGCGAACGGGCCGAAAAGGTTGGGTGTCGGTGACCACCTGATATTGAACACCGCTGCGTGACCAATTATTCATTTTTTTCTTTTGGTTTGCCCAAGGGGCGTCAGGTCAGCGGCGCGACCATTCGCGAGCAGGCTCGCTCCCACAGGGGAACGCATTTCAAATGTGGGAGCGAGCCTGCTCGCGAAGAGGCCGGAAACGGCACCGCATCACTCCACCGGTCCCGTTTTTGGCCGAACCACGGCCTTACTGCCCACCTCCATGCCTTGGTATAGTCGGACCTCTTTTTTGCCTGCTAAAAGGATCACCGGCATGTCTCAATACACCGCGTTCACCGTCGAACTGGTTGATAAAATCGCCCATGTGCAAATCAATCGCCCGGAAAAGATCAATTCGATGAACGCTGCGTTCTGGAGCGAAATCATCGAGATTTTCCAGTGGATCGACGACACCGACGAAGTGCGGGTGGTGGTCCTCAGTGGTGCCGGCAAGCACTTTTCCTCCGGCATCGACCTGATGATGCTGGCGGGCGTCGCCAATGAGCTGGGCAAAGACGTCGGGCGCAATGCACGTCTGCTGCGACGCAAGATCCTCACCCTGCAAGCGTCCTTCAATGCCGTCGATAACTGCCGCAAACCGGTACTCGCGGCCATCCAGGGCTATTGCCTGGGGGGCGCCATTGATCTGATCGCTGCATGCGACATGCGTTACGCCGCCGAAGACGCGCAGTTCTCGATCAAGGAAATCGACATCGGCATGGCCGCCGACGTTGGCACACTGCAACGCTTGCCGCGGATCATCGGTGACGGCATGCTGCGTGAACTGGCTTACACTGGTCGCACTTTCGGCGCCGAGGAAGCGCGTGGCATGGGACTGGTCAATCGTGTCTACAGCGACACCGCCAGCCTGCTCGACGGCGTCATGGGCATTGCCCGAGAGATTGCGGGCAAGTCGCCGATTGCCGTCACCGGCACCAAGGAGATGATCAGCTACATGCGCGATCATCGCATCGATGACGGCCTTGAATACGTCGCTACATGGAACGCCGCCATGCTGCAATCCACCGATTTACGCGTGGCCATGGCCGCCCACATGAGCAAACAGAAACCCGAATTTCTGGATTGATTGAAAAATGACTCCACGCTGGACCACTGCAGTTCTGGACACTGATCAACCTGGCGGCTGGGCCGTGGCGCGCAGCCCGGAAGGCTTTCTGTTCGATGACAATGGCGCGTTGTTTCCCCGTGAATGGCTCAAGCGCCAGGAGCTGCCGATTCTGGCCGAACACGGTATTGGTCACCTCGACGGCGAGCCGGTGTACCTGCTGGAGCTGCGCAACCACAGCGAAGTGTCGGGTTGCAACTGGAAAGGCCTGCGGGCGTTCATGCTCGAAGGCGATCACACGCTCTACAAGGTGCTCGGTTACGCCGCGCAGATCGGCACCTGGGCCCGTGAACATCGCTTTTGCGGCAACTGTGGTCAGGCCATGACCCAGGTGCCGCGCGAACGAGCCATGTATTGCCAGCCCTGCGACATACGCAGCTATCCGCGGATTTCGCCGAGCATGATCGTGCTGGTGACCCGTGGCGACGAGATTTTGCTGGGGCGTTCGCCACGCTTTGTGCCGGGGGTCTACAGCACACTGGCGGGGTTTGCCGAACCGGGCGAATCGGCCGAGGATTGCCTGATTCGCGAGGTGCGTGAAGAAGTGCGGATCGAGGTGAAGAACATCCAGTACATGGGCAGCCAGTGCTGGCCGTTCCCGCACTCGATGATGCTCGGCTTCCATGCCGAATACGCCGGTGGCGAAATCGTCTGTCAGGAAGACGAGATCGAAGACGCCCAGTGGTTCAACGTACATGCGCTGCCGCCGTTGCCGGCGTCGCGCTCGATTGCCCGCTACCTGATCGACGTCTACGTGGCGCGGCGATTAGGCCACGCTGAACCAGTGTTGCCAGGCTAACCGCACGGTCAGCCCCAACACCACGGTGATGAACACCGGACGAATGAACTTCGCGCCGCCACTGATGGCGGTGCGAGCACCGAAGAACGCTCCGACCATCACCGACAGGCCCATGCACAGGCCGATGATCCAGTCCACCTGCCCGGAAAACACGAACACCGACAGCGCTGCAATGTTGCTGACGAAGTTCATGCTGCGCGCCACGCCGCTGGCCTTGACCAGGTCGATCGGGTACAGCAGCAGACTGCTGACGGTCCAGAACGCGCCGGTGCCGGGACCGGCCACGCCATCGTAGAAACCGAGGCTGAAGCCCTGGGTCGACTGCCACTTCTTCTTGATCGGTGCGTCGCTGTCCAGCGGCGCTTTCGGCGTGCCGCCAAACAACAGGTAAATGCCACAGGCGAAGACGATCACTGGCAGCATCTTGTTCAGCCATTCCGCCGGCAGGTAGTGCGCGACGATGGCACCGGTCAGCGCACCGACCAGGGTGCCGACGATGGCGTGCATCCACTGTTTGGGGTGGAACAGCTTGCGGCGGTAAAAGGTGAAGCTGGCGGTGGCCGAACCGAAGGTCGAACTGAGTTTGTTGGTGCCCAGCACCAGGTGCGGCGGCAAGCCGGCGGTGAGCAAGGCCGGGGTGGTCAACAGACCGCCACCGCCAGCGATGGCATCGATGAAACCGGCAATGAAAGCGACAAGGGCCAGAATGGCCAGGGTGGTGAGGTCAACGCTGAGTTCGAAAGGCATGGAATCGGCTTAATCGGCAGGGTGCAGCGAAGGGGCTGCGGGGAAGGGGCGGTATCTTACCTCTATCCCACTTCTGCGGCGACTGCTCTGGCCTCATCGCGGGCAAGCCACGCTCCCACAATTGATCGCATTCTTCTGTAGGAGCCGGCTTGCCGGCGAAAGCGGTTTGACCGTTGACGACGATGTCGACTTAAAGTTCGCTTTCGCTGGCAAGCCAGCTCCTACAGGTGGTCAGTGGTTACAGGCCGAGATCCGACAGACCCGGATGATCGTCAGGACGACGCCCCAGCGGCCAGTGGAACTTGCGGTCGCTTTCCTTGATCGGCATGTCGTTGATGCAGGCAAACCGGTTGGCCATCAAGCCATTCTCGTCGAATTCCCAGTTTTCGTTGCCGTAGGAACGGAACCAGTTGCCCGAATCGTCGTGCCATTCATAGGCGTAGCGCACGGCGATGCGGTTACCGGTAAAGGCCCAGAGTTCCTTGATCAGGCGATAGTCCAGTTCCTTGGCCCATTTACGGGTCAGGAAGCCCTTGGCTTC
Source organism: Pseudomonas izuensis (assembly GCF_009861505.1). Classification (GTDB taxonomy): domain Bacteria; phylum Pseudomonadota; class Gammaproteobacteria; order Pseudomonadales; family Pseudomonadaceae; genus Aquipseudomonas; species Aquipseudomonas izuensis. The sequence continues at coordinate 100,977 of NZ_WTFT01000012.1, read as the reverse complement.
TTCGCGGTTATAGGCGAACTCGGCGCGGTTACGCCATTTGGTGTCCAGGGTGTAGGCCAGCGACACCCGTTCCGGGTCGCGGGAGTTCCAGCCATCTTCGGCCAGGCGGACTTTTTCGATGGCCGATTCACGGGTGAAGGGCGGCAATGGCGGACGAACTTCGGCATTAGACATGTCATGTCTCCGTATAAAGTTAAAGTTCCAGCAAGTTTCGGGCTTGATTAAGTTATTACAGGTCCAATAACTTTCGCGCCATGCATTGCGCATTATCGGCGGCACTGTGATCACCCATTACAAGCGCCACGGTTATGGCACCGTCAATCAGGATCAGCAGCTGTTTGGCCAGCAACTGCGGATCTTCGGCGCCATGTTCGGTACACAGCTCGCAAACGTAGTCGAGCAGCTTCTGTTTGTGGTCTTTGGCGACGAGGCGGACCGGGTCCTGCGGATCGCCGGTTTCGCCACTGGTGTTGATGAAGGCGCAGCCGCGAAAGCCTTCCGAGACAAACCAGGACTTGAGCACGGTAAACAGGTTGAGCAGGCGGTCGGCCGGGGTTTCGGCCTGGCCGACTTCGCTTCTGTACCAGTGCATCCAGCGTTGGTCCCGGCGTTGCAGGGCCGCGACGGTGAGCTCCTCCTTGTTGGCGAAGTAGCGGTAGATGCTTTTTCTGGAGACGCCGGCGGTTTTCACCAGAAGATCCATGCCGGTGGCGGCAATGCCACTTTTGTAGATCAACTTTTCGGTGACATCCAGAATGATGTCGCGTGTGTCATTACTGTTTAATTCGTTCATGTGGCTAACAGTAGAACGATCGTTCTCCTTGGTCAATTATTATTTTTCGTAGACCAATGGATCGCCTTCGCTGGCAAGCCAGCTCCTACAGGGGAATGCGATCAACCGGTAGGAGCTGGCTTGCCAGCGAAGGGGCCATCACAGACAGTCACAAGACCCAAACCCATCCATGGTGTAAGCTCTCAAACTCTCTGGATTCGACCCGATTGCGAGCCCTATGCCGTTGCTTTTCAAACGTTCCCTGCTGCCCAAACTGCGCAGTTTTCCGTTGACCGCCGATGCCGTCACCATCCTCTCTGGCGCTGCCGAGTTCCGGCGTTGCTTGCTGGAAAAAATTGCCAGCGCCACGCAGCGCATTTATATCGTCGCGCTGTACCTGCAACAGGATGAGGCCGGGCAGGAAATTCTCGATGCCTTGCACGCAGCCAAGCTGGCGCGTCCGCATCTGGACGTGGTGGTCGTCGTCGACTGGCTGCGCGCCCAGCGCGGTCTGATCGGTGCCGGCAAGCAACCGGGCAACTCGGCCTGGTATCAGGAGATGACCCGTACCCACGATAGCGAAGTACCGGTGTATGGCGTGCCGGTGCAGACCCGTGAGCTGTTCGGCGTATTGCATCTGAAGGGCTTCATCATCGATGACTGCGTGATCTACAGCGGTGCGAGCCTGAACAACGTCTACCTGCACAAGTTCGACAAATACCGCTACGACCGTTATCACCTGCTGCACAACCGTGCCCTGGCCGACTCGATGCAGCATCTGGTTCAACATGGCCTGGTGGCGTCCAAGGCGGTACACCGCCTCGATCTGCCGAACCTGCCGACCACCCGCAGCCTGCGCAACGACATCGGCGACCTGCGCAGCCGCCTCAAGCACGCGGCGTACGACACGACCGAGGGCACCACGGATAAAGGTGGCCTGTCGGTGAGCCCATTGCTGGGCGTGGGCAAGAACAACCCGCTGAACCGGGTGATCTGCGAACTCATTGCCAGCGCCCAGCAACAACTGACCATTTGCACGCCATACTTCAATTTACCGCTGGCGATCATTCGCGAGATCAACCGGGCATTGGCCCGCGGCGTGAAGATCGACATCGTGGTGGGCGACAAGACCGCCAACGACTTCTACATTCCGCCGAGCGAGCCGTTCAAGGTGATCGCGGCGCTGCCGTATCTCTACGAAATCAGCCTGCGCCGCTTCGCCAAGCGCCATCAGCGCAACATCGACAGCGGCCAGCTGAATCTGCACCTGTGGAAGGATGGCGATCACACCTACCACCTCAAGGGTATGTGGATCGATCAGCGATACACCTTGCTGACCGGCAACAACCTCAACCCGCGGGCGTTCCGCCTCGACCTGGAAAACGCCTTGCTGATCGATGATCCGAAAGGTGAATTGCTCGAACCACGTGCCAAGGAGTTGAAAGAAATCTTCCAGCACACCACGCGCATCGAGCGTTATCAGGATCTGGAAACATTGCCTGAATACCCGGCGGGGGTGGCGAAGTTTCTCAAGCGCGTGAGCCGGGTGCGCATTGAGCGGTTGCTCTACCGGATTTTGTAAAGCCTGAAAAAGCTTCGCTGGCAAGCCAGCTCCTACAGGGTTCATGCAATCTACATGTAGGCGCTGGCTTGCCAGCGAAGGGGCCCGCCAACGCGCAACAAAACTCAGTTCAAACCCAGTTTCCCACGCAACGTCGACAAATCCTCAGCCAGTGTATTGACCGGCCCCACCAGCGCCTTGCGGTCGCTTTCCTTCACTTTGTCATAGGTCTCGAAACCGCCATCCCTGGTTTTGTACTTGGCCAGTGTCTTGTTCACCGTGGCAAAGTTCTTGTCGACCTTGGCAATGAACGCCGCATCCTGCTTCTCGATTTGTGGACGGAACAGGTCGACGATTTTCTTCGCGCCGTCGATGTTGCCCTGGAAGTCATAAAGGTCGGTGTGGCTGTAGCGATCTTCCTCGCCGGCGATCTTGGTGGCCGCCACTTCTTCCAGCAGCGTAGCGGCACCGCCGACGACTTTTTCCGGCGGGAAGGTCAGGCCGGCGACACGGCTTTGCAGGTCTTTGACGTTCTTGTCCAGGCCATCCGCCAACTCGCCCAGGCCCTGGGTGCTGTTTTCCGAGAACAGCGAATATTCGATGCGGTGGAAACCGGTGAAGTCTTCGGCCTTTACGCCTTTTTCATGGTCGTCGACCCGTGAGTCGATAGAGGCATCGAGGTCACTGAACAGCTCGGCGATCGGCTCGATCGATTCGTAGTAAACCCGGGTCGGCGCATAGAGTTTTTTCGCGGTGGCCAGGTCACCTTTTTTCACCGCGTCAGTGAACTGTTGGGTGTGGCTGGCCAGTTCATCCAGTTGCTCGGTGACGTAGATCTTGTAGTCGGAAATGGGTTGCACCAGCTCCAGCGGCGCCGTCGCCGCGAAAGCCGAAAGCGGAGTGTCGAGCAAGCCCAGGGTCAGCATTAGCGCAATTGGCATTTTTTTCATGAGTGGCTCCGAGGGGGTTAGGCAGTGGTTTTTATGGGTGTTGCATCAAGCAGCGAGCGACCGATGAAATCCTGCTCGCCGGTGACACCGGGCAAGGTGAAGAAGTACCCGCCGCCGACCGGCTTGAGGTATTCCTCCAGCGGCTCGCCGTTGAGCCTCGTTTGCACGGTGATGAAGCCTTTTTCCAGATCGGCCTGGTAGCAGATGAACAGCAGGCCCATCTCCAGCTGACCGTTCTTGTTCACGCCGTTGGAGTAGTTGAACGGCCGACGCAGGATCAGGTTGGCCTGGGTCGCGGTGGTGCGCGGGTTGGCCAGGCGGATGTGTGCATCGAGTCTGGTCAGTTTGCCGTCGGGGTCCTTGGCATAGTCAGGCACCTCGGTTTCATGGCTGCCGCCCATGGGCGCGCCGGTGCTTTTGACCCGGCCAAGAATGCTTTCCTGTTCCTGCAAGGGCGTGCGGTCCCAGCGCTCGACGAAGTTGCGGATGATCCGCACCGCCTGATAGCTGCCGTTGACGGCCCAAGCCGGTTCGTCGCTGCCCGGTTGCACCCAGACGATGCTGTCCATGGCCTTGGCATCGTTGGAATCGGGGTTGGCCGAACCATCGCGAAAACCCAGGAAATTGCGCGCGCTCTGCGCCGGTTTACCGGGTTTCGCCGGGGCCTGGGGTGGCACGCTGCCTTCCTGCTTCCAGCGCACCAGCAGCAGGTCCGGGAGGTTTTTGACGATGTCGCGCAGGGCGTGGATGTTGGTGTCGGCGGTGTTGGCGCAGAACTGCAGGCTCAGGTCGCCATGGCAGCAGTCGGCTTCCAGCGCATCGTTGGGGAAGCCGACCATGCGCGTCAGGCGCCTGGGCTTGACGTCTGCCAGGCCGAAACGCTCGTCGAACAGCGAGGCGCCCACCGATAGGGTGATGGTCAGGTTGTCTGGCGTGACGATCGGGCCGAGGATCCCCGAATCCACCGGCGGCAGTTTCGGATCGACCTGTGTCACCGGGCCGCCCTTCATCAGGAACGCGATCCGTTCGTTGAGGGTGCGGAACAGCCGCTCCAGGTCGTCGCGGTCGCTGGCCAGCACATCGAACGCCACCAGCATGCCGGACGCCGGTCGCGGGGTGACGATGCCGCTCTGGTGTTTACCGTGGAACGCGTGACGGTCTTCGGTGCGCTCGCTGCTGGGGGCTTCGGTGACCTGTGCGGGGCTGGCGGCCATGGCCGGGCAGCTCAGCGCCACACCTGTGAGGGCGACACCGGCGGCGCCCATGCCCATCAATACCCGGCGACGTTGAAGGTTGAGTGGCTCTGAATCGTTCATCTTGAAGTCGTCTTCTGCTTACAGGCCGGAAAGGCCGAGGGCGGGGTCGATATCGTCGAGTGCGGTGGCCAATGCCTTGGCCTTCTCGGCGATCTGCTGGCGCTGTGCGGCGCTGACGCTGTCGTAACTGGCGTAGCCGTCGTTGAGCTTGAAACCATTGAGCTGGGCATCGAAGGCAGTCAGGGCGCTGTCGATTTTCGGTAGCAGATCGGCGGCGGACTTGGCCAGCAGCGGACGCAGCAGTTCGACAACCTTGCGCGCAGCGTCGAGGTTGCCGGCAAAGCCGTTCAGGTCGCTGTGGCTATAGCGTTCTTCTTCGCCGCTGCGGGCACGGACTTCGCTCATGTTGTTGAGGTTGCGCCCCACGATGCTTACCAGTTGTTCCGGTGGCAGCGACTGGGCCAGCAGCTGTTGTTTGAGGCGGGTGACATCGGTCAGCAGGCGCTGGGCGACCGGTGCCAGACCGTCGAGGTCGCGTTGCTGGAACAGCGCGTATTCGAGGCGATGGAAGCCCATGAAAGCGGGGTCCTGTTCGCGTTTTTCGAAGTAGTCGGCACGGGCGTTGATCCCGTTGTCCAGCTTGGCCATGCGCTGGGCCGCGGGGGCCAGCCGTTGATAAGCGGCGCGAGCGGGAATGTACAAGGCTTGAGCCTGGCTCAAGTCGCCGGCTTCGATGGCTTGATCGAGCGCGGCGACGGTCTGGATCAGCGCAGTACCCTGGCTGCTCAGGTACACGCGAAATTCCGACAACGGTCCCACGAAGGCGACCATCGACGGTCTGGCTTTGGCCGCCGCATCCGAGGCCGCCGTCGGCGTTACGTGCAAGGTGCCGCGCGGGTTGCTCAGCAAGCCGCAGGTGATGGCGTAATCGCCGGGCAACAGGTTGGCGTTGATCACCTGGCTCAGACCCGGGGCGATGTTTTCCCGCTCTTCGATCACCAATACACCGTCGAGGATTTCCCATTCAACGGCACGGTCGGAACGGTTGACGATCCGGAAACTGGCGTGGCCGGCTGGAATGGTCAGTGCGTTGGGTTCGCAGCTGTGCGGATCAATGGTCACCAACACTTCGTCGCGGTTGGCCTGGCGTTTAGTGGCGGCCATTTTCGAGGCGTAGTAGAACAGGCCGCCGGCGGCGATCATCACGATCACCGAACCGGCCACCGCCCAGCGCAAGGCGCGGGGAGGAGAGGCCTGGGGGGAGACTGGATTTGGCATGGTTGCCCTTACTGACTGGAAATTAGGAAAACATCGAACCCTGTAGGAGCGAGCCTGCTCGCGATGAACCCACAGGCACCGCTGGGCATCAGGTTTCACGCGTTATCGTTCACGACCATCGCGAGCAGGCTCGCTCCTACAGGGGCTGGGTGCGGGGAGAAAAAACATCAGAAGCGCCACCAGCAGATAAATCAGATAAGCGCCTAGGGTGCTGACGGTCGGTGCGTCCTGATAACCGAACATCCCGGCCAACACCGAGCCCAGCGGACCGTCCATCGGCAGCGTTGAGCTGATGTCGAAGAGCACGGTTTGCAGGTGATTCCACACCCCGGCTTCATGCAGCGCTTGCACGGAATTGGCGAGGATTCCGGCAGCCACCACGAGGATGAACAGGCCGGTCCAGCGGAAGAACGCGCCGAGGTTCAGGCGCATGCTGCCGGTGTAGAGCAGGACACCGATAACGATCGCCAGGATCAGGCCGAGCAGGGCACCGACCGGTGCTGCCGGGCCTTCGCTTTGCTGGAACACCGCGAGCAGGAAAAAAACCGTTTCCAGACCTTCCCGGGCCACGGCGAAAAACACCATGGCGATCAGCGCCGTCACCTGGTGCCTGGAGCCAGTCAGGGCCTGATCGAGGGACGCCTGCAACGAGTGCTTGATCGAACGCGCCACCTTGCGCATCCAGAACACCATGGAACTCAAGATGCCGACGGCCAGCAGGCCGACCACGCCCTCAAACAGTTCCTGTTGTTTCTGCGGAAACTCGGCGCTGACCAGTTCCAGGCCGCCGCCGACCAGCAGGGCCAGGGCGGCGGCGAGGAATACGCCGATCCACACGGCGGGCATCCATTGGCCGCGACCGGTCTGTTTCAGGTAGCTGGCGATGATGCCAACGATTAACGCGGCCTCGATGCCTTCGCGCAGCATGATCAGGAAAGGAACGAGCATTCAGCACCGTGTCGGAAATAGATAGGGTGCTAATTTGTAACATAATGACACTCATTCCCAAATGGGAGTCATTGACATTTACCTGAACCTAAGCTGAACAACCCTGAATATCACCCGTACCCCTGTAGGAGCAAAGCTTGCTCGCGATGAACGATGACGCGGTATGCCTGTTACACCGCGGTGCCTCGATCGCGAGCAAGCTTTGCTCCTACAAAATCAAAAGCGTCGATGCGGGGCGTGGCGTTGGCGGCTGCGCTAATATGCCCACCACTCAAACAAGAACAGGGCTCGCCTCGCGCAATGTCGGAAAAAGACACCATTTCCATTCAACTGGTGCGTGAAGCGCTGTTGCAAAGCTGCACCCCCGGCGTTACCACCCTCGAGGCGTTGAACAAGGTCGGCATCGATCCGTCTCTACTGCTCAGCGATGCTGCGCGGGTGCCGGCCACCGCCTATGCGCGGCTATGGCGCCTGCTGGCGCGTCGTGGGGACGATGAGTTTTTCGGCATGGACCCGCGCAAGCTCAAATCCGGCAGCCTGGCGTTTCTCTGTCGCTGCGCCATGGTCCAGCCGAGCCTGGCGGCGGGCCTCACCAGTGGCCTGGGTTTCCTGTCCTTGATGCTCGAGCGCATGCCCGCCGAACTGGTGCGTCAGCAGAGCCTGGCAGAAATCGTGCTGCTGGAGGATGACCACGAGCCGCGCCGCGCCTTCACCTACTTCACCTACTGGATGATCGTGCACGGTGTCGCGTGCTGGCTGGCCGGGCGGCGCATTCCGATACTGGCCATCGAACTGCGTTGTCCGCAGCCGGACTTCTGCGATGACTACCAGGTGATGTTTTCCGAGAACCTGCGGTTCGACCGGCCACGCACGCGGATGATTTTCTCCGCCGATTGCCTGGATCTGCCAATCAAGCGCACGGAGCAAGAGCTCCAGCGCTTCCTGGCTCAGGCGCCGGCGAATATTCTGGTGAAATATCGCGATCCGCAAAGCCTGGCCAGTCGGATCAAGCATGATCTGCGACAACTGCCTGCCGAACAGTGGCCGGAAACCGAGGCGCTGGCGCAACGCCTGTGCATGTCGGCCTCGACCCTGCGCCGGCGACTGGCCGAGGAGGGCCAGACCTACCAGGGGCTCAAGGACAGTGTGCGCAAGGAACTGGCCATTGTCTGGCTGGCGGAGCCGAGTATCAGCTTCGCGGAGATCGCCACGCGACTGGGGTTTGCCGATGCGAGTTCGTTCTACAAGGCGTTTCGCAAGTGGTCGGGGTCCAATCCGGGGCATTACCGCAGTTTGATCCTCAACGAAGCCACCTGATCAGAATTCAGCGGTGACTGTACCGACGCCATCGCGGGCAAGCCTTGCTCCCACAGGGGGCGTGGTGCTCTTGTGGGAGCAAGGCTTGCCCGCGATGAGGCCCCAACAGGCGCAACACCTGTCAGAACCTTGGCCAAACCAGTCAAACAACTTGATAACTTTGACCATTGCCCCGCACCCCGCGCAGAGCGAGTATTTCCCTGTTGGTCACGGTTCCCCCAACCCAATAAAAATACAAAGGGATTCTGGCAATGCGCGATTACTTGTCTGCCACACAACAGTTCAATTATCAGCACACCGTCGACGCCGCGCTCGCCGGCGATTTGACCGCTCTCAATGCCTGCATCGAGTGTTGTGACCGGCATGCCTTGCCGGGGCGTATCGCGCTGTTCTGGGAAGGCCGCGATGGCGCCAGCGCGACCTACACCTTCGGCGACCTGCAGGACAAGGCCGCGCGATTCGCCAATTTCCTGCTGGCCCAGGGCGTAAAACGCGGCGACAAGGTCGCCGGCCTGCTGCCGCGTAACATCGAATTGCTCATCACCGTGTTCGCCACCTGGCGCATCGGCGCGGTCTACCAGCCGCTGTTCACCGCCTTCGGCCCGAAAGCCATCGAACATCGCCTCAATTCCTCGGGCGCCAAAGTGGTGGTCACCGACGCGGCCAACCGGTCGAAACTCGCTGAAGTCGCCGATTGCCCGACCATCGTCACCGTCGCCGGCCCCAAGGGGCAGGGCATCGTCCGGGGCGACTACAGTTTCTGGGCCGAACTGGCCAACCATTCTCCCGAATGCGAACCGGTGCTGCTGACCGGCGAAGACCCGTTCCTGCTGATGTTTACCTCGGGCACCACCGGTCCGTCGAAAGCGCTGTCGGTGCCGCTCAAGGCCATCGTCGCCTTCCAGAGCTATACCCGGGATGCCGTGGATCTGCGCCCGGAGGACGCGTTCTGGAACGTCGCCGATCCGGGTTGGGCCTACGGCATCTATTTCGGCGTAACCGGCCCGATGTCGATGGGGCACCCGATCACCTTCTACGATGGCCCGTTTACCCTGGAAAGCACCTGCCGGGTCATCAACAAATACGGGATCACCAACCTCACCGGCTCACCCACGGCGTACCGCCTGTTGATTGCCGGCGGCGACGAATTCGCCCGATCGATCAAAGGCAAGTTGCGCATCGTCAGCAGTGCCGGGGAGCCGCTGAACCCGGAAGTGATCCGCTGGTTCTCCGATAACCTTGGGGTGGTCATCCATGACCACTACGGGCAGACCGAACTGGGCATGGTCCTGTGCAACCACCACGGCCTGGAACACCCGATCCACTTGGGCGCCGCGGGTTTTGCCTCGCCCGGCCATCGCATCGTGGTGCTGGACGATGAGTACAAGGAACTGGGCGTCGGCCAGCCGGGCATTCTGGCCATCGACCGCAGCCAATCGCCGATGTGCTGGTTCGCCGGCTACGAAGGCGCACCGACCAAGGCGTTCGTCGGTAACTACTACTTGAGCGGCGACACCGTCGAGTGGAACCCGGACGGCAGCATCAGCTTCGTGGGCCGCAGCGACGATGTGATCACCACGTCCGGCTACCGCGTCGGCCCGTTCGACGTGGAAAGCGCTTTGATCGAACACCCGGCGGTGGTGGAAGCGGCGGTGGTCGGCAAACCCGATCCGGAGCGCACCGAACTGGTCAAGGCCTTCGTGGTACTCAGCCCGCAATACTGCGCGGCGCCGGAACTGGCCGAAGAACTGCGCCAGCACGTGCGCAAACGCCTGGCGGCGCACTCGTACCCCCGTGAAATCGAATTTGTCAGCGAGTTGCCGAAAACCCCAAGCGGCAAATTGCAGCGCTTTATCTTGCGCAACCAGGAAATCGCCAAGGCTCAAGAGGCCGCCGCGAAGAACGTTTCAGCTTGAATCCAAGGAAACAATGATGAAGATCGAAAACAAGGTTTTTCTCGTCACCGGCGGGGCTTCCGGCCTGGGTGCGGCCACCGCTGAAATGCTGGTGGCGGCCGGTGCCAAAGTGATGCTGGTGGACATGAATGCCGAGGCCGTTGCGGCGCAGGCCCAGCGTCTGGGCGCGCAAAGCGTGGTCGCGGACATCAGCGACGAAGCGGCGGCGCAAGCGGCGGTGCAGGCCACGGTCAAGGCCTTTGGCGGCCTCAATGGCCTGGTCAATTGCGCCGGCATCGTGCGCGGCGAGAAGATCCTCGGCAAGAACGGTCCGCACGCGCTGGCAAGCTTCAGCCAGGTGATCAACGTCAACCTGATCGGCAGCTTCAACATGCTGCGCCTGGCTTCGGCGGCCATTGCCGAAACCGAAGCGGACGCCGGTGGCGAACGCGGCGTGATCATCAACACCGCGTCGGCGGCGGCCTATGACGGCCAGATCGGCCAGGCGGCCTACGCGGCGTCCAAAGGTGCCATCGTCAGCCTGACCTTGCCCGCCGCCCGTGAACTGGCGCGCTTTGGTATCCGCGTGATGACCATCGCCCCGGGCATTTTCGAAACGCCGATGATGGCCGGCATGACCCAGGAAGTGCGCGACTCCCTTGCTGCTGGCGTGCCGTTCCCGCCGCGCCTGGGCAAACCAGCCGAGTACGCTTCGCTGGTAAGGCATATCATTGAAAACAGCATGCTCAACGGCGAGGTGATCCGTCTCGACGGTGCCTTGCGCATGGCGGCTAAATAAGGAGGATTTGTCATGACCATTGCCAACGATCCAATTGTAATCGTCAGCGCTGTCCGCACCCCGATGGGCGGTTTCCAGGGCGACTTGAAAAGCCTGACCGCACCACAACTCGGTGCCGCCGCGATCAAGGCCGCCGTCGAGCGTGCCGGTGTTGCACCGGACGCCGTCGATGAAGTGCTGTTCGGTTGTGTATTGCCCGCCGGCCTCGGCCAGGCGCCGGCCCGTCAAGCCGCGCTGGGTGCCGGGCTGAACAAGTCGACCCGCTGCACCACGGTGAACAAGATGTGCGGCTCCGGCATGGAAACCACCATGCTGGCCCATGACATGCTGCTGGCCGGCAGTGCCGATGTGGTCATCGCCGGTGGCATGGAAAGCATGTCCAACGCGCCTTACCTGCTGGATCGCGCCCGCAGCGGTTACCGCATGGGGCATGGCAAGGTGCTCGACTCGATGTTCCTCGACGGCCTGGAAGATGCCTACGACAAGGGCCGCCTGATGGGCACTTTCGCCGAAGACTGTGCTGAAACCAACGACTTCAGCCGCGAGGCTCAGGACGCCTTTGCCATCGCCTCGACCACTCGGGCCCAACAGGCGATCAAGGACGGCAGTTTCAAGGACGAAATCGTCTCGCTGACTGTCACTGTCGGCAAGGAACAGGTGGTGATCAGCAACGACGAACAGCCGCCGAAAGCCAAGCTGGACAAGATCGCCTCGCTCAAACCGGCGTTCCGCGACGGCGGCACCGTGACCGCGGCCAACTCCAGTTCGATCTCCGACGGCGCGGCGGCCCTGGTGCTGATGCGCCGTTCCGAAGCCGACAAGCGCGGCCTCAAACCGCTGGCGGTGATTCATGGCCACGCGGCATTTGCCGATACGCCGGGCCTGTTCCCGGTGGCACCGATTGGCGCGATCAAGAAGCTGATGAAGAAAACCGGCTGGTCGCTGGATCAGGTCGATCTGGTCGAAGTCAACGAAGCCTTCGCCGTGGTTGGCATGGCCGCGATGACCCACCTGGAAATCCCCCATGAGAAGCTCAACGTGCACGGCGGCGCTTGCGCCCTGGGTCACCCGATCGGGGCTTCCGGCGCGCGGATTCTGGTGACCTTGCTCTCGGCCCTGCGCCAGAAAGGCCTCAAGCGCGGCGTGGCGGCGATCTGCATCGGTGGCGGTGAAGCGACGGCCATGGCTGTCGAGTGCCTCTACTAAAGCCGATGCCATAACCCTTGTAGGAGCGAGCCTGCTCGCGATGGAGTGTCAGCTACATCTGTGTCAACTGACACACCATCGCGAGCAGGCTCGCTCCTACAGGGTTAATGCTTTAACCCAATTAAGGACTGGTCATGATCCCCAATGACGAACAACTTCAGATCAGCGACGCCGCCCGGCAGTTTGCCCAGGAACGGCTGAAACCCTTCGCCGCCGAATGGGACCGTGAACACCGCTTCCCCAAGGAAGCCATCGGCGAAATGGCCGAACTGGGCTTCTTCGGCATGTTGGTGCCGGAGCAATGGGGTGGTTGCGACACCGGTTACCTGGCCTATGCCATGGCCCTGGAAGAAATCGCCGCCGGCGACGGCGCCTGCTCGACCATCATGAGCGTGCACAACTCGGTGGGTTGCGTGCCGATCCTCAACTACGGCACCGACGATCAGAAAGAACGCTTCCTCAAGCCCCTGGCCAGCGGCGCGATGCTCGGCGCTTTCGCCTTGACCGAACCCCAGGCCGGTTCCGACGCCAGCGGCCTGAAAACCCGCGCCCGCCTGGAAGGCGATCACTACGTGCTCAACGGCTGCAAACAATTCATCACCTCCGGGCAGAACGCCGGGGTGGTGATTGTGTTCGCCGTCACAGACCCGAGCGCCGGCAAGCGTGGCATCACGGCGCTGATCGTGCCGACCGATTCACCGGGCTACAAAGTCGCCCGGGTCGAGGACAAGCTCGGCCAGCACGCCTCCGACACTTGCCAGATCCTCTTTGAAGACGTCAAAGTCCCGGTGGCCAATCGCCTGGGCGAAGAGGGCGAAGGCTACAGGATCGCCCTGGCCAACCTCGAAGGCGGCCGCGTCGGCATCGCCTCGCAATCGGTGGGCATGGCCCGTGCCGCGTTCGAGGCAGCTCGCGACTACGCCCGTGAACGTGAGAGCTTCGGCAAGCCGATCATCGAACATCAGGCGGTCGCATTCCGTCTGGCGGACATGGCCACCCAGATCGCCGTGGCCCGGCAGATGGTGCATTACGCCGCCGCCCTGCGTGACAGCGGCAAACCGGCTTTGGTCGAAGCATCGATGGCCAAGCTGTTCGCCTCGGAAATGGCCGAGAAGGTCTGTTCCTCGGCATTGCAAACCCTCGGCGGCTACGGTTACCTGAACGACTTCCCGCTGGAGCGGATCTACCGCGACGTGCGGGTTTGTCAGATCTACGAAGGCACCAGCGATATTCAGCGCATGGTCATTTCGCGCAATCTTTGAATAGGAGTGAATGTGTGAGCTACGAAACGATTCTGTTGGAAACCCACGGCCGCGTAGGCCTGATCACCCTCAACCGTCCGCAGGCACTCAACGCATTGAATGCGCAGATCGTCAGCGAACTGAACCACGCCCTCGATGGCCTGGAGAAGGACTCGAACATCGGCTGCATCGTGCTGACCGGCTCGAAAAAAGCCTTCGCCGCCGGCGCCGACATCAAGGAAATGGCCGAACTGACCTATCCGCAGATCTACCTCGACGACCTGTTCAGCGACAGCGATCGCGTGGCCAACCGCCGCAAGCCGATCATTGCCGCGGTCAACGGTTTTGCCCTGGGTGGCGGCTGTGAACTGGCACTGATGTGCGATTTCATTCTGGCCGGCGACAACGCCAAATTCGGCCAGCCGGAAATCAACCTCGGCGTGCTGCCGGGCATGGGCGGCACCCAGCGCCTGACCCGCGCCGTGGGCAAGGCCAAGGCCATGGAAATGTGCCTGAGCGGGCGTCTGATCGATGCGGTGGAAGCGGAGCGTTGCGGGATCGTCGCGCGCATCGTGCCGAGTGATGAGCTGCTGGATGAAGCGCTGAAAGTCGCGGCGTTGATCGCCAAGAAGTCCTTGCCGATTGCGATGATGGTCAAGGAAAGCGTCAACCGTGCCTTTGAAGTGAGCCTGTCCGAAGGCGTGCGCTTCGAGCGCCGGGTGTTCCATGCGGCGTTTGCGACCCAGGATCAGAAGGAAGGGATGGCGGCGTTCATTGCCAAGCGTGAGGCAGAGTTCCAAGGTAAGTGATGTAGCGTTATTGCGGGCGTCTTCGCTGGCAAGCCAGCTCCTACAGGTTTTTCCTGCGTATACAAAATTTGTTTACGCAGGAGATCGCTGTGGGAGCTGGCTTGCCAGCGAAGCTTTTAGGGCCTCCATATTCAGCTATTCTTGACGACTTTCGTGAACCAAATCACCGGAGGTCGACATGCGCATCGGATTCATCGGGCTGGGCTCCATGGGTAAGGGCATGGCAGCCAATCTGCTCAAGGCCGGTCATCAGGTGTTGGTATGGAACCGCAGTCAAGGCGCGGTCGAGACGCTGGTGAAACAGGGTGCCGTCGCTGTCAAACACCCGGGCGAGGCATTCGATGCCGAAGTCGTGATCAGCATGCTCGCCGATGACGCCGTGACCCGCAGCATCCTGATCGACAGCGGTGCCCTGGCTTCAAGCAAGCCGGGCCTGATTCACTTGAGCATGGCCACACTGTCGGTGGCATTCATTCGGGAAATGGTCGAAGCACACGCCAGCGCCGGGGTCCAGTTGATTGCCGCGCCAGTGTTCGGGCGCAATGATCTGGCCGAATCCGGCATGCTCAATATCGTGGTCGCCGGCCCTCAAGCGGCCATTGCCAAGGTTCAGCCGTTGCTGGACGTACTCGGGCAGAAAACCTGGCCGATGGGCGAAGACCCGCTCAATGCCGGCATTCTCAAAATCGCCACCAACATGATGCTGATCAGTGCCATCGAAGCCACCGGCGAAGCGATGGCGTTGACGCAAAGTTATGGCGTGGCCAATACCGATTTTGTCGATTTCATTACCAGCACGTTGTTCGCGGCACCGGCCTACAAGGTCTATGGACCGAAGATCGCCCGGCGTGAAACCGAGGGGGCAGGGTTCACGTTACGTCTGGGCCTGAAGGATGTGGGGCTGGCGTTGAAAGCCGGGGAGCCGAATCACGTGCCGCTGCCGTTTGCCAGCGTGTTGCGCGATAACCTGCTGGATGCGGTGGCGCTGGGCGAGGGAGAAAGCGATCTGGCGGCGCTGGGGGTGAGGGCGATCAAGCGTTCCGGACAAAATTAAATTAAACAGTGCCTGTACTGACGTCATCGCGGGCAAGCCTTGCTCCCACAGGTCATCAGTGTCCGCATGATCGGCGCATGACCTGTGGGAGCAAAGCTTGCTCGCGATGCTTTTAAAGCTTCACACCAGATAATTTTTCAATTCGCGGGCAATCACCATCCGCTGAATCTCGCTGGACCCTTCATAGATCTGCGTGATCCGCGCATCCCGGTAATAACGCTCCACCGGGTAATCTTCCAGATAGCCATAGCCGCCATGAATCTGTATCGCTGACGAGCAGACCTTCTCGGCCATTTCCGACGCGAACAGCTTGGCCTGCGAAGCCTCCGACAGACAAGGTTGGCCGGCACTGCGCAGGCGCGCGGCATGCAGGATCATGAGTCGTGCGGCGTTGAGTTGCATGTGCATGTCCGCCAGCAGGTTGGCGATGCTCTGGTGCTCGATGATCGGCTTGCCGAACTGCACGCGATCGCGGGCGTAGGCCAGCGCGGCTTCGAACGCGGCACGGGCAATGCCCAGCGCCTGGGCGGCGATGCCGATGCGGCCGCCTTCGAGGTTGGACAGGGCGATGGCCAGGCCTTTGCCGCGTTCACCCAGCAGGTTGGCCTCGGGAACGGTGCAATTGTTCAGCGTCACCGCGCAGGTGTCGGAAGCGCGGATACCCATCTTGTGTTCGCTGCGGTCCACAGTGAAGCCGGGGGTACTGGTGGGCACCAGGAACGCCGAGATGCCGCGCTTGCCGAGGTCCGGGTCGGTGACGGCAAACACGATCGCCAGTTTTGCCCGTTTGCCGTTGCTGACAAACTGCTTGGCGCCGTTGATCACCCACTGGCCGTCGCGCAGTTCGGCGCGGGTACGCAGGTTGTGCGCTTCGGAACCGGCCTGGGGTTCGGTCAGACAGAAGCAACCGATGGCCTGGCCGCTGGCCAGATCCGCCAGCCAGGCCTGCTTCTGCTCTTCGGTGCCGTAGTTGAGCACCGGCCCGCAGCCTACGGAGTTGTGGATGCTCATCAATGCGCCGGTAGCGCCGTCGCCGGCGGAGATTTCCTCCACCGCCAGGGCATAGGCGACGTAGTCGACATAGGTGCCGCCCCATTCCTCGGGCACCACCATGCCCAGCAGGCCGAGTTCACCCATTTTTGCCACCAGCGCATCGTCGATCCAGCCGGCCTTTTCCCAGGCCTGGGCATGGGGGGCGATTTCGCCACGGGCAAAGTCCCGGGCCATGTCGCGGATCATGACTTGCTCTTCGCTCAATTCGATATCGTGCATGGCTCAGCTCCCGGTCTGGTCAAACCCGTTGAAGAAACTCGCCACGTGTTCGGCGTCCAGCGCCTGGAGGGTGGGCGGGTTCCAGCGCGGGCTCTTGTCTTTGTCGATCAGCAAGGCGCGCACGCCTTCGATCAGGTCGCCGCGCTCGAACCACTGGCGGTCCAGATGCAGTTCAAGGGCGAAGCATTGTTCAAGGCTCAAGTGCCGACCGCGCCGCAGCATCTCCAGCGTCACGCCCATGGCCAGCGGCGAACGGGTTTGCAGCAGGTCGGCAGTGGTGGTGGCCCACTCATGGCTGTCGGCGACCGTCACTTCCCGCAATTGCTCAACAATACTCGGCACATCGGGCAAGGCGAAGAAGTGGTCGATGGCCGGGCGCAGCGCTTGCAACGGGGCGTCAGGTAGCTGTTGCACCGCAAGTGTCGCCAGCAGGCCTTGCAGGTCTTTGAGCGGTGTGTCGTGCCATTGCAGCTGATCGAGTTTTTCGTCCAGCGTGGCCTGCTTGCTGCTGTCCAGATACCAGTCGGCCAGGCCGCAATACAGCGCATCGGCCGCGCGGATCTGCACGCCGCTGACACCCAGGTATATCCCCAGTTCGCCGGGAATGCGCGGCAGGAAGTAACTGCCACCGACGTCCGGGAAGTAACCGATACCCACTTCCGGCATCGCCAGGCGGCTCTTTTCGGTGACCACCCGCAGATCGGCGCCCTGCACCAGACCCATGCCGCCGCCGAGGACAAAGCCGTCCATCAAAGCCAGGACCGGTTTGCGGTAGTGGTGAATGGCGAGGTCGAGGGCGTATTCCTCGACGAAGAAATCTTCGTGCAGCGTGCCGCCGCTTTTGAAGCTGTCATGCAGCGAACGAATGTCGCCTCCGGCGCAGAAGGCTTTTTCGCCAGCACCGCGCAGGACCACCGCATGCACCTGCGGGTCCTGGGCCCAGGCGTCGAGCTGGCGGTGCAGGCTGCGGACCATGTCCAGGGTCAGGGCGTTGAGGCCGGCGGGGCGGTTGAGGGTCAAATGACCGACGTGGTTGCGAACTTCGGCCAGCACTTCGTTTTGCGTGGCATCCATGGACGTGGTCCCCGGAGAAGAAACCTGAGCAGTCATCAGTAACTCCCTGCTTTTATTGTTCTTTATAAAGAAGCTCGCGCGCGAGCGATGCTGGATCGTATCAGTGCAAATTTGCCGTGTACAACCTGAATAACTGCAGGTTAGCTGTGCATTTTTGCATGAGAAGACCGAATGGACCTTGCGGCGACAGATTCGGCTGTGAACGCCCTTCGTTCAGCACAGTTGAGCTGTCTGGACCGGGTGTTACGACACCTGCGCCGTGCCGGCAGTTGGCATTCTGGTGGTCCGCTTCACGTGACGACATGCCTGAAGTGGACTGCACTCCGGCGACTGGCCTGAACCGGTCGAAAACAACAATAAATACGGCTGCGGTGAGAACCGCATCGACTCTCTGCCCCTGTAAAAAAGTGTGGTTCGGCGCAGTCGCCGGATCGCGATAAATCCAAATGATCCGGGACTCAAGAAGATGAACATCAAATGGCTGACTTTGCCGGCACTCGCGTTGCTGTGCTGCACCACCGGCGCGAGCGCCAAGGAATGGAAGGAACTGCGATTTGGCGTCAATCCAAGCTATCCACCCTTTGAATCCACCACGGCCGATGGCGGCGTGCAGGGTTTCGGCGTGGATCTGGGCAATGCGATATGTGCCGAGCTGAAACTCACCTGTGTGTGGGTCAGCAACGATTTCGACGGATTGATTCCGGGGCTCAAGGCCGGCAAGTTCGACGCCATCGAGTCCTCGATGACCGTGACCGATGCGCGCAAAAAACAGATCGATTTCACCGATCGCCTGTACGCCGGGCCGACCGCCATCGTCACCCGCAAGGACTCCGGCCTGTTGCCCACCGCCGAGTCGCTGCGCGGCAAGACCATCGGCTACATGCAGGGCACGATTCAGGAAACCTATGCCAAGGCCAAACTGGGTCCGGGCGGGGTGAAGCTGCGCGCCTATCAGAATCAGGATCAGGTCTACGCCGACCTGGTGTATGGCCGTCTCGATGCGTCGATCCAGGACAAGCTGCAAGCGCAGATGAGCTTCCTGACCTCGCCACAAGGGGCCGGTTTCCAGAACAGCGAAGGCATCAGTGACCCGCTGGTGCCGTCGGAAATCGCCATTGGCGTGCGCAAGGACAACGAAGAACTCAAAGGCATGCTCAATGCCGCCATCAAGGCCCTGCATGACAAGGGCATCTACGCACAGATCCAGCAGAAGCATTTCGGCGATCTGGACCTCTACAACAACTGATCCTCACCCCCGACGATCGCTGTTTCGCAGCGGCCGTCGGGGGCATCAAGACTGGTGACTGGCGTGAATTCCTTCCTGAATGTTCTGGGGGTCGATCTTTCGGCCCTGCAAGGCTATGGCCCATTGTTGCTGCATGGCACCTGGGTCACTCTCAAACTCTCGGCACTCGCGCTATTGGTGAGCATGGCGCTGGGGTTGCTCGGTGCGGCGGCCAAGTTGTCGCCCCTCAAACTGCTCAACCTGCCGGCGACCTTCTACACGACGCTGATCCGCGGCGTACCGGACCTGGTGTTGATGCTGCTGATTTTCTACAGCCTGCAAGGCTGGCTCAGCGCCCTGACCGAGGCCATGGGTTGGCCCTACATGGAGATCGACCCGTTTGTGGCCGGCATTGTCACCCTTGGTTTTATCTATGGCGCCTATTTCACCGAGACCTTTCGCGGGGCGATCCTGAGTGTGCCGCGCGGACAACAGGAAGCCGCGGCGTGTTTTGGCTTGAACCGCTGGCAGCGTTTTCGCTTCGTGGTGTTCCCGCAAATGATGCGTTTCGCCTTGCCGAGCCTGGGCAACAACTGGCTGGTGCTGCTCAAGGCCACGGCGCTGGTGTCGATCATCGGTCTGTCGGACCTGGTCAAGGTGGCGCAGGAGGCCGGTAAAAGCACGTTCAACATGCTCGACTTCCTGTTGCTGGCCGCGGCCCTCTACCTGCTGATCACCAGTGCGTCGAACTCTGTGTTGCGGGTGCTGGAGCGTCGCTACAACCAGGGCGTGCGGGGGATGGCGCGATGATCGAGTTGATTGCCGAATACTGGAAACCCTTTCTGTTCAGCGACGGCGAAACCCTCACCGGGCTGGCCATGACGTTGTGGTTGCTGGTGGCGAGCATCGCGATGGGGTTTGTCCTGTCATTGCCCCTGGCGATCCTGCGGGTTTCGCGATGGGGTCTGTTGCGCTGGCCGGTTCAGTTGTTCACCTATGTGTTTCGTGGCACACCGTTGTATATCCAGCTGCTGATTTGCTACAGCGGGATCTACGGCATCGCGGTAGTGCGCTCGCAACCCTTGCTCGAAGCGTTCTTTCGCGATGCGATGAATTGCACCTTGCTGGCATTCACCCTCAACACCTGCGCTTACACCGTGGAAATTTTCGCCGGGGCAATCCGCAGCATTCCTTACGGTGAAATCGAAGCGGCCCATGCCTACGGCTTGAGCGGCTGGCGCCTGTATCTGCAACTGATCCTGCCCTCGGCATTGCGCCGTGCGCTGCCGTATTACAGCAACGAAGTGATCCTGATGCTGCACGCAACGTCGGTGGCGTTTACCGCAACGATTCCGGACATCCTGAAAGTCGCCCGGGATGCCAACGCCGCGACCTTCATGACGTTCCAGGCCTTCGGCATTGCCGGTTTGCTGTACCTCGCGCTGTCGTTCGGGCTGGTCGCGGCGTTCCGCCTGGCGGAGAAGCGCTGGCTCAGCTTTCTCGGCCCGACCCACTGACTTTCATTTTTCAATCCCGAGCGGCGCCCAACAGGCAGCCGCTCCAGGAGCACTCGCATGTACAAACTCACGGTTGAAAATCTGTATAAACGTTTTGGTGACAATGAAGTGCTCAAAGGCGTCTCGTTGAACGCACGCGCTGGGGACGTGGTGAGCATGATCGGCGCCAGCGGTTCGGGTAAAAGCACCATGCTGCGCTGCATCAATTTTCTGGAGCGTGCTGATGAAGGTGCCATTGCACTGGATGGCGAGCGGGTGCTTACGCGTCAGGGTGTCGGTGGCATGCGAGTGGCCAACCCCAGGCAGTTGCAGCGTTTGCGCACGCGATTGGCAATGGTGTTCCAGCATTTCAATCTGTGGAGCCACCTGACCGTGCTGGAAAACATCGTATTGGCGCCGTGCCGGGTGCTGGGGATGAGTCGCAAGGCTGCTGAAGAGAGTGCGCGGGCGTATCTGGACAAGGTCGGTTTGCCGCAACGGGTCGCCGATCAATACCCGGCGTTCCTGTCCGGCGGTCAACAGCAACGCGTGGCGATTGCCCGGGCACTGGCGGTGGAACCGGAAATCCTGTTGTTCGACGAGCCGACCTCGGCGCTCGACCCGGAACTGGTGGGCGAAGTGCTGAAGGTGATCCAGGCACTGGCCGAAGAGGGCCGGACCATGTTGATGGTGACCCATGAAATGGGCTTTGCCCGGCAGGTTTCCAGCCAGGTGTTGTTCTTGCATCAGGGCCGGGTCGAGGAGCAGGGTGACGCAACCATCCTCGACCAGCCAAAGAGTGAACGGTTACAGCAATTCCTATCGGGTCGTTTGAAGTGAGGCAAGACGTACATGGCGGATATCCGCGATCTGTCGATCGTGCTTGATCGTATCGATCAGGCCATCATCGAAGTGTTGCGCCACGAAGGGCGCATCACTTATCAAAAGCTGTCCGAACGCGTGCACCTGACGCCCAGACCCTGTCTGGAACGGGTGCGTAAACTCGAACAGCTCGGGGTCATTCGCGGGTATGGCGCGATTCTCGATGAGAAAAAACTGACGCCCGGGCTGTCGCTGCTGGTGTTGGTCGCGCTGTCGAACCAGAGCGGGCGTGCCGCGCAAAAAGCCTTCGAGGCCAAGGTCCGTGCTTGCCCGCAAGTGCTGGAATGCCGGTTGATCAGCGGTGCGTTCGACTACAGCCTGCGCATGCGTTGCCGGGACATGGAACATTACCGGGTGCTGACCGAAGTCTGGTTCGACGACCCGGATTTGCACATCGACAAACTGGTCAGCCACCCGGAACTGGCGATGGTCAAGACCACGATGGAGTAAGCCTGAAGCGCTGTACAAACTGTAGGAGCTGGCTTGCCAGCGAAAATGCCCGGGCAGTCGAAGTGTTTTTTGCCTGAAAGAACGCCTTCGCTGGCAAGCCAGCTCCTACAGAGGGATGTGTGGTGTTCGCCGAATCGGCTGAACGAGACAGCATCTTCAGCCGTTTCGATCACCGCCAAAGCTGTTATCAACCGGGTTTTTCCCGTCTCGAAACAGACAATGAGCCTCTCTCAATCCTCATTGAATCTGTGCCCATGCAAACCACCAATACTGTTTTGATGATTCGCCCGACACGTTTTTCCTTCAATCAGGACACGGCGGCAAACAACCGCTTCCAGCGCCCGGCCGCGGTGTCCGAAGACGTGCAGCTCAAGGCCCTGCAAGAGTTCGACGGCTACGTCACTGCGCTGCGCAGCCATGGCGTTGAAGTCCTGGTTCACAACGACCTTGAAGCGCCGCATACCCCGGATTCGATCTTTCCCAACAATTGGTGGAGCAGCCATCCCGACGGCACGTTGGTGCTGTACCCGATGCAGGGTCATAACCGGCGCCTGGAGCGGGACAAAGGTGTACTGGACCGATTGCGGGACGAATACAGGGTTGAACGGCTGCTGGATCTTTCCAGCCTCGAACAGCTGGACGTGTTCCTCGAAGGCACCGGTAGCATGGTGCTGGACCGGCAACAGCGGATTTGCTACGCGGGCTACTCCACCCGCACCCACGCCCGGGCACTGGATCAGGTGGTCGATCATTTGGGCTACGAGCTCTGCGCATTTAACGCGGTTGACCGCCAGGGCGTTGCGATTTACCACACTAACGTGATGATGAGCGTTGGCACGCGCCTGGCCGTGGCGTGCCTGGCATCGGTGGCTGACCCCGACGAACGCCAGGCACTGCGCGCGCGCCTGGAAAACAGCGGCAAGCAGGTGATCGCCCTGGACTGGGCGCAACTGGAGTCCTTCGCCGGCAATATGCTCGAAGTGCACAACGCCGCGGGCGAACCGGTGCTGGTGATGTCGCGCACCGCCTGGCAATCGCTGAATGCCGGCCAGCGTCGGTTGATCGAAGCCCACGCCACACCGTTGCCGGTGACTATCGACACCATCGAGCGCATTGGCGGTGGCAGCGCTCGCTGCATGTTGGCCGAGGTCTTTCTGCCCAGGCATCCGGCTGCCAGGGAGCAAGTGCGATGATCGTCCGTCCCGCTACACCGGCAGACTTGCCGGCATTGTTAGCCCTGGCCCATAGCGCCGGGGCGGGTTTGACCACTTTGCCGGCCGACGCGGCGCGTTTGCGCCAGCGTCTGGAGTGGGCGCAGAAAACCTTTGCCGGCGAAGCCGAACGCGCCGACGCCGACTACTTGTTTGTGCTGGAGAACGACCAGCAAGAGGCGATCGGTATTTGTGCGTTGGCTGGTGCTGTCGGCCTGCGCGAGCCCTGGTACAACTATCGGCTGGGTTTGTTTGTCGCCGCGTCGAAAAACCTGGGGATCAACCAGCAGTTGCCGACGCTGTTCCTTGGCAACGACATGACGGGCCATTCCGAGTTGTGTTCACTGTTTCTACACGCCGATCATCGCAGTGGTCTCAACGGTCGTCTGTTGTCGAAGGCGCGATTCCTGTTCCTGGCGGAGTTTCGTCAGCACTTCGGTGACAAGGTCATCGCCGAAATGCGCGGCTATTCAGACGCCCAGGGCGTTTCTCCGTTCTGGGAGGGACTGGGGCGGCACTTTTTCAAAATGGACTTCGCCGATGCCGACTACCTGACCGGACTGGGCAACAAGACCTTCATCGCGGAGTTGATGCCCAAGTTTCCGCTGCCCACCTGCCTGTTGCCCGAGGCGGCGCGGTCGGTCATCGGACGGGTTCATCCCAACACCGAATCGGCGCTGGGCATGCTCCAGGCTGAAGGGTTCGAGCATCGCGATTACATCGACATCTTCGACGGCGGCCCGCTGATTGAATGCGCTACCGGGGATATTCGAGCGGTGCGTGACAGCCAGGTGCTGCAACTGAGCATCGGTACACCGGGGGAACAGGCAGCGACTTACCTGATTCATAACCGCCTGTTTGCCGAGTGCCGGATTACTGCGGCACCGGCGCGGGTGGCTGCAGGAACTCTGATTGTTGACGCTCAAACCGCGAAAGAGTTGGGCTTGGGTGTGGGAGATTCGGTCAGGGCAGTGAGCCTGGCGGTGCCTGCCCGGCAATTGTCTGCGGCCTGAAGGATTTGAACCTGCATTGAACCTGTAGGAGCCGGCTTGCTGGCGATAGCGGTGTATCAGTCACTGCATTGTTGACTGGACTGCGTCTTCGCCGGCAAGCCGGCTCCTACAGGGTGCGTGTTGTGTCAGGTAGTTTTGCTGAGCACTTCGGTGATGCTGCGGCGCCTGGCGTGCAACTCACTGGCATGAATCAGTTGTTCAAGGTCTTCAGGGGTGACGTCGAAGAAGGCTTCCATGTCGGCCAGGGCCAGCTTCAGGTCCTGGGCAGTGATCGCCTGGCTGTCGGCAGGCGGGTGATCGGCAGGCACCGCCGCCACCGGTTCGCTGGCGCGCTTGGGATAACGGATGCGCGTCAGGTTGTTATAGGCCAGGGCGCAGAGCAGCATGATCGACGCGCCGAGCATCACCGGACCCAGGGCTTTCCAGTCCATGGCGATGGTCGCGGGGTCCGCCAGCACCAGGGTCAACGCCAGTGCGCCGGCCGGTGGATGCAGGCAACGCAGCCAACACATCAGAATCAACGCCATGCCCGCCGCCAGGCAAGCGCTGCCCAGCGTCCGCCCCAGTACGTGGGCCACCAGCAACGACACCACGCCGGCACTCAAGTAGCCGCCAATAATCGACCACGGCTGCGCCAGTGCGCCGGACGACACGGCGAATAACAATACTGCCGAAGCGCCCAGCGGGCCGATCAGGTGCAGTGCCACCTCGATGCCGAACACCTGACCGCACAGCCAGACGCTGAGCATCGTTCCGAGGGCCATGCCAATGGCGGCACGGCTCCATTCGGTGGGGCGGGTGTTGATGGCGGCGGGCAACCAGCGAGCGAGCATGACGAAATCGTTCCGTAGACAAAAACCTGAGGAAAAAAAAGGGCTTGTCTGGGATACCCAGAAAGCCCTTGAAGTTGTTCCAACTATTGGGGGAGGAACGGGCACAGTGTGCCGTTCAATCCAGATGCTGACAAATTCATATTAATGAAGCTTCAGTTCACTAATTCTGATGTAACGCCACGCGCCGGCCACTCATGAAACACAGGAACCCACCCATGGCGGTGAGTGCACTCAAGGCGTAGAACATCGTTGGTGCCGGCGTGTGCATCAACAGAAAGCCGCATATCACCGGGCTCAGGGCGCCACCGAGGGCTGCCAGGTTCTGCGCGCCGTAGTAACTGCCACGTAGCTCTTCCGGTGCCAGGGTGTCGACGAAGAGGAATTCGGCCGGGTAAATGATCATTTCCCCGAGGGTAAAGATGAACATCGCCACGCACCAACTGAGCATGCTGTCGGCCAGGCTGAAGCCGATCATCCCGAGGATGAACAGGCTGGTCCCGCCGGCAATCCAGTAACGCAGCTTTTCACGATTGAGGAAGCGGCCAATCTGATACTGCAACAGGATCACGCTGATGGCGTTGCAGGCGAGCAGGGCGGCCATGATGTCCAGGGCGCGTTTGGAATCGTGGGTGACCAGCAGGTATTGCGACAGGTACAGGGTGTAACGGCCATGCACCACGGTGCTGAGCAGACAGCCACCCGTGAACATGATCAGCGTGCGGTCGTTCTTGAGGGTCACCAGGGTCTTGAAGAAACTCTGCGGTTGGCCAATGGCCGGGGTCTGCGCCGAATCCTTTGGGATGCCGATCATCAGGAAGATGCTGAAGAACGCGATGGCACCGGCAATCAGGAACGGTGCAATCGGGTAATACCCGGCGATCACCACGCCGAGCATGGGGCCGGTGGCATAGCCAACGTTGGTGAGGGTGTAGCGCAGGGAAAACGCCTTGGCGCGCTGGCTGATGGGCAGGTTTTCGCTAAGGATTGCCTTCGAACCGATGAGAAACAGCGCCGAAGCCGTCTCGGTGATCACCAGGGTGACGGTGGTCAGGTAGAGGTTTTCGGCGAAGGTCAGTAGCACGAAGCCGATGGCACTGGAGAGCATCGCCAGGATCAGCAACCGGCGTTTTTCCAGGCGATCGATGATGTAGCCGCCATACAGGGCGAGCAGGGTGGCGATGAACACCGCAATACCGAGCAGCAAGCCAACGTCCTGTTGGTTGAGGCCGAGTTTGTTGCTCAGGAACAACGTGAGCAACGGGCTGGTGATGGCGCGGCTGACGACGATGGTCAGCGAAACGATCATCAACCGGCGGACAATCAGGGAGTAAGTGGCCACGGTAGGTGCAAATGTCCTTATTCAGATTCTTTAGTGTTCGGCGACAGACCGTGTTGCTGCTATCGCGGGCAAGCCTTGCTCCCACAAGAGCCCCAGGCACCCTGTGGGAGCAAGGCTCTTGTGGGAGCAAGGCTTGCCCGCGATGAGGCCAGACCAGACAACGTATTCATCAGGCAAGCCACCGCTCGAGCATCTCCGCCGACTCCAGTTCTTCCAGCCGCCACAACTGCCCAAGCAATTCCCCAGCCTGCTCCCGCGACATCACCCGCGTCGCCAAGCTGAAAAACTTCTCCTCAAGCGCCGCATCACTCAACGGATTCCCCGGCGCCCCCAACGGCACTTCAATGCAAAGGCTGGCCTGCCGACCGTCCACGGTCCGCAATGTCACAATGGGCTCGCCATCCTCCGACAGTCGCGGGTCCACTTCAAGGCGAATACGCGACATCCACTGGGCAATTCGAGGATCGCGCCGCCGATCATCGTCGTAAGCCTGCAATCGGCAATGACCGTGCACCAGCCATGCCGCCAGCGCGTAAGGCAGGCTCATCTGCGCCGCCGCCAGGGTGCTGACATCGTGACCGCCGCACATGTCTTGCAGAAACCCGCACAGCGAAACCTGGACGTCTTCGACTTGATCGACCGACACTTTCAATTGATCCAGCAACAGACCTAATGCATCAATGGCGGAGTGAGTGCCACGGCACGAGGCATAAGGCTTGATCGAGCAGCGCGCGAGTTTCCAGACGATGCCGAGGTCGGTGTCCAGCGCTTCAGGCGTGGCCGTCTGCGTAGCGAGAGTCTTGAGGAAACCGCCCCAGACATCCTCGAACAATTGTGTCGGCCCACTGATGCCCTCTCGGGCAAATCGCGCCGCCAGCAACCCACCTTCGGCAGCGCGACCGCTGTGCAGTTTCTTGCTTTGCGAGCCGTCGTGGATGAAGGCCCACAGGCCACCGCTGAAACTGCCGGCGATACCCAGTGCCGACACGGTTTGCCGTACGTCCAGGCCGAGGATGCGCGCACTGGCCGCCGCCGCGCCGAACACGCCGCAGGTCGCCGTGGAGTGCCAGCCCGCACCGTTGTGGGCCGAATAACCGCCGCAGGCTTCGAGGACCCGACGACCGATTTCGTAGCCGATTACCACGGCCGTGACGAACTCGCGGCCGCTCACGGGTCGTCCGGACATTGACACCGCGGCCATCACTGCCGGCAACACCACGGCACCGGAATGGTCGCAGCCACCGGTGTCGTCCAGTTCCAGGGCATGGGCGGCGATGCCGTTGAGCATCGCGGCCTGCGCCGCCCCCATCCGTGCCTGAGTGCCCCAGACCAGCGCATGGCCAGTCTCGCCGTCGAATACCTGGTGCGCCAGCTTCGCCACATCGCTGTCGGCCCCGGCCAGCGACGCGCCGAAGGTGTCGAGGATGTGTCGTTTGGCTTGCGCCACCAGTGCCGGTGGCAGGTCTTCAAATCGCGTATTGACGCAGAACTGCGCCAGCCGTTGCATGCGCTCGGTCATAGGAGGTAGTCCCGATAATGCCGTTCATAAACGGACGCCGGATGGTCCTCGGTCACGGGCGCCGCTGACCCGGCCCACCACCGGGCGACTTCAGCCCCTGTGGCGATCCACACATCATCGTGCTGCAAGATGCCCTCAAGCAGCTCGCGCAACACGCCGATCCGCCCCGGTGTGGCGATGATTTCCGGGTGCAGGCGCAGCACGTAGCACAGGCCAAACCGATGAAACCCGGCGAAGTCCATTTGCAGGTTGCCCAGGGTATGGCTGTAGGAGGCGATCCGCGATTGCGCCGGTGGCACCGCCGGGCTGAGGTTGAAGGCGAAGTAGGGTTCGTCTTCCAGCTCATAGTGCAACGGCAACTCGATCACCTGCGGCGCGGTCGGATGCGCGAACGGCAAATCGTCACCGCGCCATGATGACGACCAGCGAATGCCTTGATCCTTCAACGCCTCGATGAAACCCGGCGCACCGTTGCCCGCGGGGATGCGAAACCCGGTCGGACGCTGCCCTGTCAACGCGGCCAACGCCGCGCAACCCTGGGCGATGTCGGCGCTCTGCGCGGCCAGGTCGAGGGTGTCGTAATTCTGATGGCGATAGCCGGCGCAGGCTACTTCATGGCCGCCGGCCTGGATCGCGCGAAGGTGTTCGGGATTTTCCTCGGCGACGATACCGGGGACAAACCAACTGCTGGAGACGCCGAGTTCGCTCAACAGAGCGAGCAAACGCTCGACCCCGCGCTGGGTGCCATAGCGCCAGACCGACAGGGTCTTGTCGCGCCCGGCGACTTCCGGGGCCTGGGTGAGAATGCCGTGGATGTCGTTGTAATCGACGGTCAGTACCACGGCGCAGCGATAGCCTTTGGGCCAGACAGTGGACTCAGCCATGGTGATGCTCCTTGAGCCACCACTGGGCGACGTCACGGCAGGTGGCGAACCACACGTCGTTGCGTTGGCGCATGTGTTCGAAGAGTTTTTCCAGCAAGAGGATGCGCCCGGGTTTGCCGGTGATCTTGGGGTGGAACAGGGTGGTCAGGCACAAGCCTTCGTTCATGGCGCCGTCATATTCGCGGCACCAGTTGTCGAGGGTCAGTTCATAGCTGGCGGTGCGGTCCAGCCCCGAGGGAAAGTCCGGGGCACGGGTGTAGGCGATGGACGCGTAGTCGTCCATTTCCCAGCGGCCGGGGATTTCCACCAGCGGCGTGGCGTGGCCCGGTACGTTCACCAGGTACGGTCGGTCATCGCCGCGCATGCTGCTGGAGTAGGTCACGCCGGCCTCCACCAGCATCGCCGGGGTTTCGGCGCGCCAGTCGCCGGACGGCGTGCGGAAACCTTCGGCGCGGATGTGCAGGTGCTTCCAGAACACCTCGCGGGACAGCTTCATCACGTCCTTTTGCTGTTCCAGCGTCAGGGCGTAGAAGGATTCGTGTTTGTAGCCGTGATACGCCACCTCATGCCCGCGCTCGACAATCGCCTGGCACTGTTTCGGCCAGTTTTCCACGACCCAGGCCGGGACGAAGAACGTCGTCGGGAGGTGGAACTCGTCGAGCAGATCGAGCAGTCGCGGCAGTGCCCGGTAGGGGCCGTAACCGCCAAAGCCGAAGTACTCGGGCTTGCGCCAGATCGAGCCGTTGAGCATGGCATCGCCGGTCGGGCCATCGAGGTCGAAGGCCAGGGCGAGACAGGCCTTGTGGTTACCGGGCCAGGTGGGTTGGGGTGAGGAGGACATCATTGGTACTCCAACAATCTATAAAAAACACCGATTCCCTGTGGGTGGCCCCTGTGGGAGCAAAGCTTGCTCGCGATGACGGCATGACAGACGACATCGTCGTTGAATCTGACGACGCCATCGCGAGCAAGCTTTGCTCCCACAGGTTGTGTTCCCACAGTGGCTGGTGGTTGAGCCCGGTTATTTGCCGGCGTTGACGGTCACGGTCTTGATCGCGCCCAGTTCCAGGTCCCATTTCTTCAGGATCGCCTGGTAGCTGCCGTCGTCGATCATGCTCTGCAACGCGACTTTCACCGCTTCGCTCAATTCAGGTTTTTTCTTGCTCACGCCAAGGCCGGTGAACTGCGAGGAGATCGGCAGGCCCACAGTCTTGTACATGTCCTTTTCCTGGGTCTTGAGGTAAGGCAGGGTTTCGCTGCCTTGCATCGCCGCGTCGATGCGGCTCTGGCGCAGTTGCGCGCGGGCGTCGGCCGAGCCTTCGGTGCCGATCACGTTGATCGCCGGCTTGCCGGCGGCTTCACAGTTAGCTTTGCTCCACTCGGCGATTTCCGCCGGGAAGGTGGTACGGCGGCTGGTGCCGACCTTTTTGCCGCACAGGTCGATGATTTCGTTGGTGGCCGCGTTTTTCTGCAGGGTGTAGAACTGCGGGCCGCTGGTGAAGTAGTCCACGAAGGTCACGCTGGCCTGGCGCTCCTTGGTGTCGGTCATGCCCGACAGCACCATGTCCACGCGGTCGGTGGTCAGGGCATTGATCATTTGTTCGAAGCCGGTTTCCTGCCATTTGATCTTCACACCCAGGCGCTCGGCCAGGGCGTTGCCCAGGTCAACGTCGAGACCGGTGAGGGTGTTGGTGGCCGGGTCCTTGAAATCCATCGGCGGGTAGTTCGGCATGATCGCGACGACGATCTCGCCCTTGTCCTTGATGCTGGCCGGCAATTCGGCGGCGAAGGTGAAGCTGGAGGCCATCAGGCCTGCGAGTACTGCCGGGATAACGAAGTTCTTCATGGGTCGTTCTCTTATGAGTGTTTTTTTACGCCAACCGGCGTTTAGGTTCGAACGGCAGAAATGAAGCTTTGGGTGCGTGGGTTTTGCGGACTTATTAGTATTTCTTCGGGGCTTCCTGCCTCCACGATCTGCCCGCCGTCCATGAACACCATGCGGTTGGACACTTCGCGAGCGAAGCCCAGTTCATGGGTGACGACGATCATGGTCATGCCGGTCTGCGCCAGATCGCGCATCACCGACAGCACCTCACCGACCAGTTCCGGGTCGAGTGCCGAAGTGGGTTCATCGAACAGCATCAGCTTGGGTCGCATGGCCAGGGCACGGGCAATGGCGACCCGTTGTTGCTGACCACCCGAGAGTTCGATCGGGTAGCTGTTGCGCTTGTCGGCCAGGCCGACGCGGGCGAGCAGTTCCACGGCTTCGTCATGCGCCTCCTTGGGCGAACGCTTGAGCACCTGGCACGGCCCTTCGATGATGTTTTGCAGCACGGTCATGTGCGGGAACAGGTTGAAACGCTGGAACACCATGCCGGTGGACAGGCGCTGACGGGCGATCTGCGACTCATTGAGTTCGTGCAGTTTGTTGCCGACGATCCGGTAGCCCACCAGTTCGCCGTCGACCCACAGGCCGCCCTTGTCGATTTTTTCCAACTGATTCACGCAGCGCAGCAGGGTGCTCTTGCCGGAGCCGGACGGGCCGATGATGCACAGCACTTCGCCTTGCTCGACTTCGATGTTGATGTCCTTGAGCGCGTGGAAGTTGTCGTAGTACTTGTTCAGGCTCACGGCCTTGACGATGCTTCTCATGTCGGATTCCTCAGGAACGCTTGCCGGCGCCGCGAGCGAAACGACGCTCCAGGCGGCTTTGACCGAAGGACAGCACGGTGACCGTGGCCAGGTACCAGATACCGGCGACGATCAGCAGCTCCATCACGCGGGCGTTGGCGTAGTAGATGTTCTGGGCGTTGTAGAGCAATTCCGAGTACTGGATGACGCTCGCCAGCGAGGTCATTTTCACCATGCCGATGAACTCGTTGCCCACCGGCGGAATGATGATGCGCATGGCCTGGGGCAGGATGATCCGGCGCAGCGCTTGCAGGCGCGGCATGCCGATCGACTTGGCGGCTTCGTACTGTCCGGTGTCCACCGAAAGCAGGCCGGCGCGCACCACTTCGGCGGTGTAGGCGCCCTGGTTGATGCTAAGGCCCAGCAGGGCGGCCACGAACGGCGTCATCAGGCTCACGGTGTCGACTTCGACCAGGCCGGGGATACCGATGGTGGGGAAGATCAGCGCCAGGTTGAACCACAACAGCAGTTGCAGGATCAGCGGCGTGCCGCGAAACAGCCAGGTGTAGGTCAGCGCCACATAGCGCAGGATCGGGTTGGCCGACATGCGCATGATTGCCGTGATCACCCCGAACACAATGCCCAGGGCCATCGCCAGCACCGCCATGACGATGGTGTTGAGCAGGCCCCACATGATTGCCTGGGATGTGAGGAACTGGCCGATATAGGACCATTCGATCTTGCCTTCGGCGAAGGCGCGTATCAGGCCCAGCAGTGCTGCGACGATCAAGGCGGCGAAGAACATTCGCCCGTAATAGCGCCGTGGCACGTGTTGATACTGGGTGATATCAAACTGGTTTTCCGCCAGTTTGCGCTCCGCCTGGAGTCGTTCTGCCTGTGTCTGGCTCATGGTTGGTTCTCCGTACACTGTTCTTTCAAGTCCACCTCAACCCTGTAGGAGCAAAGCTTGCTCACGATGACGGCATGGCAGGCGACATCGTCGTTGAATGTGCCGAAGCCATCGCGAGCAAGCTTTGCTCCTACAGGATCGCGTGCTCTATCAGAGGCGGAAGCCTTGATAGTTTTCGGTCCAGGCTTGCTGGGCGGCGAGGGCGGTTTTCAGCCGGCCGATCTGTTCGCGCACCTGTTGTGGCGCAGTACCGCCCCAGCCGCTGCGGGCGGCGATGGCGGCTTCCAGGGTCAGGCTGTCGCGCACTTCGGGCGTCAGGCGTGGATCGATTTCGGCCAGCAACGCCGGGGACGCTTCCCACAGTTCGATCTCGTGTTGCTCGCAAGCCTTGACCAGCGCACCGGTGATCTCGTGGGCTTCCTTGAACGGCACGCCGCGCATCGCCAGCCAGTCGGCGACTTCGGTCGCGAGGGTGAAGCCCAGTGGGGCCTGGCGACGCAGTTCTTCGACATTGACGGTCATGGTCGCCACCATCCCGGCCATCGCCGGCAGCACCAGCAGCAGGGTGTCCACGCTGTCGAGCACACCGTTCTTGTCTTCGCTCAAGTCGCGGTTGTACGACAGTGGCAGGGACTTGAGGGTCGACAGCAGACCGGTGAGGTTGCCGATCAGGCGACCGGCCTTGCCCCGGGCCAGTTCAGCGATGTCCGGGTTCTTCTTCTGCGGCATGATCGAGCTGCCGGTGGCGTAGGCATCGTCCAGCGCGACCCAGCGAAATTGTCGCGACGACCACAGGCAAAATTCTTCGGCCAGGCGCGAGATGTTGATGCCGAGCATGCTGGCGATAAACAGAAATTCGGCAACGTGATCGCGGCTGGCCACGGCATCGATGGAGTTTTCGCAAACACCGCTGTAACCCATTTCCTTGGCCGATTGCTGCGGCAGGCGCGCGATGGCGGAACCGGCCATGGCCGCCGCGCCCAATGGCGACAGCGACGTGCGTGCGTCCCAGTCCACCAGGCGTTGCACGTCACGCAGCATCGATTGCGAGTGGGCCAGCAAGTGATGGGCGAACACGATCGGCTGCGCCTGCTGCAAGTGGGTGAAACCGGGGCAGATGCTCTCGACGTGTTGCTCGGCCTGATCCACCAGCGCCTGTTGCAGGGCCAGTACTTCGACGGCCAGGGTGCGCACGTGGTCCCGCAGGAACAGGCGCAGGTCGTTGGCGGTCTGGTCATTGCGCGACCGGCCGGCGCGCAGTTTGCCGCCCAGGGCGCCGAGGCGTTCGGTCAGCAGGCGCTCGATGAAGGTGTGAACGTCTTCGTCGTCCAGGGTCGGGGCAATGCTGCCGGCGCGGAAATCAGCGCCGATACGCTCCAGGGCGTCGAGCATGGTCCGGGTTTCCTGCTCGGTCAGAAGCCCGGCGCGTTGCAGTTCCCGGGCGTGCGCCTTGGAACCGGCGAGGTCGTATGGCGTCAGGCGGAAGTAGCGTTCCGGGCAGCGGGACAGGGCAGCCAGGGCTTCGGACGGACCGCTTTTGAAGCGTGCACCCCAGAGACGGTCGGTGGCTTGAGACATTGTTGTTTTCCTCGTCGGTAATGCGAACGAAATCGGTGTGCCGGACCTGAAAATGCACGCCGAAGTTCGTTCGGCCGTCATCAGGTCAATTAATAATCAGGGGCAGGGGACCAGCGCAGTTGCAAAAGGGCGAGAGCTGATCGAAGTGTCAGCTTTTAATGCTTCGAAATCAGTGGTTTGGCACTGAAGTTCGGAATTTGTTAGTGGTTGCCAAGTCTGGTTTTCTGTGTTCATTATTATTAGGCCAGCTATGTTTTTGTTGTTGGACACAGGTTGTTGAATCGGGCGCCAGAGGTAAATAAGCATTATGGAAACCCCACTTTCCAATTCCGGAAACCCGCCGCCGAAAACGCTGCAACGGGCACCGCTGGCCCTCAGCGGGCTGGACTTCAAGCTGCTCAAAGTGTTCAAGGCGGTGGTCGAGGCGGGCGGTTTCAGTGCGGCGCAGAACGAGTTGAATGTAGGGCTGGCAGCCATCAGCAAACAGATTTCCGACCTGGAAATCCGCATCGGCATGCGCCTGTGTACCCGAGGGCGCGAAGGCTTTCACCTGACCGAAGAAGGGCGTCTGGTGTATCAGGCGTCGATTGATTTATTTGCCTCGGTCGACAACTTTCGTGATCGCCTTAGTTCAGCACAGAACGAACTTATTGGTGATCTTGGTGTGGGGGTTATTGATAATACGATTTCCGATCCGCAATCGCCGTTAGTTGCAGCGCTTAGAACAATAAATGAACAGTCACCTAAAGTAAGATTTCAACTTCAAGCATCACAGCTGGATGAGGTGGAGCGGGGCGTTGTCGAGGGGCGACTGGTGGCTGGAATTGTGCCGGTTTATCAACGGCGGGAAGAGTTCGATTACTACCCGTTGTACGAGGAGCGTTCTGAAGTTTATTGCGCGGTGGGTCACCCGTTATTCTCGATGCCAAGCGATCAGATGAACAGCAACATGCTCAAGGATTATGAGTGCATCAACCATCGCTACGCGATCCATCGGGACAAGCTCAACTTTGCCCACTACGACAGCTTTTCCGCGTCGGCGACCCAGGTGGAAGCCGTGGCGCTGTTGATCAGGACTGGGCGATTCGTGGGTTTTCTACCGCAGCATTACGCCGCGAATTGGGTGGCGCAGGGGCAGTTTCGGGCGCTGTGCCCGGAGCTTATCCATATCAATACGCCGTTTAATCTGATCCTGCGCCACAACACTGTGCGCAGTCCGCTGGTCAAGGCGTTTGCGCAGGCGTTGGGCGTGGATTTGAAGGCAACAATCTAATGGCTGAACACGGTCCTTGTGGGAGCGAGCCTGCTCGCGAAGGGGGAGTATCAAACAACAAGTATGTTGACTGATACACCGCTATCGCGAGCAGGCTCGCTCCTACAGGTTTTGCGCTAAACAGTAACTTTCAAGCCGAGCCACAGTTATTGCAACTGTGTTCTCAAGCCTCCGAAG
Source organism: Pseudomonas izuensis (assembly GCF_009861505.1). Lineage (GTDB taxonomy): Bacteria > Pseudomonadota > Gammaproteobacteria > Pseudomonadales > Pseudomonadaceae > Aquipseudomonas > Aquipseudomonas izuensis. The sequence goes on along the minus strand of NZ_WTFT01000012.1, from coordinate 66,124 downwards.
CAGCAGGCCAGCTCTGCAATGGAATCGGCAACTTGCGCGATTCACCACGACCCATCGGGAAGTACTTGAAACCACTGCGAGCCAGGCGCTCGGCGTCGTAGAGGTTACGGCCGTCGAAGATCACCGGTGCATTGAGCCGCTGTTTGATCAGGTCAAAATCCGGGGCCTTGAATTGCTGCCATTCGGTGCAGATGATCAGCGCGTCGGCACCGGTCAATACCGATTCCGGCGTGCCCATGAGCATCAGCTTGTCTTGATCGGGGTACAGTTTCTGGGTTTCCTGCATGGCTTCAGGGTCGTATGCCCGCACGTTGGCGCCGGCGGCCCACAGGGCTTCGAGCAGCACCCGGCTCGGCGCGTCGCGCATGTCGTCGGTATTGGGTTTGAATGCCAGCCCCCACACGGCAAAGGTCTTGCCTTGCAAATCACCCTTGAAGAACGCCTTGATGCGTTCGAACAGCTTGTGTTTCTGCCGTTCGTTGATGGCTTCCACTGCCTGCAGCAGGTCGTTGGAGCAATGGGCCTCTTCGGCGCTGTGGATCAGGGCGCGCATGTCCTTGGGGAAGCACGAGCCGCCATAGCCGCAGCCAGGGTAGATGAAGTGGTAGCCGATGCGCGAATCGGCACCGATGCCCAGGCGCACCGATTCGATGTCGGCACCCAGGTGCTCGGCCAGTTCGGCGATCTGGTTGATAAAGCTGATCTTGGTTGCCAGCATGCAGTTGGCGGCGTACTTGGTCAGCTCGGCGCTGCGCAGGTCCATGAACATGACGCGGTCATGGTTGCGGTTGAACGGGGCGTACAGGTCACGCATCACGTCGCGCACTTCATCGCGTTCGCAGCCGATGATGATGCGGTCCGGGCGCCGGCAATCGGAAACGGCCGAGCCTTCCTTGAGAAACTCGGGGTTGGAGACGATATCGAACTGCAGTGCGCGCCCGGCCTCGAGCAGGCATTTGTCGATATGCGCGCGCAAGGTATCGCCGGTGCCCACTGGCACCGTGGATTTTTCCACCAGGATCAGCGGTTGTTCGCGATGCCGCGCCACGGCGTCACCCACCGACAACACATAACGCAGATCAGCCGAGCCATCGTCCCGGGACGGCGTGCCGACCGCGATGAACAATACCTGGCCATGCTGCACGGCGAGCTTTTCGTCCGAAGTGAACTGCAACCGTTTGGAATCCAGGCCTTCGCGTACCAGGCTGGCAAGCCCCGGTTCGAAAATGCTGACGTGGCCTTGTTTCAGCAGTTCGACTTTCTTTTCGTCGATGTCCATGCACATCACGTCATGGCCGACTTCAGCCAGTACGGCGGCTTGAACCAGGCCAACGTAACCGCTACCAAATACACTTATTTTCATGATGCACTCCTGAGTTCGGGCGCGCGAGCAGGTCGAGAATTAATGATGATGACGCCGAGGATGACCAGGGCCACTCCAAGGCTTTTGGATAGGTTGAAATCTTCGTGGAATAGCGGCAGGCCGGCGGCCGCCAGGTACACCAGCGCATAGCTGATGCTCAGCAGCGAGTAGGCCCGGCCCAGGGGAAGATCGCGCAGGGCGGCGAGCCAGCAGAGCATCGACAGGGCATAGGCACCGATGGCGGCCAGCACCACGGCGATGGCGCTTGGCTCGATATGAGCGTCCAGCCAATGTTCGGGAGACGGCAGGCGACTCATGCTCCAGCGCATGCCCAGCTGCGCGGTGCTAACCAGCAGCACGCTGCCGAGGGCGAAAGTGATTCCGCGACGCCGGCTCATGCGTGTTGCCCCAGTAAAGCCACACCACCGATCACCAGCGCAACACCGAGCCAGTGGCGGCCATCGATATGTTCGCGGAAAACGAAGCGGGCGACCAGGGTGATCAGCACGAAGTTGAGGCTCAGCATCGGGTAGGCAACGCCGACTTCGAGGCGTTGCAACACCAAAAGCCATACGAGCAGGCCAAGCCCCAGCGCCGCCAGTGCCAGCCACAGCCAGGGCGAACGCAGTTTATCGCCCCAGCCGGATGCTTTCCCGCGCCAGCTTTCAACGGCGTATTTCTGGGCGATCTGGCCCAGGCAGGTCAGCAGGCAGGCACACAGCAGCAGTAGCAGGCTCATGGCGCCGCCTGTGGAATGATCAGAATCACCATGTTGCCTTGTTCATAGCGCTTGCCTTCCTTGGGCAGTTGATCGAGTTCGTGCAGCTCGTCGTCCCCCTTGACCCGCATGACCACACCCACCGACCCTTGCCGGCGGGCGTCTTGCATCCACTGCTGTACCTGATCGGCATCGACGCGATGCTTTAACGAATCAGGGTACTCAAGACCATACTTCAGCTCGCCTATCGTGTTGTAGAACGCCACTTCCGGGCGTTCCAGCCGCCAGGCCAGTGCCGAGGCAGCGCCCAGGTCGTTGCTCAGCAATTGATGGGTCTGGGCGAGTTCCGCGACGTGTTCGAGGATGAATTGATCGGGCGTCTTGTTGGCGACCACTGAGTTGGGCAGCCCCGCCGGCACGAGTCCGATCAGCAGCAGGCTACCGAAGGCCGGCGCTGCCCAGCATTGCAGCGGTCGGAACGCTTGCAGCAAATTGGCGATGATCCAGCCGATCAGGCCGATGAACACCAGCACCAGGTTGTGCAGTTCATGGTCGTACAGGGGCTTTTTCAGTTGCAGATAGACCAGCGCCAGCAGGACAGTCACGCCCAGCACCAGGTTCAGGAGGCCATTGATACCCAGGGCACGGCCTTGTTGCCGACTCAAGCGATCGTCCAGCGCATGGCCCATCAGCAAGGCCAGCGGCAACAGGCACGGCAGGATATAGCTGGGCAATTTGCCTTTGCTGATGCTGAAAAACAGCAGCGGCATCAGCAGCCACAACAGCAGGAAGGCGATATTGGCCTCGCGCCGGGTCTGCCAGGCCTGCTTCAGCGCCGGTGGCAGCAATGCCACCCACGGCAGACTGAACGCCACCAGCAACGGCAGGTAGTACCACCAGGGGGCGTCATGCTGGGCATCGTCTCCGGCGAAGCGGCGAATGTGTTCGTGCCAGAAGAAGAACCGCCAGTAATCGGGCTCTTGCCCATGCACCGCCAGGACCCACGGCAGGCTGACGGCGATGGCCACGACAATCGCCAGCGGGCCGTAGACCAGCAGTTCACGCCAGCGTTTTTGCCAGATCACCCAAGGCAGGGCGATCAGTACGGGCAGCAGCCAGGCGAGAAAGCCCTTGGTCATGAATCCCATGCCGCACGCCAGCCCCAGCACTGCCCAGCCGATCAGGCGCTGGCGACGGTCGGCGCTGTCCAGTGCAAACCACAGGGCCACCAGGCTCAGGTTGACCCAAAAGGTGAATTGCGGGTCGAGGTTGGCGTAACCGGCCGCGCCGGCAATCACGCTGAGGCTCATGTACAGCAGTGCGCAGGCGAAACTCTTGCGCGGCTGATTCCATAATCTGCCGGCGATCAGGTAGCACAACAGCACACTCAGGCCGGTGCTCAGCGCCGAAGCAAAGCGCACACCGAACAGGTTCTGGCCGAACAGGGCCTGACCAAGGGCAATCATCCAGTAACCGGCGGCCGGTTTCTCGAAATAACGCACGCTCATGAAGTGTGGCGATACCCAGTTGCCGCTCAGGAGCATTTCCTGGCTGATCTGGGCGTAGCGGGTTTCGTCGGGAATCCACAAGCCGTGGGTGCCCAGCGGCAGCAGGTACGCCAGCGCCATGACAGCCAGCAGCAAAGGCAGCATCCAGCGTCTGGTCATGCGCCTTGCACTCCCAGCCAGCCTTCGCGACCTTCCAGTGCGCCACGCACCACTCGGCCGCTCGGCAGGTTGCCGGGGGTTTCGGGCAGCAGGTCGCCCAAGGGTTGAAAACGGATGTCACGCTGGCGAGCATCGGCCAGCAGTTGACGAAAATCGTTGGCCATCAGAATCCCTTCTACTTCGGCATGGATCGTGTAGACATTGAGTTTTTCGGGGGTGAATCGGTCGAGGATGTAGGCGTTGAAATCCTTGGCGGCGACGTTCGGCCCGACCACTTCGTCGAACGTCGGCAAGTCTACCGGAATCTGCGGCACGCCTGGGCGACCGTCCGCCAGAATCGGCCGGAACAGGCTTGTGCCCCGGCAATCGCTGTTGTAACGGAAGCCGAATGCCTGTTTGGCCTCGATCACGCGCTCGTCCGCGCGCCAGCCGGCAGATGCCGAGCACCAGACATGTTCGCCGAGGATGTCCTGCAGCGTATCCACGCCCTGGCGAATCTGCTCGGACAACTGCTCGTCGCTCCAGCGCCCGGCGTTGGCCTGCCAGCCGTGGTGATCCCAGGCGTGCAGGCCGACTTCATGCCCGGCGGCCCGGGCCTGACGCATCAGGTGCCCGAGGTCGCGGCCAATGGGTTTGCCGGGCCAGGCAGTGCCGGCCAGCAGAATGTCCCAGCCATAAAGGCCGGCGGCATTGGAACGGAGCATTTTCCAGAGGAATTGCGGGCGGATCAGGCGCCACAAGTGCCGGCCCATGTTGTCGGGGCCGACACTGAAGAAAAATGTCGCCTTGATCTGCGCTTCGTCCAGCATGTCCAGCAACCGCGGCACCCCCTCACGGGTGCCTCGGTAAGTGTCGACATCGATTCGAAGACCTGCCTGCATCAACGCTTGTCCGCGATTTCGAGCATGGCCTCGCGCAGGAAGAAGTCCAGGGTGTTGCCGATGGTTTCACTCATCTCAACGGTTGGCGTCCAGTCCAGCAGGCGTTTAGCGTTGGCGATGCTCGGTTTGCGGTGGGACACGTCCTGATAACCGCCGCCGTAGAACGCCTTGCTTTCGATGTCGCGGAAGCCGGCGAACGGAGGGAAGTTGGCGCGCAGCGGGTGAGCTTCGAACTGACGCAGCAGCTCTTCGCCCAGCTGACGGATGCTGGCCTCATTCTCCGGGTTGCCGATGTTGATGATCTGGCCGTTGCAGACATCGTTGTCGTTGTCGATGATCCGTGCCAGTGCTTCCACACCGTCGGCGATGTCGGTGAAGCAGCGTTTTTGCTCGCCACCGTCGAACAGGCGAATCGGCGTGCCTTCCACCAGGTTCAGGATCAACTGGGTGATCGCGCGGGAGCTGCCGATACGGGCGGAGTCCAGGCGGTCCAGGCGTGGACCCATCCAGTTGAACGGACGGAACAGGGTGAAGTTCAGACCTTTCTGGCCATAAGCCCAGATCACACGGTCCAGCAGTTGTTTGGAGACCGAGTAGATCCAGCGCTGTTTGTTGATCGGACCGACCACCAGGTTGGAGTTGTCTTCGTCGAAGTTAGGGTCCTGGCACATGCCATAGACTTCCGATGTCGACGGGAAGATCACGCGCTTGTTGTACTTGACGCAGTAGCGAACCAGTTTCAGGTTCTCTTCGAAGTCCAGTTCAAATACACGCAGCGGGTTGCGGGTGTATTCGATTGGCGTCGCGATGGCTACCAGCGGCAGGACCACGTCGCACTTCTTGATGTGGTACTCGATCCACTCGGAGTGAATGCTGATGTCGCCTTCGACGAAGTGGAAGTTCGGGTGGCTGCGCAGGCGCTCGATGGCGTCCGAACCGATGTCCAGGCCGTAGACTTCATAACGGTCGTCGCGCAGCAGGCGCTCGGACAGGTGGTTGCCGATGAAACCGTTGACACCGAGGATCAGCACGCGGGTGCGACGCGGGGCACGACCGGATTCGGCACCGCGCAGCACGGAACCGTCCACCAGGCCCAGTTCGTTGGCCAGTTGCGGACCGCTCAGGTACAGGCCGTTTTCGTTGCGCTGGCCGGCGTTGATGATCAGCGAGTCTTCACCGCAGGCGATGCGCAGCGGGTCGACGCTGATGACGCGGCCCGGCGCCAGGCCTTCGTTGCCCTTGGCGACTTCGGCGCTCCAGACAATCAGCTTGTGCTCGCCCACCGCGCAGAAGGCACCCGGGTACGGTTGGGTCACGGCGCGGACCAGGTTGAACAGTTCTTCGGCCGGTTTGGCCCAGACCAGTTTGCCGTCAGCCGGGGTGCGACGGCCGAACACCGTGGCTTTGGATTCGTCTTGCGGTGTTTCACTGGCTTTGCCCTGCAGCAGCGCCGGCAAGGTGTCACGCAGCAGATCAGAGGCGGCCGAACGCAGTTTGCCGTGCAGGCTCAGCGCGGTGTCGCTGCGCTCGATCGCAACCTTTTGCTGGGCCACGATGGCGCCCGCATCGGCGCGCTTGACCATGCGGTGCAGGGTCACGCCGGTTTCCGTTTCGCCGTTGACCAGCACCCAGTTGGCTGGTGCACGACCACGGTAGCGTGGCAGCAGGGAACCGTGCAGGTTGAAGGCGCCTTTACGGGCCGTGGCCAGCAGCGCTTCGCTCAGCAGGTTGCGGTAGTAGAAGGAGAAAATGTAGTCGGGATCGAGTTTGGCGATTCGCTCGATCCACAACGGATGATTGGCGTCTTCCGGTGCATGCACGGCAATGCCGTGGCGGGCGCACAACTGTGCCACGGAGCCGTAGAATGCGTTCTCCTTCGGATCGTCGGCGTGAGTGAATACGGCGGCGATGTCGAAACCGGCATCGAGCAAGGATTGAATGCCGGCACAACCAATATCGTGATAGGCGAAGACAACAGCTTTTGCAGTCATGGGAGAACCCGATCTGAAGAAGTGGAAGTGTGACCGTCGACAGCGGCCACGGAAACGGAGGAGGCGGGCTGGCTACGCAGCACCTTTTCGACAAAGAACCGCGGACGGGCGCGAACATCGCTGTACATGCGCCCCAAATATTCGCCCAACAAGCCCATGCCGATGAATTGCCCGCCGGTGAAGACGAACAGCACGGCGAACAGAACGAAGGTACCGCCCCCGGCCCAGCCGGCGCCGAACACCAGGCGCAACAGGATCAGCGCCACGGCGAACAATACGCCCAGGGCCGCCATGCCGACGCCGACGATACTTAACAGTCGCAGCGGCGTGGTGGTCATGCAGGTGACCAGGTCGAACATCAGGTTGATCAGGCGCATGGGGCTGTACTTGGAGTCGCCGTGTTCACGCTCGGCGTGGGTCACGAGGATTTCCGTGGTGTGGCGGGCAAAGCTGTTGGCCAGGATCGGAATGAAGGTGCTGCGTTCACGGCAGGCGAGCATCGCGTCGACAATGGTGCGTCGGTAGGCGCGCAGCATGCAGCCGTAGTCGCTCATGGCCACCCCGGTGGAACGTTGCACGGCGAGGTTGATCAGCTTCGATGGCCAGCGGCGCAAGGCCGAGTCCTGGCGATTGTTGCGCACCGTCGCCACGACGTCATAGCCGAGCTCGGCCTGTGCCACCAGCCGCGGGATTTCTTCGGGCGGGTTTTGCAGGTCGGCATCGAGGGTGATGACGACATCGCCCTTGCACTGTTCGAAACCGGCCATGATCGCGGCGTGCTGGCCGTAATTGCGGTTGAGGATGACCGCCACCACCGGGCTGCCTTCGCGGGAGGCGGCGTCTTCCAGGATCTGCGCGGAGTCATCACGGCTGCCGTCGTCGACCAGTACGATTTCGTAAGCCTGATTCAGCTGCTCGCAAGCCGCCTCGGTGCGCCGAAGCAGTTCAGGCAGGCTTTCCTGTTCGTTGTAGACCGGAATGACGATCGAAACGAAGTTTATCGGGTAAGGTCTCACAGGCTTTTGTCCAGGCAGTTTTCGATGGCGCCGACAACACGTTCGACGTCATCGGTGGTCATGTCGGGGAACAACGGGATCGAACATAGCCGTGCCGAGTTCCATTCGGTGTTGGGTAGGTGAATATCGGGGAAGCGTTGGCGGTAGTAAGTGTGCAGGTGCGTGGCAATGAAATGAATGCCGGTGCCGATATTCTGCTCCTGCAGGGCTTTCATGAAGGCTTCACGGTCCAGTCCGCAGCGTTCAGCATCGATCCGCAGGATGAACAGGTGCCAGGCATGTGTTTGCGCGTAGGTGGGAATGGCCAGCGGTTGCACCGGCAGGCCTTCCAGGCGCTGCAAGTAGGTACTGGCCAGTTGCGTGCGCCTGGCGTTGATTTCGTCCAGTCGCTCCAGTTGCACCAAGGCGATGGCGGCATTGATGTCCGCCAGGTTGTATTTGAAACCGGGCTCCACCACCTGCGCCTGAGGCTTGCGGCCGTGGGTCAGGCGATCGTAGGCGTCGACACCCAGACCGTGGAACTTGAGCATGCGTACCCGCGAGGCCAGGGCTTCATCGTCGCTGACGAACATCGCACCCTCGGCGCAGGTCATGTTCTTGATCGCGTGGAACGAGAAGATCGCCGTGCCCTTGGCGCCGACGGGGCGGCCCTTGTAAACGGTGCCGGCGGCGTGGGCGGCGTCTTCGATTACGGCGATGCCGTGTTTGTCAGCCAACGCATACAGCGGATCGAGATCGAACGCCGCGCCGGCGTAATGCACCGGAATGATCGCTTTGGTGCGCGGGGTGATCGCCGCCTCGATGCTCACCAGGTCGCTCATCAGTGTGTCACGGTCAACATCGACGAACACCGGGGTAGCACCCAGCAGGCAAATCATATTGGCCGTGGAGACCCAGGTCTGCGATGGGGTGATGACTTCGTCGCCGGGGCCGATCCCGAGTGCCAATAGTGTGATATGCATCCCGCCGGTGGCCGAAGACAGGGCCACGGCATGACGGCAACCGACATAGTTGGCGAAGTGTTCTTCCAGAGCCTGGTTTTTTGGTCCGGTGGTTATCCAGCCTGAACGCAGTACTTGTTCTACCGCTGCTACTTCCTCATCACCGATACTGGGGCGGGAGAAGGGAAGAAAAGCCTGACTCATGAGCACCTCGTGGCTGAAAAGTGAATAGCCGTTGAGGCTAAAAAAAATGGATCCAGGAATAGAATAGACGAAGAAACTGGATTTGCATCAATTAGTTGAATGAAAAGCGTGCGAAGCTGCATCAGTTGACTTTCCCCGTCCCGGACGGCAGGTTGGGGGTTCACAAGGCTGACCTTATCCTACTGAGATTATGCTCGATTTTGTGAAAGGAACATGAAAAAACGGTCTGCGAATCGTTTATCTGCAAGCGATTAAGCGCCTGTTCAGGCTTTCGCCGTTTATCACGACTGATTGCAGAAGTCCTGTGCAAGTATCGCTGTAATGAGCCATGTTTCGCTGCTTAGTTGTTTTGTCGAACCGTTTTCACTTAAGGCTGTTTCGTTTGATTGACTTACCCGCTACTGATTCACGTACTTCCACCACCAATCCGCTGACGGTGTATCTGGCGCGATTGGCGCCGTCAAGCCAGATGACCCTGCGTTATGTGTTACAGGATGCTGCCGACCGCCTGGGTTTCGAAGAGGTGAACATCGAGGAGATTCCCTGGCACGAACTGCAGCCCGAGGATGTAGTTGCGCTGGTGGCTACTTTACGCACTGACGGTTATGCGCCCAATACCTCGTCGCTCTACGTCAATGCGGTGCGCGGGGTCATGAACGAGGCGTGGCGCATGAGCCTGATCACCCAGGAGCACTTGCTGAAAATGCGCTCAGTCAAGGGCATTGCTGGTACGCGCCTGTCCCAGGGTCGCAATCTTCGGCGCACGCTGATCCAGGAGCTGATGGAAGTCTGCGCCGCCGATCCACGGCCGCAAGGCCTGCGGGACGCGGCGATCATCGGGATTCTGTACGGTTCGGGGATGCGCAAGTCGGAATCGGTGAACCTCGACCTCAACCAGGTCGATTTCACCGAGCGCAGCCTGAGAGTCACGGCCAAGGGCAACAAGCAGTTGATCAAGTACGCCCCGGCCTGGGCGTTCGCCAAGCTCGACGCTTGGCTGGAGTTGCGCCGTTCACAGCTCAAGGAAGGCGAATCGGACGACCCCTTTCTGTTCAACCGCATTCGACGCGGCAGCCACATCACTCGTGAGCGCATTACCAAGCACGCGATTTACTACATTGCGAGGCAGCGCGGTGCGCAGGTGGGGGTGAAAATCATGCCTCATGATTTTCGCCGTTCGTTCATCACCCGGGTGATCGAGGAGCACGACCTGTCGATCGCGCAAAAACTGGCCCACCACAGCAACATCCAGACGACCGCCAACTACGACGTGCGCGATGACAACGAACGGCGTCGGGCAGTGGATCGCTTTGATCTTTGATCGTATCCAGTCCTGTAGGAGCGAGCTTGCTCGCGAAAAACCTGAGGGCACCGAGGTGAATCAGGTTTCACGCGCAATCGTTGACGCCCATCGTGAGCAGGCTCGCTCCTACAGGTGCCGGGTTCAGGGTTCGCTCAATACGTGGGCATGACCGATGGTCGAGACATGTACCGCGCTTCCGGCCGGTGGCGCGTACATGCCCGAGCTACGCACCAGCAAAGAGCGGCCCGACTGTTCACCGGAGGCCGAAGACTGCAATTCCACCGTCAGCGTGCAGGTGTTGCCGCTGAAGTCCCGCTCGGTCACCACGGCGCGGCAGCCCACGACTTCCGCGGTATGGGGCATGATACTGGCCAGCTGCAATTGCTCGGGCCGCAACATGATCTGCGCCGCACTGTTGTTGCGGTGGTTGTTGACCGGTATGCGGCCCAGATCGCAGTGGGCCCAGCCGGCTTCGATGCGGGCGGGCATGACCACGGCCTCGCCGAGAAACAACGCGGTCTGGACGTCGTCGGGGTAGCGGTAAAGGTCCAGCGGATGCCCGGACTGCACCAGCCGGCCGTGGCGCATCACCGCCAATTGATCGGCGAAAGACAATGCCTCGCTCTGGTCGTGGGTCACCAGGATGGTGGTGACCCCGGCCTCCGCCAGCAAGCGTGCCACCAGTTTGCGCATGCTGGCGCGCAGTCCGGTGTCGAGCGCCGAAAACGGCTCGTCCAGCAGCATCAGCCGGGGTTGCTGGGCCAGGGCTCGCGCCAGGGCTACCCGTTGCTGTTGGCCGCCGGACAACTCATGGGGCCAGCGTTCGGCCATGTTTGCATCCAGGGCAACACTGTCCATCAACTCGGCGACACGCTCCTGCTTTTCGCTGCCCTTGGTCGCCAGGCCGAAGCCGATGTTGGCCGCTACCGTCATATGCGGGAACAACGCACCGTCCTGCGGTACATAACCGATAAGGCGTTGATGCGCCGGCACCTCGTGGGTGCCGTCGACCAGGGTCTGGCCGTTGAGCGAAAGGCGGCCGGTATCGGGAAACTCGAAGCCGGCGATCATCCGCAGCAACGTCGTCTTGCCCGAGCCGGAAGGTCCGACAATCACCGTGCGACTGCCGGCGGGTACCGACAGGCTGACGTTTTCCAGGGCTTTTTGCCCACCGTAGGATTTGGAGAGTGAATGCAGTTCTAGAGCGTTCATCGGCCAGCCGTTTTTTTGGATTGGTGATAAAGGATTCCGGTCAGCGGAAGCGACAGCACAATCATCAGCAGCGCATAGGGTGCCGCGGCGGCGTAATCGATTTCACTGGTCGAGGCCCAGAACCCGGTGGCCAGTGTACGTGTGCCATTGGGGGCGAGCAGCAGGGTGGCGGTCAGTTCATTGGTGATCGCCAGGAACACCAGCGCGGCACCGGCGGCGGCTCCCGGCGCGGCCAGGCGCAAGGTGATCAGCCACAGCGCCCGTGCCGGTGAACGGCCAAGGCTGCGAGCCATGTTTTCCAGTTCCACCGGCGCCTGGGCGATACCGGCACGCAGACTCACCAGGGCGCGGGGCAGGAACATCAGCAGGTACGCCAACAGCACGGTGATCGTGGTCTGGTAGATCGGCCGGGCAAAATGGATAGTCACGGTCACCAGGGCCAGGGCGACGACAATCCCCGGCAGGGCGCTGGTGATGTAGTTGCAGCTTTCCAGAATCCGTTGCAGCCGGCCGGGCGAGCGAATCGACAGCCAGGCAATCGGGATGGCGGCGCAGGTGGTCAGGACCGCGCCCGCCACGCCGAAGAGCAGGGTCTGTTCCAGTGCCGGCAGCAGTTCGCTCAAGTCCCAGACCTGCAAGCCCCCGGCAATCAGCCACTTGCCCAGGGTAATCAACGGTACGCCCAATGCCAGCGCGCAGGTGACAATCTGCAACACCAGCGCGAGTACCGTCGCCGGGGCCTTCAGGCAGACAACCCGTTGTTCACGGGCACTGCCGGACCCGACCCGGGCATAGCGCGCATGACCGCGGGCGGCGGATTCGATGGTCAGCATCGCCAGGCAACACAACGCCAGCACACCGGCCAGCAGGTTGGCGGCAGGTCCGTTGAAGGTGGATTTGAACTGATCGAAGATCGCCGTGGTGAAGGTGTCAAAGCGGATCATCGCGTACAGGCCGTATTCGGCCAGCAGATGCAGGCCGACCAACAAGGCTCCGCCGCAGATGGCCAGGCGCAATTGCGGCAACACCACGCGAAAGAACACCGCCCAGGGCTTGAGCCCCATGGACTCGGAGACGTCTTCGATGGCCGGATCGAGTCGACGCAATGTCGCGGCAACCGGCAGGTAAAGAAACGGGAAATAGGCAATGACCGAGACCAATACACCGGCAAACAGCCCGTGAATCGGCGGCACCAGGCTCACCCATGCATAGCTGTGCACGAACGCTGGCACCGCCAGCGGCGCGGTCGCCAGCAACGACCACCAGCGGCGGCCCGGTAAATTGGTGCGTTCGGTGAGCCACGCCAGCGTCACCCCCAGGGCAATGCACAAGGGGATGGTGATGATCACCAGCAACAGGGTATTGACCAGCAGTTCGCCGACCCGTGGACGGAACACCAGTGGCGCCAGAGTGGCCCAACCGGTTTGCAGGTACACGCCGATGACGAAGGCGATGGGCAGCAGCGCCAGTAACGAAACCAGCACCGACAAACCGGTCACCCACGCGCCTCCCCGGCTCGCGAAAAAGCCGCGTGAACGTCGACGCAGGTTGGCGGGTGTGCTTTCGGCAACACCCGCCGGCAGGGTTTCAGGCATCAATTAGAGCAGTCCAGCCTGGGTCATCAGCTCCACGGCTTTTTTGCTGTCGAGCTTGGACGCATCGACAGTTGGCGCGTCGAGTTGCTGCAAAGGCACCAGTTTAGGGTTGGATTGCGCGTTCTTGCCCACGGCGTATTCAAACGATTTGCCGTCCTTGAGGATGGCCTGGCCGTCCTTGCCGGTGATCCATTTCAGGAACGCCTGGGCTTGTTCCTTGTGCTTGCTGGACGCCAGGACACCTCCACCGGAGATGCTGACAAACGCGCCCGGGTCCTTGTGCTTGAAGTAGTGCAGGGCAGTGTTCTTGCTGTTCTCGCCGGTCTTGGACTGATCGACGAGGCTGTAATAGTGGTAGATCACGCCGCTGTCGATCTGCCCGGCATTCACCGCCTTGAGCACCGAGCTGTTACCGCGGTAGGCGGTGAAGTTGGTTTTCATTGCCTTGAGCCAGTCGAGGGTCGCAGCTTCACCTTTCTGTTCGAGCATGGCGGCGGCGATGGCCTGGAAGTCGGCACCGCCGGGGGACGCGGCCCAACGGCCTTTCCACTGCGGTGCGGCCAGGTCCATGATCGACTTGGGCAGTTCGGCTTCCGGCAGTTTGCTCGGGTTGTAGACGAACACCGTGGAACGTGCGGCGATCCCTACCCATTTGCCGTGGGCCGGACGGTAGGCGGAATCGACCTGCTCCAGGGTGGTCTTGTCGACCGGTGCGAACAGACCCGCGTTGTCCACCAGCACCATGGCCGGGGAGTTTTCGGTCAGGAACACATCGGCCGGCGAGGCGCTGCCTTCCTGCACGATCTGGTTGCCCATTTCGGTGTCATCGCCATTTCGCAAGGTGACCGGAATACCGGTTTCCTGAGTGAAGCCTTCAACCCAGGCCTTGGTCAGGCCTTCGTGCTGTGCGTTGTAAACCACAATGCCGACGCCATCGGCGGCATACACGTGGCCAGCGCTTACCAATGCGGTAGCCAGCAGGGCTTTTTTCAGGAAGGACGGGATACGGGACATCATGCTGTGGCAGCTCCTGTTTTTTTGGTGTCGAGCAAGCAGATCCGACTGGGAAGGTCGTCGGTTATTGTAGATCAATAGGAATCATTTGCATGTTTAAGGCGGGCGAATGTAGAGGCCAGAATGAGAAAAAAACGTCAAATTAACAGTTAATTCGTGTGATTTCACGCTCCAGCAAGGATGCGTTAATGCTCACCCTTGTACCTTTGTTTAAGCCGCCCATAAAAAAACCGAGAGACCGGCCAGGCCTCTCGGTTTTTTAGTGCTCGGTATCAGGGTTGGGTTTGCGGGAAAATCAGGATTTGCAGGTTACCGCGCTGATAACGCTTGCCGTCGATGGGCAGCCGTTCCACTTCCTGGATCTCATCGACACTGTTGACCCGCATCACCACACCGACCGAGCCCTTTTTACGCGCCTCGGTCATCCATTGGCCGACGTTTTCCGTGGTGACCTTACGGTTTGCCACGGCGGGATCCGAGAGGCCGTACTTCAACTCGCCGATGACATTATAGAGATCCACTTGCGGTCGTTTTGTCAGCCAGGACAGCGCCGAGGCCGCGCCCAGATCGTTGCTCAGCAGTGAGGAGGTCTGGTTCAAGCTGTCCAGATGCTCGGCGATGAAACGGTCGGGCATTTTGCTGTCGACGATCTGGCTTGGCATGGCGGCCGGCAGCAGCGCCACCAGCAACCCGATGCCGATGGCCGGCATTGCCCACAAGTGCAGTGGACGCAGGATCTGCAAGGCATTGGAAATAATCCAGCCGACCAGCACGATGAATGCCAGCGACAGGCTGAACATCTCGGTATTTTCGTAGATTTCTTTGGTGGTTTGCAGGTACAGCAGCGCTACCAGCGCACCGGTGGCAATAATGACGTTGAGCCAACCGTTGATACGAATCGTCCTGCTCTGCGCCTGGTTCAGCAGTTCCGTCACCGCATGCCCCATCAGCAACGACAGGGGCAGCAGGCACGGCATGATGTAAGTCGGCAACTTGCCGCTGCTCAGGCTGAAAACGATAAATGGCAATGCAAACCAGAGCGACAGGAAACCAAAGACAGGTTGGCGCTTGTTTTTCCAGGACTGGATGAAGGTCGTTGGCAACAACGCAGCCCAGGGCAAGCTCGAGGCGACCAGCAACGGCAGGTAGAACCACCATGGACGAGCGTGTTGCGCATTGTCGGCGGCAAACCGGCGCACGTGTTCATTCCAGAAGAAAAAGCGCCAGAAATCCGGTTCCTGGTGGTGGATCGCCAGTGCCCAGGGCAAGCAGACCACGGTTGCGACAACGACCGCCAGCGGCCCATAGCGCAACAACTCTTTGACACGACGCTGCCAGAACATATAGGGCAGGGCGATCAGTGCCGGCAACAGCCAG
Organism: Pseudomonas izuensis; assembly: GCF_009861505.1. Lineage (GTDB taxonomy): Bacteria > Pseudomonadota > Gammaproteobacteria > Pseudomonadales > Pseudomonadaceae > Aquipseudomonas > Aquipseudomonas izuensis. The sequence goes on along the minus strand of NZ_WTFT01000012.1, from coordinate 50,842 downwards.
GCGAGAAAACCCTTGGTCATGAACCCCATGCCACAGGCCACACCCAACACTACCCACGCAATCAGCCGACCGCGAGGGGTGCTGCTGTCGATGGCAAACCAAAACGAGACCAGACTCAGGTTGACCCAGAAGGTGAATTGCGGATCGAGGTTGGCGTATCCGGCCTGGCCGGCAATCAGCCCGAAACTCATGTACAGCAGCGCGCAGGCAAAACTCTTGCGCGGATCATTCCAGAACCGGCGGGCAATCAGATAAGCCAGCCAGACACTTAGCCCGGTGCTCAGCGCCGACGCGATCCGCACCCCAAACAGGTTGTCACCAAACACCACCTGACCGATGGCAATCATCCAGTAACCGGCAATCGGCTTCTCGAAATAACGCAGGCCCATGAAATGCGCAGAGATCCAGTTACCGCTAAGGGACATTTCCTGGGCAATCTGGGCATAACGGGTTTCGTCGGGAATCCACAGCCCATGACTCATCAGCGGCAACAAATAGAACGCCACGAATGCCGCTATCAGGATTAATACGGTCCAGCGCTCTGAAGGTGGCATCCGGTGCCGAACGCTACGGGTTTGGGCTACGGAATCGGGTAGCGGGTGATTTGAAGTCATGAGTCAGCCTTGGCTCAGGGAAGGTTGTTTGATTGAGGGGGTGTGATCGGTTTTAGTGGGCGATAAGCAACTTTCAGCGCCGCTGCGAAGCAGCCTGAACAAACTAGTACCTCATCAACGAGTGTTGAACTCATTATTGTTTCAGCGTTTTTCAAAGGGCAGCGAGCGCCAGTCTTCAGCATTCATGATGCCGAGAACTTGAAGCTGACCTTTATTATCAATGCGCACAAATAACGAACTGCCATACTCGCTTTTCGCTGCATTTTTGAAACCGTTCAAGGCTTCGAAGTCGCCGATGCAACCGCTATGCGTCACCAGCACCAGATTTCGATGGGCACGCTTATGCGCCACAATGTCGTTACGCCAGGTGCTGCCACAGGTGGCCAGCCATTCCTGCGTCTGCGCGTCGCTGCCAAACATGTAATGCGCGGTTTGCGCGGTACGGGTCAGCGGGCTGCTCAAGACATCGGCCTGAGTCATCCCCAGACGCACCAGGCCTTGGCCCACTGCCGCTGCAGCGTCACTGCCGGCACGGGTGATACCGTCTGCAGGCCCCAGGCAAGGGTTGCTGGAACGGTCGCAGCGCTCGGCATGGCGAACCAGAACCACGACCTCGCCGGCTTCCCAGCTTTGCAGCCATTGAGCCCGGACTTCCGGGTCCGCGTTAGCCAGGCTGATCGGCGATCGTTGCGACCAGACAAACCCGGTCACCAGTGCGATGACCATCAGGGCGCCGACGCTCGCGAGCAATACCCTAAATAGTCGCGGTGTTTTGCCCAGGCCCGACGGCGATTTGCGCATTGAGGAGTTGATCAAGTTTTCCACCTGCCGAAGCGCAATAAGAAGTTGTGTCAAGCAGTCGAATCCAGGACGAAACGAGAACTTGGAAAGCAACTAGTCAGATCATGTGCAGGGCACACTAAAGCTGCGCAGATGTTGGCGGGGTGAAAGGAATGTGAAAAAAATGCAATGGGCTTTTCAGGGGTTACTTAGTTGGTTATTGGTAATCTTTCCCTTTTACTTTTGACCAGCAAGGCAAGTAAAAACAAAGGCGGCGGGTGAGGTTCCGGCCAACGGCGATCGAGTCGCCGTCGGGCCAGTAAAACAGACCGTGATCAGTCCTGAGGACATCCCGATTGAGTTCGGGACGCGGCCTGACTGATGAGCGCAGCCAGGCGTTTGACATTGTTTTGCTGGGCCGCCACCAACTCGTCGATGGACGTCCCGGAAGGCGTTTGCAAGGTGCTGCGGCAACTGAGCAGGGCGTTGTCGTCTCCATTGGCGCCCCGCAGGCGCCATTTCACGTCGATCAGGCCGTATTGTCCAGGAATCGAATCGAACCGTTGCACCTCCAGTCGCACCGACACTTTGCGCCCTGGATTGTTGTTCACCATTTGATCGGTCAAGGCGCTGCGCAATTCATCCACCAGGCTTGCCCCCCACCAATGGGTTTCGAGGATGGACATGCCGCTATTGCCCTGGCGTACAACAATCTGCGGACGATCGACCTGAGGCGGGACCACCAGGCTTTCGACCTGTATATCCGCCGCGGTCCTGGAATGGTTGCTCAACTGGGCCGGGGTCAGGGTGTGGAACTGAATCGGGTCGCTGCGACAAGCGGCGAGCAATGCCAGCGCAGCGAACAACGTAACCTTCAGCGGAAAAGCCATGGGTGATGCTCCTGTGCTCATTTGCTGGGTGGCCCTTGAAGGTCGATGGGCGCGGCATTTTCGGGGCGGCCGCGAATCAGCGATTCCGGATGCCGTCCCAGGTAGTCCGCGAGGTCACGCAGGGAACGCGATGTGCGCCCCAACTCGTCCAGGGTCTGGCCCAGTTTTTCCCGTTGTGGCGAATCGTCGGCCAGGGTCGAGTTGGCCGATTGAAGCGTCGTATTGGCCGACTGAAGGGTCTTGCTGACGTCCACCAGGGTGTTTTGCACGCCGGGCAGCGTCTTGGCATTGAAGTGCCCCAGGCTTTTGCGCAATTCCACGAGGTTGCTGTCCAGGTTGCCGGCAATTCGCTCGATGGGCAGCTGATTGATCTTGGTGACCATGGCTTCGAGTTTTTCCTGCAACTGTTCGAGGCTGCCAGGCACCGTCGGAATGCTGATCGGGCGGGCGTTGGGATCGAAAGCCACTTTTTCCGCCTTTGGATAGAAGTCCAGGGAGATATACAGCTGGCCTGTGAGCAGGTTGCCGGTGCGGGCCTGACCCCGCAGGCCGTTATCGATGAAGGAACCGATCAGCCGTACGGCCGCGGCTTCATCGTTGGGGTCATGATTCAACTCCTTGAGCATTTTGGTGTGGGCCAGTCCCAGGCGCTGCGGGTAAATCACAATGCCGACGTTGACCGGGAAACTGCGTTTTTTCGCATCGAAGTCCAGGTTGACCGCCACCACTTTGCCGATTTCCACGCCGAGGAACTCCACCGGTGCATCGACCTTGAGCCCGCGCAACGCCTGATCGAAACGCAAGGCCAGGTATTGCGGCTTGCCATTGGGCGGGGCGAGAGCGCTTTGCTGGTCGTCGAACAGCTCGTAGGCATACTCTTCCGGGGCCGGCTTGTCGTTGGGGCTGTACTCCGGCGCGCGAAAGGCGATGCCGCCCACCAGTATCGCAGACAGGGACTCGGTCTTGACCGCAAAACCGTTGGCACCGACGTTCACGTCGATACCGCTGGCATTCCAGAAACGGGTGTTCTCGGTGACGTAGGCGTCGTTGGGCGAATGAATGAATAAATCGATGTTCACCCCTTTGCCGTCAGGGTCCAGAGCGTAGGCCACGACCTGACCCACCGGAATCTTGCGGTAATAAACCGGCGAGCCGATATCCAGCGATCCCAGGTCCTGGGTATGCAGGGTGAAACGTTTGCCCGGTTCGCCGTAGGTAATCGGTGGCGGGTTCTCAAGGCCCTTGAAGTTCTTTGCACGGGCATTGTCCTGACCGATGTCGGCACCGATGTAATCCCCGGACAGCAGGGTATCGATACCCGACACGCCACCGGCACCGATGCGCGGCCGCACCACCCAGTATTTCGAGTCCTTGCTGGTAAAACTTTCGGCCTGTTTGGACAATTTGATGGTGGCGTTGACACTCTTCTGGTCATTGCTCAGTTCCACGTCCGTGACGGTGCCGATGACCACACTGCGGTACTTGACCTCGGTCTTGTTCGCCGTCAGGCCGTCGCCGGTCTTGAACGTAACGGTGATGGTCGGCCCTTCTTGCAGCATGCTGTGAACCACCAGGGAAATCCCCACCAGTACCGCGACGATCGGCACGATCCACACCAGCGACACGCTGAAACGGCGGGTCTTGATGGGCGCCTGACCCGGGGCTTGCGGCCCGTCAGTGGCTTGTTGCTTCATCCTTGACCTCCTCAATGTGTGGATGTTCGCCCGTGGCATCCCAGATCAGGCGCGGGTCGAAACTCATCGCCGACAACATGGTGAACACCACCACCAGGCCAAAGAACAGAATGCCCGGACGCGGCTCGATATCGGCCAGGGCTTGAAATTTCACCAACGAGGCCACCAGGGCGACCACGATCACGTCGAGCATCGACCAGTAACCGATGACCTCGACAAAACGGTAGAGCTTGGATCGCTCCTGGCGCGCCCACAGACTGTCGCGTTGCACGGTGACCAGTAGCAGCGTGATCGCCACGAACTTGATGCCCGGCACTGCGATGCTGGCGATGAAAATGATCAGGGCAATGTCCCAGGCGCCGTGCTGCCAGAACTCCAGCACACCGCTCATGATCGTGCTGTCGGCGCCATTGCCGACCATTTTGGTGTTCATCACCGGCAGCAGATTGGCCGGAATGTAAAACACCAGAGCCGCGAGCATGTAGGCCCAGGTCCGGGTCAGCGAGTTGGTCTTGCGCCGGTGCAGCGGGGCGCCGCAGCGCTCGCATTCGTGAGGCTCATGGGTCATGTCACAGGCCATCCCGCAGGTGTGGCACAGGCACAGGTTGAGATCGCTGGCGACCGGGGGCGTAGTCATGGGATGTCCCACAGATCACGAATGTCGCGACCGGCGACACGGATCATCATCAGGCTGAGAATGGCCAGGGCGAACAGGCCGATGCCGGGCAACACATCCAGTAACCCGGCGAGTTTTATCACGGCGACCATCGCCCCCAGCAGACAGACTTCCAGCATGCTCCAGGGCCTGAGGGTTTCCAGCCAGCGCATGCAGAACCTGAAACCCGGCGAGCGCCGATGGGTGAGGGCGAAGCACAGGACCCAGATCAGCAGCACCAGCTGGAAAATCGGCGCGATGATCATGGCGATCGCCGCCACCATCGCGATGAACGTGATGGGCCCCAGACTCAGGGCCAGCACTGAATCCCATAGCGTCGCACTGTTTTTCAGGCCTTTGAGGCTGATGCTCATGACCGGATAAAAATTGGCGAAGATCCACAGCATCAGGGCGGTGAAGGTCAATGCCAGCCGCTGCTCCACCGTCAGACCGTTATAGCGCTGAAGCACGCCGCCGCAGCGGATGCAAAAGGTCTTCTGATGTTTGGCGAGCGTGGTTTTCTGGTACACGCAGTCACAGTGCTCGCAGATGATCAGTGGGTCACTCGTCGCCATTGGGCCAGGCTCGACAGAAGGCAGGAATTGATGAGCACCCCCTCAATATAGAAGTGACTTGCGATTGAGCAAATCGAAAGGCTGAACGAGGGACCTTACATGTAGCGCAAAACCCTGTGGGAGCGAGCCTGCTCGCGAATGCGGTGTGTCAGGCAACAGAGTTGCTGGATGTCAGCCCGTCTTCGCGAGCAGGCTCGCTCCCACAGGAGAAACCATTTGTGGATGTCAGCCGAGTACTTCGCGCATGCGGTACCAGAGCATGCCCAAGGCCAGCAGGGGCGAGCGCAGGGCGCGGCCGCCGGGGAAGGTCATGTGCGGCACGGCGCTGAACACGTCGAAGCCCTGGCTGTGTCCGGCGTAGATCGCTTCGCCCAGCAATTTTGCGCACCAGTGCGTGACGTTCAGGCCATGACCGGAATAGCCCTGTGCGTAGAACACATTGGGATGCTGGCTCAAGCGCCCGACCTGGGGGAAACGATTGGCGGTGATGCCGATCTTGCCGCCCCATTGATAGTCGATGCGCACATTCGCCAGTTGCGGGAAGACCTTGAGCATCTGCGGGCGCATGTAGGCCGTGATATCCCGTGGGTCACGCCCGGAATAGTGGCAGGCACCGCCGAACAGCAAGCGCCGGTCCGCCGAGAGCCGGTAGTAATCCAGGCCGACTTTCTGGTCGCACAGCGCCAGGTTGTGCGGGATCAACTGCGCCGCCTGTTCCGCCGACAAGGGTTCGGTGGCGATGATGTAGCTGCCCGCGGGCAGTACCTTGCCGCTGAGTTTCGGTTCGAGTTCTTCCAGATGCGCATTGCAGCCCAGCACCAGGCTGCCGGCGCGGACCGTGCCAGTGGCGCAGCGCACCTGCACCGTGCTGCCATGGATCAATTCCAGGACGGGGCTTTGCTCGAAAATCCGCACGCCAAGGGACTGCGCCAGCCGTGCTTCGCCGAGCACCAGGTTCAAGGGATGCAAGTGACCCGAGCCCATGTCAATCAAGCCGCCGGCATACAGGTCGGAGTTCACGACCTGCTGAGGGATCTGTCCGGGTTCGACCAGACGGGTTTCATGGGCATAGCCCGACTCGAGCAACTCTGCGTGTTCGGCCTTCAGCCCGGCGAAATGCGCCGGGGTATTGGCCAGTTCGCAGAAGCCCCAGCGCAAGTCGCAATCGATACCGTGCTCACGGACTCGCCGGCCCACCAGTTCCACCGATTCGACGCCCGCGCGCTCCATATATCGCACGCCTTCGGCGCCCACGTATCGGGCGAAACCGCTGACATCATGGCCGATCCCGCGAATCAATTGCCCGCCGTTGCGCCCGCTGGCCCCCCAGCCGATGCGCCGGGCCTCCAGCAAGATCACCGAGAGCCCGCGCTGGGCCAGTTCGATGGCGGTGTTGACGCCGGTGAAACCGCCGCCAATCACGCAGACATCGGCCATCAGGTCTGCGTCCAGCGTGGGGAAAGGCGCCAAGCCGTGGGCCGAGGCGGCGTAGTAAGAGTGCGTATGTTCCTGGGTGTACTGGTTCATTGGTTGGACTTCACTTTGCTCCAGGAACGGGTCATCAGGCGCATGATCGACTGCGGCGGCGTGGTCGAGATGTAGAGCTTGTCGAGGACTGCCTGGGAGGGGTAAACCTCAGGGTTGTTGACCAGTTCGGCGTCCATGTACTGCTTGGCGGCCGGGTTCGGGTTGGCGTAGCCCACCGAGGCGCTGACTTTGGCAATCACCTGCGGGTCGAGCAGGTAATTGACGAAGGCGTGGGCTTCTTTCGGGTTGCTGGCATCGGCGGGAATGGCCAGCAGGTCGAACCACAGGTTGCTGCCTTCCTTGGGGATGGCGTAGGCAATGTTCACATTGTTTTTGGCTTCTTTCGCGCGGTTGGCGGCCTGGAACACATCGCCCGAGTAACCGAACGCGACGCAGATGTCGCCGTTGGCCAGGTCCGAAACGTACTTGGAGGAGTGGAAGTAGGTGACATACGGGCGAATGCTCAGCAGCTTGGCTTCGGCCTTTTTGAAGTCTTCGGGGTTTTCACTGCGCGGGTCCATGCCCATGTAGTTGAGTACCGCCGGGAACACCTCATCCGCCGAGTCCATGATCGACACGCCGCACTGGCTGAGCTTCTTGATGTTTTCCGGTTCGAACAGCACGGCCCAGGAGTCGATATGGTCGATGCCCAGCACTTGCTTGACCTTATCGACGTTGTAGCCGATGCCGTTGGTACCCCACAGGTACGGCACGGAATGCTCATTGCCCGGATCGTTCTTCTCTAGCAGGGCCAGCAGTTTCGGATCGAGGTTCTTGAAATTCGGCAGTTCGGCGCGGTCCAGCTTGAGGAAAGCGCCGGCCTTTACCTGCCGCGCCAGGAAGTGGTTGGACGGCACCACCACGTCATACCCGGTGCGCCCGGCTAGCAATTTGCCTTCCAGGGTTTCGTTGGAATCGAAGACGTCGTAGATCACCTTGATCCCGGATTTGGCCTGGAAGTCGGCGAGGGTGGTCTCGCCGATGTAGTCGGTCCAGTTGTAGACGCTGACCTGTGGCTGGGCCTGGGCCACGGCGCTGCACAGGGCCGCCAGTGCGAGCGGGACCATGGATTTCAATAGACGCATATCGACACCTCTTGGAATTTTTGAGATTTTTTGGTGTTCGCTTGCCCCTGTGGGAGCGGCGGTGCGACGATTCGACTTGCCCGCGATGGCGGCGTGTCAGTCAACCGAGATGTTGAATGTGCCGGCCTCATCGCGGGCAAGTCGAATCGTCGCACCGCCGCTCCCACAGGGGGATGTGTGATGCCAGGGAGCGAGATTTATCAGACGCTCAGCAACAGGAACTCACGCTCCCAGGAACTGATCACCCGCTTGAAGTTCTCGTGCTCGGCGCGTTTGACCGCGACGTAGCCGCGCACGAACTTGCTGCCCAGGTAACGGCCGATGGCGTCGCACTCTTCCATTTGCGTCAGGGCGTCTTCGATGGTGATCGGCAGGCGCAGGTTGCGGCGTTCATAGGCGCGGCCCTGGACCGCGGCGCTCGGCTCGATGCCTTCGACCATGCCGATGTAGCCGCACAACAGGCTGGCGGCGATGGCCAGGTACGGGTTGGCGTCGGCCCCCGGCAAACGGTTTTCCACGCGCATCGCCTCAGGGCTGGAGGTCGGCACGCGCAGGCCGACGGTGCGGTTTTCTTCGCCCCATTCAACGTTGACCGGGGCCGAGGTATCCGGCAGGAAGCGGCGGAACGAGTTGACGTTGGGTGCGAACATCGGCAGCACTTTGGGGATGTACTTTTGCAGGCCGCCGATGTGTTGGCGGAACAGGTCGCTCATCTGCCCGTCGGCATCGGCAAAGATCGGCCTGCCGGTGGCGATGTCCACCACGCTCTGGTGAATGTGCATGGCACTGCCGGGCTCGTCGCCAATCGGCTTGGCCATGAAGGTCGCCGTGACGTTGTGCTTGAGCGCGGCTTCACGCAAGGTGCGCTTGAACACGGTGATCTGGTCGGCCAGGTCCAGCGCGTCGCCGTGACGGAAGTTGATTTCCATCTGCGCCGGGCCGTCTTCGTGGATCAGCGTATCGAGGTCCAGGCCTTGCAGTTCGCACCAGTCGTAGACGTCTTCGAACAGCGGGTCGAACTCGTTGGCGGCGTCGATGGAGAAGGATTGACGACCACTTTCCGCGCGGCCCGAACGGCCCAACGGCGCCTTGAGTGGCAAGTCCGGGTCTTCGCAACGCTGGGTCAGGTAGAACTCCATTTCCGGGGCAACAATGGGCTTCCAGCCCTTGTCGGTGTACAGCTGCAGGACTTTTTTCAGCACGTTGCGCGGCGACAGTTCGATGGGGTTGCCGAACTTGTCGAAGGTGTCGTGAATCACGATGGCGGTTGGCTCGATGGCCCATGGCACCACATACACCGCATCGGCGTCGGGCTTGCAGACCATGTCGATATCGGCGGGGTCGAGCAGGTCGTAGTAGATGTCGTCGTCGACAAAGTCCCCGGTTACCGTTTGCAACAACACACTTTCCGGCAGACGCATGCCTCGCTCATGCAGGAACTTGTTGGTGGGTGCGATTTTGCCGCGTGCAATGCCGGTCAGGTCGCTGACGACGCACTCGACTTCGGTAATCTTGTGATCTTTCAGCCACGTGAACAGCTGATCGAAAGGGACATTCATAAAGACCTCGTTATTGGTTTTATTAACGCCAGGAGCCGCCGGTTTCATCCGCCGAGCACTTCCCCTGTAGCGCGTTGACGACTATCTTGGGCGAGCCTTGCGGTTCCATCTATCCACTTTAAGCAGCACAAAGCGCACCAAAAGAGTGCGTAAGGTCATTCCATGACAGCGTGTCATTTACTACAGGTCCAAGCCTTCAACACCGCCGATGTCGCCGAGCAAATCCGCGCCACACCGGGCTGGGTCCAGCATTACCAACAGATGTCGCCGGGTCATTTCGCAGGCTTGGTGCGCTATCTGGATTTGCAGGGCGTGGAGATTTACGAAGAGTCCATGAACACCCGGGTCGAGCAGAATTTCAGCGCGCCGCAGGGCTCGCTGGCGTTCTGTTTCGATCGCAGCGACAACGCGCTCTACGTGCTCAATGGCGAAAGCCGCAACATCTGGATCACCCCGGAGAACTATCAGGAAATCGCCGTGGTGTTCGGCCCGGAGTTCGTCCAGCGCCACGCACTGGATGTGGCCCGGCTGGAAGGGTTGTTCATGGCGCCGCTCAATTCGCAGCAGAACGCATTGTTCAGCCGCTGGCTCAGCGGCACGCTGACACGGCTGTCGCAAACCATCGATCCGCCGAGTCGCGAAGCCCTGACCGAGCAATTACTGGACGACTGCCTGTTCATCCTCGACAACGCGTGTGTCTGCCTTGATCAAGGTGCGTTGCAGCGCCGGGCCGGGGAACGGGCGATCATGAAGCGGGTAGGGGAATGGGCGGCGGATACCCCGGAAGAACACCTCAACCTGTTGGAATTGTCCCAGGTCGCCGGGGTGTCATTGCGCCAGTTGCAGCAGGCGTTCAAGGCCTACACCGGCATGGCGCCGACCCAATGGCTACGCCTGCGCCGCCTCAACAGTGCGCGCCGCGAATTGCTCAGTTGCACGCCGACGCAAACCACCGTCGCCGAGGTGGCGATGCACTGGTCGTTCTGGCATTTGGGGCGGTTTTCCAGCAGCTACCGCGCGCTGTTCAAGGAATTGCCGAGCGACACCCTCAAGCGCGCGAGCGTCACTGTGCCGGTGCGCGGGCGGCGTTAAAACGTTGGCGGAGTGATCACCCAGATCACCACCGCGTCCACATCGCCAGGGTTGCCGTAGCGGTGCGGTTCCTGGCTGGAGAAACTGAAGCTGTCGCCCTCGTTGAGCTGGAAATAGCGCTCGCCGACCCATAATTCGAAACTGCCGGATAACAGATAACCGGCTTCTTCGCCTTCGTGGCTATAGCTTTGCTGGCTGTAGGTGCCGGGCGGAAAGCGCGAGTGGAGCATTTCCAATTGCTGACTGGGTTGCGGGGTCAGCAGCTGGTCGATGATGCCGTCTTCGTAATGCACGCTCATGCGACTGTTCTTGCGCACGACAATGCCGTCGTCTTCAGGGGCGGTGTTGGCTTCGCTGGCAAAGAACCACTGGATGGTCACCCCGAGGCTGCGGGCGATGTTGAACAGCGCCGGGATCGATGGATAAGCGAGGTTGCGCTCCAGCTGGCTGATGTAGCCGGCGGTCAGCTCGCTTTGCTGTGCCAGTTCCGCCAGGGTCATGCCCCGGCGCTTGCGCAGGCCGCGAATGCGAGTGCCGAGAAAGTGCGGTTCGGCGGCGCCGGTTGCGGGCTGTGTGGTGCTGTTGTTGCTCATGTTCAATTCCGAACCGGGGAGGGACGTACCCTGTAGGAGCTGGCTTGCCAGCGAAAGCGGTGTGTCAGGTGCCATGAATGTTGACTGACACTCACTCTTCGCTGGCAAGCCAGCTCCTACAGGGTTTTGTGTTCAAGCATTTAGTAAAGCCCCGGAGTATAAACAGGCTCAAAGCTCCCACGCGACCTTCAGGCCTTCATAAATCGCTTCTTCGGCGGTGCGCGGTGCCAGGCAGTCGCCGATCCGTCGAAAATCGACCAGCCCTTGCAGTTCGTCGCCGAGGGTGTCCACCGGTTGATGGCCCTGGCACAGCACCAGCGTGTCGATGTTTTCCAGCAGCATCGGCTCGCCGCTGGCGGTGTGTTGCAGGTACACGGTGTTGTCGTCGCAACCGTACAACCGCGCGTAAGGGGTGATGGGAATCCCCAGTTTGTGCAGTTCGCCGGCGAGTTGATCGCGCACGTACAGCGGCAGGCTTTCCCCGCAATGGGTGCCGTTGACGGCCAGTTGTACCTGATGCCCGGCGCGGGTCAGGCGCTCGGCGATGCCGGGGCCGATCCAGTCGCAGCGCCAGTCGACCACTACCACCGAACGGCCGATCTGCACCTCATCGCGCAGCACTTGCCAGGCATCCACCATCTGCAACTCGCCGCCACGTTCGAAGTGCGGCCAGTAGGGTTCGGCACCGGTGGCGACGATCACCATGTCGGGTTTTTCCTGCTCCACCAGGGCGCGGTCGACCCGGGTGTTGCGCACCACGCGTACCCCGGCCAGTTCCATTTCCCGCTGCAGGTTGGTGCTGGCACCGCCGAATTCGCTACGCCGTGGCAGCAATTGCGCCAGCAACACCTGACCGCCGAGTTGCGAGCTGGCTTCGTACAGTGTCACGTCGTGGCCGCGTTGCGCTGCCACCGCAGCGGCTTTCATCCCGGCAGGGCCGCCGCCGGCGATCATGATGCGTTTGCGTGTTGCAGCCGGTTTGCGCTGAGCAAAGATCAACTCGCGGCCCGTTTCCGGATGCTGGATGCAGGAAATCGGCAGTCCTTTGTGGAAGTGCCCGATGCACGCCTGATTGCAGGCAATGCAGGCGCGCACGTCTTCTGCGCGGCCGGTGTCGGTCTTGTTGGGCATTTGCGGGTCGCAGATCAGCGCGCGGGTCATGCCGCAGACATCGGCCTGGCCACGGGCGATCATTAGCTCGGCTTCCTGGGGCTGGTTGATGCGTCCGGTGACGAACAGCGGAATGTCCAGGCTGGCCTTGAATGTCCCACCTTCCTTGGCCAGATACGCCGCTTCAATCGCCATCGGCGGCACGATATGCACCGCGCCACCGAGTGAGGCCGAGGTGCCGGCGACGATGTGCACGTAATCCAGCTGTGCTTGCAGCGATTGCACGGCGGCCAGGGATTCGTCTTCGGTCAAGCCTTCGGGGTCGCGCTCGTCGGCGGAAATGCGCAGGCCGATGATGAAGTCTTCGTCGGTGCCGGCGCGTATCGCGGCAATGACTTCACGCAGGAAGCGCAGACGCTGTTCCAGTTCACCGTTGTAGCCATCGGCGCGGCGATTGACCCGTGGATTGATGAACTGCGCCGGCAAATAGCCGTGACTGGCCACCACCTCGACGCCATCGATCCCGGCCTGATGCAGGCGCCGGGCGGCAGCGGCGTAGCCGGCGACGATCTCGTCGATCATCGCCTGATCCAGCGCCCGCGGCATCACCCGGAAACGCTCGTTGGGCACCGTCGACGCGGAGTAGGCCACGGCCAGCAGGCCATCGGCGGACTCCATGATTTCCCGCCCCGGATGGAACACCTGCGACAGCACCACGGTGCCGTGGGCATGGCAGGTCTGCGCGATTTTCCGGTAGCCGTCGATGCAGGCGTCGTCGGTGGCCATCAGCACGTGGGAGGTGTACCGCGCGCTGTCATGCACGCCGGCCACTTGCAGCACGATCAGCCCGACACCGCCCTCGGCCCGCGCCCGGTGATAGGCGATCAGTTGCTCGTTGACCAGGTTGTCGGTGGGCATCGAGGTGTCGTGACCGCTGGACATGATGCGGTTTTTCAGGCGCTTGCCACGGATCTGCAAGGGTTCGAACAGGTGTGCAAAGGCGGGTGTCGACATGGTGCGGCTACTCCAGCGGTCTGACCTTTGTAGGCGCGAGCCTGCTCGCGATGGAGGTCCGGGCACCGGGGGGAATCAGGCGGCCCGCGTTATCGTTAACGTCCATCGCGAGCAGGCTCGCTCCTACAGAGGTCACAGGTTTCTCGGCGTTGTTATTATTAGCCTATAGAAATTTACCTTCAGTAAAAAATCAACTTGTTTTTTTACTGTGGCTTGCAGTAGTTTCATTCCTGGCCCGTTCCCGGGCCGAACCTCACAACAATAAAAAGGGCCATTCCGGTGTCAGTCCGGGCGGCACCTGCAAGAGGAACCTTTGATGAAATCGCGAACGCTCAAGCACGGTTTTTATCCCTTGGTGCTGTCCATGGCCTTAGGCCTTGGCAACGCTCAGGCAGGGTCGGACATGGTGGTGGTCGGATACGGCGGGGCCGGACAGAAAGCCCTCGACGCGGCATTCTTTCAGCCTTTCGCCACGCTGGATCAAAGCAAGGTCATGCAGGCCGAATACAACGGTGAGATGGCCAGGATCAAAGTGATGGTCGACACCGGCAACGTCGATTGGGACGTAGTACAGATCGAAGGCCCGGACCTGATGCGCGGTTGCGAAGAAGGCATGTATGAGCGTCTTGACTGGACGCGACTGGGGCGTGCTGACCAGTTGATCCCCGAAGCGGCGCAGGAATGCGGTTCGGCAGCAATGGTCTGGAGCGTGGCGATTGCCTACGACACCGACAAACTGGCGCAAGCCCCGACTTCGTGGGCCGATTTCTGGGACGTGAAGAAAACCCCCGGCAAACGCGGGTTGCGCAAGCGTGCGGTGTACAACCTGGAGTTCGCCTTGCTGGCCGACGGGGTGAAAACCGAAGACGTCTACAAGGTACTCGCCACCCCGCAAGGCGTGGATCGCGCGTTCGCTAAATTGACCGAACTCAAGCCCAACATCCAGTGGTGGGAGGCGGGCGCGCAACCTCCTCAATGGCTGATGTCGGGCGACGTGGTGATGACCTCGACCTACAGCGGACGCATTGCCGACGCCGCGCAAAAAGGCAGCCACCTTGGCCTGGTCTGGCCCGGCAGTCTGTACGGTATGGATTACTGGGCGATCATCAAGGGCTCCAAGCATGTGGATCAGGCCAAGCGCTTCATCGCGTTCACCAATCAGCCCGATGCCCAGGTCAAGTATGTGAACCTGATTCCTTACGGGCCGACCAACACCCTGGCTGCCGCGCAACTGGACGACAAACTGGCCAAGTGGGTGCCGACCGCGCCGCAGAACCTCAAGGGTGCGTTGTCGATGGACGTCGGTTTCTGGGTTGACCATGGCGAAGAGCTGGAGGAACGCTTCAACGCCTGGGCCAGCAAGTAAGTACAAAGCGGCTGGACGCCTGTGCGCGTCCAGCCGTACTGTTTGCCCAGCCGATCAGCCTGGAGAACCACAACAATGAATGAGATCGCCACCCACCTGACTGCGCGCAGCGCGACCGAACAGCGCCTGCGCGAAGAACTGGCCGCCTGTTATCGCCTGATTGCGCATTTTCGTATGACCGATTTGATCTTCACCCACATTTCAGTGCGCCTGCCGGGGCCGGAACATCATTTTCTGATCAATCCCTATGGATTGATGTTCGATGAGATCACTGCATCGAATTTGGTGAAAATTGACTTGAATGGCCACGCCGTCGAGCCATCGCCGTATCCCGTCAACCCGGCGGGTTTCGTGATCCACAGCGCGATACACGGCGCCCGCGAAGACGCGCACTGCGTGCTGCATACCCATACCAAATCCGGCTGCGCCGTGGCCGCATTGAAGTGCGGGTTGCTGCCGGTGAACCAGATTTCCATGGAGTTCTACGGCAAGGTCGCTTACCACGACTACGAAGGCGTGGCGCTGGACATGAGCGAGCAGCAGCGGTTGGTGCAGGACATGGGCGACAAGCCGGTGTTGATGCTGCGTAACCATGGTTTGCTGACCGTGGGCGAGACGGTGAGCCAGGCGTTCTTGCGTATGTATTACCTGGAAAAGGCCTGTGAGATTCAGCTGGCGGCGCAGGCTGCCGGGGAACTGGTGCTGCCTCCGGCCGAGGTGTGTGAGCACACCGAACGCCAGTTCAATGACCCAGGACGGCCACTGGAAGAGGGCGAATTGGCTGACCCGGATGCGATGCAACTGGCCTGGGCGGCGCTGTTGCGGATGCTGGAACGGGTGGCGCCGGGGTATCGGGATTGATCCTGGTTCTGTGTTGAAGGGGCTGATGCCATCGCGGGCAAGCCTTGCTCCCACAGGTACTGAGTCGTTTCACGGTCATCTAGACGATGCAAAACCTGTGGGAGCAAGGCTTGCCCGCGATGGAAACGCCTCGGTCTCGACTGGAGAATCACTGTGCTCTTGCTGTACAGTCGTTCAGCTCGCAGCCAATACACGAGCCCTCATGACTGAATCCAGGAGCATGTCGCCATGAATCAGGAAGCCCGTTTTTCCCGCATGGAACCGGAGTTGCGCAAGGCCAATCTGATCGAGGCGACGCTGGTGTGTCTCAAGCGCCATGGCTTCCAGGGCGCTTCGATCCGCAAGATTTCCGCCGAGGCCGGTGTCTCGGTTGGCCTGATCAGTCATCACTATTCCGGCAAGGACGAACTGGTGGCCGAGGCCTACATGGCGATCACCGGGCGGGTCATGACCCTGCTGCGTGATGCCATGGAACAGGCGGCGCCCAATGCCCGGGAGCGGTTGTCGGCGTTTTTCCGTGGTTCGTTCTCCGCCGAATTGCTCGATCCGCAGTTGATCGATGCCTGGCTGGCGTTCTGGGGTGCGGTGAAAACTGCCGAGGCAATCAACCAGGCCCACGATCATTCCTACGGCGAGTACCGTGGCATCTTGCGCAAGGTGCTGATGGAACTGGCGCAGGAAGAGGGCTGGGAAAACTTTGACGCCGATCTCGCCGCGATCAGTCTCAGCGCCTTGCTCGATGGCCTGTGGCTGGAATCCGGACTTAACCCGGGCACCTTTACGCCGGAGCAGGGCATCCAGATTTGCGAGGCCTGGGTCGACGGTTTGCAGGCTGGTGGGCGCCAGCGTTTCTGTGTACAGACGAGTAGCTGTTGATCGCCTGTTCAGCAGTGGCTACTCTCTGGCGCTGTCGCAACAAAACACTCTAATAAGAAATACGCCTTCGGGCCCGTGCAGGACACCACGTAATGACGCCTCGGGTACTGATCGTCGATGACGATCCGCTGATTCGCGAACTGTTGCAGGCCTATCTTTCCCAGGAAGGCTACGACGTGCATTGCGCCGCCACCGCGGAACTGGCCGAAACCTTCCTCGCCAGCCAGACCGTCGACCTGGTCATGCTCGATATCCGCTTGCCCGGCAAGGACGGCCTGACCCTGACCCGCGAGCTGCGGGTGCGTTCGGAAGTCGGGATCATCCTGATCACCGGGCGCAACGATGAAATCGACCGCATCGTCGGCCTCGAATGCGGCGCCGATGACTACGTGATCAAGCCCCTTAATCCACGGGAACTGGTGTCCCGGGCGAAAAACCTGATTCGCCGGGTTCGTCACGCACAGGTTCCTCAACCCGTGGCGCCCGTCTCCAGGCCCGTCAAACAGTTCGCCGATTGGGCGCTGGACACCGACCGCCGACGCCTGATCGATCCGGCCGGCAGTGAAACCCTGCTCACCCACGGCGAATACCAGCTGCTCAGCGTGTTCCTGCGCAACAGCGGCCACACCCTGAGCCGCGATCAGTTGATGGACCAGATCCGTAACCGCGAATGGGTGCCCAACGACCGCTCCATCGACGTGCTGGTGGGCCGCTTGCGCCGCAAGCTGCACGACGACCCCGCCGAACCGCAGTTGATCATCACCATCCACGGCGCCGGTTACCTGTTCACGGCCAGCCTGGCGGCGTGATGGTCGTGGGGCGACGGCTCTGGCTGATGCTGGCGTTGATTTTGCCGATGATGTCCGGCTATGCGCTGGCGGCTGAAAAGGTGCGCTATTGCGATTACCCGGTGTACCCGCCGATTTCCTGGAGCGACGGTAAACAGGTCCGAGGACTGGCGCCGAGCGTGGTGAAAAAGCTGTTCGGCCAATTGGGCTACGACGTCGAGGTGGTGGTGCTGGGCAACTGGAAGCGCTGCCTGCTCGACGCCGCCGAAGGCCGGGTCGACGTGGTGCTGGCCTACAGCACTGTGCAGCGGGAACAGAGCATGTTGTTTTCCACGGTACCGGTGCTGCGCGAGGAAGTGGCGCTGTTCATCAATCGCCAACACCCGGTGAAATTCGAACGCTTGCAGGATCTGGCCAACTACCGTGGCGGCTTGCTGTTCGGTGAAAGTTACGGCGTGGAGTTCGATCGCATGGTCGCGCAAAACAACAACATCGAATGGGTCTCGGACAGTCGCCAGAACTTCGGCAAGCTGATTCGCGGTCGCATTGATTTCATCACCCAGGAACGTCGCACCGGGCAGTTGTACGTGGAAAGTCTGCCCGGCGCGCAAGACATTGTCGCCTTGCCCACTGCCCTGAGCGTGGATTACCTGCGGATCGCCGTGTCGCGCCGTTCGCCGCTGGCTGCGCGCATGCCGGACATCAACGCCCAGCTGCAACGCATGGTGGACGCTGGCGACATCGAGCGCCTGCTCAATGAAAGCGAAGTCACCTACCGCGACATGATCAACCTGCCGGCCAACGCCCAATGATTCGCGCTCGACCCGGCGGACTGCTGCGGCGCCTGCTGCTGTTCATTCTGTTGTTCAGCCTGTGCTTCACCGTGCTGGCCAGCAGCGTGCAGCTGTACATCGAATACCGCCGGGAAATGCGCGAGATCGACTCGCGCATGGAGCTGATCCGCGCCGGCTATCTGGCGAGCCTGGAGCGCAGCCTGTGGGACCTGAACCAGGAACAGTTGAACGTGCAATTGCGCGGTCTGGTGGATTTTTCCGACGTGGCGCGGGTGCACCTGACCAGCCCCGACTACGACTTGCTGCAAGGCAACCCGGACCCGGTCGGCCCGTTGCGCATCGAGCGTTTTGCCCTGGACTATCAACCACCTTCGGGCCCGTTGCGCCAGCTCGGCGAGCTGGAAGTCAGCACCGACCTGGGCGCGGTGTATCAGCGCCTGTACGCCACCGGGCTGACCAGCCTGTTGTGGATGGGGGCGTTTTTGTGTGGCCTGGCGATTGCGCTGTCCGGGTTGTTTTACCGCCTGGTCACCCGGCACCTGCAAGTCATGGCCGGGTTCGCCCGGCGCATTGCCGCTGGTGAGTGGCATGAGCCGCTGCGCCTGGACAAACGACGTAACGCACATGAAGACGAAATCGACACCGTGGCCCACGCCCTGGATGACATGCGCCGGGCGATCCTCAGTGACATCGAACGCCGGGAAACCGATCGCTTGGCCTTGCAGGACAATCGCGACGAATTGCTGCGCAGGGTCGAGCGGCGTACCGCCAGCCTGATGCGCGCCAAGGACGAAGCCGAAGCCGCCAACCAGGCCAAGTCGAGGTTTCTGGCGACCATGAGCCACGAACTGCGCACACCGCTCAACGGCATTCTCGGCATGGCCGAGTTGCTGCGCGGCGCCCGTCTGGACCCGCAGGACAGCAAGCGTCTGGACGCCTTGCACAAGGCCGGCGAGGGCTTGCTGAGCATCCTCAATGAAGTGCTGTTTTTCGCCAAGCTGGAGGAGGGCGCGAGCCTGCCCGAGCCGGTGGATTTCTCGATTCGCCAGTTGCTCGACGAGGTGCTGACCCTGCTCGAACCCAAGGCGCTGGACAACGACACACTCTTGCAATGCCGGGTCGATCAGCGGGTGGCCGAACATCACAATGGCGCTGAACAATTCTTGCGGCAGGTGCTGAGCAACTTGCTGGCCAATGCCATCAAGTTCACCGAAGGCGGCGAGGTCAGCGTCGAGGTGGCGTTGCTCGATCAGCCTGAAGCGCAGAACGGGCAGCGTCTGCGGGTCAGCGTCACCGACAACGGCATCGGCATTGCCCCGGCGATGCAGGCGAAGATTTTCGAGCGGTTCACCCAGGCCAGTGAAGAAGTGGCGCAGCGTTTTGGCGGCACCGGGCTGGGGCTGGCGATCTGCAAACACCTGGTGGAGCACATGGGCGGCAGCATCGGCGTCAGCAGCGAAGTCGGGCGCGGCAGTTGTTTCTGGTTCGAACTGACCTTGCAGCCGGCCAGCGGCGTCATCGACGTCGCGTCGGTTCATGCAGCGGGCCCGGCACTGGACATACTGGTGGTCGAGGATGTGGCGCTAAACCGCGAAGTCGCCGAGGGGCTGTTGCAACGGGACGGGCATCAGGTGTGGCTGGCCATCGATGCCGAGCAAGCGTTGGTGCAGTGTGCCGGGCGGGTCTTCGATCTGATTCTGCTGGATGTGCATCTGCCGGGAATGAGCGGCGTCGAATTGTGCAAGCGGATTCGCAGCACCGAAGGACCGAATCGCCAGACCCGCATCTTCGCCCTGACCGCCAGCGTGCAACCGGCGTTGGTTCGCGGTTATCTGGATGCGGGCATGGACGGCATTCTGGCCAAACCGCTGAAGCTGGAGAACCTGCGGCAGGTGCTGGCGGGGCAGACGACGGTCGCCGAGGCGGTGGTCGAGGACGAGGCGATGGATTGGCCGTTGCTGCACACCCATCGCACCTTGCTCGGTGAGCAGAAAGTGCAGGGGCTGTTGACCGTGTTGCGTGATTCGATCCTTCAACATCGCGAAGCACTGGACGAAGCGATCGAGGCTGACGATTGCACGGAGGTCGCGCAATTGGCCCATCGTTTGGCCGGCAGCAGTGATTCCTTGGGGTTCCGTGGGCTTGCGGCGGTATTGCGCCAGTTGGAAACGGCGGCCCTGGACAACGACGAATCGGCGATTCCCGGGCTGGCGCCGACCGTTCAGGCGCAAATGCAGCGGGCGCTGCAAATCCTCGAAGACCTTCTGGGAACGTTGCCCCGATAATCCCAGGCACACCGCCTATCCCTGTAGGAGTGAGCCTGCTCGCGATGGCGGTTTAACATTCAACATTGATGTCGACTGACCCACCGCAATCGCGAGCAGGCTCGCTCCTACAGGGGATTGCGTGTTGTGGTGCAGGTGTACAAGGTTGTTACGACTTTTTACATCTTTGATCTTTACGTACAACAGGGCCTTACATGGCTTTCCAATAATCGACGCAACCGCCGCAGCGCGGTCTTCGAAGCTTATTGGAGATAATAATAATGAATTACCGTAAAGCTGATCCCTCCCCGAGCCATGACCTCCTGTCATGCGCCGCGCCCCTCACTGACTGCTGAGGTGCCGACATGAACGAAAACACTGATCGTAAAGGCATCCAACTGACCCGTGCCCTGAAAAGCCGGCACATCTTCATGCTGTCGTTGGGCGGTGTGATCGGCACCGGGCTGTTCATGGGCTCCGGCGTGACCATCAACCAGGGCGGCCCGGTGGGGGCGATTCTGGCGTATCTGGTGGCCGGTTTCCTGATGTACCTGGTGATGGTCTGCCTGGGCGAACTGTCGGTGCAGATGCCAGTCTCCGGTTCGTTCCAGACCCACGCCACGAAATTCATCGGCCCGGCCACCGGCTTCATGATCGGCTGGGTGTACTGGATGAGCTGGGCGACCACCGTCGGCCTGGAGTTCACCGCCGCCGGCATGCTGATGACCCGCTGGTTCCCGGCGGTGCCGATCTGGTACTGGTCGGCGCTGTTCGTGGTGGTGCTGTTCGGCATCAACGCCATGGCGACCCGCGCCTTCGGTGAGGCGGAATACTGGTTCTCCGGGATCAAGGTCGCGGCGATTCTCGGTTTCATCGTCGTTGGTGTGCTGGTGATCTTCGGCGTGATGCCGCTGAGCAGTGGCGCACCGGCGCCGATGGCGACCAACCTGATCGGCGATTCGCTGTTTCCCAACGGTATGTCCGCCGTGTTCGCGGTGATGATGACCGTGGTCTACGCGTTCCAGGGCTGCGAGATCATGGGCGTGGCCGCCGGCGAAACCGACCAGCCGGAAAAAAGCATCCCGCGCGCGGTACGCAACGTGGTGTTCCGCGTGCTGATTTTCTATGTGCTGGCAATCATCGTGCTGTCGGCCATCGTGCCGTGGCAGCAGGCGGGGCTGATGGAAAGTCCGTTCGTGCAGGTGTTCGACATGGTCGGCATTCCCTATGCCGCCGACCTGATGAACTTCGTGATCCTCACCGCGATTCTGTCGGTGGGCAACTCTGGCTTGTATGCCTCGACCCGCATCCTCTGGGCGATGTCGAAAACCGGTATGGCGCCGAAAAGCCTGTCGCCGTTGAGCAAGCGTGGCGTACCGCTGCGTGCCTTGAGCATCACCCTGTGCTTTGCCCTGGTGTCGCTGATGACCAGCTTCGTCGCGGCGGACACCTTGTTCATGGTGCTGATGGCGGTGAGCGGCATGTCCGGCACGGTGACCTGGATCGTCATCGCCTTGGCCCAATACAAATTCCGCAAGGCCTACCTGCGCGACGGCGGCAAACTCAGCGACCTGAAATACCGCGCCCCATGGTTCCCGGTGCTGCCGCTGATGTGCATCACCCTGTGCTGCTCGTTGTTCGTGTTCCTGGCACTGGATGAAACCCAGCGACCATCGCTGTACTGGGGCTTTGGCTTTATTGCGCTGTGCTATGGCGCGTACTTTCTGTTCCATCGCAAGCGTGAAGAGGTGTTGGCGCCGAGTTTGCCGAGCGCCTGATCCCATGATTTAGCACATCCCTGTAGGAGCGAGCCTGCTCGCGATTGCGGTTCAACAATCAACAGAGATGTTGAATGTGACGCCGCCATCGCGAGCAGGCTCGCTTCTGTAGGAGCAAAGCTTGCTCGCGATGGCATTGGCGGCCGCACTTTCGAATCGCCTGACATTGCGCTATCGCGAGCAAGCTTTGCTCCTACAGTTGAAGGCGGTGGGTCAGTCATGGGCGGTGTTGAGCGTTTTTGCGCCACCGTGTGGGCAGTTGTTCGAAGTTGTAACAGAGATAGTGGCCAAAGATCGTCTATCTATAAAAAACGTAATTAAAACAATGAGCTAAACGATTAATCGGCCTGTTACAGCTTATTTCGCCACCAATTGCCGCCTTACTGAACACTCGTTTAGTATGGCCTCAAGTCGCAACACCTCAGACCAATCACAATAATTCGGGGACTCGCATGACTACTCACGATTCGCTGCTCAGTCAGGTCGAAGCAGGCGTTGCCTGGATCACCCTCAATCGCACCGCTCAGCGCAATGCGCTGGACATCCCGACGCTGAAAAACCTGCACGCGTTGCTCGACACCTATAACGCCGACCCTGCGGTCCGCGTGGTGGTGCTGACCGGCAGTGGCCGCAGTTTCTGTGCCGGGGCCGACCTCGATGAATGGGCCGAAGCCGAAGCCCGGGGCGCGCTGGAAACCTACGGCTGGACTGAAACCGCCCACGCCCTGATGACGCGCCTGCACAGCCTGGAAAAACCCACCATCGCCGCCATCAACGGCACCGCCGTCGGCGCGGGCATGGACCTGACCCTGTGCTGCGACCTGCGCATCGCCGGGCAATCGGCACGGTTCAAGGCCGGTTACACCAGCATGGCGTACTCGCCGGACGCCGGCGCCAGTTGGCACCTGCCACGGCTGATCGGGGTCGAGCAGGCCAAGCGCCTGCTGTTTCTCGACGAATTGTGGGGCGCCGACCGTGCCCTGGACGCCGGCCTGGTCAGTGATGTCTGCGCCGACGATCAGTTGCTGACCGCCGCCAGTGAACTCGCCTCGCGCCTGGCCGCCGGTCCGACCTTTGCCTTTGCCCAGACCAAGAAACTCATGCGCGAAGGCGCCGACCGCAGCCTGCCCGAGCAACTGCAGGCGGAACTGGCTGCCGGCCTGTTGTGCGGTCGCAGCGAAGACGGCAACGAAGCCCTGCGCGCCGCCATGGAAAAACGCCCGGCACGCTTCATTGGTCGATAAGCCAAGCCGACCTGTAGGAGCTGGCTTGCCAGCGATCACCTTCAGCCTCGCAAACCAATCTTTGCAAACGAACAACAGGTAGCACCATGAATTTCCAACTGACCCAAGAACAAGAAATGTTGGTGGACGCGGTACGCAGTTTTGTCGAAAAGGAACTGCTGCCCTATGAAGATCAGGTCGATCGCGCCGATGAGGTCTCCCCGGAGCTGGCGGCGCAGATTCGCGGCAAGGCGATTGCCGCCGGTTTCTACGCGTTCAACATGCCGGAAGAGGTGGGCGGTGGCGGTCTGGATTACCTGTCCCAGGCACTGATCGAGCGCGAGTTGTCCAAGGTCTCCTGGGCGCTGCACGTGTTTGTCGCGCGGCCGTCGAAAATCCTCATGGCTTGCAAGGGCGAGCAGATCAACGACTACCTGTTGCCATGCATCCAGGGCGAGAAGATCGATTGCTTCGCCCTCACCGAGCCGGGCGCCGGCTCCGACGCCAACGCTATCAAGACCCGCGCCGTGCGTGACGGCGACGACTTCATCCTCAACGGCAGCAAGCACTTCATCAGCCACGCCGGCCACGCCGACTTCGCCATCGTCTTCGCCGTCACCGACACCTACGAGCACAACGGCAAGAAGCGCAACGCCGTGACCTCGTTCCTGGTCGACCGCAATACCCCCGGCATGACTATTCGCCGTGGGCCGAAATGCGTGAGCAACCGTGGCTATCACACCTTCGAAATGTTCTTCGACGACTGCCGCGTACCCGCCTCCAAAGTGCTGGGCGAAGTCGGCAAGGGCTGGGACGTGGCCAACGCCTGGCTGACCGCAGGCAGAGTGATGGTCGCCGCCAACTGCGTCGGCCAGGCGCAACGGGCGCTGGACGTGTCGCTGCAATGGGCGGCGGACCGCAAACAGTTCGGCCAGCCGATCGGCACCTATCAGGGCGTGTCCTTCAAGCTGGCGGACATGGCCACGCAAATTCGCGCCGCCGAACTGCTGACCCTGCACACCGCGTGGAAGATGGATCAGGGCACCATGACCGATGGCGAGGCCGGCATGGCCAAGCTGTTCGCCAGCGAAGTGCTGGGCCGCGCGGCCGATGAGGCGGTACAGATCTTTGGTGGCATGGGCCTGATGGACGAAGGTCCGGTGGAACGCATCTGGCGCAACGCGCGGATCGAGCGGATCTGGGAAGGCACTTCGGAGATCCAGCGCCACATCATTTCCCGTGAGCTGCTGCGGCCGCTGCTGCGCTGATTGGTCCGGAGAATTCCCATGTTGCAAACCATTCGTGACAACCTCAAGCGCATGCTTGCCCCACGCCACGTGGCCTTCGTCGGTGGCCGTAGCATGGCCCGCGCCCTCAAGCGCTGCGCCGATGGCGGCTACCCTGGGCAAATGTGGCTGGTCAACCCGCAGCACGACGTCCTTGAAGGCGTGCCCTGCGTGCGCAACATTGCCGATTTGCCTTGCGGACCGGACGCGGTGTTCATCGCCACCAACCGCGACCTGACCCTGACCTGCGTCGCCGAACTCGCCGCCATCGGCACCGGCGGCGCCATTTGCTACGCCTCGGGTTTTGCCGAAACCGGCGCCGAAGGGCAGGCTCTGCAACAGCAATTGCTTGAAGCCGCCGGCGACATGGCCTTGCTCGGCCCCAACTGCTATGGCCTGCTCGACTACCTGCACAGCTCCGCGCTGTGGCCGGTGGCCCACGGCGGCAAAGCGGTGGAGAAGGGCGTGGCGGTGCTGACCCAGAGCGGCAACTTTGCCTACAACCTGTCCATGAGCGACCGCTCGCTGCCGGTGGCCTACATGGCCTCGGTGGGCAATCAGGCGCAATTGGGCGTGGCCGAACTGATGGACGTGCTGCTCGACGAGCCACGGGTCACCGCCATCGGCCTGCATCTGGAAGGCCTGAAGAACGTACCGGGTTTCGCCCGTGCCGCGCACAAGGCGCTGGAGAAGGGCATTCCGATCATCGCGTTGAAAACCGGCGTGTCGCAGATCGGTGCCGAACTGGCCCTGAGTCACACCAGTTCGTTGTCCGGCTCCGACGCCTTGTACGACGCGCTGTTTGCGCGCCTCGGGGTGATCCGCGTCAGTGGCCCGGTGAGTTTTGTAGAGACCCTGAAAGCCGCGGCCTGCGGCAACCTGCCAGCGGGCAACAGCCTGATCGCGCTGGCCTGTTCCGGTGGCGATGCCGGTTTCATTGCCGACTACGCCGAACGCAATGACCTGAGCCTGCCGAAACTCGACGAAGGACAAGTCGGCGAACTGGCGCAGGTGCTGCCGAGCTACGCCAACCTGGTCAACCCGCTGGACTTCACCACGGCGATCTGGGGTGACGGCGAAGCGTTGAACCGCATGCTCGACAGCGCCCTGCGCACAGAAGCCGATGCGGCGATGCTGGTGCTCGACTACCCGGCGGAATTTACCGGCGAGCGCAAGGAGTGCGACCTGCTGCTGGACCTGTACTGCAAGGCGCTGGAGCGTCATGGCAAGACCGGTTTCGTCACCTCGGCCTTCCCGGAACTGCTGCCGCCTCACGCCCGTGAGCGCTTGCATGCCCAGGGCGTGGCGGCATTGCAGGGTGTCGAAGACGGCTTGGCGGCGTGGGGCCGCATCGCCGGTTACCAGCGCAATCGTCAAGCCTTGTTGGCCCTCGGTGAATCGGCACTGGTACCGCTCAGCCCGCAGGCACTGGAAGGCGAAGGGCAGTTGCTCAATGAATGGGATTCCAAACAGGCCCTGCGTGCCTTTGGCCTGCCGACGCCCAACGGGGTGTTGAGTACGCCAGACAAGGCGCTCAAGGACGCCAACGCCTTGGATTATCCGCTGGTGCTCAAGGCGGTCAGCGCGCAATTGCCGCACAAGACCGAAGCCGGTGCCGTGGCACTGAACCTCAAGGACGACGCAGCCCTGAGCGCCGCGCTGGACAAGATGCGCGCCAGCATCAAGGCGTACGCGCCGCACGTGCCCTTCGATCAACTGCTGCTGGAACCGATGGCCAAGCCACCACTGGCGGAGCTGATCGTCGGCATCAAGCGTGAAAACGATTTCGGCCTGGCCCTGGTGATTGGCGCCGGCGGCATTCTGGTGGAGCTGCTCAAGGACAGTCGCAACCTGCTGCTGCCAACCACCGACGGCGCGATTCGCCAGGCCTTGCTGAGCCTGCGCAGCGCCCCGTTGCTGCAAGGCTTCCGTGGTCGCGAGGCGGCGGATCTGGATTCGCTGGTAGCAGCGATACGAGCGGTCGCCGATTACGCCTGCGAAAACGCCGCGCAATTGCTCGAACTCGATGTGAACCCATTGTTGGTCGGTGCCGATGGCACGACCGCGGTCGATGCGTTGATTCGCATCGCCCATGCGTGAGGACCTGAACATGCAAAGCAAAACCTTGACCGGTGGCCAGGCGCTGGTGCGCCTGCTGGCCAACTACGGCGTAGACACCGTGTTCGGCATTCCCGGCGTGCACACCCTGGAGCTGTATCGCGGCCTTCCCGGCAGCGGCATTCACCATGTGCTGACCCGCCATGAGCAGGGCGCCAGCTTCATGGCCGACGGTTATGCGCGGGTCAGCGGCAAGCCCGGCGTGTGTTTCGTTATCACCGGCCCCGGCGTGACCAACGCCGCCACCGGCATCGGCCAGGCCTACGCCGACTCGATTCCGATGCTGGTGATTTCCAGCGTCAACCACACCGCCAGCCTCGGCAAGGGCTGGGGCATCCTGCACGAGTGCCAGGATCAGCGCGCGATGACCGCGCCGATCACCGCATTCTCGGCGGTGGCCCTGACCGCCGAAGACCTGCCGGAACTGATCGCCCGTGCCTACGCGGTGTTCGACAGCGAGCGTCCGCGCCCGGTGCACATCTCGGTGCCGCTCGACGTGCTGTCGGCACCGGTCGCCCGCGACTGGAGCAACGAAGTGGTGCGCCGTCCGGGTCGCGGTACCCCGGCTTCGACCGTGCTGGACGAAGCCGTGGCCAAACTGCACAGCGCGAAACGGCCGATGATCATCGCCGGTGGCGGTGCCTTGAATGCCGCAGCGCAGTTGCAGGAACTGAGCACCCGTCTGGCCGCGCCGCTGTTCACCAGCGTCGCCGGCAAAGGCCTGCTGCCACCGGACGCGCCGCTCAATGCCGGTTCATCGCTGTGCGTGGAACCGGGCTGGGACCTCATCGCCGAGGCCGATGTGGTGCTGGCAGTTGGCACGGAGATGGCCGACACCGATTTCTGGCGCGAACGCCTGCCGCTTACTGGTGAAGTGCTGCGCGTGGACATCGATCCGCGCAAGTTCAACGATTTCTACCCATGCGCCGTGGCACTGCAAGGTGACGCGCAGCAGACGCTCGCGGCTTTGCTGGAACGCCTGTCGGCAGATGTACGCAACGCCGATGCGGCCATCGCCAAAGTCGCGGCACTGCGTGAAGCCATTCAGGCCGGTCATGGTCCGTTGCAATCGATCCATCAGGCGATTTTGCAACGCATCGCCGCCGAGCTGCCGGCCAACGCCTTCATCAGCACCGACATGACCCAACTGGCCTACACCGGCAACTACGCCTATGCCAGCCAGGCCACCCGCAGCTGGTTGCACCCGACCGGCTACGGCACTTTGGGGTACGGCTTGCCGGCCGGGATCGGCGCCAAGTTCGGCGCGCCGCAACGTCCGGGGCTGGTGCTGGTGGGTGACGGTGGTTTCCTCTACACCGCGCAGGAACTGGCGACGGCGGTCGAGGAGCTGGACAGTCCGCTGGTGGTGTTGCTGTGGAACAACGATGCCCTGGGGCAGATTCGCGACGACATGATTGGCCTCGATATCGAGCCCATCGGCGTGCTGCC
This sequence comes from Pseudomonas izuensis, assembly GCF_009861505.1. GTDB lineage: Bacteria > Pseudomonadota > Gammaproteobacteria > Pseudomonadales > Pseudomonadaceae > Aquipseudomonas > Aquipseudomonas izuensis. The sequence continues at coordinate 22,851 of NZ_WTFT01000012.1, read as the reverse complement.
GCGCAATCCGGACTTCGCCGCCCTGGGTCGCGCCTTCGGTTGCACCGTGAGCCAGCCGCAGAACCTCGCGGAACTGCAAACCGACCTGCGCCATGGCTTCAATCGCAATGGCGTCACCCTGATCGAACTCAAGCATGCCTGCGTTCGGTGATATTCAACTTTTTGAAGAGGGGATAGTGCGATGCGCTTTTCCGATCTGACCCAACGTATCGCCGGTGACGGCGCTGCCGCCTGGGATATTCACTACCGTGCGCTGGCCATGATGGAGCAGGGCAAGGACATTCTGCTGTTGTCGGTGGGCGACCCGGATTTCGACACGCCGCAACCGATCGTGCAGGGCGCCATCGACAGCTTGTTGTCCGGCAACACCCACTACGCCGAGGTGCGCGGCAAGCGTGCCTTGCGCGAAGCCATCGCCAAACGCCACCGGCAACGCAGTGGCCAACCGGTGACAGCCGACGAGGTCACGGTACTGGCCGGGGCGCAATGCGCGCTGTTCAGCGTGGCCCAGTGCGTGCTCAATCCGGGCGATGAAGTGATCGTCGCCGAACCGATGTACGTCACCTACGAGGCCGTATTCGGTGCCTGCGGTGCGGTGGTGGTGCCCGTGCCGGTGCGTTCGGAGAACGGTTTCCGCGTGCAGCCCGAAGACGTCGCCGCTCGTATCACCCCGCGCACCCGCGCCCTGGCGCTGAACAGCCCGCACAATCCGTCGGGGGCAAGCCTGCCGCGCAGCACCTGGCAAGCCCTGGCCGAACTGTGCATCGCCCACGACCTGTGGCTGATATCCGACGAGGTCTACAGCGAGCTGCTGTTCGACGGCGAACACGTCAGCCCGGCAAGTTTGCCGGGCATGGCCGAGCGCACCGCGACCCTCAACAGCTTGTCGAAATCCCACGCCATGACCGGTTGGCGCGTCGGCTGGGTGGTGGCGCCGCCATCCTTGTCCGCGCACCTGGAAAACCTCGCGTTGTGCATGCTCTACGGCTCACCGGACTTCATTCAGGACGCTGCCGTGGTGGCGCTGGAAAGCCAGCTGCCGGAGCTGGACGCCATGCGCGAAGCCTATCGCCAGCGTCGCGACCTGGTTTGCGAAAACCTGGCCGGTTGCCCCGGCGTGCGTGCTTTGAAGCCCGATGGCGGTATGTTCGTGATGGTCGATATCCGCGAAACCGGGCTCAGCGCCCAGGCATTCGCTGATCGACTGCTGGATCGTCATGGCGTTTCGGTGCTGGCCGGTGAAGCTTTTGGTCCGAGCGCTGCCGGACATATCCGCCTCGGGCTGGTGGTAGGTGCCGCGCCCTTGCGCGATGCCTGCCAGCGCATTGCCCGTTGTGCACAGGAATTGATGGAGGCTCAGGTTCATGCTTGATCACAAGACACTGTTTATTGACGGGCGCTGGCAAACCACGTCTGGCCAAGGCGTCGCCGAAGTCATCAACCCGGCCACCGAAGAAGTCGCCGGCCGCGTGCCGCTGGGCGATGAGCGCGATGTCGATAACGCCGTGGCGGCGGCGCGCAAGGCCTTTGGGCCATGGTCGCGTACGCCATCCAGCGTGCGCGCCGGTTATATCCGCGCCTTGACCGAACAACTGAAAGCCCGCGCCGATGAAATGGCGGCGGTGATCACCACTGAACTGGGCATGCCGGTGCAGTGGAGTCGTTCGGTACAGGTAGACGGGCCGATCATGGGCCTGGAGCAGTACATCGAACTGGCCGGTTTGATGGACGAAGTACGCGAAGTCGGCAACTCGCTGGTGATCCGCGAGGCGGTGGGCGTCTGCGCGTTCATCAACCCGTGGAATTACCCGCTGCACCAATTGATCGGCAAGCTTGCGCCAGCACTGGCCGCCGGTTGCACGGTGGTGGTCAAGCCGAGCCAGGAAACGCCGCTGCACGCGTTTTTGCTGGCGCAGATGATCGAAGACATCGGCCTGCCGGCCGGCGTGTTCAACCTGGTCAGCGGGCCGGGCTCGAAGGTCGGCGAAGCCCTGGCCAGGCACCCGGACGTGGACATGGTGTCGTTCACCGGTTCCACCGGCGCGGGCGTGCGGGTCTCCCAGGCAGCGGCACCCTCGGTGAAGCGGGTGTGCCTGGAACTGGGCGGCAAGTCGGCACTGCTGATTGCCGAAGATGCCGATCTGGACGCCGCGGTGCGCTATGGCGTGCAGGACGTGATGATCAACTCCGGCCAGACCTGCACCGCGCTGACCCGCATGTTGCTGCCGGCCAGCCGTTATGCCGAAGCGGTTGCAATTGCGCTGGAGGAAACCCTGAGCCTGAAAATGGGCGATCCGCTCGATCCACAAAGCTTCCTCGGCCCGATGTGCTCGGCCGGGCAACGCCGCACCGTGCTCGATTACATCAAGGTCGGCCAGGAGGAAGGCGCACGCTTGCTGTGCGGCGGCGATGGGTTGCCGGAATTCGAAAGGGGCTACTACGTCAGCCCGACGCTGTTCGCCGATGTCGACAACAGCATGCGCATCGCCCAGGAAGAAATCTTCGGCCCGGTGTTGTGCCTGATCCCTTATGACGATGAGGCACAGGCGATCCAGATTGCCAACGACTCGCCGTTCGGCCTGTCCAGCGGCGTCTGGGCCGGCAGTACCGGGCGGGCGCTGGAACTGGGGCGACAACTGCGGGCGGGCCAGTGTTTCCTGAATGGCGCGGCGTTCAATTATCAGGCGCCGTTCGGTGGCTACAAGCAGTCGGGTAATGGACGTGAATGGGGGGAAGAGGGGCTCAACGAATTCGTCGAAGTGAAGGCGATTCAGGTGTGACCGTCAACGATTCAAGTGTTTTGCGCACCGGGCCCTGGCCCGGTGTCTTGCGTGGCTTTGAACGGGTATTTCATTAGTCTTTATCAGGGGCAATGCAATGAGCGATAACAAAAACAAGATTACTCAAGCGAACCATGAATTCAGTTTCCCGCGTCGCGACTTTTTAAAGTACAGCGCGGCAGCAGCGGCGATGGCCGGGGCGTTCTCCATGGGCCTGCCGTTGGGTGCCTTCGCTGCAGAAGCCACGCCAAAACCCGGTGGCGTGTTGCGCCTGGGCCTGGCCGGTGGCAGCACCACCGACTCGAAAGATCCGGGCTCCTGGAGCGACACCTTTACCTTCGTCGGTTTCTCGGCGGTCTATAACACCCTGACCGAAATTGCCGTGGACGGCACGGCTATTCCCGAGCTGGCGGAAAGCTGGACCTCGACCCCGGACGCCCGTGTCTGGACCTTCAAGCTGCGCCAGGGCGTGACCTTCCACAACGGCAAGACCCTGACCGCCGATGACGTGGTCACCTCGATCCAGCATCACCTCGGGGAAAAATCCACCTCGGCGGCCAAGACCGTATTGGGCGACGTGGCCAAGGTCAGCGCCAATGGCAGCGACAGCGTGGTGTTCGAACTGCATTCGGGCAACGCTGATTTCTCGTATGTGGTCGCCGACTATCACCTGGTGATCATGCCGAGCAAGGACGGGGTGGCAGACTGGCAGGCCGGTGTCGGCACCGGCGGCTATCGCCTCAAGGATTTCGAGCCGGGCGTGCGCATGACCCTGGAACGTAGCCCCGATTACTGGAAAGCCGGGCGCGCGCACTTCGCCGGTGCCGAACTGATTGCCATCGCCGACGGCGCGGCGCGGGTCAATGCGCTGGTCACCGGGCAAGTGGACGTGATCAACAAGGTCGATCTGAAAACCGTGGCGTTGCTCAAGCGCAACCCGAACCTGGTGATCGAAGAAACCAAGGGTGCCCAGCACTACACCTTCCCGATGCTCACCGACAGCCAGGTGTTCCAGAACAACGACGTGCGCATGGCGATGAAGCACGCGATCAACCGTGAAACCCTGTTGGCTTCGGTGCTGTACGGCTATGGCCTGGTGGGCAACGATCATCCGATCCAGCCCGGCAGCCGCTTCATCAACACCGCTTTGGAGCAACGCAGCTACGACCCGGACAAGTCGCGTTTCTACCTGAAAAAGGCCGGGCTGGATTCGCTGAAGGTGCGCCTGCAAGCCTCCGACGCGGCGTACACCGGCGCCGTCGACGCCTCGGTGCTGTTCAAGGAACAGGCACGTGCGGCCGGGATCGACATAGACGTGGTGCGGGAACCGGCCGACGGTTTCTTCTCCAACGTCTGGATGAAGCAGCCCTTCACCACCTCGTTCTGGTACAGCAGCCTGACCGCCGACCGCATGTTCAGCATCGGTTACGCCAAGGGCGCGGCGTGGAACGAAACCCACTGGGACAACCCACGCTTTAACCAACTGCTCAACGCCGCCCGCGGCGAAATGAACGACCCGCTGCGCCGCGAGATGTACAACGAAATGCAGGCGCTGTGCCGGGATGACGGCGGGGCCATCGTGCCGTTGTTCGCCAGTTCCGTGGCGGCGCGCTCCAACCGCGTCGCGCATGGTGGGCAGACTGCGCCCTATGGCGAGCTGGATGGCCTGCGGGTGATTGAGCGGTGGTGGCAGGCGTAAGGCCGGTCGCGGTTTTCAGGACAATGAAGATCCCTGTGGGAGCTGGCTTGCCAGCGATAGCGGTGTGTCAGTCAACATCAATGCTGGCTGTTGTGACGCCATCGCTGGCAAGCCAGCTCCCACAGGTTATGTGTGCGTCTTCGTGAGTGTGCCCATTTAAGGAATTGCGCGGTGAATAGTATTTTAAAGTTGCTACTTCAGCGTTTGGCATTGGGGCTGTTATCGCTGTTTGCGGTGTCAGTGATCATTTTTCTCGCGGTCGGCATGCTCCCGGGCGATATCGCCCAGGCCATGCTCGGCCAGTCCGCCACCCCGGAAACCGTGGCGGCGTACCGGGCGCAACTGGGGCTGGACCTGCCGCCGCTGACCCGCTTCGGGCACTGGATCTGGCACCTGCTGCAAGGTGACCTCGGCGTGTCGCTGGCCAACCAGCGGCCCATCGCCGAACTGGTGGGTACGCGTCTGGGCAACACCTTCAGCCTGGCGCTGCTGGCCGCACTGGTGTCAGTGCCGCTGGCCTTGCTGCTGGGGATGCTCGCCGCGTTGTATCGCAACAGCTGGTTCGACCGCTTGCTCAATACCTCGGCCCTGAGCGCGGTGTCGTTCCCTGAGTTCTTCGTCGCCTACATCCTGATCCTGGTGTTCGCGGTCAAGCTCAACTGGTTCCCGAGCATTTCCAACCTGTCGCCGAATGCCTCCCTGGGCGAAGTCCTTGAGCGCTCGGTACTGCCGGTCGCAACCCTGAGCCTGGTGGTGATCGCGCAGATGATGCGCATGACCCGCGCCTCCCTGATCAACCTGCTGGCCAGCCCGTACATCGAAATGGCCCGGCTCAAGGGCATCAGCCAGTCGCGGATTATCTTCCGCCATGCCCTGCCCAATGCCTTGGCGCCCATCGTCAACGTGGTGGCATTGAACCTGGCGTACCTGGTGGTCGGTGTGGTGGTGGTCGAAGTGGTGTTCGTCTATCCGGGGCTCGGCCAGTTGCTGGTGGACTCGGTGGCCAAGCGTGACATCCCGGTGGTGCAGGCCTGCAGCCTGATCTTCGCAGCGACCTACATCCTGCTCAATACCAGTGCCGATGTGCTGTCCATCGCCAGCAACCCACGCCTGATGCATCCGAAGGGGTAAGCCATGAGCCTTTTGAAACAAATAGTGCGGGCGCCGCTGAGCGCCAAATTCGGGCTGCTGGTGATCGCGCTGTACATCCTGGTGGCCGTGTTCGCACCGGTATTGGCACCGTTCGGCGAGACCCAGGTGGTGGGCGAGGGCTTCGCCCCGTGGGGAGGGCAGTTCCTGTTGGGCACCGACAATCTGGGGCGCGACATGTTCAGCCGTCTGGTCTACGGCGCGCGCAATACGTTGGGCATCGCGTTCCTGACCACGATGCTGGCGTTTCTGCTGGGTGGCCTGAGCGGTCTGATCGCGGCGATCAAGGGCGGCGCGATCGATCAGGGCCTGTCTCGGGTGGTGGACATCCTGATGGCGATTCCACAACTGATCTTCGCCTTGCTGATTCTCAGCGTGGTCGGCACCACGGCGACGTCGCTGGTGCTGGTGATCGCGCTGCTGGATGCAACCCGGGTATTCCGCCTGTCACGGGCGGTGGCGATGAACGTGGTGGTGCAGGACTTCGTCGAAGCGGCGCGCCTGCGCGGTGAAGGCTTGTGGTGGCTGGTGACCCGCGAAGTGCTGCCGAACGCGGCGGCGCCGTTGATTGCCGAATTTGGCCTGCGCTTCTGCTTCGTGTTCCTGTTCATCAGTGCGCTGTCGTTCCTCGGCCTGGGCATTCAACCGCCCACCGCCGACTGGGGCAGCATGGTGCGCGACAACGCCGTACTGATCACCTTTGGCGACATCAGCCCGTTGCTGCCCGCCCTGGCCGTGGCGCTGATCACGGTGAGCGTCAATTTCGTCGTCGACTGGATGCTGCACAAATCCAGCGGCCTCAAGGAGTGCTGAACATGACGACCTCCAAACCTTTGCTGGAAATCCGCGACCTGTACATTGAAGGCCATTACGAAGATGCCTGGCATCCACTGATCAGGGGCATCGACCTGACCCTGCAACGCGGTGAAGTACTAGGGCTGATCGGTGAGTCGGGGGCGGGCAAATCCACCCTCGGCCTGTCGGCCATGGGCTATACCCGCGACGGCTGCCGGATCACCGGCGGCTCGGTGCACTTCGACGGCATCGACCTGCTCAAGGCCAAGCCGGAAGCCCTGCGCAAGTTGCGCGGTCTGCGCATTGCCTACGTCGCGCAAAGTGCGGCAGCTTCGTTCAACCCGGCCCATCGCTTGATCGATCAGCACGTGGAAACGGCGGTGAAGAACGGCGGCATGAGCCGCGAACAGGCCATGAGCGAAGCGGTGGAACTGTACCGCGTGCTCCACCTGCCCAATCCCGAGAAGATTGGCCAGCGCTATCCGCACCAAGTCTCCGGCGGCCAGTTACAGCGGGTCATGACCGCCATGGCCATGGCCTGTCACCCGGACCTGATCATCTTCGACGAACCCACCACTGCGCTGGACGTGACCACCCAGATTGAAGTGCTGGCGGCCATTCGTGATGCCGTGAAGACCTACGGCAGCGCGGCAATCTACATCAGCCACGACCTGGCGGTGGTGGCGCAAATGGCCGACCGGATCATGGTGCTGCGTCACGGCAAACTGGTGGAAGAGGCCGAGACCCGTCAGATGCTTGGCGATCCGCAGGAGGAGTACACCAAGTCGTTGTGGGCGGTGCGCAGTTTCCGCACCGAACCCAAGGCTTGTCCGCACGAAGAAAAGCCTTTGCTGGAATTGCGCAACAGCTGCGCCAGCTACGGTCATCAACCGGTGCTGCATGACGTTTCATTGAAGCTCTACAAGGGTCAAACCCTGGCGGTGATCGGCGAGTCCGGCAGCGGCAAGAGCTCCACGGCACGGCTGATCACCGGTTTGCTGCCGCCGACTTACGGCGAAGTGCTGTACGACGGAAAGCCGCTGCCAGCGGACTTCCGTCAGCGTAGCAAGGAACAATTGCGGCGCATCCAGATGATCTACCAGATCCCCGATACGGCCCTCAATCCACGCCAGCGCATTGTCGACATCATCGGCCGGCCGCTGACGTTCTATCTGGGTCTCAAGGGCAAGGCGATGCGTGCACGGGTGGCCGAGCTGCTGGAGATGATCGAACTGGACCCCGCGACCTTCATGGAGCGCCAGCCCCGCGAACTGTCCGGTGGGCAGAAACAGCGGATCTGCATCGCCCGGGCACTGGCGGCCGATCCGCAGTTGATCATCTGTGACGAAGTCACCTCGGCCCTTGATCAACTGGTGGCCGAAGGCGTATTGAAGCTGCTCAATCGAATTCAGCAACAGCTGGGTGTCGCTTACCTGTTCATCACCCACGATGTCGCCACCGTGCGCGCGATTGCCGATGAGGTGCTGGTGATGCAACGGGGCAGGGTGGTGGACCACGGTTCGCGCAGTGCAATATTCACCCCGCCACACCAGGATTACACCGGGCTGCTGTTCTCTTCGGAACCACAGATGGACCCCGACTGGCTCGACCGCCTGCTGGCCAGCCGTGCTTCGAATTCAAACCCTACGCTGGAAAAAGTCTAAGGAACCACCATGAAAGTACTGATCGTTCACGCTCATCCCGAGCCGAAATCCTTCACCGCAGCCCTGCGTGACCAGGCCGTGGCGACCCTCGAAGCCCAGGGCCACGAAGTGCAGGTCAGCGACCTGTACAAGATGAATTGGAACCCGGTGGCCAGCGATGCCGACTTCTCTTCCCGGGAAAACCCCGAATACCTGGTGTATGCGCTGGAGCAACGCCTTGGGGTGAAAAGCCAATCGCTGGCGGCGGATATCCAGGCGGAACTGGACAAGCTGCTGTGGGCTGATCTGCTGATCCTCAACTTCCCGATCTTCTGGTTCTCCGCACCGGCCATGCTCAAGGGCTGGATCGACCGGGTGCTGGTGTCGGGCATCTGCTATGGCGGCAAGCGCTTCTACGATCAGGGCGGGCTCGCGGGCAAGAAAGCGTTGGTAACCGTGACCCTGGGCGGGCGTGAGCACATGTTCGGCGAGGATGCGATCCATGGTCCGTTGCAAGACATGCTGCGGCCGATCCTGCGCGGGACATTGGCGTATGTCGGTTTCGACGTGCTGGAGCCGTTCGTGGCCTGGCATGTGCCTTACATCAGCGATGAAGCGCGCCAGCAATTCCTCAAGGACTACGCCCTGCGCCTGCAACACCTGAGTGATGATCAGCCTCTGGAGTTTCCGAAGCTTTCGCAGTTCGACGAGCTGCTCTACCCACTGACCACCAAGGCCTGATTAACACCACAAACCCTGTAGGAGCGAGCCTGCTCGCGATGAGGCCAGTAGCCTCAACATCTCCATCGCCTGTTCTACCGCTATCGCGAGCAGGCTCGCTCCTACAGTTTTTGATCATTGCCTGCGCGTACACCGTCGCAAATTCCGCCCCCATTGTTCTGAATCCACAAACACTGAAGTCGCCGAGATTGGAATTGTTGGCTGTCAGGGCGCGCCTTATCGTTCGCCCGTAGCCCGATGGCACTGTCGACCATCGAGCACCCAAAACAATAACAATATCCGGAGTATTTCGATGAGAGCTGGATTCAGTCTCGCGATGAATGTGGCAGGTCTGGGTCTGTGTGCCCTCGGTGCTGCCCTGTATCCAGCCGGCGAGGCGCAGGCGTCGGGCATTCCCTATGCCAGCAACCGGCCGCAAAGCTTCCAGTTCAGTTCGGACTTCACCGAGCCTTACAACTCGGTGGGTCAGGAGTTTGAATACAACAACGACCGCCAGCGCTTCGACGATCACGGCAACAAGGTCGCCGGCCCTGGCACCGAAACCTGGGTTGGCCTGACCTCATTACTGCATTACTGGAAGATGGACGGGCTGCCCAATACCGGTTTCATCGCCAGTGTCACCCTCCCGGAGATTGCGGTTCGCGGCAATGGTACGCGGGTCAGCGGCCTTGGCGATCCACTGGTCGGCGGTTTGGTCTGGTACAACCCGACCCCGCTGCGCACCATCGGCATGCAGGCCTACGTGCAACTGCCGACCGGTGCGGACTCGGTCAGCAGCGACACCTACGCCCTGTGGCCTTCGCTGTTCTACAACGAATGGCTGGGCAAGGTGAACATCGACCTGCTGGTCGGCGCGATCATTCGCGGCGAAGGCCCGCACCACACCGATCCCGGCGACACGGGCCACGCCAACCTGCGCGTGGGCTACAACGTCGTCGATCGCCCGACGTACCAGATCACACCCTTCGTCAGTGCTGACTACCAGAAGACCTTCAGCACCAAGGATCGCGACAACAACACCGTCGAATTCTCTGAGTCCAACGAAACCGCGCTGGGCGCCGGTGTGCTGTTCCAGCTCAAGCCCGGCGTGCAGAAAGTGTTCAACCAAAAAATGTGGGACCAGGTGTCCATCCACTATTCCAAAGGCGTGGAAGGGCGCAACACCACGGTCACGGACGGCTTGTTTGTGCAGTTCTGGCACTACTGGTGAGTGATCGACCCCTGCCTGTGCCTTGTGATTTACCCGTGTGGCCGCTACCCGTTCCGGAGAATAAAAAATGAATGAAGAAAACGACAAACTTGCCCTGTCACGCCGCAGCTTTATCAAGGCCGGCGCTGCCGGTACGGCTGTTGCCGCGCTGTCGGGCGTGGCTGGACGGGCAATGGCCAGCGACGAGCTGCCGTTCGACAAAGAGCACGACATTGTCGTCGTCGGCGGTGGCGGCAGTGGTTTGCCGACCGCCTTGTTCGCCCGTTGGCTGGGCAACGATGTTGTGATCCTGGAAAAAGCCGGGAGCCCTGGCGGCACCGCGGCCAAGGCGGCGTTCTGGTATTGGGTGCCGAACAACAAGCCGATGCGTGACGCCGGCATCGTCGATGACAAGGCCGACTACATGCGCTATGTGGCCCGCCTGACACGCCCGCAATCCTACGATGCCTCGTTGCCCAAACTCGGTCTGTCGGATTGGGAATACGAAATGTGCGAAGCCATCTACGACAGCGCATCGCCTGCCGCCGAACTCTTGGCCGAGCGCGATGCGCTGCCTTACCGTCACTGCCCGGACGTGCCGGACTACTGGTACGAACTGCCCGAAGACAAGGCCAAGAAAGGTCGCGTGCTGCTGCCCAAGGACGCCCGGCCGAGCATGTCCGACGGTGGTCGCGTGGCGATTCGCACGCTGACCGCGGCCGCCAAGCGTGACGGCATCCAGATCCGTACCGGCGAGCGTGTGGTCAAGGTCATCCAGAACGACAAGGGCGAAGCGGTCGGTGTCGAGGTCGAGAACGAAGAGGGCACCCGTGAGCGGGTCAGGGCACGCAAGGCGGTGATCTTCGCCACGGGTGGTTTCACCCACGATCCGGAGCTGCGTCGCAACTTCCTCAACGCCCCGGTCTACGGCGGTTGCGCAGCCCTGACCAATGAAGGCGATTTCATCCGTATTTCCAGTGACCTGGGGGTTCAGTTGCGCAACATGAACTACGCGTGGTCGTGCCCGATCCTGTTGGAGAAAGCCCTGGCCAAGGACGGATCGATGTCCGGCATTTTCACCATGACCGGCGATTCGATGCTGATGGTGAACAAGTACGGCAAGCGCGTCGTCAACGAAAAAACCGTCTACAACGAAATGGTCCCGACCTTCTTCCAGTGGGATGGCGACAAAGCCGAATATCCGAACCTGGTGATGTTTTCGATCTGGGACCAGCAGGCTCAGGACAACTGCTTCAGCGACGAATACGGCTCGCCCATCGTGCCCAAGGGCGGCAACGATCGCCATGTGGTCCGTGGCGAAACCCTGGAAGAGTTGGCGAAGAACATTGCCGAGCGGCTCGACAAACATGCCGCCGACATCGGTGGCATGAAGCTCAGCCCGGATTTCAACCTGAACCTGAAGGCCACGCTCAAGCGCTTCAACGAGCTGGCGAAGAAGGGCAAGGATGTGGACTTCCAACGCGGCGAGCTGGTGATTCAGGGCGTGTTCACCGGTCCCGTCAAAACTGGCCGCACCGGCAACCTGACAATGTACCCGCTGGCCGCGAAAGGCCCGTACTACGCAGCATTGATCACCGGCGGCAACCTCGACACCAAGGGCGGGCCGAAAACCAACTCCTACGGCCAGGTGCTGAACAACGCCAATGCGCCGATTCCCGGCCTGTACGGCGTCGGCAACTGCGTGGCTTCGGCGTCCGGCCGCGCCTATTGGGCCGGTGGTTCGACCCTCGGCCCGATCATCGCCTTTGCCTATCGGGCGGCGAATCAGGCGCATAAGGAACCGGTGCGCAGCTGAACCTGGCCGCAGCCGCGATCACCCGTGGCTGCGGGTAACCCGTAATTGCATGAGAACCAGACCATGAACCACTTCATCCCACGCACCGCGGCACTGTTACTGCTGACGGCAAGCATTGGTCTGGCGGGCAGCGCTCAGGCCGACGAGCTGGAAATCGCGCAAAAAATGGCGACCAACCATTGTTCGGTCTGTCACACCTTCGACAAGGGCGGGCCGCCGGGGCAGGGGCCCAACCTGTTCGGGCTGATCGGTCGCAAGGCCGCCAGCGAGAGCAACTTCACCTACAGCGATGGCTACCGCAAAGCCATGGACGGCAAGGTCTGGGACGAACAAATGCTCGATGCCTGGCTGACCGATGCCCAGACCGTCGCGCCGGGCAGCGCCATGGTTTATTCCCAGGACGACGCGGCCAAACGCCAGAAGATCATCACCTACATCAAATCGCTGCACTGACAGACCTATAACGAATCGGAGACAGCCATGATCAGCACCCTGACAATGACCGACGAACAACGTAAATCAGTCGCCCTGGAATACCTCAAGGCCTTCGACAACGGCGGTGTGACCTCCACCGGCGGCAGCATTCTCGAACTGTTCGCCGAAGACGCCCAGGTTCTGTTCCCGAAATGGGGCCTGGCGACCGGCCGCGAGCAGATCGGCCAGATGTTCGGTGACCTGGGCAGCCGCTTGAAGTCGATCACCCACGACTATGCGCACTTCAACTGGATACTCACCGGCACCGATACGCTGGTCTGTGAGGGCACCAGTTTCGGCGAGCACGTCGATGGACCCTGGCGCGCCGGCGTGCCGACGGCGGCGGGCGCAGGCTACTGGGCCGACGTGTTCGAGATACGCGACTTCAAGATCCAGCGCTGCTTTATTTATCTGGACCCCGACTATGGCAGCCAGGACACCGCACGCTACCCTTGGCTAAATCGCTGAATGGCTGTGTTCAACGGACACACATACCTGTAGGAGCGAGCCTGCTCGCGATGGACGTCAACGATAACGCGACCTGTCTGGATGACCGCGTTGTCTGGGCGTTTTTCGCGAGCAGGCTCGCTCCTACAGGGAAAAGCATTCACCTTGGGGCAGTAGCGGCTAATCTCGTTGTTCATATGAGAGCAAGAACATCCAGAGTACCTGCCCCATGGATCGTTTACTCAGTGTCGAAGCCTTTGTGCGGGTGGCCGAAACCGGCAACTTCGCCAAGGCGGCCCAGCAACTGGGGGTGACCCGCTCGGTGATCACCCACCGCATCCAGCAGTTGGAGCAGTTCATCAATGCGCCGTTGTTCCACCGCAGTACGCGGCATGTGCGGCTCTCCGAGGTGGGGGAGACCTACTACAAGGAATGCGCGGACATGGTCGCGAGCTTCAACTCGCTGACCGAACACATGCGTGAACTGCGCGCCAAGCCCACTGGCAAGTTGCGCATCCAGATGCTGCCGGGGTTTGCCATCGGCCACTTCGGCAGGATGCTGGCCGAGTTCACGCGGTTGTACCCGGACATCGAGGTTGACGTCATCGTCAATGACCGGGTGGTGGACCCGATCGAAGAAGGCTTCGATGTCGCGTTCCAGATGTTCCCGCCCATGGCGGAAACCCTGATCGAACGCAAACTGTTCAGTGTTCGCCGCTTATTCTGCATGTCCCCTGAATATGCCGAAGCGTTCGGCGTGCCCACGCACCCCCAGCAATTGCTGCAACACAAGATTGCCCTGTATGAGGGCTATCCGTCGCGCAACCGCTGGATCTTCACCGGAAAGGACGAGCAAGTGGAGCTGAGTCTGCCGGGTCAGGTCCGCTCGAACTCTGTGCATTTGTTGCGTGATTACGCATCCACCGGGGTTTGCATTGTCTGTCTGCCGACACTGGTGGCCAGCGAAGACCTGCTTAACGGCCGTCTGATTCCGGTACTGCCCGATTACGCATTGTCGTCCTTCAATTTCTCCGCGGTGTATCCCGCTACCCAGCGCCGGGCTTTGAAAGTGCGCACGTTGATCGATTTCCTGGTGGAAAATTTCGGTGACGATCCCTGCTGGGACAAGCCGTTGCTGGCGCGTGGCTGGGTGCGCTGAGAGGACGGCGATCCAGTTGTGGGAGCGAGCCTGCTCGCGAAAAACGCCTGAACAATGCGGTTATTCAGGCAGGTCGCGTTTTCGTTGACGTCCTTCGCGAGCAGGCTCGCTCCCACAGTGGAACGGGGCAACAGTTAAGTACCGCAGTGTTTGCGTTTCGCGAACACTGTTGTCGTTGACTCTCTAATTGTTCCCGAATGGGGTCAGTCGTACTGTTGGTTCACGGTTACTACAACAACAAAACGGTGAATTCCATGAGTAGCGCGGCAATCGAAACAGTCTTCGGCTCGCTGGAAAATTACAGCAAAGGCTCGGTTGAAATCGTCAGCGGCCAGGCCAGTCATTACGCCTTTTCGAACATCTTCGAAGTGGCACAAAAATCCCTTCCTTATGAAAAAGTCGTGGTCGGCCTGAATCTGGGCTACGTCGTGGAAACCTTGCGCGCCGAAGGGCAATCGCCCTGGTACACGGCGGCGCACGATGAATTCGCCATCGTCATGGACGGTGAGGTACGGGTGGATTTCCTCAAGCTCGATGCGCCTTTGACCGACGGCGAAGGCACCCGGCTGGCCGGTGACGTGCCGGCCGGCAAACCGATGGGCTATGTGCTGCTCAAGCGCGGCCATCAATGCCTGTTGCCGGTCGGCAGCGCCTATCGATTCGAAGCCGGCCGGCCGGGCGTGATCCTGCAGCAGACGATCAAGGGGCCGTTGTCGGTCGAGAAGTGGGCAGACATCTGCTTCAAATGATTTGTCCAGCCCGACCGTCCAACCCACAACTACAAGAGGAATCCCGCCATGGCCATGCTTGAAACCGCTGCCCAAACCGCCCACTTTGCCGACGATGAAGTCCGGGCCAGCGCTCCCCACGCCATTACCGGCTACCGCTCATTCAACCTTGGCGCCTTCGAACTGTCGCGCGACGAGTATTTCGCCCGCATCACCTGGCCGGCCAAAGGCCAGACCCGCTCGCACCTGATACCGGTGGATGCCTTTCTGCGCGCCCTGATGCGCGATGTGGCCTGGGGCTTTTTCTACGGTTGGGTCAATTTCGACCACGTCATCGGCACCCGTAACTACTACGGCAAGGTCGACCTGTACGCCGGCACCTTCAACGGCACGCTCAAGGCGGCCGGGGTCAACTACACCGAAAACTTTGAAACGCCGCTGATCATGGCCACCTTCAAGGCCATCCTGCGTGACTGGACCAATGCCACCTTCGACCCGTTCGCGGCACCGGAAGAAACCGGTTCGGCCTTCGGTCGCAAGAACGGCGACAACATCGAGGCCATCGAACGCTTCCGCATCGCCACCAAGCGTATGCCGGGTCTGCCGGATGACTCGCCGCTGCGCAACGATCTGCCGGTCAATCGCCAGTTCATCGACGTTCCCCAGGATGAGCCTGAAGTCCACGGGGCAGAAGGTTTCGAAGGCGAATTGCATGCCTTCAACCTGTTCAAGTATCTGTCGCGCTCCGACGTGACCTGGAACCCTTCGGTGACCTCGGTGTGCAAGGCCAGCCTGTTCTGTCCGACCACTGAAGAATTCATCTTGCCAGTGTTCCATGGCAATGACCGGGTCGAGTGGTTCTTGCAGCTGTCCGACGAGATCATCTGGGATGTCGGCGACAAGGACGACGGCAACCCCCGCGCTCGCATCACCATGCGCGCCGGTGATATTTGCGCCATGCCCGCCGACATTCGCCATCAGGGCTATTCCACCAAGCGCTCGATGCTCATGGTCTGGGAAAACGCCACGCCGAACCTGCCGCAACGCTACGAAAGCGGCGAGCTCAAGCCGTATCCCATCGAGTTCTAATCCCTGGCGCCTGGCCCGGCACACGTCGGGCGAGGCACTCGAATCAAATCGTCAACACTGCGCCACAGGCGCGGTGCGAGGAAAATTTTATGCAAAATCAGCTCTATATCGATGGCCAATTCGTCGATGCAGTCGCCGGTGGCACCATCGACGTCGTCTCGCCCCATGACGGCTCCTTGATTACCCGCATCGCCGCCGCCGAAGCGGCGGACATCGATCTGGCGGTGGCCGCCGCCAAGCGCGCCTTCCCGGCCTGGGCGGCCCTGGGCGCTGCCGAGCGGGGGCGCCTGTTGCTCAAGCTGGCGGACAAGATCGAGGCGTGCAGTGAGGAACTGGCGCAACTCGAATCCCTGAACACCGGGCACCCGATCCGTGATTCCCGTGGCCTGGACGTGCCGCGCACGGCCGCTTGCTTCCGCTATTTCGGCGGGATGGCCGACAAGATCGAAGGTTCGGTGATTCCGGTCGAAGCCGGGTTTCTTAATTACGTGCAGCGCAAACCCATCGGCGTCGTCGGGCAAATCGTTCCCTGGAACTTCCCGCTGATGTTCACCAGCTGGAAAATGGGCCCGGCACTGGCGGCGGGCAACACCATCGTCATCAAGCCTTCGGAAATCACCCCGCTGACGACCTTGCGCATTGTCGAGCTGATGACGGAAGTCGGCTTCCCCAAAGGCGTGGTCAACGTGGTGCCCGGTTATGGCCATACCGCCGGCCAGGCGCTGGCGGAGCACCTCGACGTGGGCAAGATTGCCTTCACCGGGTCAACGGCAACCGGGCGCCGGATTGTTCAAGCGTCCTCCAGCAACCTCAAGCGTATTCAACTGGAGCTGGGCGGCAAGGGCGCCAATATCGTGTTTGAAGATGCCAATCTGGAAGCCGCCGTCAACGGCGCGGCCTGGGCGATCTTCCACAATCAGGGGCAAGCCTGCATCGCCGGTTCACGCTTGATTTTGCACAAAGACATCGCCGACCGGTTCCTCGAGCGCTTCATCGCCTTGGCCAAGTCCATTCGCCTGGGCGATCCGATGGACCCCGAGACCGAAATGGGCCCGCTGACCTCGGCGCTGCACCGCGACCGTGTCATGAGCTACATCGATATCGCCATCGAGCAGGGCGGCAAAGTCCTCGCCGGCGGCAAAGCGCCGGACGACAAAGCGCTGGCCAACGGCTTTTACATCGAACCCACGGTGGTCGAGGCCAGGCCCGATGATCGGGTGTGCCAGGAAGAAGTCTTCGGTCCGTTCGTCACTGTGGTGCGTTTCAGCACCGATGAAGAAGCCCTGGCCATCGCCAACAGCACCGAATACGGACTGGGCAGCGGCCTGTGGACGCAGAACCTGTCCCGCGCGCACAAAATGGCCAATGCCATTCACGCCGGCATGTGCTGGATCAACTGCTACAAACGCGTCAGCCCCGGCAGTCCGTTTGGCGGTGTCGGCCAGTCGGGTTATGGCCGTGAAATGGGCTTCGAAGCGATCCACGATTACACCGAGGCCCGCTCGGTGTGGGTCAACGTCGACGCCAACATCGCCCCTTACTACTCGCGCTGAGGCCAGTCATGAATCCTTTCATTTACCAAAGCCTGCCGACCCGTGTGGTGTTCGGCTGGGGCAAGCTCTCGGCGCTGGCTGAAGAGATCGAACGGCTGGGCGCCCGGCGTGCGTTGATCCTCACCACGCCGGAACAGCACGGGCTCGGTGAACAGGTCGCGGCGCTGCTCGGTGACCGTGCGGCGGGTGTTTACCCGCATGCCGTGATGCACGTTCCGTTGGAAGTGGCGCAGGCGGCGCGGGTCGAAGCTGCGCGCCTGGAGGCCGATTGCTGCGTGGCCATCGGCGGTGGTTCGACCATCGGCCTGGGCAAGGCGATTGCCATGGATTCCGGGCTGCCGATCGTGGCGGTGCCGACGACCTATGCCGGTTCGGAGATGACCCCGATCTACGGGTTGACCGAAAACCGCCTGAAAAAAACCGGGCGCGATCCCAGGGTGTTGCCCAAGACCGTGATCTATGACCCGCAATTGACCCTGACCCTGCCAGTGCAGATCTCGGCCTGCTCCGGCATGAATGCCATGGCTCACGCAGTTGAAGCGCTGTACGCCCAGGACGCCAACCCGATCATCGGCTTCATGGCCGAAGAATCGATTCGCTCGCTGGCGCAAGCGTTGCCGGGCGTGGTCAATGACCCCAACGATCCGGATGCCCGTAGCCAGGCGTTGTACGGCGCGTGGCTGGCGGGCATCTGCCTGGGGTCGGTTGGCATGGCCTTGCACCACAAGCTTTGCCACACCTTGGGCGGGACCTTCAATCTGCCCCACGCCCAGGCGCACGCCATCGTTCTGCCCCACGCCGCGCATTACAACCGTGAAGCGGCGGCCGGGCCGTTGCAACGGGCCGCGCGAGCCTTGGGGGGCGAAGACGCGCAGGAGGTGGGTGCTCTTTTGTATGCCTTGAACCAGAAACTGGGCATACCACTGGCGCTGGCGGACATCGGCCTGCCAGAAAGCGGTCCGGCCGAAGCCGCGCAAATCGCCTGTGCCAGCCCTTACTACAATCCACGGCCCTTCGAACAGGGCCCGATTGAAGCGTTGTTGACCCGCGCCCTGCAAGGCCTGGCGCCGGCCTGAACTCATCCTCGTCGGAATGACAACAATGACCGATCAAGACAGAATTTTCGAATCACTGATCTCCGAAAAAGCGGTGAACAGTTTCAATGATGCGCCGAATGCGCGTTACAAGCAGATCATGCAAAGCCTGGTGCGTCACCTGCATGCGTTTGTCAGTGACGTCGAACTGACCGAACAGGAATGGTTTGAAGGCATTGGTTTTCTCACCGACACCGGCCACAAGTGCGATGGCCTGGTGCGCCAGGAATTCATTCTGCTGTCGGACACTCTCGGCGTGTCGATGCTGGTCGACGCGATCAACCATCGACACAGTGCCAACGCCACCGAGACCACCGTGTTCGGGCCGTTCTACATCGAAGGCATGCCTGAGCGCGAATTCGGCGAAAACATGGCGTTCACCCCGGGCGAGCCGGCCCTGGTGCGCGGGCGTGTGGTCGACACCCGGGGCAATCCCCTGGCCGGTGCAGTGCTGGACGTCTGGCAAACGGCGGAAAACGGCATGTACTCGGGCCAGGACAGCGCACAACCGTTCGGCAATCTGCGCGGTCGCTACCGCACCAATGCCGATGGCTACTTTGCGATTCGCACGATCGTCCCGGTGTGTTACCCGATTCCCACCGACGGTCCGGTGGGGCGCATGCTGGAGGCCGCCAATCGCCACCCGTGGCGGCCGGCGCACCTGCATTTCATGATCGAGGTGCCGGGGTATCGCAAACTGGTGACCCACCTGTTCAATCGCGATGATCCGTACCTGGAGTCTGATGCGGTGTTTGGCGTCAAGCAGTCGCTGCAGGTCATCTATGAAGACCGGCTCACCCACGATGACCTGTCCGAACAGCTCGATATCCAGGTGCCGTTCAAGCGGGCGTGTTACGAATTCGTCATGGAAGCGGTGTGAATATGGGCCAGTTCTTTGCGGTGTTCGCCACTGACCGTCCGGGTTCGCTGGCCCTGCGTCAGCGTCTGCGGCCCAGTCACCAGGCCCATTTGCGGGCGAGCGAGACGCACCGGGTCGTTGTGCGGCTCGGTGGTCCGACCCTGGATGACGCCGGCGCGGCGATGAATGGCACGTTGCTGGTGATCGAGGCGGGCAGCCTGCCGGAGGTGGAAGCGTTTATGCGCGACGACCCTTATGTGCAGGCCGGGCTGTTTGCGAGTCTCCAGATCCGCCCTTGGCACTGGAGTCTCGGCAACCCGGAAATGCGTGGCTGACCATGACCCTTATCACGTTGTGCCAACTCGACGACATCACCGACGGCGGTGCCCTGGGCCTGCCCCAGCACCGACAACTGCATCCCGCCGGGCTGATTGCCGTGCGCCGGGGCGAGCAGGTGTGGGTCTACGTCAATCGCTGCCCGCATTTCTCGGTACCGCTGGACTATCGCCCGCAGGAGTTCTGCACCTATCGCGCCAAGGTGCTGATGTGCGCGCATCACAGTGCAATGTTTCGTTTCGAAGACGGGCATTGCATCGACGGCCCTTGCAAGGGGGCGCAACTGGAGGCCGTGACGGTTCGCCGGGTGGAAAACAGCCTGGTCATGGAGGCGGGTGAGGAACGGTGATCTACAATCCTTGGGGGTGAACCACGCCCATACGGAGATCATCATGAAAAGGTTGTCACCCGTCAGCCTGTGCGTCGCATTGGCGGTTTTCAGTGCCCAGGGCTGGGCCGAAACCGTGGTGCCGATGAAAGGCCAGAGTTCGCAACAGACTCAACTGGACATCACCGATTGCCACAACATTGCCGCCAGCCAGGCGTCGTCTACCACGACCACGCCGTCCGGCGGTCGGATGAAAGGCGCCGCCGTTGGGGCCGCCGCCGGTGCCGCCGGTGCGCAAGTGCGCGGCCGTCAGCATGACGAGTTCTATGATCGCGTCGATGACGACACCAAGCAGGATTACCGGCAAAACCAGGCCAAGCAGACCGCGGCGGCGGGCGCGGTGGTGGGTGGCGCACGCCAGCGCCAGGAACGCCGGGCGCAAAACAAAACCGCTGCGTCCACCACCTCGACGGCCTATACCAGTTGCCTGCAGGGCAAGGGCTACCAGGTCAATCCCTGACAACACACATCCCCTGTAGGAGCGAGCCCGCTCGCGATGGTCGTCAACGATAACGCGGGCTGTCTGAATGCCCGCGTTGCCTGGACGTTTTTCGCGAGCAGGTTCGCTCCTACAGGAGAGGGTACGGCTTCTGGTCTGGTCGCTGATCGAGCAGATGAACCATCAGGCAGGCATACAGCGTCACCGCGATAAACAACCCCATGCGCACCGCAAACGCGGTGTAGACGTCCTTGCCCGCCGCGCTGTCCTGCACCGACTGGCCCAATAGGATGATCAGGGTGATCAGGGTGTTCATCCAGAAGCCGGGGCTCCAGCGGCCGGGGCTGAGGCCGTAGAGCTTGCGCGCCAGGATCAGGCCGAACAGCAGCATCCA
The DNA here is from genome assembly GCF_009861505.1 of Pseudomonas izuensis. GTDB lineage: Bacteria > Pseudomonadota > Gammaproteobacteria > Pseudomonadales > Pseudomonadaceae > Aquipseudomonas > Aquipseudomonas izuensis. The sequence continues at coordinate 2,079 of NZ_WTFT01000012.1, read as the reverse complement.
CAGGAAGTACATCCACAGGTGCACGAACAGGCTGAGCGCACTCCAGAACAGGATCGCCAACAGACCGCCGAGCAGCGTCGATCCCAGCAGTTCGCGGCCGGCGTTGCGGGCCGAGGTGGTGGAGCTCTGCTGCCCCAGATTGACCGCCTTGAGCACGATGGGCAGATAGCTGGCCGGGTCGATCAGCGCCAGCAGAAATGCCGGGATCACGATCAAAGTCGCACGCAACGCCACCCGATGGACTTCGTTCTCTGGCAAGGCCGGGGCGGCGGGTGGAGCGGGGGCATTGGCCGGTTCGGGGAACAAGCCGTGACTCACCACGCCGACCATGACTGCCAGCAGCAGGCCCGCGACCAGCGCCGTGATGACCGTCAGCGCCAAGTCAAAGTCGGCAAATCCCGCCGACGAAATCATGGTCAGGCCGATCACCAGCAAGGTGACGATCAGGCCATTGCCGCCCCTCAAGCCAAAGCCAAACACCGCGAACAGACAAAGCCCGATCAGCAACACGCCGCTGAACCCGAAGTAGCGCAGTAGAGGAATCAGCAACAGGCCGATGCCAGTGGTCAGCATCGCCACCAAACCGAGCGCCAAGGCAGCCTTGAACGACAACGGACGGTTGAGGGACACCAGCAACAGTGCGCACAACACCGGGGCCAGAAACGGAATCGGCAATGCCAGGCCATAGCTGGCGGCCAGGCACAACGCGGTGCCGGTGGCCAGACGCGCGGCGCGCTGGACCCGCGGCGAGCGCTCGGTACGCATGCTCTTGGTAGGCATGCTTTCAGTAGGCATGCTCTCAATAGGCATAGGAAAGCCAGCTCATCAGCCCGAGGAAGATCCGGCCCAAAGGATTGAGCACATTGCCCTCGGAAGGAAAGGCCATCACCTCGGCCTGGCCGCCGGCGCGAATGGAGCGGTTGTCCTTGATCATGGCCAGTGACTCGGCGGAAAACTCGATGATCACCGGGAAGCGTTGGGCCGGTCGCAGCCAATCGCGGCTGTTCTGCACCGTGGGCAAGGTGCCGGGGGCGGACGGCTGGCCCACGCTGACCCCGTAGCCGAGACTGCGCACGCGGCCCTCGAATACTTCGCCGGGCAATGCATCGAGCACGATCGACACTGGCGTGCCGGTTTTGACCCGGCCGAGATTGTTCTCGGTCATGTCGGCACTGATCCACACGTCATGGATCGCGATCAGGGTCATGACCGGATTGCCGGCGGCCGCGAACTGGCCGACATCGGTGCGCAAGTCGGTGATCAGCCCGGCCGAGCGCGCCCGGACCTGGGTATTGGACAGGTCCAGCTCGGCCTTCGACAAGGCGGTGGCGGCGCTGCGCAGTTTGGCGTTGTCATCCTCGCTGCCGCCTTCCGTTTCACGGGCGCGCTGCACTTCGGCGCGGGCGGCGGCGACCTGGCTGATGGCGGCTTCGTGGTTGGCGCGGGACACTTCCAGCAGGCGCACGGAGATGGTGCCGGGGTCTTCGCGATACAGGCCTTCAAGGCGCTTGTTGTCCTGGCGGGCCTTGAGCTCATTGGCCTGTGCCGCCCGCAGGTTGGCTTGCGCCGAAGCGATGCCGGCGGTGCTGGCTCCGACCTGCCGACGTGTGGACTCAAGGTCCGCTCGCGCACGGTCGACGGCTATTTGATAGGGCTGCGGGTCGATCTCGAAGATGACGTCCCCGGCCTTGACGTCCTGATTGTTGCGCACGTTGACGCGGATTACCCGGCCCGCGACTTCCGCCGCCACCGGAATCACGAAGGCGCCAACCCGCGCCTGTTGCGTGTAGGGCGTAAAACGATCCGCCAGCAGATACCAGGTCAGGCTGAGGACGATCAGCAGCAACACCCCTTTCACGCCTTTTTTTGTCGGGTCGGCGGCAGGCTGCGCTGGCGGCGGGCAACACCATAGTCATCAAGCATTCGGAAATCACCCCGCTGACGACCTTGAGCCTTGTCGAGCTGATGACGGAAGTAGGCTTGACCAAAGGCGTGGTCAACGTGGTGCCCGGTTAGGGGCATTCCGGTGGCCGGGCGCGGGGGGGGCCGCCGTGGGTGGGGGAGGGTCGCTTTCGCGGG
>NZ_WTFT01000011.1:353701-368409 GCF_009861505.1 Pseudomonas izuensis | reverse complement strand
TAGAGAGGTATCGTGGGCTCGGAGATTTGTAAAACAGACAGAAACCACCGCGACCGGCGGGAAGGATACCGAGCATCTGGCAGACAAACACCGTCAAGATGAACAACAACACTAAAAATACGAACAGCCCCGGATGCCGCGAGACGAAATCGTCGTTCGGGTCGCCGCCGGAGTCATACACCGTCGACGGCTCGTCCAGCGGATTACCGCCCAGCACCACCAACATCGCCGCCACGCCGTCGCTGATGCCCTTGCTGTAATTGCCGGCCTTGAACGCCGGGGTCATCACCTGATTGATGATGACCGAACTCTGCGCGTCGGTCAGGCGATCTTCCAGGCCATAGCCGACTTCAATGCGCAGCTTGCGCTCGTCACGGGCCACGATCAGCAACGCGCCGTTGTTTTTGTCTTTCTGGCCGATGCCCCAGTAGCGGCCCAGTTGATAGCCGAAGTCGGCAATGTCGGTGCCCTGCAAATCCGGCAACGTCACTATCACCAACTGTTCACCGGTGACCTTCTCATGGGCCTGAAGCTGTTGCGTCAACTGCTCGCGCACCGAGGGCTCAATCATCCCGGCGTTATCCACCACCCGCCCGGTCAGCTCCGGAAACTTCAATTCGGCCTGGGCTGCCAGTGCGAACACCCACAGCAACAGCACCAGGCCAGTTTTCAACACGCGCATGGGCAACCTCATCGGGACAACTTCAGTATTCAGAATTTGACCTCAGGCGGTTTCTCCGAACCCGGCGTGGCCTCGAAGGTCTCGCGAACCGGCAGGTTGCTGTACATCACGCTGTGCCACAGGCGGCCGGGAAACGTGCGGATCTCGGTGTTGTACTTCTGCACCGCCAGGATGAAATCGCGCCGCGCCACGCTGATGCGGTTTTCGGTGCCTTCAAGCTGCGATTGCAGGGCGAGGAAGTTCTGGTTGGCCTTCAGGTCCGGATAGCGCTCGGACACCACCATCAAGCGGCTCAAGGCGCCACTGAGTTGATCCTGGGCCTGCTGGTACTGCTTGAGTTTTTCAGGGTTATCCAATGTGGAGGCGTCGACCTGGATCGAAGTAGCCTTGGCCCGGGCCTCGATGACGGCGGTCAGGGTGTCTTTTTCATGGGCGGCGTAGCCCTTGACGGTTTCCACCAGGTTGGGGATCAGGTCGGCACGGCGCTGATACTGGTTCTGCACCTGGCCCCAGGCCGCCTTGGCCTGCTCATCGAGGGTCGGGATGTTGTTGATGCCGCAGGCGGTCAGCAACGTGGCCAGCACCAGCAACGTGGCGATTTGCAGCCGCGACCGGTATGACTGTGGAACATTCATCAGAGTGATACTCCCTTCACATTTCATGGAAAAAACAACCGGCAACCCTCTCGACCGGCTCTTGGGGCATAATCGCCCGCGCCACTGGATTGGATCGGGGCAATGGGCTAAAAGATGCCCTGCGCAAAAAAACACACCCGGAATCCGACTGTCGTTTTTCGACTGCCGTATTTGGAAAGCCACCCGAACAACAATAGACGCTCCCTAAATTTTGGCTGGCCGGCGAGTCCATCGCCGTTTGGGCCCTTGAGAAAACAATTCATGAAGAAGCTGTGTTTGCTGGGCCTGTTCGTCAGCCTGGCCAGTCATAACGTATTGGCCGCCACGACGCCCGCACCTCTGGAGAACAAGGAAGCCTTCGTCAGCAACCTGATGAAGCAAATGACCCTCGATGAAAAAATCGGCCAGTTGCGCCTGATCAGCATCGGCCCGGAAATGCCCCGGGAGCTGATCCGCAAGGAAATCGCGGCGGGCAATATCGGCGGTACGTTCAACTCGATCACCCGCCCGGAAAACCGCCCGATGCAGGACGCGGCCATGCGCAGCCGGTTGAAGATCCCGATGTTCTTCGCCTATGACGTGATCCACGGCCATCGCACCATTTTCCCGATCCCGCTGGCCCTGGCGTCGAGCTGGGACATGGACGCCATCGGCCTGTCCGGGCGCATCGCCGCCAAGGAAGCCGCGGCCGACAGCCTCGACATCACCTTCGCGCCCATGGTCGACATCTCCCGAGACCCGCGCTGGGGCCGTACCTCCGAAGGTTTCGGCGAAGACACCTACCTGGTGTCGCGCATTGCCGGCGTGATGGTCAAGGCCTTCCAGGGTACTGGCGCCAACGCCGCCGATAGCATCATGGCCAGCGTCAAGCACTTCGCCTTGTACGGTGCGGTCGAGGGCGGTCGCGACTACAACGTCGTCGACATGAGCCCGGTCAAGATGTACCAGGATTACCTGCCACCGTACCGTGCGGCCATCGACGCCGGTGCTGGCGGGGTGATGGTCGCGCTGAACTCGATCAACGGCGTGCCGGCCACGGCCAACACCTGGCTGATGAACGATCTGCTGCGCAAGGAATGGGGCTTCAAGGGCCTGGCGGTCAGCGACCACGGGGCGATTTTCGAGCTGATCAAGCACGGTGTCGCCGCCGACGGTCGCGAAGCGGCGAAGCTGGCGATCAAGGCCGGCATCCACATGAGCATGAACGACACCCTGTACGGCAAGGAGCTGCCGGGGCTGTTGAAGTCCGGTGAGATCCAGCAGAGCGACATCGACAACGCCGTGCGTGCGGTGCTGGACGCCAAGTACGACATGGGCCTGTTCAAGGACCCGTACCTGCGCATCGGCAAGGCCGAGGATGATCCGGCCGACACCTACGCCGACAGCCGCCTGCACCGTGCCGAAGCCCGTGATGTGGCGCGCCGCAGCCTGGTGCTGCTGAAAAACCAGGGCGAGACCCTGCCACTGAAGAAAACCGCAAAAATCGCCCTGGTCGGCCCGCTGGCCAAGGCCCCGATCGACATGATGGGCAGCTGGGCCGCCGCCGGTAAACCGGCGCAATCGGTGACCCTGTTCGACGGCATGACCAACGCCCTGGGTGCGCAATCGAAGCTGATCTACGCCCGTGGCGCCAACATTACCAGCGACCCGAAAATCCTCGGCTACCTGAACTTCCTCAACTTCGATGCGCCGGAGGTGGTGGATGATCCGCGGCCGGCCAACGTGCTGATCGACGAAGCCGTGAAAGCGGCCAAAGACGCTGATGTCGTGATTGCCGCCGTCGGCGAATCCCGTGGCATGTCCCACGAATCGTCGAGCCGTACCGACCTGAACATCCCGGAAAACCAGCGCGAGCTGATCCGTGCCCTGAAAGCCACCGGCAAACCGCTGGTGCTGGTGTTGATGAACGGCCGGCCACTGACGATCCTCGAAGAGAAAGAACAGGCCGACGCGATCCTGGAAACCTGGTTCAGCGGCACCGAGGGCGGCAACGCCATCGCCGATGTGCTGTTCGGCGACTACAACCCGTCGGGCAAACTGCCGATCTCTATCCCGCGTTCGGTCGGCCAGATTCCGACCTACTACAACCACCTGACCATCGGCCGGCCGTTCACCCCGGGCAAACCCGGCAACTACACCTCGCAGTATTTCGATGACACCACCGGCCCTCTGTACCCGTTCGGTTATGGCCTGAGCTACACCGATTTCAGCCTGAGCGACATGGCGCTGTCGTCGACCACGCTGAACAAGACCGGCAAACTCGACGCCAGTGTCACGGTGAAAAACACCGGCAAGCGCGATGGCGAAACCGTGGTGCAGTTGTACATCCAGGACGTGGCCGGCTCGATGATCCGCCCGATCAAGGAACTGAAGAACTTCCAGAAAGTGATGGTCAAGGCCGGCGAACAGACAGTCGTGCACTTCACCATCACCGAGGACGACCTGAAGTTCTACAACGCCCAGCTCAAGTACGCTGCAGAGCCGGGCAAGTTCAACGTGCAGATCGGCCTGGATTCAGAGAACGTGACGCAGCAGAGCTTTGAATTGCTGTAATTCCTGAAACACCGCAACAAACCTGTAGGAGCGAGCCTGCTCGCGATGGCGGCCTGACAGTCAACAATGATGTTGAATGTGATGGCCTCATCGCGAGCAGGCTCGCTCCTACAGTGGTTTTAGGGTGTAGCGACTAACCCCGCCGATCCAGCAGATTCACCACCACCCGATCCACCCATCCCCACACCCGCTGCTTGACCCGCCGCCACAATGGCCGGCGTTGCCATGCCTCCAGGCTGACTTCCTGGCTCAGGGCAAAGTCCCTTTCGAAACTCGCCGCCACTGCCTGGGTCAGTCCGGGGTCGAGGGCTTCGAGATTGGCTTCGAGGTTGAAGCGCAGATTCCAGTGATCGAAATTGCACGAACCGATGCTCACCCAATCATCAATCAGGACCATTTTCAGGTGCAGGAAACACGGCTGGTACTCGAAAATCTGCACCCCGGCCTTGAGCAGTCGCGGGTAGTAACGATGCCCGGCGTAGCGCACTGAAGGGTGATCGGTGCGCGGCCCGGTCAGCAGCAGCCGCACATCGACACCTCGGGATGCCGCACGGCGCAGGGAGCGGCGGACTTTCCAGGTCGGCAGAAAATACGGCGTGGCCAGCCAGATCCGTCGCTGGCCGCTGTTCAACGCGCGAATCAGCGATTGCAGGATGTCCCGGTGCTGACGGGCGTCAGCGTAGGCAACCCGGCCCATGCCCTCGCCCGTAGACGGCACCCGAGGCAGACGCGGCAGGCCGAAATGCGAAGCGGGCTTCCACGCGCGGCGATGGCGGTTGGCGATCCATTGGCGGTCGAACAGCAACTGCCAGTCGAGCACCAGCGGGCCGGTGATTTCCACCATCACTTCATGCCACTCGCTGACCTCTTCACCCGGCGTCCAGAACTCATCGGTCACGCCGGTGCCGCCGACCACGGCCATGGATTGATCCACCAGCAACAGCTTGCGGTGATCACGGTAAAAGTTGCCGACCCAGCGCCGCCAGCTCAGGCGATTGTAGAAACGCAGCTCGACCCCGGCCGCCATCAGGCGCTGACGCAAGGTCAGGGTGAAAGCCAGGCTGCCGTAATCATCGAACAGGCAACGCACCCGCACTCCACGTTCGGCTGCCTGGACCAACGCCTGCACCATGGCCTCGGCGCAGGCGCCCGCCTCCACCAGGTACAACTCCAGTTCGACCTGTTCTTCGGCACGGGCAATCGCCACCAGCATGCGCGGGAAGAACTGCGGGCCGTCGATCAGCAGTTCGAAGTGGTTGCCTTCACGCCAGGGAAAGATTGCGCCGGCCATGTCAACGCGCCGTAAAGATCAGCACCGCACCCACCGGTACCGACAGACTGATGGCGGACAGGCCAGCGACCTTGCGCAGCGCATCCAGGCCTGGCGCCAGGTCGAAGTCTTCGGCATTGATCACCAGCGGTTCCAGGGTCACCACCTGGAAACGCCGGTCATCGAGACGCGTGGCCAGCAGTTCGGCGTTGTAGGTGTGTTGCTTGCCATGCAGATCGACGGTCAGCGGCAGGCGCAATTCCAGTTGCGCGCCGGAGGCGAGGTCGTTGATCGGGCGCAGATCGATCTGAGTGGTGATCAGCGCCTCGGAAAAGGTCTGGACTTCGAACAGGTCCTTGCGCATGCGCTCATCGCGCAACGGGATGCCGCTGTTGATTGAATCGAGCTCGACTTCCACCTCGGCCAGCCCTTTGGGATCGACCTTGCCGTGCAGTACCAGAAAGCGTTGCACTTCGGAAATGTTGGCGTTTTTGGTGCTGACAAACGACAGCCGTGAAGACTCACCGTCCAGATACCAATCGGCCCGGGCCGACTGCGAGGCGCCGGCCAGCAGCAGGATGGCGAGGGTTTGGGTGACAGACCGCTTGAACATAGGGACTCATGCTGAAAATAAACCTGCACGAACCTTAACTGGCTTGTCACAAGTTGCAAACTTTCCTTTGTGGCGAGGGGATTTATCCCCGTTCGGCTGCGAAGCAGTCGCAGATCCTGCGATTTGGTATGACTGAAAAAATGCAGAGGGCCGCTTCGCGACCCAACGGGGATAAATCCCCTCGCCACAAAAGTTCCCTCGCCACAATGAGCGTTACCAAATTCAGGGCTGCAGGCGGCAGCCCTGGCGCTCACCAATCCACACAGCGCTGTTGCTGCGCCCCATGCCACTGACGGTGATGCGCTTGTTCGCGGTGTCCTCGGTAAAGTCGCTGGTGGGCAGCCACTGTTTCACGTAGCTGTGGCAATACCCCGCGTCGTTGCTCATCACATATCGGCACGAGCAATATTCCTTGGCGGTGTAGGCGCTGATGATGTCCGGGAAAGCCCCAAGCGCCACCCGCTCCTGCCAGCCCCAACCGAGCAAGGCGACCAGCAGGATCAACAGCAACGTGCTGAACGGCCGGCGACGCACAAAGCCGCGACGGTTCATGGCTGCACCTTCGCGGCGAAGGCCTTGAGCGCGAGCTTGAGCAGTTCGTTGTGTCGATAGCTGCCATCCCGGTCATCGCCGTAGCGCACGATCACCAGATGTTCGCCGGGAATCACGTACATCGCCTGGCCCCAATGCCCCAGTGCGGCGAAGGTATCGGCGGGGGCATCGGGCCAGGGTCGGGCGGCCCCGTCCGTTGCACGATTGAGCCACCAGTGTCCGCCGGGAACCGCATCATCCTGGTTGGCCTGATAGTGGGCGAACGGCTCGCGGTTGAATGCGATCCAGTCCCTGGGCAGCAATTGCCGCTCGCCCCAGCGCCCGTCGCGGGCCATCAACAGGCCGATGCGGGCCAGGTCCCGAGCAGTGAGGTAGGCGTAGGACGAGGCGACAAATGTGCCTGCGGCGTCGGTTTCCCACACTGCATGGTGAATGCCCAATGGCTCGAACAAAGCCGTCCACGGATAGTCCGCATAGTGGTCCGGGCCAACGATGGTTTTCAGCGCGGCGGACAACAGATTGGTGTCACCGCTGGAATAACGGAACGCCTGCCCCGGTGCGGCGTAGGTGCCATGATCGGCGGTGAACGCGGCCATGTCCGGGTGGCCACGGGTGTAGAGCATGGCCACCACCGAGGATTTCAGCGGGGCGTATTCATAGTCTTCCTGCCAATCGAGGCCGGAAGCCCAGTGCAGCAAGTCGGCCAGGGTCATGTCCGGGTGTTTTTGCAGGGGGGGATAGAATTGGGCGACCGGATCCTGAAGTTTGAACCGGCCTTCACCATAGGCCACGCCGAGGACCGTGGCCATCAGGCTCTTGCTGATCGACCAGGTCAGGTGCGGTGTCTCGGCGGTGGTCGGACCGGCGTAGCGTTCGTAGATCAACTGGCCGTCACGGATCACCAGCAAGGCGTCGGTGCGGATGCCTTGGCGGGTGGTTTCATCGCGGGGCGCGAAGGCATAGTGTTCAAGCGCTTCAAGCGCAGGCCCAGTGATGGCCGGGCCGGTCGGCCATTGCTCGGCGGGCCACTGTTCGGCACGGGTCGTGAGACTGACCAGCAGGATGAAAAACAGGGACAAGCCTTTGAACATGGCCGGGGCTCTTGGGGATGAACCTGGTGAGCCTAGTCGAGGTTGATGACAGTTCCGGGATTTGTGTTGCCATTGAGGCCCCCATCGCGGCGGTGCGGCGATCCGACAAGCCTTGCTCCCACAGGTTCATCGTCTGTCGCGAATATCTAATACGACTCTAATCCTGTGGGAGCAAGGCTTGCCCGCGATGAGGCCCGTCAGATCGACAACAACGCCTTGGCCAACCGCTTGCCCCGCGCCCCCGCTGCCAGATCCATCACCGCCTGATCCCGCTGCCACATCGCCGCCCACTCCGGCGGTCCCTCGGCCAGCGCTTCATTCACCTCAGCCTTGAGCGCCTCGAACTGCGCAAACAATCCACCGAGTAACACATGCCCGGCCGGGCTGCCCGGGGCCTGACGACTGACCTCCGCGCAACCGGCCAGCAACGCCAGCAAGCGCAGTTGCAGGGTTTGCGGCCAGTCGCTGTCCTGACCGACACCATACAACCAGGCGGTCATGGCACTAAGTACACAGATGTCTTCCAGGGTGCGGAACGGTTTGACATACGCATCCCAGCCATCCCCCGCCAGCAATTCACACAGCGCGTTATCCAGAAACAACCGGCCATGGCTGATGTCCGGCATCAAGGGGATCGTCGGCAGTTTCTCCACCCGCACGCCCGGCTCATCGGGATAGACCACCGCCAGGCTCAGGCGCGGATCGTCGCCGGGTTGTTCGCTGCGGGCGGCGATCAATAGCCAGTCGGCGGCATCGCCAGCGGTGACGAAATCCTTTTGCCCGCTCAAGCGCAAATCCCGCAGACGGGTCTGCATGTCCGCCACTCGCAGGCTGCGTTGCTCGGTGGCACACAGCGCACCGAGGCTCATCGGCGCGCTCGGCCAGAGCATGCGCAACGCCGCCTGATACCCCACCAGAAACGCCAGCCCCGGCGTTGCCATCAGGCGCCCACCGGCCACGGCCAATTCAAACGGGGTGACGTTGCCCAACAGCTGCAACAGCGTCACGAACCCTTCGCCCAGGTCCGGGTCGGCGGGTAAGCGATCGTGGCGTTTCAAGAGGGTTTGCCAGGGCATAAGAGGCTCCTTGTGGGCTGTCATATAAGCATCACCAAAGCTTAACGGCGATGACACCGGGGCTACATAGCCTGACTTTGCACAACAAGGCTGGATAAAGAAAGTCGATCCGCTGTAACCCAAAGACGGGTGAGCAGCCCGCACGGAGATTCGCCATGACTCAGATCGCCCGCATCAGCGACACCGGCAACGAACGCCGCCTGCAAGCCGAACGCCTGGTGGGCGCCGAGGCTCTGCAAGAAGCACAGGCCTTGCGTTTCAACGTATTCAGCGGCGAATTCAACGCCAAGCTGAAGGGCGCGGAGCTGGGTCTGGACATGGATGACTACGATGTTCATTGCAACCACATCGGCGTGCGTGACTTGAACACCGGCCGCCTGGTGGCAACCACCCGACTGCTCGACCACACGGCCGCCAGCAGCCTGGGCAAGTTCTACAGCGAAGAAGAATTCAGCTTGCATGGCCTGGTCCATCTGCAAGGCCCGATCCTGGAAATCGGTCGCACCTGCGTCGATCCGGCCTACCGTAACGGCGGCACCATTGCCGTGCTGTGGGGCGAACTGGCCGAAGTGCTGAACCAGGGCGGCTACAGCTATTTGATGGGTTGCGCGAGCATCCCGATGCAGGACGGTGGCATCCAGGCCCATGCGATCATGCAGCGCCTGCGCGAACGCTACCTGTGCACCGAACACCTGCGGGCCGAACCGAAAAAACCGCTGCCGACCCTGGATATTCCTTCCAACGTGATCGCTGAAATGCCGCCACTGCTCAAGGCTTACATGCGCCTGGGGGCGAAAATTTGCGGCGAGCCGTGCTGGGACGAGGACTTCCAGGTCGCGGACGTGTTCATTCTGCTCAAGCGCGACGAACTCTGCCCGCGCTACGCCAAACACTTCAAGGCGGCCGTGTAATGCGCCGGTTGCGCGTGTACGCGCGAATCGCCCGGGTGCTGCTGGTGGTGGCGCTCGGCCTGAGCATGGCCAGCGTGTTCGGTGTGTTCGAACGCCTGGGCCTGGCTCACTCGATGGTCCGCCGCCAGCGCTGGTCGCGGTTTTTCATGGCGCGCCTGAGCAATGCCCTGCCCTTCGATGTGACCGTACACGGTGAGTTGCCGAAGACGCCGATGTTGTGGGTCAGCAACCACGTGTCCTGGACCGACATCCCGCTGCTGGGGATGCTCACGCCGTTGTCGTTCCTGTCCAAGGCCGAAGTACGCACTTGGCCGGTCGCGGGCTGGCTGGCGGCCAAGGCCGGCAGCCTGTTCATCCGTCGCGGGTCGGGCGACAGCCAGTTGATCCGCAAACAGATGACCCGCCATCTGCAACAAGAACATCCGCTGCTGATGTTCCCGGAAGGCACCACCACCGATGGCCGCTCCCTGCGCACCTTCCACGGTCGCCTGCTGTCGGCGGCGATTGATTCCGAGGTGAAACTGCAACCGGTGGCGATCCGCTATGTGCGCGAAGGCGAACCCGATACGCTGGCACCGTTCATTGGCGATGATGATTTGCTGTCGCACCTGATGCGGTTATTTGCCAATGATCGCGGCGGTGTGGAAATCCATCTGCTCAAGCCGATCCCTTGCGAAGGCCGTGAACGTGCCGCGCTGGCGTTCGAAGCGCAGCAGGCGGTGCAGAAGGCGTTGTTTGGCGAAGTGACGAAACCTTCGGAACCACGGCGTGCAGGCGAACTGATCGCCGCATAAGCGCTTTTCTGTGGGAGCAAAGCTTGCTCGCGATGGGATCACTGCGGTTTAACTGAAGACCGCGTTATCGTTCATCGCGAGCAAGCTTTGCTCCCACAGGGGTTGCTGTCAGCGGTTTTGGGCGAATGCCTGAAGCTGCGGATAGAACAACCGGAAATCCTCGCTCAACGGCTCATACAACACCCGCAACTCCTGCATCGCAGCGGCCAGTTCCTCCGGCCGGGTCAAGCGCCGCGAAATCCCCCGCAACACCTGCTCAAGCACTTCAAATTCCCGATAGGAACCCAACCAGTCATTGGCCACCATGTGCGGCGCGATCCTCGCCAGGCGCTCGGGCAGTTGCGGCTGACTGGACAACACCCGGTACACGTCCGAGGTGAACAGCTCCAATGGCCGGTCCGCGTACAACGCCCAGTCCCTTGCCAGGCAGTGGTCGAAAAACACGTCGAGGACGATCCCGGCGTAACGCCGGCGCGTCAGGGAAAAGCGCGACAACGAGGCATCCACCAACGGATGGCGGTCGGTGAAGACGTCGATGCTGCGATGCAACTGGATGGCCGATTCGATTTCCGGATCGAACTGCCCTTGCAGCCGTCCCTTGACGAAATCGCCATACAGACTGCCGAGCAATTGACCGGGGCGCTGGCCACCGAGGTGAAGATGTGCGAGATAGTTCATGGGCGCAGCTTAGCACTGCGCCCTTGTTTCTTTACAATCAACGTATCGTTATAACCCGATATACCGATTTGCTCGGTCGTCAGATCGAAATCATATTGGTATATCGCGAAATACCGATTTAAAGTTCGCTTCATCGCGATATAGCGTTTTACTAATCACGAGCCCCCGACCATGAACCTTGACCTCGACGAAATAATAAAAGCCCTGGCGCACCCGGTACGGCGAGAAATCCTGCACTGGCTGAAAGACCCGACCGTCGAATTCCCCGACCAGTCACACAGCAACGAGCACGGCGTTTGCGCCGGGCAAATCGATCAACGTTGCAATCTGTCGCAGTCCACGGTGTCCGCACACCTGGCGACCCTGCAACGCGCCGGCCTGATCAGCAGCCGCAAAGTCGGCCAGTGGCACTTTTTCAAACGCAATGAGGAAACCATTCAGGAGTTCCTCCGCATCTTCAGTAAAGAGCTCTGACCCTTCACGTCAGCCGGCCGACAAGGAATTAAACAATGCCCCTCTCGCTACTCATTCTGGCGTTAAGCGCCTTCGCCATCGGCACCACCGAGTTCGTCATCATGGGCTTGCTGCCTAACGTGGCGGCCGACCTCGGTGTGTCGATCCCCGGCGCCGGCTGGCTGGTGACCGGTTACGCACTCGGCGTGGCCATTGGTGCGCCGTTCATGGCGCTGGCCACCGCCCGGCTGCCACGCAAGGCCGCCCTGGTGGCGTTGATGGGCATTTTCATTGTCGGCAACCTGCTCTGCGCGGTGGCCAGTGATTACAACGTGCTGATGTTTGCCCGTGTCGTCACCGCCCTCTGCCACGGTGCTTTCTTTGGTATCGGTTCGGTCGTGGCGGCAGGCCTGGTGCCCGCCAACAAACGCGCCTCGGCTGTGGCCCTGATGTTCACCGGCCTGACCCTGGCCAACGTCCTCGGCGTGCCGCTGGGCACTGCGCTCGGTCAACAAGCCGGCTGGCGCTCGACCTTCTGGGCGGTGACCGTGATCGGTGTGATCGCGCTGATCGGCCTGATTCGTTTCCTGCCGGCCAAACGTGACGAAGAGAAACTCGACATGCGCGCCGAACTGCGTGCCCTCAAAGGCGCCGGTATCTGGTTGTCCCTGAGCATGACCGCGCTGTTCGCCGCCTCGGTGTTCACCCTGTTCACCTACGTCGCACCGCTGCTGGGCGAAGTCACCGGTGTCTCGCCCCGTGGCGTGACCTGGACCCTGATGCTGATCGGCCTCGGCCTGACCGTGGGCAACATCATCGGCGGCAAACTGGCTGACAAAGGCCTGGCTGCGACGCTGATTGGTGTCTTCGTCTCGATGGCCGTGGTGTCCACGGTGCTGACCTGGACCAGCGTCGCGCTGATCCCGACCGAAATCACCCTGTTCCTCTGGGCCACCGCGTGTTTCGCCGCCGTGCCTGCCCTGCAAGTCAACGTGGTGACCTACGGCAAGGCGGCACCGAACCTGGTATCGACCCTGAACATCGGCGCGTTCAACGTCGGCAACGCCCTGGGCGCCTGGGTCGGCGGCAGCGTCATCGCCCACGGTTTCGGCTTGACCAGCGTGCCCCTCGCGGCCGCCGCACTGGCGGTACTCGCCCTGCTGGCGACCCTGATCACTTTCCGTCAGAGCGGTAATCCCGAACTGGCTCCAGCGACTAACTGATCTCCATAAGAGAGCTATTAAATGACGACTATTTTTGATCCGATCAAACTGGGCGACCTCGAACTGGCCAACCGCATCATCATGGCCCCGCTGACCCGTTGCCGCGCCGACGAAGGCCGCGTGCCCAACGCGTTGATGGCCGAGTATTACGTTCAACGTGCATCGGCCGGCCTGATCCTCAGCGAGGCCACCTCGGTGACCCCGATGGGCGTCGGCTACCCGGACACCCCGGGCATCTGGTCCAACGATCAAGTGCGTGGCTGGACCAATGTGACCAAAGCCATCCACGGCGCGGGCGGCAAGATCTTCCTGCAACTGTGGCACGTCGGCCGGGTTTCCCACGAGTCGTACCTGAACGGCGAAAAACCGGTCGCCCCGAGCGCCATTCAGCCCAAAGGTCACGTCAGCCTGGTTCGCCCATTGGCCGACTACCCGACCCCGCGCGCCCTGGAAACCGCTGAAATTGCCGACATCGTCGATGCTTATCGCGTCGGTGCCGAAAACGCCAAGGCCGCCGGGTTCGACGGCGTGGAAATCCACGGCGCCAACGGCTACCTGCTCGACCAGTTCCTGCAAAGCAGCACCAACCAACGCACCGACCAGTACGGCGGCTCCCTGGAAAACCGTGCGCGCCTGTTGCTGGAAGTGACCGATGCAGCGATTGAAGTCTGGGGCGCCGGCCGTGTCGGCGTGCACCTGTCCCCGCGTGCCGACTCCCATGACATGGGCGACGACAACCTGGCCGAAACCTTCACCTATGTGGCTCGTGAACTGGGCAAACGCGGCATCGCGTTCATCTGCTCCCGCGAGAAAGAAGGCGCCGACAGTCTCGGCCCACAGATCAAGGAAGCCTTCGGCGGCCCGTACATCATCAACGAACGCTTCACCAAGGACAGCGCCAATGCCTGGCTGGCTGCCGGCAAGGCTGATGCAGTGGCCTTCGGTGTGCCGTTCATCGCCAACCCGGATTTGCCGGCTCGCTTGAAGGCCGATGCGCCGCTGAACGAGGCGCGTCCGGAACTGTTCTACGGCAAGGGGCCGGTGGGTTATATCGACTATCCGACGTTGTAATCGTCAGCCCCTGAAACGCAAAAGCCCCGGACTCGAAAGAGCCGGGGCTTTTGCGTTTCTGTAGGAGCAAGCTTGCTCGCGATGGGCGTCAGCGATAACGCGCCCTGTCTGGATGACCGGGTTGTCGGGACGTTTTTCGCGAGCAGGCTCGCTCCTGCAGTTGGATTGCGTTTAATTTCGCAGGTGCAATATCGGATGACTCCGCAGGACCTTGTAGGCAAACTCCGAATCTCGCTTTTGGGCACTTTGATGCCTTGTTGCGCTTTTCTTTGACGGGATAGTCTCCGGACGTCGATGACCATTCAGCGATCGGGCTTGGAAACCCGTCAAGTCAAACGCAACAGCCCCATCACAACTGCGGACGTCAGTTCATCCGCACCCTTGTGTTATGGCAGCTGTGCGTGGGACGCCTTTGGGCGTGCCGGTTTCCTTGACTTCCGGTTTTCCAACCTGCGTACAGCTGCCACCATTCGCTTGGAAACGAACGTGGTAGCTCCTCAAGTCAGGAGTTGCACCATGACCAACGCAAATCAACCGTCACCCACAGAACTGAAAACCGCCGGTTTCACCCCCTTCCTGTACCTCTCGAATCAACCATTGTTCCACGTCTGCCGAGACGTCCCCATCGTCGACGCACTGGCCCAAGCCTCCAATCTATTATTCCTCGCCAAAGAGCTCACGGTGGATGCCGCCTACGCAAAAGACACCGACCGCCATGCCTGGGCCGCGCATTATCTGACGGTGATGAGCAAAGCCGTGATTGATGATGTGACGAAGGTGCTGGAGCGAGGGGCAGATCGCAAGCGCAAGGGTGCCGCGCAATAGTGATAGCTCATTTTTTGTAGGAGCAAGCTCTGCTCGCGATGGACGTCAACGATGATGCGGGCTGTCTGGATGCCCGTGTTGTCTGGGCGATTTTCGCGAGCAGGCTCGCTCCTACAGGGGAACGCGGTCATCCGTAAAATCAGGTCGGCTGGCAGGCCGTCATCGCTGGCAAGCCAGCTCCCACAGGTATTTTAGGCGCCTGCCAAAATCAGGTCGGCTACTAGGCCGCCTCGGCTGTTTTGGCTTTTGATTTTCTTGCGCCATCGAGAGGCCGAGTGGAG
>NZ_WTFT01000011.1:187557-353652 GCF_009861505.1 Pseudomonas izuensis | reverse complement strand
CTTTTCCAAGTGACTCGCCGTCAGGGCGAAACCATAGGTGGCCGTTACCGCAGCAATGGATATGTACTCGGTCAGCAAGAGACAGGTCGGCTGGCAGGCAGCCTTCGCGAGCAGGCTCGCTCCCACAAGGGATTGGGTACATCCGCGAAAAACAGGTCGGATGTAAGGCCGTAATCGCTGGCAAGCCAGCTCCTACAGTTGATCGGGGTACATCCGCGAGAGTCAGGTCGGCTGTAAGGCCGCCATCGCGGGCAAGCCTTGCTCCCACAAGGGCCGTGTCAGGATTCAATGCCTGGTACTTACGCTTTCTCACAAGGCCGACACAAAATCCCTACAAAATACTGAGCTTGCTACCTGTCAACGCGCCAAACGTAAGTATATAAAAGCACCCCACCGCCCCGGAGCCCCATGAAGAACTGTTCATCCAGGCCTTGAGCGGTTGACACACGCGAAGCCGAGTACGCATGTTGTTTCATTTACGCAGGCTGGGGCTGAAACGCAGCATGTCCAGCCCGGTATCGACCCATCGTTCGGCCTCGGTGTGCAGTTCGTAGCTGTCGGGCGCGAGCAACCATTGGTACAGAAGGCCGTCTATATAGGCATGGATGCTGATGGCGGCGCGGGCGGTGTCGAGATCTTCAGGCAACTGACCACGGTTCACGGCATTACGCAGGGTCAGGCCGATCCGCGAGTTGCATTCAAGGCTGGCCGCGCGCCGCTGCTGGCGCAGGTCGCACATTTCATCGGTGAATTCGCACTTATGAAACAGAATCTCGTTGATACGCCGGGTCTTGGGATCCAGCGCAACTTCATGAAACAAATGAATCAGCAGCCTGCGCATGCAACCCAGGGGGTCGAGTTCGTCTTCGCTCTCGGCGGCCTTGGCCAGTTCATCAAGGGGCTCCTGCAAGGTATCGAGCATGGCCTGCACCAGATCGGCCTTGTTGCTGAAATGCCAGTAGATGGCGCCACGGGTAACACCGGCCAGGGTCGCGATGTCCGCCAGCGTCGTACGAGCCACGCCCCGCTCGAAAAAGGCTTTTTCGGCCGCTTCGAGTATCTGGCTGCGGGTTTCTTGAGCTTCCTCTTTGGTGCGACGAACCATGGCAGTACAACCTCAATCAGGATGCTTCAGCGATGTCTGAATATCAGCTGAATAAATGCGGGGCGAACGCTCTTGGGTATCGTCCCCGGGCTTACAATTCCAACCTTGCGACGGCCTCTGTAACGGCGAGGATACACAGCCAAGGTATTTACAAACAACCGTGAATGTAAGTATATTCCTTAGCAAGCTACTTATCCACCCGGCACCCATTTTTTAAACCTTCCATCTTTTCTTGTGCGTTTGTTTCGCGCCTGACCCGAGGATTTTCATGCAATTCAAGCCAGCTGTTACCGCTCTGGTCGCCGCCGTCGCCCTTGCTGCACTGCTCAGTGGATGCAAAAAGGAAGAAGCGGCACCGGCCGCTCCACCGCCTCAGGTCGGCGTCGTCACCCTGCAGCCGCAAACGTTTACGTTGACCTCCGAACTGCCGGGCCGCACCAGCGCGTTCCGCATCGCCGAAGTGCGCCCGCAGGTCAACGGCATCATTCTCAAGCGTCTGTTCAAGGAAGGCGGCGAGGTCAAAGCCGGCCAGCAGCTGTACCAGATCGATCCGGCGGTCTATGAAGCGACCCTGAAAAGCGCCGAAGCCAACCTGCGCTCGACCAAATCAATCTCCGACCGCTACCAGCAACTGGTCAACGAGCAAGCGGTGAGCCGTCAGGAATACGACACCGCCGTGTCCAACCGCCTGCAATCGGAAGCCGCGCTGCAAACGGCGCAGATCAACGTGCGCTACACCAAGGTCTACGCGCCATTGACCGGCCGTATCGGTCGCTCTTCGGTGACCGAAGGCGCATTGGTCAGCAACGGCCAGACCGAAGCGATGGCGGTCATTCAGCAACTTGACCCGATCTATGTCGACGTCACCCAGTCCTCGGTCGAGCTGCTGCAACTGCGCCGCGAGCTGGAAAGCGGCCGTCTGCAAAAGGCCGGCGACAACACTGCGGCGGTCAAGCTGACCCTTGAGGACGGTAGCCAGTACAAGCAGGAAGGCAAGCTGGAATTCTCCGAAGTCTCGGTTGACCAGACCACCGGCTCGGTGACCCTGCGTGCCGTGTTCCCGAACCCTGATCACACCCTCCTGCCCGGCATGTTCGTACACGCCCAGTTGCAGGCCGGTGTGAACAGCGCGGCGATTCTGGCCCCGCAGCAAGGCGTGACCCGCGACCTCAAAGGCTCCCCGACCGCGCTGGTCGTCGGCCCCGACAACAAGGTCGAACTGCGTCAGCTCAAGGCCAGCCGCACCGTCGGCAACCAATGGCTGATCGAAGACGGCCTGAACGCTGGCGATCGCCTGATCACCGAAGGACTGCAATTCGTCAAACCTGGCGTCGAAGTCAAGGCCAGTGAGGCGACCAACGTTGGCGCAACAAACCCGGCCCCCGTGAAAGCAGCTGAACAGGCTTCCGCCGGCAAAGGGGAGTAAATCATGTCGAAATTTTTTATCGACCGCCCGATTTTCGCCTGGGTAATTGCCCTGGTGATCATGCTGGTCGGGGCACTATCGATCCTCAAACTGCCGATCAACCAATACCCGAGCATCGCGCCACCGGCGATCGCCATCTCCGTGACCTACCCGGGCGCTTCCGCGCAGACCGTGCAGGACACCGTGGTGCAGGTGATCGAGCAACAGCTCAACGGTATCGACAACCTGCGTTATGTCTCGTCGGAAAGTAACTCCGACGGCACCATGACCATCACCGCGACCTTCGAGCAAGGCACCAACTCCGATACCGCGCAGGTTCAGGTGCAGAACAAGCTGAACCTGGCCACCCCGCTGCTGCCGCAAGAAGTGCAACAGCAAGGTATCCGCGTCACCAAGGCCGTGAAGAACTTCCTGCTGGTGATCGGCGTTGTATCGCGTGACGGCAGCATGACCAAGGACGACCTGTCCAACTACATCGTGTCGAACATGCAGGACCCGATCTCGCGGACCGCCGGTGTCGGTGACTTCCAGGTGTTCGGCTCCCAGTACGCCATGCGTATCTGGCTCGACCCGGCCAGGTTGAACAACTACAACCTGACCCCGATCGACGTCAAAACCGCGATCGCCGCACAAAACGTGCAGATTTCCTCCGGCCAGCTCGGTGGCCTGCCTGCCATGCCCGGCACGCAGCTGAACGCGACGATCATCGGCAAGACCCGCCTGCAGACCGCTGAGCAATTCAACAAGATCCTGCTCAAGGTCAACAAAGACGGTTCCCAGGTTCGCCTCAAGGATGTCGCCGACGTTGGCCTGGGTGGCGAAAACTACAGCATCAACGCCCAATTCAACGGCGCCCCGGCTTCCGGTCTGGCGGTGAAACTGGCCAACGGTGCCAACGCCCTCGACACGGCAAAAGCCCTGCGCAAGACCATCGACAACCTCAAGCCATTCTTCCCGCAAGGGATGGAAGTGGTGTTCCCGTACGACACCACGCCGGTGGTGACCGAGTCGATCAAGGGTGTGGTTGAAACCCTGGTCGAAGCGATCGTGCTGGTGTTCCTGGTGATGTTCCTGTTCCTGCAAAACTTCCGCGCCACCGTGATCACCACGATGACCGTGCCGGTGGTATTGCTCGGTACGTTCGGCATCCTCGCCGCGGCTGGTTTCAGCATCAACACCCTGACCATGTTCGGTATGGTGCTGGCCATCGGCTTGCTGGTGGACGACGCCATCGTCGTGGTGGAAAACGTCGAACGGGTAATGAGCGAAGAAGGCCTGTCACCCAAGGAAGCCACCAAGAAATCCATGGGGCAGATCCAGGGCGCCCTGGTCGGTATCGCCCTGGTGTTGTCGGCAGTACTGCTGCCGATGGCGTTCTTCAGCGGTTCCACCGGTGTGATCTACAAGCAGTTCTCGATCACCATCGTCTCGGCCATGGCCCTGTCGGTACTGGTTGCACTGATCTTCACCCCGGCGCTGTGCGCCACCATGCTCAAGGCGATTCCGAAAGGCGAGCATGGCACACCGAAACGCGGGTTCTTCGGCTGGTTCAACCGCAACTTCGACCGTGGCGTCAGAAGCTATGAGCGCGGCGTGGGCAACATGCTGGCGCGCAAGGCACCGTACCTGCTGGCCTACATCATCATCGTGGTGGGCATGATCTGGCTGTTCACCCGCATTCCGACGGCGTTCCTGCCGGAAGAAGACCAGGGTGTACTGTTTGCCCAGGTGCAGACCCCGGCCGGTTCGACCGCCCAGCGTACCCAGGTGGTCGTGGACGAGATGCGTGAGTTCCTGCTGCGTCCAGGCAAGGATGGCGGTGAGGGCGATGCGGTGAACTCGGTGTTTACCGTGACCGGCTTCAACTTCGCCGGCCGTGGCCAGAGTTCAGGCATGGCGTTCATCATGCTCAGGCCGTGGCACGAGCGTAACGCCGACAACAACGTGTTCAAGGTGGCAGCCCGTGCCCAGCAGCACTTCTTCACCTTCCGTGACGCCATGGTGTTCGCATTCGCGCCACCGGCGGTACTGGAGCTGGGTAACGCCACCGGTTTCGACGTGTTCCTGCAAGACCGCGCCGGTATTGGCCACAACAAGCTCATGGAAGCCCGTAACCAGTTCCTCGGCATGGCCGCGCAAAGCAAAGTGCTGACGCAGGTGCGTCCGAACGGCCTGAACGACGAACCGCAATACCAGTTGGAAATCGATGACGAGAAGGCCAGTGCCTTAGGGATTACCATCGCCGACATCAACAACACCCTGTCGATTGCCCTGGGCAGTAGCTACGTCAATGACTTCATCGACCGCGGTCGGGTGAAGAAGGTGTACGTGCAAGGCCGCCCCGGCGCACGCATGAGCCCTGAAGACCTGCAGAAGTGGTACGTGCGCAACCGCGAAGGGACCATGGTGCCGTTCACGGCGTTCGCCAAGGGTGAATGGATCTACGGCTCGCCGAAGCTGGCCCGTTACAACGGCGTGGAAGCGATGGAAATCCTCGGTGCCCCGGCGCCGGGTTATTCCACCGGTGAAGCCATGGCCGAGGTCGAAGCCATTGCCCAGAAACTGCCGGCGGGTGTCGGTATTTCCTGGACCGGCCTGTCGTACGAAGAACGTCTGTCCGGCTCCCAGGCGCCTGCGCTGTACGCCCTGTCGCTGTTGATGGTGTTCCTGTGTCTGGCGGCGTTGTATGAAAGCTGGTCGATCCCGATCGCGGTGATGTTGGTGGTACCGCTGGGGATCATCGGTGCACTGATGGCCACCAGCCTGCGCGGTCTGTCCAACGACGTGTACTTCCAGGTGGGCCTGTTGACGACTATCGGCCTGGCGGCGAAAAACGCCATTCTGATCGTCGAATTCGCCAAGGAGCTGCACGAACAAGGGCGCAGCCTGCGCGATGCGGCCATCGAAGCCTGCCGCATGCGTCTGCGACCGATCATCATGACCTCGCTTGCATTCGTTCTCGGTGTGGTACCACTGGCTATATCCACGGGTGCAGGTTCGGGTAGCCAGCATGCGATCGGTACCGGTGTGATTGGCGGTATGATCACCGCCACCGTGCTGGCGATCTTCTGGGTCCCACTGTTCTTCGTCACTGTATCGTCCATGGGCCAGCGCAAAGTCGCCGACCAGGACGCTGCCTTTGAACCTTCTAAAGAGGCTGGCTAATGAGCAAGTCGCTACTCTCCCTGGCAGTCGCCGCCTTTGTGCTCGGTGGCTGCTCGCTGATACCTGATTATCAGCGGCCGGACGCTCCGGTGGCAGAACAATACCCGCAAGGCCCGGCGTATTCGCCGGCCCAGGCGCCTGCACAAGCGGCTGCAGAGCAAGGCTGGAAGCAGTTCTTCCATGACCCGGCATTGCAGCAGCTGATCCAGGTGGCCCTGGAAAACAACCGTGACCTGCGTGTCGCGGCCCTGAACATCGACGCCTTCGCGGCTCAATACCGCATTCAGCGCGCCGATCTGTACCCGGCGGTTTCGGCCAATGGCAGCGGCAGCCGCCAGAAGATTCCGGAAAACTCCTCGCAAACCGGTCGGTCGGGCATCGTCAGCTCCTACTCGGCCACCGTGGGTATCAGCGCCTATGAACTCGACCTGTTCGGTCGGGTTCGCAGCCTGAGCGAAGAAGCGCTGCAGAAGTACTTCGCGACCGAAGAAGGCCGCCGCAGTACCCAGATCAGCCTGGTGGCCAGCGTGGCCAATGCCTACCTGACCTGGCAGGCCGACAAGGAACTGTACAAGCTGACCCAGGACACCCTCGCCGCGTTCGAGGAGAGCTACAAGCTCACCGCTCGCAGTAACGAAGTAGGGGTTGCCTCGGCGCTGGACCTGGCGCAGTCGCGCACTTCGGTGGAAAACGCCCGTGCACAACTGGCCAAGTACACCCGTCAGGTCGCACAGGATGAAAACAGCCTGGTGCTGCTGCTCGGCACCGGTATCCCGGCTAACCTGCAAGCGGCCAAACCGCTTAACGACGACTTGCTGAGCGACGTTCCGCCCGGCCTGCCGTCGGACTTGCTGCATCGTCGTCCGGACATCCTGCAAGCCGAGTACAACCTCAAGGCCGCCAACGCCAACATCGGCGCGGCGCGGGCTGCGTTCTTCCCGAGCATCAGCCTGACGGCCAACGCCGGGACCCTGAGCCCGGACCTGTCCGGTCTGTTCAAGGGTGGTTCGGGCACCTGGCTGTTCCAGCCGCAGATCAACCTGCCGATCTTCAACGCCGGCAGCCTGCGCGCCAGCCTGGATTACTCGAAAATCCAGAAAGACATCGGTGTGGCGAACTACGAGAAATCCATTCAAACGGCCTTCCAGGAAGTCGCCGACGGCCTGGCCGCGCGCCAGACCTATGTCCAGCAGCTGGAAGCACAAACCGACTTCGTCCGTGCCAACCAGGACTACTACCGTCTGGCCGAGCGTCGTTACCGCATCGGTGTCGACAGCAACCTGACCTTCCTCGATGCCCAACGCCAACTGTTCAGTGCCCAACAGGCGCTGATCACTGACCGTCTGGCGCAGCTGGTCAGCGCGGTCAACCTGTACAAGGCCCTGGGCGGTGGCTGGAACGAACAAACGGCGCAGAACGAGCCGTTGAAAGAAGAAGCGCCGAAGATGCGGTTGTTCTGATAGCGCAGTGAAAACACGAAGCCCACCTTTTGGTGGGCTTTTTGTTGGCTGCGGGAAAAGGTGTGCTGACTGTCCTGGCCTCATCGCTGGCAAGCCAGCTCCCACAGTGTCCGTGTCGTACACAAACTTTGTGGACCACTTTGAACCTGTGGGAGCTGGCTTGCCAGCGATGAGGCCCGCAAGCACAACATCAGAACCACAGCCAATCTTATGTTCGATAATCGCCCAAAAACTATTTTTACAGATTGAACCACCTAGTACATTCACAGCACCATCGGCCTACAAAACCAATAACAACAGGTTCGACACCATGCCCCCGCGCCCTGCCTTGTCCGGCTGATCCCCAGGCTTTACCCAGCGATGTCGACTTCATGTCTGCACCCTCCCCGGCTGCGGCACCACCCCGTTTCATCCCCAAGAATTAGAGAGCCCGAACCCATGACGCCTTCCACCGCACAGTATTTCGTTCCCAGCTTGATTGCCTTGGCCCTGGCCGGTGCGGCCCTGCCTGCCCAGGCCGAGGAATCAGGCTTTGTCGAAGGCGCCAAGGTCAACCTGAACCTGCGCAACTTCTACATCAACCGCAACTTCACCAACCCGACCAAGGCGCAGGGCAAGGCTGAGGAATGGACACAGAGTTTCATTCTCGACGCCAAGTCCGGGTTCACCCAGGGCACCGTCGGGTTTGGTATGGATGTGCTCGGTTTGTATTCGGTGAAGCTCGACGGCGGCAATGGCACCGGCGGTACGCAATTGCTGCCGCTGGACCACGACGGCCGCCCGGCGGACAACTTCGGCCGTGCCAACGTGGCATTCAAGGCGAAGCTTTCGCAGACCGAAGTGAAGGTCGGCGAATGGATGCCCGTGTTGCCGATCTTGCGTTCCGACGACGGCCGCTCGCTGCCGCAAACCTTCCGCGGCGGCCAGATCACCTCGAAGGAAATCAATGGCCTGACGCTCTACGGCGGCCAGTTCCGCCAGAACAGCCCGCGGGACGACAGCAGCATGGGTGACATGTCGATGACCGGCAAAGCCGCGTTCACCTCGGACCGCTTCAACTTTCAGGGCGGCGAATACCTGTTCAACGAAAAGCGCACCCAGATCGGCCTGTGGAACGCCGAACTCAAGGACATCTACAGCCAGCAATTCATCAACGTGATCCACAGCCAGCCCATCGGCGACTGGACCCTGGGTGCCAACCTGGGTTTCTTCTACGGCAAGGATGACGGCAGCGCCCGCGCCGGCGAGCTGGAGAACAAGACGATGTATGGCCTGTTCTCGGCCAAGTATGGCGGCAGCACCTTCTACGTCGGCCTGCAAAAACTCACCGGGGACAGCCCGTGGATGCGGGTCAACGGCACCAGCGGCGGCACCCTGGCCAACGACAGCTACAACTCCAGCTACGACAACGCCGGGGAGAAATCCTGGCAAGTGCGTCACGACTACAACTTCGTCGCCCTCGGCGTGCCGGGCCTGACCCTGATGAACCGTTATATCAGTGGCGATAACGTGCACACCGGCAGCATCACCGATGGCAAAGAATGGGGACGTGAGTCGGAACTGGGCTACACCGTGCAGAGCGGTGCGCTGAAAGACCTGAACGTCAAATGGCGCAACTCGACCATGCGCCGTGACTACAGCAACAACGAGTTCGACGAAAACCGCGTGATCATCAGTTACCCGATCAGCCTGCTGTAAACATCGCCGCCCTCCTGTGGGAGCGAGCCTGCTCGCGAAGGCGTCAGATCAGGCAGCACAAATCGCCGGGATCACTCCCGCGACTCAACCCCCAACTCATCCCACACCGACTCCGCCAGGTGGAACGTGGCATTCGCTGCCGGGATCCCGCAGTAGATCGCGCTCTGCATGATCACTTCCTTGATCTCGCCACGGCTGACGCCATTGTTGGCGGCGGCGCGCAGGTGCAGTTTGAGTTCACCCTCGCGGTTCATGCCGATCAGCATGGCGATGGTGATCAGGCTGCGGGTGTGGCGCGGCAGGCCCGGGCGGGTCCAGATGTCGCCCCAGGCATGGCGGGTGATCATTTCCTGGAACTCCGAGTTGAACTCGGTCAGGGTGGTCAGGCTGCGGTCGACGTGAGCATCGCCCAGTACGGCGCGACGGACCTTCATGCCCTCATCGTAACGTTGTTTCTCGTCCACGGAATTTCCCCTCAAGCCTGCAGAAATGCCAGCACGCGCTCGCTGAAGTCTGCGCCGGCCTGAACGTTGGACAAGTGCGCGGCATAGAACTCGGCGTACTCGGCACCCGGTACGTGCTCCTGGATGAAATGCCCGCCGGACGGCGGCGTGACCGCATCCTCAGTACCGGCGATCACCAGCAGCGGCGCCTTGATCGAGGACAATTGATCGCGGAAATCGGCATCGCGTACCGCCGCGCAATTGGCCGCATAACCTTCAGGCGACGTGGCCGCCAGCATGTCGGTGATCTGCTTGGCCGCCGCCGGGTTGGCTTCGGAGAAGTCCGGGGTGAACCAGCGGGCAATCGACGCATCGCGCAGGGCAACCATGGCCGCCTGGCCATCACGCAGCACCATTTCGATACGCGGGTTCCAGATCGATGGATCGCCGATTTTCGCTGCGGTGTTGCACACGATCAGATTGTTCAAGCGCTCGCCGGCGTGGATCCCCAGCCACTGGCCGATCAGCCCGCCCATGGACAGTCCGCAGAAGTGCGCCCGTTCGATGTGCAGTGCATCCAGCAGCGCCAGGACGTCATGACCCAGTTGCTCGATGCTGTAAGGCCCCGGTGTCACCAGCGATTTGCCGTGACCACGGGTGTCGAAACGCAGCACCCGGAAATGCTCGCTGAACGCTGGAATTTGCGCGTCCCACATGTGCAGGTCGGTGCCCAGGGAATTGGACAGCACCAGCACCGGCGCATCCACCGGTCCATCGAGTTTGTAATGCAGTTCGCCCTCGGCGAGTTGTACGAAAGCCACAGCAATCTCCTTCAGGCAGTCAATGCAGAATGTTCAGCCACCGCCCGCTCGACCCAGGTACGGGCCTGACCGAGGTAATGGGCGGGGTCCAGCAGATGATCAAGTTCTTCAGCCGACAGTTCGGCGGTCACTTGCGGTTCGTCGCCGAGCACCGCGCGCAGATGACGCTGTTCGGCCACGGCGCGTTTGCAGCATTGCTCCAGCAGGTGATGCGCGGTGTCGCGCCCGACCCGTTGGGCGAGGACGATGCTCACCGCTTCGGCGAGCACCAGGCCCTGGGTCAAATCGAGGTTGCGGGCCATGCGCCCGGCGTCCACTTCCAGCCCCTGGGTCACCAACAGCGCTTGCTTCAGGCTACCGGACACCAGGCAGCAAATCTCCGGCAGGGTTTCCCACTCGGCATGCCACAGGCCGAGGCTGCGCTCGTGTTCCTGCGGCATGGCGCTGAACAGGGTCGAGAGCAAACCGGGTACGCGGGTGGCCGCGCCGATCAGCACCGCCGCACCCACCGGGTTGCGTTTGTGCGGCATGGTCGAAGAACCGCCCTTGCCGGGCGCCGACGGCTCGAACACTTCGCCCGCTTCAGTCTGCATCAACAGGCTGATGTCGCGTCCGAGTTTGCCAAGGCTGCCGGCGATCAACCCAAGCACCGAACCGAACTCCACCAGGCGATCCCGCTGGGTGTGCCAGGGTTGATCAGGCAGGTTCAGTTGCAACTCCTCGGCCAGCGCCCGGGCAATCGGCATCGCCTGTTCGCCCAGCGCTGCGAGGGTGCCGGACGCGCCGCCGAATTGCAGCACCAGCAGGCGCGGCTTGAGTTCTTGCAGGCGCTGGCGGCTGCGGGTCACCGCCCCCAGCCATCCGGCGATTTTCATGCCGAGGGTGACCGGTGTCGCATGCTGCAGCCAGGTGCGCCCGGCCAGCGGCGTAGCCACATAACGCTGGGCCTGGCTGGCGAGGGTTTGCCCCAGCTGCGCCAGATCGCCGTCGATCAGCTCCAGCGCCCGGCGCAATTGCAGCACCAGGCCGCTGTCCATCACGTCCTGGCTGGTCGCACCCAAATGCACATAGCGTTCGGCTTCGACATCCTTCGTTGCAATCTGCTTGCCCAACGCCTTGACCAGCGGAATGGCGGAGTTGCCGGCGGTGGCAATCGCTTCACCGAGGGCGACAAAGTCGAAAAGCCCGGCCTGACACGCCGCTTCGATAGGCGCCACGGCAGACGGCGGAATCAAGCCGACCCGCGCTTCGGCCCGGGCCAGCGCCGCTTCGAAATCGAGCATGGCCTGGACCCGGCCCTGATCGCAGAACACGTCGCGCATATCGCGGGCAGTGAAATAGGCATCGAACAATTGATTGCCCGGTCGCTGAGTCATAAACAATCCCTGGAGGCGCGGGCCGGTCAGGCCCGCGCAAAGATCAAAGGTCGTGGTGCAGATACGCGGCCTGTTTCGGCAAGCGCAGACTGAACAGGAACGCCACCGCCATCATCACCGTCACGTACCAGTAGAAGGCGTTTTCCATGCCGACGGCCTTGAGACTCAAGGCCACATATTCCGCCGAACCGCCGAAGATCGCATTCGCTACCGCATACGCCAGGCCGACACCCAGTGCACGCACCTCGGGCGGAAACATTTCCGCTTTTACCAGGCCACTGATGGAGGTGTAGAAACTGACGATCGCCAAGGCCAGGGTAATCAACACAAAGGCCAGGAACGGGCTGCCGACCGTTTTCAAACTCAGCAGAATCGGTACGGTGCACAGCGTACCGAGGGCGCCGAACCAGAGCATCGAGTTACGCCGGCCGATCTTGTCGGCGAGCATGCCGAACACCGGTTGCATGCACATATAGAGGAACAGCGCGCCGGTCATGATGTAGCTGGCGGTCTTGGCCGGCATGCCGGCGGTGTTCACCAGGTACTTCTGCATGTAAGTGGTGAACGTATAGAAAATCAGCGAGCCACCGGCGGTGTAACCGAGCACGGTAATGAACGCGGCTTTATGGTCGCGGAACAGTGCACCGATGCTGCCGGCATCCTTGTTTTCGCGCATTTCCTTGCTGGAGGTTTCTTTCAGCGAACGGCGCAGATAAAGCGAAACCAGCGCCGCCATGGCTCCTACCACGAACGGGATCCGCCAACCGTAGGCACGCAACTCGTCTTCGTTGAGGAACTGTTGCAGAATCACGACGACCAACACCGCCAGCAGTTGCCCGCCAATCAGCGTCACGTACTGGAACGAAGCAAAGAAACCGCGCTGCCCCTTGAGGGCGACTTCACTCATGTAGGTGGCGGTGGTGCCGTACTCGCCACCGACCGACAGGCCCTGGAGCAAACGCGCAAACAGCAACAGAATCGGCGCCCAGATCCCGATGCTGCTGTAGGTCGGCAGGCAAGCGATCAGCAACGAGCCGAAGCACATCATCAGAATCGAGATCACCATCGAATTCTTGCGCCCGTGCTTGTCTGCCAACCGACCGAAAATCCAGCCGCCGATCGGTCGCATCAGGAACCCGGCGGCAAACACGCCCGCGGTATTGACCAACTGTACCGTGGGGTTGTCGGAGGGGAAAAAGGCCGGCGCGAAATAGAGCGCACTGAAGGCGTAGACATAGAAGTCGAACCATTCGACCAGGTTGCCGGACGAGGCGCCGACAATGGCAAAGATCCGTTTTCTGCGCTCTTCGCCGGTATAGAGCGCGGGTGAAGCGGTTGGTGTTGTCATTGTTTTTCACTCAATGGGGACAGTGAGAGTCTAGACATACTTTGCAACAGTCCCGTTCCACAGATACATCTGCCACATCATTATTCCCCCTGTGGGAGCGAGCCTGCTCGCGAATGCGGTGTGTCATTGAGCATTGATGGTACTGACACGCCGCTTTCGCGAGCAGGCTCGCTCCTACAGGGGTTTACGGTGTTTTCAATAATCGAAGAACACCGTCTCCGCCTCCGTGCCCTGCAGGATCACGTTCCACTGGTAAACACCGGATGCA
This sequence comes from Pseudomonas izuensis, assembly GCF_009861505.1. GTDB lineage: Bacteria > Pseudomonadota > Gammaproteobacteria > Pseudomonadales > Pseudomonadaceae > Aquipseudomonas > Aquipseudomonas izuensis. Next base: position 340,542 of record NZ_WTFT01000011.1, on the reverse strand, counting down.
TCCTGCTTCGCGATCAAAGTGCCACGACGCTCGGCCGGCACGCATTCCAGCAGAGGATCGTTCACATTCGCCGCGTCACCCTCGAAGTAAATCCGTGTCAGCAGGTGCTTGACCAGGCCACGGGCAAACACCAGCACCACCAGATGCGGCGCCTGGGTCGTGCCCTTGAGGCCTTCAACCGTGCCCGGTTTGATCGTAGTGAAACGGAAACGCCCTTCGGCATCCACCGGCACCCGGCCGAACCCTTCGAAATGCGGATCCAGAGGCTTGTCCTGATCGTCTTCGGGGTGGTCGTACTTGCCGGCGGCGTTGGCCTGCCAGACTTCCAGCATCGCGTCGTTGACGACTTCGCCGTTGCCATCGACCACTTGCCCGGTGATCGCCACGCGCTCGCCCAGGGTTTGTTCGACGGTCAGGTTTTCGCGGTTCAGCCAGGTCAGGCCGATGTGGTAGTACGGCCCGACGGTGTGGGACGTGGTCGCAGTCAGCGTCATCTTATTTCTCCATCGGCGTGGCATCGCGGCCGCGCAAGACGATGTCCCAGCGATAACCGAGGGCATAGGAAGGGATGGTTTTTTCCAGGTCGAAACTGGCGATCAGGCGCTCTTTGGCGCTGGTGTCGGGCACGCAGTTGTAGATCGGGTCGTACGCCAGCAACGGGTCGCCCGGGAAATACATCTGGGTGACCAGGCGCGTCAGGATGCTCGGCCCGAACAGCGAGAAGTGGATGTGCGCTGGGCGCCAGGCGTTGTGGTGGTTACCCCACGGATAGGCGCCGGGCTTGATGGTCTGGAACTGGTACCAGCCATCGGCGTCGGTCACGGTGCGACCGGTGCCGGTGAAGTTCGGGTCCAGCGGCGCGTCGTGCAGGTCGCGGGCATGGTTGTAGCGACCGGCGGCGTTGGCCTGCCAGATCTCCACCAGAATTCCTGGCACCGGCAAGCCGTTTTCATCCAGCACGCGGCCGTGAATGACGATGCGCTCACCCAGTGGCTCGCCCTTGTGCTGGGCGGTCAGGTCGTTGTCGTTCTCGCTGACACGCTCGGCGCCGATGGTCGGCCCGGTGATTTCCGACAACGAATGCGGCAGGAACACCAACGGCTTGGACGGCGAGCGCAGGTTGGTGGATTGGTAGGTCGGGTGCAGATAGTCCGGCTGAGTGCCCGCCTGCGGGCGACGGTAACCAGGTTTATCAGTCATTACACTTTCCTCAGTTCTTGTTAGCCGACGGGGCGTGTCAGACGCGTTCGATCGCCAGGGCCAGACCCTGGCCGACGCCGACGCACATGGTCGCCAGACCTTTCTTGCCACCAGTTTTTTCCAACTGACGCAACGCGGTCAGCACCAGTCGCGCGCCCGTCATGCCCAATGGGTGACCCAAGGCAATCGCGCCGCCGTTCGGGTTGACCTGAGGTGCATCGTCCGCCAGGCCCAGTTCACGCAGCACCGCCAGGCCCTGGCTGGCGAAGGCTTCGTTGAGTTCGATCACATCGAAATCGCTGACCGCTACACCCAGGCGCTCGGTCAGTTTGCGTACCGCCGGCACCGGGCCGATGCCCATCACCCGTGGCGCAACACCGGCACTGGACATGCCCAACACTTTGGCGCGAGCGGTCAGGCCGTGTTTTTTCACCGCTTCGGCGCTGGCCAGGATCAACGCGGCGGCACCGTCATTGACGCCTGAGGAGTTGCCCGCCGTGACAGTTTTGTCCGGGCCGTTCACTGGCTTCAACTTGGCCAGGACTTCCAGGGAGGTGTCGGCGCGAGGATGCTCATCCTGGCTGACCACGGTTTCACCCTTCTTGTGGGCAATCCGCACTTCGACGATTTCTTCGGCGAAGAACCCGACGGCTTGCGCGGCGGCCGTGCGTTGCTGGCTGCGCAGGGCGAACGCGTCCTGGTCTTCGCGGGACACTTCGTAGTCCTGCGCGACGTTGTCGCCGGTCTGCGGCATCGCGTCCACGCCATACTGGGCTTTCATCAAGGGGTTGATGAAGCGCCAGCCGATGGTGGTGTCTTCGAGTTTCATGTTGCGCGAAAACGCCGCATCGGCCTTGCCCATCACGAACGGTGCGCGGGACATCGACTCGACGCCGCCGGCAATCGCCAGCTCCATTTCGCCACTGGCGATGGCGCGGAACGCGGTGCCGATGGCATCCATGCCCGACGCACAGAGGCGATTGAGGGTGACCCCGGGAATGGTTTCCGGCAGGCCGGCCAGCAGCAGCGCCATGCGCGCCACGTTACGGTTGTCTTCACCGGCCTGGTTGGCGCAGCCGAGGAACACTTCGTCCACCGCCGTCCAGTCCACGGTCGGGTTGCGCTCCATCAGTGCCTTGATCGGCACGGCGGCCAGATCGTCGGCACGAACTGCCGACAGGCCACCGCCGAAACGGCCGATGGGGGTACGAATCGCGTCGCAAATATAAACGTCACGCATCACGCTTCTCCAGGGGCTTGGCCGTGGGCCGCTGCGGTACGGGCTTCCAGATCGCGCAGGGCGGTCAATTCGATTTCGGTTGGCTCGGCAGTGGTGTCGACGCTGGCGGCAAAGCGAATCGGCCAACCGGTGGCGGCGACCACTTGCTCGCGGGTCACGCCCGGGTGCAGTGCAGTAACCACGAATTCATGGGTGCCCGCTTCCGGTTCCATGATGCACAGGTCGGTGATGATGCCGACCGGACCGGCACCCGGCAGACCCAGACGCTTGCGCGAATCGCCGCCCTCGCCATGGCCGACCGAGGTAATGAAGTCGAGCTTGTCGACGAACGAACGCGCCGATTGCTTGAGGATGATCAGCACGCTCTTGGCGGAACCGGCGATCTCCGGTGCACCACCGGCGCCCGGCAGGCGGACTTTCGGTGCGTGATAGTCGCCCACCACTGTGGTGTTGATGTTGCCGAAACGGTCGACCTGGGCCGCGCCGAGGAAACCGACGTCAATGCGACCGCCCTGCAGCCAGTAGCGGAAAATCTCGCCGGTCGGGACCACGGTGTCGGCGGTTTCCGCCAGTTCACCGTCGCCGATCGACAGCGGCAGCACGCTCGGCTTGGCGCCGATCGGACCCGATTCGTAAATCAGCACGACATCCGGCGAGGACGTCAGGCGCGCCAGGTTGGCCGCTTTCGATGGCAGGCCGATGCCCACGAAGCACACCGAACCGTTCTTCAGGCGACGGGCAGCGGCGACGGTCATCATTTCATTGGTGGTGTAAGTCATTACTTCGCCTCCGAAGCGGCGGCCAGTTTGGCCTGGAACTCGCTGAAGTCAGCGCTGCCGTGGATGTACTCGTTGATCCACGCGGTGAAGGTTTCACGGTCGCGGGCAATCGGGTCCCAGGCCTGGTAGAAGCGGTTGTCGCGTTCGTTGTAGCCGTGGGCGTAGGACGGATGCGCGCCACCCGGCACATGGCAGACGGCGCTCAAGGCCCAAGTCGGCAACACGCAGGAGTTCATCGGTGCATTCAAGTCGTCGACGATCTCTTCGACGGTGACGATGCAGCGCTTGGCAGCCAGCGCGGCTTCTTTCTGCACGCCGAGAATGCCCCACAGCAGCACGTTGCCCTTGCGGTCGGCTTTCTGCGCGTGAATCACGGTGATGTCCGGGCGCACCGAAGGCACCGCCGCCAGCACTTCACCGGTGAACGGGCAGGTCACGGACTTGATCAGCGGGTTGACCTTTGGCAAGTCGGAACCGGCGTAGGCACGCAGCACCGCAAACGGCAGGCCGGAGGCCCCTGCGACGTAGGCATTGGCCAGGTCGGCGTGGCTGTGTTCTTCGATTTCCAGCGCGTGTGGCCACTGCTTCTCGACTGCATCGCGCAGACGGTGCAGCGAACCGACACCCGGGTTACCACCCCAGGAGAAAATCAGCTTGCGGGCACAACCGGCACCGATCAACTGGTCGTAGATGAGGTCAGGGGTCATGCGCACCAGGGTCAGGTCTTTCTTGCCCTGGCGGATGATTTCGTGACCCGCCGCCGTCGGGATCAGGTGGGTAAAGCCTTCGAGCGCAACGGTATCGCCGTCGTTCACGAACTGCTTCACCGCGTCATGCAGCGAAAGAATTTCAGCCATTGGGGCAGGCTCCCATTTGTCATTAACCAACAGTGGTCGAAAAAGGCGCCGATGCGCAGCGCCGGAATGACTGAAGATTAAGCCTGTGAAAAACGCCAAACAATCCGATAATCGACTGAGCGTTCGATTATCGAACACATTGTTGCGTGCCTACCGATCCCAAAAGCATCGCGGGCAAGCCTTGCTCCCACAGGGTTAAGTGTGATCCTGTGGGAGCAAGGCTTGCCCGCGATGAGGCCATCAGCATCACTGAAGATTGCGGATCAACCTGTCAGGTCGCATCCGCATGACTGACCATGCCCTTGATCACCACCGCCGTGGTCGCCAGCGCCGCCGGGATCACCAACGCCGTCAGCACCTGCTCGAAATTCCAGCCCAGGCCCAGCAGCGTTGCGCCCATCCAGGCGCCAAGGATCGCGCCGAAGCGGCCGATACCCAGCATCCACGACACACCGGTGGCTCGCCCTTGGGTCGGATAAAACCGCGCGGCCAGTGACGGCATCGCCGATTGCGCACCGTTGACACACATCCCGGCCACCAGCACCAGGGTCGCCAGTACTGCGATGTTGCCCAGGCTCTGCCCCACCGCGTAGGCAAACACCCCGGCCAACAGGTAGAAAGTGCCGATGACCTTGTGCGGATTGAACCGATCCATCGCCCAACCCACGCCCACGGCGCTCAACACACCGCCGAACTGGAACAGCGCACCGATGAACGCGGCCTGCTCCATGCTCGCGCCACTGTCGCGCATCAGGGTCGGCAGCCAACTGGTCAACAGGTAAACAATCACCAGGCCCATGAAGTAGGTCAGCCACAGCAACAAGGTGCCGACGCTATAGGTACCGGAGAAGATCACTGCAAAGACATTGCGCGCTTTCACGGTTTTCTGTTCCGGCACGCTGAAGCTTGCGGCCTGGGCGACTACTACCGGGTCGATGGGCGCCAGCGCCTTGCGCACTTTGTCGGTACCGCGATTGCGGACGACGAGGTAGCGCGCCGATTCCGGCAGCCAGAGCAGCAAGACGACAGCAAGGATCAACGGCAAGATCCCGCCGATCAGCAACAGGCTGTGCCAGCCGAAGGCCGGAATCAGTTTGGCCGAAATGAACCCGCCACCGGCCATGCCCAAATTGAAACCGCAGAACATGCTGGTCACCAGCAGGGACTTCTTGCGCTCCGGCGTGTACTCCGACAGTAGCGTGGTGGCGTTCGGCATCCCGGCCCCCAGGCCCAGGCCAGTGAGGAAGCGCAGTACCAGCAACTGATCGACATTGGTGCTGTAGGCCGAGGCCAGACTGAACGCGCCGAACAACAACACGGCGCTCACCAGTACGATTTTTCGCCCGAAGCGGTCAGCCAATGGGCCGGAGCCCAGTGCGCCGAAAACCATGCCGATCAATGCCGCACTCATCACCGGGCCCAGGCTGGCGCGGTCGATGCCCCAATCCTGAGACAGGGCGGGGGCAATGAAGCCCATGGCGGCGGTGTCGAGGCCATCGAGGAAGACAATCAGGAAACAGAGGATCACTACGCGCCATTGGTAGCGCGAGATCGGTTGGGCATTGATGAAGGACTGCACGTCGAGGCAGTTTCCTACAGCAGACTGAGGCTGGTTCATTATTTTTATTCCATGCGAAGTACGCAGTCGTACAGGAGCCAGCCAATGCTGACGCAGCCGCGACAGTAATAATCCGCAGCAAACAGCGTCAATTCACCCAACGCGACTCCGTGCGATTATCGAACAGCTTAGGCAAACAACTGCGCGCTGAGGTCGCGGCTGGCACTCAACAAACCAGGGAGGAAACGCTGTTCCAGTTCGTTACGGCTGACTCGCCCCGCATGGGTACTGACGTTGAGTGCCGCGACCACCTGACCGGAAGCGTCGTACACCGGTACGGCAATCGAACGCAGACCCTGTTCGAGTTCCTGATCGACGATGCACCAACCTTGTTTGCGCACTTCCTGCAGGCACTCGAGCAACGCTTCAGGGGTATGGATAGTGCGACTGGTCTTGGCTTGCAGGTCGGCATGATCGAGGTATTCACCCAGCGATGTGTCATCCAGGGCGGCCAGCAAAATCCTGCCCATCGACGTGCAATAGGCTGGCAAGCGCCCGCCTACGGAGAGGTCCACCGAAATCAGACGCTGGGTCGTCGCCGAGCGGGCGATATAGAGAATGTCATCGCCTTCCAGGGTGGCCATGTTGCAGGCCTCATGCAGTTGCTCGCTCATGCGGTCCAGGTACGGCTGGGCAGAAACGGCCAGCGGCGTCGAGGAGACATAGGCATGGCCGAGGGTCAGCACCTTGGGCAGCAATGAATAGGTACGACCGTCGGTGGTGGCGTAGCCGAGTTTGATCAGGGTATGCAGGCAACGTCTGACAGCGGCGCGGGGAATTTCCGTGCGGTGACTGATCTGGGCGATGGTGAGGTGTCGCTTGCGCTCCTGAAACGCTTGCACCACAGCCAGCCCACGGGCCAGCGAGGTCATGAAGTCCGGGTCACCGGTCAGGGCCTGAATCCGCTTGGCTGGTGAAGCGACGATCGGCGGTGCCACTGAAGCGAAGGAATTGCGCAGTTGATCGTTCATATATGGTCCTTTCCCAAACGGATCAGCGACTATTACAAGCGGCATGGGCCCGGCAAACAACCCCGGCCAACCAAGATCGGGCGATTATCGAACCATCGACCGATAATCGCAATCGACCTCCTCCACCTCCCGCCTGCCCATCGGCCGAAATACGCAACCTTCCTTATATACTTTCGAGCAGACTGGAATGCGGTGTTAAAGGTGGATGTAGTTGCCTCCCAAGTTGTTCCGACTTAATGGCGCCAGAAAGGCATCGTTGCACGGTGACATCCGCCAGCGCGCTAGTTGCCATTGAAGTTGCGGGCAACAAAACAATCACACACCAAGATCCACTTTTAACTCTTTGGCGATAGTGTTCTGTGAATCGCTCGCTATAATGCAATTCAGTAGCCAGGCGATTTGTTGTTCGCCGATCCCGCTACCCGGTGCTGTGATGTTCCATCGCCACCGTCCCCGGCAAGCGTCCGACGCTGACTGCATCTGCATCGCCAACGCGCTCGCCGAAACAGGAATCTGATGCTACGTCAGCTATTTATCTCTGGTGCCGTGGCCGCCTGCAACATGGATGTACTGATTGCCCCTGCCGTAAAAACAATGCCCGCCTGGGCCTTGTCCTTCCGACGAGCGTGATCAATACATTGAACGCAGCGCGTTTCACCAGAATTCATCTCAACTCAATCAGGTAGCACTGTGACGAAAGACGAACTGCGCGCGGAACTTGAGCGCCAGGAACAACGCTACAAGGAAGTTTACGGCGGGGAAGTCACCACCTACGCCGCCCAGCCCGAACCGGAACGCAAACCCTGGCGTAAACGCGCCACCGTTCAGGATCAGGTTTTCAAGCAGGAACTGGAAAAAATGGAAAAGGAACTCAAAGCCGAAGAGCCATGAGCACCTCGGCTTGAAACCTTTCGGGGTCTGCACTTACACCCGTTAAAAGCGGGGTGTATTGATGTAGTCTTCTGCGCCCGCTACGAGCGGGCAGCGGCTACTTTGTCCATCTGACAGGGTAAAAGCCTCACATCTGACCTCCCTTTCAGAAATTTCACACAAGCGGTCCAATCGCTCCCCCAGGTGAGTGAAACCCTTGTGGCGACTGCGTTTCCAAAGAAATTCAATGACTTGCAAACCCCGAAAAATCGCCGGGGCTGCGGGCGTGGCTGCAAAATATTTCATTGAAGAATGTTACCGATGAGCAGCTAGTGCATCGATTTATAGTCTTTTCTGGCATAATCGCGCCCCCTTATGACCGGGTCAGAAAACCTTCATGATCGATTTATTCAGCGGACTGGATGCTTGGGTGCTTGTGAGCCTCTTGCTCGCCCTGGCTTTTGTCCTCGCCTTCGAGTTCATCAATGGATTTCATGACACCGCTAACGCGGTAGCCACTGTTATCTACACCAAAGCAATGCCGCCTCATCTGGCCGTGTTTTTTTCCGGTGTGTTCAATTTCCTCGGTGTCTTGCTGGGCGGCGTTGGCGTGGCGTATGCCATTGTCCACCTGCTGCCGGTAGAACTGCTGATCAACGTGAATACCGGCCATGGCCTGGCGATGGTGTTCTCGTTGCTCGCCGCAGCCATCACCTGGAACCTGGGCACCTGGTACTTCGGTATCCCCGCCTCCAGCTCCCACACGCTGATCGGTTCGATCCTCGGCGTAGGCCTGGCCAACGCCCTGATCAACGAGATTCCGTTGGCTGACGGCGTGAACTGGCAGAAGGCGATCGATATCGGTGCTTCGCTGGTGTTCTCGCCGATGGCAGGTTTCCTGATCGCCGCGCTGATACTGATCGGCCTCAAATGGTGGCGTCCGCTGTCAAAGATGCACAAGACGCCGGAACAGCGTCGCAAGATCGACGACAAGAAGCACCCTCCGTTCTGGAACCGCCTGGTACTGGTGATTTCGGCCATGGCCGTCAGCTTCGTGCACGGTTCCAACGACGGTCAGAAAGGTATCGGCCTGATCATGCTGGTGCTGATCGGTATCGTGCCTGCACAGTTCGTGCTCGACCTGAGCAGCACCACCTACCAGATCGAGCGTACCCGCGACGCCACCTTGCACTTGAGCCAGTTCTACAAGCGCAATGCCGATTCCCTGGGCGAGTTCCTGGCCCTGGGTAAAAGCGTGGAAGGCGATCTGCCGGAGAAATTCCGCTGCAACCCACAGCAGACCGAACCGACCATCGATGCCTTGCTCGGTACCCTGAAAGGCGTTGCGGATTACCACTCGCTGTCGTCGGAAAGCCGCATCGAAGTGCGCCGCTACCTGCTGTGCCTGGACGATACCGCGAAGAAGGTCAGCAAATTGCCATTCCTGGCCGCCCGCGAAAAGGCTGACCTGGACAAGCTGCGCAAGGATCTGACCACCACCACCGAATACGCGCCTTTCTGGGTGATTCTGGCGGTTGCACTGGCGCTGGGCCTGGGCACCATGGTGGGTTGGAAACGCGTGGTACTGACCATCGGCGAGAAGATCGGCAAGCAAGGCATGACCTACTCCCAGGGTATGTCGGCGCAGATCACCACCGCCAGCCTGATCGGCCTGGCCAACATCTTCAGCCTGCCGGTTTCCACCACCCATGTACTGTCCTCGGGCGTGGCCGGGACCATGGTCGCCAACAAAAGCGGCCTGCAAGGCGGCACCGTCAAAACCATCCTGCTGGCCTGGGTGCTGACCCTGCCAGCCACGGTCGCCCTGTCGGCGGGCCTGTTCTGGCTGGCTTCGAAGGCACTGGGTAGCTGATACGCTGCTGAATGAAAAAGGCGCGCTCCGTGAGGACCGCGCCTTTTTCATGTCCGCAGAACTACAATCAATCAGAAACCTGTGGGAGCTGAGCTTGCTCGCGATGAGGCCGTAACATTCAGCATCTTCGTTGAATGTTAAACCGCTATCGCGAGCAAGCTCAGCTCCCACAGGTGTTTTGCGTACTTGATAGAAATCGCAGACAAAAAAAAGGGCAACCTAAGTTGCCCAAAATGCCTTGCGTGCTCATTGCATCCAGAAAGACCTACGGTTTTCTCCGCTTGTGCGAATCCTTCCAGATAAAAAATCCGAACCCTGCAAAAAACACCAACATGAGGCTGACGGTCAGCACTCCGGCGATCACCACGTTGTCGAAAAACATGACGCCTCTCCTGCAGTTGCCTTGCTGCGATGGAGTTAAGGTAACCAATCGGGCAGGAGAGAATATTGACCGGGATCAATGTTGCCCGGGACCGGGCATATAAAGGAGGGGAAAAACTGATCCGCATCAACCGATGCGGGGGGGGGTCAACGTTTTTTCGGCTTGTTCTTCGATTTGGCTTTCGGGTTTTTCTTCGCTTTACCCAGAGGCATGGCCTGTTCGAACGCCTGGCGCATTTCATTCAGGCGCTTGTCGTTGAGGTCATGGACGCGCTTGGCGCGTTCGGCGTTGAGGTCGATCAGCTTGTCGTCTTGGCTCATGGCGTTCAGTGCATCGCTTGGAATGTTGTTCATCTGCCGCATCATTCGGCAGGGATTGCACCAATAATGCGGTCTGGCGACGGCGCTGACCAGTCGCGACCTCAAATCTCGATATCGACCCACAACCCCTGGCGCGGCTGATCTTCCATCAACGGTGCCACCGGCACGGTGTTGTCGGCATTGAGGTCATCACCGGGAATTGCCAGATACGCTTCGGGATCATCGTCGGCTTCACGGCGGCGACGCTCGCGCTCCTGCTGCCGACGCTGCTCCTCGCGCAACAGCAAGGCGGCTTCTTCGGAGTTGCGGTGCTTCAGGTCGATGGTACTGTCGCTTGAGCTTTCCTGCATGGGCACCACAGGCGCGATGTCCGGGCGCGGGCGGACCGGGTCGTGCTGGGAAGTGATTGGCACGGCGCTCAAGGGAAGCATCGGTGGCAGCATATTTATGGGTCTCCTGTGAGCAGGCTGTCGGCCGCCGGGATGGCGACTTGAGCCATCGGTCGCAAACTGTGACCCGATTGGCACTCGGTGGTGCCGTAGCCCACACAGCGTGCGTAAGTGGGCTAACGTAACCCCGAGAGTTTTTCTGAGAGTCCTTTGGCCCTGAAGCCCTCATTCCGTTAAGATAGCCCGCTTTTTCAAGGTGGGAGTCAGGCAGCATGGCGCAGCAGTATCAACCGGGGCAACGCTGGATCAGTGACAGCGAAGCCGAGCTGGGTTTAGGCACCGTTCTGGCACAGGACGGCCGCTTGTTGACCGTGCTCTACCCGGCCACTGGCGACACCCGCCAGTACGCGCTGCGAAATGCGCCCCTCACTCGCGTGCGCTTTTCGCCGGGTGACACCATCACTCACTTCGAAGGCTGGAAACTGACCGTCCGCGAAGTCGACGACATGGATGGCCTGCTGGTTTACCACGGCCTCAACGCCCAGAACGAAGTGGTCACACTGCCGGAAACCCAACTGTCGAACTTTATCCAGTTCCGCCTGGCCAGCGACCGCCTGTTCGCCGGGCAGATCGACCCGCTGGCCTGGTTCTCCCTGCGTTACCACACCCTCGAACACACCAGCCGCCAGTTGCAGTCCTCGCTGTGGGGCCTGGGTGGCGTGCGTGCGCAACCGATCGCGCACCAGTTGCACATCGCTCGCGAAGTCGCCGACCGTATCGCGCCACGGGTTCTGCTGGCGGACGAAGTGGGCCTGGGTAAAACCATCGAAGCCGGCCTGGTGATCCATCGCCAACTGCTCTCGGGTCGCGCCAATCGCGTGCTGATCCTGGTGCCGGAAAACCTTCAGCACCAGTGGCTGGTGGAGATGCGCCGCCGCTTTAATTTGCAGGTCGCGCTGTTCGACGAAGAACGCTTCATCGAAAGCGATGCCTCCAACCCGTTCGAAGACACCCAGCTCGCGCTGGTTGCACTGGAATGGCTGGTGGACGACGAGAAGGCCCAGGATGCGCTGTTCGCCGCTGGTTGGGACTTGCTGGTGGTCGACGAAGCGCACCACCTGGTGTGGCATGAAGATCAGGTCAGCCCTGAATACTCGCTGGTCGAACAACTCGCCGAAACCATTCCCGGCGTGCTGCTGTTGACCGCGACCCCGGAACAACTGGGCCAGGACAGTCACTTCGCCCGTCTGCGCCTGCTCGACCCGAACCGTTTCCATGACCTGCATGCATTCCGCGCCGAGAGCGAAAACTATCGCCCGGTGGCCGAAGCCGTTCAGGAGCTGCTGGACCAGGGACGTTTGTCGCCGCAAGCCCACAAGACCATCCACGGTTTCCTCGGCAACGAAGGCGAAGCCTTGCTGGAAGCGGTCAACGATGGCGACACCGAAGCCAGCGCCCGCCTGGTGCGCGAACTGCTCGACCGCCACGGCACCGGCCGCGTGCTGTTCCGTAATACCCGTGCCGCTGTGCAGGGTTTCCCGGAACGCAAACTGCACCCCTACCCGTTGCCGTGCCCGGACGAATACCTCGAATTGCCGTTGGGCGATCACGCCGAGCTGTACCCGGAAGTCAGCTTCCAGGCCCAGCCGGACGCCAGCGAAGAAGAGCGCTGGTGGAAATTCGACCCGCGTGTCGAATGGCTGATCGACCAGCTGAAAATGCTCAAGCGCACCAAAGTGCTGGTGATCTGCGCCCACGCAGAAACCGCCATGGACCTGGAAGACGCCCTGCGTGTGCGTTCCGGCATCCCGGCCACGGTGTTCCACGAGGGCATGAACATCCTCGAACGCGACCGTGCCGCCGCCTACTTCGCCGACGAAGAGTTTGGCGCGCAAGTGCTGATCTGCTCGGAAATCGGCAGTGAAGGCCGCAACTTCCAGTTCTCCCATCACCTGGTACTGTTCGACCTGCCGTCCCACCCGGACCTGCTGGAACAGCGTATTGGTCGTCTGGACCGGATCGGCCAGAAACACATCATCGAACTGCACGTCCCGTATCTGGAAACCAGCCCGCAAGAGCGCCTGTTCCAGTGGTACCACGAGGCGCTCAATGCGTTCCTCAACACCTGCCCGACCGGCAACGCCTTGCAGCATCAGTTCGGCCCGCGCCTGCTACCGCTGCTGGAAGAGGCCGACGATGCAGAATGGCAAACGCTGATCGACGAAGCGCGTACCGAGCGCGAGCGTCTGGAAGCTGAACTGCACACCGGTCGCGACCGCTTGCTGGAGCTCAATTCCGGCGGCGCTGGCGAAGGCGAAGCACTGGTTGAAGCGATTCTCGAGCAGGACGACCAGTTCGCCCTGCCGATCTACATGGAAACCCTGTTCGACGCTTTCGGCATCGACAGCGAGGACCATTCGGAAAACGCCCTGATCCTCAAGCCGAGCGAAAAAATGCTCGATGCCAGCTTCCCGCTGGGCGATGACGAAGGCGTGACCATCACCTACGACCGCAACCAGGCGCTGTCGCGCGAAGACATGCAGTTCATCACCTGGGAACACCCGATGGTGCAGGGCGGCATGGACCTGGTGTTGTCCGGTTCCATGGGCAACACCGCGGTGGCGTTGATCAAGAACAAGGCGCTGAAACCCGGCACCGTGTTGCTGGAACTGCTCTACGTCAGCGAAGTGGTCGCGCCACGCTCGCTGCAATTGGGGCGTTACCTGCCGCCGGCCGCCCTGCGCTGCCTGCTCGATGCCAATGGCAATGACCTGTCGGCCCGCGTGTCGTTCGAAACCCTGAACGATCAACTGGAAAGCGTTCCCCGCGCCAGCGCCAACAAGTTTATCCAGGCCCAGCGCGATCAGTTGACGCCACGGATCAACGCCGGCGAAGACAAAATCTATCCGCGCCATGCCGAGCGCGTGGCCGAGGCGCAACGTCGCCTGGCAGCCGATACCGATGAAGAACTGGCGCGCCTGACCGCGTTGCAAGCGGTCAACCCGACCGTACGCGACAGCGAACTGGTTGCCCTGCGTAAGCAGCGTGAACAAGGCCTGGCCATGCTCGACAAGGCTGCGCTGCGGCTGGAAGCGATCCGGGTGTTGGTGGCGGGTTAAGCCCCCCAGCTCCACCGATAAACAAAAAGGCCCGCAGCGATGCGGGCCTTTTTGTTTGCTTGAGTTTTGTGGTTGCTGTTGATGGCCTCTTCGCGAGCAGGCTCGCTCCTGCAGGGGAATACATTCCAAATGTGGGAGTGAGCCTGCTCGCGATGGCGATTACGCAGTCGCCGCAGCACCCTCTGGCTCAACCACAGCCACCAACCCATCCTTCATCCGCTTGGCATCGCGCACAAAACACCGCGATGCCAACACCAGAAACACCATGGTGAAAAACAACGCCACCGGGATCAGATACATCGCATCATGCAGGCCGACCGCCTTGAATGCCTCGGTCATCTGTTCGGCTCCAGCCGAAAGCATGGCCGTATGCGCAAAATGATCGGACAAGGCACCGACCACCACCGGCCCCAGCCCACCGCCCAGCAGATACAACCCGGCGAAGAACAGTGCCATGGCTGTCGCCCGCAGGCGCGGCTCGACCACGTCCTGGATTGCCGTGTAAACGCAGGTGTAGAAGTTATAGGCAAACAGCCAGCCCACACTGAACACCGCCACGAACACACCGATTTCGATCCGCCCCGAATGCAGCGCCCATGCCGTGCACAGGGTGGAAATGATCAGACTGAACGCGGCGAACAACAGACGACCATTGGCAACGCGTTGGTGGATTTTGTCTGCGATCCAGCCACCCAGGGTCAGTCCTACCAGGCCGGTTACACCGACGATGACCCCGGTCGCCACCGCTGCTTCCTGCAATGGCATCAGGAAATAGCGTTGCAGCATCGGCACCAGAAACGAGTTGCAGGCATAAGTGGCGAAGTTGAAGCACAGCCCGGCCAGCACGAGCCACAGGAAAGTCGGCACCGCGAGGACACGGCGGATCGGACGGTCAACCTTCTCCTGCGACACCTGCACGCTTTCTGCGGCACCGCGTTTGGGCTCCTTGATGTAGAACATGAAGATCGCCAGGATCAACCCCGGCACCGCGGCGATAAAGAACGGCGCGCGCCAGCTGTCGAACGCCTTGACCATCGCACCGATGGTGAAGAACGCCAGCAACAGCCCCAGCGGCAGCCCGAGCATGAAAATCCCCATGGCCCGCGCCCGGCGATGCGCCGGAAACAAATCGCCGATCAGCGAGTTGGCGGCCGGTGCATAACTGGCTTCACCGATGCCGATGCCCATGCGCACGAGCAGAAAGCTCCAGAAACTGCCGACCATGCCATTGACCGCGGTCAGCCCGCTCCACACCGCCAGGCCCCAGCCCATCAGTTTGCTGCGCGAACCGGTGTCGGCCATTCGCCCCAGGGGCAGGCCGGCGATCGCGTAGACAATAGTGAATGCAGTGCCGATGATGCCCAGCTGGAAATCGCTGAGATGCCATTCCATCCGGATCGGTTCAATGATGATGGCCGGGATGGTGCGGTCGAAAAAGTTGAACAGGTTGGCCAGGAACAACAGGAACAGAATGCGCCAGGCATTCGCCGCTTGGGTCGAGTTCTGCATGGGTCCGTCTCTTTTATTGTTATTGGGGCGTCACTGTCCCCGGTAACAGCAATCTAGACAGGCCCGCCACAGCTGTCTGTCATTATTCGCAAGGCTGATACCAGCCCATGGCAAAACAACGCACAATCGCCGCCCCCGCCCACCGGCGAGGCTCAATGTTCATTGGCCCGAGGGGAATGTTTTCACCGCACTGCCATCCCTTGAAAAATACTTTTCGCCCCCCCTTTCCAAGCCGCTGGCGAAGCCTAGAATAGCGGCCTTGTCTGCCCTCAGCGCCCCCCACCCCTCCTAAGATAAATACCCATGTCCGATGCCAGTCCGTGCCTGAATTGCGGTGCCTGCTGTTCTCATTTTCGCGTGTCATTTTTTTGGGGTGAATGCGCTTCGTCCGGAGGGACAGTGCCCGATGAGCTTGTCGCACAAATAAGCCCCAGCCGGGTCGCCATGCTGGGCACCGAGTGCAAACCCGTGCGCTGCGTCAGTCTGACAGGGGACGTAGGCAGTACGGTGCAATGCTCGATCTACGAAAAACGCTCGAGCACTTGCCGGGAATTCGAAGCGTCCTGGACCGATGGCCAGCCCAACCCCGATTGCGACGCAGCCCGGGCGGCGTTCGGCCTGGCGGCGCTGGAGCCCGCATTCCAGATGCCTGAGAAGCAGATCGCCTGATACTTAGCACTAATCGCTATTAGCGTAATGCCGAAATCATTGGCACCAATGTGCCACTACGTCTTGCGCTCCCTGCATGCCCTCTATACTTCAGGACATTCGTCGGCGCTGCTTGCGTCGGCCAGGAATACAACATGGGGCATGCTATGGAGTGGCTTGGTCTGCATTTCATTACCGAGCTGCCAGAGAGCGGGCAGGTCATACTCAATTGCATACATGACCCTTTTCTGGTGCTACTGGCTTATCTGGTCGCCTGTGCCGGCAGTTTCGCCACGCTGGACATGGCCGAACGGGTCGCGCATGCGGAAAATGCCGCTTCCCGGCGACTCTGGCGCTGGGTCGGTGCCGGGTGCCTGGCCGGCGGGATCTGGGCCATGCACTTCATCGGCATGCTGGCGTTCCAGGCGCCAGTCAACGTGCATTACCTGTTGCCCATCACCCTTGTCTCCCTCCTGATCGCCCTGCTCACGTCATGGTTGGCGATGCATACACTCAGTCGTCCTGCCTTGAACTTCTGGCAATGCCTCAAGGCTTCAGTCTGGATCGGCCTGGGCATCGCCACGATGCATTACGTGGGCATGTCCGCCCTGCGCTCACAGGCGATGGTCTACTACCAACCGACCATGTTCGCCCTCTCTATCCTGGTGGCGATTGCCGCCAGCCTGGCGGCGTTGCTGCTGGCGAGCTACTTGCGCAACGGTGTCGGCATGTTCCATCAACTGCTCAAGTACGGCGCCAGCCTGGTACTCGGGACAGGCATCATCAGCATGCATTTCACCGGCATGGCCGCGTTCAATCTGGTGTTGCCAAGCGGTAGTCTCCTGACCCAGCCCGGGGAAAACAATCACCTGCAACTGGGCCTGACGGTCGCGGTGATGACCCTGCTGATCATTGGCAGCTGCATCAGTGCGGCGTTGGCAGACAAGAAGCTGCAACATAAGGAGCATGACCTGCAACGGGTCAATTCACTGCTCAGCCAGCTGGATCAGGCGCGCATGTCGCTGCAACAGGTGGCGCACTTTGACCCCCTGACCAACCTGACCAACCGCCGCGGCTTCAATCAGCTCTTCGCCGAGAAACTCAGCGAGAAAACCCATGCAGGCGGCATGCTCGCCGTGCTGTTTCTCGACATCGATCATTTCAAGCGCATCAACGACAGCCTCGGCCATGACGCGGGCGACGAATTGCTCAAGGTGCTGGCCAGCCATATCAAAGGCTCGGTGCGCAGTCACGAAGATGTGGTGGCACGCTTCGGTGGCGACGAATTCTGCATGCTCATCAACCTCAATGATCGCGAAGAAGCGCGGCACATGGCTCAGCGCATCATGCAAAAAATGAAGGAGCCCATCGAGCTGGCCGGGCGGCGCATGGTCATGACCACCAGTATCGGCATCAGCCTGTTTCCCGATGACGGCAAGACCTGCGATGAGCTGCTGAAAAACGCCGACCTGGCGCTGTACCAATCCAAGGGTAGCGGCCGCAACGGCCTGAACTTCTTCAGCGCCAACCTCAAGGCCCGCGCCACGCTGGAACTGCAACTGGAGGAAGAATTGCGCAACGCCCTGCGCGAAGACACCGGCCTGATGCTCTATTACCAGCCGATCTACGACCTGAAAACCGGCGAGGTCAGCAAGCTTGAAGCGTTGATTCGCTGGCAACACCCGGTCCACGGATTCCTCGCACCGGACCGCTTCATCCCCATTGCCGAGGCCAACGGCCTGATCACCGAACTGGACAACTGGGTGCTGCGCAAGGCCTGTGTAGACCTCGCCGAGTTGTCGTACCAGGGATGCGAAGCCCTGAAGATTGCCGTGAACTGCTCGCCCCTGAGCCTGGCGCGCGAAGAGCTGGCCGGTCAAATCGAACAGGCATTGCGCAGCACCGGGGTCGCACCGCAACGGCTGGAGCTGGAGGTGACCGAGAATGCGTTGATGGGCAATATTGCCGACACCCTGGTACAGCTGCGACAGATTCGCGCCTTGGGCGTTTCGCTGTCGATCGATGATTTCGGCACCGGTTATTCGTCCCTGGCCTACCTCAAGCGCTTGCCGCTCAATACGCTGAAAATCGACCGTTCATTCATACAGGACATCCCCAAGTCGACCCAGGACATGGAGATCGTCCAGGCAATTATCGCCATGGCCCATACCCTGCATCTGGAGGTGGTTACCGAAGGCGTCGAAACCTTCGAGCAATACCAGTTTCTCGAATGCCATGGTTGCGACTTCGTTCAGGGTTATCTGCTCAGCCGCCCGGTGCCGCTGGTTGAATTACTTCCGGTGCTGAATGAAATCAACCAGCGCAAACACACCTATACGCTTACGTCCTTGAGTCTGGTTCACGGTACATCTGCACTAATGTAGAGGGATCTTTTTCCAGGAACCCCTGCCCGCCATGCAACCGCATCAGCTGTGCCGCCAGGCCACTAATGGGTGTCGCCGAACCCTGCTCGCGGGAAAACTTCACCGCCGTGTCCAGATCCTTGAGCAAGGTTCGCACGTGCCATTTCACCGGTTCAAAACGGCTTTCGGCCATTTGCGGGGCAAGAATCTGCAAGGGTTTCGAATCGGCAAAGCCTCCGGCCAGCGCCTCGGCAATCAGGCTCGCATCGACGCCGGAACGCTCCGCCAGCGCCACCACTTCGGCAATTACCAAGGCGTTGCAGGCCACGATCATCTGATTGCAGGCCTTAGTCACCTGCCCCGCTCCGACAGCCCCCATGTGCGTCACCCGCTGCCCCAGGCTCAACAACACAGGCCTGATGCGTTCGAGATTTTCCGCGTCGCCACCGACCATGATCGCCAGGCTGCCGGCCTCGGCGCCGACCACACCACCGGATACCGGGGCGTCGAGCCAGGCCATGCCGGTTTTACTGACGAGTTCCGCCGCCATTTCCCGGGTTGCGGTAGGTTCCAGGCTGGAGAAATCCACCAGCAGCTGGCCATTTTTCGCGCCTTCGACCACCCCGGCAGGGCCAAACACCACTTCACGCACCACCCAGGTATCCGCCAGGCACAACATCACGACGTCGGCGTGCTGGCACAACTCTGCCGGCGTAGCGACCTGGCGGGCACCGGCCTCGACCAATGGTGTGCATTTGTCCGGATTACGGTTCCACACCGTCAGCGGATAACCCGCCGCCAGCAGGCGCCGACACATCGGCAACCCCATCAGACCGATTCCGGCAAACCCCAGTGAAGGTAGCGCTGACATCATTTTGCCTCTTCTTGATTAAAGATCGCTGAATATTGGCCGATTCATCATGACTCAGGAAAGGATTCCCCCGAGCGATGCTCAGGCCATGGCTCTGACGCTTGGGACAAATACGCGCTGATAAAAGACGCGAGTTCTCATTCCGTGACGGTTCGACGACAGCGTGTCGCCCGACTAACAAGCCCAGGTAGATGGCGAATAATGACTTCCAAAAATAATCCGGCCACCGCGGTATCCGACCTGACCTTGAGCCCAGCGGCGAACAGCCCTGCCCCTATAGCGTCGAAGCCATTACTCCCGTCACGCCCGCTGGCGACCCAGCAATACCTGTACTACACCGAAACCAACACCGACCGCATCCTCGACAATCTCGACGGCCTGCGCGACATGGTGTTCCCGCGCCCACCGCACCTGGAAGGCGACAACGAGCAGCATAGCGATCAGGAATTCCCGTCGGTCTGCCTGATCGGCCTGGGCCGCTGCGGTTCGAACATCGCGCTGGATGTTGCGGAACTGGTGTACAACGCCCGCAAGTTCTACCTCAACGAATTCAACAGCGAAGACCGCCTCTCGCCGGATAAACGCTATGCCGAAAAAGGCTACAGCCCGGCACAGTGGATTCGCAACAATTTGCGCCTGATGCCGAACAAGGCCACCAAACCGGTGTTCCTGGTCGAACCGCTGGTGATGCTCGGCGACCTGGACAAAGACATTGCCGGTCGAATCCGCTTCTCGCGCAAGGGTGAAAAAAGCGGGTTCCTGCGCGACTACAGCAAAATGAAAATCATGGACTTGTCGGAAGTCCACGCCGGTGGCGCCGGTAACGCGCCGATCCTTGGCCAATACCTGGCCAAGATTATCCTGAACAAGGACACCCAGCGTTTTTCCAGCCCTGACTGGAAGATGATTCACTCGTACCTGATCGACAGCTGCGGCATCAAGGCCAATCAATCACGCCTGTACTTCTCGATCTTCAGCGCCGGCGGCGGTACCGGCTCGGGCATGGCCTCGGAGTTCGGCCTGGCCCAGCAGCACTCGTATATGAACAAGACGTTCGACACCAAGCCGATGGACGAGCACGACGGCAAGAGCGGTCACTCCTTCGTTTTCGAGCCGATTTTCACCAGCGGTATCTGCGTCCTGCCGAACATTTCCGATCACCGCAGTGAAATGTCCGAAGCGTTGCATATCAACGCCGGTCGCCTGCTGTGCAAATACCTGTCGGAAGAGTGGGACTTCTCCTACAACTTCGCCAACGAAGACAGCAGCGAAGCCAGCGTCATGGGCCGTATCCGCCCCTGGAACGCGATGATGCTGATCTCCAACGACATCATGCGTTACGCCGAAGAAAGCGACGATGGCAACATCCAGAACATTGATGTCAATGCCATGGAAAAGCACGCCAACCAATACATCTCGCAGCAGATTTTCAACATTCTGACAGCGCAAGCGGTCACGACCGACTACGACCAGAACTATTTCCGGCGCGCCGGCATCGACATCGGCGAAACCATTCGCCTTGATGCCAACGACCTGTTCATGAGCCTGGCCGGCCCTGTGGCGATCGCCTACGCCGAGTCCGTGGTCCCGGAAAGCCCGGCGCCGACCAACGACAAGTTCAAGGTGTTCGAGAAAGAGCCGCAGCGCCTGAACATCGACGATCTGTTCTTCCGCTCCATCGACCTGCCGCATTTCAACAAGGTCACACAGGCCATCGAAGGCATCAGCCTGCTGCCGATCGAGTCCAAGCGCTATCGCGCGTCGCTGGAGCAGTACAAGAACTCCGGCTACGACGCCGCAGCCCTGCACGACCTGCACTTCTTCAAGAACTGTTCGTCGGTGGTGTCGATCGTTTCCCTGCCGAAGGACTACAAGCTGTCCTACATGGACCTGAACCGGTTGAAGACCCACCTCAACAACCTGTTCCCCAACACCACGCTTAAGCGTTATGCGCTGGTGATCGGCGCCTCGGCCAACCTGTCGCTGACCACCCTGATCGCCAAGAGCCCGTGCCTGTCGGACGACTTCCTGACGCTGATCGTGGCCTTCATCAAGCGTTGCTTCGCCCGCAGCCCGTACCGCTTCGACGAAACCCTGGACAACTCGATGCTGGACTTCATCATCAATGAAGATTTCGACGAAGAGCGCATCGACGACTTGCTCAACGAGTTCGAAAACCCGGCGAAGATCCTCGATACCAACTGGTATGCGATCAAACCGATGTACGAGAAGAAATATCGCGAGCTGATCAACGACAAGGACAAGTTCGTCTCGATCAACGACATTCGCCTGTCTCGGGATTGTGTGAAGAAAGCGATCAAGTACCTGCGCGAGATCTACCGTCATCGCATTGGCAAGACCAAGGTTATTTCGCTGAATAACCATACGGGCAAGACCTATTCGGCCTGACTCAAGACCGAGCCGCCCCAAAATCGCTGGCAAGCCAGCTCCCACAGGTTCCGGTGACGCTCACAGAATGTGTGTTCGATACCGATCACTGTGGGAGCTGGCTTGCCAGCGATGGCGGCCTTCGACTCAACAAAATCCACATCGAGAAACAATTGAGCAGCCCTCAGGCCGCTCACTCAACTGTTCCCGTTACGTTTACGTCACCGTGAAGCTGTGGCCTTTCTCTACGGCAACCTGCCATCACGCTACTCGGCTACACACTTTTGCTCGGTAGCGACGCGCACCAGACAGGTGCACGCATTCAAGGCTTTGCTCTTTCCTGGATCATGATCCACGGCGAAACCACCACCGCCCACAACTCCGGATCACGCTCGAAAAGATCCAGCGCCCTCGTTTCAGACAGCTTGGCGACCTTGTCGGCGGCCAACCAGGCAGCCACTTTCTCGCCATCGTCCGTGGCCATTGCCTCGGCTGCGGCGATCAAATCCAGACCAGGGTCGACCCACAATAGGGCACCCTTGGCAAAGAACGGTTCCAATTCTTTCCAGGTAATAGATGCGGTTTCACCAAGCAGCTTGGCATAGAGGGTGCTAGGTTCTTCAATCATGGGTGCGGTCCGGAAAAGAAATCGACGCAATCATAACGTCGGTGGTCCGGCAGAAAAACCCAGATGCAATTTGAGTCACTGAATGAAAAGAGCAGGAAAGCCAAGGAATGCACGGAAACTGGCTATAAGCCCGTCAAAACCCCGCCGCAATTCTGTCTTTTTCTTTCAAAAAAGCGACACGCCCAAGTTTTGTCCCCCGGCGCCAGCTTCCCAGGCTGACAATCGGCGCTCTACACTGTACCGGTACAGTTGCCGAGGGGCTTTTCCGGGGAATGTCGTAGATACTGACCCGGTTCTGCTGCCGACGGCGCCAGGACTATAAAAACTACAACAGTAAGAGTGGAGCACTATGACTAAGGCTACTAAGCAGATTTCCAAACTGTTTGCCGCTATGGTTCTGGCCGGGGTTGCCAGCCATTCGTTCGCAGCTGACACCATCAAGATCGGCATCGCCGGCCCTAAAACCGGCCCTGTAGCCCAATACGGCGACATGCAGTTCAGTGGCGCCAAAATGGCCATCGAACAGATCAACGCCAAAGGCGGCGTAGACGGCAAGAAACTCGAAGCCGTTGAATACGATGACGCCTGTGATCCTAAGCAAGCGGTAGCGGTCGCGAACAAAGTCGTCAACGACGGCGTGAAATTCGTGGTCGGTCACCTGTGCTCCAGCTCCACCCAACCGGCTTCGGACATCTACGAAGACGAAGGCGTCGTGATGATCACCCCGGCTGCCACCAGCCCGGACATCACCAATCGTGGTTACAAAATGGTGTTCCGCACCATCGGCCTGGACAGCGCCCAAGGCCCTGCCGCCGGTAACTACATTGCCGATCACGTAAAACCGAAAATCGTTGCTGTCCTGCACGACAAACAGCAATACGGTGAAGGCATCGCCACCGCCGTGAAGAAAACCCTGGAAGGCAAAGGCGTCAAGGTTGCCGTGTTCGAAGGCATCAACGCCGGCGACAAAGACTTCTCTTCCATGATCTCCAAGCTCAAACAAGCCAACGTCGACTTCGTCTACTACGGCGGCTACCACCCGGAGCTGGGCCTGATCCTGCGTCAATCCCAGGAAAAAGGCCTGAAAGCCAAGTTCATGGGTCCGGAAGGCGTGGGTAACGACTCCATTTCGCAGATCGCCAAGGACGCTTCCGAAGGCCTGCTGGTGACCCTGCCGAAATCCTTCGACCAGGATCCGGCCAACCAGAAGCTGGCTGAAGACTTCAAAGCCAAGAAAGAAGACCCGAGCGGTCCGTTCGTGTTCCCGGCCTACTCGGCTGTGGAAGTGATCGCCGAAGGCATCAAGGCTGCCAAGTCGGAAGACTCCGCCAAAGTGGCTGAAGCCATCCACAAAGGCACCTTCAAGACCCCGACCGGCGACCTGAGCTTCGACGAAAAAGGCGACTTGAAAGACTTCAAATTCGTGGTTTACGAGTGGCACTTCGGCAAACCAAAAACTGAAGCTTCGCCTCAGTAAGGCGCTGCCTGACTGACTGCCAATAAAGCCCACGGCGTGCCGTGGGCTTTGTTTTACGAACGTATTGGGCCGCGCTGGCGTGATCCGCTAGTCTCCCCACCTGAAAATCTCAAAACCGTCATCAGCGGTTCGCTGGCAAACCCCGAATTCGAAGTGGATGCAGATCCACGGGGCTCGGGCGGGAAAATGACTCCACCAGTGAAATGCGTATCAGGTTTTTAGGAGCGCTGTAATGCCTGACATCTATCACTTCTTCCAACAGCTGGTTAATGGTCTGACCATTGGCAGCACGTATGCCCTGATCGCCATCGGCTATACGATGGTTTACGGCATCATTGGAATGATCAACTTCGCCCACGGCGAGGTGTACATGATCGGCTCCTACGTGGCGTTCATCGCCATCGCCGGGCTGGCCATGCTGGGACTCGACAGTGTTCCGCTGTTGATGACCGCCGCTTTCCTGGCGACTATCGTCGTCACCAGTGCCTACGGCTACAGCATCGAACGGATTGCCTACCGCCCCTTGCGCGGCAGCAACCGTCTGATTCCGCTGATTTCCGCCATCGGCATGTCGATCTTCCTGCAGAACACGGTTCTGTTGGCGCAAGACTCCAAGGACAAATCCATTCCCAACCTGATCCCGGGCAACTTTGCCATCGGGCCAGGTGGCGCACATGAAGTGCTGATTTCCTACATGCAAATCGTGGTGTTCGTGGTGACCCTGGTCGCCATGCTCGGCCTGACGCTGTTCATCTCCCGCTCTCGCCTGGGTCGCGCCTGCCGCGCCTGTGCCGAAGACATCAAGATGGCCAACCTGCTGGGTATCAACACCAACAACATCATCGCCCTGACCTTCGTCATCGGTGCCGCCCTGGCGGCCATCGCGGCCGTGCTGCTGAGCATGCAATACGGCGTGATCAACCCGAACGCCGGTTTCCTGGTCGGCCTCAAGGCCTTCACCGCAGCGGTACTGGGCGGTATCGGCAGTATTCCGGGGGCCATGCTCGGCGGGATCGTGCTTGGGGTGGCGGAAGCCTTCGGTGCCGATATCTTCGGCGACCAGTACAAGGACGTCGTGGCGTTCGGCCTGCTGGTTCTGGTGTTGTTGTTCCGGCCAACCGGCCTGCTGGGCCGTCCGGAGGTTGAGAAAGTATGACTAGGAATCTTAAACAGGCGTTGTTCAGCGCCTTGCTGGTGTGGGCCGTGGCCTACCCGGTATTGGGTCTGAAGCTGACCATCGTCGGCATCAACCTCGAAGTCCATGGCACCAGCGACGCCACGTTGATCACCATCGCCGTGTGCTCGGTGCTGATGTTCCTGCGGGTACTGTTCGACCAGCAGATCAGCGCGGCCTGGAAATCCTCGCCCAACCTGCCGGTCATGCCGGCCAAGGCCAGTAACTTCCTGACCCTGCCAACCACCCAGCGCTGGATCATCATTGCGTTGATCATCGGTGCTTTGGTCTGGCCGTTCTTCGGCTCCCGTGGTGCGGTGGATATCGCCACGCTGGTACTGATCTACGTGATGCTCGGCCTGGGCCTGAACATCGTGGTCGGTCTGGCCGGCCTGCTCGACCTCGGTTATGTCGGCTTCTATGCCGTCGGCGCCTACAGTTATGCACTGCTGTCGCATTACTACGGCCTGAGCTTCTGGATCTGCCTGCCGATCGCCGGCCTGATGGCGGCCACTTTCGGCTTCCTGCTCGGCTTCCCGGTCCTGCGCCTGCGTGGCGACTACCTGGCGATCGTGACCCTGGGCTTCGGTGAAATCATCCGTCTGTTCCTGCGTAACCTGACCGGCCTCACGGGGGGTCCGAACGGCATCAGCAACATCGAGAAACCGACGTTCTTCGGCCTGACTTTCGAACGTAAAGCCGCTGAAGGCTTGCAGACGTTCCACGAGTACTTCGGCCTGGAATACAACTCGATCAACAAGGTGATTTTCCTTTACCTGGTGGCCTTGTTCCTGGCCCTGTTCGCGCTGTTTGTCATCAACCGTTTGCTGCGCATGCCCCTGGGTCGTGCCTGGGAAGCGCTGCGTGAAGATGAAATCGCCTGCCGTGCGCTGGGTCTGAACCCGACGATCATCAAGCTTTCGGCCTTCACCCTGGGTGCGTGCTTCGCCGGTTTCGCCGGCAGCTTCTTCGCCGCGCGTCAGGGTCTGGTGACACCGGAATCCTTCACCTTCATCGAGTCGGCGACCATTCTGGCCATCGTTGTCCTGGGCGGCATGGGCT
This sequence comes from Pseudomonas izuensis, assembly GCF_009861505.1. Lineage (GTDB taxonomy): Bacteria > Pseudomonadota > Gammaproteobacteria > Pseudomonadales > Pseudomonadaceae > Aquipseudomonas > Aquipseudomonas izuensis. The sequence goes on along the minus strand of NZ_WTFT01000011.1, from coordinate 314,804 downwards.
CGCAACTGGGCGTGGTGCTCGCGGCCGTGGTGATGATCCTGCTGCCGGAAATGATGCGTGAGTTCAGTGAGTACCGCATGTTGATGTTCGGTGCCTTGATGGTACTGATGATGATCTGGCGCCCTCAGGGTCTGCTGCCCATGCAACGTCCTCACATGGAGCTGCGCAAATGAGCCGCGAGATCCTTAAAGTAGAAAACCTGAGCATGCGCTTCGGCGGCTTGCTGGCGGTCAACGGCGTTGCCTTGAGCGTGAAAGAGAAACAGGTGGTTGCCTTGATCGGCCCCAACGGCGCCGGCAAGACCACCGTGTTCAACTGCCTGACCGGCTTCTACAAGCCGAGCGGCGGCAGCATCCTGCTGGACGGCGAGCCGATCGAAGGCCTGCCGGGCCACAAGATCGCCCTCAAAGGCGTGGTACGCACCTTCCAGAACGTGCGGCTGTTCAAGGACATGACCGCGGTCGAGAACCTCTTGATCGCCCAGCATCGTCACCTGAACACCAACTTCCTGTCCGGTCTGTTCAAGACCCCGTCGTTCCGCAGAAGCGAACGCGAGGCCATGGAGTACGCCGAGTACTGGCTGGAAAAGGTTCACCTCAAGGAGTTCGCCAACCGCCCGGCCGGCACCCTGGCCTACGGTCAGCAACGACGCCTGGAAATCGCCCGCTGCATGATGACCCGCCCGCGGATCCTCATGCTCGACGAACCGGCCGCCGGCCTGAACCCGAAGGAAACCGAAGACCTGAAGGCGCTGATCAGCGTGTTGCGTGAAGAGCACAATGTCACTGTGCTGTTGATCGAACACGACATGAAACTGGTCATGAGCATTTCCGACCACATCGTCGTGATCAACCAGGGCACGCCGCTGGCCGACGGTACGCCGGAACAGATCCGCGATAATCCTGAAGTGATCAAAGCCTACCTGGGGGAAGCGTAAATGCTGCAGTTCGAAAACGTTTCCACCTTCTACGGCAAGATCCAGGCGCTTCACAGCGTCAACGTCGAAGTCCGCCAGGGCGAAATCGTGACCCTGATCGGCGCCAACGGTGCCGGCAAGTCCACGCTGTTGATGACCCTGTGCGGTTCGCCACGGGCCCACAGCGGCAGCATCCGCTACATGGGTGAGGAACTGGTTGGCCAGGACTCCTCGCAGATCATGCGCAAGAGCATCGCCGTGGTTCCCGAAGGACGTCGGGTGTTTGCCCGCCTGACCGTGGAAGAAAACCTCTCCATGGGCGGTTTCTTCACCGCGAAAGGCGACTATCAGGAACAGATGGACAAGGTCCTCGGACTTTTCCCACGCCTGAAAGAACGTTTCAATCAGCGCGGCGGCACCATGTCCGGCGGCGAACAGCAAATGCTCGCCATCGGCCGTGCACTGATGAGCAAGCCCAAGCTGCTGCTGCTCGACGAACCGTCGCTGGGCCTGGCACCGATCATCATCCAGCAGATCTTCGACATCATCGAACAACTGCGCAAGGACGGTGTAACGGTGTTCCTGGTCGAGCAGAACGCCAACCAGGCGCTGAAAATCGCTGACCGAGCCTATGTTCTGGAGAACGGCCGCGTCGTGATGACAGGCACCGGTGAAGCGCTGCTGACCGATCCGAAAGTGCGTGACGCGTACCTCGGTGGCTAAGCCTTTGCGGTAAACAAAAAAACGGCCTTCGGGCCGTTTTTTTATGCCTCGTCAAAGCCCCCTGTAGGAGCGAGCTTGCTCGCGAAAAACGTAAGAACGCCACGTTGATCCAGACAGTCCTCGTTATCGTTTACGTCCATCGCGAGCAAGCTCGCTCCTACAGCCGATCCAGCGCCTCCCCACTGCGCTTGAACCACCCCATCAAGTAATCCGCCAGCACCTGCGTGCGTTTCGGCAACCCGCCCTGATACGGATGCACCAGGTACATGGGCATGCTCCGGGTCTGATAATCACGCAGGAGCCAACGCAAACGCCCGTCAGCCAATTCCATCGGCAACAGGTAGGACGGCAAACGGGCAATGCCGGCGCCGGCCAGTGCAGCCTTCTTCAGCAAGCTGTAATGGTTGCTGGCAAACGGTCCGGACACCCGTACTCGCAACAATTCGTGTTGCTGGTGATAGAGCCATTCTTCGCGACCGCTGTAATGGCTGTTGAGCAGGCATCGGTGCTCGATCAACGCCTGGGGTGTCTGCGGTTCACCGAACTGCTCCAGATAGGCCGGGCTGGCGCAGGTCATTTCGTGCCACGCCAACAGCGGGCGCGCCACCAGTCTCTGGTCATTGGCTACGTCGGAGCGGATCGCCAGATCGAAACCGTCGCGGGACAGTTCTCGGTAACTGTTATTGAGCTCCAGCTCGATCTGCACTTCGGGGTATTTGGCCGAGAATTCCAACAGCAAGCCATCGAAGAAGGTTTCCCCCAGTGATACCGGAACCGTCATACGCACCGGGCCCGCCATATCGTCCTTCAGCCGCGCCAACGCCTGACGTGCTCTCTCCACTTGCACTACGAGTGCTTGCGCCTGCGGCAACAACGCCGCGCCAGCCGCCGTCAGGCTCAAGCGGCGCGTGGTGCGTTGCAGCAACACCACCGAAAACTGCGTTTCCAGTTGGCTGATGCGTTTGGACAGTTGTCCCTTGCTGCACCCGAGTTGCTGCGCAGCCAAGGTAAAACTGCCCGCTTCGACTAGCACAGCGAACGCCGCGAGATCATCCATTTCACTCATGGATTGTTTCCATTTGAAAACCAAAGGTTGCCTATTAGCGCGCTTATCAGTGGAAAAAACCACACTAAACTGAAGCCACATTCAATCCCGTGGAGGAACGGCAACATGAAGATTCTTTTGATCGGCGCAGGCGGCACCATCGGTTCGGCAATCGACAAGGAACTGTCCCAACGCCACGAAATCGTCCGCATCGGCCGCAACAGCGGTGATTTCCAGGTGGACATCAGCGACAGCGCCTCGATTCGCAAACTGTTCGAGCAGACCGGCAAGTTCGATGCACTGATCTGCGCCGCCGGCAACGTGACCTTCGCCCCACTGGCTGAAATGACCGAAGAGAGTTTTGCCCTGGGCCTGAAAGACAAGCTGATGGGCCAGGTCAACCTGCTGCTGATTGGCCGCGAATTCGCCAATGACGGCGCGTCGTTCACCTTCACCACTGGCGTACTCAGCCACGACCCTATCCTCAGCGGCGCCTCGGCAGCACTGGTCAACGGTGCGCTGGACAGCTTCGTTCGTGCAGCAGCCATCGAATTGCCACGTGGATTGCGGGTGAACTCGATCAGCCCGAACGTACTGGTCGAAGCCATGGGCAAATACGCACCCTACTTCCGTGGTTTCAAACCGGTTCCGGCAGCCGATGTGGCATTGGCCTACGCCAAGAGTGTCGAAGGCTTGCAGACCGGTCAGACCTTTCACATCTGACAAACCACGCCTCCTGTAGGAGCGAGCTCGCTCGCGATGGCCGTTAACGATGGCGAGGGCAATCTGAAGAACGCGGCGCCTTCAGGTTTTTCGCGAGCCAGCTCGCTCCTACAGTGGGATTGACACCCGTCGGCAGGGTTGTGATGAACGGTCAGTCTGAGTAACGTGGCGGCACTTGTCAGGAGACCCCAAGATGCGCGCTGCCCGTTCCTTAGTCCTTGTTGCCCTGCTTCCGTTATTTGCCGCATGCCAGTTGTTCGACGGCGCGCGTGAAAGCGCTTCCCATGTCGGCCAGACCCGCATGCAAGGCCAGTTGAGCGCCGCCGACGGCAAGCTGTTGTTCCAGCCGTGCGGCGAGCAACGTCGTTATGCAGTCAATGACACGGGCGGCACAAGCATCCTGCAACAAGCCGCAAGCCTTGCCGATGCCCAGGGCAAACTGTTTGCCGATGTGCGCGGCCGGATCGTTTCCGGCTCCGGTGACGGGCAACTCGACCTCGAACAGCTGTACCGCGTCGAGCGCTCGGGCAACGCCTGTGACGATCCCAACTTCAAACTGCTGATTCTGCGCGCTGCCGGCCATGCTCCCGAGTGGAGCGTGAGAGTCAGCGGTAAAGGCATGGTCATCGACCGCGCCGGCCAGCCGCCATTGGCGGTGCCCTACGTCGAAGAGCAACTGGGCGATGGCCGCTTCAATCTCAGCACCGAAGCCAATAATCAGCACATCGAACTGTGGGTCGCACCGCAACGTTGCGTCGACAGCGGCACCGGCAGCATCCAGCACATGAGTGCCGAACTGCGAATCGACGGCCAGGTACAACGCGGTTGCGGGTATTTCGGCGGATCGCGCGACGACTGATCGTTTAGGCCTCACGGGACCGGTTCATTGCGGCTTATAATCGCCGGCTTCAAACGCCCTGGCGCAGTTATGCGCCCCGCGAACCGGATCCCGCCATGTTACGAATCACCGAACTCAAGTTGCCGATCGATCATCCCGATGAAGACCTGCGTCCTGCCATCGTGCAGCGCCTGGGCATCGCCAGCGATGACTTGCTCGACTTCACCTTGTTCAAGCGCAGCTACGATGCGCGTAAAAAATCTTCCGAGCTGTGCTTCATCTACACCATCGACCTCAACGTTCGCGACGAGGCCTCGGTGCTGCACAAGTTCGCCGATGACCGTAACGTCAACGTGGCGCCGGATGTCAGCTACAAAATGGTCGGCCAGGCGCCGGCCGACCTAGGCTCGCGCCCGGTCGTCGTCGGCTTCGGACCCTGCGGCATTTTCGCCGGCCTGCTGCTGGCGCAAATGGGCTTCAAGCCGATCATCCTCGAGCGCGGCCCGGATGTGCGTCAGCGCACCAAGGACACCTGGGGTCTATGGCGTAAAAGCGTGCTCAACCCCGAGTCGAACGTGCAATTCGGCGAAGGCGGCGCGGGGACATTCTCCGACGGCAAGCTCTACAGCCAGATCAAGGACCCGAAATTCCTGGGCCGCAAAGTCCTGCACGAGTTCGTCAAGGCCGGCGCGCCGGAAGAAATCCTCTACGTCAGCAAACCGCACATCGGTACGTTCCGCTTGACCGGTGTCGTGGAAAACATGCGTGAAGAAATCCGCGCCCTCGGCGGTGAAGTGCGCTTCCAGCAGCGGGTCACCGACGTGCTGATCGAAGACGGGCAACTGGTCGGCGTCGAACTCCACGGCGGCGAGCAGATCCATTCGAAACACGTGATCCTGGCCCTCGGCCACAGTGCCCGGGACACTTTCCGTATGCTCCACGGCCGGGGCGTGTACATGGAGGCCAAACCGTTCTCGGTGGGTTTCCGTATCGAGCACCCGCAGTCGCTGATCGACCGCGCGCGCCTGGGCAAGTACGCCGGCCACCCGAAACTGGGTGCCGCCGATTACAAACTGGTGCACCACGCCAAGAACGGTCGCTCGGTCTACAGCTTCTGCATGTGCCCGGGCGGCACCGTGGTGGCGGCGACGTCCGAGCCGAACCGCGTAGTCACCAACGGCATGAGCCAGTACTCGCGTAACGAACGCAATGCCAACTCCGGCATCGTGGTCGGCATTACCCCGGAGGTTGACTATCCGGGCGGTCCGCTGGCGGGTATCGAGTTGCAGGAACGCCTGGAGTCCCACGCCTACGTCTTGGGCGGCAGCAACTACGAAGCACCGGCGCAACTGGTCGGCGACTTTATCGCCGGCAAGCCGTCCACCGAACTGGGCAGCGTTGAACCGTCCTACAAGCCGGGCGTTGCCCTGGGCGACCTGGCGCTGGCTTTGCCGGCCTTTGCCATCGAAGCCATTCGCGAAGCCTTGCCGGCGTTCGAGAAGCAGATTCGCGGTTACTCGCTGCACGATGCGGTGTTGACCGGGATCGAGACCCGCACCTCTTCGCCACTGCGGATCACCCGCAACGAATCGCTGCAGAGCCTGAACGTAAAGGGCTTGTTCCCAGCGGGTGAAGGCGCGGGTTACGCCGGGGGGATCTTGTCGGCGGGTGTCGACGGGATTCGGATTGCGGAAGCGGTGGCCCGGGACATCCTCGGCCTGGAGGCTTAACCCAACCCCCTGTAGGAGCTGGCTTGCCGGCGAAGACGGCCTGGAGAAAGTCGTATTGGCGAGGGCCCCTTCGCTGGCAAGCCAGCTCCTACAGATTCCTTGTTCGGCGTTAGATATTGGCGCGCAACACGCTGGCCGGCAGCGCCACGCCCTGTTCGACACTTGCAGCCACCACCGCCATCAACCCGCTCAACTCATACCCCTCGGCCTTGAGCCATTTCTGATCGTAATACGTCGTGGCATAGCGCTCGCCGCTGTCGCACAGGATCGCCACGATTGATCCCGTCTCCCCCGCCGCCGCCATTTGCTGCGCCGCCATCAGTGCGCCAATCAGGTTGGTTCCGCTCGAACCGCCAACATGTCGTCCCAATCGCTCGGCCAGGTAGTGCATGGCCGCCAGTGACAACGCGTCCGGCACCTTGACCATCGCGTCGATCACCTTGGGCAGGAACGACGCCTCCACCCGTGGCCGGCCAATGCCTTCGATTCGCGAACCATGATCCAGGCGCAGGCTGGCATTGCCGGTCTGGTAGTAATCGAAGAACACCGAACGCTCGGCATCGGCACACAGTACGCGGGTGCAATGTTGGCGGTAGCGCACGTAACGCCCCAGGGTGGCCGTGGTGCCGCCGGTGCCCGGGCTGGAGATCAGCCAGCTTGGTTCCGGATACTTTTCGAAACGCATCTGCTGGAAAATCGATTCGGCAATGTTGTTGTTCGCCCGCCAGTCGGTGGCACGTTCGGCGTAGGTGAACTGGTCGATGTAATGCCCATCATGTTCTCGCGCCAGTCGTTCGGACTCGGCGTAAATCTGCGTCGGATCATCGACCAGATGGGTCTGGCCACCGTAGAACGCAATCTGTGCGATTTTTTCCTTGGACGTGCTGGCCGGCACCACCGCAATGAACGGGACGCCCAGCAACCGGGCGAAATACGCTTCGGAAATCGCCGTCGAACCGCTGGAGGCTTCGATCACCGGCGCACCGGGTTTGAGCCAGCCGTTACACAACGCATACAGGAACAACGAACGGGCCAAACGATGCTTGAGGCTGCCGGTGGGATGGCTGGATTCATCCTTGAAGTACAACTCGATGCCCGGGAAACCCGGCAGCGGCAAGGGGATCAGGTGGGTGTCGGCGCTGCGCTGGAAGTCGGCTTCGATGATCCGGATGGCTTCGCGGGCCCACTGGCGGTTGTCGCTCATAGTTGATGATCTCGTTGAATCGGGCAGGAGTCTGGCTCAATCAACAAGCTTAGGAAAAATCCTACATCGCGCACAGGTACAGCTGCGGTCCAATACGCCCGGCAACTGCTAGGCTCAGGTCCGTTCGTGGAAAGCGGCTTGTAACGACATATAACAAAAAAGAATATAACTTTTGTTTTAACTTCTAAGGGTACGGGTTAGGGTGTCCCACCTTTTTGAACTCATCGATGGAGAGCGACTTTGCCTCTGCGTAGCACTTTCACGCGTTTCTTTCAGTTGGAAGCTGCCAGCGGTCTGTTATTGATCGCCGCAGCCATTCTGGCTTTGATCATCAATAATTCCTCGCTGTCGTGGCTGTACAACGGCCTGCTGGACACGCCCGTGGTGGCCCAGGTCGGCGCATTGAAGATCGCCAAGCCGCTGCTGCTGTGGATCAACGACGGCCTGATGGCCCTGTTCTTTCTGTTGATCGGCCTGGAAGTGAAGCGCGAAGTCCTCGACGGACAGCTGTCCAAGCCTTCGCAAATCGTCCTGCCCGGCGCGGCCGCCATTGGTGGCATGGTGGTACCGGCACTGATCTACTGGTTCCTCAACCGTGACAACCCGCCGGCGCTTGGCGGCTGGGCGATCCCGACCGCCACCGACATCGCCTTCGCGCTCGGTGTGCTGGCACTGCTGGGTAAACGGGTTCCCGTGTCGCTGAAACTGTTCCTGATGACCCTGGCGATCATCGACGACCTCGGCGCGATCATCATCATCGCGATCTTCTATTCCGGTGCGCTGTCGACCCTTTCCCTGGCGCTGGCCGCGGCCTGCATCGCGGCGCTGATCGGCATGAACCGAATCGGCGTGGTCAAGCTCGGGCCGTACATGATCATTGGCCTGATCCTCTGGGTCTGCGTACTCAAGAGTGGTGTGCACGCCACGCTGGCGGGCGTGACCCTGGCTTTCTGCATTCCCCTGCGCACGAAAAACGCCGAATCGTCGCCCTTGCTAACCCTGGAGCACGCCCTCCATCCATGGGTGGCCTACGGCATTCTGCCGCTGTTTGCCTTCGCCAACGCCGGCCTGTCCCTGAGCGGTGTAACCGTCGAGAGCTTCACCCATCACGTGCCGATGGGCATTGCGGTGGGCCTCCTGCTAGGCAAGACCCTCGGCGTGTTCGGCCTGACCTGGCTGGCGGTAAAAACCGGCATCGCCGCCCTGCCCCAAGGCGCCAACTGGGGTCAGGTACTGGGCGTGGCGATCCTCTGCGGTATCGGTTTCACCATGAGCCTGTTCGTCGGTTCCCTGGCCTTCGTCCCGGGCGCCAGCGAATACGCCGGAATGGACCGGATGGGGATTCTGACCGGTTCGATACTGGCAGCGTTGATCGGTTATGCGGTGACGGCGGCGGCGAGTCGCAAAAACACGGCCCTACCATCCTGAGCATCAGAGACAATTCCCAAGGTCATTATCGACCCGTCCTACAGCCACAAAGTGTCCCGTTCGTTAACGTCGCGCAGCCCCTATCCGGGGCTGCCGATGGACGAACACACAAGGACTGACAGTGGCTCGCAACAAGCACATTCCCCAGGTTAGAAACCCACCCTCCGGTGATGGGCATCACGTCACCTACCGCCCTATAACGGCCCGCGAACTGGCCGAGCGCGAAGCCCGGCAAAAAGAACACGAGGCCATGCTCGCCAGGCAAGACGCATACATGCGCAAGCGCCAGCTTGGCGAGGTCGAACAAAAAACGGTTCAAGCGGGATGCGTCTTCGCCAAGTCCTGCAAGCTGCCAGACGCGGTCATCAACTATTCGAACCCCTCGGGCATGGTGCCCACCGACAGCCTCGAGGACTACGGTGAAATCGCCTGGCTCGGTGCTCGCGAGGTGGACGATGGCGGACTGCTGAATCTGCAAACGATCAGCGGTTCGACTCTTTCGCTGGGTGTCGGCCGACTGGCACTGCGCTCTCCAGCCATGCAGGTCATGCCAGCCATCGGCGCTGCGGCAAGCGCTGCCTTGGCCGGCCTGGTCGCCGTGTTCTGGACACCCAGCCTGGGCGACAGCGCCCTCTACTCCGAAGACCAACTGCGCGCCCTCAAACAGGCCCGCACCCGCGTGCGCCTGCAAATCGAACAACAGGCGGATGGCAGTCTGAAGGGCTACGGCTTCTACACCGGCAACAACCGCGATTGGGAAATGGTCGATGTCGTGCAGATCGCGATGCGCGGCAGCCAGTACGTTGCCGACCTCGGTGAAGGCATCGAACTGATCTGGACCCCGGCCGTCGACGGCGCCGACATCCTCGGCATCCCCAAACCGGAAGCCGCCCCGCAAGCGCCGCATATCTGGGTTTTTCCGCCGACTAAGCAAGCTGACGCCATCATCGTGAATCCGATTTATCCGCCTGAGTACAGGGATTTCATTCTTGTGTTTCCGGTGGGGTCGGGGGTGCGGCCGGTTTATGTTGTGGTAAGTGTGCCTCATCGTAACTACCACCAAAAACCTGACTTTCTCTCTGGTTTTCCCGACGCTCGATGGGCTGCTCCCAAAACGCCAATAAAAGGAGGTGGTGGACTACGACCTCGTTGGAAGGACAGAAACGGCATAATTTACGAATGGGACTTTCGACACGGTGCTGTTGAAAAATACACCAAACGAGGAAAACACCTTGGCGAGTTCAATTACGAAACAGGCGTTCAGACCAAGCCCGCAGATCCGACCCGAAAGGTAGAACCATGAGACATCGAATTATGGGAGTTAAGAGTGGAGAAGACTTTCCTTTGTATGAAAAGCAGATACCTATCGCGACAGCAGAACTGAAAGTGATTATGGGTTGGATCGAAGAGGAAGAAATCCTGCATGATTACAGACTTACCGAGCACCAGATCCTCGACATTGAAAAAGCGTGCTCTTTGGATCTGCCCAAAAATCTTGATTTGTATTTGACTTCAAACAATTAGGGTTCAGAAGAAAAAACCCCGACCAGTCACCTGATCGGGGTTTTCTTTTACCCGTATTCGCGCTTAGTGCGAAACGCGGCTGGTCCCGTCAACAGAGGAGATCCGCACACGCTCACCCACACGGAACACTTCGTTTGGCTGCACTTGTTGCACGTAGGCACGCATGCTGCCGTCGTCTTCGCGTACGGTAATTTCTACACCTTGGGTACGGGTCAGGCCTTCTTCGGCCGCTGAGCCCACCAGGCCGCCGGCGACTGCGCCGATGACCGCGGCGACGATGCTGCCTTTACCGCCACCGATGGCGCTACCGCCGACACCGCCGACGACAGCACCCGCGGCGCCGCCGATTGGGGTTTTGGTGCCTTCGATTTTCACTGGGCGCAATGCTTCGATGGTGCCCATGCGAACGGTCTGCACGCGACGCGCTTCGTCACGGGAGTAGGAGTCACCGGTCAGGCTCGATTGGCAGCCGGAGAGCAACATCGCCATCGTGGAAAAGGAAGCAACCAGCAGAACAGACTTACGCATAGCATCAACTCCAAAGGACAAGTAATCATTAAACTCCGCAGCTTGATGCCTGTCACGGCATCGCCCGGATAAAATTGCTTTGATTCAGGACATGTACAGGGTACAGGTACCTTCACGAATTCATCACACGGTAGCGGCAAATCATGCAATTTGCGCCGTTGGCACAGGAATTTCATGGATTACTTTATCATTGTCGTCACGACTGTTGCCGGCCTGTATTTCCACGGGTGGCTGTACGTGAGGATCAGACGCTGGATGGATCGAGATTTGGCGTTGGCGCTGGCCGGGGGCGATGAGTGCAAAAAAGCGTTCATGCTCCAGCAACTGGCGAACGCTCGAGCGCAAAAGATCAAGCGTCGAGACTTGCCGCAATGGCTGGAAGCCGCTGCGGCAGGTTATCCCGACCGGTAGGCTGTTTCAGGGTGCCAGACGCTCAAGGATCCAGTCGGCGCCCTGCAAACGATAGTTGAGGCGATCATGCAGGCGGCTCGGACGGCCTTGCCAGAACTCGATGCGCTCCGGCAACAGGCGATAACCACCCCAGTGTTCGGGGCAGTGAGGCTGGGAGTCGCTGAAACGTTGCTCGGTATCCTTGAGCAGCCCTTCCAGCTCGGCGCGATCGGCAATCACCCGGCTCTGCGGTGAGGCCCATGCACCGATTCGACTGCCCAACGGACGAACCTGATAGTAAGCGTCAGACTCTTCAGGCGTTACCTTCACCACCCGCCCTTCGATGCGCACCTGGCGTTCCAGGGACGGCCAGAAAAAGGTCATGGCCGCGAAGGGATTCGCGGCCAGTTGCTGCCCCTTGGCGCTGTCGTAGTTGGTGAAGAAGGTAAAGCCCTGGGCATCCAGGCCCTTGAGCAGCAGGATGCGGCAATGCGGTCGACCGTCCTGATCGACAGTGGCCAAGGTCATGGCGTTGGCTTCCACCGGTGCCTGCTCGGTTTTCACCGCGTCGGCGAACCATTGGTGGAACAGCGCGAACGGTTCGGCCGGGGCTTGCGCCTCGGTCAGGCCGTCACGGGTGTAATCGCGGCGCATATCGGCCAGTGCCTTGGTCATGACGCATTCCTTTTGGTTAACGAATCACTGCTTTGTAGTATCGGCGGTGACTTTTTTGGTGTCGACAGCGGCTTTGGCCGGTGCAGTCTTTTTCGCTGGTGTCGCGGTTTTAGCCGGCGTTTTCTTGGCTGGAGCCTTGGCCGCTTTCTTGGCCGGCGCTTTTTTCGCCACCGGAGCTGCCGCTTTCTTCGCATCGGCCGGAGCCGGGGTCACAGGCTTGGCAACCGGCTTGGCATCCTGGGCTGCGACCATGTGCACAGGCGCCGGGGCCGGCATGTTGTACTTGCTCAGCAATGCGACCATGGTGTTTTGCGGGGTCACCAGCAGTTCCACGCGACGGTTCAAGGCGCGTCCTTCAACGCTGTCATTGGCGGCACGCGGGGCTTCACCGCCCATACCGCGCAGCATCAGGCGATCACGCTGCAGACCGCTAAGACGGAAGATCGCGGCCACGGCTTGTGCACGCTCCTGGCTCAGCTTCACGTTGGCCGGTGCGGAACCCGAGGTATCGCTATGGCCGAGCACCAACACCGCCGTTTTAGGGTCGGCTTCAAGGATTTTCGCCACGCGGGTGAACGGGCCGAGCGTGACCGGCAGCAGCATGGCCGGGCGGTCCGGGTTGAACGAACCTTCGACGGGCGCCGTCACCACCAGCACGTTTTCACGGCGTTCCAGTTGCAGGTTGCTGTCCTTGATCGCCGTGCGCAGACGTGGTTCGTAGTCATCGAGCCAAGCCTGGGTCACTTTCGGGTCCGGCATCGGTACAGCTTTGGCAGCGGGTTGATCTTTGCCGCCGAACGGCCACCACCACTTGCCGCCGCTCTCGGCGTCAGCCTTGGCCACCGGAGCGGTCGCTACTGGCTTCAAAGGTGCCGGAGCGGGCTCCTTGGTCGCGACTTTGTCAGAGGAACTGAACGGCCACCAGCTGCCGCCGTCCGCATCACTTTTCGGATTCTGCGCGCAACCGGTGATAGCGAAGCACAGTGCCAAGGCGAGGGTTGGTTTGGTTGACATGGGATATCCACAAAAATGAAGTCAAAAAATAAACAGGCCGGTCAGGCCTGCATAAACAGATGATTTGAAACTGAAAAGGCTTTCGGGTTCCGGACCTGGGACCTTTGAGCGGGATTTACAGACAAGTGGCCAGTACCCGCACAAGCTTTTGTGCGCGCGGATCCATCAAGACGTACGGCCCCAGTGTATTTGTCACAAAACCGAAAGCCACATCGTGCTCAGGGTCAGCAAAACCGATAGAGCCACCTGCGCCCGGATGACCGAATGCGCGCGGGCCAAGACCGAAAGTAGCATTGGGTACATCCGGCTGATCGAGCATGCAGCCCAGGCCGAATCGGGTCCGGGTCAGCAAGGTCTTGTCCTCGCCCAGGCTGTGCTCGCGGGTCAACTCGTCGAGCATTTCCCCTTCCAGCAGGCTGCCATCGAGCAGACCGGCGTAAAACCCGGCCAGGCTGCGGGCATTGCCGTGGCCATTGGCCGCCGGTTGCTGCATGCGCCGCCATTCCGGTTTGTTGGTGCTGGTCAGCACCGATGGGGGGTTGGTGAAGGCGCGGGTGGTCATGGCGGTCGGCTCGCGCATTGTCACTTGCAGCAAGCGTTGAGCCGCGGCATCGCCGACGTTGCCCTTGCCGCGGGCGATGTGCGCCACACGATAAAATTCTTCATCGGCCAGGCCGACGTGGAAATCCAGCCCCAAAGGCTTGGCCACCCGGGCCACGATGGATTCACCCGGCCCGCGACCGTCGGCACGCCGCAGCAACTCGCCGATCAGCCAGCCATAAGTAATCGCCGCATAGCCGTGGCCTTCACCCGGCGTCCACCAGGGGGCTTCGGCCGCCAGGGCATCGACCATGGTTTGCCAGTTGTATAGCGCCTCGGGAGCCAGCAATTCGCGCAACGCCGGCAGACCGGCCTGATGGCAGAGCAGTTGGCGCAGGGTTACGGATTCTTTACCGGCCGCGGCGAACTCTGGCCAGTAGCGGGCAACCGGGGCATCCAGTTGCAGCTTGCCTTCGGCCACCAGTTGCAGGGCGGTGACGGCGGTGAAGGTTTTGGTGCAGGAGAACAGGTTCGCGATGGTGTCGCTGTGCCAGGCCTCGGCGCCGTCCTTGTCGGCGGTGCCGGACCACAGGTCGAGTACGGTTTCGCCGCCGATGCGGATGCACAACGCCGCACCACGCTCCTGAGGATCGTCGAACAGCGCGGCAAACGCCTCACGCACAGCCTCGAATCTAAGCTCGTAATGACCCTGAATCTGCACCCGTAACTCCCCGGATAAACGCTCGACAAAGTGGCCCGCATTGTTCCAGCCCTTGAGGGTTTTGGGAACAGGGGCGGGCCGGGCGGTAAATCGCTCTCGGAAATGATCAGTTTTTTTGGGTGTCTGTACCGACGCCTTCGCGAGCGGGCTCGCTCCCACAATGGTTCGGCGTAAAGCCTGTGGGAGCGAGCCTGCTCGCGATGAACGATGACGCGGTGTCAGGTCTTAGTGGCCTTTACCCGAATGCCCACCCGCATTCCCGGTGCCCTTCCCCGGTCCTTTGCCGGCCTCGGCCTTGCGACCGCCCTCGGTGTTGTGACTGGTTTCAGCGCCCGCCTTCTGCGCTTCTTTGCTCAACTGATCGACGGCTGCCAGGTTGCTCTTGCGCACGCTGTCGACAAAGCCCTGGAATGGCAGATCGGTTATGCCCACCAGACCGAAGTGGCCGTTTTCGCCATCCTGCAGACGTCCGGTCACCGGTTGATCGAGGTATTGGAACCAGTGCACGCCGACGATCGACGGTTCGCTCAGCGCCTGTTTGAGGAAGTTCCCATAGGCCGGGCCACGGTCTTCTTCCTTCGGCAGTTGCGTCACGCCACCCCAGAACGGACCGCGATCGGTCGAGCCGAAATTGAACTCGGTGATCAGCACCGGTTTGTCGAGGCTGCGCAATTGGGCGAAGTCATAACCGTCCTGTGGTTGCAAGGTGTACATGTTGAAGCTCAACACATCGCAATACTGGGCGCAGGATTCAACAGCTTCCGGGGTGCTGACGGCAAAGCGGCCACCGAGCAACAACTGGTTCGGCGCGTGCCACTTGAGCGAATCGGAAATGGTTTTGAAGTAGGTGTCGGCGAAGACCTTCTGGAAGTATTTGAAGTCGGCTTCGATTTCCGGGTGTTCGGCGCTTGGCAGCGGCGGCACGAAACCGGGGTCTTCCATCAATTCCCAGGCCGGCAGATCAATACCCCAGGCTTTGGAAAGGCCTGCCTGGTTACGGTATTTGTCACGCAACTGCTTGAGGAACGCGCGTTTGGCCGGTACGTCGGTGGTCATTTTCAACGTGCCGTAGGCCAGGGCGTAGCGGGCTTTCGGATCGTCGCCAGGGCCGGCCCAGGCCAGCTCGTTGTCGGCGAAATAACCGATCAGCCAGGGATCGTCGCGATGGTCGCGGGCGGCGATGGCCACGGCGCGTTCGGTGGCCATGGCGAAACGCGGGTCGAACGGATCGGGCATGGCGCCCCACCAGTCGTTGCCGGTACTGATGCTGGCGTAATCGCCAACGATCGACAGCGGCAAGGTGTACGGCACGCGCTCGGCGTCGCCCAGTGCCGGGGCGCTCCAGTTACCGACCGTGTTGAAACCCCAGGCTTGAAGGCGGTCGAGGGTGTGGCTGGCCCAGCGTTGCTCATCGAAGGTTGCCTTGCAGGGTACTGCCGGCGTTTGCTCAGCCGCTTTCGCCACCGTCGCGTCGACGGCGCCGGTCTTCGCCGCTTCGGCGACGCCGGATTCAGCAGTCGAAGGCACAATCGGTTGCTCGGCGGCTTTCTCTGCCGTTGCCTGTACCGCGTCAGCCTTGGCCGCCTCGGCAACACCGGCCTTTGTATTGCTGCCCAGCGCACAAGGGTCACCGTACAGACGCTGCAGGTTAGCGCCATAGAAGTCGTACCAACGACCGAAATTGAAGCCCCGTCCCTGATCGACGCCGTTGCCGCCCCGGTTATCCCCTTCACCGAAGTGATTGGCCAGCGGCTCGTCGGCCTTAGGCAGGGATTCGAACATCCATTCGCGTCCGGCGGTATAGGTCTGATTGACGTCCGCAGCGACAGTGTTGATCCCCAGCGAATAGAACGGGTGCCCTTGCGGCGTGACCAGATACCAACGGCCATCGCGCTTTTCTGTACGGAAAAAACCACTGGCCTTGAACGCCGGGCCTTGCGTCCAGCCACCGAACTTGTCCAGCGACGACTTCTCGCGCTCGGCCAGCCAGGCTTTGAGCTGTTGTTGCTCCTTGGCGGCCGCGCCTTTCAGTTGTTCATCACTGCTGATTTTTTCCGGCCATTTGGCCCGGGCCGATTGCCCGTACGCATCCACCAGGCCGCCGTAAACGGTGTGGGTCATGGCCTCGCCGTCCTGCACGCCGAATCGCTCCAGCAGAATGCTCTGGGCGGCTTTCGGCTGATCCATCCATACGCTGACCGACACCACCTGGCTGCGGTCCAGCTCACCGGCGCTGCTGGCCAGCAGGATGCGCTGGCCATCGACCGTCATCGGCATCGGTGGCCCGGCCTTCATCCCCTGGCTCAGCGGCGAGGTCGGCTGCAATGGCACCAGCAGGGTTTGCGCGGGGCCGGCGGGCAGGTCGACACGACTGACCAGTGTCTTGCCATCGTTACTCTGGAGGGTCACGTACAAGGTCACGGCCCAGTTCATTGCACTCTGGATCCGCAGGCTCATGACACCCGATTGCGACCAGTCCCAGACCCCGGCCTGCGGGCTCAGGCGCAGCGTCGGCCGGGCGACCGGGTTGAACGTCACCCGACGCAGCACTTCGCCTTCCGCGGTTTGCTCGGCATTGGATTGCGGCAGGCTGGCATCTTGTGTCGCCACCTGGACCACATCGGCGGGGCGCACAAAGTTGAACAGCGTCTGCTGGGCTACAGGGGCAGCCAGCAAGGGCGTTGCGGACAACAGGGCAAAAACGGCAGGTAACGAACGGCGCAGCGAACGGCGAATCATGAGAACGAAATTCTCCCTAACGACCTCAATGGGCCAGTGGAAAAGCGATGGCAGAGAGATAGACAACGCGGTGGGCAGATTTGCCCACCGGTGTATCAGGAAATTTCTCGGCGGAAGGGAGGCAACGCATTGAGGATCGCCTTGCCATAGCGCTGGGTCACCAGGCGTCGGTCGAGCAAGGTGATGGTGCCGCGGTCCTCTTCGGTACGCAGCAAGCGACCACAAGCCTGGACCAGCTTCAGCGAGGCGTCCGGCACGGAGATTTCCATGAACGGATTGCCGCCGCGAGCCTCGATCCACTCGGCCAGCGCCGCTTCGACCGGATCATCGGGCACCGAGAACGGAATCTTGGCGATCACCACGTGCTCGCAATACGCACCAGGCAAGTCGACACCTTCGGCAAAACTCGCCAGGCCGAACAACACGCTCGAATCGCCGCCATCGACCCGCGCCTTGTGCTTGTTCAGGGTTTCCTGTTTCGACAGGTTGCCTTGAATGAACACCTGCTTGCGCCAGTCGCGGTCGAGGCCGTCGAACACGTCCTGCATTTGTTTGCGCGAAGAGAACAGCACCAGCGTGCCCCGCGAGCCTTCGACCAGTTCCGGCAGATCGCGGATGATCGCCGCCGTGTGCGCTGCCGCATCCCGGGGATCGGCGTTAAGGTTCGGCACCCGCAACACACCGGCGTCGGCGTGATGGAAGGGGCTGGGCACCACGGCGGTCACGGCTTTTTTCGGCAGGCCGGCACGCATGCGGAAGCGGTCGAAGGTGCCGAGGGCGGTCAAGGTCGCCGAAGTCACCAGGCAGCCATACGCGACATTCCACAGGTTGCGTCGCAGCATTTCCGCCGCGAGGATCGGGCTGGCATTGACCTCGATGTCGAACAGCGAACCGCTTTCGGCCAGGGTCAGCCAGCGCGCCATGGGCGGGTTGTCTTCCGGGTCTTCGACGGTGAAGGCGGTCCACAACTCCCAGTTGCCCGAAGAGCGGGACAACAGGCTGCCGAACAACGGATACCACTCTTCGGCCTGGTTGCTGGCGATGCCGATGTTGACCTCGCCGTCCATGCCTTCCTTGAGCAGATCGGTGAGCCGGGTGAACAGGTCGGTCAGGCGGGCAAAGCCTTTCTTCAGTTCGATGCCCATTTCGCGCATGTGTTCGGGGATCACACCGCCGACGAAACGATGACGCGGGCGTTCCCGTCCCTCGACGTCTTCGCCGGGCTTGAAATCGGCGATCTGCTCGCACGCGGTGAACATGAACTGCTGCTGGGTCTTGATCTCCCGCGCCAGTTCCGGCACCTGTTCGATCAGCTTGCCCAGGTCCCCTGGCAGCGGGTGCTGGGCCAGCAGCTTGGTGAGGTTCTTGGCGGTGGTTTCCAGCCAGTCGGCGGTGGAGCGCAGGCGCGTGTAATGGGCGAAGTGGCCGATGGCCTTGTCCGGCAGGTGATGGCCTTCGTCGAACACGTAGATGGTGTCACGCGGGTCCGGCAGCACCGCACCGCCGCCCAGGGCCAGGTCGGCCAGGACCATGTCATGGTTGGTGACAATCACGTCGACCTTGCCCATGCCCTCGCGGGCCTTGTAGAAGGCGCACTGACCGAAGTTCGGGCAATGGCGGTTGGTGCACTGGCTGTGGTCGGTGGTCAGGCGCGCCCAGTCGGCGTCTTCCAGGGCGGTTGACCAACTGTCGCGGTCGCCGTCCCATTTATTGCCGGCGAGTTTCTCGATCATGCTGGTAAACAGCTTCTGGCTGGCCTCATCGACCTCGATCTTGAAGCCTTCTTCTTCGAACAGCTGCGCCGTGGCGGTTTGTGCGTGGCCTTCCTGAAGCAGCATGTCGAGCTTGGACAGGCACATGTAGCGCCCACGTCCCTTGGCCAGGGCAAAACTGAAATTCAGCCCGCTGTTGCGCATCAGGTCGGGCAGATCCTTGTAGACGATCTGCTCTTGCAGGGCGACGGTGGCCGTGGCGATCACCAGGCGTTTGCCGGCGGCCTTGGCGGTGGGGATGGCCGCCAGGCTATAGGCCACGGTCTTGCCGGTACCGGTGCCCGCCTCTACCGCAACAATCGCGGGCTCGCCACTGCGCCGGCCTTCATCGTCGGTATCGATATCACCGAGGACCTTGGCGACTTCGGCGATCATCAGGCGTTGGCCGTAGCGCGGCTTGAGGCTCTTGGCTTCGAGAAAACGCGAGTAGGCGCCCTGGATCGTGGTTTTGAGTTCAGTGCTGATCATGGATTGTCGGGCGCAAAAAACGCTGGATAAATTTTCAGTAGTTCGGATGGGTCGCTATCATACCCCGCTAATGAATCCCGCGCAGAACGGAGTACCTCAATGACCGCTTTCAGTCTTGTTTATAGCCTGCATGTCCTCGCCGCGCTCGTATGGGTGGGCGGCATGTTTTTCGCCTGGATGGTCTTGCGCCCCGCGGCCTTGAAGGCACTGGAGGGCCCCGCACGATTGAAGCTGTGGCTGGAAGTGTTTCAAGGTTTTTTCCGCTGGGTGTGGGTGGCGGTGGTGCTGTTGCCCGTCAGCGGTGTGGGCATGCTGAATCTGCACTTCACCGGCTTTGAGAACGCGCCGCGTTATGTGGAAGTGATGATGGGGTTGTATGTGGTGATGACGGCGCTGTTCATCCGGATTCAAGCATTGATGCTGCCGGAATTGCGCACAGCCGTGGAGGCGCAGGATTGGCCGGTGGGAGCGGCGGTGCTGGGGAGGATTCGCAGGGTGGTGGGGATTAATCTGATTGTGGGATTGGTTGTGGTCGCAATCGCCTCGGCGCGGCCGATGCTTTAAAAGCTTCGCGGGCAAGCCACGCTCCCACAGGTTTTGTGTCGTTCACGGCATTTGCGAACCACACAATACCTGTGGGAGCGTGGCTTGCCCGCGAAGACATTCGATCAGGCGCCCCACAATTCAGATAATGCTTACAACCGCTGCACCGTCACCGAACCCGCCGCCCCAGCAGGCCCCGGTTGCCCATCGGCGCCAGGTTTACCGCTCTTGCCGCCATCGGCCTTATAGATGATGCAGCCCTTGGCCTTACCGCCCGCCCCCGGCTTGCCGCCAGGCCCGGCCAGGCCACCGGCACCGCCGGCCACCTGGACCTTGATCTGTTCTGCCGGGTAGTCGCGCGGCACTGCCACTTTGACCAAGGCCCCCGGTGCCCCTGGCTGGCCGTCACTGCCATCGCTGCCATCGGCACCGTGCCCCGCCTGACCCCAGGTGCAACCCGGTGCCTGGCCGTTGGCCCCATCGAGGCCGACAAAACCCGGCGCCCCCGCACCGCCGCGAGCGTCCACCAGCAATTGCGGTGCGTTCAGGGCCTTGATCTGAAGATTCAGATTGCGCCCGGAGCGGGCGGCCTTCTGATAAGTGCCCGGTGCACCGCGAGCGGTAATCTGGCTGCCCTCGGACAACTGGGCACGGCTGATTTTCAGCTCCAGCGCCTGTTCACCGGGTACGATCGCGATCCGCGCATCACGTCCCAGGCGCAGTTCGGCGACGGTGACTTCGGTCACGTTCGAGGGAATCAGCAATGTGCCGTAATCAGCCACTTCCAGGCGGTCCAGCTGCAATGTGCTGGCAGTGTTTGGCAGACGCATCAGCGAGTTGGTTTCAACACTCACCACTTGAGCGAAGGCCAATGGGCTGATGAGTGCGGCGAGCAGACAGAGTTTACGCATGGGAAGCCTTCGGTGCGGTGGGAGCCGGAATGGTTTGCAGGTGGAAAACGCCGAAAATCACGATCTTCAGGCGATCGAGCCAAGGGTGGGCGCGACCCCGGAGGGTGCGAAAACTCAGCAGCGCTTCAAGAAGATGGAGAACCACCAACAGGCCGCCGGCCAGGTTGACCAGCAGATACAGCGGATAGACGAACGGCGTGAGCAGATTGACCAACACCACCGACCAGAACAGCAGGGTCAACAGCTTGCCCAGCCCCCATAGCACCTTCATACGCCCCCCGATGAGAATTATTGTTTGCGCGCACAGTAACGGCTTCCACGCGGGATAAGCCAGAGGGCAAACGAAAATTCTTCATGAAGGCCGCCGAACGGCCGTCGCAGTGCTACGTTTTTTCACCCGACGGCTCTATTTCGCGGCTCAGCGATTGATGTGCAGCTCCACGCGACGGTTTTTCGCACGACCTTCTTCTGTTTCGTTATCGGCTACCGGCTGACTTTCACCTCTACCTTCGCTGGTGAGCTTGCCGGGTGCTACGCCTTGGCTCAACAGGTACTGCGCAACGCTGCTGGCCCGTCGCTCGGACAGCGCCTGATTGTAGGCATCCGCCCCGACGCTGTCGGTATGTCCGACCACCTTGATGCTCACCACGCTGGCATCCAGCAGTTTGCCCATGATGGAATCGAGCTGACTCTGCGCGGCCGGGGTCAGGTCGGATTGATTGAAGCCAAAAAACACGTCATTGCTCAACGTGATGACTTCAGGCTGTGCGGGCTCCGCAGGTTTCTCGCTGGCCGGGTATTGCGGCAGCGGGCAACCGTGATGTTCCACAGGGGTATTGGCCGGGGTGTCGGGGCAACGATCGCGACGGTCGAAAACGCCATCGCCGTCTTCGTCACCGTCCTGGGCGTAACAGATCAAACCACCGGTCAAGATACCAAGCGCCGCTCCACCGGCCGCCCAGCCACCACTTTCGATAGCGCCCAGGCCTCCGCCGACCAGTCCGCCAATGACGCTGCAGATCGGCCAGGTACGTTGATTGAGGGGGGCAGTGCCATCACTGTGAGTAGCGCAACCGGTCAACAGGCTGCCAAGCAGCAGAACCGGCAAGACGGTCCGTGTGAGATTGCTCATTTTGAAAGCTCCTGTGTCACCGGCCAATGCCGGTTACACAGGAGTAAAGACCCGCATCCACGACTGCACAAGCCGCGGATGCGAGGGATCTAACGGTTGATTTTGATTTCCGTGCGACGGTTCATCGCGCGGCCGTCAGCGGTTTTGTTATCGGCAACCGGCTGGCTTTCACCCGCGCCGACGACCGAAACGAAGCTGCTGCGTGGGACGCCCTGTTGAATGAGATATTCAACCACCGAGTGAGCGCGTTTATCCGACAGTTTCTGGTTGTAGGTATCGCTGCCCACGCTGTCGGTATGACCGGTAACGCTCAACCGGGCAGTAGGGGCTTCCGCTTTCAAACGCGTGGCGATCTTATCGAGTACCTGTTTGTCAGACGCCGTGAGTGTCGCCTTGTCGAACTGGAAGTGAACATCGCGGATGACGATGGTTTCTTCCTTGACCACCACGGCTTCTTCAACCACTGGAGCAGGTGCCGGTGGTGGGCAACCGTCGGCATCGACCCTCACGCCTCTAGGCGTGCCAGGGCACTTGTCGCGGCTATCCGGAACGCCATCGCCGTCTTCGTCGCCATCACCGTGAACCCAGCAATAGGCCGCCGCGGTACCGCCAACCAGTAGCGCACCATACCCTGCCCATGACGAACTCTCGGTTGCACCGAGACCCGCACCTACGACACCACCGACCGCCGCACAGGTCGGCCAGTCGGTTTTCTGCAAGCCTGCGCAACCAGTCAACACACTGGTTAGCAGTACCAGGGGTAATGCTGTCCGAACTATGCTCATCTAGTTATCTCCTGAAGGATCGGCTTAGAACCGATTCAGGGAGTAAAGACCCGAGTTTTAATCTCCGCCAGCAATAGGCCATTGCTGTTTTATCCCGTGTTCACGGGAGATCGTCACTTTTACGGCAAACCCGCTCTAGGCTCGAACTTGCGGGCAGGCTAGTCTTGGCAGATCTGAGTGAGGATCTTCAATGATTGCAGGTATTTCTTCGCGTACGCCGCAACAGGCGCTGGCCGCTTTGCTGGATCGTTACGCCCCTTCGCGCCTGTTGCTGATTGGCGCCAGCGAATTCCCCGCGCTTGAAGCGTTCAAGCTCGCGCACCCGGACAGCGACGTGGCGCATGCGGCCCCCGGCGCGTTGCCTACCGAATTGGCGGCGCGCCGGTTTGACCTGGCGCTGGTGGTCGATTGTCTCGAACACCTGCCCAAGCGCGATGGCCTGAATTTGCTGGGTGGCATCCGCAATCTCAACGCCAGCCGTATCGCGGTACTGGCCGACTTGCCGGCCAGCGGCTGGCAGGAGACGGATTTTTTCTCCCTGGCCCTGCAAGCCAGTGAACGCTTCCAGCGCGACGATCAGGTACTGACCCTGTTCACCTATGATCTGCTTGACTACAAACAGGTGCCCGACTGGCTCAACTCGCGGTTCTGGGCCAATCCGGAAAACTTCGGGAAATACTGGTGGTAACGCAATGAGTACATCCATTTGCCCTTGCGGCAGCGGCACCCTGCTGGACGCCTGCTGCGGTCATTACCATGCCGGCCACCCGGCCCCTTGCGCCGAAGCCCTGATGCGTTCGCGCTACAGCGCCTACGTGCTGGGCCTGATCGATTACCTGGTGGCCACTACCCTGCCCGCCCAGCAGGCCGGGCTCGATCGGCAGTCGATCAGTGACTGGAGCGCTCAAAGCACCTGGCTGGGCCTTGAGGTGGAAAGCTCCGAGGTGCTCGGCGGCCAGCCGGAGCACGCCTTTGTCACCTTCACCGCACGCTGGCACGACGGCAGTGGTGAGCACAGTCACCGTGAACGCTCGTCGTTTGTGCAGAACGCCGGCCGCTGGTTCTTCATCGACCCCACCGTGCCACTCGATATCGGGCGCAACGACGCCTGCCCTTGCGCCAGCGGGCAGAAGTTCAAGAAGTGCTGTTCCGGGTATTTCGGCGGTTGAAGCAGGGTCAAAGGATCGCAGCCTTCGGCAGCGCCTACATGGGCTCGACGCACACCCGTAGGCGCTGCCGAAGGCTGCGATCTTTTAACGGCTAGACTGGGGTTCAAGGGAGAACCACGACGATGATCACCCAGCGATTCGTACTTTACCTGCTCACTCCACTCCTGTTTCTGGCGCTTGGCGGCTGCGCGTCCTGGTTCGACACAGATGAACCGGACCCCGAGGTGCATCTGGTCAGGGTGGAAGTGGTGCGTGCCAAGCTGATGGAACAGCGGTTCATGCTGCACTTTCGCATCGACAACCGTAGGGAAAGCGATCTGACCGTGCGCGGCCTGGAATACCGCATTCACCTGGGCAATGTCCTGCTGGCCGAAGGCGAGCATGAACACTGGATCACCGTCGGCCCCAAGACCAGCCGTTTCTATAAGGTGCCGATCCGCACCAACCTGTGGCCAAAGGTCAAAGACCTGGTCAAACAACTGAAAAACCCTGGGCAGTCCATTCCTTATCGACTGGAAGGCGAGATGGAAACCGGTTTATTCATCGCCCACTACGTGCACCTGGCGCGTAATGGCGTAATAATCCCCGCCGATCTAATTCCGGAGTAACCCCGATGACCCAGCAACCCCATGTCCATGGCCCAGACTGCAACCACGATCATGACCACCATGATCACGACCATGGCCATGTCCACGGCCCGAACTGCGGCCACGCCCACCAGGAACCGGTGCGCAACGCCTTGAAAGACGTCGGCCGCAACGACCCTTGCCCATGCGGCAACGGCAAGAAATTCAAGAAGTGCCACGGCGCTTGATGCTTCGGGTGAAGATCTGCTTCGCCTGTTGAATCGCCTTCGCGAGCAGGCTCGCTCCCACATTTGACCTTGTGTCGTACACAAAACCAATGTGGGAGCGAGCCTGCTCGCGAAGAGGCCCTTACAGTCACTATCAATTCAGAATCTGCGCAGTGCTGACCACCGTCGCATACTCCCCATGCAGATTCCCCAACGACATCCCATGCACCTCCTCGGCTGAACGGGCATTTCCAAAGAAATCAGCCTTGTCGAAGGTAAAGCATGCATCCTCCACCACCCACGTATCGAACCCCAGATTGCCCGCCGTTCGTGCGGTGGACTCCACCGAGTTGTGGGTCGCCACGCCGACGATGATCAACTGCTCGATTTCCGCCTCGCGCAAACGTGTCTCCAACGCTGTCGAGCAAAACGCATCCGGCACTTGCTTCTGAATCAGTTGCTCGCCAGGCAATGGTTGAAACCGCTCCTGAAACTCCACCCCCGATTGCTGTGGCCAGAACACCGAGTCTTCCGAGCGGGACAAGTGCTGTACGTGAACGATCGGCCGCCCGCTGCGGCGCCAATGACCCAGCAGTTCCAGCATGCGCTCCTCGGCCTGAGGATTATTCCTGCGACCGAGCCTGGGATGCAGGATGCCTTTCTGTTGATCGATGATGATCAGTGCTGCGTTTGTCTTGAGCTCCATGCCAGCGTTTCTCCGTCACCTTGTTTGAAAGCTGAAAAGATCGCAGCCTTCGACAGCGCCTACAAGATGTCCGCCAATCAATGCAGGGCTGCCGAAGGCTGCGATCTTTTTGGTTTATCGGACAAATCCTGAAATAACTTTGCCCCCCGCTTGCGCGCCCCCCTGCTGCTCACTAACGTAGCGCCTTTATTTGCACCCTTACCCCCGCAGGAGCTTTGCCATGGCCTCGCCAGCCCTTACACATTTTCTACCCCGGTTCGGCGTTGCCGCAGCAGTGGCGGGGGTTTTGAGCCTGACCGGTTGTCAGAGCTTCAATGCCCAGGACACCCTGCCTCCCACCTCCGGCGTACAGCCGCTCAAGGGGCTGGCTCAGAACGTTTCGGTGCGCCGCAATGCCATGGGCATGCCGTTGATCGAAAGCAGCACTTTTCACGACGCGCTGTTCACCCTCGGCTACGTACACGCCAGCGACCGTATAACGCAAATGGTTACCCTGCGTTTGCTGGCCCAGGGGCGTCTGGCCGAGATGCACGGTTCGGACCTGTTGGATGCCGACCGGTACATGCGCGCAGTAAACCTGAAGAAAAGCGCCGGCGAGCTGTACAAGGCGTCTTCGCCCCGCCTCAAGCGCTTTTTCGAAGTCTATGCCCGCGGGGTCAATGCCTACCTGTTCCGCTACCGCGACAAACTGCCGGCGGACCTCGCTGCCAGCGGTTACAAGCCTGAATACTGGCAACCGGAAGATTCGGCGCTGATTTTCTGCCTGTTGAACTTCAGCCAATCGGCCAACCTGCCCGAAGAAATTTCCTCGCTGGTGCTGGCCCAAACGGTCACCACCGACAAACTCCCGTGGCTGACCCCTTCCGCCCCTGACGAAAAACTACCGTTGGCCGAAAGTGAAAAGCTGCAAGGCATCAAGCTCAACGGGCAAGTGCCGGGGCTGGCGGAGATCAGTAAAGCCACGGCGCAGCTGTCTGACCTGAATCTGCTGGGCGCTACGTCGTCGAACAACTGGGCCATCGCCCCGCAACGCAGCCGCAGCGGCAAAAGCCTGCTGGCCAGCGACAGCCATGGACCAATGGGCGTGCCGTCGCTGTTCAGCTACGTACAAATTCGCACGACGAAATATCAGGCGTCCGGCGTGACCATCGCCGGTCTGCCGATGGTCTTGGGCGGTTTCAACGGCAAAGTGGCCTGGAGCACAACCACGGTCATGGGTGACAACCAGGACCTGTTCCTGGAAAAAATCAAACGCCAGGGCAATGGCCTGACCTACGAATCCAACGGCAAATGGACGCCGGCGATCGTGCGCAACGAAACCTATTTCGTCAAAGGCCAACGGCCGATTCGCGAAGCGGTGTATGAAACCCGCCATGGCCCATTGCTCAACAGCGCCCAAAGCCTGGCCCAAGGCAGCGGTTTCGGCCTGGCCTTGCAGACACCGAACTTCACCGATGACAAAACCCTGGATGCGTTTTTCGACCTGTCCCGTGCGCAGAACGTCGAGAGGGCCTCGGACGCCAGCCGCGAGATCCGCGCCATCGCCTTGAACCTGGTGTTTGCCGATGCCAGCAACATCGGCTGGCAGGTCACCGGCCGCTACCCGAACCGCCGCGAAGGCGAAGGGCTGCTGCCGTCGCCCGGTTGGGAAGGTCGCTACGATTGGGACGGATACGCCGACCCAATGCTGCACCCCTACGATCAGGACCCGGCACAGGGCTGGCTCGGCACCGCCAACCAGCGGGTCATTCCCCATGGCTATGGCATGCAACTGTCCAACTCCTGGGCGGCGCCGGAGCGCGGCGAGCGCCTGGCCGAACTGGCCGGGGCGGGAAAACATGACACCCGCAGCCTGATCGCCATGCAGTACGACCAGACGACCACCTTCGCCGCCAAATTGAAGAAAATGTTTGAAGCACCGGGCATGGCACAACCGCTCAAGCAGGCTATTGAGGCGCTGCCGATTGCCGAACGCGGCAAGGCACGCGAGGCGCTCGCACGCTTGATCGCATTCGACGGCAAACTCAGCCCGACCTCTGCCGACGCCGCGATCTACGAACTGTTCCTGCAAGAGAGCACCAAACAGATCTTCCTCGACGAACTGGGGCCGGAAAGCAGCCCGGCATGGAAAGCCTTTATCGCCAACGGCCAGTTGTCCTACGCCGCGCAGGCCGATCACCTGCTAGGCCGCGAAGACAGTCCGTTCTGGGATGACGTGCGTACCGCGCAGAAAGAAGACAAACCGGCGATCCTCGCCCGCAGCCTGGCCGCCGCGATCAGCGCCGGCGACAGCCAGTTGGGCGGCGATCACAAAGCGTGGCAGTGGGGCAAATTGCACCGCTATGAATGGAAGAACAGCAGCGGCCAGACCGTGCGCGGTCCGCTGCCGGCCGGCGGCGATCACACCACGCTCAACACGGCGGCGTTCGCCTGGGGGCAGGATTTCAACACGACGCTGGTGCCGGCCATGCGCTTTATCGTCGACTTCGGCCAGGCCGAACCGCTGATGGCGCAGCTCGCCACCGGCCAGTCCGGCAACCCGGCCAGCCCGAACTACCTGAACAGCATCGACCCATGGCTCAAGGGGCAATACATGAGCTTGCCGATGCAGACGCAGAACTTTGACAAGGTGTACGGCACCAAGCGGTTGACCCTGACACCGGGCAAATAACGCCGGCCAACAGGTAGGAGCCGGCTTGCTGGCGAAGGCGGCGCATCAATCAACATTGATGACGTCTGACACACCGCTTTCGCCAGCAAGCCGGCTCCTACAGGTCAGGGGCAACCCCCTCTTGCCTTCCAGCATCACCACCCAAAACAGTGCAGGCTTTCCACGGCGCCCATTTTCGTGCACTAATCCCATCCGGCAATTTCCCGAACACCTTTTAAACGCTTGTTCGGCACTCTGGTTCGGAAATTGCTACTTTCATTAGGTCTTACGCTTACCAGTAACAATAATTCTGCGCCACAAGCGCTCATATTGGTTCTTAGGGATTGAATAATGAAAAAAGCATTGCTGACCCTGTCTGCACTGGCATTGTGCGTAGCTGCTGGCTCTGCGCTGGCAAAGGAATACAAGGAATTGCGTTTCGGCGTTGACCCTTCCTACGCACCGTTCGAGTCGAAAGCGGCCGACGGCAGCCTGGTGGGCTTCGACATCGATCTGGGCAACGCGATTTGCGCCGAGCTGAAGGTCAAGTGCAAATGGGTCGAAAGCGATTTCGACGGCATGATTCCTGGCCTGAAGGCCAATAAATTCGACGGTGTGATCTCTTCGATGACCGTCACCGAAGCTCGCCAGAAGGTCATCGACTTCTCCAGCGAACTGTTCTCCGGCCCGACCGCTCTGGTGTACAAGAAAGGCTCCGGCATCACGACCGACCCCGCTTCCCTCAAAGGCAAGACCGTCGGTTACGAGCAAGGCACCATTCAGGAAGCCTACGCCAAGGCCATCCTGGACAAGGCCGGCGTGAAAACCCAGGCCTACGCCAACCAGGACCAGGTTTACGCCGACCTGACTTCCGGTCGTCTCGACGCGGGCATCCAGGACATGCTGCAAGCCGAACTGGGTTTCCTGAAGTCGCCACAGGGTGCCGATTTCGAAGTCAGCAAGCCGGTTGATGACCCTCTGTTGCCAGCCAAAACCGCAGTCGGCATTAAGAAAGGTAACACCGAGCTGAAAGCCCTTTTGGATAAAGGTATCAAAGCGTTACACGATGATGGCACCTACGCCACCATTCAGAAGAAACACTTTGGCGACCTGAACCTGTACAGCGGCAAATAATGCCCGGCGCCCATCTCGCGATGGGCGCTTTTTTCTTCCGATCAGGTTGCTGATTTATGTTCGAAAACCTCTTACAAAATCTGGGGCTCTCAGCCTTCAGCCTCAAGGGCTTCGGTCCTTTGCTGATGGAAGGCACCTGGATGACCATCAAATTGTCGGCGATGTCGCTGCTGGTGGCCGTGTTGCTCGGCTTGCTCGGCGCCAGTGCCAAACTGTCAAAACTCAAATTGCTGCGCCTGCCAGCCCAGTGCTACACCACGCTGATTCGCGGGGTGCCGGACCTGGTGCTGATGCTGCTGATTTTCTACAGCCTGCAAACCTGGCTGACGTCGCTCACCGACTACATGGAATGGGAATACATCGAGATTAACCCGTTCAGCGCCGGCGTCATTACCCTGGGCTTCATTTACGGCGCGTACTTCACTGAAACCTTCCGCGGCGCCATCCTCGCCGTGCCTCGCGGCCAGGTTGAAGCGGCCACCGCCTACGGTCTCAAACGCGGACAGCGGTTCCGGATCGTGGTGTTCCCGCAGATGATGCGTTTTGCCCTGCCGGGTATTGGTAATAACTGGATGGTGATGCTCAAGGCGACCGCGCTGGTGTCGATCATCGGCCTCGCCGACCTGGTCAAGGCTGCCCAGGATGCCGGCAAAAGCAGTTATCAATTGTTTTACTTCCTGGTAGTCGCCGCCTTGATCTACCTGATGATCACCAGTGCCTCCAACTTCATTCTGCGCTGGCTTGAACGCCGCTACGCCGCCGGCACACGGGAGGCCGTACGATGATTGAACTCCTGCAGGAATACTGGAAAGCCTTCCTTTACACCGACGGTCAGAACATCACCGGCCTGGCCATGACCATGTGGCTGCTCAGCGCTTCGATTTTCTTCGGCTTCCTCGTATCGATTCCGCTGTCCATCGCCCGGGTCTCGCCGCACTTCTACATTCGCTGGCCGGTGCAGTTCTACACCTACCTGTTCCGTGGCACACCGCTGTATATCCAGCTGCTGATTTGCTACACCGGGATCTACAGCCTGGCCGCCGTACGTGCGCAACCGCTGCTCGACAGTTTCTTTCGCGATGCGATGAACTGCACCATCCTGGCGTTCGCCCTGAACACCTGCGCCTACACTACAGAGATTTTCGCGGGGGCGATTCGCAGCATGGCCCACGGTGAAGTCGAAGCGGCCAAGGCCTACGGCCTGACAGGCTGGAAGCTGTATGCCTACGTGATCATGCCTTCGGCCTTGCGTCGCTCGTTGCCGTATTACAGCAACGAAGTGATTCTGATGCTGCACTCGACCACCGTGGCGTTCACCGCGACCATCCCGGACATCCTGAAAGTCGCGCGGGACGCCAACTCGGCGACCTTCCTGACCTTCCAGTCGTTCGGCATCGCTGCGCTGATCTACCTGACTGTTACCTTTGCACTGGTCGGCCTGTTCCGTCTCGCCGAACGCCGATGGCTGGCCTTCCTCGGGCCGACCCACTAGGACTTATCCTGCTTCAGGGAACAAGAGATGCGCCACCAGATACATGACCTGCTGGCCCCGCTGCCGGGGACCGCACGCCAGATCCACAGCTTCCACTTCGGTCCGACCTCGGCGCCTGCCGTTACAAGCGCCCGAGGCAAGATCTACATCCAGTCGTCCCTGCATGCCGATGAAATGCCCGGCATGCTGGTGGCCTGGCACCTCAAACAACGCCTGGCCGAACTGGAGGCCGCCGGCCGCCTGCGCAGCGAAATCGTCCTGGTCCCGGTCGCCAACCCGGTCGGCCTGGAACAAGTGCTGATGGATGTGCCGCTGGGCCGCTATGAGCTGGAGAGCGGGCAAAACTTCAATCGCTGGTTCGTCGATTTGAGCGAAGAGGTCGGCAACGACATCGAAGGCCAACTCGGCGACGACCCGCAACGTAACCTGCAACTGATTCGCAACAGCCTGCGCAATGCGCTGGCGCGGCAGACCGCCAGCACCCAGTTGCAATCCCAGCGCCTGACCCTGCAACGGCTGGCCTGTGACGCCGACATGGTGCTGGACCTGCATTGCGATTTCGAAGCCGTCGCGCACCTGTACACCACGCCCGAGGCCTGGCCGCAGGTCGAGCCGCTGGCCCGTTACATCGGCTCCGAAGCCAGCCTGCTGGCCACCGACTCCGGCGGTCAGTCGTTCGATGAATGCTTCACCCTGCTCTGGTGGCAGTTGAAGGAGCGCTTCGGCGAGCACTTCGATATTCCACCAGGGAGTTTTTCCGTCACCGTCGAACTGCGTGGCCAGGGCGACGTCAATCACCCGCTGGCCAGCCTCGACTGCCAGGCATTGATCGACTATCTGATTCACTTCGGTGCGATTGCCGGCGAACCGGCACCGCTGCCCGACCTGCCCTACCCGGCTACACCGCTTGCCGGGGTGGAACCTGTCGCCACGCCGGTCGGCGGGCTGCTGGTGTTCTGCGCGCTGCCAGGGGAATACCTGGAAGCCGGACAACTGATCGCCGAAATCATCGACCCCATTTCTGACCGCGTGACCCCGGTCCATTGCACCGCCGCCGGGTTGATGTACGCCCGCTCGCTGCGCCGCATGGCCACCGCGGGCATGGTGATCGCCCACGTCGCGGGCGCCGAAGCCTATCGCAGCGGCTACCTACTTTCGCCTTGAGGATGCTTGTTCCATGTACAAATTGACCATTGAAGGCCTGCATAAAAGCTATGGCGATCATGAGGTGCTCAAAGGCGTTTCGCTCAAGGCCAACACTGGCGACGTCATCAGCCTGATCGGCGCCAGCGGCTCGGGCAAAAGTACCTTCCTGCGCTGCATCAACTTCCTCGAACAACCCAACGACGGCGCCATGAGCCTCGACGGCCAGTCGATCCGCATGGTCAAGGACCGTCACGGCATGCATGTCGCCGATGCCGATGAACTGCAACGGATCCGCACCCGTCTGGCCATGGTGTTCCAGCACTTCAACCTGTGGAGCCACATGACCGTGCTGGAAAACATCACCATGGCCCCGCGCCGGGTGCTGGGGTGCGACCGAAAAGAAGCCGAGGACCGCGCCCGGCGCTACCTCGACAAGGTGGGGTTGGCCTCCCGTGTGGCGGACCAATACCCGGCGTTCCTCTCCGGCGGTCAGCAGCAGCGCGTGGCGATTGCCCGGGCCCTGGCCATGGAACCGGAAGTCATGCTGTTCGACGAACCGACCTCGGCGCTGGACCCGGAGCTGGTGGGCGAAGTGCTCAAGGTGATCCAGGGCCTGGCCGAAGAAGGCCGGACCATGATCATGGTCACCCACGAAATGAGCTTCGCACGCAAAGTGTCGAGCCAGGTGTTGTTTCTGCACCAGGGCCTGGTGGAAGAAGAAGGCGCGCCGGAAGACGTGCTGGGCAATCCGAAGAGCGAACGCCTGAAGCAGTTCCTCAGTGGCAACCTGAAGTAAACGCCAACCCTCTGTAGGAGCGAGCCTGCTCGCGATGGTATGTCAGTCGACACAGCGTTGCCTGACCCACCATCGCGAGCAGGCTCGCTCCTACAGATCAGGCATCACGTAATAATCAGGCAACGGGTGCGGGAGGCGGCTCATCCGGCAAGGTGGGCTCACCTGGCTCGGTGGGTTGTTCGTTGGGGGTATCGGGATCAGGCTGACCGGGGATGCCCCCTGCCATGCTGATGGGCGGGTGTGCCAGCAACGACCAGGCCAAAACGCCAACCTGATTGGGCTCAAGCCTTGCCAGTTCGGCACTTATTTTCGGGTCGATCTTCATAAAGCACTCCTGAACGAAGACCCGGTCCGCCTTGCGCGGACCGGAGCAGTACACTCCATAGAGTGTACGCTCGCTCAGGAATTCCCACGGTTTGTCAGACGGATTGACTCAGGTCCGCGGCAGGGTCACGCCACGCTGGCCCTGGTACTTGCCACCACGGTCTTTGTAAGAGACTTCGCACTCTTCGTCGGATTCAAGGAACAGCATCTGCGCCACACCTTCGTTGGCGTAGATTTTCGCCGGCAGGTTGGTGGTGTTCGAGAATTCCAGGGTCACGTGGCCTTCCCACTCCGGCTCAAGCGGGGTGACGTTGACGATGATGCCGCAGCGGGCATAGGTGCTCTTGCCCAGGCAGATGGTCAATACGTTGCGCGGAATACGGAAGTATTCGACGGTGCTGGCCAGGGCGAAGGAGTTCGGCGGGATGATGCAGACGTCGCTGTGGATATCGACGAAGCTGCCGGCATCGAAGTTTTTCGGGTCGACGATGGCCGAATTGATGTTGGTGAACACCTTGAAATGATTGGTGCAACGAACGTCGTAGCCGTAACTCGACACGCCGTAGGAGATCACACGGCTATCGTCGCTGCCGCGCATCTGGCGCTCGACGAACGGCTCGATCATGCCGTGTTCCTGCGCCATGCGGCGAATCCACTTGTCCGATTTGATGCTCATGGCGGTGTCCTGAATAGCGAGGTGGAAAAAACTGTCCGGCATCTTACCGGGGCGCGCCGCCGGGTTCAAAGCGCTGGGCACAATTCTCGACGATCCGGCGATATTGACGGACCTTCGAAACAATACGGAGCACCGTCGATCATGAAAACCGAGAAACCTTCGCAAGAAGCATTGGCACGTCCCGGAAAAAGGGTTAAGGTGGCGCCACTGTGCTGCTTGTGTCACTGAGAATCTCTACACGATATGTTGAATTTCGATCCAACCATCTACAAGAATTTTTCCTGCTCTTTGCACTCAGTCTCGGCCAGGGTTCTTCCTGAGTCGCAGTTATCTTTGTTCAAGGAGTTACACCATGTCTAATCGCCAAACCGGTACCGTTAAGTGGTTCAACGATGAAAAAGGCTTCGGCTTCATCACTCCACAATCCGGTGACGACCTGTTCGTTCACTTCAAAGCTATCCAATCCGACGGCTTCAAAAGCCTGAAAGAAGGCCAACAGGTTTCTTTCATCGCTACCCGCGGTCAGAAAGGCATGCAAGCTGAAGAAGTTCAAGTTATCTAACTTGTACTTGCTTTAGTAAAAAGCCCCGCCCTCAACAGCGGGGCTTTTTTGTGCCTGTGTGGTTTTGCCGTTCGATCGCTTTCGATTGTGCTGACGCCTTCGCGGGCAAGCCTCGCTCCTACAGAATATCGAAATACCTGTAGGAGCGAGGCTTGCCCGCGAAGACGATCGTATCGAAGACGGAGAATTACCAGGTCACGCCAAATCCAGCGGTATACCGGGTCTTGTCCAGATCCGCATCGTCGGTGCCACTGATGATGTCGCGTTCGGCCTTGAGGTTGAGCGATGCCCAATCCGTCACCTTGTAGCGCAAGCCCATCTCTGAATCCAGCGCATAATCGGCCACGCCCGACAGCGGCTTGCCCACCTCGCCATTGGTGAAGAACTCCACTTTCTTGCCGATCAGGTAGCGGTTGTAATCCCACTTCATCGCCACCGAGTAGAAGTTTTCCTTGCTGCCATCGGCGAACTCATAATCCGTGCGGTTAACCAGCGATCCGAGGGAGAAAGCACCCAACTCGTCATCCCAGAACTGATAACCGGGACCCGTACCGACGGTACGCTGACGAGACAGCTCCTCGACCTTGTCGCGCTTGTAGACCAGACGACCTTGCCAAAACCATTTATCAGTCAGGAAACGGTCAAGGGAGTACTCTGCCCGCCAATTGTCCGTGGTGACCACGTCATCCTGGAATTGGCGGTTGTATTCGCCTTCCGCGATGTGCCGCCAGCGACCATGGCGTGCAGTGGTCTTGAAGTCGATGTTGTAATCATCGGTATCCTTCTCGGCCCGTTCGTAGTCCAGAGCCGCGTCGATATTGCCCTTCCATACCAGGTCCTCGACCACCGGCCTGGGCTTGAGGATCTGCTGGACACTCGCCAATTCAACCGT
Organism: Pseudomonas izuensis; assembly: GCF_009861505.1. Classification (GTDB taxonomy): domain Bacteria; phylum Pseudomonadota; class Gammaproteobacteria; order Pseudomonadales; family Pseudomonadaceae; genus Aquipseudomonas; species Aquipseudomonas izuensis. The sequence goes on along the minus strand of NZ_WTFT01000011.1, from coordinate 280,115 downwards.
CTTGGGCGCCTCACCATTGGCCAGGATGACCTTGCCATCCTCTGCGGGGCGCAGGGATTTGGCCTTCTCGCCGGTATAGGCATCCTGTTTGACCAGCAACTCCTGATCGCTTTCCAGGGTTTTGACCTGTTTCCAGTCAATCGGAACCGCACCGGCGTACTCCGTCTGGACCAACAGCTTGCCACCATCGAACAGGATGATTTTGCCGCTCAACTTGTCGCCGTTCTTCAACCAGACGGTATCGGCAAGCAAGGGAGTGGAGACGCTGACAACAGCGAGGCATAGCAGTGTTCTGGACAACATAAGCAAACACAGACTCAAGATTGCGAAAAAAAGTCGGCATTATCCTTGGGAATAAGGCCCTGACAAGGACTGACACGACTATTTCTATTGAGTTCATTTCTCAATACGCGATCCACGATTTACTCTACAAACGGTACTGTGAGTTTTCAGGAACACTTTCCAGGCAAACTTTTTCAGGAACATGGGACGTGAACGAACCCACCGCTGAATCCGAGAGTGCGGCACAAATCCGACGCACGGCGCTCTATCTGACCCTCGCGCAAGTGCCCGAGGGCAAAGTGGTGAGCTATGGTCAATTAGCGGAACTCGCCGGCCTCGGCCGCGCCGCCCGCTGGGTTGGACGGACATTGAGTCAACTGCCCGGCGACAGTAAATTGCCCTGGCACCGCGTACTCGGTGCAGGCGGACGTATCAGCCTGCCCGCAGGCAGTCCATCCGGGGACGAGCAACGGGCGCGATTGCGTATGGAGGGCATCAGTATCCTGAACAATCGTGTTGATATTCGGCGCCATGGCTGGCGTCCGGTAGAGCACAGCGGTTAGAGTGCGCGCTTTGTTTCCGTATTTCTTGAGGCAGACTCCAGCCCATGCCCCGTAAAACCTGGCGCGCCGCGCTCGCTGCCTATGCCAGCCCCTCGACGCTTGTACTGTTGCTGCTGGGTTTCGCCGCCGGCCTGCCCTACATGCTGGTCTTCTCGACACTTTCGGTCTGGCTGCGCGAAGCCGGTGTGGCTCGCGAAACCATCGGCTATGCAAGCCTGATAGGCCTGGCCTACGCCTTTAAATGGGTCTGGTCACCGCTGCTCGACCAATGGCGCCTGCCTTTTCTCGGCAAGCTGGGTCGACGACGTTCCTGGCTCGTGTTGTCCCAGTCACTGGTGATCCTCGGCCTGATCGGCATGGGGTTCTGCGACCCGCAAAAACATTTGTCCTGGCTGATCGCCATCGCGGTGATTGTCGCTTTCGCCTCGGCGACGCAGGATATCGCGGTGGACGCCTACCGCCTGGAAATCGCCGAAGACAGTCGTCAGGCAGCCCTGGCCGCCAGTTACATGTCCGGCTATCGGGTCGCCGCATTGCTGGCGACCGCTGGTGCTCTATATTTTGCCGAAGGGTTTGGTTCTACCGGTTTCAACTACAAGCATTCTGCATGGGCCGGCACCTACATATTGTTCGGAGCCCTGATGGTCCCGGCACTGTTGACCAGCATTTTCATGCGTGAACCACCGGTCCCACTTCGCACGCAGTTACAGGCCGGGCGCTACAGTTTCATGCACCAACTGGCCTCGGTGTTCGTGTTGATCGTATTGCTGGTATCCGTGCCGGCCATGTTTACCCAGCTCTACAACACCGATTTCGCCAGTGTGCTGTTCAACGGCGTGAGCCTGCTCGATCTGCTTCTGGAAGACCGCGCCTTCCTGCGGGCGATCCTCTACACCACCCTGACCGCACTGTGCCTTTCAGCCATAGGCCGACGCGGTTTGGCGCCCGTGCTGACACCGGTCAACGACTTCATACTGCGCTACCGCTGGCAAGCGTTGCTGTTACTCGGCCTGATCGCCACCTACCGGATGTCCGATACGGTCATGGGCGTCATGGCCAACGTGTTCTACATCGACCAGGGCTTCACCAAGGACCAAATCGCCAGCGTCAGCAAAATCTTCGGCCTGATCATGACCCTGGTCGGCGCCGGCATGGGTGGCCTGCTGATCGTGCGCTTCGGCATCTTGCCGATCCTGTTTATCGGCGGCGCCGCCTCGGCAGCCACCAACATACTGTTCCTGATGCTGGCGGACATGGGGCCAAACCTGCAGATGCTGATTGTCACCATCTCCCTGGACAATTTCAGTTCAGGCCTGGCGACCTCGGCTTTCGTCGCTTACCTGTCGAGCCTGACGAACCTCAAGTTCTCTGCCACCCAATACGCCCTGCTCAGCTCGATCATGCTGTTGTTGCCGCGCCTGATCGGCGGTTACTCCGGGGTGATGGTCGAGAAATTCGGTTACCACACGTTCTTCCTGATCACCGCCCTGCTGGGCATTCCGACGTTGCTGCTGATCGCCTTGCACTGGTTCCAGGAGAGCCGCCGCGAAGGTCCGACACCGACACCGGAACCGGTACCGACCCAGGTCGCAGAAGAATCGTAGGAAATATCTGCAAGACACTTGGCAAAGGGCGGTGAGATTGCCGCCCCGCTGCCACACCACCGACCGCACGCCTGTACGACAGCGGATCTCGCCCGTACAATGCTCCGTCATTTCTCGTCATCAGCAATCGATAACGGCCAACCATGCGCACCAGTCAATTTTTGCTCGCCACACAGAAAGAAACGCCTTCCGACGCGGTCGTGATCAGCCATCAGCTGATGCTGCGCGCCGGCATGATCCGCAAACTCGCTTCGGGCCTGTACACCTGGCTGCCGATGGGCTTGCGAGTCATGCGCAAGGTCGAAGCCGTCGTTCGCGAAGAAATGAACGCCGCCGGCTCGCTCGAAGTGTTGATGCCGAGCACTCAACCGGCCGAACTGTGGCAGGAATCCGGTCGCTGGGAAGAGTACGGCCCTGAATTGCTGCGCTTCAAGGATCGCCACGGTCGCGATTTCTGCGCCGGCCCGACCCACGAAGAAGTCATCACCGACCTGATGCGCAATGAGTTGAGCAGCTACAAACAGCTGCCGATCAACCTGTACCAGATCCAGACCAAATTCCGCGATGAAATCCGCCCACGCTTCGGTTTGATGCGCGGCCGCGAATTCATCATGAAGGACGCCTATTCCTTCCACGCTGACCAGCCATCGCTGCAAGTCACCTACGACCGCATGCACCAGGCGTACTGCAACGTATTCACCCGCCTGGGCCTGAAATTCCGCCCGGTTGAAGCCGACAACGGCTCCATCGGCGGCGCCGGCTCCCACGAGTTCCACGTACTGGCCGAATCCGGCGAGGACGATATCGTCTTCAGCAACGGTTCCGACTACGCCGCGAACATCGAGAAAGCCGAAGCCGTGCCGCGCGAAACCTCACGCCCTGCACCGGCTGAAGATCTGCGCCTGGTCGACACGCCAGAGACCAAGACCATCGCCGCGCTGGTGGAAAAATTCAATCTGCCGATCGAAAAGACCATCAAGACCCTGGTGGTGCACGCTGAAGAGAAAGGCAAGCTGATTGCCCTGATCATCCGCGGCGATCACGAGCTGAACGAAATCAAGGCCGCCAACCAGCCAGGCGTTGCCAGCCCGCTGGTGATGGCTTCCGAAGCCGAACTGCGCGACGCCATCGGCGCCGGCGCCGGCTCCCTCGGCCCGCTGAACCTGCCACTGCCAATCATCATCGACCGCTCCGTCGAGCTGATGAGCGACTTCGGCATCGGTGCCAACATCGACGACAAGCACTACTTCGGCGTGAACTGGGAACGCGATCTACCGGTTCCGACCGTTGCCGACCTGCGTAACGTGGTTAGTGGCGACCCAAGCCCGGATGGCAAGGGCACCCTGGAAATCAAGCGTGGCATCGAAGTCGGGCACATCTTCCAGCTGGGCAACAAGTACAGCAAGGCGATGAAGTGCGAAGTGCTGGGCGAGAACGGCAAGCCGGTCACCCTGGAAATGGGCTGCTACGGCATCGGCGTTTCCCGCGTGGTCGCGGCCGCCATCGAACAGAACAACGACGAGAAAGGGATTATCTGGAGCGACACCCTGGCGCCATTCCAGATCGCCCTGGTGCCATTGCGCTACGAAACCGAGCTGGTGCGCGAAGCCACCGACAAGCTGTATGCGGAACTGACCGCAGCCGGCTTCGAAGTGCTGCTGGACGACCGAGACAAGAAAACCAGCCCGGGCATCAAGTTCGCGGACATGGAGCTGATCGGCATTCCTCACCGGATCGTGGTCAGTGACCGCGGCCTCGCCGAAGGCAACCTGGAATACAAGAGCCGTACCGAGGCCGAGCCGCAAGCGCTGCCGGTCGCTGACGTACTGCCGTTCCTTCAGGCCCGCATCCGCCGCTGAAACCAGATAGAGACGTCATGTTCAAGCGAAACACCTTAGGCCTCGGTGGTGCCGCCTTGTGCGGCACCCTGCTGGTCAGCGGCTGTGCCAATCACATGTCACAACGCAGCGAGCACGAGGAGCGTGTCGAGCGCAAACTGCTCGATCACAGCCTGCAGATCGATGTCGGTGAGCCCAAGGTGCTTGAGCTGCCGCAACGCCGGGTGAAAATCCACGAGCAGAAGACTTTCGAAGTCACCGAGTTCGAAGTCACGCGCCACTACGACCGCTACACACCGTACCAACCCTGGCGGGAGATCTACGAGATCCCGCTGGGCGCGGTAGCCGTTGTCGCCGGTATCGGCGCCAACGTGGTCAACGTGTTCGCCTTCGGCACCCTGCCGGACAGCATGACCAAAGACTGGATCAGCTACGGTTTCGCCGGCCTCAATCCGTTCATGAACGTGCAATCTCACGGTCGCGCGCAGCAGAACCTGGCCGGTATCGATGAAGTCCAGCGCGACAAGCGAACCGAATATTCGAGCCTGCCGTGGAGCGAGCGTCCGGTCGAAGTCAGGGCCGGCAAGGAGACCTTCGAGCTGAGCACCGACAAAAACGGTGTCTTGCGCCTGAACCTGCTGGACAGCCCGTTTGCCGAGCAGGACCTGAATCATCTGGGCAAGTTGCAGATCAGTGTCGAGGACGCCAAGGGCGACGTGCGCACCGACTCGTCCCTGGCGCTGAGCAGCACCCTGCGCGGCAAACTGCTCGAAGCCCACGAGCTGATTTACGAAGACCTCGAAGACGACGAAGTGAGCCAGTGGGTACACCGGGTCAAACGCCTGTCGGAACTGGGTCTGGAAGAAGAAGCCAGCGAGTTGGAACAAAGCCTGATCGAACTGACCCGCAACGATCCGGAACTGCAGACCGAATTCCTCAAGTCCCTGACCAAGGATGCCGGGCGCTTGGTGGCGGATCCGGGGCCGAACTAAAGCTTAAAAGCATCGCGGGCAAGCCTTGCTCCCACAGGTATTGTGTTTCACTCGTTACCTGTGGGAGCAAGGCTTGCCCGCAATGAGGCCATTACATCCACTGCAAAACTACCGCTCAAACAGCTCCATCTGCTCGAACCCGCCGCGCAAATCCTCCAGCCTCACCCCCACCCCCAACAACCGCACCGGTTTGCCGCCTCGATTGAAGGCCTGGGTCAGCAACAACTGATAACTGCCCAAATCCCGCCCTGCCCCGGCCTGCTCCAGCGTGGTCTGGGTGAAATCATGGAACTTCACTTTGACGAATGGCTTGCCCGGCCTGTAGCTACTGTCTATACGCGCGATGCGACCGGCCAGGGTTTCCAGCAGCTCGGGTAGCTTATCCAGGCAACTCACCAGGTCCGGCAGGTCGACGTCGTAGGTGTTTTCGACACTGATCGACTGCCGGCGACTGTCGTTGTGCACCTGGCGATCATCGATCCCGCGGGCCAGGCTCCAGAGGCGCTCGCCAAAGCTGCCGAATTCGCGCACCAGCGCTAATTTGTCCCACTCGCGCAATTGCGCGCAATCGAGGATGCCAAGCTTGCCCAACTTGTCGGCGGTTACCTTGCCGACTCCGTGCAGCTTGCTCACCGGCAAGCCGCTGACAAAATCCTCGACCTGATCCGGCGTGATGACGAACAAGCCGTTGGGCTTTTTCCAGTCGCTGGCGATCTTGGCTAGAAACTTGTTTGGCGCCACCCCTGCCGAGACCGTGATGTGCAGCTGATTCGACACCCGCCGACGGATGTCCTGGGCGATACGCGTGGCACTGCCGCCGAAATGCGCGCTGTCCGACACATCAAGGTAGGCCTCATCAAGGGAAAGCGGCTCGATGATGTCGGTGTAGTCGCGGAAGATCGTATGAATTTCCTTCGACGCTTCTCTATAGGCGTCCATACGTGGCTTGACGATGGTCAGGTCCGGGCACAGCTTCAACGCATGCCCGGACGACATGGCCGAACGCACGCCGTAGGCCCGAGCCTCATAATTGCAGGTAGCAATCACTCCACGCCGATCCGCCGCCCCACCTACCGCCAGCGGTTTTCCTGCCAGGCGCGGGTCATCACGCATCTCGATGGCGGCGTAGAAGCAGTCACAATCGACGTGGATGATTTTTCGCTGGGTCATATCAACGCGATGTTCAAAGTGAAGAAATGGCGGATTGCCGTGTCGGATAGGCAGTATCTCACCGACACCTGTATATAGCACCAGTAGTCTGAATGTTCTTCGCCGACCGTAGGAAAAGTACTTTATAAATTTATTTTATCAATCGCACAGCACTGGCTAATAGAGCCGAAACCCTTGCCAGGCTTGACTCTCAGGCCGATCAAAGCCTTCAGAAGCAAGCTAAGCGATTGAACCTGAAGAGGTTTTACCGAGATTGGCGGTTGACAGCCTGTCGATCCTCTGTAGAATGCCGACACACAGACGCGGGATGGAGCAGTCTGGTAGCTCGTCGGGCTCATAACCCGAAGGTCGTCGGTTCAAATCCGGCTCCCGCAACCAAACATCAAAAAAGGCTACTCGAAAGAGTGGCCTTTTTTGTGCGCGCGTGTTTTCACCTATCCGACCATTCATCGGCACGCTGCCGGAATGAGAATTCGTTCAGATTCCGAAACTTAAGCCCGTCCTGCGACCGCTTGCCGCGCTTTTACGTTTATTTGACCCGGATCGGGATTAACGGTTGACACGCTGGCGTATCTCTATAGAATGCCGCCACACAGACGCGGGATGGAGCAGTCTGGTAGCTCGTCGGGCTCATAACCCGAAGGTCGTCGGTTCAAATCCGGCTCCCGCAACCAAACATCAAAAAAGGCTACTCGAAAGAGTGGCCTTTTTTGTATCTGTTGAAAAAGTCCTTTCGCAACAATGATCTGTCACGCTGTCGTAAGTCATTCGCGACACCAAAGCACGGAGTTCAGACTATGCTGAATTTCGACCTGAGCGCTCTACGACTGATGATTCTCCATCGCCGACACTCAGTGTCAGGCGTTATTATTTGTGATTATTTTTTTCTACAGGGATTGGTAACTTGGCTGGATACCCCCATCCTGTCGCGCACAATCCACGAGGTGATTGATGCGCGCCGATTCGTCTGACTCACAAGACACCGTTACAGCAACACAACCGATCAAGGCCGAGCGGTTGCGTTTGCTTGAGCGCGTCAGCAAATACCGTCAGCCCATTGGTCTGGCGGTCACTTTGCTGTTGTTTGCCATCGCGCTGATTGCCTGTCGCCACCTGTTGAGCGAACTCGACCTGGACGCGCTGCACGACTCGATTCTCGAAGTCCCCAAACCGTCCTTGCTCGGCGCGCTGGGCGCCACCGTGGCAGGTTTCATCATTTTGCTCGGTTACGAATGGTCGGCCAGTCGCTACGCCGGCGTGCACCTGACCCCGCGAACCCTGGCACTGGGCGGCTTCACCGCTTTCGCCATCGGTAATGCCATCGGTCTTTCGATGCTGTCGGGCGGCTCTGTTCGCTACCGTCTATATGCACGTCACGGTCTCGGGGCCACTGAAGTCGCCCACATGACGCTGTTCGCCAGCCTGTCGCTCGGCTGCGCGCTGCCGCCACTCGCCGCGCTGGCGACCCTGAGCAACCTGCCTGGCGCCTCTGCGGCATTGGGGCTCTCGGAAACCTTGCTGGGTGTCATCGCAGCGGCCGTGCTGTTGCTGTTTGCCGTGCTGGCTATCGGCATCTACCGCCGCCGCCTGCCGGAACAACCCTACGCCGATAACCTGATGGTAAAGGTCGGTCGTCGCACCTTGCGTCTGCCAGGGCGCCGCCTGACCTTTCTGCAACTGGTGATTACCGCACTGGACGTAGCCGCCGCGGCAACGGTGCTTTACCTGCTGCTGCCGGAGGCGCCGCCCTTTGGTGCCTTTCTCCTGGTTTATCTGCTGGCATTGGCCGCCGGGGTACTCAGCCATGTGCCGGGCGGTGTCGGCGTGTTCGAAGCCATACTGCTCGCCGCCTTCTCCGACACCCTCGGCGCCGCGCCACTGGCTGCTGCGCTTCTGCTCTATCGCCTGATCTACGTGGTCCTGCCGTTGCTGGTGGCGTGCCTGCTGTTGTTGATCAACGAAGGTCAGCGCCTGTTCCAGACACGCCAGTCCTTGCGGGCCGCATCGGGCCTGGCCGCACCCATACTGGCGGTGCTGGTGTTCCTGTCCGGCGTGGTGCTGCTGTTCTCCGGAGCCACCCCGGAGATCGACACCCGACTGGAACACATCGGCTTCCTGATTCCGCACCGCCTGGTTGACGCCTCGCACTTTGGTGCCAGCCTGATCGGCGTGCTGTGCCTGCTGCTGGCCCAGGGCCTGCGTCGCCGACTGTCGGCGGCGTGGATGCTGACCACCATTCTGTTGCTCGTCGGCGCCCTGCTCTCCCTGCTCAAGGGCTTCGACTGGGAAGAAGCCTGCCTGATGACCCTGACCGCAAGCCTGCTGGGGGTTTTCCGTCGCTCGTTCTATCGTCCGAGCCGCTTGACTGAAGTGCCGTTCTCGCCGCTGTACCTGGTGGCGAGCCTGTGTGTGCTCGGGGCCTCGATGTGGCTGCTGTTGTTTGCCTACCAGGACGTCCCCTACAGTCATCAGCTCTGGTGGCAGTTCACCCTCGACGCCGATGCGCCCCGCGGCCTGCGTTCGCTGCTGGGTGCGGCGGTCCTGCTGGTGGTGGTATCCCTGACCTGGCTACTGCGTACTGCGCGCCCGATTATCCACCTGCCGACACCCGATGAACTGGAGCGCGCAAGCAAAATCCTCATGGCGTCAGCACAGCCGGATGGCGGCCTGGCCCTGACGGGCGACAAGGCGCTGCTGTTCCACACCAACGACGAAGCGTACCTGATGTATGCCCGCCGTGGCCGCAGCCTCGTGGCGCTGTACGACCCGATCGGCCCTGGCCAGCAGCGGGCGGAAATGATCTGGCAGTTCCGCGACCTGTGCGACATCCACCATGCCCGGCCCGTGTTCTATCAGGTGCGCGCGGAGAACCTGCCGTATTACATGGACATTGGCCTGACCGCGATCAAGCTTGGCGAAGAAGCCCGGGTCGATCTCAAGCGCTTTGATCTCGAAGCCAAGGGCAAGGAGATGAAGGACCTGCGCTACACCTGGAACCGAGGCACCCGCGACGGCCTGTCGCTGGAGGTCTTCGAGCCGGGACAGGCGCCCATGGATGAGCTCAAGGTGATTTCCGATGCCTGGCTGACCGGCAAGAACGTGCGCGAGAAAGGTTTCTCCCTCGGCCGCTTCAGTGATGACTACCTCAAGTACTTCCGCATTGCGGTGATCCGTTTCGAAGGGCGCCCGGTGGCGTTCGCCAATCTGCTCGAGACCTACAGCCATGACCTGGCCAGCCTCGACCTGATGCGCGCGCACCCGGACGCCCCCAAGCTGACCATGGAGTTCATGATGGTCGGACTGATCCAACACTATAAGAATCACGGATACGCACGCTTCAGCCTGGGCATGGTGCCGTTGTCGGGGTTGCAACCCCGTCGCGGTGCGCCATTGACCCAGCGCCTGGGCTCGATGGTATTCCGCCGTGGTGAGCAGCTTTACAACTTCCAAGGCTTGCGCCGCTTCAAAGATAAATTCCAGCCTGACTGGGAACCCCGTTATATGGCCGTACCCGCCGGACTCGATCCGCTGGTTGCCCTGGCCGACACTGCTGCCCTGATCGCGGGTGGCTTGACTGGATTGGTGAAACGCTGATGATTCAACGCTCCTTGCGCTACGTACTGGGCACGCTGGTTGTGCTGGCCCTGATTCTCGGTGGTGGCTACTGGTACCTCAAACGGCCAGCTCCGGAACCGACCCTCGAACAGCTGAACCCGGTCGACGGCGCCGCGATGACCCGCGTCATCCCCGGCAACACACCACGCGCCCAAGTGCTGGTGGCGGTCAACGAAGAACAGAAACTCAGCGACAAACAATTGCTGACCCTGAGCCGCAGTGGCTCGGCGCAGATCGTTCAGGTGATCCTGCCCAAGGACTGCCTGCTGCAAAGTCGTGCACTGCAATCGGGGCTGAGAGAACTCAAAGGCCCGGCGACCCTGGTCAGCGGCATCGGCCCAGGTGCGGTGCTGGCCTGGCGCTGGTTGTCCGAGCAGAAAGACGACAAGTCCCAGGCCGTTTCGGTGGATCTGGCCCTGGAAAAACCCGGCTGCACACACCTGCTGCCGAAAAGCGCCGCCCACGGCCGCTGGCTCGTGGCGTGGAACGACAACCCGGACGACACCAGTGCCGGCTTCGTGCGTGACCAACCGAACGCTGAAACCAGCATCAGCGACTACGACATCAACCTGCCACAAGTGCTGAACAACGAACTGCGCAAGATCCTCGTCGGTGGCGACAAAGCGGCGGGCGGCCTGCAGATTCCGGTGGTCGAAGTGCCCGCGGGTCAAGCCAAGGACACGGTGACCCTGTTCCTGTCCGGCGATGGCGGCTGGCGCGACCTGGACCGCGATGTCGCGGGCGAAATGGCCAAGATCGGCTATCCGGTGGTCGGCATCGACACCCTGCGTTACTACTGGCAGCACAAGAGCCCCGAGCAAAGCGCCCTGGACCTCACCGAACTGATGCAGCACTACCGGCAGAAATGGGGCACCAAACGCTTCATCCTCACCGGTTACTCGTTCGGCGCCGATGTCCTGCCGGCGATCTACAACCGTCTGCCCGAGTCGGAACAGCAACGCATCGACGCAATCATCCTGCTGGCTTTCGCCCGCACCGGCAGCTTCGAAATCGAAGTCGAAGGCTGGCTCGGCAACGCCGGCAAGGAAGCCGCCACCGGACCGGAAATGGCCAAGCTGCCGGCCGCTAAAGTGGTGTGCATCTATGGTGAAGAAGAAGTCGACGAAAGCGGCTGCACCGACAAGACAGCCGTGGGCGAAGCCATCAAATTGCCAGGTGGCCACCACTTCGACGAGAACTACCCGGCACTGGCCAAGCGCCTTGTGACCATCATCGAGAAGCGCCAAGCCAAAGAGGAGCAGGCTCAGGAGTGATCTGAGCCCCTCAAAAAAGCCCCCGCTACCTTTGGGTTACGGGGGCTTTTTATTGTCTTGCAGGCACCGCAGATCCATTGTGGGAGCGAGCCTGCTCGCGAAGACGGACTGACATTCAGCATCTGAGTTGTCTGAAAGTCCGCTTTCGCGAGTAGGCTCGCTCCCACAAGAGATTGGCGGTGGTGCATAAATAGCGGCCACAAAAAAGCCCCCGCAGCCGCAAGGCCGTCGAGGGCTTTTTGGTGATGCAGGCCTTACATCTCCACCTGCGTCCCCAACTCAATCACCCGGTTCAGCGGTAGATTGAAGAAGCGCAGATTGCCGTTGGCGTTCTGCAACATGAAGGCGAACAGCGCCTCGCGCCAGCGGGACATGCCTTCGAGCTTGGAGGCGATGACCGTCTCGCGGCTAAGGAAGTACGTGGTGCGCATCGGGCTGAAATTCAGTTCGTCGAGATGACACAGTTTCAATGCCTGCGGCACGTCCGGTTCGTCGGTGAAGCCGAAATGCAGGATTACCCGGAAGAAACCTTCACCGTAGGAATCGACCTCGAAGCGCCGATTCGGCGGCACCCGCGGGATGTCCTCGTACACCACCGTCAGCAGCACCACCTGTTCGTGCAACACCTGATTATGCAGCAGGTTATGCAGTAGCGCGTGAGGCACGGCGTCCGGACGCGCGGTGAGGAACACCGCGGTGCCCTGCACACGATGCGGCGGCTGTACGGCGATACTGCTGATGAAAATCGGCAGCGGCAAACCACCCTCGTCAATACGATCCACCAGCAACTGCTTGCCGCGTTTCCAGGTGGTCATCAGCACAAACAAGGCGAGACCGGCGATCACCGGAAATGCCCCGCCCTGCACGATTTTCGGCACGTTGGCGGCGAAGTACAGACCATCGACCAACAGGAAGCCGAGCAACACCGGCACCGCGAAGATCGGTGGCCACTTCCACAACAGCAACATCACTGCCGACACCAGAATAGTGGTCATCAACATGGTGCCGGTTACCGCCACACCGTAGGCCGAAGCCAGGGCATTGGAGGATTCGAAACCGATCACCAACAGGATCACGCCGACCATCAACGCCCAGTTCACCGCACCGATGTAGATCTGGCCCTGTTCGGCGCTGGACGTGTGCCGGATGTGCATGCGTGGAATGTAACCGAGCTGGATCGCCTGACGGGTCAGGGAGAAGGCTCCCGAAATCACCGCCTGGGAGGCGATCACGGTGGCAAGGGTCGACAAGCCGACCAGCGGAATCAATGCCCAGCTTGGCGCCAGCAGGTAAAACGGGTTGCGCGCAGCTTCCGGATCACCGAGCAGCAGCGCGCCCTGGCCAAAGTAGTTCAGCACCAGCGCCGGCAGCACCAGGATGAACCACGCACGGGCGATCGGCTTGCGGCCGAAGTGGCCCATGTCGGCGTACAGCGCTTCGGCACCGGTCAATGCCAGCACCACCGCGCCGAGGATCGCCACACCCATGCCCGGGTGCACGATAAAGAAGCGCACACCCCACACAGGATTCACTGCTTGCAACACTTCGGGGTGCTGCAGGATGCCGTAGACGCCCAGCGCCCCAAGCACCACAAACCAGGTGACCATGATCGGACCGAACAAAATGCCGATGCGCGCCGTGCCGTGACTTTGAATCAGAAACAGCCCGACCAGCACCACAAGGGACAGCGGCACCACCCAGTGGTCGATGCCCTCGAATGCCAACCCCAGGCCCTCAATGGCCGATAGCACGGAGATCGCCGGGGTGATCATGCTGTCGCCATAGAACAGCGCCGCGCCGATCAGCCCGCAGACCACCAGCAACGTGCGCAATTTGGCGTGCCCCGCCGCCGCTCGCCGCGCCAGCGCAGTCAGGGCCATGATCCCGCCCTCGCCCTGGTTGTCGGCGCGCAGCACGAACATCATGTACTTGATCGACACGACCCAGATCAGCGACCAGAAGATCAGCGCCAGAATCCCCAACACGCCGTCATGGTTGACCGGCACGCCATAGCCACCCGAGAACACTTCTTTGAGGGTGTACAACGGGCTCGTGCCGATATCGCCATAAACCACCCCGACAGCCGCGACCAGCATGCCGATCGGCTTGGCCGCCGAATGCCCGGCGCCCGCCGCGTGACTACTTGCCTGACCCATCCAACACTCCTGATTCCCAGACCGGCTTCTTTATACGAAGCACTATGCTTTGTGATGCAGCATGCGCTGTTTTACCTGTTGATACAGACGTTTTGTTGACTGTAAGGAATTCGTAAAGCCCAACGGCGCGAAGCATAGCGCAGCACTCGTCGTATTTCCCTGCATAAAGCTGGTCAAGAGCGCCTGCCATCGCTAGAATTGCGCACTTTTTGATCAGAGGCGCAAAAAAGCGCCCGATTGTCGCCTTGCCCATTTGCGGCTGGAGGCGTCACAAATACCGAGGTTAGACATGTCCACCACTTCTGCGCCGGCCAATCCAAAGGTTGGCTTCGTATCCCTGGGTTGCCCGAAAGCACTGGTCGACTCCGAGCGCATCCTCACCCAGCTGCGCATGGAAGGCTATGACGTCGTGTCCACCTATCAGGACGCCGATGTCGTGGTGGTGAACACCTGCGGCTTCATCGATTCGGCCAAGGCAGAATCCCTGGAAGTGATCGGCGAAGCGATCAAGGAAAACGGCAAGGTAATCGTGACCGGCTGTATGGGCGTCGAAGAAGGCAACATCCGCAACGTACACCCAAGCGTGCTGGCCGTTACCGGTCCGCAGCAGTACGAGCAAGTGGTCAACGCCGTGCACGAAGTCGTGCCGCCGCGTCAGGATCACAACCCGCTGATCGACCTGGTGCCGCCACAAGGGATCAAGCTGACCCCGCGTCACTACGCCTACCTGAAGATTTCCGAAGGCTGCAACCACAGCTGCAGCTTCTGCATCATCCCTTCGATGCGCGGCAAACTGGTCAGCCGCCCGGTGGGTGATGTGCTCGACGAGGCCCAGCGCCTGGTCAAATCCGGCGTCAAGGAGCTGCTGGTGATCTCCCAGGACACCAGCGCCTACGGTGTCGACGTGAAATACCGCACCGGCTTCTGGAACGGCGCGCCGGTGAAAACCCGCATGACCGAACTCTGTGAAGCCCTGAGCACCCTCGGTGTCTGGGTCCGCCTGCACTACGTTTACCCGTACCCGCACGTCGACGAGCTGATCCCGCTGATGGCCGCCGGCAAGATCCTGCCGTACCTGGACATCCCGTTCCAGCACGCCAGCCCGAAAGTGCTGAAGTCGATGAAACGCCCGGCGTTCGAAGACAAGACCCTGGCGCGCATCAAGAACTGGCGCGAGATCTGCCCGGACCTGATCATCCGTTCGACCTTCATCGTCGGTTTCCCCGGCGAAACCGAAGAAGACTTCCAATACCTGCTGAACTGGCTGACCGAAGCCCAGCTCGACCGCGTCGGCTGCTTCCAGTACTCACCTGTCGAAGGCGCCCCGGCCAACGACCTCGATCTGGAAGTTGTACCCGATGACGTCAAGCAGGACCGCTGGGAGCGTTTCATGGCGCACCAGCAGGCCATCAGCTCGGCGCGCCTGCAAATGCGCATTGGCCGTGAAATCGAAGTGCTGGTCGATGAAGTCGACGAGCAAGGCGCGGTCGGCCGCTGCTTCTTCGATGCCCCGGAAATCGACGGTAACGTGTTCATCGACAACGGCAGCAACCTCAAGCCGGGCGACAAGGTCTGGTGCAAAGTGACTGACGCCGACGAGTACGACCTCTGGGCTGAGCAGATCTAAACGCAAAAAATATGAAAAGCCCTGCTCTCTTGACGAGATGCGGGGCTTTTTTACGGCTATCGTTTTGTGGGAGAAGGAACTCGCCTACTTGAAAGCGATTGCGATTGAAACCAGGGAGAAGCCGGCCATGCGCCAACATTCGGTCATCCATACACCGAAACTGAGCGACTACGAAGAACTGACACGGCTATGGGAAGCGTCAGTGCGCGCCACTCATGATTTTCTGCCGGACAGCTACATCGAACTGCTGAGGAACCTGGTACTGACCCGCTACCTCGATGCGGTGATGCTGATCTGCACAAAAGACTCGCGCCAGCGCATCACCGGGTTCGCCGGAGTCGCGGCGGGCAAGATCGAAATGCTCTTCATCGACCCCGCACACCGCGGCCAGGGCCTGGGCAAACAGTTGTTGCGCTATGCCATGGAACACCTGAACGCCGACGAACTGGACGTCAACGAACAGAACCCGCAAGCCCTGGGGTTTTATTTCAAGCAGGGCTTCGAGGTGATCGGCCGCTCGGAAGTCGACGGCATGGGGCAGCCGTATCCGTTGTTGCACATGCGCTTTCGCCAGGCGCATCAACTGACGCGCAATGGCTGACACACCCCGGAACAATTGTAGGAGCTGGCTTGCCAGCGAAGGCGGCCGATTGATCGTCGCAAGGCTCTCGGGCCACTTCGCTGGCAAGCCAGCGCCTACAAAAAGCCCCTGCGGCAAAATGGTTCCGGGATTAACCGGCGCCAGGCAGGTACAATGCCTACCCCCTTTTTTGTTACGGCCTTGTCATGACTGACCCGATTCGACTTTCCAAACGCCTCATCGAACTCGTCGGTTGCTCCCGCCGGGAGGCTGAGCTGTTCATCGAGGGCGGCTGGGTCACTGTCGACGGCGAAGTCATCGACGAGCCGCAGTTCAAGGTCGGCACCCAGAAAGTCGAACTCGACAAGGACGCCAAGGCCACTGCGCCGGAGCCGGTGACTATCCTGCTCAACGTGCCCGCCGGCATGGACGCGGACACCGCCATGGCGACCCTCAGCGCCGAAACCCTGAGCGAAGAACACCGCTACGGCAAACGCCCACTCAAGGGTCACTTCCAGCGCCTGACCGCCAGCACCGACCTGCAGGCCAATGCCAGCGGTTTGCTGGTGTTCACCCAGGACTGGAAGATCCTGCGCAAACTCACTGCCGATGCGAGCAAGATCGAGCAGGAATACGTGGTCGAGGTCGAAGGCGACATGGTCGAGCATGGCCTCAACCGTCTGCAGCACGGCCTGACCTGGAAGGGCAAGGAACTGCCGCCGGTCAAGGCCAGCTGGCAGAACGAAAACCGCCTGCGCTTCGCCATGAAGAACCCGCAACCGGGTGTAATCGCCCTGTTCTGCCAGGCTGTCGGCCTCAAGGTCGTGGCCATCCGCCGCATTCGCATCGGCGGCGTATCCATCGGCAAAGTGCCCCTGGGGCAATGGCGCTACCTGTCCGGCAAAGAAAAGTTCTAAGACTTTTCACGTCGCCACACATTTCGGCGTCGCGCCTGGCCGCGACGCCCACAGCTGAATATCAGGACTGCACACATGATTCATAACGACGTACTGCGCAGCGTGCGCTACATGCTCGACATCAGCGACAAGAAAGTCATCGAGATCATCAAGCTCGGCGGCATGGACGTGAGCCTGGCAGATCTTCTGACATACCTGGACAAGAAAGAAGAAGACGAGGAAGGCTTCGTTCGCTGCCCGGACGAAGTCATGGCGCACTTCCTCGACGGCCTGGTGATCTTCAAGCGCGGCAAGGACGAAAGCCGTCCGCCAATGCCGATTGAAGTGCCGGTGACCAACAACATCATCCTGAAAAAACTGCGCGTGGCCTTCGAACTCAAGGAAGACGACATGCACGCGATCCTCAAGGCCGCCGAGTTCCCGGTGTCCAAGCCTGAGCTGAGCGCCCTGTTCCGCAAGTTCGGCCACACCAACTATCGCCCGTGCGGCGACCAGTTGCTGCGCAACTTCCTCAAGGGTCTGACCCTGCGCGTACGTCCGCAGTAATCGCCACCGTTCAGTGGGAGCACAGCTTGCTCGCGATGGCGTCCTTGAAATCGCCATCGCCAGCAAGCTGTGCTCCCACAAAGCTGCATAGCTCCCCATTCCGCACAAAAATAGTGGCTCCGCTTCCGGCGGCTGACGACTAGGGTGTAAAGACCCTCAGCCCTCAGGATTTGCCATGCACCCCTACTTCTCCCTGCAAGGCCGCACCGCCCTGGTGACCGGCGGCACCCGCGGTATCGGCAAGATGATCGCCAAGGCTTATGTCGAGGCCGGCGCCACCGTGTACGTCTGCGCCCGCGATGCCGAAGCCTGCCGGCAAACGGCTGACGAACTCGGTGCATTCGGACGCTGCCACGGCGTTGCAGCCAACCTGGCCACGGAAGACGGTGTACAGCAATTGGCCACGCGCCTGGGCGAGCAGATCACTCACCTCGACATCCTGGTCAATAACGCCGGCACCACTTGGGGCGCTCCGTTGGAGAGTTACCCGATCAAGGGCTGGGAAAAGGTCATGCAGCTCAATGTGACGTCGGTATTCAACTGTATCCAGCAATTCCTGCCGCTGCTGCGCAAGGCCGGCTCAGCGGCCAATCCCGCCCGGGTCATCAACATCGGCTCGGTCGCCGGGATTTCATCCTTCGGCGAACAGGCCTATGCCTACGGACCCAGCAAAGCGGCGCTGCATCAACTGTCGCGGATTCTGGCGCGGGAGTTGGTGAGCCAGCACATCAATGTCAACGTGATCGCACCGGGACGCTTTCCCAGCAAGATGACGCAACACATTGGCAATGATGAACAGGCGCTGGCGGAAGATACGGCGTTGATTCCGATGAAGCGTTGGGGTCGGGAGGAAGAGATGGCGGCGTTGGCGATCAGCCTGGCGAGCACCGCCGGGGCCTACATGACCGGGAATATCATTCCGCTGGATGGTGGGTTCAGTCTCTGAGATCGGCTGTGCGGCCATCGCGAGCAGGCTCGCTCCCACAGGGGTTTTCTGTGTTCACACATTTTGTGATCGACCGAGATCTACTGTGGGAGCGAGCCTGCTCGCGATAGCGGACTGACAGGCACAACTGAATCCAGATCGATCGGGTTATCATGCCCGCCTCTTCCCCGCCTCGACCCCAAACCATGACCTACAGCGTTTCCCCCATAGGCTTCGTGCGCTCCTGCTTCAAGGAGAAGTTCGCCATCCCGCGCCAACCACAACTGGCCCCGGCTGCGCGAGGAATTTTGGAACTGGTGGCACCCTTCGATCAGGGCGATGCAGTACAGGGCCTGGAACAGGTCAGCCATGTCTGGTTGCTGTTCCTGTTTCATCAAGCGCTCGAAGAAAAGCCACGCCTGAAAGTCCGCCCTCCTCGCCTGGGTGGCAACAAATCCATGGGCGTGTTCGCTACCCGTGCTACGCACCGCCCCAACGGCATTGGTCAGTCAGTGGTCAAACTGGACAAGGTCGAAGCCAATCGTCTGTGGATCTCCGGCATCGATCTGCTGGATGGCACGCCAATTCTGGACATCAAGCCTTACGTGCCCTACGCCGATATCATCGCTACCGCCTCCAACAGCATCGCCAGCGCCGCGCCGCACCTTGTTCCCGTGCAGTGGACAGACAGCGCCCTGGAACAGGCCCACGAACACGCTCAGCGCCTTGCAGAGCCCTTGGTGGCGTTGATCGAGCAATGTCTGGCGCAGGATCCGCGCCCGGCGTACCAGACACCCGCGCCGGAACGGGAATATGGCGCACAGTTCTGGGATGTGGATGTGCGTTGGCATTACCCGACGCCGGAGCTGATCCGTGTGCTCGAAGTCATCCCCGTAAAGGTGTAAACGCCAGAAACAACTGTGGGAGCGAGCCTGCTCGCGAAGGGGGCGTATCAGTCAACATCAATGTTGACCATGACATCCTCTTCGCGAGCAGGCTCGCTCCCACAGGTAAAGCAAGCAGTTGAGCGGTGTTCTTACTTCTCGACGAACGCACGCTCGATCAGGTAATCACCCGGCTCGCGCATCCGCGGCGAAACTTTCAGGCCAAAGCTATTCAGCACTTCGCTGGTCTCGTCGAGCATGCTCGGGCTGCCGCACAGCATGGCGCGGTCGTCCTGCGGGTTGATCGGCGGCAGACCGATGTCGCTGAACAGCTTGCCGCTGCGCATCAGGTCGGTCAGGCGCCCTTCGTTCTCGAACGGCTCGCGGGTCACGGTCGGGTAGTAGATCAACTTGTCACGCAGTGCTTCACCGAAGAATTCGTTCTGCGGCAGGTGCTCGGTGATGAATTCGCGGTAGGCGACTTCGTTGACGTAACGTACGCCGTGGCACAGGATCACTTTTTCGAAACGCTCATAGGTTTCCGGATCCTGGATGACGCTCATGAACGGCGCCAGACCAGTGCCGGTGCTGAGCAGGTACAAATGCTTGCCAGGCTTCAAGTCATCCAGCACCAGCGTGCCCGTAGGCTTCTTGCTGATGATGATCTCGTCGCCTTCCTTCAGATGCTGCAATTGGGAAGTCAACGGACCATCAGGCACCTTGATACTGAAGAACTCGAGATGCTCTTCCCAGTTCGGGCTGGCAATCGAGTAAGCGCGCATAAGCGGGCGGCCATTGGGTTGTTGCAGGCCGATCATCACGAACTGACCGTTCTCGAAGCGCAGGCCCGGATCACGGGTGCACTTGAAGCTGAACAGAGTGTCGTTCCAGTGATGAACACTGAGGACACGCTCGTGGTTCATGTTGCTCATGTACGGGGACTCCTGGAGATTGTCGGCGCATGCTCCGCATTCTTTGAGCGGCGCGCAATTGCATCGCATTCTAATAGCAGTGACAATATCTGTTAAATGGATTATTAAGATAAGGGTTATCGGTTATATCGATATGCGATTTACTCTCCGTCAACTTCAAGTATTTGTCGCCGTCGCACAGCAGGAAAGCGTGTCCCGTGCTGCGGGCCTGCTTAATCTATCGCAATCGGCGGCGAGCACCTCGATCACCGAACTGGAGCGCCAGTCCAGCTGCCAGCTGTTCGACCGTGCCGGCAAACGGCTGAGCCTCAACGCCCTCGGCAAACAGCTGCTGCCGCAAGCGGTGGCGATGCTCGACCAGGCCAAGGAGATCGAAGACCTGCTCAACGGCAAGTCCGGTTTTGGCTCGTTGGCGGTGGGCGCGACCCTGACCATCGGCAATTACCTGGCCACGCTGCTGATCGGCAGCTTCATGCAGCGCCACCCTGAAAGCCAGGTGAAGCTTCATGTGCAGAACACCGCCAATATTGTGCAACAGGTCGCCCA
This sequence comes from Pseudomonas izuensis, assembly GCF_009861505.1. Classification (GTDB taxonomy): domain Bacteria; phylum Pseudomonadota; class Gammaproteobacteria; order Pseudomonadales; family Pseudomonadaceae; genus Aquipseudomonas; species Aquipseudomonas izuensis. Next base: position 259,664 of record NZ_WTFT01000011.1, on the reverse strand, counting down.
CTACGAAATTGATCTGGGTCTGATCGAAGGCGACTGCAGCCACCCGGACATCGAAGTGCAGAGTTGGGTCGAAGACGAGTTGGTGGTGTTTTGCGCCCCTCAACATCCGCTGGCGCAACGCGGCATCGCGACCATGGATGAATTGAGCCATGAAGCCTGGATTCTGCGCGAACAAGGCTCCGGCACGCGGCTGACGTTCGATCAGGCCATGCGTCATCACCACAGCGCGCTGAACATTCGCCTGGAACTGGAACATACCGAAGCGATCAAGCGCGCGGTGGAGTCCGGATTGGGGATTGGCTGTATTTCACGGCTGGCACTGCGCGATGCGTTCCGCCGAGGCAGCCTGGTCCCGGTGGAAACACCGGACCTGGACCTGGCGCGGCAGTTCTACTTCATCTGGCACAAGCAGAAATACCAGACGTCGGCCATGCGCGAGTTCCTCGATCTGTGCCGCGCTTTCACCGCGGGGGTCCAGCGCAGCGACGAGATCGTGCTGCCGACGATCGCTTAAAGCAGAATCACCGCCCACACCAGGGCGATCATGGTCAACGCCACCAGTTGCGCGGCGCTGCCCATGTCCTTGGCGTTTTTCGACAGCGGGTGCCGCTCAAGGGAGATGCGGTCGATGGCCGCTTCCACTGCCGAGTTGAGCAACTCGACAATCAAGGCCAGCAGACAGACCGCAATCAGCAACGCCTGCTCAACGCGACTGACGTTCAAGAAGAACGACAAGGGGATCAGGATGACGTTGAGCAAAACCAGCTGCCGGAAGGCCGCTTCGCCGGTGAAGGCTGCGCGCAGGCCGTCAAAGGAATATCCAGAAGCATTGAGGATGCGTTTCAGGCCGGTCTGGCCTTTAAAAGGGGACATGTGGTAGCTGACCAAAAATGGAGTGGGAAAACTAGATTAACCAAAGTCAAAAAAGCGTGAAGTTGCCAACCCTTAGTGGCTCGAAATTGACTCAAGTTGTTGCAGGAGCAATGCCGCCTGGGTTCGGGTTCGCACATTCAGTTTACGGAAAATCGCGGTGACGTGGGCCTTGATAGTCGCTTCGGAAACGCCCAGCTCGTATGCGATCTGCTTGTTCAGCAGGCCTTCGCAGACCATGGTCAACACCCGGAACTGCTGTGGGGTCAGGCTGGCAAGGCCCTCACTGGCCGCTTTGGCCTCATCGGAGACGCTGACCGCTTCAAATGCCTGGGGTGGCCAGTAAACGTCGCCATCAAGTACTGCACGCACGGCTTTCTGGATCACGCTCAAGTCACTGGACTTGGGAATAAAACCGCTGGCGCCAAATTCACGGGACTTGACCATCACCGAGGCTTCTTCCTGGGCGGAGACCATCACCACGGGAATCTGAGGGTACTGGCCGCGCAACAGCACCAACCCGGAAAAACCATACGCCCCCGGCATATTCAGATCCAGCAGCACCAGATCCCAGTCGGCCTTTTCGGTCAGTCGGATTTCCAGTTCGGCAATGCTCGCCACTTCCACCAGACGGACATCGGGGCCAAGCCCCAGGGTCAACGCTTGATGCAAGGCAGAACGAAAAAGCGGGTGGTCATCGGCAATCAGGATTTCGTATGTGGCCATTTTTCAAATGATCCTGTTTTTCAAACAACTCGAGGTGCAGCCACGAAGCTGTACCAATAGGGCACGTTCAACACCAATGCCTACGGTGTATCTAACTCAGGCCGCGCCCCAATCGGCGCCAAGCATGCCCAGCGAAGCCAGGGTGGTCAAGCCACATGGCCAGTACAGTCTTTTGCAGTATGGGCGACAATCAGCCCATGACAGAGACGTCGCTCCGCACAAACGGCAGCAACTCGGCATGCGCCGGTGTTTCAACATTCATCTCAAGCTGCCGTTTTGCATCGAGGTAATGCTGACTGAAGACATCGAAATAGGCGTCCAGAGCTGATGCCGCCTGCACATCACCCGCCAGATCAAGGCACAGCGCCGCGACTTCCGCGGTGCACAGGTGCTCGCTGCGGGTAGACCGACGCAATTGATAGCGGGAGAGTTTTTCAGGCAGCAGGCTAAGGATTGGCAACCCATCAAAATAAGGGCTTTTGCGGAAAATCTTCCGGGCTTCGGTCCAGGTCGCGTCCAACAGAATGAACAACGGTCGCCTGGCGCTATCCACCGTCACACTGTGGGTCACACGCTCGGGCTCGACATACTCGCCCGGAAACACCAGATAAGGTTGCCATTGCGGGTCGGATAACAGCGCAAGCAATTGCTGATCGACTTCGGTTCGCGACCAGATGAACGCGTGGTTATCGCGCACCACATCCGCGATCAGCCAACCGGTATTGCTCGGCTTGAACACTTCCTTGCTGGTCATGATCAGGCACACCCCGGAGCGGGTCTCGACCTGCGGGCGCCAGGCGCACAGGCAATGACTCTCGATCACACGGCAGGCGCGGCAACGGGTTGCGCGCCAGCCACGGGCCTGAATCGGCTTGATGCCTTCATCTTCGCGTTGATCGCGCAGGCGGGCTACGGCGTTGGGGGCATGTTTCATCGTGGGCAACGCCGGCATACTGGGGAACTCGACACGAATAACTCTCGGGGCAATAAAGACGGGCAGTTTACCAGAGCGGTCGGCACAAGCCTGTACCGTCCAGACGGGCTCCCCTATAATTCGCCGCCATTGAACGCACAGTCACGTGGCGGGTCGAACCACCAGTCACTGAACCAGGAGAGTTTCATGCTGCGCCTTATCGTTCCCACCGCTGCCATTCTGTTAGCGTCGTCCATCAACGCTCAGGCTGCATCCCTGAGTGAGCAGAATCTGAACAGAGAGCTGCGAAACGTCGCCGAACAAAGCAGCGTCGGCACGCCACGGGCGATCAACGAAGACATTCTCGATCAGGGCTACACCGTCGAAGGCAATACACTGATCAACCATTTGAGCGTGCAAAGCAGCCACGCCGACAAGATGCGAGCTGACCCGAAAGCGGTGTACTTCCAGCTTGGCGCCTCCGTATGCAGAAACGACGGCTACCGCAAGCTGATGAAGAAGGGCGCGATCATGCGTTACGACTTCACCGAGGTGAAGACCAATCGCGCGATTGGCTCCGCCAGTTTCCAGGAATCCGATTGCCCGAAAGCCACACCGACGAAGAAGAAGTAACTATCTGGATTTGGCGCGCCGCTGTTCATCTTCGGCGCGCAGATCTGCCAACAATGCCTGCAGGTAACGCGAGCGCCGCTCTGCTCCCTCCAGTCGTCGGCAGCACTCCTCTTCAAGACTCAAATGATTGGTCTCGGCTGATGACTTCAGCAATCGATACAGTTGCGTATCGATCTCTATTTCCAGAACGACTCTGGCCATGACTGGCTCCCGCCTCCTTGCTCTTCGCTCCTGTTGAGCGATATATCCTTAAACCTCTTGCTACGTGCGTCCTGCCGTTGACGCGAAGTTGTCGTGTGATACCTGTAACTTAGTAAATCAGAGTACAGAACAGGCGGCGCACGTTCGGACGAGCGGCGAAACCTCCTTGCGAATCGTCAGCAAGCGGTTGCCAGGAAAGACTTTGCGGGGCAATGATCAAGGCAGCGCAAATCACTCCAAGGGTCTAGATTCAAGGTATCCACGTTCACTTGTTCAGGGCAGGAAAAGGGGCCGCCCGATACGTATTGCGTTATGCGAATATTTCTTTCATCCAAGGGAAAAACAGAGCCTGTTTGGATGACCCGATGACCATTCGGGTCAAGTGGATCGCCCAGGCATGGGCTTGGGCAGACAACGACACAGGAGTGTCGTGGCGTCGATACTTGTTTTGTCGGGGCCGAGGGTTCTGTGCAGAAGGAGAAGTTGAATGCCTTACCAACCGAATGACCTCTTGAGCCGTCATTTTGAAGAAAGCGGCCACGACCTCATCAGCAAGGTCGAAGAACAACTCAACCTTGTTTCACCCAACAGCCCGAACACCCCCATCTACCGCGACATGATCCTGACCGTGCTGCGCATGGCCCAGGAAGACCACAATCGCTGGAATGCCAAGATCACCTTGCAGGCCCTGCGCGAACTGGAGCACGCATTCCGTGTGCTTGAACAGTTCAAGGGCCGACGCAAGGTCACGGTGTTCGGTTCGGCCCGCACCCCCATGGAACACCCGTTGTACGCACTGGCCCGGGAACTCGGTGCCGCGCTGGCACGCTCGGACATGATGGTCATCACCGGTGCCGGTGGTGGCATCATGGCCGCGGCCCACGAAGGATCCGGGCTGGCACACAGCCTGGGCTTCAACATCACCCTGCCCTTCGAACAGCATGCCAACCCCACCGTCAACGGCACAACCAACCTGCTGCCCTTCCACTTTTTCTTCACCCGCAAGCTGTTCTTCGTCAAGGAGGCCGATGCACTGGTGCTGTGCCCTGGCGGTTTCGGTACCCTGGATGAAGCGCTCGAAGTGCTAACACTGATCCAGACCGGCAAGAGCCCACTGGTGCCGGTGGTGCTGCTGGACGCGCCGGGTGGCAAATTCTGGCAAGGGGCGCTGGACTTCATCCACCAGCAACTGGAGGAAAATCGCTACATCCTGCCCACCGACATGAAACTGGTCAGACTGGTCTACAGCGCCGAGGAAGCTGTCGAACACATCAACCAGTTCTACAGCAACTTCCACTCCAGCCGCTGGCTCAAGCATCAGTTCGTGATTCGCATGAACCACAAGCTCAGTGACCGAGCACTCGAACACATGCAGGAAGCGTTCGCTGACCTGTGCCTGAGCGATCATTTCCACCAGCATACCTACAGCGGCGAAGAACACGATGAAGCGCAGTTCAGCCATCTGGCTCGACTGGCCTTCTCCTTCAACGCCCGCGATCATGGCCGGTTACGAGAGTTGGTGGACTACATCAACCTGCCGGAAAACTGGGCACAACCCCAGCCACAGGCACAACAGCGCGCGCGGGAATCTTCAAAGGTTACGTGAGGCAAAAAAACGGCCCGCTATCGAAATAGCGAGCCGTTTCAGTCAATCGTCCATGCTCCGGCCACTGAACAAGCGGCCGATCATTTCCATGGAATATCCCCGATAGGCCAGGAACCTGCCCTGCTTGGCACGTTCCCGGGCGTCTATCGGTAAGTGCCCGGAGAACTTGCGCCGCCAGGTATCTTCCAGTTGAACCTGCCAATCGATACCACACTCGCGCAAGGCCAGTTCGACATCGCTACGTTGCAGGCCGCGCTGGCTTAACTCTTCACGAATGCGCAAAGGGCCATAGCCGGAACGGGCACGGTAGGAAACGAAACTTTCGAGGTAACGGGATTCGGAGAGCAAGCCCTCTTCCGTCAATCGGTCGAGTGCTGTTTCGATCATTTCGGGGAGAGCGCCGCGCTGACGCAGTTTACGCGTCAGCTCGACTCGACCATGCTCGCGTCGCGCGAGCAGGTCCATGGCGGTTCGCCGCACCGCGACGAGTGTATCGAGTACGGCGATCATCGGATCAATCAGATATCAGCGTCAGCCAGATCGTCTTCGGTCTCTTTGACCGCTGAGGCCTTGGAGTCCGCGATCACGGCCGGAGACAGCAATTTGTCACGCAGTTGCTTCTCGAGTTTTGCTGCGACTTCCGGGTTGTCCGCCAGGAACTTGGCCGAGTTAGCCTTGCCCTGACCGATCTTGGTGCCTTCGTAGGCATACCAGGCACCGGATTTTTCGACGAAGCCGTGCAGAACACCCAGATCGATCATCTCACCATTGAGGTAGATGCCCTTGCCGTAAAGAATCTGGAACTCGGCCTGACGGAACGGCGAAGCCACCTTGTTCTTCACAACCTTGACGCGGGTTTCGCTACCGACAACTTCATCACCCTCTTTCACCGCGCCAGTACGGCGGATGTCCAGACGAACCGATGCATAGAACTTCAGCGCGTTACCACCGGTGGTGGTTTCCGGGCTGCCGAACATCACACCGATCTTCATACGGATCTGGTTGATGAAGATCACCAGGCAGTTGGCGTTCTTGATGTTACCGGTAATTTTACGCAGCGCCTGAGACATCAGACGGGCTTGCAGGCCCACGTGCATGTCACCCATTTCGCCTTCGATTTCAGCCTTTGGTACCAGTGCCGCCACGGAGTCGACGATGATCACGTCAACCGCGTTGGAACGCACCAGCATGTCGGTGATTTCCAGGGCCTGTTCACCGGTGTCCGGCTGGGAAACCAGCAGGTCGTCGACGTTGACGCCAAGCTTGCCGGCGTACTCAGGGTCGAGGGCGTGTTCGGCATCGACGAATGCGCAGGTCGCGCCGGCTTTTTGAGCCTGGGCGATCACGGACAATGTCAGTGTGGTTTTACCGGAAGATTCAGGACCATAGATTTCAACAATACGGCCTTTTGGCAGACCGCCAATGCCCAGTGCGATGTCCAGACCCAGAGAGCCAGTGGATATAGCCGGGATCGCCTGACGGTCCTGATCGCCCATACGCATTACGGCACCCTTGCCGAATTGACGTTCGATCTGACCCAGGGCCGCAGCCAAGGCTTTCTTCTTGTTGTCGTCCATTAAAGTCCTCACGTAATCAATAAGGCCTGACGGCCAACACCTGTATAAGTAGCCAGTATTATTCCACAGGGTTTAAGGATCGCCTACCCCTGATTTGAGATTTCTGCCGCGGCATACCGCAGCAGCCCCTCTAGCGCGGCCTTCACCGTTTGTCGGCGGACCTCGTCGCGGTTGCCGGGGAAGTGCTGTACCTCGCTGAACACCTGCTCACCCACACCCCAGGCCAGCCAGACAGTGCCTACCGGCTTGCTCGGGGAGCCACCGTCCGGTCCTGCTACGCCACTGACCGCCACCGAAAAATACGCACGGCTTCTTTCCTGGGCGCCCCTTGCCATCGCCTCGACCACTTCGCGACTGACCGCCCCCACCGTGGTGAACAATCCCACAGGAACATCCAGTTGCAGCGTTTTCTGTCGATTGGAGTAGGTGACATAACCGGCTTCGAACCACGCCGAACTTCCCGGAATACGGGTAATTGCCTCGGCGATCCCGCCACCGGTGCAAGACTCCGCGGTGGTGACGTGGGCATTGAGAACCTGCAGGCGTCTGCCAAGTTCAGCGGCCAACTGGGTGATTTCTTTCACGGTCATCTCCTGATCGAGCGGAATGAGGACTACCGTACACGAGCAGATCGCGCTTGCAAGTTACAGCATCGATCAAAATGTTAGCGGGCTGGCGAAGGCTGGCATAACACCGCCCTCGCCCGTGCCCAGAGCTGCAAGCGATCCTGCAGTCCGTTCAAGCCACCATTGATTCGACGGGTAATGCTGTTGAACTGGTCGCGGTCGGCCAATTCATTAAGACCGTTTTGCTCCCAGAACCACGCTGCGGATTCGGCTGCCCATTGGGGCTGCTCCAGTAGTTCAGGCACGTCAAGCAGACGCTCGTCGCCAAACAGCCCGCGGCTGCATTCGCGATAGTTGTGTCGACCCGTGATCTGGATAAGGCCTCGACCGCGATAGCGTTGGCCATCGCCGTCGGGTTCCGGGGTGTTGCCCAGGCGCGCAGCCAACGCACCGGTGTCGTACTTGTTCAGATATTGATCGCTACCCAATTCACGCACGTATTGCAACTGCCCCGACTCGTGACCGACTTGTGCCAGGAACGCTGCAATGCGCATGGGCGTATTGATGTTGCGGTGAGCCATGGCGCTGTCGAGGACTGATATGAAAACGCCCGCTTGGGAGCGGGCGTTGGGGAAGATCTTCAGTAACTGCTGCTCGGTCAGAAGCATCGTTTGCTCCACTGGTTAAGAGGTGAGTTTCACAGGCTTCTCCGTAAAAACACCTGCACTGTCTCCAACGGCTCGCCGATCCTGTTGAACTCAAGATTACAGGCTCGACCGGCGAGGGTGACCGCTTCAATTGTTGCGTCGTGTTAGGTCTTCGGGCCCAGGCAAGTTGCCGTGTGGCAACTATTGATCCGGACGAGAATCATGCGGCGGTACTTCGCATACGCCAATTCGCCTGGCCGCCCAGCGTTCATAAAGGCCAATGGCGACATCAGCGCCCGCCATCGCCGTGAGGCAACCGAACGCGCCCGCCGCCCAGATGGACATGCCGGCGGCATACAGCAGCATGATGGCCGAGATCCCGCAGATCATGCAGGCTCCGGAACGCAGTGCCAGGCGTCGCAACAAAGACCAGCCGCGGGCGCCCTCCTTGTCGGCGCGCCACATTTCGCCGCAGACCCCACCCATCAAGGCGAGCACGATGACCAGCCAGATCGGCAAGTCCAGCAACGCCTGTAGCTCGTTTGTCATGTCACGCCTCCTGGTGGGGGTGATTGATCAGTGACCTTAAACAACGCGCAGCACACGCGTTGTCGATACATTTTCCAACAGCAAGCGCATCCAGCCCCACCGACGGCAGAGCTGGATGTATCAGTCACTTTTAATCGGACGATAGAGCGACTTGCAGAGCCATGCGGCTCAAACTGCCCATGTCCAGATATCAAAGGTCTTGAAAGAAGTCCCGTCGATCAGCCGGATTGGACGGTAGGTCGGTTTGTACCCGAATCGTGCCCAGACAGGCGTTTCTTTCACGACAGAAAAGCCGCCGTTCGGTTGCAGCCGCAGCACGACGCCTGAATGACCTGCGGTGCCGGAGTTCCACAAAGGCACATCGTTAGCGGCATAAACAACAAAGTTGCCATCAGCCTGCATGACAGCCTTGACCGCCCCTTTGTTCTGCGTGTAGCTCGCCCAACGAACACTCCAGTTCGGACCGTAGACCACAACGTTTCCGTCCCCCTGGAAAATCAGGGCGCTATCACCGGAAAAATAGGGCATGCCCATGGCAAGCTCGGCAGGGCCACTGATAACCACGGAAGCGGTAGAGCCGGCAATCGGCGCAATTGACGGCGTACCGCTCCAGATCGCCTGGGAGTCAACCAGTACGATGTTCCCGTCGTCCTGCAGAACCAGGTGGGTTCGGTTCCATTGATCCTCACTGGTAAACGTACTGTTGTTCGACAGCCAGGTACGCGCCCGCGCCGGGTCATATAGGAATGCGCCGTACTGAATGAAGAACTGTGTCGGTTCATTGTTACGCAATGGAATGGTTGAACTGTAGGGCTGAGCCTCATTAGCGACCCATGCCACCGCGCCATTGTCCAGCAGCACCAGATTGCCGTCGGCCTGAAGCAGTAGCTTGAATCGGCCGTTTGGTGAAAGAAGGAACTGCCCCGGGGTCATGGTTTGATAAGCGGGGAGAATCGAAGTGCCGCTGCCTTGAAACGGAATACGTGTACGTCCTGCCATGTTTATCACCTATTGAGTCGAATGGTTTTGTGCGCGGGATTGCGCTTTCATGTCGCTCAATGGCGATCGCTCAAGGCTCGCGGCCTTCACGTGATTCAATGTTCCGCATCGGGAGCATTTGACTTGGAGCTCGGTGTACTCACCCACTCGGGCGAGAAGTCTTTTGCACTGCCCACATCTGTAATCTTTCAACATCACGATGCCTCCTGGCTTCTGCCGAATCCTTTCTGTAGATGAGGTTGATAGGCCCCGGACGAGGTAGTTATTCCGAAAAGCCCGACTTGCATCGGGCTTTTCTGTGCGGTCCTTCGCATTGACCTTTCGGCGCTGCTGGCGCGGTACGGGTCCATTCAAATTGTTCTTCCGACCGCGGTCCCTGCCCGCCGGATAACTGCTTCTGGTGCTTTACGCTGCACACCCGGGTCAGTTGCCAACCCTCTGAACCGTTGAGGCCGGTTCATCGCTGCCTTTTTTGGTGGAACTAAAGAGCTTCTTTGCGAACCGCTTTGTTGAGCGGCTTGAGATAAAGAATATGCATGGATGCATATACAGTCAATGCACAAATGCATTTATTTATGCACTGCAAATGCACTAACGCATGAAACGCCTATAAACAAAGGTGTTGGCGGTTTTTGCCAGGCGAAAAAAAACCCGCCTGATGGCGGGCTTTATCTGACAGCGTTGAGGTTAGCGAGCGTACATGCCCCACCAGAAGACGTGACCAAGGATGACGATTTGCTCTTCCTGCATTTCCTGGAAGCTATAGTCCTCGTCCGGGTGCTCATCGCGGTTGAAGCTGCGCAGCCGAATGCCGGTGGGCAGACGATAAAGCTGTTTCACCCGTAACTGGCCGTTGTGATTGATTGCATAAAGGTCGCCATCAATAATGTCGCCAATCCCGCACTTGCCGGCATTGACCCCGACCGTGGCACCGTCGCGCAGTACCGGCAACATGCTGTTGCCACGCACGGTCACGCATTTGGCCTGGTCGAACTGCACCCCGTTATGGCGCAAACTGCGCTTACCGAAGCGCAGGCTAGAGCGCTCGCTCTCTTCGATGACAAATCTTCCTGATCCCGCAGCCAATTCAACCTCGCGAAGAAAGGGGACCGATACTTCGTCGTCGTCGACGGGTGTATCGTCGTCCCACAGACTTATGTCCTTGAGCTCAGCATGCAATTGATCGCGCCCGCCAGCGGTCGCCGGCGCGACTTCTGCACGGCCGCGCAACTGGTCGGTACTCACGGCGAAGTACTCGGCGATCTTCGATATGTGTTTATCCGAAGGATCGACGATCTTCCCGCTGAGGATCCGCGAGAGTGTGGATTGAGGCACGCCGGTGCGACGGTGAAGCTCCGTGGGGGAGATCCCGTGTTGATCGAGCAGCGCTCTCAGGACGGTAGAAACATTGCGTTTGTGCATAACGCGCATAGTGCTTGTTCTTTTCACGGAAGACAAATGCCAAATTGCATAATCAGTGCATAAGCGATGCATAACGCATCAGAAACGGACCACGCGGCGTTCCTGCCTGCGTCCGGCAGACCGCCCATGTTAATCTTGCGCCCATTGCGGAAAAGCCGGGCCGACGCCCCACTTTTGCCCCACACCTTTGAACGAGTTTTCCGATTCCCAATGAATAAAGCCCTCTCCGACCTGTCCTCCCACACGCCGATGATGCAGCAGTACTGGCGCCTGAAGAATCAGCACCCAGACCAGTTGATGTTCTACCGCATGGGCGACTTCTACGAGATCTTCTATGAGGACGCGAAGAAGGCCGCCAAGTTGCTCGACATCACCTTGACCGCCCGCGGGCAGTCGGCCGGCCAGGCAATTCCGATGTGCGGGATTCCTTACCACGCCGCCGAAGGTTACCTGGCGAAGCTGGTGAAGCTCGGCGAGTCCGTGGTGATCTGTGAGCAGGTCGGCGATCCGGCCACCAGCAAGGGGCCAGTGGAGCGCCAGGTGGTGCGGATCATCACGCCGGGGACGGTGAGTGACGAAGCGCTGCTGGATGAGCGTCGGGACAACCTGATCGCGGCTGTGCTGGGTGATGAGCGTCTGTTCGGCCTGGCGGTGCTGGACATCACCAGCGGCAACTTCAGCGTGCTGGAAATCAAGGGCTGGGAAAACCTGCTGGCGGAACTGGAGCGGGTCAATCCGGTGGAATTGCTGATCCCGGATGACTGGCCGAAGGATCTGCCGGCGGAGAAACGCCGTGGGGTTCGTCGCCGTGCGCCGTGGGATTTCGAGCGTGACTCGGCGCTGAAAAGTCTTTGCCAGCAATTTTCCACCCAGGACCTGAAAGGTTTCGGGTGCGAGAACCTGACCCTGGCCATCGGCGCTGCCGGTTGCCTGCTGGCCTATGCGAAAGAAACCCAGCGCACCGCCCTGCCACACTTGCGCAGCCTGCGTCATGAGCGCCTCGACGATACCGTGGTGCTGGACGGCGCCAGCCGTCGCAACCTGGAACTGGACACCAACCTGGCCGGCGGTCGCGACAACACACTGCAATCGGTGGTCGACCGCTGCCAGACCGCCATGGGCAGCCGCTTGCTGACCCGTTGGCTGAACCGCCCTCTGCGTGACCTGAAGATTTTGCTGGCCCGCCAGACGTCGATCACCTGCCTGCTCGACGCCTACCGTTTCGAAAAGCTGCAACCGCAACTCAAGGAAATCGGCGACATCGAGCGGATTCTCGCGCGAATTGGCCTGCGAAACGCCCGCCCTCGGGATCTGGCACGCCTGCGCGATGCCCTCGGCGCCCTGCCTGAACTGCAAGTGGCGATGACCGAGCTTGAGGCCCCGCATCTGCAACAGCTCGCGACCACTACCAGCACCTACCCGGAACTGGCCGCGCTGCTGGAAAAAGCCATCATCGACAACCCGCCGGCGGTCATCCGCGACGGCGGCGTATTGAAGACCGGTTACGACAGCGAACTCGACGAACTGCAATCGCTCAGCGAGAACGCGGGACAATTCCTGATCGATCTCGAAGCCCGGGAAAAGGCCCGCACCGGCCTGTCTCACCTGAAGGTCGGGTACAACCGCATCCACGGCTACTTCATCGAATTGCCGAGCAAGCAAGCCGAGTCGGCGCCCGCCGATTACATCCGCCGTCAGACCCTCAAGGGCGCCGAGCGTTTTATCACACCGGAACTCAAGGCTTTCGAAGACAAGGCGCTGTCGGCCAAGAGCCGCGCCCTGGCCCGGGAGAAGATGCTTTACGAAGCGCTGCTCGAGGACCTGATCGCGCAATTGCCACCGCTGCAGGACACCGCTTCGGCGCTGGCTGAACTGGACGTGCTCAGCAACCTGGCCGAGCGTGCATTGAACCTTGACTTGAACTGCCCGCGGTTCGTCAGTGAACCGTGCATGCGGATCACCCAGGGTCGTCACCCGGTGGTCGAGCAAGTGCTGACCACGCCGTTCGTGGCCAATGACCTGAGCCTCGATGACAATACGCGCATGCTGGTGATCACCGGTCCGAACATGGGCGGTAAATCCACCTACATGCGCCAGACCGCGCTGATCGTGCTGCTGGCCCATATAGGCAGTTTCGTACCGGCGGCCAGTTGTGAATTGTCGCTGGTGGATCGCATTTTCACCCGGATCGGTTCCAGCGATGACCTGGCAGGCGGGCGCTCGACCTTCATGGTCGAAATGAGCGAAACCGCCAACATCCTGCACAACGCCACCGAGCGCAGCCTGGTATTGATGGATGAAGTCGGGCGCGGCACCAGTACGTTCGACGGTTTATCCCTGGCCTGGGCGGCGGCGGAGCGACTGGCGCACTTGCGTGCCTACACGCTGTTCGCCACCCACTACTTCGAGCTGACGGTTCTGCCGGAAGCCCAACCGCTGGTGGCCAACGTGCATCTCAACGCCACTGAGCACAACGAACGTATCGTGTTCCTGCACCACGTGCTGCCGGGGCCCGCCAGCCAGAGCTACGGCCTGGCGGTGGCGCAGCTGGCCGGCGTGCCCAGTGAAGTGATCGCGCGCGCCCGTGAGCATTTGAGCCGCCTGGAAGACACCGCCCTGCCCCATGAAGCGCCCAAGCCTGCCAAAGGCAAGCCGGCCGCGCCACAGCAAAGCGATATGTTCGCCAGCCTGCCGCATCCGGTGCTGGATGAACTGGCCAAGCTCGACCTGGACGATATGACGCCACGTCGTGCGCTCGAAATGCTCTATACACTAAAGACACGGATCTAACGCATAGGCTTGCAAGCTGTTAGAATCTCGCGCGGTTTGGGATGCTGCTGGCTTTTAGCCTGGCCTGCAGACTATCGCTCCCGAACCTTGCGACCCCTATGTGAAGGGGCGCAGCAAGCCGCGCCTGAGGAGAAAATTAGAAATGACCTTCGTCGTCACCGACAACTGCATCAAGTGCAAGTACACCGACTGCGTAGAAGTCTGTCCGGTGGACTGCTTTTACGAAGGCCCGAACTTCCTGGTGATTCACCCGGATGAGTGCATCGACTGCGCACTGTGCGAACCAGAATGCCCTGCCGTGGCCATCTTCTCCGAAGATGAAGTCCCTGCGGGCATGGAAAACTTCATCGCATTGAACCTGGAATTGGCCGAGGTCTGGCCGAACATCACCGAGCGCAAAGACCCTTTGCCCGACTCCGCAGAGTGGGATGGCAAGCCAGGCAAGATCGAACAGCTCGAACGCTGATTATCCCCGCGTTCCCGAAAAAGGCCCCACAAGGGCCTTTTTGCTTTTCTGCAGACGAAAAAAAAGGGGCGGTTTGACCCGCCCACTTTTTTCCCTATTCCCTGTGTTCCATTTCATCGTCCTGATGAATCGCTTCCTGCGATGTCCATTCCCCTCATCCTTGAAGGGCGTGTCTGTCCCTCGACACAACCCGAATACTAGAGTGTTCGGAGCCGGGAGCAATCGGCCTCGAACGCTGAAATCGCCTGTCATATGCTGTTAACTTGCGAAAATAAGCATCTAAATCAACTAGATAAATCAACGTCAGTGAAAGTATGGTGGTCTGCCACGCTGTAAAAATAACGAACACTTACGAAAGAGTAAGCCAAGACTTACAACCCAAGACTACAAACCCGAGGTGGCTTCGCAGGTCTGCGGGAACTTTCTTCCGCGCAACAAAAAACCCCGAACCAGTCGGGGCTTTTGTTGACCGCTACACGAGCCTGTTACTGAAACAGCGACTCGCTCGACAGGCCGTTTTTCTCCAGGATCTCACGAAGGCGCTTGAGGCCTTCAACCTGAATCTGCCGGACCCGTTCCCGGGTCAGGCCAATTTCCAGGCCTACGTCTTCCAGGGTACTGCTCTCGTGACCGCGCAGCCCGAAGCGACGCACAACCACCTCGCGTTGTTTGTCGGTCAGTTCCGAGAGCCATTGATCGATGCTCTGGGACAGGTCGTCATCCTGCAACAGTTCGCATGGATCGGTGGGGCGATCGTCGGTAAGGGTGTCCAGCAGGGTTTTATCCGAATCCGGACCCAGCGAGACGTCGACCGAAGAAACCCGCTCGTTCAGGCCGAGCATGCGCTTGACCTCTCCCACCGGTTTTTCCAGCAGGTTGGCGATCTCTTCGGGTGAGGGTTCATGATCGAGTTTTTGCGTCAGCTCTCGTGCGGCCCGCAGGTACACGTTCAGCTCCTTGACCACATGGATCGGCAACCGGATGGTCCGGGTCTGATTCATGATCGCGCGCTCGATGGTCTGACGAATCCACCAGGTTGCGTAGGTCGAAAAGCGGAAACCCCGCTCAGGGTCGAACTTCTCCACCGCCCGAATCAAGCCGAGGTTGCCCTCTTCGATCAGGTCAAGCAGCGACAAGCCACGATTGACGTAACGCCGGGCGATTTTCACCACCAGCCGCAGGTTACTTTCAATCATGCGTTTGCGCCCGGCCGGATCGCCACTTTGCGACAGGCGCGCAAAATGAACTTCTTCTTCGGGGGATAACAGGGGGGAAAAGCCGATTTCATTGAGGTACAGCTGCGTGGCGTCGAGTGCCCGCGTGTAGTCAATGTACTTGTGTTGCTTCAACGATGCGGAGTGTTTGGATTTGGCACGAACGGAAGGTGGAGCCGCCCCTTCATCATTCGACATCGAATCCGTATCGATGCTGGTCTCCATCAGGAGAACCTCATCGTCGATGTCAAACTCCGGCACTTCTTTACTGAGAGCCATTGTTATAGTCCTTTGGTGAGTTCGACCTCAAGCTCAAGCGGCGCCTTCATCCTTGGCAACGCTGGAGCCTGTCCCCTCTACGTGACGGAACAGGCTGGTAGCGATCAACGACGTGGCAGGAATTGCAGCGGATCTACAGGTTTACCTTGGCGGCGAATCTCAAAATGCAGTTTCACCCGGTCTGTACCCGTTGACCCCATTTCGGCAATTGTCTGTCCGACCTTGACCTGCTGCCCCTCCCGAACCAACAGCCTGCGGTTATGTCCGTAGGCACTGACGTAGGTTTCGCTGTGTTTGATGATAACTAATTCGCCGTAGCCCCTTAAGCCACTCCCGGCGTATACCACCGTCCCATCAGACGCAGCTAAAACAGGCTGTCCCAAATCTCCGGCGATATCAATTCCTTTATTCAAACTACCGTTTGAAGAGAATTTACCAATCAAAATGCCATTAGATGGCCATCCCCAGCCCGTCGGGGCCGGGCCCGGAGGAGGCAGTGGAGCGGGTGCCGGCTTGTTGGCGACGGACGGTACAACCGCCGGTGTGGTTGTAGTGGCACCGTCGACAGGACGACGGATCACGGTGGTTTTACTCGAGGACGACGGCGAGGAATTGGACGAACTGACCACCGCAGTCGACGTTGAACCGGTGCGACCATCGAAGCGAATCGTCTGACCCGGATGGATCGTGTAGGGCGCATCAATGTTGTTGCGTGCCGCGAGAGCCTTGTAGTCCCAACCGTAGCGAAAGGCGATCGAGAACAAGGTGTCTTTCGGGCGGACGACGTACTGTCCCGTCGTCACTGCCGGGCGCTGGGCAACGGCATTGTTGCGGTCAACAACGCGCACGTCGCTGGATTTGTTGCTGGAACAACCGACCAGCAAGGTGCTCATGACAAGGCCAGTCACCAGGCGCTGAAAGCTCGTTTTACCCATACGCTGCGCAATGACTGTGAGACTCACCCGCCGCTCCCTTTGTGGTGGCTGAAAATGTGATTTGCCGTGTTCCGGCACGAAATGTCGCAAGTATAACGGGCCGTGCAGGCTTTACCCTTAATGAAGCGAAATGGCTTCGCGCACACGTTTGCTGCCTGACAAAACAACCCGTTTAACCAATCGACGCCGCTGTAAGACAAAGGCTATCGAAGAGAATTCAGCGCGTTGAAACAAAAGCTCAGGCCAGTGGCCCATTGAGCAACGGGACGAAACGAACCGCCCCCAGAACACGCCTGGAGAACCCCTGCTCTTCGCGAATGATCAGCATCAATTGTTGCACCTCTCCGGACCCGACCGGTATCACCAGACGCCCCCCGGGGGCTAGTTGATCAAGCAACGCCTGGGGCACGTCGGTCGCCACCGCCGTCACGATAATGCCGTTGTACGGCGCCAGCGCCGGCCACCCTTCCCAGCCATCGCCCCAGCGAAACACCACGTTGCGCAGGTTCAATTCGACCAGGCGCTCCTTGGCCCGGTCCTGCAGCACCTTGATGCGTTCGACGGAGAACACACGCTCGACCAATTGCGACAATACCGCCGTCTGGTAGCCCGAACCGGTACCGATCTCCATCACCTTGTCCAGAGGCCCGGCCTCCAGCAGCAGCTCGCTCATGCGAGCCACCATATAAGGCTGGGAGATGGTCTGGTTATGCCCGATCGGCAGCGCGGTGTCCTCGTAGGCACGGTGTGCCAGCGCCTCATCGACAAACAGGTGACGCGGTGTTTGACGGATGACTTCCAGTACCCTGGTGTTGGACACCCCTTCCTCGTACAAACGCTGAATGAGGCGTTCGCGGGTCCGTTGCGAGGTCATGCCGATGCCGCGACGCAGCATGTCGTCTTGCTCACGAGTCATTAGCGCAACCCCTCCAGCCAGCCATCGAGACTTCTGAAGGCATCATTGAAGGTGCGATCCAGTTGCAGTGGAGTGATGGAAACATAGCCCTGCATCACCGCGTGAAAGTCAGTGCCCGGGCCACCGTCTTCAGCGTCCCCCGCTGCGGCAATCCAGTATCCGGACTTGCCGCGCGGGTCGACCACTTTCATCGGTGCCGCCGCGCGGGCGCGATGCCCCAGGCGAGTCAACTGGACACCGCGGATATGTTCCAGGGGCAAGTTAGGTATGTTCACGTTGAGTACCGTACGCGGTGGCAGTTCGAGATCCCCATGGGCCTCGACCAGTTTGCGCGCAAAGTAAGCGGCTGTGGGAAGGTTGTCGACTTGTCGCGAGACCAGCGAAAAGGCAAACGCAGGACGCGTCAGGAAACGCCCTTCGAGCGCTGCCGCCACGGTTCCGGAATACAGGACATCGTCCCCCAGGTTGGCACCCAGGTTGATCCCGGAAACCACCATGTCCGCTTCGCGCTCCAGCAAGCCGTTGAGGCCCAGGTGCACGCAATCGGTCGGCGTGCCGTTGACGCTGATAAAGCCGTTGGCCAGCGTCTGCGGGTGCAACGGACGGTCGAGCGTCAACGAACTGCTGGCGCCGCTTTTGTCCTGGTCCGGGGCGATAACCACGCATTCGGTGTAATCCGCCAGCGCAGCATAAAGCGCGGCGAGACCGGGTGCGGTTACCCCATCGTCGTTAGAAATCAGAATACGCATGAGCTGTCCGTCTGCCCCACCGGCACCAGATCAACAAGTTCGCGCACCAAGACGGTGGCGAAGCATCCGGCCGGCAGGACGAATTCCAGTTGCAGAATGTCAGGCTCGGGATAATGCCACGTCAACCCGGCAATGGGCAGCCGCAGGATGCGACGTTCGTGGCTCATACCGGCGTTGATCAACCAATCGCGAAGGTCCGCTTCGCGCGCGGCGATGGCCTGCTCCAGTTCATGGACAGCGCCCGAGGCCGGCGAGTCACCTTCGCCCCACTGCGGACCCGTCGGATGCAGATCGAGAATGGCCAGACGCGGGTCGCTGCACTCGGCCTCACCGGCCGGAAAGAAGCTGCGGCTATCGGTAAACGCCAGCAGATCACCGACCTGGGCACGCTGCCAGGTGCCATCGGCGACACGCGCGGCCAACACCTGATTGAACAGAAAACTACGCGCGGTGGAGAGCAGGCGCGAACGGACGTTACGCTGCTCGGGCAAAGCCTTGCGCGCGGCCCAGGCACGGGCGTCGACCACGTTGCCGCCGTCATGCCCGAAGCGCTGGCTGCCGAAATAGTTGGGGATGCCTTGTTTGGCGATCAGTTGCAGGCGCTCTTCGATGGCCGCCTTGTCGCCGGTGAACTGCGTCAGGCGCAAGGTGAAGCCGTTGGCCGAATGGGCACCGCGCTGCAGCTTGCGTTTGTGTCGGTTGGTCTTGAGGATTTTCAGCGTGTCGTTTTCGGCTGCCGACAGGTCCGGATCAGCCTTTCCCGGCAGTTGTACGCTGAACCACTGACGGGTCAGCGCCTGACGATCCTTGAGCCCGGCGTAACTGACGGTGCGCAGGGGCACGCCAGCTGCCTTGGCGATCCGCCGCGCCGCTTCTTCCGTATTCAGACCGCGCTTTTCCACCCAGATCCACAAGTGTTCGCCATCGCCACTCAGGGGAATATCAAGGACTTCGTCGACCTGGAAATCTTCCGCGATGGCTTTGAGCACCGCAGTGCCGAGAGCATCACCATAGGCCCGCGGGCCGAGCAATTGCGCTTCGTTCATGCGCGCAGCAACAAGGCAACGGAATGCACGGCAATGCCTTCTTCGCGACCGACAAAGCCGAGCTTTTCGGTGGTGGTAGCTTTTACGTTCACTTGATCCAACTCAACTTGAAGATCCGCGGCGATCAGCGCACGCATCGATTCGATATGCGGGGCCATTTTCGGCGCCTGGGCAACAATAGTGTTATCGACGTTGCCGACCTTCCAGCCTTTGGCGTGGACCAGTGCGACGACGTGACGCAACAGCACACGGCTGTCAGCGCCCTTGAATTGTGGGTCGGTGTCCGGGAAGTGCTTGCCGATATCACCCAGCGCGGCGGCGCCGAGCAAGGCATCGCTCAAGGCGTGCAGCAAAACGTCACCGTCGGAGTGGGCGAGCAGCCCGAAGCTGTGTGCAATTCGCACGCCGCCCAGAGTAATGAAATCGCCTTCAGCGAAACGGTGCACATCATAGCCGTGGCCAATACGCATAAAAAAACGCCCCGATTTTTGTCAGGGCGTGATTCTACCTGCTTTGTCGGACATTAGGCGCCTAGAGCGCGCGCATGATGCTGCAAGTGGTCGTCAATGAAGCTGGCGATGAAGAAATAGCTGTGGTCGTAGCCCGGTTGCAGGCGCAACGTCAGCGGGTGATCGGCCAGTTTAGCCGCCTGCTGCAAGGCTTCAGGCTTGAGCTGGGTGGCGAGGAAATCGTCTCGATCGCCTTGATCGACCAGCAGTGGCAACTTTTCGTCGGCCTCGGCAAGCAACGCGCAGGCATCCCACTCGCGCCATTTCGCGCGGTCCTCACCCAGATACCGGGAAAAGGCTTTCTGCCCCCAGGGACAGTCCATCGGATTGTTGATCGGCGAGAACGCCGACACCGACAGATAACGCCCCGGATTGCGCAGGGCACAGACCAGCGCGCCGTGGCCACCCATGGAGTGACCGCTGATGCCGCGCTTGTCCGACGCCGGGAAATGCGCTTCGACCAATGCCGGCAATTCCTGCACGACATAGTCATGCATCCGATAGTGGCGCGACCAGGGTTCCTGCGTGGCATTCAAGTAAAACCCTGCACCTAGCCCGAAGTCCCAGGCACCGTCCGGATCACCCGGCACATCGGCGCCGCGAGGACTGGTGTCCGGCGCGACAATGATCAGCCCCAGTTCGGCGGCCATGCGCATGGCACCGGCCTTCTGCATGAAGTTCTCGTCGGTGCAGGTCAGGCCGGACAACCAGTACAGCACCGGCAGCTTGCCGCCCTGCTCCGCCTGTGGCGGCAAATACACGGCGAACACCATGTCGCAGCCGAGCACGTCGGAACGGTGTCGATAGCGCTTGTGCCAGCCGCCGAAACTTTTCTGACAGGAGATATTTTCCAGGCTCATGGCAGACCTCAGAAATGAATGACGGAACGGATGCTTTTTCCTTCATGCATCAGGTCGAACGCCTTGTTGATGTCTTCCAGGCCCATGGTGTGGGTGATGAACGTGTCCAGCGGGATTTCGCCGGTTTCGGCCATTTCCACGTAGCTTGGCAACTCGGTACGGCCACGCACGCCACCGAACGCCGAACCGCGCCAGACGCGACCGGTGACCAATTGGAAAGGACGGGTGGAGATTTCCTGGCCGGCACCGGCCACGCCGATGATGACTGACTCGCCCCAACCCTTGTGGCAGCACTCAAGTGCGGCACGCATCAATTGCACGTTGCCGATGCACTCAAAGGAAAAGTCGACACCGCCATCGGTCATGTCGACGATGACTTCCTGGATCGGACGATCGAAATCTTTCGGGTTTACACAATCGGTTGCACCCAGCTGTTTGGCGATCTCGAATTTGGCCGGGTTGATGTCGATGGCAATGATCCGGGCCGCCTTGGCTTTGACTGCGCCGATGACCGCCGACAGACCGATGCCGCCGAGGCCGAAAATGGCCACGGTGTCACCGGGTTTCACTTTGGCGGTGTTGAGTACTGCGCCGATACCGGTGGTGACACCGCAGCCCAGCAGACAGACTTTTTCCAGTGGCGCTTCCTTGGCAATTTTTGCCACGGAGATTTCCGGCAGCACGGTGTACTCGGAGAACGTCGAAGTGCCCATGTAGTGGAAAATGGGTTGGCCCTTGTAGGCAAAACGCGTCGTGCCATCCGGCATCAAGCCTTTGCCCTGGGTCGCGCGAATGGCCTGGCACAGGTTGGTTTTGCCAGACAGGCAGAATTTGCACTGACGGCATTCCGGGGTGTACAGCGGGATCACGTGGTCGCCCACCGCGACAGAAGTCACCCCCTCGCCGATTGCCTCGACGATTGCCCCGCCTTCATGGCCGAGGATCGACGGGAAGATACCTTCCGGATCAGCACCGGACAGGGTGTAGGCATCGGTATGGCAAACACCGGAGGCCACAACGCGCAGCAACACCTCACCGGCCTTGGGCATGGCGACATCGACTTCAACGATCTCCAGAGGTTTTTTGGCCTCGAAGGCAACGGCGGCGCGTGACTTGATCATGGTGATTCTCCAGTGAATGAAATCGAGACAGGGAGTGTAATACAGCCCACAACGGTGAATAATCCGGACAAAAGCAAAACATTATTGCTGCACAGGGATAATCTTCAATGTCCGAAAGTCGCTGGGAAGGTATCGACGAGTTCGTGGCCGTTGCCGAATGCAGCCAATTCACCGCTGCCGCGGAACGCCTGGGGGTTTCTTCCTCCCACATCAGTCGACAAATCGTACGCCTCGAAGAACGCTTGCAAACCCGTTTGCTCTACCGCAGCACCCGCCGGGTCACGCTGACGGAGGCAGGGCAAACCTTCCTGCAACATTGCCAACGCTTGCAGGATGGACGTGAAGAGGCATTGCGTGCGGTCGGCGACCTGACCAGCGAACCCAAAGGCATGCTGCGCATGACGTGCGCCGTGGCTTACGGCGAACGCTTCATCGTGCCGCTGGTGACGCGGTTCATGGGGCTGTATCCGCAACTGCGGATCGACATTGAATTGAGCAATCGCCAACTCGATCTGGTGCACGAAGGCCTGGATCTGGCGATCCGACTGGGGCGCCTGCAGGATTCACGACTGGTCGCTACTCGCTTGGCACCCCGACGCATGTTTTTATGCGCCTCACCGTCCTACCTCGAACGTTATGGGCGCCCACACAGCTTGTCGGAACTGAGCCGCCACAACTGCCTCATCGGCAGCTCGGACCTGTGGCAACTGGAGCAGAACGGGCGGGAATTTTCACAACGGGTCCAGGGAAACTGGCGCTGCAACAGTGGGCAAGCCGTACTGGATGCCGCGCTACAGGGCGTAGGGCTGTGTCAGTTACCGGACTATTACGTGCTGGAGCATTTGAAAACCGGCGCATTGATTTCGCTGCTCGAAGCGCATCAACCACCGAACACGGCCGTTTGGGCGCTGTATCCGCAGCAGCGGCATCTGTCGCCGAAGGTGCGCAAATTGGTGGATTATTTGAAGGATGGATTGGCTCAGAGGCCTGAATACCAATGCTAGAAGCATGTTGGTGTGTCAGCACGATGTCAGCTGCTTGGACCGCCGCTTTCGCGAGCACCGCAAAAGCTAGCGACGGTTAGCCCAACGCTGCCTCAACCAATCCAGATCCTCCGGCCGGGTGACCTTGAGGTTATCGGATCGACCCTCGATCAAGCGAGGTGCCAGCCCTGCCCACTCCATGGCCGACGCCTCATCGGTGATCACGGCGTCAGCCACCAGACTGTCCGCCAACGCTCGATGCAAGGCGCCGAGGCGAAACATCTGCGGTGTATAGGCTTGCCAGATCACACTGCGGTCCACGGTTTCGACGACACGGCCGTGTTTGTCGATCCGCTTGAGCGTATCCCGTGCCGGAACCGCCAGCAGCCCACCCACAGGATCATCCGCCAGTTCAGCCAGCAGGTTATCCAGATCGTCACGACCGAGATTCGGTCGTGCGGCATCATGAACCAACACCCAGTCTTCATCGCCAGCGCCTTGCGCGTGCAAATGCAGCAACGCATTCAACACCGAACCGGAACGCTCGCTACCGCCCTCGACCCGGGCAATCCGCGGATCACTGGCACAGGCCAGGTTCGGCCAGTAAGGATCATCAACAGCAAGACTGACCACCACCCCCTTCAGGCAAGGGTGATCAAGGAAACAGCCGAGGCTGTGTTCGAGAATAGTGCGCCCGCCCAGTTGCAAGTATTGCTTGGGACGGTCCGCGGCCATACGGGCACCGACGCCCGCGGCAGGAATCACGGCCCAGAAGGCCGGCAGAGACAAGTTCATTGCGCCAACTGGTAAAGGGTTTCACCGTCCTTGACCATGCCCAACTCATGGCGAGCCCGCTCTTCAACGGTCTCCATGCCCTTTTTCAACTCGCTGACTTCAGCGTCCATCACCCGATTGCGCTCCAGCAACGCCTGGTTCTCAGCTTGCTGATCCGCAATCTGCTGAGTCAGCTCGGCCACTTGCGCCAGACTGCCATTACCCACCCACAGGCGGTATTGCAGGCCAGCCAGCAGCAGGAGCAAGACGAGGAACAACCAATTGGGACTGCGCATCGAATATCAGGTATCCAGTGAAAAAAGACAGCCATACCAAAACATGAACCTACTGACAGCACGAAGCCTGGAAGAACCAGGCTTGTGCTTATAAGGCATCAGATTAGTGGCAAAAACGTCGCTGTAGCGATTTTTCCGACACAATCCGGTGTCTTTTTTATCAGCTGGCGATCAACCGCGGAATTCGCTACGGCCGTTGTACTTGGCTTTGCCGTTCAACTGCTCTTCGATACGCAGCAGTTGGTTGTACTTGGAAACGCGATCGGAACGGCACAGGGAGCCGGTCTTGATCTGGCCAGCCGAAGTACCCACGGCCAGGTCGGCAATGGTGGAATCTTCGGTTTCGCCCGAACGGTGCGAGATCACGGCGGTGTAACCGGCGGCCTTGGCCATCTGGATAGCTTCCAGGGTTTCGGTCAGGGTGCCGATCTGGTTGAACTTGATCAGGATCGAGTTGGCGATCTTTTTGTCGATGCCTTCTTTCAGGATCTTGGTGTTGGTCACGAACAGGTCGTCGCCTACCAGCTGGGTTTTCTCGCCGATCTTGTCGGTGAGAATCTTCCAGCCAGCCCAGTCGGATTCGTCCAGGCCATCTTCGATGGAGATGATCGGGTAGCGCTCGGTCAGGCCTTTCAGGTAATCGGCGAAACCTTCAGCGGTGAACACCTGGCCTTCACCGGACAGGTTGTACTTGCCGTCTTCGTAGAATTCGCTGGCTGCGCAGTCCAGTGCCAGGGTCACGTCGGTGCCCAGCTTGTAACCGGCATTGGCCACGGCTTCGGAGATCACTTTCAGTGCATCTTCGTTGGACGCCAGGTTTGGCGCGAAACCACCTTCGTCACCAACGGCAGTGCTCAGGCCACGGGCCTTCAGCACGGCTTTGAGGTGATGGAAAATCTCGGTGCCCATGCGCAGACCTTCCGAGAAAGACTTGGCGCCAACCGGCTGAACCATGAATTCCTGGATGTCGACGTTGTTATCGGCATGCTCGCCACCGTTGATGATGTTCATCATCGGAACCGGCATCGAGTAGACACCCGGAGTGCCGTTCAGGTTGGCGATGTGAGCGTAGAGCGGCAGGTCCTGGTCCTGTGCTGCTGCCTTGGCCGCGGCCAGGGAAACGGCGAGGATCGCGTTGGCGCCCAGGGTTGCCTTGTTTTCAGTACCGTCCAGCTTGATCATCGCCAGATCGAGCGCTTTCTGGTCGCTTGGATCTGTACCTTTCAACAGGTCGCGGATCGGACCGTTGATGTTGGCTACGGCCTTGAGTACGCCCTTGCCCAGGTAACGGCTCTTGTCGCCATCACGCAGCTCGAGTGCTTCACGCGAGCCAGTGGAAGCACCGGACGGCGCGCAGGCGCTGCCGATGATGCCGTTATCGAGAAGCACATCCGCTTCCACGGTGGGATTGCCACGGGAGTCGAGAACTTCACGACCTTTGATGTCGACGATTTTAGCCATTGTTGTAAACACTCCAAAGTTGACGAAAAAGCTTGTACCGCTCGATTTACAATTTTGTACGCCACACTAACGCATAGGACCGACAAGCTCACGGCGTTCAGACGGACGCCATCGCGAGCAAGCTCGGCTCCTACACGGAGAATTGAGGATTACGCGGTTTCTACCGTCGGAAAACTCTTCACCAGTTCGTCCAGCGCTTTGAGCTGGGCCAGGAATGGCTCCAGTTTGTCCAGACGCAAGGCGCAAGGGCCGTCGCATTTGGCGTTGTCCGGGTCCGGGTGAGCTTCGAGGAACAGGCCGGCCAGGGACTGGCTCATGCCGGCTTTCGCCAGATCGAGGACCTGAGCGCGACGACCACCGGCGGAATCAGCGCGACCACCCGGCATTTGCAGGGCGTGGGTCACGTCGAAGAACACCGGGTATTCGAACTGCTTCATGATGCCAAAGCCAAGCATGTCGACGACCAGGTTGTTGTAGCCGAAGCTCGAACCACGCTCGCAGAGGATCAACTGATCATTACCCGCTTCCACGCACTTGTTCAGGATGTGTTTCATTTCCTGAGGCGCGAGGAACTGGGCTTTCTTGATGTTGATCACCGCACCGGTCTTGGCCATCGCGACCACCAGGTCGGTCTGGCGCGACAGGAAGGCCGGCAACTGAATGATGTCGCAGACTTCAGCGACGACCGCAGCCTGATCGGGCTCATGGACGTCAGTAATGATCGGCACGCCGAAGGCTTGCTTGACGTCCTGGAAAATCCGCATGCCCTCTTCCAGGCCGGGACCACGGTAAGAGGTCACGGAGGAACGGTTGGCCTTATCGAAGCTGGCCTTGAACACGTAAGGAATACCCAGTTTCTGGGTAACCTTTACGTACTCTTCGCAGACCTGCATCGCCATGTCGCGGCTTTCCAGCACGTTCATGCCACCGAACAGCACCATAGGCTTATCGTTGGCAATCTCGATATCGCCTACGCGGATGATCTTCTGCGCCATCAGGTTCATGCCTTCTTCTGGTGTTGAGTCAAAGCAGCTTTAACGAAACCGCTGAACAACGGGTGACCGTCGCGTGGCGTCGAAGTGAACTCCGGGTGGAACTGGCAGGCGACGAACCATGGGTGATCCGGCGCTTCCACCACTTCGACCAGCGCGCCATCACCGGAACGGCCGGAGATTTTCAGGCCGGCTTCCATGATTTGCGGCAGCAGGTTGTTGTTCACTTCGTAGCGATGGCGGTGACGCTCGACGATCACGTCCTTGCCGTAGCAATCGTGCACCTTGGAGCCGGCTTCGAGCAGGCATTCCTGAGCGCCAAGACGCATGGTGCCGCCCAGGTCGGACGCTTCGGTACGGATTTCGACTGCGCCGGTGGCATCTTCCCACTCGGTGATCAGGCCCACGACCGGGTGACCGCTTGCACGATCGAACTCGGTGGAGTTGGCGTCCTTCCAGCCCATGACGTTACGAGCGAACTCGATCACCGCCACCTGCATGCCCAGGCAGATGCCCAGGTAAGGAACCTTGTTTTCGCGAGCGTATTGAACGGCCGTGATCTTGCCTTCCACGCCACGCAGACCGAAGCCGCCCGGGACCAGGATCGCGTCGACGCCTTCCAGCAGCGCGGTGCCCTGGTTTTCGATGTCTTCGGAATCGATGTAGCGCAGATTGACCTTGGTGCGGTTGCTGATGCCGGCGTGACTCATCGCTTCGATCAGCGACTTGTAGGCGTCCAGCAGTTCCATGTACTTGCCGACCATGGCGATGGTGACTTCATGCTCAGGATTGAGCTTGGCGTCTACCACGGCTTCCCACTCGGACAGATCGGCGCCGCCACATTGCAGGCCGAAACGCTCGACGACAAAATCGTCCAGGCCCTGGGCGTGCAGGATGCCCGGGATCTTGTAGATGGTGTCGGCGTCTTCCAGGCCGATGACCGCACGCTCTTCAACGTTGGTGAATTGCGCGATCTTGCGACGGGAGGAGATGTCGATCGGGTGATCGGAGCGGCACACCAGTACGTCAGGCTGCAGGCCGATGGAGCGCAGTTCCTTGACCGAGTGCTGGGTTGGCTTGGTTTTGGTTTCGCCGGCAGTGGCGATGTACGGCACCAGTGTCAGGTGCATCAGCATCGCGCGCTTGGCGCCGACTTCGAAACGCAATTGACGGATGGCCTCGAGGAACGGTTGGGATTCGATGTCACCCACGGTGCCACCAATCTCGACCATTGCCACGTCGGCATCGCCGGCGCCCTTGATGATGCGGCGCTTGATCTCGTCGGTGATGTGCGGGATCACCTGGATGGTTGCGCCCAGGTAATCACCACGACGCTCTTTGCGCAGCACGTGCTCGTAGACACGGCCGGTGGTGAAGTTGTTGTTCTGGGTCATGGTCGTGCGGATGAACCGCTCGTAGTGGCCCAGGTCCAGGTCGGTCTCGGCGCCGTCGTGGGTGACGAACACTTCACCGTGCTGGAACGGGCTCATGGTGCCCGGGTCGACGTTGATGTACGGGTCCAGCTTCAGCATGGTGACCTTAAGTCCCCGCGCCTCCAGGATGGCCGCCAATGATGCCGATGCAATGCCTTTCCCCAATGAAGAAACAACACCGCCCGTGACGAATATGTAGCGCGTCATGAAAAACCCTAGAAGTCTGCGTTAAAGCGGTCCGAGCCGCCGGGGAAAGCGAAGGAAGGCCGAAGCCCCCGATCACCTGCATTAATCACAGTGCACCTTTCAAAAAAACCGCCGCGTTGGGACAGACCGGAAGATGAAACACCGGTACGTTGCTCGCTACACATTTTTTGGAATCGCCCAGCAAAGACTGCTTGGTAATCGGCAACTCCTGCAATTCAGGCGAATCCACAGAAGTTGTATCAAGAAGGGAGCGTAGTCTACCGGAAAGCCCCTTTCAGCTCAAACCTTGATCTTCGCCCATTGGCTGCCAATGCAAATTCCAGCCACCCGCCGCACTGCCATCCAGCCCCGGCAGGTTCGCCACCGCCAGCAATTGCTCGCCCTTGAACAGCAGCGGCAATCTGCCGCGCACGAACCGGGGCACCCCGCGTTCATTGAGCAAACGCTTCAAATCGCGATGCCCACGGCCCGGCAACTCCATCACCTCGCCCCCTTCACGATAGCGGATCTGCAAAGGGCCATTGGGGATTTGCCCGGTGAGCGAAACCACACCGTTGTCGGGCAATGCCAATGGCAGCGACGGCTCGGCCCACGCGCCAACAGGGGGTGAACGGCGCAGCCAGCCGCCGGACAGCCACCAGATCCGCCCTCCCGCCCGATGCAATTCGCCATCCGCCAGTCGCCAGATCGGCCGTGCATCGCCAGAGGCATTGCACAAATCCTCCCAACCCGACCAATGGTCACTGTCGGGCAGGCTTGTCAGTGGTTCAAGCCAGTGGCTGAGTGCATTGCGCTGGCGTGCGACTGAAAGCTTTACCAGGGATGCCAACTCAAGCGACGGCAAACCCAGCCAATCAAACTCACTGGAGGTGCGTGCGTGGCACAGGTCAATCTGTGCCAGTTCATCCAGCAGCCCCTGCGCCTCGCTCAAATGCGCGGCACTGCGAGCCATGGTCGCCATTGCCTGCGGCCAGCGTGAGGTCAACACCGGGAACACCTGATGACGCAGGTAATTACGCGAGAATTGTCGATCCTGATTGGAAGGATCTTCGATCCAGCTCAGCTGGTGTTCCGCGGCATAGGCCTCAAGCTCGGCGCGAGTCGCATCGAGCAAGGGCCGCAACAGATACCCTTCACCCAGCGGACGCTGCCGTGGCATTCCCGACAAACCTCTTACCCCGGCCCCGCGCAACAAGCGAAACAGCAGGGTTTCGGCTTGATCGTCAAGGTGTTGGGCGGTCAGCAGTACTTCATTGGCTCGGGTGACTTCGCTGAACGCCGCATAACGCGCATCCCGGGCCGCACGTTCGAGACTGGCGCCGGGCTGCACTTGCACGCGAACCACCTGCAACGGCACGCCAAGTGCCTCGCACCCCGACCGACAATGCTCCGGCCACGCATCAGCTACAGACTGAAGGCCGTGGTGGACATGGATGGCACGCAGTGCCGGCAGGGATTGGGTTTTAGCGAGTTTTGCGAGCAGGTGTAGCAGGACGGTGGAGTCGAGACCACCGGAGAAAGCGATGTGCCAGGTTGTGGCGTTGCGCCAAGGCTGCAGATTCAGCAGGAGCCTGGCAGACAGTATGTTGGATTTGCTCATATCCGTCGCCTCGCGCAAATCAAATGTGGGAGTGAGCCTGCTCGCGATAGCGGTTCAACAGCCAACCTATTTGTTGGATGTTAAATCCTCATCGCGAGCAGGCTCGCTCCCACATGGATACTGCGTGATCGTCTTAGAGACCGTAGCTCATCAGGCGCTCGTAACGACGGTCCAACAGCGCCTTGTGGTCGAGCTTCTTGAGCATCGCCAATTGCGAGCTCAGCTCGGCACGGATCGAGGCAGCCGCAGCGGCCGGATCGCGGTGTGCGCCGCCCAAAGGCTCGCCGATTACCTTGTCCACAATGCCCAGGCCCTTGAGGCGCTCTGCAGTGATGCCCATGGCTTCAGCGGCGTCCGGTGCTTTCTCGGCGGTTTTCCACAGGATCGATGCGCAACCTTCCGGCGAGATCACCGCGTAGGTCGAGTACTGCAGCATGTTCAGCTGATCGCAAACGCCGATCGCCAGCGCACCGCCGGAACCACCTTCACCGATCACGGTGGCGATGATCGGGGTTTTCAGGCGAGCCATGACACGTAGGTTCCAGGCAATGGCTTCGCTCTGGTTACGCTCTTCAGCGTCGATGCCAGGGTATGCACCCGGGGTATCGATAAAGGTCAGGATCGGCATTTTGAACCGTTCGGCCATTTCCATCAGGCGGCAGGCCTTGCGGTAGCCTTCCGGACGCGGCATACCGAAGTTGCGGCGAACCTTTTCGCGCACTTCACGGCCCTTCTGGTGACCGATGACCATGACTGGCTGGTCGTCCAGACGCGCAATACCGCCCACGATGGCGGCGTCGTCGGAGAAGTGACGGTCGCCGTGCAACTCATCGAACTCGGTGAAGATGTGTTCGATGTAGTCCAGGGTGTATGGACGCTTCGGGTGACGCGCCAGACGCGCGATCTGCCAGCTGGTCAGCTTGCCGAAGATGTCTTCGGTCAGCGTGCTGCTTTTGTCCTGCAGGCGGGAGATCTCATCGCCGATATTCAGCGAATTGTCATTACCGACCAAGCGCAACTCTTCGATCTTGGCTTGCAGGTCGGCGATCGGCTGTTCGAAATCAAGAAAATTCGGGTTCATAGGCGTCCGTCTTGGGTCGACGTCCAAGAGAGCTTGGGCCGGCCGGTTGTCTATTCGCGCCCTACCTTAAGGGAGAGGCGCGTTCAGGTCGAGATTAAAAAATTCGGTCGCGATAAAGGAAGCCTTAGGCCACCTCACCGTCAACGGTATTGGAGGAAGACGTTGTCTCGCCCGAACTGGTCACGCAGGGCTTGAATCAACGCATCCGCCGGGTCGATTCGCCAGCCTTCGCCGAACTGCAGCAAGGCCTTCGCATCGGGGCTGGTGTACTCCATGGTGATCGGGCATGCACCACGATGACGCTTGAACAGGTCGCCCAGCCAGCGTAGCTGATCGCCCTTGAGGTCCTGGGTCTGGACCTTCAGGCGCAGACTCTCGGCCAGGTTGGTGCGCGCATCTTCCATGCTCATCACCCGCTTGACCCGCAACCGCAGGCCACCGGAGAAGTCGTCATTGCTGACTTCGCCTTCGACCACCACCATCGCATCGGTCTGCAACAGTGACTGCGCGGAATGGAACGCATCGGCAAACAGCGACGCTTCGATCCGGCCCGAACGGTCGTCGAGGGTGATGAAACCCATCTTGTCGCCCTTTTTGTTTTTCATCACTCGCAGGGCGATGATCATGCCGGCAACGGTCTGGGTATCACGCGCCGGCTTCAAATCGATGATGCGCTGACGGGCGAAACGACGGATTTCACCTTCGTATTCGTCGATCGGGTGCCCGGTCAGGTACAGGCCCAGGGTATCTTTCTCGCCTTTGAGCCGTTCCTTGAGGGTCAGCTCCTTGGCCTTGCGGTGATTGGCGTAGACGTCGGCATCTTCTTCGACGAACAGGCCGCCAAACAGGTCGGCATGGCCGCTGTCATGGGTACGGGCGGTTTGTTCGGCGGCCTTGATCGCCTCTTCCATCGCGGTCAGCAGGACCGCCCGGTTGCGGTCGATATTGGCCTGGTAGGCTTTCGGCTCGTCGTGGAAGTACGGGCCCAGACGATCCAGCGCGCCGCTACGGATCAAGCCATCGAGGGTACGCTTGTTGATACGCTTGAGGTCGACCCGGGCGCAGAAGTCGAACAGATCCTTGAACGGACCGTCCAGGCGCGCTTCGGTGATCGCTTCCACCGGCCCCTCGCCAACCCCCTTGATCGCGCCCAGACCGTAAATGATCCGGCCCTCGTCGTTCACCGTGAACTTGAACTCCGAGGTATTCACGTCCGGCGCATCGAGGCGCAGCTTCATGGTGCGCACTTCTTCGATCAAGGTCACGACCTTGTCGGTGTTGTGCATATCCGCCGAGAGTACCGCCGCCATGAACGGCGCCGGGTAGTGCGCCTTCAGCCACGCGGTCTGGTAGGACACCAGGCCGTAGGCAGCGGAGTGGGATTTGTTGAAGCCATAGCCGGCGAACTTTTCTACCAGGTCGAAGATGTTACCGGCCAGGTCGGCATCGATGTTGTTGGTGGCGCAACCTTCAATGAAACCGCCCCGCTGCTTGGCCATTTCCTCGGGTTTTTTCTTACCCATGGCTCGACGCAGCATGTCCGCGCCGCCGAGGGTGTAACCGGCCATGACCTGGGCAATCTGCATCACCTGTTCCTGATACAGGATGATGCCGTAGGTCGGCGCCAATACTGGCTTGAGGCCTTCGTACTGGTAATCCGAGTGCGGGTACGCCAGTTCGGCGCGACCGTGCTTACGGTTGATGAAGTCGTCCACCATGCCCGATTGCAGCGGGCCTGGACGGAACAGTGCCACCAGTGCGATCAAGTCTTCCAGGCAGTCCGGCTTGAGCTTCTTGATCAGCTCCTTCATGCCCCGGGATTCAAGCTGGAACACCGCCGTGGTTTCGGCTTTTTGCAGCAGGGTATAGGTCGGTTTGTCATCCAGCGGGATGAACGCGATGTCCAGCGGCGGTTCGTTGACCTTGGCGCGGTCGCGGTTGATGGTTTTCAGAGCCCAGTCGATGATCGTCAGGGTTCGCAGACCGAGGAAGTCGAACTTCACCAGGCCGGCTGCTTCAACGTCGTCCTTGTCGAACTGGGTCACCAGGCCGTCACCGGCTTCGTCGCAATAGATCGGCGAAAAATCGGTCAGCTTGGTCGGCGCGATCACCACACCACCGGCGTGCTTGCCGACGTTACGCACCACGCCTTCGAGCTTGCGGGCCATCTCCCAGATTTCCGCAGCCTCTTCATCGACCTTGATGAAGTCGCGCAGGATCTCTTCCTGCTCGTAGGCTTTTTCCAGGGTCATGCCGACTTCGAACGGAATCATCTTCGACAGACGATCCGCCAGGCCGTAGGACTTGCCCTGCACCCGCGCCACGTCACGGACCACAGCCTTGGCGGCCATGGAACCGAAGGTGATGATCTGGCTGACCGCGTTGCGGCCGTACTTCTCGGCCACGTAGTCGATCACCCGGTCACGACCGTCCATGCAGAAGTCGACGTCGAAGTCGGGCATGGAGACCCGTTCCGGGTTAAGGAAACGTTCGAACAGCAGATCGTATTCCAGCGGGTCGAGGTCGGTGATCTTCTGTACGTAA
The DNA here is from genome assembly GCF_009861505.1 of Pseudomonas izuensis. Classification (GTDB taxonomy): domain Bacteria; phylum Pseudomonadota; class Gammaproteobacteria; order Pseudomonadales; family Pseudomonadaceae; genus Aquipseudomonas; species Aquipseudomonas izuensis. The sequence goes on along the minus strand of NZ_WTFT01000011.1, from coordinate 226,699 downwards.
GCCACCAGCGACCCGGCACCCGACCCCCGGCCAGGCCCCACCGGCACGCCGTTGTTCTTGGCCCACTGGATAAAGTCCATCACGATCAGGAAGTAACCGGGGAAGCCCATCTGGATAATGATATCCAGCTCGAAATTCAACCGGTCGACATAGACCTGACGCTTGGCTTCGTAATCTTCGGTGGTGTCTTTGGGCAGCAGAACGGCCAGCCGCTCTTCCAGACCTTCGAACGACACCTTGCGGAAATACTCATCGATGGTCATGCCATCGGGGATCGGGAAGTTGGGCAGGAAGTGCGTGCCCAGCTTCACTTCGATGTTGCAGCGCTTGGCAATCTCGACGGTGTTTTCCAGCGCTTCGGGAATGTCGCTGAACAGCTCCGCCATTTCCTCGGCGCTTTTGAGGTATTGCTGATCGCTGTAATTCTTCGAACGCCGCGGATCGTCGAGGGCACGGCCCTCGCCGATGCACACGCGGGTTTCGTGGGCGGCGAAGTCTTCCTGCTTGATGAACCGTACATCATTGGTCGCGACCAGCGGCGCACCGATCTTGTCCGCCAGGGCCACGGCACCGTGCAATTGCTCTTCATCGTTGGGGCGGTTGGTACGCTGGATTTCCAGATAGAAACGATCCGGGAACACCGCCATCCACTCACGCGCCAGGTTTTCGGCTTCGTCGGGGTTGCCACTGAGCATGGCCTGGCCAATCTCGCCTTCCTTGGCCGCCGACAGCATGATCAAGCCTGCGTTGGCTTCGGCCACCCACTCACGCTCGATGATGATCGAACCATTGCGCTGGCCATCGATGAAGCCGCGGGAGATCAACTCGGTGAGGTTGCGATAGCCCTCGGCATTCATCACCAGCAGGCTGATTCGGCTCAGGGGATTGTCCGGATCCTTGTTCGACAGCCACAGGTCGGCGCCGCAGATCGGCTTGATCCCGGCACCCATGGCGTTTTTATAGAATTTGACCAGGGAACACATGTTGTTCTGGTCGGTGACCGCTACGGCAGGCATGTTCATGCCGACCAGGGTCTTGACCAGCGGTTTGATCCGCACCAGACCGTCGACCAGGGAATATTCAGTGTGCAGGCGTAGATGAACGAATGAAGCCGGCATAGTGATCCTGTCTAATAACATGGAGACAACAAGGCCCGGATTGTACCGGGCCCTGGTAAAAAAAATCAGCCTTGCGACTAACTCTCGATCAGGCTTTCACGTGCCTCGTAGGCGAGGCGTACCGGGGCGAACGAGCGCCGGTGAATCGGCGTAGGCCCAAGCCGTGCCAACGCTTCCAGATGAACGGGCGTCGGGTAGCCCTTGTGACCGCCGATACCGTAACCCGGATAAATCAACTCGAATGCCGCCATTTCCCGGTCGCGGCTGACCTTGGCCAGAATCGATGCCGCCGCGATGGCGGGAACCTTGCCATCACCTTGCACGACCGCTTCGGCACGCATGGGCAATTTCGGGCAACGGTTGCCATCGATCATCGCCAGTTTCGGCTGGATGTGCAGCCCGGCAACAGCGCGCTGCATGGCGAGCATGGTAGCGTGCAGGATATTCAGCTCGTCGATCTCTTCGACTTCCGCGCGGGCGATGCACCAGCTCAGGGCCTTTTCGCAGATTTCGTCATAGAGCTTTTCGCGACGGGCTTCGGTGAGCTTCTTCGAGTCGTTCAGGCCTAGAATCGGACGGTTTGGATCGAGGATCACTGCCGCAGTCACCACTGCGCCACAGAGCGGACCGCGACCGACTTCGTCGACACCGGCAACCAAATCTTCGACTTCAGCGACCAAGGTGAAATCCAGCCCCATCTGCATGCTTGTTTTACTCATTGTACTTGGCCGACCAGATTCAGTACCGCATCCGCCGCCTGATTGGAGGCATCCAGACGCAAGGTACGGTGGATTTCGTCAAAACCTCGGGTCTGTTCCTGGCCATCCTCGATCAACGGCGACAAGGTCTGGGCCAACGCCTCGACTGTCGCGTCGTCCTGCAGCAACTCGGGCACCAGCAAGCGCTGGGCCAACAGATTTGGCAGGGAAACGTAGGGGCTTTTCACCATGCGTTTCAGAATCCAGAACGTCAGCGGTGCCAGGCGATAGGCGACGACCATTGGCCGCTTGTACAACAAGGCTTCCAGCGTTGCTGTTCCAGACGCGATCAGCACGGCGTCGCATGCAGCCAGGGCCAGATGGGACTTGCCATCGAGCAAAGTCACCGGCAGGTCACGACCGGCCAGCATTTCTTCAAGCTGCATGCGCCGCTCGGGACTGGCGCAAGGCATGACGAACCGCACGCCAGGGCGCATGGCCCGCAGGCGCTGTGCGGTATCGAGAAACAGTGCACCGAGACGACCGACTTCGCCGCCACGACTGCCCGGCATCAGCGCAACCAACGGCCCGTCGGGCAAGCCCAGTTCGGCGCGGGCGGCGGCGCGATCGGCTTCGAGGGGAATCGCATCGGCCAGGGAGTGCCCGACAAAACGCACCGGCACGCCCTTCTCTTCGTAGAATTTCGCTTCGAACGGAAACAGTGTCAGCATCAGGTCGCAACCTTCGCGAATCTTCAGCACTCGCTTCTGCCGCCAGGCCCAGACCGACGGGCTGACGTAATGCACGGTCTTGATCCCGGCCTGACGCAGCTTGAGCTCGATATTGAGGTTGAAGTCCGGGGCATCGATACCGATGAACACATCCGGCTTCGCAGCAATCAGGTCCGCCACCAGTTTCTTGCGGCGTGCCAACAATTCGCGCAATCGACCCAGCACTTCCACCAGGCCCATGACCGACAGGCGTTCCATCGGGAAGTAGGACGCCAGCCCTTCGGCCTGCATCAACGGACCACCGACACCGATGAACTCGACCGCCGGATGGCGGGCCTTGAGCGCGCGCATGAGGCCCGCGCCGAGAATGTCGCCGGAAGCTTCACCCGCCACCAGCGCAATACGCAGATTAGCCATGGTTAGCGGGTAATGCCGCGGGTCGAAGACTGGATGGAGTCACGGAACACCGCGACTTCCGGGAACTGGATCGACGGCTCGGCCAGTTCGGCCAGCGCCTGCTCAACAGTCAGGCCCTGGCGGTAGACCGTTTTATAGGCACGTCGCAAGGCATGGATGGCATCTTCGCTGAAACCGCGACGGCGCATGCCTTCGAAGTTCATGCTGCGGGCCTCGGCCGGGTTACCGAACACCGTGACGTAGGCTGGAACGTCCTTGCCAATGGCGGTCCCCATGCCGGAAAAGCTGTGGGCACCGATGTGGCAATACTGGTGAACCAGGGTAAAACCCGACAGGATGGCCCAGTCTTCCACATGCACATGGCCGGCCAGCGCCGTGTTGTTGACCAGGATGCAGTGGTTACCGATAACACTGTCGTGACCGATGTGCGCGTAGGCCATGATCAGGTTGTGATCGCCCAAGGTCGTTTCCGAACGGTCCTGGATGGTTCCGCGGTGAATCGTCACGCCTTCGCGAATGACATTGTGGTCACCGATCACCAGGCGTGTTTCCTCGCCCTTGTATTTCAGGTCCGGCGTGTCTTCGCCTACCGAGGAAAACTGGTAGATACGGTTGTGCTTACCGATTCGGGTCGGACCTTTGAGAATCACATGCGGCCCGATGACCGTCCCCTCGCCGATTTCCACACCTGCGCCGATGATCGACCACGGGCCGACCTCGACACCTTCAGCCAGGACGGCCGTCGGATCGATGATTGCGCGAGGGTCAATCAAACTCATAGCTTGCGTTCCGCACAGATGATTTCAGCAGAGCAGACCGGCTTGCCGTCGACCGAAGCCTGGCACTCGAACTTCCAGATCTGACGCTTGCAGCTGATGAACTTCGCTTCAAGGATCAACTGATCGCCCGGCAACACCGGCTGGCGGAAGCGCAGCTTGTCGGAACCGACGAAGTAGTAAAGGGTGCCATCGGCCGGTTTCACGTCGAGCATTTTGAAACCAAGGATCCCGGCAGCCTGAGCCATCGCCTCGATGATCAACACGCCCGGCATGATTGGATGCGCGGGAAAGTGACCATTGAAGAACGGTTCGTTGATGCTGACATTCTTGTAGGCGCGAATGCGCTTGCCTTCCACATCCAGATCCACGACCCGGTCCACCAGCAGGAACGGGTAACGGTGAGGCAGGTATTCGCGAATCTCGTTGATGTCCATCATTTCGGGGGGAAGCCTATGTAAAGATTGGGAGCGCGCGACTGACGCGCACTCCGCTAGCAAATCAAGGACGCAGTCTAGCGGCTGTGCACACTTGATATGGAAATGGTATCAGCCATCTGATGAAGCATTACCGCCAGGGGTCACTTCCCCTGCTTGCTTTTCCAGCTGTCGCAACCGCCGCGCGATGTCATCGAGCTGACGGATACGTGCCGCGCTTTTGCGCCACTCGGCTGCCGGCTGCATCGCCGTACCGGAAGAATAGGCGCCCGGCTCGGTGATCGAGTGAGTCACCATGGTCATCCCGGTGATGAAAACGTTGTCGCAAATATCGATATGCCCCACCAGCCCTACGCCACCGGCGAGCATGCAATGCTTGCCGATTTTGGTGCTGCCGGAGATCCCCACGCACGCAGCCATGGCGGTGTGATCACCCACCTGAACGTTGTGGGCGATCTGAATCTGGTTGTCGAGCTTCACACCATTACCAATGATGGTATCGGCCAGCGCGCCTCGGTCGATGGCGGTATTCACACCGATCTCCACGTCATCGCCAACCAATACACCACCGATCTGGGCAATTTTCTGCCAGATACCTTTCTCGTTGGCAAACCCGAAGCCTTCGCCACCGAGCACGGCACCGGACTGAATCACCACCCGTTTGCCGACGCGAACGTCGTGATACAGGGTGACGCGCGGCGCGAGCCAGCCACCTTCGCCGATCACGCTACGGGCACCGATGAAGCAATGCGCGCCGATGGTCGTACCTGCATCAATTCGCGCGCCGCTTTCGATGACCACAAAGGCACCGATGCTCGCCGCCGGATCCACCACCGCGTCCACCGCAATCACCGCCGTCGGATGAATGCCGGCAGCTGCCTTGGGTTTTGGATCGAACAGATGGGAAATACGCGCGTAGGCGGCATACGGATCAGGCACTACCAATGCGTTCCCGGCAAAACCTTCGGCGTCGGCGGCTTTCAGCAACAAGGCTGCAGCCTGGCTGCCTGCCAGATACTTGCGGTATTGGGGGTTTGCAAGAAAGCTCAACTGAGCTGGGCCAGCCTCCTGCAAGGTGGCTAGCCCAGTAATTGCTTTCTCCGGGTCGCCACGAAGAGTGGCACCGAGGAACTCGGCCAATTGGCCGAGCTTAATGGTCGCTGTCATGGATTACTTCAGCTGATTCATGCGCTCGATAACCTGGCGCGTGATGTCGTACTGAGGCTTGACATCAATCACTGCACCACGCTCGAAGACCAGGTCAAAAGCACCTTTCTTGATGACTTCTTCCACAGCGCTGTCCAGTTTCGGCTTGAGCTGCTTCAGCATTTCACGGTCGGCAACGGCTTTGGCTTCGTTCAGCTCCTTGGACTGGAACTGGAAGTCACGGGCCTTTTGCTTGAATTCAAGCTCCAGACGCTCACGTTCGCCTTGCTGCATTTTGTCGCCACCGGCCATCAGGCGATCCTGGATACCCTTGGCGCTGCTCTCCAGAGCCTTGAGCTTGGTCAGTTGAGGACCGAACTTCTTCTCGGCATCCACGGCGTACTTCTTGGCCGCATCGGATTCCAGCAGGGCCATCTGATAGTTCAGAACGGCAATTTTCATGTCGGCAAACGCCGGACCCGCTACCAGCACGGAAGCCAGGAGAACCAATTGAGTCAACTTACGCACGATGCACTCCTACAAAATCCATTGTCGTTATCTTGGGTCAGACGCTTAGAACGTTTGACCGAGGGAGAATTGGAACACTTGAGTCTCGGCATTGCTGTCCGGCTTTTTAACTGGCGCCGCCAGCGCGAAGCTCAACGGACCAAGGGCGGTAACCCAAGTCACACCGACACCTACGGAACTGGCCATATTGCTCAGACTGATGTCGTTACATTGAGTGTTGGACTTCGAGCCATCGGCGTTAGTGCTCTGCTTGCAAGTCGAATCGAACACGTTACCCACGTCCCAGAATACCGAGGTACGCAAGGAACGCTGATCTTTCACGAACGGCAACGGGAACAGAACTTCTACACCACCCTGGATCAGGACGTTACCACCAAACGGCAGTGGGTCCTGGTCCGGATCGACTGCAGTCCCCGGGTTCACGCCCCGGCTCGGAGTACTACGTGGCCCCAGAGTGCTGTCCTTGAAGCCGCGAACCGAGTTGAAACCACCAGCATAGTAGTTTTCATAGAATGGCAAGCCATCAGTGGAACCATAACCATCGCCATAACCCAGCTCGGTGTGCAGGCGCATGGTGTAGTTCTCAGTCAAAGGCTGGAACAATTGACCGCGGTAATCCAGTTTGAAGAACGACAAGTCGCTGCCCGGGGTTGTCGCTTCGGCGGTCAGGCTTTGAGAATGACCACGGGTTGCCAGTACACCTTTGTTCAACGTGGATTCGGACCAACCGGCCGATGCCTTGAAGTTCAGGTACTGATCACCTTCCTTGTTAACGAAGTCGAAGATTTCGTCGACGGTGTAAAGGCCGGTCTTGATCTTGTCTTGTTGCGCGGTCAGACCAAAGGTGAGACGCGAAGTCTCGCTGATCGGGTAACCGACGCTGACGCCCGCTCCCAGGCTGTCTACTGCGTAGCTGGCTACGTTGACATCAAGGTCTTTGTAGTCGGTGGTGCGGTAGAAGGCGTTGTAGCCCAGGCTCACGCCATCAGCAGTCCAGTAGGGGTCGACATAACCGAAGTTATAGCGGCTCTGGTATTGGCTGCGGGTCAAGCCGATGCTGACCTTATTACCGGTACCGAGGAAGTTGTTCTGGGTGATCGAACCACCGAGGATCAGACCCGCACTCTGGGCGAAACCGACGCTGGCGGTAATCGAGCCGGACGCCTGCTCTTCCACGCTGTAGTTGACATCAACCTGATCATCGACGCCCGGTACGGCCGGGGTTTCAACGTTGACTTCCTTGAAGAAGCCCAGGCGCTCAAGACGGGTCTTGGATTGGTCGATCAGGTAGGTCGAAGCCCAACCACCTTCCATCTGACGCATTTCACGACGCAGTACTTCGTCTTCCGACTTGGTGTTGCCACGGAAGTTGATGCGGTTGACGTACGCACGCTTGCCCGGATCGACAGCGAAGGTGATGTCTACGGTGTGATCTTCATCATGAGGCTGTGGCACGCCGTTGACGTTGGCGAAGGTGTAGCCCTCGTTACCCAGACGGCGGGTGATCAGCTCGGAGGTGGTGGTCATCAGCTTGCGCGAGAACACCTGGCCTTTTTGCACCAGAAGCAGGGATTTGACCTGATCTTCAGGGACTTTCAGGTCACCGCTCAGTTTCACGTCACGAACCGTGTACTTGTCACCTTCGTTGATGTTGACGGTGATGTAGACGTGCTTCTTGTCCGGCGTAATGGACACCTGGGTCGATGCAATGTCCATGTTGATATAGCCGCGGTCCAGGTAGTAGGAACGCAGACGCTCCAGGTCACCGGACAGTTTTTCGCGAGCATACTTGTCGTCGTTCTTGAAGAACGAGAGCCAGTTGGTCGTTTTGAGTTCGAACAGGTCGATCAGGTCTTCATCAGGGAAGACCGTGTTGCCCACCACGTTGATGTGCTGGATAGCCGCAACGGTGCCTTCGTTGATGTTGACCTTCAAGCCGACGCGGTTGCGCGGCTGCGGCACCACTTCGGTGTCGACGGTCGCAGAGTAGCGACCCTGGGCGACGTACTGGCGCTGCAGCTCGTTACGGACACCTTCAAGGGTGGCACGCTGGAAGATCTCGCCCTCGGCCAGACCGGATTGCTTGAGGCCTTTCATCAGGTCTTCAGTGGAGATCGCCTTGTTACCTTCGATCTCGATACTGGCAACCGACGGACGCTCGACTACAGTGATGACAAGGACGTTGCCATCGCGGCCCAGCTGGATATCTTGAAAGAAACCGGTTTTGAACAACGCACGAGTGGATTCCACCAGGCGTCGGTCATCCGCCTGTTCACCGACGTTCAACGGCAAAGCACCAAAGACGCTACCCGCGGAGACCCGCTGGAGGCCATTGACGCGAATATCAGAGATAGTGAAGGACTCGGCGTGAACTTCGGCGATCATCAATACGGTGAGAACCGCAGTTAGCAGCAGACGTTTCATGAAGTCCTTTCTTATTCCAACTGGCAATAAACAAACTGCCGCAAAATGCGGCAGATTCGCAATTCAGCGACGTTACAGACGGCCTAGATCATTGACCAGAGCGAGCAACATCACTCCGACCACCAAACTGATACCGATCTGTATCCCCCAACCTTGCACCCGATCCGACAAGGGGCGACCACGCGCCCACTCGATCAGATAAAACAACAAATGCCCCCCATCCAGCACAGGAATGGGCAGCAAATTCAGAACCCCCAAGCTAATACTCAGATAAGCAAGGAAATTCAGGAAATCAGCGATACCCGACTGGGCCGAAGCGCCCGCCACTTTAGCAATGGTTATCGGTCCACTCAAGTTTTTTACCGAGAGCTCGCCGAACAACATTTTCTTCAGTGAATCAAGGGTCAGCAGGCTCATGGTCCAAGTGCGTCGAGCCCCCTCTCCAATCGCAGCCAAAGGCCCATAACTGACCTCCCGAATCATCTCCGGTGGCCAATCAACCGCTTTCACCCCAGCCCCCAGATAACCACTCGGCGCCTTTTTTTCGCCGCGTGTAGCGAGTGTGACCGGTACATCGATTTGAGCACCATCACGCTCGATCCGCAGCATGATTTTGGTATCAGGACGCATACGCACGGTATCGACCACTTGCTGCCAGTCATCCAGCGACTTGCCATCGAGGGCCAGCAGACGGTCGCCCAGCTTCAACCCGGCAGCCTGCGCCGGGCCTTTCGGATCGAGCTCAGCCAGGATCGGCGGCAGTGCCGGACGCCAAGGACGAATACCCAGCGAGTGGATCGGGTCCGGTTCTTCGGCACCCTTGAGCCATTTATCCAGCGTCAGTTCACGGGGCGAATCGACCGTGGAACCTTGTTCGCGGACCAACACCTGCAGGGAGCCACTTTCCCCAAGACGCCGGACCAGTTGCAAATTCACCGCGGCCCAGCCGGAAGTCGGCTCGCCATCGATCGAGATGATCTCCTGGCCCGCGCTCAGGCCTGCCCTGGCGGCCATACTGCCGGACTCCACGGCACCGATGACCGGGCGCACCTGCTCGCTGCCAAGCATGGCCAACACCCAGAAGAACACCATTGCCAACAGGAAGTTGGCGATGGGCCCTGCCGCCACGATTGCAATGCGCTGACGAACGGACTTGCGATTGAAGGAATGCCCAAGCTGATCGACCGGGACTTCGCCCTCGCGCTCATCGAGCATCTTCACGTAGCCGCCCAGGGGGATGGCAGCCACCACGAACTCTGTGCCCTGCTTGTCGTGCCAGCGCAACAGTGGCATGCCGAAGCCCACGGAGAAACGCAGCACCTTGACCCCACAGCGACGCGCGACCCAGAAATGGCCGAACTCGTGGAAGGTAACCAGCACGCCCAATGCCACCAGGGTGCCGACAATCATATAGAGCGCGCTCATCTACTTTCTCCGCATTCCTATCAGGTGCTGCATGGGCCGACGCTTTGCAGCACTTAGCGCCCGTGACGACTCAACCATTGCTCGGCCAGCAGACGGGCTTTCGCATCCGCCGTGAACACCGCATCAAGATCATCGACTGCCACCACAGGCTCGAGATTCAATGTTTCTTCGATGATACTCGCGATTTCCGGGTAACGAACCCGTCCATCGAGAAACGCTGCAACAGCCACCTCATTCGCTGCATTCAGCATCGCTGGCGCGCTGTTACCCGCTTCGGCCGCCTGACGAGCCAGACGCAAGCACGGGAAACGCTCTTCATCCGGGGCCTGGAAGTCGAGGCGGGCGACAGCGAACAGATCCAGCGGCGGAACACCCGAATCGATTCGCTCAGGCCACGCCAGCGCGTTGGCGATTGGCGTGCGCATATCCGGATTGCCCAATTGGGCCAATACCGAGCCGTCGATGTAGTCGACCAGCGAATGAATCACGCTTTGCGGATGAATCACCACTTCAACCTGGGACGGCTTGGCATCGAACAGCCAGCAGGCTTCGATCAACTCAAGCCCTTTATTCATCATGCTGGCCGAATCGACCGAAATCTTGCGCCCCATGGACCAGTTCGGGTGAGCACAGGCTTGCTCGGGCGTAACATGCGCCAGTTCCGCCAAAGGCGTCTGCCGGAACGGACCACCGGAAGCCGTCAACAGGATCCGACGCACACCGACTGCGCTGAGACCACGGGCGAAATCCCGCGGCATGCACTGGAAAATCGCGTTGTGCTCGCTGTCGATCGGCAACAACACCGAACCACTCTTGCGCACGGCCTGCATGAACAACGCACCGGACATGACCAGCGCTTCCTTGTTGGCCAGCAGAATCTTCTTGCCGGCTTCAACCGCCGCCAGCGTCGGACGCAGCCCCGCCGCACCCACAATGGCCGCCATGACCGCATCCACTTCAGGGGCAGCAGCGACCTGGCACAAACCTTCCTCGCCCACCAGCACCCGGGTCGAAAGACCAGCCGCACTCAAGTCATCCTGCAATACACGGGCAGCGCCGACCTCAGGCACAACAGCGAATTGTGGAGCGTGACGCACGCAAAGTGCCAGCAGCTCACGCAAACGCGTGAAACCGCTCAAGGCGAAGACTTGATAACGCTCTGGATGGCGAGCGATGACATCGAGCGTGCTCAAGCCGATCGAGCCGGTTGCCCCCAGAACGGTAATCTGCTGAGGGCGGCTCATGGCGCAGCCATCCACAACAACACGGCAAACACGGGAATCGCCGCGGTCAGACTATCGATCCGGTCCAGCACTCCGCCGTGGCCCGGCAGCAGATTACTGCTGTCCTTGATCCCGGACTGGCGCTTGAACATGCTTTCAGTGAGATCACCCACGACCGAGATAAACACGATCACGGCTGCGCCGATCAGACCCTTGAACAAAACGGCAACGGTCCAGTCACGAACAAACCCGACGATGACAGTAATGATCAGGCTCAGGATCAGACCACCGTAAACACCTTCCCAGCTCTTGCCAGGGCTGACCTGCGGCGCCAGCTTGCGCTTGCCGAAGGCCCGGCCAGAAAAGTAAGCACCGATGTCAGCCCCCCAGACAAGCACCATCACCGCCATGATCAGCCAGTTACCCAAGGGGTGCTGCTTGATCTGAACCAGGCCTTGCCAGGCCGGCAGCAGGATCAAAAGTCCTATCACCAGTTTGCAGGCCGCGCTGGACCATTGCTCGCTGGAGCGCGGGTACGTCAGTACCAGATAGGTCGCGACCCCCCACCAGAGCACCGAAGCGCCCAATACCCAAGGTGCGAGGCCAGGCAGGATATGCATGACAAACAGCATCAACGCGACGACAGCGGCATAGGCCGCCCGCATCGACTGGGCAGTGAAACCCGCCAGGCGCGCCCACTCCCACGCACCAAGGGTCACGACCAGCCCGATGAACAGCGCAAAACCGGACCCCTCGAGCAGGAAAAACCCGCACAAGGCAATCGGCAGCAGGATCAGCGCAGTGATGATTCGTTGTTTAAGCATTAAACCCGGACTCCAGCCTCGACCTGCTCGCTCGTTTTACCGAATCGACGCTGGCGGGATGCGAAATCGGCCAGCGCGTTACGCATGGCGTCGTGTTTGAAGTCCGGCCAGAACAGGTCGGAAAAGTACAACTCGGCATACGCCAGTTGCCACAGCAGGAAGTTACTGATGCGGTGCTCGCCCCCGGTACGGATACACAAATCCGGCAACGGCAGATCGCCGGTGGCCAGGCAGGTCTGCAGCAAGTCAGGGGTGATGTCTTCCGGACGCAAGTGCCCGGCCTGAACTTCCCGCGCCAGCCGCTGGGCAGCCTGCGCGATATCCCACTGGCCGCCGTAGTTGGCAGCGATCTGCAGGACGAAGCGATTGGCGCCGGCAGTCATGGCCTCGGCTTCACGCATCGCAGCCTGAAGCTCCGGATGAAAACGCGACCGGTCGCCAATGATGCGCAAACTGATGTTGTTGTCATTCAGACGCTTGGCCTCGCGGCGCAACGCCCGGAAGAACAGGTCCATCAAGGCGCTGACCTCGTCGGCCGGGCGCTGCCAGTTCTCACTGGAGAATGCGAACAGGGTTAAAACCTCAACCCCGGATTCGGCACACACCTCGATGACCGCGCGAACTGCGTCCACCCCCGCTTTATGCCCGGCGACACCTGGCATAAAGCGTTTTTTCGCCCAGCGATTATTACCATCCATGATGATCGCGACATGGCGCGGCACCGCGGACGGCGCAGTCTGCTTGGTCTTGTCCATTAAAAAACGACCCTTATACGGCCATCAGGTCTTTTTCTTTCTCTGCCAGCTTCGCGTCGATTTCAGCCACGAACTTCTTGGTCAGGTCGTCGATCTCGCCGGTGGCGCGACGCTCTTCGTCTTCACTGATCTCTTTTTCCTTGACCAGATCCTTCAGCGAGCTGTTGGCATCACGACGGATGTTACGCACCGCAACACGGGCGTCTTCCGCGACATCGCGAGCCTGCTTGGTGAAGCCCTTGCGGGTTTCTTCGGTCAGGGCCGGCATGGAGATCAGCAGCAACTCACCCAGGTTGGTCGGGTTGAGGTTCAGACCCGCACTACCGATGGCCTTGTCGACTGCGCCCAGCATGTTGCGCTCGAAGGCAACGACTTGCAGGGTACGGGCGTCTTTGACAGTGATGTTGGCCACTTGCTTGATCGGGGTGTCAGCGCCGTAGTACGGCACCATCACGCCTTCCAGAATGCTTGGGTGCGCCTGACCGGTACGGATGCGACCGAAGTTATGCGACAGAGACTCGACAGACTTCTGCATGCGCTCTTTAGCGTCTTTCTTGATTTCGTTGATCATTGCTGGCCTTCCTCGATCAGTGTCCCTTCAGCGCCGCCATGCACGATATTCAGCAGGGCGCCGGGCTTGTTCATGTTAAATACGCGCAACGGCATCTTGTGGTCGCGGCACAGGCAAATGGCCGTCAGGTCCATCACACCCAGCTTGCGATCCAGTACTTCATCGTAGGTCAGATGATCGAACTTCTCGGCATGCGGGTCTTTGAACGGGTCGGCGGTGTAGACGCCATCGACCTTGGTTGCCTTGAGTACGACATCGGCATCGATTTCGATCGCACGCAGGCAGGCAGCCGAGTCCGTGGTGAAGAACGGGTTGCCGGTACCGGCGGCGAAAATTACCACATCCTTGGAGTTCAGGTGGCGCATGGCCTTGCGCCGATCGTAGTGATCGGTCACGCCAACCATGGAAATGGCCGACATCACGATGGCCGAGATATTGGCACGTTCCAGCGCATCGCGCATGGCCAGGGCGTTCATCACAGTGGCCAACATGCCCATGTGGTCGCCGGTGACCCGATCCATGCCGGCCTTGCTCAGTGCCTCGCCGCGGAACAGGTTGCCGCCACCGATCACCAGACCGACCTGGACACCGATACCGACCAGCTGGCCGACTTCCAGCGCCATGCGATCCAGAACCTTCGGATCGATCCCGAACTCTTCCGAGCCCATCAGGGCCTCGCCGCTAAGTTTGAGTAGAATGCGTTTATAGCGAGCCTGATAACCACTGCCCTGCTGAGCCATTGCGAATCTCTCCTGCGGCGTATTTTAAAAATTCTTTGCGAGCTGTTTACAGCTGGCGTTCACTCTAGCTTGGCGCTGCTTCAGCGCCATCGGAACATGGCTTTGTAAGCCAGTTCCAAAAGGAAACCAATTAAAATTGGCGACCCATCTGAAAAGAGGCTGCGCGCGTGAGCGGGCAGCCTCTTCAGGGCGACAGTTAAAAAACCGTCTTATTGCTTGGCGGCAGCCAGCTGTGCAGCAACTTCTTCAGCGAAGTTGTCCACTGGCTTCTCGATGCCTTCGCCGACTTTGAAGTAGGTGAAGGAAACGATTTCAGCGCCGGCTTTCTTGGCCAGGGCACCTACGGTGAGCTCCGGGTTCATGACGAACGCTTGCTCAACCAGGCTGGCTTCAGCCAGGAACTTGGTGATACGGCCGGCGATCATCTTCTCGACGATTTCAGCTGGCTTGCCTTTCATCTTGTCTTCGTTCAGCTGCAGGAATACAGCCTTCTCGCGCTCGATGGCTTCGGCGGAAACCTGCGATGGCAGCAAGAACTCAGGGTTGCTTGCTGCCACGTGCATGGCGATCTCTTTGGCCAGCTGGACGTCGCCGCCCTTCAGGACAACAGCAACACCGATCTTGTTACCGTGCAGGTAGGTACCCACCACGTCGCCTTCAACGCGAACCAGGCGACGGATGTTGACGTTTTCGCCAACTTTGGCCACCAGGGCTTCACGAGCCGATTCCTGAGCGGCGATCAGCGGAGCTGCGTCGGTCAGTTTTTCGGCGAAGGCTTTTTCTACGCTGGCAGCAACGAAGTTTTTGAAGTCGTCTTGCAGGGCCAGGAAGTCGGTCTGCGAGTTCACTTCCAGCAGTACGGCGGACTTGTCGTCGGCCTTGATGGCGATTGCGCCTTCAGCGGCAACGTTACCGGCTTTCTTGGCTGCCTTGATGGCGCCCGAAGCGCGCATGTCATCAATGGCTTTCTCGATGTCGCCGCCAGCCTTGGTCAAGGCCTTTTTGCAGTCCATCATGCCTTCGCCGGTACGCTCGCGCAGTTCTTTGACCAACGCTGCAGTAATCTCTGCCATTTCAAAATTCCTCTTGGATAGGTTATCAACCATTCCACCCGATCGAACGGGCGTTCAATTCTTCCCGAACCACCCTTGTTAGCTGCCGCACGTTACAGATAGGGCAGTGGGCGCCGACAAATGGTTTTCGAGGTGGCAAAAAGGGGGCCAAGCCCCCTTTTTGCTTACTGAGTCAACGCCAGGGCGTCAATTACTCAGCTGCAGCCTGAGTTTCTTCAGCAGCGAACTCTACAGTACCGCCGGCAACATTGTTGCGACCACGGATAACAGCGTCAGCCATCGAACCCATGTACAGCTGGATAGCGCGGATTGCGTCATCGTTGCCTGGGATGATGTAGTCAACGCCTTCCGGGCTGCTGTTGGTATCGACTACGCCGATGACCGGGATGCCCAGCTTGTTGGCTTCGGTGATCGCGATGCGCTCGTGATCAACGTCGATAACGAACAGAGCGTCTGGCAGACCGCCCATGTCCTTGATACCACCCAGGGAACGATCCAGCTTTTCCAGGTCACGGGAGCGCATCAGCGCTTCTTTCTTGGTCAGCTTGGCGAAAGTACCGTCTTCGGCTTGTACTTCAAGGTCACGCAGACGCTTGATGGAAGCACGGATGGTCTTGAAGTTGGTCAGCATGCCGCCCAACCAGCGGTGATCGACGTACGGCGAACCGCAACGTGCTGCTTCTTCAGCAACGATCTTGCCAGCGGAACGCTTGGTGCCGACGAACAGAATCTTGTTTTTGCCCTGGGCCAGACGCTCTACGAAAGTCAGAGCTTCGTTGAACATTGGCAGGGTTTTTTCAAGGTTGATGATGTGAATCTTGTTACGCGCGCCGAAAATGTACTTGCCCATTTTCGGGTTCCAGTAACGGGTCTGGTGACCGAAGTGCACACCGGCCTTCAGCATATCGCGCATATTGACTTGGGACATGATAGTTCCTTAATAAGTCGGGTTTGGCCTCCACGTATCCCAATGACCAACCAGCAGCATCAGCTGAAGGCACCCAGGTCATCGTGTCGACACGTGTGTGGATTTAGGCTTTTCGGGACATCCCCGGAAAGCGGCGCATTTTATATCACAGGGCAGAAAAAAACGGAACCCGGATTCTGAAATCCGGGCGGGCGCGGCGTTCCACCCCTTGGAATCTGCCCAGAATGCACCATTCTATAGAGAGAAGCGAAGTACAGAAGCGCGGATTTGCGCTGATCGTCTGATAGAATCGCGTTTTTCAGGGCTGCGAAGTTCGATCGCGCAATGCCCTTTCCGTTTGTGAAGCGCCGTCGAGCGCAGAGAGAGCCTGTATGACCGTCACCCTCAAAACCCCCGAGGACATCGCAAAAATGCGCATCGCCGGCAAACTGGCCGCCGATGTGCTGGAAATGATTGCCGAATATGTCAAACCGGGCGTCACCACCGATCAACTGAACCAGATCTGCCACGACTATATCGTCAACGAGCAGAAAGCCATCCCTGCCCCGCTCAATTACAAGGGCTACCCGAAGTCGATTTGCACGTCGATCAACCACGTGGTCTGCCACGGCATCCCGAACGACAAGCCGCTGAAGGATGGCGACACCCTGAACATCGACGTCACCGTCATCAAGGACGGTTACCACGGCGATACCAGCCGCATGTTCCACGTCGGCACCGTGCCGGTCTGGGCCGAGCGCCTGTCGCAGGTGACCCAGGAATGCATGTACAAGGCGATTGAAATCGTCAAACCCGGCTGCCGCCTCGGCGACATTGGTGAAATCATCCAGAAGCATGCCGAAAAGAATGGTTTCTCGGTGGTCCGCGAGTTCTGTGGCCACGGTATCGGTAAAGTCTTCCACGAAGAGCCGCAGATTCTGCATTACGGCCGCGCTGGCACTGGCATGGAACTGAAGGCCGGCATGACCTTTACCATCGAACCGATGATCAACCAGGGCCGCGCCGACACCAAGGTGCTGGGCGACGGCTGGACCGCGATCACCAAGGACCGCAAGCTGTCGGCGCAGTGGGAACACACCCTGCTGGTGACCGAGACCGGTTACGAGATCTTCACCTTGCGCAGCGATGACACCATCCCGCGCATTTCGGCCTGATCCGACCGCACAGCTCCCAGCCTTATATAGGAAAGCCAATCGATGCCGCAGGTGGATCCCGAACTCTTCGACCGCGGCCAGTTCCAGGCTGAACTGGCCCTGAAGGCAAGCCCGATCGCGGCCTTCAAGAAGGCCATCCGCCAGGCCCGCGAAGTGCTCGACGGGCGCTTTCGCAGCGGCCGGGACATTCGCCGGTTGATCGAGGATCGCGCCTGGTTCGTCGATAACATCCTGCAAAAGGCCTGGGATCAGTTCAACTGGAGTGAAGACGCCGATATCGCGCTGGTTGCGGTCGGCGGCTACGGTCGAGGCGAGCTGCACCCCTACTCCGACATCGATCTGCTGATCCTGCTGGACAGTGCCGACCATGAAGTTTTCCGCGATTCCATCGAGCGCTTCCTGACACTGCTGTGGGACATCGGCCTGGAAGTCGGTCAGAGCGTCCGCTCCATCGAGGAATGCGCCGTCGAGGCCCGCGCCGACCTGACGGTGGTCACCAACCTGATGGAAAGCCGCACCATTACCGGTCCGGAGCATCTGCGCCAGCGCATGCTCGATGTCACCAGCACCGCACACATGTGGCCGAGCAAGGACTTTTTCCTGGCCAAGCGCGCCGAGCAGAAGGCCCGTCACCACAAGTACAACGACACCGAATACAACCTGGAACCCAACGTCAAAGGCTCACCGGGCGGCCTGCGGGATATCCAGACGATTCTCTGGGTGGCCCGTCGCGAGTACGGCACCCTCAACCTGCGGGCACTGGCAGGCGAAGGTTTCCTGGTGGAAAGCGAAAACGCCCTGCTGGCTTCTTCCCAGGAGTTCCTGTGGAAGGTGCGTTATGCCCTGCACATGCTCGCCGGGCGCGCCGAAGACCGCCTGCTGTTCGACCACCAGCGCACCATTGCCAAGCTGCTGGGATTCGAAGGCGACGACGCCAAGCAGGCGGTCGAAAACTTCATGCAGCAGTATTACCGGGTAGTAATGAGCATTGCCCAGCTCAGCGACCTGATCATCCAGCACTTCGAAGAAGTGATCCTGGCTCCGGAAGATGCGACGCCACCGCAGCCGATCAATTCGCGATTCCAGCTGCATGACGGTTACATCGAGGCACGCAGCGACAACGTGTTCCGCCGTACGCCGTTCGCCATGCTGGAAATCTTCGTGTTGATGGCCCAGCAGCCGGAAATCAAAGGCGTGCGTGCCGACACCATTCGCCTCCTACGCGAAAACCGCCACCTGATCGACGACGATTTCCGTAACGACATCCGCAACACCAGCCTGTTCATCGAGCTGTTCAAGTGCAAGATCGGCATCCACCGCAACCTGCGCCGGATGAACCGCTACGGCATCCTCGGGCGTTATCTGCCGGAGTTCGGCTTTATCGTCGGGCAGATGCAACACGACCTGTTCCACATCTATACGGTGGATGCGCACACCCTGAACCTGATCAAACACCTGCGCAAATTGCAGTACACCCAGGTATCGGAAAAATTCCCGCTGGCCAGCAAGCTCATGGGCAAGCTGCCCAAACCCGAGCTTATTTACCTGGCTGGCCTGTACCATGACATCGGCAAAGGCCGACATGGCGACCACTCGGAAATCGGTGCCGTGGACGCAGAGGCGTTTGGCCAGCGCCACCAGCTCCCCGTGTGGGACTGCCGACTGATTGTCTGGCTGGTGCAGAACCATCTGCTGATGTCGACCACTGCCCAGCGCAAGGACTTGTCCGACCCGCAGGTGATCCACGATTTTGCGCAGATTGTCGGTGACGAAGTCCACCTCGACTATCTGTACGTGCTGACCGTCGCCGATATCAACGCCACCAACCCGACGCTGTGGAACTCCTGGCGTGCCAGCCTGCTGCGCCAGCTCTACACCGAGACCAAACGGGCATTGCGTCGCGGCCTGGAAAATCCGGTGGACCGCGAAGAGCAGATTCGCCAGACCCAGAGCGCTGCCCTGGACATCCTGGTGCGCGGCGGCACCGATCCGGATGATGTCGAGCAGTTGTGGGCACAGTTGGGCGATGACTATTTCCTGCGTCACACTGCCGGCGACGTCGCCTGGCACACCGAGGCGATCCTCCAGCAACCGGCGGACGGTGGGCCACTGGTGCTCATCAAGGAAACCACGCAACGGGAGTTCGAGGGCGGCACGCAGATCTTTATCTACGCACCGGACCAGCACGACTTCTTCGCCGTGACCGTGGCCGCGATGGACCAGCTCAACCTGAACATCCACGACGCCCGGGTCATCACCTCCAGCAGCCAGTTCACCCTCGACACCTACATCGTGCTCGACACCGACGGCGACTCGATCGGCGATAACCCTGCCCGGGTCAAACAGATTCGCGACGGCCTGACCGAGGCCTTGCGCAACCCGGACGACTACCCGACGATCATCCAGCGCCGGGTGCCGCGCCAGCTCAAGCATTTTGCCTTTGCACCACAGGTGACGATCCATAACGACGCACAGCGACCGGTGACCGTACTGGAACTGACAGCCCCCGACCGCCCTGGCCTGCTGGCGCGGATCGGCACGATTTTCCTGGAGTTCGACCTGTCGCTGCAAAACGCCAAGATCGCCACCCTCGGCGAACGCGTGGAAGACGTGTTCTTCATCACCGACGCTCATAACCAGCCACTGTCCGACCCGCTGCTGTGCAGCCGCTTGCAGGATGCAATCGTCGAACAGCTGAGCGTCAGCCAGGAACCCGATATCAAACTGTCGCGCATCAGTATCTGAATCAACAGCCCGCCCTTTTGTAGGAGCTGGCTTGCCAGCGATGGGCTCACAGCCACCGCGCTTACCCGGCAAGCACGCGTAATCGTTAACGACCATCGCTGGCAAGCCAGCTCCTACAGACCGAACGAGATTTATCGATGAACAACGCTTTGTCCCAGCTCCAGCCCTACCCGTTCGAGAAACTCCGCGCCCTGCTCGGCAGCGTCACACCCAACCCGGACAAGCGCCCTATCGCGCTGTCCATTGGCGAGCCGAAACACCGTTCGCCCACCTTCGTCGCCGAAGCCCTGGCCAGCAATCTCGAAAAAATGGCGGTGTACCCGACCACCCTCGGTATTCCAGAGCTGCGTGAAGCCATTGCCTCCTGGTGTGAACGTCGATTCAACGTTCCGCACGGCTGGATCGACCCGGCGCGCAACGTACTTCCGGTCAACGGCACCCGTGAAGCGCTGTTTGCGTTCACCCAGACCGTGGTCAACCGTGGTGACGACGCGCTGATCGTCAGCCCGAACCCGTTCTATCAAATCTACGAAGGCGCGGCGTTTCTTGCCGGCGCCCAGCCACACTACCTGCCGTGCCTCGACGAAAACGGCTTCAACCCTGACTTCGACGCGGTTTCGCCGGACATCTGGAAACGCTGCCAGATCCTGTTCCTGTGCTCGCCAGGCAACCCGACCGGTGCACTGATCCCGCTCGATACCCTGAAAAAGCTGATCGCCCTGGCCGACGAGTACGACTTCGTGATTGCCGCGGACGAGTGCTACAGCGAACTGTACTTCGACGAACAAACCCCGCCACCCGGCCTGCTCAGCGCCTGCGCGGAACTGGGCCGCAAGGACTTCAAGCGCTGCGTGGTTTTCCACAGCCTGTCCAAGCGTTCCAACCTGCCAGGCCTGCGTTCCGGTTTCGTTGCCGGTGATGCGGACATCCTCAAAGGCTTCCTGCTTTATCGCACCTATCACGGCTGCGCGATGCCGGTCCAGACGCAACTGGCCAGCGTGGCGGCCTGGAACGACGAAGTGCACGTGCGCGCCAACCGGGCGCTGTATCGCGAGAAATTCGACGCCGTACTGGAAATCCTCAGCCCGGTCCTGGATGTCCAACGCCCCGATGGCAGCTTTTATCTGTGGCCGAATGTGGCAGGCGATGATGCAACTTTCTGCCGCGACCTGTTCGAACAGGAGCATGTGACGGTGGTGCCGGGCTCCTACCTGTCGCGGGATGTGGATGGCGTCAACCCGGGTGCCGGGCGTGTACGCATGGCGTTGGTTGCGCCGTTGGCCGAGTGTGTCGAGGCCGCCGAGCGGATTCGCGATTTCATCCAGCGCCGTAAATAAACACGGAACTGTGGGAGCAAGGCTTGCCCGCGATGACGTCCTCGAGATCGCCATCGCGGGCAAGCCTTGCTCCCACAGGTTCCTGCGTTAGGAGAGTTATTTCACCTGACCAAGATTGGCCTCGCTCAAATCCAACTCCCCCAACACCTCACGCAACACGTCATCGCCCACCTGGTGCTGACGGCTGAGGGCGTACAACTCCAGGCGCTGCGCCCGTAGTGCCTTCAAGCGCAACCGCCGCTCCAGCAGATCCATCTGAAACGCCAGGGCCTGGGCTTCGGCGGAGTCGTTGAACACCTCCAGTTGATGCCGATACTCGGACATGATCCGCGCCTTGAGTTCGACCGCCAGCGCCGCCTGAGCGGCGTCCTGTGGATTGACCTCTTCGGTTTCCAGCGCATGGATGGCCGCTTTGGCAGTCTTGCGCCAGGCATCGCGCACTTCATTTCGACGCTTGTCGTCCGGACTTCTCTCGATGCCGCGCAGCAGCAACGGCAAGGCAATGCACGCGGCAATCAACGACAGCAGAATCACCCCAGCGGCGATGAAGATCAGCAGGTCGCGCTCGGGAAATGCGCTATCCCCCATGAGCATCGGCACCGACATCACACCCGCCAGGGTGACCGCGCCTCGTACGCCTCCAACGGTCAGCAGCCAACAGGAACGCGCGTTCGGCACCTGGGTGATCTCATCCCTCCCGCGCCAGCGCCGCAATACAATGGACAGGCGCCAGGTGCTTTGCACCCAGACAAACCGCAAGACCAGCAACACCAGAAAAATCGCCACCACTTCGAGGCAGCGATAAAGCAGGGTCGGCCACAACGAAGGTTCATGACTGGCCACGGCCTTGATGATGTCGGGCAATTGCAGGCCCAACAGCAGGAAGATCAGGCCATTGAAGGCGAACTCCAGCAATGACCAGACGCTGCGATTGAGCAGGCGGGTGTTGGTCTGACGCGGCAGCAGATCAAGCCAGCTCTGCATCATCCCCGCCGCCACCGCCGACAGAATGCCCGACACCCCCACCCGTTCGGCCAGCACGTAAGCGGCAAACGGCAGTAACAGCATGAACACCACGTGCGTGGCCGGATCATCCCAACCCCGGGCAATCATCCACGCCCGCAGCCGACCGACCAGCCAGCTCAACGCCACACCGGTGGCCAGGCCGCCGACCGCCACCCACACGAAGGTGACACTGGCGTTGGCCAACGAAAACACACCGGTCACTGCCGCCACCAGGGCAAACTTGAACGTCACCAGGCCCGAGGCATCGTTCATCAACGCCTCGCCCTGCAGCATGTGCATCAGCGGGGTGGGCAGACGGTTCTGGGAGATCGCCGAAACCGCCACGGCGTCCGTGGGTGACAACACCGCTGCCAGGGCAAACGCCACCGGCAGCGGGATACCTGGCAATAACCAGTGAATGAAATACCCGGCGCCAACCACGGTGAACAGCACCAACCCCACCGCCAGCGTCAGGATCGGCCCGCGCAAGCGCCAGAATTCCCGTTTTGGCATGCGCCAGCCATCGGAAAACAACAGCGGCGGCAGGAACAGAAACAGAAACAACTCGGGATCGAGGGCCACATGCAGACCGAGTGTCGGCCAGGCGAGCAAGGCACCCGCGGCGATTTGCACCAAGGGTAGAGGCAGCGGGATCACCCGTCCGATCAGGCGCGAAATGCCGACCAGCATGAGCATGATCAGGACGGTGTAAGCGGTTTGCATAAAGCGGCGTTCCCGGACAATCGACAGCGTTGAAGTGCCATATTAGCCGCTTAGACTGATGATGGCCCTTGCACCTATGTCGCACTCAACCCCCTGTGGGAGCGAGCCTGCTCGCGAAGGCGGACTGACATTCAGCATCTTTGTTGGCTGACACACCGCTTTCGCGAGCAGGCTCGCTCCCACAGGGACAGGCACAGGTTTTATGCCATGGCATAGATACAAACCCGACCACAGCCGCCGCGAAACCGTCCGGTCATGGCATAATCCGACACCTTTTTTCTCCAGCACCTGTAAAGGGGGCGATTCCTTGACCGTTTCAAGCAAAACGTTGCACCTTTTCGGCATCAAAGCCTGCGACACCATGAAAAAGGCGCGCACCTGGCTCGATGAACACGCTGTCAGCTATGACTTTCATGATTACAAAGCGGTCGGTATCGACCGTGAACACCTGACCCAGTGGTGCAATGAGCACGGTTGGGAAGTAGTGTTGAACCGTGCAGGCACGACCTTTCGCAAGCTCGACGACGAACGCAAAGCCGATCTCGACCAGTCGAAAGCCATCGAATTGATGCTCGCCCAACCTTCGATGATCAAGCGCCCGGTGCTCGATCTCGGTGACCGAACCCTGATTGGCTTCAAGCCTGATAGCTACGCGGCAGCTCTGAAGTAAGCGGCCCGTTTCAATTTTTTAGAGGTATCAACATGTCCACTACCCTGTTCAGCCTGGCCTTCGGTGTCGGCACTCAAAACCGTCAAGGCGCATGGCTGGAAGTGTTCTACGCGCAGCCATTGCTCAACCCGTCCGCCGAACTGGTCGCGGCCATCGCACCGATTCTGGGCTACAGCGAAGGCAACCAGGCTATCGCCTTCACCACCGCTCAAGCCTCGCAACTGGCTGAAGCGGTCAAGGGCGTCGATGCAGCCCAGGCTGCCCTGTTGACCCGCCTGGCCGAAAGCCACAAGCCGCTGGTCGCCACACTGCTGGCCGAAGATGCCCAGCTGTCGTCGACCCCTGAGGCTTACCTCAAGCTGCACCTGCTGTCCCATCGCCTGGTCAAACCGCACGGCCTGAACCTGGCCGGCATCTTCCCGTTGCTGCCGAACGTGGCCTGGACCAGCCAGGGGGCCATCGATCTGTCCGAACTGGCCGAGCATCAACTCGAAGCCCGCCTGCGCGGCGAGCTGCTGGAAGTATTCTCGGTGGACAAGTTCCCGAAAATGACCGACTACGTGGTTCCGGCCGGCGTGCGTATCGCTGATGCGGCACGTTTGCGCCTGGGCGCCTACGTGGGCGAAGGTACCACCGTGATGCACGAAGGTTTCATCAACTTCAACGCCGGTACCGAAGGCCCGGGCATGATCGAAGGCCGCGTATCCGCAGGCGTATTCGTCGGCAAGGGTTCGGACCTGGGCGGCGGTTGCTCGACCATGGGCACCCTGTCGGGTGGCGGCAACATCGTGATCAAGGTTGGCGAAGGCTGCCTGATCGGCGCCAACGCCGGTATCGGTATCCCGTTGGGCGACCGCAACACCGTTGAGTCGGGCTTGTACGTCACCGCCGGTACCAAAGTGGCGTTGCTGGACGAGAAAAACCAACTGGTCAAAGTCGTGAAGGCTCGTGAGCTGGCCGGCCAGACCGACCTGCTGTTCCGCCGCAATTCGGAGACCGGTGCCGTGGAATGCAAAACCCACAAATCGGCCATCGAACTGAACGAAGCGCTGCACGCTCACAACTAAGCAGAGCGTCATAGACATTCTGTGGGAGCATGGCTTACCCGCGATGCTTTTGGCGGCCTCATGGGCCCCATCGCGAGCAAGCTTTGCTCCCACAGAAGTGCTGTGTACACCCGCCCATGTTCACCAGGGCCCTTAAACATGATGATTCCCTCTCCCTGGCGCACCGATTTCCCGGCCATCGCCGCCCTGCAACGGCAAGACCAGACCTATCTGGACAACGCCGCCACCACGCAAAAACCTCAAGCCCTGCTCGATGCCCTGGCGCATTACTACGCCAACGGCGCGGCCAACGTGCACCGGGCGCAACACCTGCCCGGCGCCCACGCCACCCAGGCGTTCGAGGACAGCCGCCGCAAAGCCGCGCAATGGCTCAATGCCGGTGACAGCGGGCAGATTATCTTCACCCACGGCGCGACGTCTGCGCTGAACCTCCTGGCCTACGGCCTGGAGCACCTATTCCAACCGGGCGATGAAGTTGTCATCAGCGCCCTGGAACACCACGCCAATCTGCTGCCGTGGCAGCAACTGGCGCATCGCCGTGAACTGAAACTGGTGATCCTGCCATTGGATGCCGATGGCGTGATCGACCTTGAAGCCGCCACCCAATTGATTGGCTCACGCACCCGCCTGCTGGCGGTCAGCCAGTTGTCCAACGTGATCGGCGCCTGGCAACCACTGCCTGCACTGCTGGCGATGGCCAAGGCGCACGACGCACTGACAGTCATCGACGGCGCCCAGGGTGTGGTCCATGGCCGCCACGACGTGCAGGCACTGGGTTGCGACTTCTATGTGTTTTCCAGCCACAAACTCTACGGCCCCGATGGCCTGGGCGTGCTATTCGGGCGCAATGAAGCGCTGCAACAGTTGCGCCCCTGGCAGTTCGGTGGCGAGATGGTGCTGGATGCCAACTACCACGACGCCCGCTTTCGCCCGGCACCGCTGGGGTTCGAGGCGGGTACGCCGCCGATCGCCAGTGTGATAGGCCTGGGGGCAACCCTGGATTATCTCGCCGGACTCGATCAGGACGCCGTGTCTGCCCATGAGGCGGCGTTGCATGACTACCTGCTCAAGGGGCTTGAATCGCGCAACGGCATCCGGCTGCTGGGCAAGCCGCAAGTGGCGCTGGCCAGTTTTACCGTCGAAGGTGTGCATAACTCGGACCTGGCGCATTTGCTGACCGAACAAGGGATCGCGGTGCGCGCCGGCCATCACTGCGCCATGCCGTTGCTCAAAAGCTATGAACTGGCCGGGGCGATTCGGGTTTCGCTGGCGCTGTACAACGATTCCGAAGATCTGGAACGGTTCTTTGAAGCGCTGGACCAGGCGCTGGAGTTACTGCGATGAACTTGCCTGCCGAGGCCGTGACAGCGCTGGAAGCCTTTCAGAATGCACCTGGCTGGGAGCAACGGGCACGCCTGCTGATGCAGTGGGGCGAACGCCTGCCCGCGTTGAGCGATGTGGATATGTGCGATGCCAACCGGGTGCACGGTTGTGAAAGCCAGGTGTGGCTGGTGGGCGAATTGCAGGATGGGCACTGGCGATTCAAGGCCAACAGCGACGCGCGGTTGATTCGCGGGCTGGTGGCGTTGCTGCTGGCGCGGGTCAACGGGTTGTCCGTGGCGGAGTTGCAGCAGGTGGACCTGGCGGACTGGTTCAATCAGTTGGGGCTGGGTCGCCAGTTATCCCAGTCGCGTAGCAATGGCCTCAACGCGGTACTGCAACGCATGCGCGAACTGGCCCTGTAGGAGCCGGCTTGCTGGCGATCCAGGCGCCGCGGTGCATCAGGAAGGCCGCTATCGCTGGCAAGCCAGCTCCTACAGAGATTGTGTTTCAAGCCTGAGGTTTGATGCGATCCGCCGGCCGCCGCACCCCAGCCACAATCTTGTCCACCGCCTTGGTCGCCGCGACCATGCCGAACGTCGCCGTCACCATCATCACCGCGCCAAACCCGCCAGCGCAGTCGAGCTTCACGCCATCGCCGACAAAACTCTTCTGCAAACAAATGCTGCCGTCCGGTTTCGGATAGCGCAGCTGTTCGGTGGAGAACACGCACGGCACGCTGTAGTGGCGGGTTACGGTACGAGAGAAGCCGTAGTCGCGGCGCAGCGTGGAACGCACTTTGGACGCCAACGGGTCATTGAAGGTGCGGTTCAGGTCGCAGACCTGGATCAGCGTCGGGTCGATCTGCCCGCCCGCGCCGCCGGTGGTGATGATCTGGATCTTGCGGCGCTTGCACCAGGCGATCAGCGCCGCTTTGGCGTTGACGCTGTCGATGCAGTCGATCACGCAGTCGATGTTCGGGGTGATGTACTCGGCCATGGTCTCGCGGGTGACGAAATCCGGGACAGCGTGCACCGTGCAGTCCGGGTTGATCCCGCGCAGGCGTTCGGCCATCACCTCGACCTTGGGCTTGCCGACGGTGCTGTCTAGCGCGTGCAACTGACGGTTGGCGTTGCTGACACAGACATCGTCCAGGTCGAACAGCGAAATCTCGCCCACACCGCAACGGGCCATGGCTTCCGCCGCCCAGGAACCGACGCCCCCCACGCCAACGATCGCCACATGCGCCGCACGCAGGCGCTCGAGCCCTTCGATGCCATACAAGCGGGCGATGCCAGCAAACCGCGGATCTTCTGTACTCATGACCAACACCTCAAAAACCGGCGCGCATTATAGGGCTACCTGGCTAGAAGTTTTAGGTTTCAAGCTACAAGTGTAAGAACTTATGTGAAAGTCGATTGCCCAATGTCCGGCATTTCCCTGTCTGCTGTACGGTCAGGGAAGGCCCGGTGTAGGATGCGCGCCCTTTTGGCGCGAGCCGATCGTCCCTCGTTCCACAGCCTTTGGAACCCGAAATAACCATGTCATCGCGTAAATTTGGACTCAACCTGGTGGTGGTGCTCGCCATCGCCGCCTTGTTTACCGGCTTCTGGGCGCTGATCAATCGCCCGGTCACCGCTCCCAACTGGCCTGAACAGATCTCCGGATTCTCGTATTCGCCGTTCCAGCAAGGTCAATTCCCACAGAAAGAACAGTACCCGACCGACGAAGAGATGCGTCGTGACCTCGAGATCATGAGCAAGCTGACGGACAACATCCGTATCTACTCGGTTGATGGCACGCTGGAGAACATCCCGAAACTGGCAGAAGAGTTCGGTTTGCGGGTGACGCTGGGGATCTGGATCAGTCCGGATCAGGAACGCAACGAACGGGAGATCAAACGCGCCATCGAAATCGCCAACTCCTCGCGCAGCGTGGTTCGGGTTGTTGTCGGTAACGAAGCGCTATTCCGTAAGGAAATCACCGCCCAGGAGCTCAGCGTACTGCTTGATCGTGTCCGCGCCGCCGTGAAGGTGCCAGTGACTACGTCCGAGCAATGGCACGTTTGGGAAGAGCACCCTGAGCTGGCCAAGCACGTCGATCTGATTGCCGCGCACATCCTGCCCTACTGGGAATTCATCCCGGTGGACAAGGCCCAGCAGTTCGTTCTGGACCGCGCCCGCGACCTGAAGAAGATGTTCCCGAAAAAACCGCTGCTGCTGTCCGAAGTCGGCTGGCCGAGTAACGGTCGCATGCGCGGTGGTGCCGATGCATCGCCGGCGGACCAGGCGATTTACCTGCGCACACTGGTCAACAAGCTCAACCGCCAGGGCTTCAACTACTTCGTGATTGAAGCCTTCGACCAGCCTTGGAAAGCCAGTGACGAAGGCTCCGTAGGCGCTTATTGGGGCGTGTTCAACGCCGCGCGCCAGCAGAAATTCAACTTCGAAGGCCCGGTCGTTGCCATCCCGCAATGGAAGGTGCTGGCGGTCGGTTCAGTGGTACTGGCGCTGTTGTCGCTGACCCTGTTGATGATCGACGGCTCGGCCCTGCGCCAGCGTGGTCGTACCTTCCTGACCTTCATCGCGTTCCTTTGCGGTTCGGTGCTGGTGTGGATCGGTTATGACTACAGCCTGCAATACAGCACCTGGTTCAGCCTGACGGTGGGCATCCTGCTCGCCCTCGGCGCGCTCGGGGTGTTTATCGTATTGCTGGCCGAAGCACACGAACTGGCCGAAGCGGTGTGGATTCACAAACGGCGCCGGGAATTCCTGCCGGTGGTCGGCGATTCGAACTACCGCCCGAAAGTCTCGATCCATGTGCCGTGCTACAACGAGCCGCCGGAGATGGTCAAACAGACCCTCGACGCCCTGGCCAATCTCGACTATCCGGACTTCGAAGTCCTGATCATCGATAACAATACCAAGGACCCGGCGGTCTGGGAGCCGGTGCGCGATTACTGCGAAAC
Source organism: Pseudomonas izuensis (assembly GCF_009861505.1). Taxonomy (GTDB): domain Bacteria; phylum Pseudomonadota; class Gammaproteobacteria; order Pseudomonadales; family Pseudomonadaceae; genus Aquipseudomonas; species Aquipseudomonas izuensis. Next base: position 197,896 of record NZ_WTFT01000011.1, on the reverse strand, counting down.
CCTCGGCCCGCGCTTCAAGTTCTTCCACGTCGCGCCATTGGCCGGTTTCAAGGGCGGCGCGCTGAACTACCTGATTCCGCACACCGCCAAGGATGCCGAAGTGATTGCGGTGATCGACTCCGATTACTGCGTGCACCCCAACTGGCTCAAGCACATGGTGCCGCACTTCGCCGATCCGAAAATCGCCGTGGTGCAGTCGCCGCAGGACTATCGCGACCAGAACGAAAGCACCTTCAAGAAGCTCTGCTACGCGGAATACAAAGGCTTCTTCCATATCGGCATGGTCACCCGCAACGACCGCGACGCGATCATCCAGCACGGCACCATGACCATGACCCGTCGCTCGGTGCTCGAAGAACTGGGCTGGGCCGACTGGTGCATCTGCGAAGACGCCGAGCTGGGCCTGCGGGTGTTCGAAAAAGGTCTGTCGGCGGCGTATTACCACGACAGTTACGGCAAGGGCCTGATGCCCGATACCTTCATCGACTTCAAGAAACAGCGCTTCCGCTGGGCCTATGGCGCGATTCAGATCATCAAGCGTCACACCCGCAGCCTGCTGCGCGGCAAGGACACCGAGCTGACCCGCGGCCAGCGCTACCACTTCCTCGCGGGCTGGTTGCCGTGGGTGGCGGACGGCATGAACATCTTCTTCACCGTCGGTGCGCTGTTGTGGTCGGCGGCGATGATCATCGTGCCGCAACGGGTTGATCCGCCGCTGCTGATTTTCGCGATCCCGCCACTGGCGTTGTTCGTGTTCAAGGTCGGCAAGATCATCTTCCTTTACCGCCGCGCCGTGGGCGTGAACCTCAAGGATGCGTTCTGCGCGGCGCTGGCCGGCCTGGCGTTGTCGCACACCATCGCCAAAGCGGTGCTGTACGGTTTCTTCACCAGCAGCATTCCGTTCTTCCGCACGCCGAAGAACGCCGATAACCACGGCTTCTGGGTAGCGATTTCGGAAGCACGGGAAGAGGTGTTCATCATGCTGTTGCTGTGGGGCGCGGCGCTGGGGATCTTCCTGGTCAACGGCATGCCGAGCAATGACATGCGCTTCTGGGTGACCATGTTGCTGGTGCAGTCGCTGCCGTACCTGGCGGCGCTGATCATGGCGTTCCTGTCGTCCCTGCCGAAACCGACCGCCGAGACCGAAACGGCACCAGCGGTCTAAATCTTCACCGATGCACTAAACGGCGGCCAATGGTCGCCGTTTTGCTTTAAGATAACCGCCATTTTGCAGGCCCTGCCCTATTCCCTGTGGGAGCAATGCTTGCTCGCGATTGAGTCGACTCGGTGTAATAGAAATACCCCATCATCGTTCATCGCGAGCAAGCGTTGCTCCCACATAGAAGATCATCCGGAGTTTTTTCCATGACGGCCCACGCCGACCTTTCGCCGACCCTCCAACTCGCCATCGACCTGATCCGCCGTCCGTCCGTGACCCCGGTCGACGCCGATTGCCAGAAGCAGATGATGCAGCGCCTGGGCGATGCCGGTTTCATGCTGGAACCGATGCGCATCGAAGATGTGGATAACTTCTGGGCCACCCACGGCAAACACGACGGCCCGGTGCTGTGCTTCGCCGGTCACACCGACGTGGTGCCGACTGGCCCGGTGACCGCCTGGCAGATCGACCCGTTCAACGCGGTGATCGACGAACACGGCATGCTCTGCGGCCGTGGCGCGGCAGACATGAAAGGCAGCCTCGCGTCCATGACCGTGGCGGCCGAGCGCTTCGTCGCCGACTACCCGGATCACAAGGGCAAGGTTGCCTTCCTGATCACCAGCGACGAAGAAGGCCCGGCGCACCACGGCACCAAGGCGGTGATCGAACGTCTGGTGGCGCGCAAGGAGCGCCTGGACTGGTGCATCGTCGGCGAACCGTCGAGCACCACCCTGGTGGGTGATGTGGTCAAGAATGGCCGTCGCGGTTCCCTCGGTGCCAAGCTGACCGTACGCGGCGTGCAGGGTCACGTCGCCTACCCGCACCTGGCGAAGAACCCGATCCACCTCGCCGCCCCGGCCCTGGCCGAACTGGCCGCCGAACACTGGGATCACGGCAACGATTTCTTCCCGCCAACCAGCTTCCAGATCTCCAATGTCAACTCCGGCACCGGCGCGACCAACGTGATTCCGGGTGACCTGGTGGCGGTGTTCAACTTCCGCTTCTCCACCGAATCCACCGTCGAAGGCCTGCAGAAGCGCGTCGCCGACATCCTCGACAAGCATGGCCTGGACTGGCACATCGATTGGGCATTGTCGGGCCTGCCGTTCCTCACCGAACCTGGCGCGTTGCTCGATGCGGTGTCGTCGAGCATCAAGGACATCACCGGTCGCGAAACCAAGGCTTCCACCAGTGGTGGTACCTCCGATGGGCGCTTCATCGCGACCATGGGCACACAAGTGGTCGAGTTGGGGCCGGTCAACGCGACCATCCACCAGGTCAACGAGCGTGTACTGGCGGCCGACCTCGATGTACTGACCGAGATCTACTACCAGACCCTCGTCAAGTTGCTCGCCTGATGCTCGCTTGCCCGATCTGCAGCGAACCGCTCAATGCGGTGGACAACGGCGTGGCCTGCCCCGCCGGGCACCGCTTCGACCGTGCGCGCCAGGGTTACCTGAACCTGTTGCCGGTGCAGCACAAGAACAGCCGTGACCCTGGGGATAACCAGGCGATGGTCGAAGCCCGTCGCGACTTCCTCAACGCCGGGCACTATGCGCCGGTGGCCAGACGCCTGGCAGAGCTGGCGGCTGGTTATGCGCCGGCGCGTTGGGTCGACATCGGTTGTGGCGAGGGTTACTACACCGCGCAAATCGCCGAGGCACTGCCGGACGCCGATGGCTATGCGCTGGATATTTCCCGGGAAGCGGTCAAACGCGCCTGCAAACGCAATCCGCGACTGACCTGGTTGATCGCCAGCATGGCGCGGGTGCCATTGGCATCGGGCAGTTGCCAGTTCCTGGCCAGTGTCTTCAGCCCGTTGGACTGGCAGGAGGCCAAACGCCTGCTCAGCCCCGGTGGCGGCCTGATGAAAGTCGGCCCGACCAGCGGCCATCTGATGGAATTGCGCGAGCGGTTGTACGACGAAGTCCGTGAATACACCGACGACAAGCATCTGGCCCTGGTGCCGGAAGGCATGGCGCTGGCGCACAGTGAAACCCTGGAATACAAACTGACGCTTGCCAGCGGTCAGGATCGGGCGAATCTGCTGGCCATGACGCCTCACGGTTGGCGCGCCAGTGCCGAGCGCCGGACGGCGGTCATCGAGCAGGCGGAGCCGTTCGAGGTCACGGTCTCGATGCGCTACGATTATTTCGTACTTCAATAACGACTAATTTGGTTTTTTGAGCAACGGCTCAAGACCGGCTAAATCCGCGAATGGATTTTTCAGACACGCAGTGAGGACATCCATGCGCCAACCCGATATCGAGATTTACCTGAAAGACGCCGACGTCGACCATAAGGCGGTTTCCGCCTGGCTCGGTGCGGCATTGGGCCCATGCACCGACTGGGTCCAGAAAGGCCAGACCTACAAGTGCAAGGCCGGCAATGTGCCGGTGACCTGGTTGCCCAAAGCCGTGGGCAAATGGAACAGCCTGTACCTGGAAAGCGACCAGACCCCATGGGATGACGACATCGCCTGCGCCCGCGCCGCGTTTGCCGCGCTGAACGTCGAAGTGCGTTGCGCGCCGGGCAGTTGGGTCGAAGAAGAAGGTGAGGAGACGGCGGATCGCTGGATTCGCATCAGCGCCGACGGTGAAGAAGAGATCACCTGGAAAACGGCTTAACCCACGGCACCGCAATCCTGTGGGAGCAAGGCTTGCCCGCGATGGCGGTGTGTCAATCGACATAATGTTTACTGACACACTGCCATCGCGGGCAAGCCTTGCTCCCACAGGGTTTTGTATGATTTGTAGGCTGGTTTAAAGCCCTACAACATCCTCAGCCTGCAAGCCCTTCTGCCCTTCCACCACCCCGTACTCGACCTGTTGGCCTTCGGTCAGCGAGCGGTGGCCTTCACCGCGAATCGCGCGGTAGTGCACGAACACATCCACCCCATCTTCGCGCTGAATGAAGCCGTAGCCCTTGGCGTCGTTGAACCACTTCACGTTGCCGGTTTCACGTGTTGCCATCTGTTCATACTCCTTTTTTATTATTGATCGGGCTTTTCGCAGGAAAGCCTCGGGAACGTCAGCCTGCACATGCCGTCCCATAAAGGGCTACGGCGACAGAGCGCCGAGTATATGTCAGACATTTAATCTCTCAATAGCACTTTGATTGCCGCTTTTTTGCCGATTTTCGGCGAATCCGGCACACTATCCAGCTCCCGAGCAAACGCTCGGTTTTATTCACTCAAGCAGATGCCGTATGACCCGTTCCCCGCTCCGCCGTCTTGTGTTTGGCACCCTGCGCCGACTGTTGTACCTCTGGGTTCGCTCGGAAACGATCAACCAGTCGTCGTTCACCCTCAACCTCGACCGCAGTCGCCCGGTGTTCTACGTCCTGCAAAACCCTTCGCTGACCGACCTCGCCGTGGTCGACACCGAATGCAGCAAGGCCGGCCTGCCGCGCCCGGTGCTGCCGGTATCGGTGGGTAACCTGCTGGAACCGGCGGCGTTCTTCTACCTGACACCGGACCCGGACTGGCTCGGTCGCCAGGACAAGCGCGGTGCACCGCCGACCCTGACCCGCCTGGTCAGCGCCCTGAGCCAGAATGCCGCCGAAGATGCGCAGATCATCCCGGTCAGCGTGTTCTGGGGTCAGTCGCCGGACAGCGAGTCGAGCCCGTGGAAATTGCTGTTTGCCGACAGTTGGGCGGTCACCGGGCGACTGCGCCGGCTACTCAGCATCATCGTGCTGGGACGCAAGACCCGCGTGCAGTTCTCCGCACCGATTCACCTGCGCGAGCTGATCGAGCACAACAAGGGCCACGAACGCACGGTGCGCATGGCCCAGCGCATCCTGCGGGTACATTTCCGCAACCTGAAAGCCGCCGTGATCGGCCCGGACATTTCCCACCGGCGCAATCTGGTCAAGGGCCTGGTCAACCAGCCGCTGGTCAAACAAGCGATCCTCGACGAGGCCGAGCGCGAACACATTTCCCCGGAGAAAGCCAAGACCCAGGCCTTGCGCTACGGCAACGAGATCGCCTCGGATTACACCTACACGGCGATCCGCTTTATGGAAGTGGTGCTGAGCTGGTTCTGGAACAAGATCTACGACGGCATCAAGGTCAACAACATCGAAGGCGTGCAGAAGGTCGCCCCGGGTTACGAAGTCATCTACGTACCCTGCCACCGCAGCCACATCGACTACCTGCTGCTGTCCTACCTGCTGTTCCGCAACGGCCTGACCCCGCCGCACATCGCCGCCGGGATCAACCTGAACATGCCAGGCATCGGCGGTCTGCTGCGTCGTGGTGGCGCGTTTTTCATGCGTCGCACGTTCAAGGGCAACCCGCTGTACACCTCGGTGTTCAACGAATACCTGCACACGCTGTTCACCAAGGGCTTCCCGGTGGAGTACTTCGTCGAGGGTGGCCGTTCGCGCACCGGGCGCATGCTGCAACCGAAAACCGGGATGCTGGCGATCACCCTGCGCAGCTTCCTGCGCTCCTCGCGCGTGCCCATCGTGTTCGTGCCGGTGTACATCGGTTATGAGCGCGTACTGGAAGGCCGCACTTACCTTGGCGAATTGCGCGGGGCGAGCAAGAAGAAAGAATCGATCTTCGACATCTTCAAAGTCATCGGCGCGCTCAAGCAGCGTTTCGGCCAGGTGGCGGTGAACTTCGGCGAGCCGATCAAACTGGCCGAGTTCCTCGACAGCGAACAGCCAGACTGGCGCAAACAGGAGTTCGGCCCGCAGTTCAAGCCCGCTTGGCTCAACGAAACCACCAATCGCCTCGGGGATAAAGTCGCGCAGCATCTGAATGAAGCGGCCGCGATCAACCCGGTCAACCTGGTGGCGTTAGCGCTGCTGTCCACCAGCCGTCTGGCCCTGGACGATCGCGCCATGGCACGGGTCCTCGATCTGTACCTGGCGCTGTTGCGCAAGGTCCCGTACTCACCGCACACCACGTTGCCGGACGGTGACGGTCGAGCGCTGATCGAGCATGTGAAGGACATGGACCTGCTCTCCGAGCAGAGCGATGCCCTGGGCAAGATTCTGTATCTGGACGAGCAGAACGCCGTCCTGATGACCTACTACCGCAACAATGTGCTGCACATCTTCGCCTTGCCGGCGCTGCTGGCGAGTTTCTTCCAGAGCGCGTCACGCATGAACCGCGAACAGATCCTGCGTTACACCCGTGCGCTGTACCCGTACCTGCAAGCGGAGCTGTTCATACGCTGGTCGCTGGACGAGCTGGACGCGGTGATCGATCAATGGCTGGAAGCGTTCGTCGAACAAGGCCTGCTGCGCTTCGAGAACGACGTGTACCTGCGCCCGGCCCCAAGCTCGCGGCACTTCGTGCTGCTGACGCTGCTGTCGAAAAGCATCGCCCAGACCTTGCAGCGCTTCTACATGACCGTTTCCCTGCTGCTCAACAGCGGCCAGAACAGCATCAGCGCCGAAGAGCTGGAAGACCTGTGCACGGTCATGGCCCAGCGCCTGTCGATCCTGCACGGCCTGAACGCCCCGGAGTTCTTCGACAAGAGCCTGTTCCGCCACTTCATCCAGACGATGCTCGATCTTGATGTTCTCAAGCGCGACGAGGCCGGCAAGCTGGGCTATCACGAACTGCTCGGCGAACTGGCCGAAGGCGCGGCCAAACGGGTGTTGCCGGCGGAAATCCGCTTGTCGATCCGGCAGGTGGCGTTGCATCGCGTTGAAGATGCGGCCGATCAACCCGCTCAAACCGTCTAGATTGATCAGGGCGCCAGGCGGTTCTGGCGCCCCCAGACATGGAGATAGTCCGATGAAAAAACTGTCCCTGATCGCGGTCGCCGTGCTGCTGACAGCTTGCCAGCACCCACCTGCGCCCAAGGCAACCCTCAACGGTGAAGTCTTCTATCTGCAACGCATTGCGCTGCCGCCCACGGCCGTCCTGAGTGTCAGCCTGCAAGACATCTCACTCGCCGATGCCCCTGCCAAGGTTATCGATGAGCAACGCGGACCGGTCAAAGGCCAGGTGCCCTTGCCGTTCCACCTCAGCTACGACCCATTGCAGATCGAGCCCAACCATCGTTACTCGGTGAGCGCTCGCATTGAGGTCGATGGCAAACTGCTGTTCATCACCACTGAGAATCACGCCGTGCGGCTGGACGGCACCGATCCACAGCCATTGAAGGTTCGCGTCGACGCGGCCCGCTAAGTGTCTTTTTGAAAAAGGAAGTTGCCATGCTCCGCCCTACCCTCCGTTTTGCCGGCCTGTGTGCAGGCCTGATGATTTCCGCGAGCGCTCTGGCGCTGTCCCTCGCTGACCTGTCGCAAAAAGACGCCACCGGTGGCCTCAAGGATGCCCTGACCCAAGGTGCTCAACTGGCCGTGAAACAACTCGGCACACCGGGCGGTTTCAGCAACAACCCGGACGTGAAAATCGAACTGCCTGGCAAACTGGGCAAAGTCGCGAGCAAGATGAAACAGTTCGGCATGGGTGATCAGGTCGATGAGCTGGAAGCCAGCATGAACAAAGCGGCGGAAACCGCCGTTGTCCAGGCCCAACCGATCCTCGTGGATGCGGTGAAGAAAATGACCGTCGATGACGCCAAGGGCATCCTCAGCGGCGGCAATGATTCGGCCACCCAATACCTGAACAAAACCAGCCGCGAACAGATCCGCGCCAAGTTCCTGCCCATCGTCAAGCAAGCCACCGACAAGGTTGGCCTGGCCCAGCAGTACAACTCGTTCGCCGGGCAAGCGGCGACCATGGGCGTAGTGGATGCAAAAAATGCCAACGTCGAAAACTACGTCACCGAGCAAGCGCTCAATGGCTTGTTCGAGATGATCGGCAAACAGGAAGAAGCCATTCGCAAGGACCCGGCGGCGGCGGCGACCAGCTTGGCGAAGAAAGTCTTCGGTACGCTCTAACCCTCACCGCAAAACCCTGTAGGAGCGAGCGAGCAAGCCCGCTCCCACAATGGTTCAGGCAGCCAATCCAGGTCGTAGAAAAAACACCCACTCACGCCCCAGCTTGCGCTTCTCAAACAACTCCAGATCAACCAACCCATTCAACGTGGCCGACGCCGTGTTGTACGAACATCCCAGGTTCTCCTTCACATTGACCGCCGTAAACTCCTTGGCCACCCCACTCTTGGCCACCTGATAAACCGCTCGCTGCCTTGCGGTCAGCCGGTCGAAAAAGCCAGACTCAGACAACCAGCGATCAAAGCTCTCGGCATTCACCAGACTTTTCCTATATGCCTCGGTAAAACTACTGACAGCACGCAGCACCACTGAACACTGGAAATCGATGAAATACGTCAGGTCCAGGTCATCCGCTTCGCTATTGAGATAGGAGCGCCCGTACTTCACCGGCGCATTGCGCAGCAAGACGCTGATGGCGATATAGCGAAACGCCGAGAAGTCATTCTTGAACATGAACCAGTAGAACAACGCCCGTGCGACGCGGCCGTTGCCATCACGAAAAGGATGTTCATACCCCAAGGCAAAATGCAGGGCGATGGCCTTGATCAAAGGATGTAAGTAGTTGCCTTGATTGGGATCGTCATGAGACTGATTGATCCACTTCGACAGCACCCGCAAACGCGAGGCGAGCCCTGAAGCGGGAGGTGGCACATGAACCGTATTGCCCTGGCCATCCTGCACCACCACCTCATCGTTGACCCGCAGATTCCCCGGCGAATATTGCGCGTCATCAATACCTGATACGCCAACGCGATGCAGTGCCGCGATCAGTTCAACACTCAGCGGCTCGTAACGCTTTTCCCAGGCGAAATTCATCATCTTGAAATTGCCGATCACCATCCGCTCATCCGGTGTACGCGGCAGTCGATGGCGTTTGAGCATGTCCTTGGCCACCCGAGTGGTGGTCGCTGCACCTTCAAGCTGACTGCTGCTGATGGCTTCGTCTTCGATCAGATCGTTGAGCAGATAGCTGAAATGCGCGCTTTCGCTGATTTGGCTGGTCATGTACTCCAGCGCGGCCGTCGTCGTTTGACGGTCCACGGAGGAAATCGCTTTTTGCGCCAATGGCGTTAGTACGAAGTTGCCCCATTGCACAGGCTCACCCAATGGCAACAGGCTGGAGTACTGCGCTGTTCGGGCCTTCTTGACCAAGGCCCAGCAAAGATTCGGATCCAGCCCCGGCGCCCAGCGATAGCGCAAATCATTGAATGGCAGGTAGCGCCCTTGGTCGTCCAGGGGCTTGAGTAGAGCGAGGTAATCCGAGAGGCGTTCCTTGTGCGGCGACTTTGTCAGCAAATCAAAAACCGGGTCTGACCTCCCCTTCAGCATGGGTGGCTTTTTCATTGGCGCTGTCTCAAAAACTCGTGAAACCGAGTTTTGAGTACAACAAACGAACCCCCCTTGTCTCAATATCGGACGCTTCTGAAATAGTTGTAGGAGCTGCCGCAGGCTGCGATCTTTTGATATCGAAAAGCAGAATCAAAAGATCGCAGCCTTCGGCAGCTCCTACGGGGGTCGGTTTGATTCAATGAGCTATGGCTGCGGATCGAGCTGATCGAGTACGCGGTTCACCGATAGCTGTGCCAGGACGATCATCTGCTGAATACCGAGGATCAGATTGCATGTCGGGCCGGTGAAGCTGGAGGACAACTCGGTGGCCATGACATTGGCCGAGGCCAGGGTTTCATAGGCGTGGACCAGGAGTGTTTCTGAGGTGACATCGGGGTTGATGGCGAAAATCGGACAGGGGCGGTAGTTGGTTTTCGTCGGTTGTACTGGATTTGTGTCTGGGGGATTTGGGCTGTGTTTAATCATGGTGTAGCTCCTGAAGTAGTGGAGCTGCCACTGATCGCTGCGAAACGAAAATTAGGTGGCAGCTGTACGCAGGTTCGCAGACCGGGACTTCAGGCGCCCGGCATACCCGAAGGTATCCCGCGCACAACCGCCATGACACAGGCATAAAAAAGCGCCCGCTTTCGGATGGTGGACGCTGTGCGCCTGAAGTTTAACCGGGCTGCGAAACCCAGTCGCTGCTTTTTGCAGCGACGATCAAAGGCTAGAGATCGTGCGTCCTAGGGACAACCTGAAAGTCTTGTGGGAAGGTTCTGAATGTTTTGATTGAGCGATAAACATCATTGACTGTGGGGTCGCCTTCGCTGGCAAGCCAGCTCCTACAGGGGGTTGGGTAGATCTGCAAAATCCAGGTCGGCTGTCAGGCCGCCTCGCGTTGCTTTTGCTTTTGATCTTCTTGCCCCA
>NZ_WTFT01000011.1:0-187474 GCF_009861505.1 Pseudomonas izuensis | reverse complement strand
GGGGCAAGAGCCCTTGGTTACTTGGGGCTCTTCCAAGTGACTCGCTGTAAGAGCGAAACCGCCAGCCGCCGTTACCGAAGGAACGGATATGTACTCAATCAATCAAGAGTTTGGTCGGCCCGAAGGCCGCCAAGGTCAAACTATCAAACCGACTCTTTGCGAACCCGAAACCAGGCGGCATAAAGGGCAGGCAAAAACAGCAGCGTCAACGCCGTAGCTACAATCAACCCCCCCATGATCGCCACCGCCATCGGCCCGAAAAACACACTGCGCGACAACGGAATCATCGCCAGAACCGCCGCCAGCGCCGTCAGCACAATCGGCCTGAACCGCCGCACCGTGGCTTCGATGATCGCCTGCCACGGCTTCAACCCGGCCGCGATGTCCTGCTCGATCTGATCCACCAGAATCACCGAGTTACGCATGATCATCCCCGACAACGCGATAGTCCCGAGCATGGCCACGAAACCAAACGGCTGGCGGAACACCATCAGGAACAGCGTCACGCCGATCAACCCCAGTGGCGCCGTCAGAAACACCATCGCCGTGCGTGAGAAACTGCGCAGTTGCAACATCAACAACGTCAGTACGACCACGATGAACAGCGGCACACCGGCCTTCACCGAGTTCTGCCCGCGCGCGGAGTCTTCCACGGTGCCGCCGACATCCAGCAAATAGCCGTCCGGCAATTCGGCACGGATCGGGTCGAGGGTCGGCATGATTTGCTGCACCAGCGTCGCCGGTTGCTCCTTGCCATAGATGTCGGCGCGCACGGTCACGTTGGGCAGGCGGTTACGGTGCCAGATCACCCCTTCTTCAAAGCCGTATTCCAGGGTCGCGATTTGCGACAGGGCCACGCTGCGACCGTTGTCGGTCGGCACCGCCAGGCTTGGCAGCAACGACAGCTCGGTGCGCTCATGCAAGGTGCCGCGCAGCAGGATCTCGATCAACTCATTGTCTTCACGATACTGGCTGACACTGGAACCGGTCAGCGAGCTTTGCAGGAATCTCGACAGGTTCGCCGTGCTCACGCCAAGTGCCCGCGCGCGGTCCTGATCGACGTTGAGGTAAACGACTTTGCTCGGCTCTTCCCAGTCCAAATGCACGTTAACCACATGAGGATTTTCGCGAACCTTGGCCGCCACCTTGCGTGCCAGCGCACGGACCTCCTCAATGTGCTCGCCGGTCACCCGGAACTGCACCGGATAGCCAACCGGCGGGCCGTTTTCCAGGCGCGTGACCCGCGAACGCAGGGCCGGGAATTGTTCGTTGAGGGTAGCGATCAACCAGGTACGCAGGGTTTCGCGCTCCTCGATGGTTTTCGCCAGCACGACAAACTGGGCGAAACTCGCAGCGGGAAGTTGCTGATCCAGTGGCAGGTAAAAACGCGGCGAACCGGTGCCCACATAGGCCACATAATTGTCGATCCCGGCCTTGTCCTTGAGCAACGCTTCGAGGCGCTTGACCTCCTCGGCGGTGTTGCTCAGGGAAGCGCCTTCGGCCAGTTTCAGATCGACCATCAATTCCAGTCGGCCCGACGCCGGGAAAAATTGCTGCGGCACAAAGCGGAACAGGACCACCGAAGCAATGAACAAAATCACCGTCGCCGCGATCACGGTCTTGCGCCGACGCACACACCACTCCACCAGGCGCCGCACCCGCTGATAAAACGGTGTGCCGTAGGGATCGGGTTGGTCAGTACCGTGTTTGGCCGCGTGAATTTTCGCCAGGTCCGGCAAGAGCTTTTCCCCGAGGTACGGCACGAAAACCACCGCTGCTACCCACGATGCCAGCAGCGCGATGGTCACCACCTGGAAGATCGAGCGGGTGTATTCGCCGGTGCCCGATTGCGCGGTGGCGATCGGCAGGAACCCGGCCGCGGTAATCAACGTACCGGTGAGCATCGGGAACGCGGTGCTGGTCCAGGCATAGCTCGCCGCCTTGATCCGGTCGAAGCCCTGCTCCATTTTGATCGCCATCATTTCCACGGCGATGATCGCATCGTCCACCAGCAAACCCAGCGCCAGCACCAACGCGCCGAGGGATATCTTGTGCAGGCCGATGCCGAGGTAGTACATGGTGGCGAAGGTCATGGCCAACACCAGCGGGATTGCCAAAGCGACCACCATGCCGGTGCGCACGCCAAGGGAGAAGAAGCTCACCAGCAACACGATGGCCAGGGCTTCCACCAGAACCTGGACGAACTCGCCGACACCGGTTTTCACCGCCGCCGGTTGATCGGAAACCTTGCGCAGTTGCATGCCGGCCGGGAGGTTTTTCTGGATACGGGCGAACTCGACTTCCAGAGCCTTGCCCAACACCAGAATGTCACCACCGTCCTTCATGGCCACGGCCAGACCGATAGCGTCCTGCGCCATGAAACGCATGCGCGGCGCCGGTGGATCGTTGAAGCCACGGCGCACGTCGGCCACATCAGAGATTCGGAAAGTGCGATCTCCAACCCGAATCGGAAAGTTTTTTATCTCATCGACGGTCTGAAAATTCCCCGAGACCCGTAGCTGCAATCGCTCACTGCTGGTTTCGAAGAAGCCGGCGGTGGACACGGCATTCTGTTCTTCAAGCGCCTGCTGCACCGCCGCCAATGGCAAACCCAGGGTGGCGAGCTTGACGTTGGACAGCTCGATCCAGATTTTTTCATCCTGCAGGCCGAGCAGGTCGACCTTGCCCACGTCCTTGACCCGTTGCAGCTGGATCTGGATGCGGTCGGCGTAATCCTTGAGTACCGCGTAATCGAAGCCGTCACCGGTCAAGGCGTAGATATTGCCGAACGTGGTGCCGAACTCATCGTTGAAGAACGGCCCCTGAATGCCCGGCGGCAAGGTGTGGCGAATGTCGCTGACCTTCTTGCGCACCTGATACCAGAGCTCGGGAATCTCTACCGAGTGCATGGAGTCGCGGGCAATGAACGTCACCTGTGACTCACCGGGGCGGGAGAACGACACGATGCGTTCGTACTCGCCGGTTTCCATCAGCTTCTTTTCGATGCGTTCGGTGACCTGGCGCGAGACCTCTTGTGCCGTGGCGCCTGGCCAGTTGGTACGGACCACCATGGCCTTGAAGGTAAACGGCGGATCTTCGCTCTGGCCGAGCTTGGTGTAGGACAGCGCGCCGACGATGGCCAGCAACAGCATCAGGAACAGGACGATCTGGCGATTACGCAGCGCCCATTCGGAAAGATTGAAGCCCATCGGGGATTACTCCTTGTCCGCCAGATTGACCACGCGGTTGGAGCGATCCACCGGGCGCACCTGCTGCCCGTCCAGAAGCACATGGACGCCGGCGGCCACTACCCAGTCGCTGGCGTTGAGACCTTCGAGCACCGGGACGGTTTTCTCACCGAAGGCACCGACCCGCACCGGGGTTTTCTTCAGGGTGTTGTTGGCGCTGACGACCCAGACGTAAGTCACGCCATTTTCCGCGGTCAGTGCAGACAGCGGCACCGCCAGCGGGACGGCCTCGGCAGTTTGCACGAACACCCGGGCGCTCTGGCCCAGCTCGGCAGGGACCTTGCCACCGGCAAATGCGATGCGGGCAGCGAAGGTGCGGGACTTCGGATCGGCGGATGGCGACAGCTCGCGGATGTGCCCGGCGAAGCGCTGATCCGGTTGCGTCCACAGTTCCACCGACACCGGTTGACCGACCTTGAAGCGGCCGAAGCTCTGTTCCGGCAGGCTGATCAATACTTCGCGTTCGCCATCGGTGGCGAGGGTGAATACCGTTTGCCCGGCGGCCACGACTTGCCCGACTTCCAGCGCTCGTTTGGCCACGACACCATCCTGTGGTGCACGCAATACGGCGTAGCTGGCCTGGTTGTTCGAGACGTTGAATTCGGCCTTGATCTGTTTGAGACGCGCTTCGCCGGAGCGGTAGAGGTTTTCCGCATTGTCGTACTGCGAACGGCTGACCAACTGACGTTCCATCAACGTTTTATAGCGATCACGCTCAGCGCGCACCATATTTAGATTGGCCTCGGCAGCCGCGACCTGGGCACGGGTGGCCTCCAGTTGCAGGCGCACATCTTGCGGATCGAGTTCCGCCAGGGGTTGATCGGCCTTGACCCGCTGCCCTTCTTCGACCAGTCGTCGGCTGACTTTGCCGCCGATGCGGAACGCCAGGTCCGGCTCATAGCGGGCGCGGACTTCGCCGGGATAGCTTTCCATCACCTGAGCCGAAGGCTCTGGCTGAACCACCATGGCCGGGCGAACGCTGGTTTGGGGCGCCTCTTCGTGACCACACGCCGTCAAAAAAAGCGCCAGGGTGACTGGCAACGCGAGGGGCAAGGCATAGCGGAACATGGTGAAGGACCTTTCGCTAATGGTGCTTGGAATAATTATACTGACCGGTATGTTATTAATAGCAAACTCACCAGTCCAGTAATAAAAGCGCATATGCCGAACAATCTTTCAGCACCCAACGGCCCTGGCCGCCCCAAGGATCTGGCCAAGCGCCAGGCGATCCTCGACGCGGCGAAGACGCTGTTTTTGACCAAGGGATATGCCAACACCAGCATGGATGCTGTCGCCGCGCAGGCCGGAGTATCGAAGCTCACGGTCTACAGCCACTTCAACGACAAGGAGACGCTGTTCTCCGCGGCCGTGGTGGCCAAGTGCGAGGAGCAATTGCCGCCTCTGTTTTTTGAACTGCCGGAAGGCGTGGCAGTGGAAACCGTGCTGCTGAATATTGCCCGCGGCTTTCATCATCTGATCAACAGCGACGAATCGGTGAACCTGCACCGCTTGATCATGACCCTGGGCAGCCAGGACCCGAAGCTCTCGCTGATCTTCTTCGAGGCAGGTCCCGAACGCATGCTGCACGGCATGGAGCGACTGCTGAGCAAGGTGGATCAGAGTGGCGCGCTGAGCATCGATAAACCGCGTAATGCAGCGGAGCATTTCTTCTGCCTGCTCAAGGGCGCGGCGAATTTCCGGTTGTTGTATGGCTGTGGCGAGCCGTTGACCGGGGAAGCGGCTGAGAGCCATGTGCGGGAGGTTGTGGAGTTGTTTATGCGGGCTTATCGGCCGGAGTCAGCCTGAGGTATTTGTGGCGTCAGGGCTGACGCCATCGCGGGCAAGCCTTGCTCCCACAGGTTTTGTGTAGGGTTCAATGTTTGTTTACGCCTCAAACCCTGTGGGAGCAAAGCTTGCTCGCGATTGGGGCAACTCCCACAGGTTTTGTGCAGGGCTCAATGTTTGTGAACGCCTCAAACCCTGTGGGAGCAAAGCTTGCTCGCGATTGGGGCAACTCCCACAGGTTTTGTGCAGGGTTCAATGTTTGTGAACGCCTCAAACCCTGTGGGAGCAAAGCTTGCTCGCGATTGGGCAACCCGGTCTTAAGCCTTGAGCGCTTTTTTAGGATAAATGTCATACCGGCTCGACTTGCCATCCAGCGCATGACTCGGCTTGGGCCCTTCGATGCACGGTGCCTTGCGCGGGCGCTTGACTACGACCCGGTGGGTGGCCAAAGCCAATGCGGCCTGGAGCAAGGCCGGCGCATCGGGATCATCGCCCACCAGCGGCCGGAACAGGCGCATTTCCTTCTTCACCAATGCGGTTTTCTCACGGTGCGGAAACATCGGGTCGAGGTAGATCACTTGCGGCGGCTCGCCCTCCCAATTGCGCATCACCTCGATCGAATTGCCCTTGAGCAAGCGCATGCGCGCCACGATCGGCGCCACGTCGAAATCTTCAGCGCCACGGGCCAGACCATCCTCAAGCAATGCCCCAATCAACGGCTGGCGCTCGATCAGGCTCATCTCGCAGCCCAGGCTGGCCAGCACGAACGCATCCTTGCCCAGCCCGGCCGTGGCATCCAGCACTCGCGGACGCACGCCCTGAGCGATGCCAACGGCCTTGGCGATCATCTGCCCGCTGCCGCCGCCGTACAACCGGCGATGGGCCGCGCCACCCTCGACGAAGTCCACCCGCACCGGGCCAGGCGCGTCCGCGCCGAGCTGCTGCAGCTGCAAGCCCTGCTCGCCCACCTGCAACGCGAACTCACCGTTATCCACCTGCAACGGCAGGCCCAGGCGCTCGGCCCAGTGCTCGGCCTGTGGCTGAAAGGTCGCGCCCAAGGCTTCGACATGGATGCGGCACGCCGCCGGTTGCTCAATCATGGGAAAAAATGCTCAAAAAATTAATGATCGGCAAAAACGGCCGATAACAAAACTATCGAGCATTTTGCCAGAGCTGAGCGTCGACCGAGAGAAATGTCAGACATTCAACCCACCATCACAGGTTTTATCTCGCCCTATGGCGACTACAACCTGCGAAACACCCAGGCACTGAGCGGCGTCAGCCACATCTGGCAGGATTTCTTTGCCCGTGCGCTGGCTGAACAGTCGGGTGAGGATGTACTGCCGCCATCGCTCAATTTTCCACCGGTCGATCTCGAAAGCCCCGTCGAACCTACTGTTGGCAGCGACCTGCTGGCGCACATCGTTTCCCAGCGCGAATGCGACGTAAAGGACAACGAGGTTCGCCCACCCGAACCGCTGTTCCTGCCGATTGCCGAGTTCGAAATGGACCTGGCCGACAAGCCGTTCCCACCGTTCCCGCCGGAAGAAATCGTCGCCCAGCAAAAACAGCAGGACTTCGAAAGCGGCTGGGTGCGCCCGATCGTGTTGACCGCCGGCCAGCCATTGCCGGAAGCCGGCCCGGCGCCGCAACCGCGTCCGTTGCACCTGCCGATCGCCGAGTTCGAACTCGATCTGCTGGACAAGCCCTTCCCGCCGTTCTCGCCGGAAGAACTGGTGGAGCAACAAAAACAACTCGATTTCGATAACGGCTGGGCGCGTCCGATCATCCTGCAGAACCTGCGCCTCGCCGCCTGACGGTCAGCCTTTGAAAAACTGATTGGCCTTGGCGTACGGCATGGACCGCGACGTGAACCCGAAGGTGCCCGACGTCTTGATCTCTTCGGCAGCGCGGTAGAACTCGCCCAGCGCCGCCAGGGCCAGCGCCGAGCCGACACTGATGCGCTTGACGCCCATTTCGCTCAGTTCCTGGACCGTCAGTTTCAAGCCGCCGGACATCAACACGTTGACCGGCTTCGGCGCCACGGCGCGGACCACCGCCAGTACCTCTTCAGCGTTGCGCAGCCCCGGCGCATAAAGCACATCGGCACCGGCCTCGGCAAAGGCCTGCAAGCGGCGAATCGTGTCATCGAGATCCGGATTGCCATGCAGAAAGTTCTCGGCCCGGGCAGTCAGCGTGAACGGGAAAGGCAGGCTACGAGCTGCCGCGACGGCAGCCTCGATACGCGCGACGGCATGTTCGAAGCAATAGATCGGAGCGCCTTCGCGCCCAGTGGCGTCTTCGATCGAACCACCCACTGCCCCTTCGGCAGCGGCACGCAGAATGCTTTGGGCGCATTCGACAGGATCATCGGCAAAACCGTTTTCCAGATCGACCGCCACCGGCAAGTCGGTGGCGGCGACAATCGCCCGAACGTTGGCCAGGGTGTCGTCCAGGGTCAGTCCGCCATCAGGGCGCCCTTGGGAAAAAGCGAAACCGGCACTGGTGGTTGCTAGCGCCTCGAAGCCCAGGCTGGCGAGCATTTTTGCCGAGCCGGCATCCCAAGGGTTGGGAATCACAAAAGCCCCGTCGCGTTCGTGCAAGGCTTTGAACGCTTGGGCTCGAAGGGTTTGCGCATCCATTGGCAGGCTCCTGAAAAGGGGAATGAATCCGCCTTCAGAGCAGGCCAAGTTGCTCGGCGGCGGGCTCTCTGTATAGCTCAGGCAGCGCCGGCAAGCCAGGCAAACGCGCCATCAACTTCCCGTGGAAACGCTGCGCCAGTTTCGCCGCCAGCACGTTGTCGGCGGTGTGCAGGAAGATGTATGGCGTGCGGCCCTCTTCGATCCACAGGGCGATTTTCTCCACCCACGGCAGCAGAAACGGGTCGTTCGCTTCGAGCTGCGGATGGCCGATGAAGCGCACCTGAGGGAACTGGGTGAACGCTGCCGGGCGCGGCGGGACCCTGGGCTTTTTCGATTGGGCGTGGAGCACTGAAGGATCGGTCGAGGTGCAGCTGAACAGCGCGCGCGGATCAAGGCAAATGCGCTCGACACCGCGATCCAGCAACAGGCGATTGAGCAGCCGTTCACTGTCGCCCCTGGCAAAGAAGTCGTCATGCCGCACTTCCACCGCCAAGGGTCGCTGCAAGGCATCGATGAATCCCGCCAGCTCGGGCAAGCGCTGCGGCGTAAAACTTTTCGACAACTGCAACCACAGCGGCGACACCCGCTCGCCGAGGGGGCTGAGCAATTGAGTGAAGGTCTCGGCAGCGGTCAGTTGTTCGCGCAGGTCACCGCCATGGCTGATGTCGCCGGGAAACTTCGCAGTAAAGCGAAAGTGTTCGGGAAGGGTTTGCGCCCAGCGCTGCACGGTGCTGGCAGCCGGGCTCGCGTAGAAGGTCGTATTGCCTTCCACGGCGTTGAATACTTGGGAATAGAGGTTGAGGAACTCGGCGGGTTTGGCGTCTGGCGGATACAGGTAGTCGCGCCAGGCGTTTTCACTCCAGGATGGGCAGCCGAGGTAGTAAGGCAACAGCATCAGATGTACAGGTCAAGACCCATGACTTGCGCTTCCCAGTCGACGAAACCGGCGGTGCTGAGGTAGCTGGCCAGGGCCATCGCCACGCTTTTGCTCATGGCGCGGTGATAAAGCATGTCTTGCTGACGAGCGGGGAGATTGCTCAGGCGTTGCGCAGCGGCTTTGGCACGAGCGGCCAGTTGCTCTTCGGACGGAAACTCCAGCTCGCCTTCGATATCGACGGATTCGTCTTCCACCACCCGGCCTTTGCGCGGATTGCGTTTGATGGGGTAGGACTGAGAGGAAATGCCGTCTATACGCATAAGTGCATGCTCGGTATCAGTGATGGCAGTTTAGTGGCGCATAACCCACTTCGCAAACCGCCGAGTGATAACTAGAACACATAAAAGACAAAAGGTTTAAAACGCGAGGTTAGAAAACGACGATTGGCGTTGGCAGTTAGATTGCTATCGCGGGCAAGCCTTGCTCCCACAGGTTTTTTGTCGTCACCCGTTTATGTGAACGATACAAAACCTGTGGGAGCAAGGCTTGCCCGCGATTGGGGCAACTCGGTTTCGGATTAACGCGCCTTGGGCGTCGCCACCTTGTCCCGCAGATAAACCGGCTGAGCCTCATCCGCCACGATCGCCTCCCCGCGCGCCCAGGCAAACCGCGCCAATGTCAGCAGGTCTTCGGCGTGGGGCAGCATGCCCGCATCCTGGCCGCTCAGGCTTACCGCAATGCGTTCGCCATAACCCCAACCGGTGCCAGCACCGAACCATTCGCCGCTGGCATCGGCCGGCAATGCAGTCACTTCCGGTGGCAGCACCGCTTCCTTGCCGACCAGGCGCATCTCCCCCGCCGTCTCGCGGTAGCAGCCCCAGTACACCTCGTCCATGCGCGCATCGATGGCGGCCGCGACCTGGCTGGCGCCGTGTTCGCGAAAAGCACGCTGGGCCAGCACCGCGAGGTTCGACACCGGCAATACCGGACGGTCCAGGGCAAACGCCAGGCCTTGCACGACACCGATAGCGATGCGCACGCCAGTGAACGCGCCGGGCCCGCGACCGAAAGCAATGGCGTCCACGGCTTGCAGGGTGATGCCGGCGTCAGCCAGCAATTGCTGGATCATCGGCAGCAACTTCTGCGCATGCAGGCGCGGGATCACCTCGTAATGGCTCGTCACTTTGCCGTCATGCAGCAAGGCAACGGAGCAAGCTTCAGTCGCGGTGTCCAGGGCCAGCAAGGTGCTCATCGATGTATCCACAAGAGGGTTGGTAAAAAGAGGGATCAGAAAAAGTGCGTCAGTATAAACAACTACGGCCCGCAAGCGGGCCGTTGATGATGCAGCGGATCAGTCTTTTCAGCTCAGGGCCGCGAGCACCTTGGCGGTGATTGCTTCGACCGAACCGACGCCTTCGATATGGCTGTACTTTGGCTTGCCATTGGCAGCCGACAGCTTCTGGTAGAAATCCACCAGCGGCTTGGTCTGCGAATGGTAGACCGACAGGCGATGACGCACGGTTTCTTCGGTGTCGTCCTTGCGCTGTACCAGTTCTTCACCGGTGATGTCGTCCTTGCCGGCCACTTTCGGCGGGTTGTAGACGATGTGGTACACGCGGCCACTGGCCTCGTGAACACGGCGACCGGCGATACGCTGGACGATTTCCTCGTCTTCGACGGCGATCTCGACCACTGCATCCAGCTCGACGCCGGCAGTCACCAGGGCTTCAGCCTGAGGAATGGTGCGCGGGAAACCGTCGAACAGGAAGCCGTTGGCGCAGTCGGACTGGGCGATGCGGTCCTTGACCAGGGCGATGATCAGGTCATCGGACACCAGGCCACCGGCATCCATGATGCTCTTGGCCTTGATGCCCAGCTCGGTGCCGGCCTTGACCGCTGCCCGCAGCATGTCGCCAGTGGAGATTTGCGGAATGCCGAATTTTTCGGTGATGAACTGTGCCTGAGTACCTTTACCGGCCCCGGGAGCTCCCAGCAGAATGACGCGCATCGATGTGCTCCTCAATTTTTTATATAGATAACGTCAGATTCGCCTCGTGGGGCCAATCTCAAAAATAGGGTCGTGGCCGCCCAAACGGCCAAAGGCTGATCAAGATACACAGCAGGCTGCGCCCACACAAGACGCCAAAAGTCGGAGAAACCGCAGGGTCTTGTGACCTTTGCGCGCGGTTCCCCAAGTCGCAACCCCATCATTAACTGTCGCCTGGCCGTACTTTTATAGCGACCAGTCATCGGCGTCCGATGCACACATCGGACGCCTTTCCCCACGGCAAAAACCTTAGCCGGTATTACGCAAACCGGCGGCAATCCCCGCTACAGACACCAGCAGCGCCTGTTCCACCGGGCTGTCCTGCGCCACATCCGGTTGCCGCGAACGGGCCAGCAACTCGGCCTGTAATAGATGCAGCGGGTCGAGGTAGGTGTTGCGCAAGCGGATGAATTCCAGGGTGTCTGGGCTATGTGCCAGTAGCTGCGACTGACCGGTCATCCCCAGGACGATCGAGCATGCCTGCGACAATAGGTCGCGTAAGTGCGCGCCCAACGGCAACAGTTCCGGCTCGACCAGACGCTCGTCGTAGGACTGGGCGATTTCAGCGTCGGCCTTGGCCAGCACCATCTCCAGCATATCGATGCGAGTACGGAAGAACGGCCATTGCTCGCGCATTTGCCCCAGCAACTCACCCTCGCCCCGTTCCAGCGCCTTGCTCAGTGCCGCCTCCCAGCCCAGCCAGGCCGGCAACATCAGGCGGGTTTGGGTCCAGCCGAAGATCCACGGGATCGCCCGCAGGCTTTCGATGCCGCCGGCACGGCGCTTGGCCGGGCGACTGCCCAGCGGCAAACGTCCGAGCTCCTGTTCCGGGGTCGACTGACGGAAGTACTCGACGAATTGCGGATTCTCCCGCACCACGGCGCGGTAAGCCCTGACCCCGTCGGCGGCCAATTCATCCATCAGATGACGCCATTCAGGCGTTGGTGGTGGCGGTGGCAGCAGGGTCGCTTCAAGTACCGCGGCCAAATACAGATTGAGGTTTTGCTCGGCGATGTCCGGCAGGCCGAATTTGAATCGAATCATCTCTCCCTGCTCGGTGGTACGGAAACGACCCGCCACCGAGCCCGGTGGCTGCGACAGAATCGCCGCGTGGGCCGGGCCGCCGCCACGGCCCACGGTGCCACCGCGACCGTGGAACAACAGCAATTCCACCTGCTGCTCGCGACAGATGTCCACCAGACGCTCCTGCGCCCGATACTGCGCCCAAGCCGCCGCCGTGGTGCCGGCATCCTTGGCCGAGTCGGAATAGCCGATCATTACTTCCTGCGGCCCTTGCAGCCGCGAGCGATAGCCCGGCAACAGCAACAGCTTTTCGATCACAGGCCCGGCGTTGTCGAGGTCGGCCAGGGTTTCGAACAACGGCACCACACGCATCGGTCGCAACACGCCGGACTCTTTGAGCAGCAGTTGCACGGCCAGCACATCGGAAGCGGCACCGGCCATGGAAATCACATACGAACCGAGGGACGCCGCGGGCGCAGCGGCGATTTCCCGGCAAGTCGCCAACACTTCGGCAGTATCGGCGGACGGCTTGTAGTGGGCCGGCAGCAAGGGTCGGCGGTTGTTCAGTTCGCGCGTCAGGAACGTGATGCGCTCTTCTTCGCTCCAGTCTTCGTAGCGACCGAGGCCCAGGTAATCGGTGATTTCGGTCATGGCCGCGCTGTGCCGCGACGAGTCCTGACGCACATCCAGACGCACCAGGAACAAGCCAAACGTCACAGCCCGACGCAGGCAATCGAGCAATGGGCCGTCAGCGATCACGCCCATGCCGCACTCATGCAGCGAGTGGTAGCACAGCTCCAGCGGATCAAGCAGGTCACGGTTGTCTTGCAGGACGTCGACGGGCGCAGGGGTGGGTGTTGTCAACGCTGCATGAGCCCAATTGCGCGTGGCGCGCAGGCGCTCGCGCAATTGTTTGAGTACCGCACGATACGGCTCCGCGCTGTCTCCGGCCTTGGCTTTGAGCGCTTCACTGGCCTGCTGCATCGACAGATCGGCCGCGAGGTGATCGACATCGCGCAGGTACAGATCGGCCGCCATCCAGCGCGCCAGCAGCAACACTTCGCGGGTGACGGACGCCGTGACGTTGGGGTTGCCATCGCGGTCGCCGCCCATCCACGAGGCAAAGCGAATCGGCGCGGCTTCCAGCGGCAAGCGCAAGCCGGTGGCGGCATATAAAGCCTGATCGGCCTTGCGCATGTAATTCGGAATCGCCTGCCACAGCGAATGCTCGATCACCGCGAAGCCCCATTTGGCTTCATCAACCGGTGTCGGGCGTGTGCGGCGGATTTCTTCGGTGTGCCAGGCCTCGGCGATCAGGCGTTGCAGTTTCGATTTGATCTGCTCGCGCTCGGCGCCAGTCAGGTCGCGATGATCCAGTGCCGCCAGTTGCGCGGCGATGGCGTCGTATTTCTGGATTAAGGTGCGGCGCGCGACTTCGGTCGGGTGAGCCGTGAGAACAAGCTCGATTTCAAGCCGCCCCAATTGCCGGGCCAATGATTCGGCGCCATGCCCTTCAGCGCGCAGGCGAGCGAGCAGCTCCGGCAGGACTCGCGACTCGAACGGTGCCGGCTGCGACTCTTCCCGTCGATGAATCAGCTGATATTGCTCGGCGATGTTGGCCAGGTTGAGAAACTGGTTGAACGCCCGCGCCACCGGCAGCAACTCGTCTTCGGTCAACTGGTTGAGGCTGGCGCTCAGCTCGGCGTCCATGGAGCCGCGGCGATCAGCCTTGGCACCTTTGCGGATCTGCTCGATCTTGTCGAGGAAGCCGTCCCCGTACTGTTCACGAATGGTGTTGCCCAACAGCTCACCCAACAGGTGAACGTCCTCGCGCAAGCGTGCATCAATATCGGTCATCAGCAGTTCTCCAGCAAAGAATCCGGCGGCCAGGAAACCCAAGAGTGCCGCTCCAGGCCGGTTCTTACAAGTCAGACGACGAAGGGTCTTCACACCTCCAAGGCAGAAGCTAGTCTGAACATTGAGCCGTACAACGGCTTAAGCCGGCCTATGCCGGACATCTTCCGACCTGCCACGAGCAGGCGTGTCATGAGGTCATTATGAAAATCCGCGAGCTTGCCCATCACTGGGAAGAAAACGCCAAGGGTCGCCTGACTGACACTGGCTACTCGATTCATCTGGACGTTGAAGCTGCCGCACGCCTGGCGGCGATCATCGAGATGTACCCCAAACGGCAACCCGAAGAACTGCTCGGCGAACTGATCGGCGCCGCCCTGGAGGAATTGGAAAAAAGCTTCCCCTATGTGAAAGGCTCGACGGTGGTGGCCACGGATGAGGAAGGCGATCCGCTGTATGAAGACATCGGCCCGACTCCGCGTTTTCTGGCGTTGTCCCGTCGTCATTTGCACGATTTGTCAGCAGGCCACGACAAGCAGAAACACTGAATTTCTCCTGTGATACACCTGTAGGAGCGAGCCTGCTCGCGATGGACTTCACGGCGCCGCGTTCATTGCGAAATAACGCGTTTTCGTTGACGACCATCGCGAGCAGGCTCGCTCCTACAAGGGTTTATTCCCCGCTCCAGAGCCTTCTCCATTCGGTCAACAGTTTTCCAACGCCACGCCAATTTCTCTGAACTTTTAAAAAACGCCCCCGGTCAACCCAGTAACCATGCCTGGGACGGCCGTTTCAAAACACCGGAAAACGAAGGTTGCGGCTCCATGCCCAGGATGGATTTTCAGTTGTTCAGGAGTAAGCCCAATGGAGTTGAAAATCATGAACACCCGCACAGGCAAATCCTCGTTCCCCCCTCTGCACCACCTGAAAATGGCTGCCCTGGTCATCGGCGGCAGTCTCGTGCTGGCCGGTTGTGCCGGCCACCCACCCACCGAACAGTTCGCCGTGACCGAATCAGCGGTCAACAACGCCGTGAGCGCTGGCGGTACCGAATTCGCCGCCGTGGAAATGAAGACGGCCCAGGACAAGCTCAAACAAGCCGAAATTGCCATGCACGACAAGAAGTACGACCAGGCCAGAACCCTCGCCGAACAGGCTGAATGGGACGCTCGCGTGGCCGAGCGCAAGGCCCAGGCAATGAAAGCCGAACAGGCTGTGAAGGACTCTCGACAAGGGGTTCAGGAACTGCGTCAGGAAAGCCAGCGCACCGTTCAGTAAACGGCGTGGCTCGACGTATTTCTTTACTCGACTAAAAGGACGAAGACCATGAATTCCAAACACTTGATGATCCCTGCCCTGTTGGCCGCCAGTGTTGCATTGGCTGCCTGCTCCACACCGCCCAATGCCAACCTTGAGCAGGCCCGCACCAACTACAGCGGCCTGCAAGCCAACCCACAGGCGAGCAAAGTCGCGGCACTGGAAACCAAGGAAGCCAGCGATTACCTGGACAAGGCCGACAAGGCGTATCTGGATAAAGAAGACCCGGCCAAGGTCGATCAGCTTGCGTATTTGACCAACCAGCGCGTGGAAGTGGCGAAACAGACCATCGCCCTGCGCACCGCAGAGGCCCAGCTGAAAAACGCCTCCGCGCAACGGGCCCAGGCGCGGCTGGATGCCCGTGACCAACAGATCAAACAGCTGCAGGCCAGTCTCAACGCCAAGCAGACTGATCGCGGCACGCTGGTGACTTTCGGTGACGTGCTGTTCGCCACCGACAAGGCCGAGCTGAAATCCAATGGCCTGATGAACATCAACAAACTGGCGCAATACCTTCAGGAAAACCCCGATCGCAAAGTGATCGTCGAGGGCTATACCGACAGCACCGGTACGGCGTCGCACAACCAGTCATTGTCGGAACGTCGCGCTGGTTCCGTGCGCACGGCGCTGGTGAAGATGGGCGTCGATCCGGCGCGCATCGTCGCCCAGGGTTACGGCAAGGAGTATCCGGTGGCGGATAACGCCAGCGTGTCGGGACGCGCGCAGAACCGTCGGGTGGAAGTGACGATTTCCAATGACAATCAACCGGTGATTCCGCGTTCGGCGGTGAGTGCCAACACGCAATAAGCCGTTGTTTCACAAAAACCTGTAGGAGCGAGCTTGCTCGCGATAGCTGAGTGCCAGGCAACAGAGATGTTGAATGTCAGACCGCCATCGCGAGCAAGCTCGCTCCTACATTGGATTGGTTTATTGCTCCAGCTTCTGTGGGGTTTCCTGCCCCATGCAGCGCACGGCTTTTTTGCGGTCGTTGACCAGCACCCCGGTCAGTCCTTTCTGCTCGGTATCAAACAA
The DNA here is from genome assembly GCF_009861505.1 of Pseudomonas izuensis. Lineage (GTDB taxonomy): Bacteria > Pseudomonadota > Gammaproteobacteria > Pseudomonadales > Pseudomonadaceae > Aquipseudomonas > Aquipseudomonas izuensis. Next base: position 171,649 of record NZ_WTFT01000011.1, on the reverse strand, counting down.
CACCAACACCCCATCAATGCACTGCGCCACTTGCGCTGCCGGCTCCAGGGAGACTTTGTAGTCTTCCCCCGGCACGGTTTTGAGCATGGTGAATTCGTTGAGCAGCAACGCATCCTCGGGCTTTGCGAAGTGCAGGTAGCCGTACCACCACAGGGCACCGACGGTGCCGAGGATGCTGCAGATACCGGTGATGATCAGCGGGATGGCGTTACGTTCTTCACTCATTGCGGACTCTCTGGTGGTTCATCTTCTGAATTCTGGGGTGCCGGGTAATTGGGGATTTCACCCAGGCGGCGCAGGCCGTTGAAATGCTGCGGGTCTTCGAGAAAACGCAGCATGACTTTGCGCCAGACCGGGTCGGCGAACGTCTGCACGTGACCACCACGAGTCAGTTGCAGCACACGCGGCGGCGGCGCAGCTTGATACAGACGGATGCCGTTGGAAAGGGGCACGATCGGATCGTCGATGCTGTGGTAGATCAGTTTCGGCACACCGTTGAGCTGTGCGATGGAGTTGATCGCACTGTCGCCGTCCGGCACCAGCCACGACAGGGGCACCTGGAACGCCCAGAACACCCAGGAATTGCTCAGCGCAAAACGTCCGACATCGCGATAGCTGGCAGGCACGCCATCGAGGACCAGCGCCTTGAGTTGTTTCTGTCGCTCGGGGTGTTGAACGAGGTAGTGCACGGCCATCGAGCCGCCGAGGCTCTGACCGAGCAGAATCAAGGGTTTGCCTTTGACCTCGGGTGCCTCGTCGAGCCATTTGAACGCCGCGTCGATGTCCTGGTAGATCGCCGGCAGGCTCGGCTCCCCCTCGGACAGACCGTAGCCGCGATAGTCCACCAGCAGCACTTGATAGCCTTGCTTGGGCAGCCACCAGCTACCGCCCAGATGCATCGGCAAGTTGCCGCCGTTGCCGTGCAGGTGCAGCACCGTACCCTTGACCTCGACACCTTTTTTCGCCGGCAGCCACCAGCCATGCAGCCTGACGCCGTCGGCGGTGGTCAGGGTGACGTCGCGGTACTCAAGCTTGGCTTTTTCCGGGGTGAACAGTTGGCCGGGCTCGGGGTAGAACAGCAGCGAGCTGCAGCCGCTCAAAGCCAGGAGAAGGCAGATGATGCCGAGGATTCTCATCCGTTGAAACCTCGCGAAAGTGGGAGGTAACACTAGACCTGTAGGAGCAAAGCTTGCTCGCGATAGCGGTGTGTCAGGCAATACACCTGTTGAATGTAATGCCGTCATCGCGAGCAAGCTTTGCTCCTACAGGAGACGTTGTTCACAGGATGTTGGAGTAATCCGCCTCGATCCGGTCCAGGCTCAAATGGTTGAGGAAGTTGGAGAAGCACATCCATGCCGACAGCGCGTTCATGTCGCGGAACTGTTCCGGCAAATACTTGGGCGGCACCACCATTCCTTCGTCCACCAACTGGCGCAAGGTGCGCATGTCTTCCAGCGTCGTCTTGCCGCAAAACAGTAGCGGAATCTGCTCCAGCTTGCCTTTGCGCACAGCCAGTTGAATGTAGTTGTAAATCATGATGAAGCCCTTGAGGTAGGACAAGTCTTTGGTAAAGGGCAGACCTGTCGGCGTCGAGCCGCGGAACACGCGGCTGGCGTTGCTGTAGCTCTCGGGCATCTCGAAGCCTTGTTCGCGGAAGAACTCGAACACCTGCAGGAAATCCGCACCCTCCTCCACCATGTGAATGGCGCGGGTGCGGTTGGTCAGTTTGCGCAGACGACTGGGATAAGAGGCAAAGGTGATGATCTCCATCAGGATCGCCAGGCCTTCCTGGGTCACCGTCGACGAGGGCGGGCCCTTGGCCAGGAAGGTGCAGATCGGCTGGTTCAGGCCATTGAGGGTGGTGCCGACGTGCACCAACCCTTCATGAACCTCCAGCGCGCGCACATCGCGCTGGTTGAACATCGCGTCGGTGCGGATCTTGATGTAGTCCGCGCCGGCCGCCGCATCGGCGACGATCCCGTCGGACTCGAACACCCGGATGGTTTCCTCGGCTTCGCCAAACACCTTGTTCAAGCGATGCTGCAGCATCTCGACGGCCTCCTTGGCGGTCAGCGTCTTCGGTTCATCCTTCAGGTCGCCACGGCCGTCGATGTTGTTCAGGTATTCGGACAACATCATGCCCAGGTCGGACAGGGTCGGGTCACCGGCATGGAACGCGTCGGAGGCGGCACCGTACAGCTCCTGGGAAATCAGACCGAAATCCTCGGTGCCGCGCGCTTCAAGCATGCGCACCACCATCCGGTATTCCTTGCACATGCGGCGCATGATCTGGCCGACCGGGTTGAACTGACCGAGCTGGCGGGTGATGTCACGTTCGATATTCTGGAATTCCAGCTTCACTTTGCTGGAGTCGAAGGTCAACGGCCGGTTGAGGTAGTAGTCGCGGTCCACCGCCGGCATTTCCTTGCCTTTGGCCTTGAGGAAACCTTTGCGGATGGTGTCGTCCCATTTGACCGCATCGAGGACGCGGATCGGCGTCTGCGCCAGCACAATGCGATCAGACAGAATGCGTATCGACTGCTGGTAATCGTCCACCGGAAACTCCTGAAAAACATGCTGATTATTTGGCTTTGGCCTGGCGCTGATAGCGTACCGCTTCGACGAACACATCGGAATTGGCCGGGTCGTCCAGATAAGCGGACACCTGGTCAATCCGGCTGTCGATCAACACGCCCTCGCCGTCGTCGGTCTGGAAGCCTTGGCCGCTGAGCGCTTGCTGCCCAAGTGCCTGTTTGATCTGCTCGAGGTCGAGGTTGTACACCACCAGCTCATGCTTGTCGGTGAGCTCGAACCCGGCAATGGTGAAATGCCCGCCGAATTGTGCCGGCACTTTCGCCGAGAGATACCAGCGGCTGCCGTGGCGCGACACCGTGAACGGATAAGCCTCGCGTTCCCTGGGTTTGGCTCTGAAGTAGCTGACCGCCTGATAGCGATTGTCGCCGACGCGCGTCAGTTCCAGGTTGAGTGGCTCACCCCAGGCGTTGGTGCTGGTCCATTTGCCGAGCAACCCCTTGGGCGCGGGCTCGCTGGTGGGCAGTGGCTCCTTGAAGGTCACCAGGCAGCCACTGAGCAGCAGGATCGACAAGGCGATCGCTACGACACGCCAGGCTTTCATTCAACACTCCCTTTTGAACACAACGCTGTCCTCTGTAGGAGCGAGCCTGCTCGCGATGGCGGTGTGTCAGACAACATAAATGTTGAATATCAGACCATCGCAAGCAGGCTCGCTCCTACAGGGATTAAACCGAAGCCAGCACCAAATGCATATAACGCGTGAGTATGCCGAGCATTTCCTCTTCGGCCGCCGGCTCGGTATCGTTGAGCAGGCCCTGATATTCCATCCGTCCGATTATAGCCGTCAACACTTTGGCATCCTGTTGTGGCTCGCGGGAACCCAATACCTGAAAAAGCTGGCAGGAGCCCTGCAGGAGAATCTGCTGGTGCGAACGCACCAGCCTGGCCAGGCGCGGATTCAGCAGCGCCTCCTGGCGGAATGCCTGCTCGGCCATCAAGTGCTCGCGACGGGTGACCAGTTGCCGGTGAACATAGTCGGTCATCAGCCGTGCAATCTGGTCGGCCAGGTGCGAGCGCGCCTGCGGGCTGCCGTCGCCGCTGGCAATCATGTCCCGCAACAGACCTTCGTTGTTCACCCACAGCTTGGCCATGTAGGCCGCGCTGCGTTCGACATATTGGGCGAAGGTATCGGTGAGCAGGTCATCGATGTCCTTGAAGTAGTAGGTGGTCGCCGACAGCGGCACATTGGCCTCGGCAGCCACTGCCCGATGGCGCACGGCACGCACGCCATCGCGTACGACAATGCGCATCGCGGCATCGAGAATCTCCTGTCGCCGCTGCTCGCTGCCCTGTCGGCTGGCCTTGCGACCCTGGTACTGAACACTCTCAGCGACCGCAGTGGCGATACCCGCTGCACCTTCTTGAGCCAATGCATGCTTCACGACGGGAATTCCTCTCTCTACTTCAAAAGTAACCAATTGATACGTTTGTACCAGACAGGCAATAAAAAGCCGCCCATGTCAGGCGGCTTTTTAGTTGAAACACTTACGCTTGCGGCCGCATGTGCGGGAACAGGATCACGTCGCGGATCGACGGTGAGTTGGTCAGCAACATCACCAGGCGGTCGATGCCGATACCCTCACCCGCCGTTGGCGGCATGCCGTACTCCAGCGCGCGAACGAAGTCGGCGTCGTAGTGCATGGCTTCGTCGTCGCCGGCGTCCTTGTCGGCCACCTGCGCCATGAAACGCTCGGCCTGGTCTTCCGCGTCGTTCAACTCGGAATAGGCGTTGGCGATTTCACGACCACCAATGAACAGTTCGAAACGGTCGGTGACGTTCGGGTTCTCGTCGTTACGACGGGCCAGCGGCGACACTTCGAACGGGTACTGGGTGATGAAGTGCGGCTGCTCCAGCTTGTGCTCGACCAGCTCTTCGAAAATCATCACCTGCAGTTTGCCCAGGCCTTCGAAGCCCAGCACCTTGGCACCGGCCTTCTTGGCGATGTCACGGGCCTTGTCGATGTCGTTCAGGTCGTCAGCGGTCAGCTCGGGGTTGTACTTGAGGATCGAGTCGAACACCGACAGACGCACGAACGGCTCGCCGAAGTGGAACACCTTGTCGCCGTACGGCACGTCGGTGCTGCCCAGGACCAACTGCGCCAGTTCACGGAACAGTTCTTCGGTCAGGTCCATGTTGTCTTCGTAGTCGGCGTAAGCCTGGTAGAACTCCAACATGGTGAATTCAGGGTTGTGACGGGTCGAAACGCCTTCGTTACGGAAGTTGCGGTTGATCTCGAACACTTTTTCAAATCCGCCAACAACAAGCCGCTTCAGGTACAGCTCCGGGGCGATACGCAGGAACATGCCCATGTCCAGCGCATTGTGGTGGGTTTCGAACGGCTTGGCTGCCGCGCCGCCCGGAATGGTTTGCAGCATCGGCGTTTCCACTTCCAGGAAGTCGCGCTTCATCAGGAAGCTGCGGATGTGGGCGATGACTTGCGAACGCACGCGGAACGTCTGGCGCACGTCTTCGTTGACGATCAGGTCAACGTAGCGCTGGCGGTAGCGTTGTTCGGTGTCAGTCAGGCCGTGGTGCTTGTCCGGCAACGGGCGCAGGGATTTGGTCAGCAGGCGCACGTTGGTCATTTCAACGTACAGGTCGCCCTTGCCGGAACGGGCCAGGGTGCCTTCGGCGGCGATGATGTCGCCCATGTCCCAGGTTTTCACCGCGGCCAGGGTTTCTTCGGACAGGGTCTTGCGGTTGACGTAGACCTGGATTCGCCCGGTCATGTCCTGGATCACCATGAACGAGCCACGGTTGAGCATGATGCGACCGGCAACCTTGACCGGGATCGCAGCCTCTGCCAGCTCTTCCTTGGTCTTGTCCGCGTACTGTTTCTGCAGTTGCTCGCAGTAGTTTTCGCGGCGGAAGTCGTTGGGGAAGGCATTGCCCTTGGCGCGCTCGGCAGCAAGCTTTTCCTTGCGCAGGGCGATCAGGGAGTTTTCTTCCTGTTGCAGGGCTTGCGGGTCGAGTTCTAGGTCGCTCATGTCTTTAAATATTCCATCACGGGTTCGTTGCCCCCGGCCTGCGGCCGGGGATCGCTGGCAAGCCAGCTCCTACAGGGATCAGGGGTAAGCCGATCCCGTATTGCGTGCCTTAAATGCCAGATTTCAGGCTGGCCATCAGGTATTCGTCGATATCGCCGTCGAGCACCTTGTCGCAATCGCTGCGTTCAATGTTGGTGCGCAGATCCTTGATCCGCGACGCATCGAGCACATAAGAACGGATCTGGTGACCCCAGCCGATATCCGACTTGGTGTCTTCCAGCGCCTGGGAAGCGGCGTTGCGCTTCTGCATTTCCTGCTCGTACAACTTGGCCCGCAGCATTTTCATGGCGGTGTCCTTGTTGGCGTGCTGGGAACGTTCGTTCTGGCAGCTGACCACGGTGTTGGTCGGTACGTGGGTGATACGTACGGCCGAGTCGGTGGTGTTAACGTGCTGACCACCGGCACCGGAGGAACGATAGGTGTCGATCCGCAGGTCCGCCGGGTTGATCTCGATTTCCACCTTGTCATCGATCTCTGGCGAGACGAACACGGCGGAGAACGACGTGTGGCGACGGTTGCCGGAGTCGAACGGGCTCTTGCGCACCAGACGGTGTACGCCGATCTCGGTACGCAGCCAGCCAAAGGCGTATTCGCCCTTGATGTGCACGGTAGCACCCTTGATCCCGGCGACTTCACCGGCCGACAGCTCCATGATGGTCGCGTCGAAGCCGCGTTTGTCAGCCCAGCGCAGGTACATGCGCAGCAGGATGTTGGCCCAGTCCTGGGCTTCGGTGCCGCCGGAGCCGGCCTGGATGTCCAGGTAGGCGTTGTTCGGGTCCATTTCGTGGCTGAACATGCGGCGGAATTCCAGCTTGGCCAGACTTTCCTCAAGACGGGCCAGCTCGGCGACGACATCGCCCACTGCGCCTTCGTCGTTTTCTTCGACGGCCATGTCCAGCAGGTCACGGCAATCGGCCAGACCGGTGTTCAGCTCGTCCAGGGTTTCGACGATTTGCGCCAGCGCAGCGCGCTCGCGACCCAACTCCTGGGCGTATTCAGGTTTGTTCCAGACACTCGGATCTTCAAGCTCGCGGTTGACTTCGGTCAGACGCTCATGCTTTTGATCGTAGTCAAAGATACCCCCGAATAGTTTCGGAGCGCTCGGACAGGTCCTTGATGGTGTTCAGGATCGGGTTGATTTCCATGGCGGGCAGCACTCGTTGGCGAACTTTTGAAAGCCGGCGAGTATAACGGCAAACGGCCGCAAACGGCAGTCCGCTTGGCCGAAAAGCCATGCCTCGCAGGCGATCTTTGCAACGATGGAGATCAATGTGGGAGCCGGGCTTGCCCGCGATGGGGGCCTGACAGTCGATGTATTCGTCGCCTGACAGATCGCTTTCGCTGGCAAGCCAGCTCCTACAGGTGATTAGAATCAGCCGATGCCTACCTGATTGCGCCCATTGTTCTTCGCCAGGTACAGCCCCTTGTCCGCCGCCGAGATCAATTCCCGGCAATGACTGCCCGCCGTCGGGGTGATGGTCGACAGGCCGATGCTGATGGTCAGGTTCGATCCCTCGGTCGGGGAACTGTGCGGGATCTTCAAGGCTTCCACGGTCATGCGCAGTTTTTCCGCCACCAGACGCGCACCGCCCTGGGAGGTATTGGGCAGCACCAGGGCAAACTCTTCACCGCCGTAACGGGCCGGCAGGTCGGAAGGCCGGGCACTGGCGTCGCGGATCGCCGTGGCGACCTTGCGCAGGGCCTCGTCGCCTTCCAGGTGGCCAAAGGTGTCGTTGTAGGTCTTGAAGTAGTCCACGTCGATCATCAGCAGCGACAATTGGCTTTGCTCACGCAGTGAGCGGCGCCATTCAAGCTCCATGTACTCGTCGAAATGCCGGCGGTTCGACAACCCGGTCAGGCCGTCCGAGTTCATCAGCCGCTGCAGCACCAGGTTGGTATCGAGCAACTGCTGCTGACTGACCCGCAACGCGCGGTACGCCGCATCACGCTGCAACAGCGTCATGTAGGAGCGCGAGTGATAGCGAATACGCGCGACCAGTTCGATGTTGTCCGGCAGTTTGACCAAGTAATCGTTGGCCCCGGCCGCGAACGCCGCACTCTTGATCAGCGGGTCTTCCTTGGTCGACAGGACGATGATCGGAATGTCCTTGGTCGCCGGATGATTGCGGTATTCACGCACCAGGCTCAGGCCGTCCAGACCGGGCATGACCAGATCCTGCAGGATCACCGTCGGCTTGATGCGGACCGCATGGGCAATGGCCTGGTGCGGATCGGCGCAAAAATGAAAGTCGATGTTCTCTTCGTTCGACAGCCCACGTCGCACTGCCTCGCCGATCATCGCCTGATCATCCACCAACAACACCATGGCGGCATATTCGTCAGTCTTGAAGTCGTCGAGCTGTAAATCATTCATGTGCGTTCACCTGAAAACTGCCTCGGCCAGGATTGCTGCTAATAGTAGTCATTTTGGAAAGATCTCCAGCAATCGTGGCGCTATCTTTTCCAGCGGGCGTATTTCCACGGCGGCGTCGATGGCCGCGGCCGCTTTCGGCATACCGTACACCGCGCTGCTGTTTTGGTCTTGTGCGATGGTCAGGTAGCCCTGCTGGCGCATGAGTTTAAGCCCCTGCGCGCCATCACGCCCCATGCCGGTGAGCAAAACACCGACCGCATCGCCGCTCCAGTAACTGGCCACGCTCTCGAAAAACACATCGATTGAGGGCCGATAAATCTCATTGACCGGTTCGGCGGTGTAAGCCAGCGTCCCGTTTTTCAATAATCGAATATGGTGATTGGTGCCGGCCAGCAACACCGTGCCGCGTTGTGGCGACTCGCCCTCCCTGGCCAGGCGCACGTTCAGGCCACTGGCGCTGCCGAGCCATTCGGCCATGCCGGCGGCAAACACCTGATCAACATGCTGCACCAGCACAATGGCGGCGGAAAAATCCCGTGGCAGACCCTTGAGCAACACCTCCAGCGCCGCCGGCCCGCCCGCTGAGGAGCCGATGGCGATCAGGCGCTGACGCGAGGCGGAACTGCGCAGCGGGCTCGGTGCGCCAGGCGCCGGCTTGCTTTTTTCGCCGATCAGCCAGCCGATGTTCATGATCTTGCGCAGTAAGGGCGCCGCGGCTTCCTGGGCATTGCCGGCACCGAGGGCCGGGGTGTCGACCACATCCAGCGCGCCATGGCCCATGGCTTCGAATACGCGGTGTACGTTTTGTTGCCGATCCACGGTGACGATGACAATGGCGCAGGGCGTTTCGGCCATGATCCGCCGGGTCGCTTCCACCCCGTCCATCACCGGCATGATCAAGTCCATGAGGATCAGGTCCGGCGTCTGTTCAGCGCACTTTTGCACGGCTTCCTTGCCATTGCCGGCCACCCAGATCACCTGGTGCGCAGGTTCGAAAGCCAGGGCGCGGCGCAAGGCCTCCACGGCCATGGGCATGTCATTGACGATGGCGATTTTCATGCCCTTGCTCCTCCTATGAGCTCAACGACTGCATCGAGCAGGGCGTCGTCATGAAAACTGGCTTTGGCTAGATAATAGTCGGCTCCGGCGTCCAGTCCACGACGGCGGTCCTCCTCACGGTCCTTGTAGGACACCACCATCACCGGCAGCGATTGCAGGCGGTTGTCCCGGCGCAACAGCGACACCAGTTCGATACCGTCCATGCGCGGCATATCAATGTCGGTGATCAACAGATCAAAATCCTCCGAACGCAGGGCGTTCCAGCCATCCATGCCGTCGACCGCCACCGCCACGTCGTAGCCGCGATTAATCAGCAGCTTGCGTTGCAGCTCGCGTACGGTCAGGGAGTCGTCCACCACCAGAATCCGCTTGCGCGCCGCTTCGGCGGCCTGATGGCTGTGCCGGGCAATGCGCTCCAGACGCCCGGTATTGAGCAGTTTGTCCACCGAACGCAGCATGTCCTCGACGTCGACGATCAGCACCACCGAACCGTCGTCGAGCAAGGCCCCGGCGGAAATGTCCTGGACCTTGCCCAGGCGCTCATCCAGCGGCAGCACCACCAGGGTCCGCTCGCCGATAAAGCGCTCGACCGCCACCCCATAAATCGCATCGCGCTCGCGGATGACCACGACTTTCAAGGTCTGCTGGCTGCCCTGGCTCGCGGGGCGTTGCAGTAACTGGCTGGCGGCGACCAGCCCGACGTGCCGGCCTTCATGCCAGAAGTGCTGCCGGCCTTCGACCTGCACGATGTCCGCCGGCTCCAGATCGCACATGCGTTCGATATGGGCCAGCGGGAAGGCATAGGCCTCGTCGCCGACTTCCACCACCAGGCTGCGCACCACCGACAGGGTCAGCGGCACTTCGAGGTGGAAACGACTGCCCTCACCCGCCTTCTGTTCCAGAACCACCGCACCGCGCAACTGACGGACCATATGCTGCACCGCGTCCAGGCCGACGCCACGCCCGGAGACTTCGGTGACGCTATCGCGCAGGCTGAAACCCGGCAGGAACAGGAACGTCAGCAGTTCTTCTTCGCTCAACTGCGCGGCCGTTTCAGGTGGCGACAACTGACGCTCGATGATGCCGCGACGGACTTTTTCCAGATCGACGCCGTCGCCGTCATCACTGAGTTCCAGCACCAGCAATCCGGCCTGATGGGAGGCGCGCAAGCGAATCACCCCTTCTTGCGGTTTCCCGGCCAACAACCGTTGTTCCGGGGGTTCGATACCGTGATCGACCGCGTTGCGCAGCAGGTGCGTCAGCGGTGCTTCGAGCTTCTCCAGGACATCGCGGTCGACCTGGGTTTTCTCGCCCTCGATCTCCAGCCGCACTTGTTTGCCAAGACTGCGGCCCAGGTCACGGACCATGCGCACCTGACCGGTCAACACATCGGCGAACGGCCGCATGCGACAGGCCAGGGCGGTGTCGTACAACACCTGCGCACGCTGGCTGGCTTGCCAGGCGAACTCGTCCAGCTCGGCGTTTTTCTCCACCAGCATTTGCTGGGACTCGGCCAACAAACGGCGCGCATCATCGAGGGCTTCCCGGGCTTCAAGGCTCAGGGCATGGTCCTTGAGATGAACGTTGAGGTTTTCCAGCGCCCGCAGCCCGTTGCTCTGCGTGCGTTTGAGACGCTGCATGGCGGCCAGGTGCGGCTTGAGCCGCAGGGTCTCCACCAGGGATTTGCTCGACAGATCGAGCAGGCTGTTCAGGCGCTCGGCCGTGACCCGCAACACGCGCTCGCCATTTTCGTGGGTGCGCCGGGTCTGTTTAGGCGCGGCCACCGACTCGGCAGGCAGTTCGACGACCGGGGTCGGTTCTTCGACCCCGGGTGCGAGCGCTTCGAGTTGAAGCTCCGCCATCACCGACACGGCAGGTGCCACGGCGGGAATAACAACGGCTCCAGGGTCGAGCAAGCGTGTCATCAAGGCAACATACGCCTCGATTTCCGCAAACCCCGGCATGTTGTTCGGCGTTGCAATGCGCATCAGCAGGTCGGTGCCTTGCAACAGCGCATCGATGTGCTCGGCGCGCAGGTACAGCCGCCCTTCCTGGGCGCTGACCAGGCAATCCTCCATGACATGGGCAACGCTGACCCCGGCATCGACACCGACAATCCGTGCCGCGCCCTTGAGCGAGTGTGCCGCCCGCATGCACGATTCGAGTTGATCGGCCTGGGTCGGGTCGCGTTCCAGTGCCAGGAGCCCTGCACTCAGTATCTGGGTCTGGGCTTCGGCTTCCAGGCTGAACAGTTCCAGCAAAGAGGTGTCGCGCATCTGCTCGGGGGTCATGAAAGGCTCCGGGTCACGGCGGACAACAGCTGTTCTTCATCCAGCCAGCGCAGGCTGCGACCTTTGAATGGCAACACGCCGCGGGTGTATTTGGCACTGGCCTGGGTGCCGGAACGCGACGCCGCATCAAGGATGCGTTCATCGATGGCGTGAATGCCGTCCACCTCGTCCACCGGCACCACCACCGGCCCGCCGTGGGCAGCGATGATCAACATGCGCGGCATGACCCGGGCGCCTGCAGCCACGTGGTTGACGCTGTCGAGCCCCAGCAATTCCACCAGTGACAGGCACGCCACCAGCGCGCCGCGTACGTTCGCCACCCCGAGCAAGGCCCTGGAACGCTGGTGCGGCAGTGAGTGAATAGCTTGGTGCGGCGCCACTTCCACCAAACTGCGGGTAGTCAGGCCCAACCATTCTTCGCCGAGGCGGAACATCAACAGCGAGCGGGTTTTCACCTCGCTCTGCACCGTGGCGGACACGTGTTCGCGATCTTCCTGCTGCAACGCATAGCGATCCAGCAGGCGCGTCGCGGCGGCCGAGTACACTGCGCAATTGCGGCAATGAATGTGCTCGATCAGCAGCGGGCACGACTTGTCGCCATGGACGCCGATGCGGTTCCAGCAATCGTCAATGGCCTGGGCATCTTCATGGGTGACGCTAAAGGTGTCGGAGGCGATCATCGTTTACGCTCACTGTCGGCAGTGCGCTCGCTGCGGGCGGCACGGTCCTGCAATCGTCTGGCACCCACGGTGTCGCCCTGGGACTGCAGCAACGCCGCCAGGTGCATCAACGCGTCGGGATGTTGCGGTTCGAGGTACAACGCCTTGCGATAAAAGCCCTGGGCTTCCAGGACACTGCCGGCGACATCGCTGAGCAACCCCAGCCAATAGAATACCTGGGCCACGGGTTCATGGCTGCGCAAGTAGCTTTCGCAAGCGGCACGGGCCTCGGCGCTTTTGCCTTCGTTGGCCAGCGCGGCGATGTTCGCCAGCAGCGTGGCGGCATCGCAGTGGTCCGGTTTCACTGGCAGTGCTGGCCGCGCAACGCTGGTGAACGGGCGCCTGGCGACCGGTGGTGGCACGATGTTGCGTACCGGTTGCGGTACCGGCAAGGACATAGGCGTCGGCGTGGCCACGAATGTCGGTGACGGCTCAGGGTCCACAGCGCTCTGGCGGCTGAAGGCAAAGGACTGCGCGATACCGATCGAACGCATGCCCAGACGCCCCAGCAGACTGCCTTCGGCCGGGCCGATAAACAGCACGCCATCGACGTGGGTCAGGCGCTTGAGGACTTCGAACACCTGTTTTTGCGTCGGTTGGTCGAAGTAGATCAGCAGATTGCGGCAGAACACGAAGTCATAGGGTGGCTCGTTGGCGAGCAAGGCCGGATCGAGCAGATTGCCGACCTGCAGACGTACTTGCTCCAGCACCCGGCCGTCGAGGCGATAGCCGTCATTTTCAGCCGTGAAATAGCGGTCACGGAAGGCCAGGTCCTGCCCGCGAAAGGAATTCTTGCCGTACAGCGCATGTCGGGCCTTTTCCACCGACAGCGGGCTGACGTCCATGCCTTCGACCTTGAACTGGTGCGGCTTGAGCCCGGCATCCAGCAGCGACATAGCGATCGAGTACGGCTCTTCGCCGGTGGAACACGGCAAGCTGAGAATCCGCAGGGCGCGCAGGTTGTTGATATCGGCCAGGCGTTTGGCCGCCAGTTTCGCCAGGGCAGCGAAGGATTCCGGGTAACGGAAAAACCAGGTCTCCGGGACGACCACCGCTTCGATCAACGCCTGTTGTTCATCTCTTGAATCCTGCAACGTGCGCCAGTATTCGTCAGCTGTCTCTGCCAGAGATACCGCGCTGCGCTGACGCACTGCACGCTCGATGATTGCCGGGCCCACCGAGTTCACGTCGAGGCCGATACGCTCCTTGAGAAAATCGAAAAACCGCTGATCGCTGCTCATGGCCGCTCCCCGAGCAGCGCCAGGTCCAACGGCGGTGTTGGAAACAACAGCGCGCGAACCCGCTCATCCAGCAAGTCGGCGACCCGTACCCATTGCAGCAAGCCTTGTGCATCTTCGCGGACAGGTCCCAGGTACGGCGCCTGGCGATTGTCCAGGCCATAGGGCTTAAATTCCGCGGGATTGCAGCGCAGGGTATCGGTGGCCTGTTCCAGAATCAGCCCGAGCAATTGTGCCTGTGCATGTTCATCCGGCCGGTAATGCACCAGCACCAGTCGAGTGCTGGTACGCGCCTGGGCCGGAGTGCCAAAGGTCAGCGCGCTGAGATCGATCACCGGCACCACCGCGCCGCGCCAGGCGAACACCCCGGCCACCCAGTGCGGCGCGTGGGCAATGGGTTTCAGGGGCAAGCGTGGCAGCACTTCCGCCACTTCGAGTGCCTGCAAGGCGTAACGCTCGCTGCCGATGCGGAACACCAGAAACAACGCGTGCAACACCTGCTTCACGGCAGTGCGTTTGGCCGTCAGTTCGCTCATCAGACTTTGAATCGCGAGACGCCGCTGCGCAGCCCTACGGCCACCTGGCTCAGTTCGTCGATGGCGAAACTGGCCTGGCGCAAGGACTCGACGGTCTGGCTGCTGGCGTCGCCCAATTGCACCAGGGCATGGTTGATCTGCTCGGCACCAGTGGCCTGGGCCTGCATGCCCTCGTTGACCATCAATACCCGAGGCGCCAGCGCCTGAACCTGATGGATGATCTGCGACAACTGCTCGCCGACCTGCTGCACCTCGGACATGCCACGGCGCACTTCTTCGGAAAACTTGTCCATGCCCATCACCCCGGCCGACACCGCCGACTGGATCTCGCGCACCATTTGTTCGATGTCGTAGGTGGCGACGGCTGTCTGGTCCGCCAGACGCCGGACTTCGGTGGCGACCACGGCAAATCCGCGACCGTACTCACCGGCCTTCTCGGCCTCGATGGCGGCATTGAGCGAGAGCAGGTTGGTCTGGTCGGCGACCTTGACGATGGTCACCACCACCTGATTGATGTTGCCGGCCTTCTCGTTGAGGATCGCCAGCTTGGCGTTGACCAGATCGGCCGCGCCCATGACCGAATGCATGGTTTCTTCCATGCGGGCCAGGCCTTGTTGCCCGGAACCGGCGGCGACCGAGGCCTGATCGGCGGCGGTGGACACCTCAGTCATGGTGCGCACCAGATCCCGCGAGGTGGCCGCGATTTCCCGGGACGTCGCACCGATTTCGGTGGTGGTGGCGGCGGTTTCGGTGGCGGTGGCCTGTTGTTGCTTGGAGGTGGCCGCAATCTCGGTGACCGACGTGGTGACCTGCACGGACGAGCGCTGGGCCTGGGACACCAGCGAGGTCAGCTCGGTCATCATGTCGTTGAAGCCGGTTTCCACGGCGCCGAATTCATCCTTGCGCTCCAGATTCAGGCGACTGCTGAGGTCGCCGGTGCGCATGATTTCGAGAATGTTCACGATGCGGTTCATCGGCGCCATGATGGCGCGCATCAGCAACAGGCCGCAGAGCCCGGCGGCCAGTACCGCGACCACCAGGGAAATGCCCATGATGACTTTGGCGGTGAGCACCGCATCATCGATGGCGGCAATATCGTTGTCGGCAACGACTTTGTTCTCGCGCAGGATGTCATTGAGCTTCATGCGCCCCGCCGTCCAGGCCGGGGTCAACTCTTCCTTGAACAGCTTGATGGCATCGGCGTTCTGTTTGCGCTTATACAATTCGATCACGGCACCGAGGATCCGGTGGTAATCGGCATGGGCTTTCTCGAACGCGGCGTACTCGACCTTGTCTTCGTCAGTCGTGACCGTCCCTTTATACAGCTCCATCTGCTCTTGCAGGCGCGCCGCA
The DNA here is from genome assembly GCF_009861505.1 of Pseudomonas izuensis. Lineage (GTDB taxonomy): Bacteria > Pseudomonadota > Gammaproteobacteria > Pseudomonadales > Pseudomonadaceae > Aquipseudomonas > Aquipseudomonas izuensis. The sequence continues at coordinate 156,436 of NZ_WTFT01000011.1, read as the reverse complement.
TAGCCCTTGAAGTCCGCGACGTCTTCAGCACTGAAGTCTTGCCCTTCTTCGAGGCCCAGCATGTCCAGCATCCGCAGGTAACTGTCGGACCAGGCGCCGCGAATCATCGAGCTGTAATACAGCCCCGGCAGCGCATCCTCACGAACGCTGGCCTCGCTGGTTTCGATCTTCAGCAGCCGCGAATACGAGACGACCACCATCAGCAACATGATGGCGATGATGACTGCAAAACTCGCCAAAATGCGTTGGCGCAACGTCCAGTTCTTCACAGGCTGTCCTCGGGGGCTGTTTCGAAATGCGGGGAGTATAGCCGAGGGCGGTGTTTCATTTATAAGACGGGTGCGCACCACTTCTCATCCCGCCCATTAAAAGCCGGGATGTGGCGCCTGAAACACCGCTTTCGCCAGCAAGCCGGCTCCTGCAATGTGAACTTCCCCCCCAAATGTTGGACGGTCTCTGTGTTCCACAGGGCTCAGTCCGTCAGGGTCAGCAGCTCGTCGCGCACCAACCGGGGGATGGCGACCGACTTGTTGCTGGCCCGGTCCACGTAGACGTAAACAACGTAACCCAGCGCGGAAACCGTGGGCTCGTCATTGCAAAAGATGCCCAGTTCATAACGGGCACTGCTGGTGCCCAGGTGCGCGATACGCAAACCGACCGTCACCTGATCGGGAAAGGTGATGGGCGAGAAGAAGGTGCAACTCGACTCGACAATCAATCCGATGACCGGACTGCTGTCGATATCCAGGGTGCCCTGCTCCACCAGGAAATGGCTGATCGCCGAATCGAAGAACGAATAGTAGACAACGTTCTGCACATGGCCATAGGAGTCGTGGTCCCCCCACCGCGTGCCGATAGTGTAGAAGCGCCGGAAGTCCTCGCGGCGCGGGCGGTAGGTCTTCTCGCTCATGGCGACTCCGTGTGAATGACTCGCACGCTCATTGGAAATCCTCAGTCAAATGGCTTCGACAGCCTTGGCGCCTGTGTTGTGCAGGCTGGTTTTTTTCAAAATACCGGCTGGCTATCCATTGCTGTCCTCCCTCTTCGGGGGGGGCGTTGCGGATTATGGAGAACGTTTATCTGGCCGACGCGGCTTTCGACCGCATTCAGAAAATTAGATATACACTCGGATAAATCGATAAAAACAGCCCACCGGGTACGCTTCCCATGATGACCTTGCGTCAGATCCGTCACTTCATCGCTGTGGCCGAGACCGGATCGATCTCCGCTGCCGCCCAAGCCGCGTTCATTTCCCAGTCCACCCTGACCCTGGCGATCCAGCAACTGGAGCAGGAAATCGGCGTCGGCCTGTTCAACCGCCATGCCAAGGGTATGACCCTGACTCACCAGGGGCATCAGTTCCTGCGCCAGGCACACTTGATTCTCGCCACCGTCGACAACGCCAAACGCAGCCTGCAACAGAGCACCGATCAGGTCGCCGGGCAGTTGATCGTCGGGGTGACCAGCCTGGTGGCCGGTTACTACCTGGCGGACTTGCTCACCCGTTTCCAACGCGCCTACCCCAACGTCGAAATCCGCGTGATGGAAGATGAGCGTCCGTATATCGAGCATTTGCTGGTCAGCGGCGAAATCGATGTCGGCGTGCTGATCCTCTCCAACCTGGAAGACCGCCACGCCTTGCAGACTGAGGTGCTGACCCACTCGCCCCATCGGCTGTGGCTGCCGGCCCAGCACCCGCTGCTGGAACACGACAGCATCAACCTCGCCGACGTGGCCCGCGAGCCGTTGATTCAGTTGAACGTCGATGAAATGGACCGCAACGCCCAGCGCATGTGGACGGCGGCCTCCCTGCAACCGCGCATCACCTTGCGCACCGCCTCGACCGAAGCGGTGCGAAGCCTGGTGGCCGCGGGACTTGGGGTGTCGATCCAGCCCGACATGACCTACCGCCCATGGTCACTGGAGGGCGACATCATTGAAGCGCGACCGATTGCGGACCTGAGCCAGACCCTTGACGTCGGCCTGGCCTGGCGTCGCGGCACCGCGCGCCCGGCCTTGGTGGACCCCTTCCTGACAGTCGCCCGCGAGCAACCCCACGGCGGGCGCAAGCCATCTATTTAATCGAACGCCACCTTCAGTATTTAGTATTTGTCGACCTCGGGTCCGCGCACTAGTCTTGGTTCAACTAATAAAGACGGCCGGCCCCCAGTCACAGGGAGCAGCATGGCCACACAAGAAAAGAGAACCCGAAAAATGGCTGGCGCGCAGACCCCGCTGTTCACCGCGTTGTTGATCGATGGCGAATTGGTCGCGGGCCAGGGTTTTGTCGAACCCATTCTCAACCCGGCCACCGGCGAAGTGCTGACGCAGATCGCCGAAGCCAGCAGCGAACAAGTCGAAGCCGCCATCCTCGCCGCTCACCGCGCCTTCGCCAGTTGGTCGCGGACCACGCCGCAGCAACGCTCGAACCTGCTGCTGGACATCGCCAACGCCATCGAAAAAAACGCCGACCTGCTCGCCCGCCTCGAAGCCCTGAACTGCGGCAAGCCGTTGCATTTGGCTCGCCAGGACGACCTGAGCGCCACGGTCGATGTGTTCCGTTTCTTCGCCGGTGCCGTGCGCTGCCAGACCGGCCAGCTCAGCGGCGAATACCTGCCGGGCTACACCAGCATGGTGCGCCGCGATCCGATTGGCGTGGTGGCATCGATTGCGCCCTGGAACTACCCGATCATGATGGCCGCGTGGAAAATCGCCCCGGCCCTGGCTGCCGGCAACACCCTGGTGTTCAAGCCATCGGAACACACACCGTTGTCGATCCTGGCCCTGGCGCCGGCATTGGCCGAGATCCTTCCGCGCGGCGTGATCAACATTGTCTGCGGTGGCGGCGAAGGCGTCGGCAGCCACCTGGTCAGCCATCCAAAAGTACGCATGGTGTCGCTGACCGGCGATATCGTCACCGGCCAGAAAATCCTTCAGGCCGCCGCCAAAACCCTCAAGCGCACGCACCTTGAACTGGGCGGCAAAGCCCCGGTGATCGTCTGCAATGATGCCGACATCCAGGCCGTGGTCGAAGGCGTGCGCACCTACGGCTACTACAACGCAGGCCAGGATTGCACGGCGGCGTGCCGGGTGTATGCCCAGGCCGGGATTCACGACCGTCTGGTGGCGGAGCTCGGTGCAGCAGTCAGCAGTCTGCGCTTCGCCGGCAAGCGCGATGCCGACAATGAAATCGGCCCGCTGATCAGCACCCGCCAGCGCGACCGCGTGGCCAGTTTTGTCGAACGCGCCCTCGGCCAACCGCACATCGAACGGGTGACCGGCGCAGCAGTGCATTCCGGCGCAGGCTTCTTCTACCAGCCGACGCTGCTGGCCGGTTGCAAACAGAGCGACGAAATCGTCCAGCGCGAAGTGTTCGGACCGGTGGTGACCGTGACTCGTTTCGATGAACTGGAGCAAGCGGTGGACTGGGCCAACGACTCGGAATACGGCCTGGCGTCATCGGTCTGGACCCAGAACCTGGACAAGGCGATGCAGGTCGCCGCGCGGTTGCAGTACGGCTGCACCTGGATCAACAGCCATTTCATGCTGGTCAGCGAAATGCCGCACGGTGGCCTCAAGCGTTCGGGCTACGGCAAGGACCTGTCCAGCGACTCGCTCCAGGATTACAGCGTGGTGCGCCACATCATGGCGCGCCACGGACAACATTTATAAAAGAGCACTACGCTAATAATTAGCCGTAAAGGCACTGAAACGTCAGAACACCGCACCCTTTGTAGGAGCTGGCTCGCCAGCGAAGACGTCCGAAATGACACCGCAAGGCTTGAAGGCCTCTTCGCCAGCAAGCCGGCTCCTACAGGACAGTGTTTGAAACGTTGAAACCACGTTCAAAACTGCCCCGACCATAATTTAAAGAAGAGGGAAACCCCATGTTCGTGCACAAGACCGCACTGCTCAGTGCAATCACCACCGCGCTGCTGGCCAGTGCCAGTGTCCAGGCCGCCGAGCCGCTGAAGGCTGTCGGCGCCGGCGAAGGGCAACTGGATATCGTGGCCTGGCCCGGCTACATCGAACGTGGCGAAAGCGACAAGGCCTACGACTGGGTCACCGGTTTCGAGAAAGAAACCGGTTGCAAGGTCAATGTGAAAACCGCCGCCACCTCCGATGAGATGGTCAGCCTGATGGCCAAGGGTGGTTACGATCTGGTCACGGCATCCGGCGATGCGTCCCTGCGCCTGATCGTCGGCAAGCGTGTGCAGCCGATCAACACCGCGCTGATCCCGAACTGGAAGAACCTCGACCCACGCCTCAAGGATGGCCCGTGGTACGTCGTCAACAAACAAACCTACGGCACCCCGTATCAGTGGGGCCCGAACGTGCTGATGTACAACACCAACGTATTCAAGACCCCGCCGACCAGTTGGGGCGTGTTGTTCAACGCACAAGACCTGCCGGACGGCAAATCGAACAAGGGCCGCGTGCAGGCCTATGACGGCCCGATCTACATCGCCGACGCCGCGCTGTACCTGAAAACCGCCAAGCCGGAACTGGGCATCCAGAACCCCTATGAACTGACCGAAGCCCAGTACAAGGCCGTGCTCGACCTGTTGCGCGCCCAGCAGCCGCTGATCCACCGCTACTGGCATGACACCACTGTGCAAATGAGCGACTTCAAGAACGAAGGCGTGGTCGCAGGCAGCTCCTGGCCCTATCAGGTCAACGGCCTGGTAACAGACAAGCAGCCGATCGCCTCGACCATCCCGAAAGAAGGCGCCACCGGTTGGGCCGACACCACCATGATGCACACCGATGCCAAACACCCGAACTGCGCCTACAAGTGGATGGACTGGTCGCTGCAACCGAAAGTCCAGGGTGACGTAGCGGCTTGGTTCGGTTCGCTGCCGGCGGTTCCGGCTGCATGCAAAGAGAGCGAATTGCTTGGCGCCGAAGGCTGCAAGACCAACGGTTTCGACAACTTCGACAAGATCGCCTTCTGGAAAACCCCGCAGGCCGAAGGCGGCAAGTTCGTGCCGTACAGCCGCTGGACCCAGGACTACATCGCGATCATGGGCGGCCGCTAACCCGCCCCACCCTGTAGGAGCGAGCCTGCTCGCGATGGCGGTGTGTCAGTCGACAGAGATACTGACTGTTCTGCCCTCATCGCGAGCAGGCTCACTCCTACAGTTAATCAGCGCCGTTGCCACTACCGTGCTCGGCCCACCGATAAAAGCTGTTCGTTTTTTCAGAAGTCCAGGCAGGGCCGCTGCGACGGCCCTCGCCTTTTTGGAGCACCGCACCATGACGCTTGCAGTCCAGTTCACCAACGTTTCCCGTCAGTTCGGCGAAGTGAAAGCCGTTGACCGGGTTTCCATCGACATCCAGGACGGCGAGTTTTTCTCCATGCTGGGGCCTTCCGGCTCGGGCAAAACCACTTGTCTGCGCCTGATCGCCGGTTTCGAACAACCGAGCGCGGGTTCGATCCGTATTCATGGCGAGGAAGCCGCCGGGCTGCCGCCGTATCAGCGTGACGTGAACACCGTATTCCAGGATTACGCGCTGTTCCCGCACATGAACGTTCGCGACAACGTCGCCTACGGCTTGAAAGTCAAAGGCGTCGGCAAAGCCGAACGCTTGAAACGCGCCGAGGAAGCCCTCGACATGGTTGCCCTCGGCGGCTATGGCGAGCGCAAGCCGGTCCAGCTCTCCGGCGGCCAGCGCCAGCGTGTGGCCCTGGCCCGCGCCTTGGTCAACCGGCCGCGGGTGTTGCTGCTCGACGAACCCCTGGGCGCGCTGGACCTGAAACTGCGCGAGCAGATGCAAGGCGAATTGAAGAAGCTGCAACGCCAGCTCGGCATCACCTTTATTTTTGTCACCCACGACCAGACCGAAGCGCTGTCGATGTCCGATCGCGTCGCCGTGTTCAACAAGGGGCGCATCGAACAGGTCGATTCGCCGCGCAACCTGTACATGAAACCGGCAACCACCTTCGTCGCCGAATTCGTCGGCACCTCCAACGTGATTCGCGGCGACCTGGCGAAGCAGTTGAGCGGCAATCCACAACCCTTTTCGATTCGTCCGGAACACGTGCGTTTTGCTGAAGGTCCGCTGGCCAGCCATGAAATCGAAGTCAGCGGCCTGCTGCACGACATCCAGTACCAGGGCAGCGCCACTCGCTATGAGTTGAAGCTGGAAAACGGCCAGACCCTGAACATCAGCCAGGCCAACAATCAATGGCTCGATACCAGCGCCCAGCACCAGACCGGGCAACGCCTGAACGCGCGTTGGGCCCGGGAAGCCATGATCCCGTTGCACGACACCCTTGTGAGCGGGGTGTGAAATGAGCACCTTGGCTATCTCTCAAACCCCGGCCGGCGGCTCGCCGCTGCGCAGGTTTTCCAACCTGTTGTATCGCCGGCCGAACCTGTACCTGTCGATGCTGCTGGTACCGCCACTGCTGTGGTTCGGTGCGATCTACCTGGGCTCGCTGTTGACGTTGTTGTGGCAAGGTTTCTACACCTTCGACGACTTCACCATGACGGTCACGCCCGAACTGACCCTGGCGAATTTCGCCGCGCTGTTCCAGTCGTCGAACTTCGACATCATCCTGCGCACCCTGAGCATGGCGATTGTCGTGTCCATCGCCAGTGCCATCGTCGCGTTCCCCATTGCCTACTACATGGCGCGCTACACCACAGGCAAGACCAAGGCGTTTTTCTACATCGCGGTGATGATGCCGATGTGGGCCAGCTACATCGTCAAGGCCTATGCCTGGACCTTGCTGCTGGCCAAGGGCGGCGTCGCGCAGTGGTTCGTCCAGCACCTGGGGCTGGAACCGCTGCTGCAAGTCGTGCTGGGCATTCCGGGCGTGGGTGGCAGTACCTTGTCGACCTCGCACCTGGGCCGCTTCATGGTGTTCGTCTACATCTGGCTGCCGTTCATGATCCTGCCGATCCAGGCCTCGCTGGAGCGTCTGCCGCCGTCACTGCTGCAAGCCTCGGCCGACCTCGGGGCCAGACCGAGCCAGACCTTCATGCAAGTGATCCTGCCGCTGTCGGTGCCGGGCATTGCCGCAGGCTCCATCTTCACCTTCTCGCTGACCCTGGGCGACTTCATCGTGCCGCAATTGGTGGGTCCGCCGGGCTACTTCGTGGGCAGCATGGTCTACGCGCAACAAGGTGCGATCGGCAACATGCCGATGGCCGCGGCTTTCACGCTGGTGCCGATCGTGCTGATCGCCATTTACCTGTCCATCGTCAAACGACTGGGGGCCTTCGATGCACTCTGAGAAAGCTTCTTTAGGCCTTAAAATCGCGGCCTGGGGCGGGTTGGTATTCCTGCACTTCCCGATCCTGATCATCTTCATGTACGCCTTCAACACCGAAGACGCGGCGTTCAGCTTTCCGCCCAAGGGCTTCACCCTCAAGTGGATCAGCGTGGCGTTCTCGCGGCCGGACGTGCTGGAAGCGATCAAGCTGTCGCTGCAGATCGCTTCGATTGCCACGTTGATCGCGCTGGTGCTTGGCACCCTGGCCTCGGCGGCGCTGTACCGGCGGGATTTCTTCGGCAAGCAAGGCATCTCGCTGATGCTGATCCTGCCGATCGCCCTCCCAGGCATCATCACCGGGATCGCGCTGCTGGCGACATTCAAGACGCTGGGCATCGAGCCGGGGATGTTCACCATCATCGTCGGCCACGCGACCTTCTGCGTAGTGATCGTCTACAACAACGTCATCGCCCGGCTGCGCCGCACCTCCCACAGCCTGATCGAGGCGTCGATGGACCTGGGCGCCGACGGCTGGCAGACCTTCCGCTACATCATCATGCCGAACCTCGCCTCGGCATTACTGGCTGGCGGCATGCTCGCGTTCGCCCTGTCGTTCGACGAAATCATCGTCACCACCTTCACCGCCGGCCATGAACGCACCCTCCCGCTGTGGCTGCTCAACCAGCTCAGCCGCCCTAGAGACGTGCCGGTGACCAACGTCGTCGCGATGCTGGTGATGATCGTGACCATGCTGCCGATTCTCGGCGCCTATTACCTGACCCGTGGCGGTGAAAGCGTGGCGGGAAGTGGCGGGAAGTAACGAACAACTCAATACCCACTGAAGGAACCGAATCCTGTGGGAGCAAGGCTTGCCCGCGATGGCGGTGTGTCAGTCGACATCCATATTGAATGTGATGGCCTCATCGCGGGCAAGCCTTGCTCCCACAGGGACCCGGTTCCCTCAGGGGGGAAATAACAACAGTTCTGAAGAGGACATAGCCATGCAAACCCAACTCTTGATCAACGGCCAACTGCTCGACGGCGAAGGCCCCGCCCAACCGGTGTTCAACCCGGCGTTGGGCCGCGTTCTGGTGGAAATCAATGAAGCCAGCGAAGCCCAGGTCGATGCCGCCGTGCGCGCCGCCGATGCCGCGTTCGACAGTTGGTCGCACACTCCGCCAAAAGAACGCTCGCTACTGCTGCTCAAGCTCGCCGACGCCATCGAAGCCCATGGCGAAGAGCTGGCCAAACTCGAGTCGGACAACTGCGGCAAGCCCTACAGCGCCGCGCTGAACGATGAAATCCCGGCGATTGCCGACGTGTTCCGCTTCTTCGCCGGCGCCAGCCGCTGCATGAGCGGTTCGGCCGGTGGCGAATACCTGCCCGGCCACACCTCGATGATCCGCCGCGACCCGGTGGGCGTGATCGCCTCCATCGCGCCGTGGAACTACCCGCTGATGATGGTCGCCTGGAAAATCGCCCCGGCCCTCGCCGCCGGTAATACCGTGGTGCTCAAGCCGTCGGAACAAACGCCGCTGACGGCCCTGCGACTGGCGCAACTGGCGTCGGAGATTTTCCCGGCCGGCGTGCTCAACCTGGTGTTCGGCCGTGGCCCTACCGTGGGCAGTCCGCTGGTCACTCACCCGAAAGTGCGCATGGTGTCGCTGACCGGCTCGATCGCCACCGGTTCGAACATCATTTCCAGCACCGCCGACAGCGTCAAACGCATGCACATGGAACTGGGCGGCAAGGCCCCGGTGATCATCTTCGACGACGCCGACATCGACGCCGCCGTCGAAGGCATCCGCACCTTCGGCTTCTACAACGCCGGTCAGGACTGCACCGCCGCCTGCCGTATCTATGCGCAAGAAGGCATCTACGAGAAGTTCGTCGAGAAACTCGGCGCTGCGGTCAGCAGCATCAAGTACGGCTTGCAGGATGATCCGTCCACCGAGCTCGGCCCGCTGATCACGGCGCAACACCGCGACCGCGTGGCCGGCTTCGTCGAGCGCGCCGTGGCCCAGCCGCACATCCGCTTGATCACGGGTGGCAAAGCCGTGGAAGGCAACGGTTTCTTCTTCGAGCCGACAGTATTGGCCGACGCCCGCCAGGATGACGAAATCGTCCGCCGCGAAGTGTTCGGGCCGGTGGTGTCGGTGACCCAATTCACCGATGAAGCGCAGGTACTGGGTTGGGCCAACGATTCGGACTACGGCCTGGCTTCGTCGGTGTGGACTGCCGATGTCGGCCGCGCCCATCGCCTGTCGGCCCGATTGCAGTATGGCTGCACCTGGGTCAACACCCACTTCATGCTGGTCAGCGAAATGCCCCATGGCGGTCAGAAACTGTCCGGGTACGGGAAGGACATGTCGATGTACGGGTTGGAGGACTACACCGTCGTGCGGCATGTGATGTTCAAGCACTAACAGCTTTAAAAGCATCGCGAGCAAGCTTTGCTCCCACAGGTTTTTTTTCGCGCTACAAGACCTGTGGGAGCAAGGCTTGCCCGCGATGGCGTCACCGCGGTTTCAAGGCAGAAACCGGCATTACGCACCACCAGGTTTCAAACACAACAATAACCACCGATCCGGGCGGCGCCCCCAAGGCCCCGTCACGGTGTCGGACATCCGAAATCTGCCGATTTTCCGGAGCAAATACATATGAGTGCATCACCCGATCTCTCTGTTGCCGTTGCCGACAGCGATGCCGAGCAACTCCGCAAACTGGGGTACACCTCCAACTTCAACCGCAGCATGAGCCTGTGGGAAAACTTCGCACTGGGCTTCACTTATCTTTCCCCGGTCGTAGGGGTTTATACCCTCTTCGGCCTGTGCCTCGCCGCTGGCGGTCCACCAATGTTCTGGGCCTATCTGCTGGTCGGTTGCGGCCAATTGCTGGTGTGCCTGATCTTTGGTGAAGTGGTTTCGCAGTTCCCGATTTCCGGTGGCGTCTACCCGTGGGCCCGTCGTTTGGTGGGCAAGCGCTGGGCGTGGATGGTCGGCTGGATCTACTCCATCGCCCTGTGCGTGACCATCGCCGCCGTTGCGGTCGGCGCCGGTCCCTACCTCGCGGCGATGCTGGGTTTTGAACCGAGCAACAACACCAACATCGTCATCGCCCTGGTGCTGACCCTGTTCGCCACCCTGGTCAACCTCAGCGGCACCAAGGTGCTGGCGCGCATCGCCATGTTCGGCTTCCTCTGCGAGCTGGTGGGTGCGGTGATCGTGGGCGTTTACCTGCTGGTTTTCGAGCGCCATCAGCCGATCAGCGTGCTGTTCAACACCTTCGACATCAGCGTCGACGGCTCATACCTGCCGGCCTTCCTCACCGCCTCGCTGGCGGGGATGTTCCTGTACTACGGCTTCGAGGCCTGCGGCGATGTGGCCGAAGAAACCCCGAACCCGAGCAAGAAAATCCCGGTGGCCATGCGCATGACCATCTACATCGGCGGCATCGCGGCGATGTTCGCGTGCCTGGCCCTGATCCTCGCTGTGCCGGACATGCAAGCGGTGATCAACGGCACCGACAAGGACCCGGTCACGACCATCCTCAACAACGCCTTCGGCCCGGTAGGCTCGAAAGTGGTGATGGGCGTGGTGATGATTTCCTTCATCTCCTGCGTCATCAGCCTGCAAGCGGCGGCGAGCCGTCTGCTGTACTCCTACGCACGGGATGAAATGGTCATCGGCAGCCGACTGCTGAAAAAGATTTCTCCTGCGACCCAGGTTCCGGTTGCCGCACTGTTCGTGTCCGGCGTCCTGCCGGCGCTGATCATCATCCTCGGCTTCTTTCTGCAGGACGCGGTCGCCACCATCGTCAGCTTCGCCGCCATCGGCATCTACCTGGCGTTCCAGATGATCGTGCTCGGCGCACTGTATGCACGCATGAAAGGCTGGAAACCGAGCGGCAAATTCACCCTCGGTGCCTGGGGCTGGCTGGTGAACATCGGCGCGCTGGCCTACGGCATCGGCGCCATCATCAACATGGCCTGGCCGCGTACGCCGGATGCCGCGTGGTACATCAACTACGCCATGGTCCTGAGCACCGCCATCGTCATTGGTTTGGGCCTGCTCTACATGTGGATTGGCAAGCCGTATGACCACGGCACGGCGCCTGCGGGGGATGCGTGGAAGGTTAGTCGGTAAAGTTTTCGCCCTTAACTCAAACACCCTGCCCGCAGAGATGCGGGCAGGGTTCTAGATCAGCTGCGGTTTGGACAAGGTTTCGAATTCGTCCATGAGTAGATGGATTTCGGTACTGGGGTTGGGCTCGCCATCTTTGATAGCGTCTTTAAGTGATTTTGCACCAAAAACTCTGGCTTTCTGAAAAGGCTCTCCGAGTAATTGCCGAAAATAGCTACAGTCTTTCCCTTTCTCGTAGTTCTCCATATTTGATTTGCCCCTCAACTCTTTAGCCACAAGATCACCCGGAGAAAATTTCCCCGTAACCGTAAACGGCTTCCTGCTGTAACCAAAATGCAGCAATAACCAAAATTCAAAGCATGGGTACGAAGCTATAATTTTTATTTTTGGATGGGGCTTGGCAATATCAACAGCCTTATCGAAGCAAATATGCGTATCCCGATCTAGCGCACAGAAGACCTTATCAAAATTCCTCTGCCTTTTTATGGCTTCTTGAACAATCCCACTTGGATGAGTAACTCCACAATGAGCAATTTCAACCTGGGTATTAGCACGAAAATAATGTGATGCATCCTCGAGATATCGTTTACCTGACTTACTATCCTCACAGAGGATAAGAACCTTTGGCTGCGGCTTGAACCGTGCGCCTTTACGATCGAAAGACTTTGCTGAACGCCCCATAATCACCTCCTATGAATCAGGGGCAAGCCGCGATAGCGACCTTCAAAGTAACGCTTTTCAACATCCTCCCCCTCACGCCCCACAAAGTCGTGAACTGAGAATAAATTAGTTGCGCCATTAGCATCTCGCTCTGTAATCCAAAACTGATCTCTTCGCAAAATTTTAGCATTCATTAGATGAGTATCATGAGTAGTAAAAATAAGCTGTGCTATCAATCCACTATCGAGATGCTTATCTACTAAATCAGCCACAATTTCAGGGTGAAGGCTACTGTCAAATTCGTCAATGGCCAGCATCCCACCAATCCCACCGTCATCCAACTTTAAATTCATCTTCACCCACGGCAACCAAAATCCAATTAAATTCTTAGTACCTCCAGACTCTTCAGAAAAATCAAAATCGGCCTCTCCTAGATTACTAGAATGGGTCAAAGTTGTTTTGCATTCCTGCTCCAAATTTGGAACATCTTCCAAAGTAATATCAACCCCCTTAAAAAGAGAGATATTTTTATTCTCCGACACTAGTCGCACACTGGATACTGGAACATCAATTTCCCGCAAGAAAGTTTCAAGACTTGCAGAATACTTTGGATTTCTTTTAATAAAGCTTCGAGAGGCCAACGCCCAGTTCGGCATGGCATTTTGCTCAATAACCCAGAGACTTGTCTTAAACCAGCCGAGAACTATTCTTAGTTGATTCAAATCCTCACTACTATTCAATACCGCCTGAGATAAAAACATATGTTGAGGACTTGTTAAATTCCTCCACGCTTTATGAACTCCACTACCACCTTCAAGTGCCTCACCAAAAACATAGTTTTCACCCGAGTTTGTTAGAAAACGATCATACAGCAACGTTTCCTTACCTTTAGGATAAGCTATAAGCTTTTCCTCTGTAATTCGCTGCTCTGTCATTCCAACCACGAACTGATATCTCACTTCACTCGCAACAAAGTGATATTCAAACACACTTGCCTTTTCTCGCAGATCAGGATCAAACCTAAATGCTTTTACAGGTAGTGCCCCGTCAACAGTTGGCTTCAGCATCAAAAGTGTATTGACAACTCCCATCGCCTGAATAAGCGAAGACTTCCCAGAGGCATTTGGGCCATATATAGCTGCTACTTTAAGAAGATCAGGCAGTTTTTCACCATTTACTTTGGGCTTGAATACATTCCGTTTTTTGCTGAGCCGAGGAGTCGCAACCATTGAAAGGGTCTGCTTCTCACGAAAGGAGCGATAATTTGAAACTGAAAATTCGATCAACATGTAAAAAACCTGTATTTCGTGCGAAGAATTTCACTGAATATAGCCAATTCGCATGATTCATGCAGTTTTTTTGCAGTTGGCTACTGATAGCAGTCTTACAGAAATTCCTTTCCAAGCAAGGCCCCGATTCCTACAACAAGCGTCGCCGGAGTAGACTTGGCGCCGCGAGCGCCTGACCGATAGGCTTTGTCCCGTCGCTGCCAAATCAGCGATCCGGAGTCGAAGCCGGGATATGTCAGAACGGTGCTTACGTGCCCCCATAGAGCTGTGGCTATTTTATGCCTTCAGTTCTGCTTCATGGCGGGCCGTGTGGCGCGGGCCTTTCGGCTTCCGTTTTGACTGGAAGTGTCCCGACTTCGAACGCCACTCGGTTCGCCACCCAATCTGTCGAAGGATTGATGGCGACGTTCTTTCTCAAAACGGAAATCACGTCATGCCAACGCTTGCTCAAAACTCGCCACTTCCGCACTTCACCCCCACCGTCTTCACCCGCCACAACCGCTTCCTCCACGCCTTCATGCAGGACCATCAAGCCTGGTTCTGCGTCCAGGATCTTGGCCGCCTGATGGGCAAACCGCTGAACGAACGGCTCATCCAAAAGCTCGATCCCGATCAGCGTCGCCATGTCTGGCTGTTGAAAGACGGCAAAACCCTCGAATCGCTGATGGTCAGCGAATCGGGGGTATACGCATTGCTGGTTCACCACTTCATCCCGGAAAACCGCAATTTGAGGCAATGGCTGAGTCACGAGGTTGTTCCGATGCTGCGAAATACGCAGACAGCGGCGTTGGAAAACTTGCCAAGCCTGAGTTCGTTGAATTGGGCCGGCATCACGGTGCCTTTGCTGCATTACCACCAGCACGCATGGATCAAGTGGCGGGACATGCCTGATTTGATGCAGGTACAGCGACCGTTCCCTGTTGTTGGCACTTGCAACTAAAGAGATAACCTGTAGGAGCGAGCCTGCTCGCGATGGACTCAAGAACACCGCGTCCAGCCAGAAAACACGCGTAATCGTTGACGACCATCGCGAGCAGGCTCGCTCCTACAAAGGACCACATTCGAATAGTTCGTTCTCTTGACCAGCCTGGCCACCGTAAAAGCCAAATGGCTTTCACGGTAGCCAGGGCTACTCAAAACCGCGAAACACTCCTCATCGCATCCACCAGATACCTCATGGCTATCCGGTCACTCTCCGACAGCTCGCGATAGCGCTCCACCAGCTTCATCTCCTCGCTATTGAGCCGGCGCCTTCGCCGCCCGCTGCCCAGGCACGGAAAGATTCCCAACATTTCGGTGATGCCTTGTACTTTCGACATGGACGATGTCCTTCTCTACGTCAAAGAAAACTTCAGAAACCGCATCGCCCTATTCCTTTTTCAGCAGCTCCTTGTGCCAACGGAACCGCACCGGCCCGAAGGGCATAAACCGGTCATGAGCACAGAATAGAAATATTCCCGGCGCTGAAAAGCGGTTTTTAGAGTAATTAGTCGAAAAAAGCAGAAATGCCCTCTAAATCAGAAGTCCCTGTCGGAAATGTTTCCCGACATGTCTTGTTTCACTCGCCCGCCATCGCGATGCCATCAATCATTTTTGCGCTTCCATCGAACGGTTTATGCTATCGGGCATCTGTTTAAAGACCGATGCGTTTGGCCGAAGGCATGTCCGAACCGTTATTTCTGATCCAGCACGTGCCAGGAACGGCGCGGGATTGTTCACGACAGGTTGTACTTATGCACCGCAGGAATTTGCTCAAAGCCTCCATGGCTATCGCTGCCTACAGCGGCTTGTCCGCCACCGGCCTGCTCGCTGCTCGTGCCTGGGCCGCTCCCGGGACCGCCGATGGCGAAGCCCAACCCTTCGACTTCGAAGCCTTGAAAATCCAGGCCAAACAACTCGCCAGCAATCGCTATCAGGACACCAAGCAAGTGTTGCCGCCCACCCTGGCGACCATGACGCCGCAGAATTTCAACGCGATTCGCTACGACGGCGATCATTCGTTGTGGAAAGAAAACAAGGGTCAACTGGATGTGCAGTTTTTCCACGTCGGCATGGGGTTCAAGCAGCCGGTGCGCATGTACAGCGTCGATCCCAAGACGCGCATGGCCCGCGAGGTGCATTTCCGCCCGTCGCTGTTCAACTATGAAAAAACCACCGTCGACACTAAACAGCTCACCGGCGACCTGGGGTTTTCCGGCTTCAAGCTGTTCAAGGCGCCGGAACTGGACAAGCACGACGTGGTGTCCTTCCTCGGCGCCAGCTACTTCCGCGCGGTAGACGCCACCGGCCAGTACGGCTTGTCGGCCCGCGGTCTGGCGATCGACACCTACGCCAAGAAGCGCGAGGAATTCCCCGATTTCACCAAGTTCTGGTTCGAAACCCCGGACAAGGACAGCACCCGCTTCGTGGTCTACGCCTTGCTCGACTCCCCGAGCGCCACCGGTGCCTATCGTTTTGACATCGATTGCCAGGCCGAGCGCGTGGTGATGGAGGTCGACGCCCACGTCAACGCCCGCACCGCCATCGAACAACTGGGCATCGCACCGATGACCAGCATGTTCAGCTGCGGCAAACACGAACGTCGGATGTGCGACACCATTCATCCGCAGATCCACGACTCCGATCGCCTGGCCATGTGGCGTGGCAACGGCGAGTGGATCTGCCGCCCGCTGAATAACCCCGCGACCCTGCAATTCAATGCCTTCGCCGACACGGATCCGAAAGGGTTCGGCCTGGTGCAGACCGACCACGAATTTGCCAATTATCAGGACACCGTCGATTGGTACAGCCGACGCCCGAGCCTGTGGGTCGAACCTACAACGGCGTGGGGCGAAGGCTCTGTCGATCTGCTGGAAATTCCTACGACCGGCGAGACCCTCGATAACATCGTCGCGTTCTGGACACCGAAGAAACCGGTGGCGGCCGGCGACTCGCTGAACTACGGCTACAAACTGTACTGGAGCGCGCTGCCGCCGGTCGGCACACCGCTGGCGCGGGTCCATGCGACCCGTTCCGGGATGGGCGGCTTCACCGAAGGCTGGGCACCGGGTGAGCACTACCCGGAAGTCTGGGCCCGTCGCTTCGCCGTGGATTTCACCGGCGGCGGTCTGGATCGCCTGCCCGAGGGTGCCGGCATCGAACCGGTGGTGACGTGCTCGAACGGGCAGGTCAAGGATTTCAGCGTGCTGGTGCTCGATGACATCAAGGGCTATCGGATCCTGTTCGACTGGTACCCGACCAACGACAGTGTAGATCCGGTCGAATTGCGTCTGTTCATTCGGACCAATGACCGTACGCTGAGTGAAACCTGGTTGTACCAGTATTTCCCGCCGGCACCGGACAAGCGCAAATACACCTGAGCCGGGGTTGCGCCCCACCCCCCATTCGGTTTTCCGAACGCGACCTGCCGGTCGGTTCGGATAACCGGATCATTTCCTGCTAAAAAACCCGTCTTAAATATTTAATTCCCTTACAAATCAATACTTTGACTCATTCAGCCTGGCCTGGCACGGGTCATGCTCTACACTTCTTCGACGAATGCCTGTTGCGCCAACACTTCAGGAGCCGTCAGGCATTCGAAGCACAAAAGGGCCGATGAACTGGCTCCATAAAAAAAACAATGTCGAGGAAAATTTGATGCGCATCGTTCCCCATATCCTGGGCGCAGCCATTGCTGCCGCTCTGATCAGCACGCCAGTTTTCGCCGCCGAACTCACCGGCACCCTGAAGAAAATCAAAGAGTCCGGCGTCATCACCCTGGGCCACCGTGACGCTTCCATCCCGTTCTCCTACATTGCGGACGCTACCGGCAAACCGGTCGGCTACTCCCACGACATCCAGCTGAAAGTCGTCGAAGCCCTGAAAAAAGACCTGGACCTGCCGAACCTGCAGGTCAAGTACAACCTGGTCACCTCGCAAACCCGTATCCCGCTGGTGCAGAACGGCACCGTGGACCTCGAGTGTGGTTCCACCACCAACAACGTCGAGCGTCAGCAGCAGGTTGACTTCTCCGTCGGCATCTTCGAAATCGGTACTCGCCTGCTGACCAAGGCAGACTCCAAGTACAAGGACTTCCCGGATCTGGCCGGTAAAAACGTCGTGACCACCGCTGGCACCACGTCCGAGCGCATCCTGAAGTCGATGAATGCCGACAAGCAGATGAACATGAACGTCATCTCCGCCAAGGACCATGGCGAGTCCTTCCAGATGCTGGAAACCGGCCGTGCCGTCGCGTTCATGATGGATGACGCCCTGCTGGCGGGTGAAGCGGCCAAGGCCAAGAACGCGAAAGACTGGGCTGTGACCGGCACTCCACAGTCCTACGAAATCTACGGCTGCATGGTGCGCAAAGGCGACGAGCCGTTCAAAAAGGCTGTGGATGACGCCATCAAGGCCACCTACGCGTCGGGCGAGATCAACAAGATCTACGACAAATGGTTCATGCAGCCAATCCCGCCAAAAGGCCTGAACCTGAACTTCCCGATGAGCGACGAGCTCAAGGCCCTGATCGCCAAACCGACCGATAAAGCGGCTGACGACAAGAAGTCCTGATTTCTGACTAACCTTATCTCCTGACAGGGCGCTGCCCTTTCAGGAGATAGTCACTCCCTGCTGGCATTTCTGGAAGCACTCGAACCGGTGGCTGTCGAGCCGATCGCGTGTGCCTGCCCTTCAAGAGCAGGCGGGAACGGAGCTTCCCCAAGCGGGTACTTGTACATCGATTGATCTGAGGGGAGACCCTAATGAATTACAACTGGGACTGGGGCGTGTTCTTCAAGTCCACCGGTGTGGGCAGCGAGACGTATCTCGACTGGTTCATCTCCGGTCTGGGCTGGACCATTGGCATTGCCGTCGCGGCCTGGATCATCGCCCTGACACTGGGTTCGATCCTGGGCGTCATGCGCACCGTGCCGAACCGTATCGTGTCGGGTATCGCCACCTGCTACGTCGAACTCTTCCGTAACGTGCCGCTGCTGGTTCAGCTGTTCATCTGGTACTTCCTGGTGCCCGACCTGCTGCCGCCGGACCTGCAAGAGTGGTACAAGCAGGACCTGAACCCGACCACCTCGGCGTTCCTCAGCGTTGTCGTGTGCCTGGGCCTGTTCACCACCGCCCGCGTTTGCGAACAAGTGCGTACCGGTATCCAGGCGCTGCCCAAAGGCCAGGAATCCGCTGCCCGCGCCATGGGTTTCAAGCTGCCGCAGATCTACTGGAACGTGCTGCTGCCCCAGGCGTACCGGATCATCATTCCGCCGCTTACCTCGGAGTTTCTCAACGTCTTCAAGAACTCGTCCGTGGCCTCGTTGATCGGCCTGATGGAGCTGCTCGCGCAGACCAAACAGACCGCCGAGTTCTCCGCCAACCTGTTCGAAGCGTTCACCTTGGCCACGCTGATCTACTTCACCCTGAACATGAGCCTGATGTTGCTGATGCGCATGGTCGAGAAGAAAGTTGCCGTGCCGGGCCTGATTTCCGTAGGGGGTAAATGATGGAATTCGACTTCTCGGGCATCATCCCGTCCCTGCCGGGCTTGTGGAACGGCATGGTCATGACCCTCAAGCTGATGGCCCTGGGCGTGACCGGCGGGATCATTCTCGGCACCATCCTGGCGCTGTGCCGTCTGTCCCACAGCAAACTGCTGTCGAACCTCGCCGGCGCCTACGTTAACTATTTCCGTTCGATTCCGTTGCTGCTGGTCATCACCTGGTTCTACCTGGCGGTGCCATTCGTGCTGCGCTGGATCACCGGCGAAGACACCCCGATCGGTGCGTTCACCTCGTGCATCGTGGCTTTCATGATGTTCGAAGCGGCGTACTTCTGCGAAATCGTCCGGGCCGGCGTGCAGTCGATCCCCAAGGGCCAGATGGGTGCCGCACAAGCACTGGGCATGTCCTATGGCCAGATGATGCGCCTGATCATCCTGCCGCAGGCGTTTCGCAAGATGACCCCGCTGTTGCTGCAACAGAGCATAATTCTGTTTCAGGACACCTCGCTGGTCTACGCTGTCGGCCTGGTGGATTTCCTCAATGCTTCGCGCGCCAGTGGCGACATCATTGGCCGCTCCAATGAGTTCCTGGTCTTCGCAGGTCTCGTGTACTTCATCATCAGCTTTGCCGCCTCGCAGCTGGTCAAGCGTCTGCAAAAAAGGTTCGCCGTATGATCTCTATCAAAAACATCAACAAGTGGTATGGGGACTTCCAGGTGCTGACTGATTGCAGCACCGAGGTCAAAAAAGGCGAAGTGATCGTGGTATGCGGGCCGTCCGGTTCCGGCAAGTCGACCCTGATCAAATGCGTCAACGCCCTGGAACCGTTCCAGAAAGGTGACATCGTGGTCGACGGCACGTCCATCGCCGATCCAAAGACCAACCTGCCCAAGCTGCGCTCGCGGGTGGGCATGGTGTTCCAGCATTTCGAACTGTTCCCGCACCTGACCATCACCGAGAACCTGACCATCGCGCAGATCAAGGTGCTGGGCCGCAGCAAGGCCGAAGCCACCAAGAAAGGCCTGCAACTGCTGGAGCGCGTCGGCCTTTCGGCCCATGCCCACAAGCACCCGGGCCAACTGTCCGGTGGCCAGCAGCAGCGTGTGGCGATTGCCCGCGCGCTGGCGATGGACCCGATCGTCATGCTGTTCGACGAACCGACCTCGGCGCTGGACCCGGAAATGGTCAACGAAGTGCTGGACGTGATGGTGCAGCTGGCCCACGAAGGCATGACCATGATGTGCGTGACCCACGAAATGGGCTTCGCCCGTAAAGTGGCCGACCGCGTGATCTTCATGGATGCCGGCAAAATCATCGAAGACTGCAAGAAAGAAGAGTTCTTCGGCGATATCACCCATCGCGCCGACCGCACGCAGCACTTCCTCAACAAGATTCTGCAGCACTGATACCAGCCGCCCCTGTAGGAGCTGGCTTGCCAGCGAAAGCAATCTGTCAGACACACCGTGTCGCCTGCTTCGCCAGCAAGCCGGCTCCTACGGGGGCCGGCGGAGGTATGAAGATTTGTGTTGTGGTTGACCCAAGGCATCTGTGATGAAATGCGACCCCAATCTTTATCGCGCCACGTCGCCATCACTCGCCGTGAAACCCCGTCTAATTCGCCATCTGTTCCTGCCGCCGCTGATCATCGCCCTGATGATCGGACTGGGTTATATCGGCTTCTGGGTCAGTGAGCACTACGGCATCCGCAGCCTCGGCGAAAGCGGCCAGCGCCAGCTGGAACTGCACGCGCGCGCCGTCGAAAGCGAAATCAGCAAATACACCTACCTGCCCAGTCTGCTGGAACTCGAAACCAGCGTTTCGCAACTGCTGGCCGACCCGACCCCGGAACACCGGCAAACGGTCAACGATTACCTCGAAGGCCTGAACCGACGCAGCCGCAGTCGGGCCATTTACGTGATGGACACCACCGGTCGGGTCATGGCCACCAGCAACTGGCGCGATGTCGACAGTTACCTGGGTGAAGACCTGTCCTTCCGCGCCTATTTCCAGAACGCCGTGCGCGGTCAGCCGGGGCGGTTCTACGGCATCGGCAGTACCAACGGCGAACCCGGTTACTACCTGGCCCATGGCCTGGAAGAACACGGCAAGATCATTGGCGTCGCGGTGGTCAAGGTGCGCCTCGAAGCCATGGAAGAACGCTGGCAGCGCGCGCGCCTGGAGGCCTTCGTCAGCGACGAAAACGGCATCATCATTCTGTCCAGCGATCCGGCGCGGCGCTTGAAGTCCGTGATACCCCTGAGCGACGAGACCAAGGAAAAACTCGCCCGCAGCCTTCAGTACTACTGGTTCCCGCTCAACGAACTGCAACCGCTGGCCCGGGAAACCCTGTCCGAGGGTGTGGAAAAGCTGACCTTTCCGGCCAACAGCGAGCTGGTTTCCGACGAAGAAAACATCAGTTACCTGTCACAAACCCGGCCCTTGAGCGATACGCCGTGGAATTTCACCCTGCTCACGCCGTTGCAGGATCTGCGCCGCGAAGCGATCAATCAGGGCATCCTGGTGGCGGTGGCATTCGCCCTCGTGGCGTTCCTGCTGATTGCCTGGAACGAGCGGCGCAAAGTGATCGCCACCCGCCTCGCTGCCCGGGAAGCCTTGCAGGAAGCCAACAATCAACTGGAGCGTCGGATTACCGAACGCACCGTCGACCTGCGCGCCAGCAACGAACGGCTCAAGGGCCAGATCCGCGAACGGCGTCACGCCGAAGAGACCTTGCGCCGCGCCCAGGATGAACTGGTGCAGGCCGGAAAACTGGCGGCCATCGGCCAGATGTCCACCAGCATTGCCCACGAATTGAACCAGCCGCTGGCCGCGCTGCGCACCCTGTCCGGTAATACCGTGCGCTTTCTCGAGCGCGGGCAACTGGACGTGGCCAGCACCAACCTCAAGACCATCAACGAATTGATCGACCGCATGGGTCGGATCACCGCCAGCTTGCGCTCCTTCGCCCGACGCGGTGACGACAAGGGCCAGGCCTGCCTTGGCAAAGCCGTGGACGCGGCCTTGCAGTTGCTCGGCGCACGAGTGGAAAACGCCCATCTGCAACTGCACCGCCATTTCGAATCGGTGCAGGTGCAAATCGACCAGACTCGCCTGGAGCAGATCCTGGTCAACCTCGTCGGTAACGCCCTCGATGCCATGCAGGCGCAACCGCAGCCAGCGTTGTGGCTCGAAGGCGATGTGATCGATGGCAAGTACCGGCTGCGGGTTCGGGACAACGGCCATGGCATCGACGCCGAAGCGCGCAAACACCTGTTCGAACCGTTTTTCACCACCAAACCCGGCGAACAGGGCCTGGGCCTTGGCCTGACCCTTTCCGCGAGCCTGGCCGCCGCCACCGGCGGTCACCTGGGTGTCGAGCACCCGGCCAGCGGTGGTACCGCATTCGTCCTCAGTTTACCGTTGGTAAGCCCCACTCCCGCCGAGCCAATATGAACAACGACCTTAGTGTATTGATCGTCGAAGACGACCCCCATGTGCTGCTCGGTTGCCAGCAGGCGCTGACCCTGGAAGACATTCCCTGCATCGGCGTTGGCAGTGCCGAAGAAGCCCTGGAGCGGGTCGGCGACAACTTCGCGGGCATCGTCGTCAGCGACATTCGCCTGCCGGGCATCGATGGCCTGGAACTGCTGACGCGGCTCAAGGCCCGTGACCGCAGCTTGCCGGTGGTGCTGATTACCGGTCACGGCGACATTTCCATGGCCGTGGGCGCGATGCAGAAAGGCGCCTATGACTTCATGGAGAAACCCTTCTCCCCCGAACGCCTGGTGGACGTGGCCCGGCGTGCCCTGGAGCAACGCAGCCTGGCGCGGGAAGTCTCGTCGTTGCGCCGGCAACTGGCGGAGCGGGATTCCCTCGAGGGCCGGATCATCGGCCGTTCGCCGGCGATGCAGAAATTGCGCGAACTGATTGCCAACGTCGCCGATACCTCGGCCAACGTGTTGATCGAAGGCGAAACCGGCACCGGCAAGGAACTGGTCGCCCGCTGCCTGCATGACTTCAGTCGCCGACACACCAAGCAATTCGTGGCGCTGAACTGCGGTGGCCTGCCGGAAAACCTGTTCGAAAGCGAAATCTTCGGCCACGAAGCCAACGCCTTCACCGGTGCCGGCAAACGGCGGATCGGCAAGATCGAGCATGCCGACGGCGGCACGCTGTTTCTCGATGAAGTGGAAAGCATGCCCCTGCCCCTGCAAATCAAACTGCTGCGGGTGTTGCAGGAGCGCACCCTTGAACGCCTCGGCTCGAACCAGAGCGTGGCGGTGGATTGCCGGGTGATCGCCGCGACCAAATCCGATCTGGACGAATCGAGCAAGGCCGGCGAATTCCGCAGTGACCTGTATTACCGCCTCAACGTGGTGACCCTGGAACTGCCGCCACTGCGCGAACGCCGCGAAGACATCCTGCAATTGTTCGAATACTTCCTGCAGCAGTCCTCCCTGCGCTTCGACCGCGCCGCGCCGGAACTGGATAACCAGACGGTGTCGCACCTGATGAGCCACGACTGGCCGGGCAACGTGCGCGAACTGCGCAACGTCGCCGAACGCTTTGCCCTGGGCCTGCCGGCGTTCAAGAAACCCGGCGCGGGCGGCAGCACCCAGGGCCTGGCCTTCGCCGAAGCAGTGGAAGCCTTCGAACGCAATCTGCTGCGCGATGCCCTGCAACGCAGCGGTGGCAACCTGACCCAGGCCAGCCAGGAACTGGGCATGGCCAAAACCACCCTGTTCGACAAAGTGAAGAAGTACGGGCTGAACCACTGATGGACCTGATTCTCAAGGCAACCCTGGGCGCGGCGGTGGTGGTGATCCTCGCCGCCCTGGCCAAGACCCGAAACTATTACATCGCCGGTCTCGTGCCGCTGTTTCCCACCTTTGCGCTGATCGCCCATTACATCGTCGGCAAGGGGCGTTCAATCGATGACCTCAAGACCACCATCGTGTTTGGCATGTGGTCGATCATTCCGTATTTCGTCTACCTGGCGACTTTGTACGTGATGGTCGACAAGATGCGCCTGGAAGCATCGTTGGCCGTGGCGGCGGTGGCGTGGTTAATGGCTGCTACCGCACTCGTCAGCATCTGGGTTCGCCTGCATACCTGAGCCCCCCAATCCCCCTGTGGGAGCAAGGCTTGCCCGCGATGAACGATAACGCGGTCTGACAGGTGCTGCGCGGTGACTCAATCGCGGGCAAGCCTTGCTCCCACAGGTCTGCGGTGTTTGGTTTATTGATGGCTGGCCCATCCCTTGCATTTACCCCCAAAAGCCCCCCGGCTGGCCTTCATGATCGATGAGGCCGGTGTCTGGGCGGGTCTGCCAAGGGTGAATCCTGACCTTGAACATTTTAGATCTCGACCACAGCCTGACTGCCCAGGCCCCCATCGCGCAGTTACTCGACAGCGGCCGCGCCAAACGCCTTGACCTGCTCGATCTCGGGCCGAAACTGCGGCTGTGGTCCAGCGAACGCACCTGGCGTCGCTTTACCGAACGCCTGCAACAACGGCCCCGGCACACAGGCCCGCAGCCGGAAATTTTTTTCGTCGGTTCCGGCGACTACCACCATTTGACGCCGGCCTTCCTGGCTGACTTGCCGGAGCCGACCAGCCTGATCCACTTCGACAATCATCCCGACTGGGTCCGATTCGCTCCCCGTCGACATTGCGGCTCGTGGGTCAATCAGGCACTGAAACTGCCGAACATCCGGCGCATCGTCACCCTCGGCCCGTGCAGCGATGACCTGCAAAATCCGCAGTTCAAGGGCGGCAATCTGCGCGCGCTCAAACGCGGTGTCCTGGAGATGTACCCCTGGGAGCGCCCGCCTTCGAAAATCTGGGGCATGATCGGTGACGGGGCCGGGCATCGACAACAGGAAAACCTGCTGCACTGGCGCAACCTGTCCGGCCTGGACTGGCCGCAATTTCTCCAGCAACTGGTCGCCAGCCTGCCCACCGAAGCGGTGTGGATCACCATCGACAAGGATGTGCTGGCCAGCGAAGACGCCGCGACCAATTGGGATCAGGGCGGTATGCGCTTGAGTCATCTGTTGCAGGCGATTCGTGTGCTGGCGGCCAGTAAACGCATCCTGGGTATCGACATCTGTGGCGAGTACGCCCGCCCGGCATTCAGCAACGCCTTCAAACGCTGGGAAGCCCGGTCCGACCAGCCTCCGGCAGAGCGCTGGAGCGAAGCCGATCTGCTGCGCAACGCCACGACCAATCAGGCCCTGATCGAGTTGTTCGAGGAACTGTTCCCATGACCTTGACCGTGATTCTCCTGGTGGCGTTTTCCATTGTGCTCGACGTCATCGGCCAGCTCTGTTTCAAGCTCGGCCTGGACCGTTTGCCGGAACTGGAAGGCGGGTTTCGCCTGAATGCGTTCTGGGGCCAGGTGTTCAACGCGCCGCTGTTGTGGTGCGGGATCGGCGCTTATGTGATCGAGTTTTTCGTCTGGCTCGAAGCCCTGTCCCGGGCGCCGCTTAGCCTGTTGTTTCCCGCCGCCGCGCTGGCGTATTGCGGCGTGGTGCTGGCCGGCAAGCTGTTCCTCGGCGAAACCGTCAGCCGCCGTCGCTGGCTGGGCACACTGGTGATTACGGCGGGCGTGATGCTCGTGTGTGTCGGCCATGCCTGATTCTCAACTGACACTCAAAAGGAATGGCTCGATGGATTGGCTTCACGGCCGCCTGGGCACCGTAGTGCTTTGGGCGTTGCTGATTATTCTGGAAAGTGGCGGGCAGATCGCGACCAAGGTCGGCGGCGATCAACTGGGGCAAATGGACTTCAGCCTGCAATGGCTGCTCAACGTCATCCAGGCGCCGGGCGTGTTGGTCGCGATTGCCTGCTACATCGGCGCGTTCTTTGTCTGGATGCTGATTCTGCGGCGCAGCAGCCTGTCCCTCGCGTTCCCGCTCAGTTCGCTGGTGTTCGTCGGTGTGCTGCTAGGGTCGTGGCTGGGGCTGGGAGAGCAGATCAGCGTGCTGCACTGGGTGGGCGTGGCCGTGATCATGGGCGGCATTGCGCTGCTGGCCGAGGGCGAGGACAACTGAGGAAATCGACTGTGGGAGCCTGCTGGCTCCCACGTTTTGTACGGTTCAATCCTTGCGATGAGCCACCAGAAACCCGAGGCCATGGGCCACCGGAATGTCCTTCACGCCCGCCTCCCGCTGCTGCCCGGCGATCTCCCGGTGAAAGGCCTTGACCCGGGTCCAGTGCATTTTCGGCCGATAGTGATGTTCGGCGTGATAACCGTTGTTCATCCACAACAGGTTGTAGAGCGGGCTGTAGGCGCTGACGCCCCAAGCGATGGGCGAATCCGGATTACCGCCAAAATGCTCGTAGTAGCCGTTGAGCGATGAAAGCGCCTGGCCCAGATACCAGAACGGCAGCAACACCAACACCGCCCGCCAGTCGTAGATCGCCAGCCCCAGATAGAACGCCAGCGTCACGCCGATCTCCACTTTGACCCAGCGCGCATCGCCGGGACGCTTGCGTCGCATCTCGTCGTAGATCGGCTTGGGGTCGTCGCGAAAGAAACTCAGGAAGGTATAAGCCCAGGGGCTCTCGGGCTGCCCGTCCTTGCCCCGCTGGTAAATCGACAGCGGATCAATGGTCTTGCCATCCGCCCCCGGCCGGTCCGAGTTGCCCCGGTGATGCCGGTTGTGGATGTCGCGGTAGAGGGTCTGGGAGAAACCGATGGTGACCGACAGCAGCAGGTCAAAGACGCGGTTGAGCCACGCCGGCGTGAAGTAGGCGTTGTGGATCTGGTTGTGGGAAATGCTGTTGATGCTCCACGACAGGCTCACCGCATAGCCCAGCGCCAAGGGCACCAACGCCCACCAGGACAGCGCATGAAAGGCTGTGACCAGCCACACGACAAATGCGAAATGGGCCACGCCGAGGGCGATGGGAATCAAGTCCCACAGCGAGTGGGCCAGCAGACGATAAACAGGGCGAGCCATGAAGAACATCCTGAAATAATGGGTTCGACACGACTGTCTGCAAAGGCCAGACCAGTTCCCGCCAGGCTCACTTGAATTTATAGGCGATCGCCATCTGCACCTCGCCCTGATTGGTATCGCCGACGCTTTTGACAATGCTGCTATCGGCCGCCGAGCCTGTCAGGTGAATCCAGCTGGCGCTGGTCACCAGCGACCACTGCGGCCCAAGGGGGAACTCGAAACTCTGGGTCAGCGCAATGTTCTGCAAACCGCCGCCGGCGTTGTATGCACGGAAACCGGACGCCTGGGCCTCCTTGTCGCTGACACCGAAGAAGGTGTTGTTCTGTCGGGCATTGGCGAAATGCGCGGTCAGATTGCTGCTGCCGATCACGCCCCCGCCCAGTGGATAACCGATCTCGCCACCGACCCGGCCGAGCACGCCGCCCTGTCCGCCGCCACCGCCGATGGCTTGGCCGACAGACGCGAACACCCGCCAGAAATCGGCCGGAGCGTACTGCACGAAACCACCGGCCTCCGCCATGTCAGGCACATCGCGTAACCCCCGCAATTCACCGTTCGAGGTGCGGCCTGGCAGGTAATTCACATAGGGCCCGGCGCTGAAACCGTTGGTTTTCAAGGCGCTCCAGGTCAGGCCGTCGTCGGTACTGAGGCTGACATCGCCCCATTCCAGATCGAGATACGGCAACGGTTGGGTTTCATAACGGCTGCCGCTGGGATCGTGAGGCTGATAACCCAGGCCCACACCCGCCTCCCCGGTGATGCCGTCCGCCATAGCGTTCGCCGAAAAGCCCGCCAGCGCCGCCAGTAAAAGCAGTGTCTTCCTCTTCATGAGGCCATTCCTTGTCTGAACATGCGCGCATCAACCCCCGGATGCCACCCACCGCGCAAGCACTCATGTTGTTTGTAGCAAGCTACAAAAATTGTAGCTTCAGTTTACAAAAAGCCCTCATCAGCCCGGTAAAACAGGGCTCCCGGCACTTGGCACAGTCCCTGCTCTACCCCTCGGCAAGCGCACACAGCGCGCTCTGACCAATAGGTAATGCAGATGATTGACTGGCATATCGTGTGTGATTTCGACGGGACCATCACCCGCACCGACGTGATCGACAGCATCCTCGAACGCTTCGCCGACCCGAGTTGGGAAGTGATCGAAAACCAGTGGCTGGCCGGTGATATCGGTTCCCGTGAATGCCTCAGCCGCCAGCTCTCGCTGGTCAAGGCCACGCCCGGCCAATTGCTGGAGTTCTTCGACAGCATCGAGATCGATCCGGACTTCCCCGACTTCGTCGACCACGCCATCGGCCTGGGCGCTTCGTTCGAAGTGGTCAGCGACGGCATCGAACAAGGCATCGCGCGAATTCTGGCGCGCAACTACGTGACCCTGTTGCCGATCCTCGCCAACCGCCTGCGACAGCGGGATCACGAAAGCTGGCGCATCGACTTTCCGCATTCCAGCGACGCCTGCCGCGCGGCATCCGGCAACTGCAAATGCAAATCCACGCCCGGCAACAAACGGGTGCTGGTGATCGGCGACGGCCAGTCCGACATGTGCGTGGCGTCCACCGCCGACTTCGTCTTCGCCAAGGGGCGCCTCGCCGAATACTGCGAACGCAACGCGATCCCTCACGCCCGCTTCGACAGCTTCGCCGAACTCCCGGCTCTGCTGGCTCTGCTGCCAAAAGCCAGCGCCGCCAACGCCACCTCTTTCAACGCCGAAACGTTCAACTCGGAAACACAGGAACTCTTCCATCATGTCTGATATTCGAATCGCTACCCTGGAAGACCAGATCCTTCTGGAAAAAGAAGCCAAGTACTGCTCCTACGGCGACACCGTTCACTACATCGAGCCGCCGCGTATCTTCAGCCGCTGCGAAGGCTCCTACGTCTGGGACACCGAGGACCAGGCCTACCTCGACCTGCAAATGTGGTACTCGGCCGTCAACTTCGGCTACGCCAACCCGCGCCTGAACAACGCGCTGAAACAGCAGATCGACACCCTGCCCCAAATCGCCAGCCAGTACCTGCACAAGGGCAAGATCGAGCTCTCGGAAATGATCGCCGTGGACGCGAAGAATAAATTCGGCCTCGACGGTCGCGTGCACTTCAACGTCGGCGGTTCGCAGTCCATCGAGGACTCGCTGAAAGTGGTGCGTAACGCCAGCAACGGCAAGAGCCTGATGTTCGCCTTCGAGGGTGGCTACCACGGGCGCACCCTGGGTGCGTCGTCGATCACCTCCAGCTACCGCTATCGCCGCCGCTACGGCCACTTCGGCGAGCGTGCCAACTTCATCCCGTTCCCGTATCACTTCCGCGGCCCCAAAGGCATGACCAAGGAAGAGTACGGCAGCCATTGCGTGCAGCAGTTCGCCCGCTTGTTCGAGACCGAATACAACGGTGTCTGGGACCCGAAAGTCGGCCAGAGCGAATACGCCGCGTTCTACGTTGAGCCGATCCAGGGCACCGGCGGCTATGTGATTCCGCCGATGAACTTCTACAGCGAACTCAAGCATGTGCTGGACCAGCACGGCATCCTGATGGTGGTCGACGAAATCCAGATGGGCTTCTATCGCACCGGCAAGCTGTGGTCGATCGAGCACTTCGACGTCAAGCCGGACGTGATCGTCTTCGGCAAGGCCTTGACCAACGGCCTCAATCCACTGGGCGGCATCTGGGCCCGGGAAGAGCTGATCAACCCCACCGTCTTCCCGCCGGGTTCGACCCACTCGACCTTCGCCTCCAACCCGCTGGGCACGGCGGTGGGCCTTGAAATGTTCAAGATGACCAGCGAAGTCGATTACGGCGCAATGGTCATGAACAAGGGCAAATACTTCCTTGATGGCCTGAAAGACTTGCAGAAGCGCTACCCGATCATCGGCGATGTCGACGGTCTGGGCCTGGCCCTGCGTTGCGAAATCTGCGGCCCGGACGGGTTCACACCGGACAAGGCGACCCTGGATTTCATGGTCGAAGAAGGCATGAAGGGCGACATCGAAATCGACGGCAAGCGCCTGGGCCTGATCCTTGATGTCGGCGGTTACTACAAGAACGTGATCACCCTGGCGCCATCGCTGGAGATCAGCTACCCGGAAATCGACCTCGGCATCGCCCTGCTCGATCGTCTGCTGCACCGGGCGATGCAACGATGAACGCCGCGCTCTCACCCGACGCGATAGACATGGGCGAAGGCAGCGCCGGTTTCGTTCTCGGCAGCGGAGAGGTCGCGGTGTTGTTGATCCACGGCCTCACCGGCACCCCGACGGAACTGCGCCGGGTCGCCATGGGGCTGGCCAAGGCCGGGTATACGGTCTACGTGCCGACCCTGGCCGGCCACTGCGGTGACAACGCCGACCTGCAAGCCACGGGTTGGCGCGACTGGTACGAGAGCGCGCGGAACACCTTCGTCGGTGTACGGCGCAAACACGAGCATGTGTTCGTCGGTGGTTTGTCCATGGGGGCGGTGCTGTCGATGTATCTGGCGGCCGAGCATCCGGGGCAGATCGAAGGGCTGTTGCTGTACTCGACGACACTGCGCTACGACGGCTGGAACATGCCCTGGATCGCCAAGTTGAGCAGTCTGGCGATGTCCATTCCGTTTGGCGTGCACCTGTGCCGGTTCAACGAAAAACCGCCGTATGGCATCAAGGACGAACGCCTGCGAGCGATCGTCGAGCGACAGATGAAGGCCGGCGAAAGCGGCAATGCCGGGCTGCTGACCATGTCCGGGGTCAGCGTTCGGGAGTTGCACCGGTTGGTGGCGGCGGCAAAAAAACGCATGCCACAGATCACCACCCAGGCGTTGGTGCTGCATTCACGAGAGGACGACATCACCAGCCGCTGGAACGCCGACTATGTAGAACGCAAGCTCGGTGGGCCCGTGGTGAAAATCCTGCTGGACGACTGCTACCACATGATCACTGTCGATCTGCAATACCGTCGCGTGGTGGAGCTGAGCGCGGACTTTATCCAGCACCGTTTCACGCAACAAGGAACCACTGCTCACCCCCCGCGCCAGGACTATCGGCAGCTGGCCTGAACACATCGACGAACCTATGCACGCCCCCCTGTAGGAGCGAGCCTGCTCGCGAAAGTCGTTAACGATAACGCGGGGTAACAGGATAAACGCGGCGCTCTGGAGTCCATCGCGAGCAGGCTCGCTCCTACAAGGGATCGGGTGAGGCCCAACGTGGGTAAATGTTAAGGAAACCAAGTGATTACTGCCCTCGCCTTTTCAACGATCGAAGCCATTGAACGCGGTGCCTGGAATGACTGCTTCCCCGACGAACTGGAGGATTGGGATTACTACCGGGCCGTTGAACGCTCGGACATTGCCGATTTTCAGTGGCGCTATCTGGCATTGTTCGAAGACGATGTATTGATTGCGGCTGCGGTGGCGTTCACCACCGCTTACTCGCTGGACACTACGCTTCAGGGTCGGGGCAAACGCATCAGCCAATGGCTGCAGCGATGCTGGCCGGGGCTGTTCGAGGTGCGCCTCTACGCCCTCGGCTCACCGGTGGCCGAGCAGTGCCATGTCGGCACGGCCCGGCATATAACCGTGAGCCGGCGCCCGGCCCTGCTCGAACAACTATTGCATCTGGCGCGCAAGGATGCCGATCAGTCCGGCATCGGTCTATTGGCGGTCAAGGACGCCTCGCACCGCGACCCACAATGGTTGCAGGCCTGCCATGATGCGGGCTTGCACTGCATGCCCGGTCTACCCAGTGCCGAACTGCCGATTACCTTCGGTTCCGTCGACGCCTACCTTGGTACGCTCGGCAAGTCCACCCGCAAGGACTTGCGCCGCACCCTGCGTGGCCAGGGCCCGCGCATCGAATGGCGGCGCTCGGTGGATGACCTGCTCCCGCGAATGATGCAGCTTTACGAAGCCACGCTCGAGCGCAGCGACCTGACCTTCGAACGCCTGCCACCGGGTTATTTCCGTCAAGTGCTGGAACACCTCGATAAACGTGCCGCTTGTGTGCTCTATTGGCTCGGCGAGGATCTGGTGGCGTTCAATCTGGTGCTGCTGGACGAACAGCGCCTGGTGGACAAGTTCTTTGCCCACGATCTGAGCCAGACCCGTGAGCACAACCTGTACGTGCGCAGCTGGCTGGCCAATGTCGACTACTGTATTGAGCACGGCGTTACGATCTATGCGTGTGGCCAGGCCGGTTATGCCAACAAGCGGCGCCTGGGTTGCTCGTTTACCGGCAACACCGTGTTTTTCCGCCATCGCAACCGCCTGCTCGACAGCCTGTTGCGGCTGGTGAAAATGTTTATCCGTCCGGACCGATCCGACCCTGCCATGGCGGCTGCGATAAGCGAGCTGCAATAAGCGAAGCATGATGATCAAACACCAACGCCCTGCCCCCCGACCTTTCGCCCTCTCCGGCTGGAGCCTGCAACGCAAACTGGTGCTGGCGTTCTGGCTGGTCAGCGTGATCCCGACCATGATTGCCGCCGAACTGGCGGCGACCACGCTGTCACAGATTTTCGACAGTAACGTCCGCATCTGGCTGCAGGAATCGACCAAGATCGTCGAAGACGAGATCACCGAAATCCTGCGGGACAATGCCCGGGTCGCGCAATTGTTCCTGCGTTACACGCGCCCACCCACCGATCGACAGTCAACACGAAACGACAGGCTGACCAGCGACATTGCCGAGTCCATGGGCATCGACGTGGTGGCGCTGGTGCGCAACAGTGATAACAAGGTGATGTTCAGTACGGTCGCCGACGACATCGTCCGGCAGATCAGCATCGCCCCCAAGGCCGTGCTGCAAACCCTGCAAGTCGGTGGCGTGGCAACCGGCACGGTGATCTCGACCTTCGAAACCGAACAGGAGGGTGTCGGCTACAAGCTGGTGATCGCCACTTACCTGGACAGCAGCTTCCTCACCAGCGTGGCCGATGTGCACTCCCTCGATCTGCGGCTGTACCTGGCGAAGGCCGATGACTTCTCGGAGATTTTTTCCACTCAACGCTTTGAGGATCACCCCGCAGCGGTGCCGGAAGACATCGAACAACTCCTGCGCAGCACCAAGCAGCCGATCGAGCAATTCACCAACCGCTACAGCGGCATCTACCGACCGATTCTCAATGAAAACGGTGAACTGCAAGGCGTGATTTTCAGCGGCCTGCTGCGTCACAGTAGCCTGTTGGGACTGGTCAACCAGAGCAACCTGTTCATTCTGATTTTCCTGCTCAGCTCGGCGGCCTCCCTGACCGTCGGCTGGCTGGTTTCCCAGCGCCTGACCAAGCCCTTGCGCGGCCTCGCGCAGGGCGTTCAAGCGGTGATCGCCGGGGACTATCGCCAGCGCTTGCCGGTGACCGGCGGTGACGAACTGGCCGAATTGAGCAGCACGTTCAACCACATGAGCGAACGCCTGGGCGAGTTGCAGCATCTGGAGTCGCAACTGCGCCGCCGCGACCGCTTGCATGCGCTGGGGGAAGTCGCCATGGGCCTGGCCCATGAAATCCGCAACCCGCTGGGGATCATCAAAACCGCCACGCAGCTGTTGCATCGGCGCGCCGATCTGCCCGAGAGCGACAAACGACATCTGGAATACGTGGTCAGCGAAGTCAGCCGCATCAACGACCTGATCACCGAATTCCTCGACTTCGCCAAGCCCAGCGCACCGATGCGCTCGACGCAACCGGCGCGGCCATTGGTGGATGAGCTGGCGGGCTTTTGCGCCCCGGAACTGGCCAGCCACAACATCGATGTGCAGATCGACGATCAGGCTCCCGGCGCTACGCTTTACACCGACGCCCGGCAGCTCAAGCAGGCCGGGCTGAACCTGATCGTCAACGCCATCGACGCCATGCCCGGCGGGGGCCGCCTGACCCTGGGCATCAGCAGCGATGGGCCGTACACCGTGATCAGCATCGCCGACACCGGCCAGGGCATCGAACCGGACATGCTCGAACGCATCTTCACGCCGTTCGTCACCACCAAGGCCTCCGGCACCGGCCTGGGTCTGGCGAAGGTGTTCTCGATCATGGAAAGTCATGACGGACGCATCGAATGCGCCAGTGAAAAAGATGCCGGGGCCACGTTCAGCCTGTACATTCCGGCCAATGGCGAAGACTTCGACGAGGGCAGCGATGACACATAACGTACTGGTGGTCGATGACGAGCCAAAACTCTGCGACCTGCTGGCCTCGGCCTTGAGCCAGAACGGCATCACCGTGTTCACCGCCGGCAATGGCCTGCATGCCCTCAAGGTGCTGGAGGTCGAAGACATCGACCTGGTGATCAGCGACTGGCGCATGCCCGGCATGGACGGCCCGCAATTGCTGGCGGAAATAAAAAACCGTTTTCCGCAGTTGCCGGTCATCGTCATGACCGCCTACAGCACGGTGAAAAACGCCGTGCAGTCGATGCGCAACGGCGCCTTCGACTACATCGCCAAACCGTTCGACATTGATGAGCTGGACATCACCGTCAGCAAGGCCCTGCAATTTCGCGACATCCTCAAAGACAACCAGCGCATGCGCGCCGAACTCGACGAACACCAGCAAATCGACAGCCTGATCGGTGACAGCCCGAGTTTCCGGCGTGTGCTGCACGCCATCGACTCGGTACGCGAAAGCAATGCGACGATCCTGCTGACCGGCGAGAGCGGCACCGGCAAGGAAATGGTCGCCCGGGCGATCCACAAACATGGCAATCGCGCGGACAAACCCTTCGTCGCGGTGAACTGCGCGGCCATCCCTGAAGGATTGCTGGAAAGCGAAATGTTCGGCCACCGCAAAGGCGCTTTCACCGGGGCCGTGGCCGACCGGGTCGGGCGCTTCATGCAGGCCGACAAGGGCACGCTGTTTCTCGATGAAATCGGTGAAATGCCGCTGCCGTTGCAGGCGAAGATCCTTCGCGCCCTGCAAGAACGCATCATCGAACCGGTGGGCGATCCCCGCGAACGCAAGGTGGATGTGCGGGTCATCGCCGCCACCAACAAAAACCTGCTGGAGGCCGTGGCCAACAAGGAGTTTCGCGAAGACCTCTACTACCGCCTCAATGTGTTCCCGATTCCCCTGCCCGCCCTGCGCGAGCGGGTCGAGGATATCGCCCCATTGGCCCGCCACTTCGCCCACACCCTGGGCGCCACCGCAGGCAAACGCATCACGGGGTTCAGCCCGGAGGCGTTGCAGGCCATGGCCCGTTATTCGTGGCCGGGCAACATCCGCGAACTGCAGAACTGCGTGGAACGCGCGACCATCGTCGCCTCAGAAGCGGTGATTGAAGACCATGATTTGCCGGCGTACCTGTTTGCTTCAGCGCCGGCCGCCAGCCATGCCATTCTCGGCGAAGGCACCCGCGTGCCACCGGACCTGGAAGCCGCGCTGGCCGAAGTCGAAAAGGCCTACATCCTCGCCGCCCTGGCCCAGAGCAATGGCGTGCAGGCAGCCGCCGCGCAGTTGATCGGAATCTCCGAGCGCAGCTTCTGGTACCGGCTGAAAAAACTGGGGATTCATGTGGACAAGATAATCCGCTGAAAACCCACAACCCTGTAGGAGCTGGCTTGCCAGCGAAGACGTCATCACGGCCACCACCGCCTTCGCTGGCAAGCCAGCTCCTACAGGTCACGGATCTTAGCCGTTGACGGTTCCGCCCTTCGCCTCACTCATGATCTGGCGAATCGCTCCGACAAAGCTTTCCACCGGTTGTCCACCCGTGACGGCGTACTGACCGTTGAACACTACGGTCGGCACCGAACTGACCCCGCGCGACAGCCACAACTGTTCTTCCTGGCGGACCTCTGTGGCGAATTCATCCGACGCCAGAATCGCCTCGGCACGCTGGCGATCCAGCCCGACGTTTTCGGCAATCCGCGCCAGTTGAGTGGTGTCGGAGGGGTTGCCGCCGTCAGTGAAATACGCCTTGAACAACGCTTCCTTCAGTGGCAGTTGCAGCCCTTCCAGACCCGCCCAGTGCAGCAAACGATGGGCATCGAAGGTGTTGTAGATGCGGCTGTTGCCATCGGTACGAAACGCAAACCCGACTTCGGCGCCACGCGCGCGGATCATCTCGCGATTTTTTTGCGACTGTTCCGGCGTCGAGCCGTACTTCTCGGTGATGTGCTCGGTGATGTTCTGCCCTTCGGGGCCCATCTTCGGGTTCAATTCGAACGGCTGGAAACGGATCTCGGCACGGACCTCGTCGCGCAGGATGTCCAGGGCCTTGGTCAGGCCGTATAGACCGACGACGCACCAGGGGCAGGACACGTCGCTGACGAAATCGATTTTCAATGGGGAACTCATTGCACACCTCGCGGGCCCGGAAAATCCAGACGATACACCTGACAGGCACGATCTTGTAGGAGCCGGCTTGCCGGCGAATTCTGTCAGGCCGTCTTCGCTGGCAAGCCAGCTCCTACAGGGGATTTTGGTGTTAGAGGAGGTTGGGTTCGGCCACCGGTTCGATCTGCGCCCAATGCGAGGTGTCTTCACGATGAGCCCGCAGGTACGGCAACACCGCCGCCAGCAACGGCGCCTTGAACGCTTCCTGGAATCGGTGGGCCAGGCCTGGAATCAGCTTCAACTGGCTGCCACGCAAGTGCGCCGCCAGGTGCACGCCATGCATCACCGGCAACAACGGATCGGCGGTGCCATGCACCACCAGCGCCGGCACCCGCAATTGATTGAGCAGCGCCACCCGGCTCGGCTCGGCCAGGATCGCCATGATCTGGCGTTTCACGCCTTCGGGGTTGAAGGCCCGGTCATAGGACAACGCCGCCTGGTGCAGCAACGCCTGGCGATCATCGCTGACCGTCGGGCTGCCCAGCGCGGCCAGCAGATCGGCCTGCTGCTCCAGGGCAACTTCGCGATTGGGCGCGCCACGGCGCGAGAGAAGTTGCACCAATGCCGCACTCGGCGCCGGTAAGCCTTCGGCCCCGGATGTAGTCATGATCAGCGTCAGGCTCTCGACCCGCTGCGGCGCCATGGCCGCCATATGCTGCGCGATCATCCCGCCCATGCTGGCGCCCAGCACGTGGAACTGCTCGATGTGCAACGCATCCATCAGCCCCAGGCCGTCGTCCGCCATGTCGGTCAGCGAGTACGGGGCCGACACCGGCAAACCCAGCTTGTAGCGCAACACCTCGAAAGTCAGGTTGGCCTCGACAGGCGCCTGCCGCCAGGTCGACAGACCGACATCGCGATTGTCATAGCGAATCACCCGGAACCCTTGCTGACACAACGCAACCACCACCTCGTCGGGCCAGTGAATCAACTGCCCGCCCAACCCCATCACCAACAGCAACGCCGGGTCCGATGCACGACCGATGCTCTGGTACGCCAGGCTCACCTGCGCCAGATCGACGTGTTCGGTCGGAACATTGACATCACAACGAGACGCTGCCAGGGACGGCAGGCTGAACAATGAGGCCAGAAAAATGGCCGCCGATAAAAACAAAGCACGCATGAAAAAACACCAAAACGCAGAACCCCAGTAGAGCGCGAGTCTGATGAAGTTTGTTCAAGCGCGCTGCCACACTTGTGTGACAGTTTGATGAAGAGTGCCGAGCGGTCATTTTCCACACCGCGTTATCGTTTAATCGCGAGCAGGCTCGCTCCCACAGTTTTGTGTGGTTCACAGATTTTGTGTACGACACCTATCCACTGTGGGAGCGAGCCTGCTCGCGAAGGCGTCCTTAAGCCAACTGACTACGCAACTGCCGCGCCGCCGCCACCATATTGACCAATGCGGCCTCGGTCTCCGGCCACGCCCGGGTTTTCAAACCACAATCGGGGTTGACCCACAGCCGTTCGGCGGGGATTCGCTGCACGGCTTTGCTCATCAACTTGACCATCTCAGCGGTGTCCGGCACCCGCGGCGAATGGATGTCGTAGACACCCGGACCGATGTCATTCGGGTAATCGAACGCCTTGAAAGCCTCCAGCAGTTCCATGTCCGAGCGTGAGGTTTCGATGGTGATCACGTCGGCGTCCATCGCCGCGATGGCTTCGATCACGTCGTTGAATTCGCTGTAGCACATGTGGGTATGGATCTGGGTTTCGTCGCGCACACCGCTGGCGCTCAGGCGGAACGCTTCCACGGCCCAGTCCAGGTATTCCCGCCATTGCTCCCGTCGTAGCGGTAGACCTTCACGGAACGCGGCTTCGTCGATCTGCACGATCTTGATGCCGGCGGCTTCCAGGTCCACCACTTCGTCACGCAGGGCCAACGCCAGTTGTTGCGCCTGGACTTTGCGCGACACGTCTTCGCGGGGAAATGACCACATCAGCATGGTCACGGGACCGGTGAGCATGCCTTTCATGACCTTGTCGGTCTGGCTCTGCGCATAGGTGATCCAGTCGACGGTCATGGCGTTCGGACGGCTCAGGTCGCCGTAAATGATCGCCGGTTTCACACAGCGCGAGCCGTAGCTCTGCACCCAGCCGAAACGGGTAAACAGATAACCGTCCAACTGCTCGGCGAAGTACTCGACCATGTCGTTGCGCTCGGCTTCACCGTGCACCAGTACATCCAGCCCCAGACGCTCCTGAACCGTCACTGCGTGGCGAATTTCGTGGTGCATGGCGTCGGTGTAATCGTTGGCCGACAGCTTGCCTTGCTTGAAGGCCTGGCGCGCCAGACGAATCGATCCGGTTTGCGGGAACGAGCCGATGGTGGTGGTCGGGAACGCCGGCAGTTTCAAGCGTGCACGTTGTTGCTCGATGCGTTTGGCAAACGGCGAACGGCGCTGGCTGTCGGTTGCGTCGATGGCATTGATACGTGCCTGCACCTCGGCCTTATGAATACGCGGCGACTCGGCGCGGTTGGCGGCGATGGCGCGGCTTTCGGCCAGCGCGGCTTGCACTTTCGGCGCTTGCGGATCGTTGAGTGCATCACGCAGCACGGCGATTTCGCCACATTTTTGCACGGCAAACGCCAACCAGCTTTTCAGCTCGGGATCGAGTTTGTCTTCGCGCTCCAGGTCCACCGGACTGTGCAGCAGCGAGCAGGAACTGCTGACCCACAGGTTGTCGCCAAACCGCTCCTGGGCAAATCGCAGCTGTTCGAGCACCGGCTCCAGCTCACAGCGCCAGACGTTACGACCATTGACCAGCCCCACCGAGAGAATCTTGTAGATCGGCAGACGATCGAGCACGTGCAGCAGTTGATCCGGCGCCCGCACGGCGTCGATGTGCAGGCCTTGTACCGGCAAGCCGACGGCCAGGCCGAGGTTGTCCTGCAGGCCGCTGAAGTAAGTGGCCACCAGTTTTTTCAGTGGCGAGTACTGCAGGATGTGGTAAGCGCGCTCGAAGGCGTTTTTCCATTCCTGAGGCAGGTCGAGCGTCAGGATCGGTTCGTCAATCTGCACCCATTCCACACCTTGGGCGGCCAGGCGACCGAGGATTTCGCCGTAGACCGGCAGCAGGCGTTCCAGCAGGTCGAGCTTGTCGAAATCGTTGCCTTTTGCCTTGCCCAGCCACAGGTACGTCAGCGGACCGATGATCACCGGTTTGATGGTGTGACCGAGGGCCTTGGCTTCTTCGACCTCGTCGAACAGCTGTTCCCAGCTCAGCTTGAACTGTTGATCAACCGAGAATTCCGGGACCAGGTAGTGGTAGTTGGTGTCGAACCACTTGGTCAGTTCCTGGGCGTATTGCGCCTGGCCATGTTCACCGCCGCAGCAGCTTGCAGTGGCGCCACGGGCCATGGCGAACAAGGTGTCGAGGGTCGGCAGGCCGCGTTCGTCCTTGGTATTGTCGAAACGCTCCGGGATCACACCGAACGTCAGGGAATGGGTCAGCACCTGGTCGTACCAGGCGAAATCACCGACCGGCAGCAGGTCGATGCCGGCATCTTTCTGCAATTGCCAGTGGGTGGCGCGCAACTGGCGGCCGACGCTTTCCAATGCGCTCTGGTCGAGGTCGCCCTTCCAGTAGGATTCCAGGGCTTTTTTCAGTTCGCGGTCGGCGCCGATGCGCGGGAAACCTAAGGTGTGGGCCACGGCCATGTCGAATGTGCTCCTGTGTAAAAGATGGCGCTATTGTCGACAGCCAACCCAACATGAGACAAACTCAACCTTTTCGTGTTGATCACAAGTTTTCCTCATGGAGCCCCTACGGTGCTTGAAATCCGTCACTTGAAGACCCTGCACGCCTTGCGCGAAGCCGACAGTCTGGTGGATGCAGCCGACCGCCTGCATCTGACCCAATCGGCGCTGTCCCATCAGTTCAAGGAGCTTGAGGAACGGATGGGGATGCCGCTGTTCGTACGCAAGACCAAACCGGTGCGCTTCACCAGCGCCGGGTTGCGCCTGCTGCAACTGGCCGACGCCACCCTGCCGCTGTTGCGCGCCGCCGAGCGCGACATCGGTCGCCTGGCCGGTGGCACCGCCGGGCGTTTGCACATGGCCATCGAATGCCACAGTTGCTTCCAGTGGCTGATGCCGACCATCGACCAGTTCCGCGATGCCTGGCCGGAAGTCGAACTGGACCTGGCCTCGGGTTTCTCTTTCGCGCCGTTGCCGGCCCTGGCCCGTGGTGATCTGGACCTGGTGGTGACCTCCGATCCGGTAGATCTAGTGGGGATCACCTATGTACCGCTATTTACCTATGAAGCGATGCTCGCCGTGGCCAACCAGCACCGGTTGGCGGGCAAGGCCTACATCGTGCCGGAAGACTTGCTCACAGAGACGCTGATTACCTACCCGGTGGAACGTGACCGGCTGGATATCTTCACTCGCTTCCTTGAGCCCGCCGACGTCGAACCGGCCCAGGTGCGCACCTCGGAACTGACGGTGATGATGATGCAACTGGTGGCCAGCGGCCGCGGCGTGTGCGGCATGCCCCATTGGGCGCTGCATGAATACAGTTCACGGGGCTATGTGAAGGCCAAGCGCCTGGGTGAGAAAGGATTGTTCGCGACGCTGTATGCGGCGATCCGGGCCGACATGCTGGATGCGCCGTACATGCGCGACTTTCTGCTGACAGCCAAGGACACATCGTTTTCGACGCTGGATGGAGTTAGCGCGGTTCGCTAGCCACACACCTCTCCTGTGGGAGCAAAGCTTGCTCGCGATGGGCGCACCGCGGTCTTTCACACAGGTCGCGTTATCGTTCATCGCGGGCAAGCCTTGCTCCCACAGGGGACTTTGGACGTCTCTTAGATCTCGCGCCACATGTGGATTTTGTCGAAATACTCCTCGCCCACCCGCACTGCCATCGGCTCCAGGCCGAACTGGATGAAGCCGCAACGCCGGTACAGGTTGAACGCGGCATCGTTGCCGGCAGTGACGGTCAATTTGATCAGCCGCAACTCCGTATGCGTCCGCGCCTCCGCCAGCACTGCCTGCACCAGTTGATGACCGAGGCCCCGCTGGCGCACGTGGGCGGACACGTACATGCCAAAAAGCGTCGCCTTGTGCCGGGCCTTTTCCCGGGGCTCGAAGGCCAGCCCGGCAATGCCCGCCAAACGGCCTTCCTCGAACGCGCCGAACACCACATCGAGCTTGCCGCTCAGGCGCGACTCCCACCAGTGGAGCGGCATGGACGCGCGCTCGCGTACGCTGGAGGTGAACGCCTGCGGATGCCGGTCATAGGCATCGAGCATCAGCGCCCGATAGTCCAGTGCATGGCTGGCATCCAGCCGCTCGATCCACATGTTCAGGCCATCCGGCGTTGTTCAAGCATCAGCCGCAGCGCCAGCGCCGACAGCACGAAGCCCATGAAATAGCGCTGCAGCGCCAGCCAGGTCGGGTTATTGACGAACCATGAGGCAATGCCCGCGGCAAATAGCGCGATCAGCAGATTGACGCTGAAACTGACGCTGATCTGGGTCAGGCCCAGCACGATGCTTTGGGTGAACACCGAACCGTGCTCGGGCGTGATGAACTGCGGAAACACCGACAAGTAGAACACCGCAATCTTGGGGTTCAGGGCGCTGGTGAGAAACCCCATGGTGATCAGCTTGCGCGACGAGTCCGGCGGCAATTGCTGGGCCTCGAACGGCGACCGCGCACCCGGCTTGACCGCCTGCCAGGCCAACCACAACAGGTAGAGCGCGCCAACCCACTTCAGCACTTCATAGGCCATCGGCACCGCCAGGAACACTGCGGTCAAACCGGCAGCGGCGGCGAACAGGTGAACGAAAAACCCGGCGACCACCCCCAGCAACGAG
This sequence comes from Pseudomonas izuensis, assembly GCF_009861505.1. GTDB lineage: Bacteria > Pseudomonadota > Gammaproteobacteria > Pseudomonadales > Pseudomonadaceae > Aquipseudomonas > Aquipseudomonas izuensis. The sequence continues at coordinate 114,538 of NZ_WTFT01000011.1, read as the reverse complement.
GTGACGCCGGCCTTGCGGCCCTGGCAGATCGAACGGGAGATCAGGTAGATCATGTTCGGTCCCGGCGTCAGGACCATCAGCAACGCGGCGGCGGCGAATATCAGCAAGTCTTGAAGCGGGATCATGGCGAGTCCTTTGCGTAAATGATCAGGCGGTTGCGGTCAGCGAATCCCGATAAAACGGCAGGATCAGGTCCCGTGTCAATGGCGCCAGGACCAGATCGCCGTCCGTGGTCGGGTCGATCCAGATCACCTCTTCGATCTCGGCTGCGGGGGTGACGTCTGAGTTGATGGTCAGCAGAAAAATCTCGGCCTTTACGACAAACCCCGGCTCGTTGGCGGCGGGCGCCGAGAATTGGCCGAGGAAGGTGGCGTGTGCCGGATCGATGACCAGCCCCAGCTCTTCCTCCAGCTCCCGGGCCAATGCGTTGACCGGTTGTTCATCAGCTTCGATCTTGCCACCCGGTTGCATGAAAGCCTCGGTGCCGCGCTTGCGCACCAGCAGGGTTCGGCCGTCAGGACCGACCAGCAGGGCGGCGGCGATGTGGATAAGTGCAGGGATGGACATCGACATGAACAGAAGACCTTTGACTCAAAAGCGGCAAGGATCCCATGTCTGCCCTGTGGGAGCGAGCCTGCTCGCGATGGACGTCAACGATAACGCGCCCTTTCTGAATGATCGCGTTGTCCAGGCGTTTTTCGCGAGCAGGCTCGCTCCCACAGTAGATCGCAGCCGGTAGCTCGATTAGGTCGCTTCCTGGAAATCCATCTCCGGCGGCTGGCGACGGAAACCGCCGGTCAGCACCGCCAGGTACACCACGCCAATCGTCAGCCAGCTCAGGCCGAGGTAGATCGCCAGGTGATCGAGACTGACCATCAGCCACAGGTCCGCCACCAGCCCGATGAACGGGAAAACCAGGAACAGCACCAGCTCGCGCAGTCCTTTCTTTTTGCCGCCGATCCAGTAATGGAAGATCACCGACAGGTTCACCAGGCTAAAGGCCAGGAACGCGCCGAAGTTGATGAACGAGGTCGAGGTGGTGACGTCGAGTTTCAGTGCCAGCAAGGCCACGACGGCGCACAGCAGGATACTGTTGATCGGTGTGCCGAAGCGTTCGTGCAAGGTGCCGAAAAACGACTTCGGCAACACGCCGTCGCGGCCCATGGCGTACAGCAGACGCGAACCGCTGGCCTGGGCCGACAGGCCCGAGGCGAACTGGCCGACGATCAGGCCGATGAGGAAGATCGAGACGAACAGGTCGCCGCCGATGTTGCGGGCAATCTCATAGGCCGCCGAGTCAACATTGTCGAACTGGAACGACGGATGGGCGATCTGCACGAAGTACGACACGCCAACGAAAATCAGCCCGCCGATCAGGGTGATCAGCATGATTGCCCGTGGAATGGTGCGGCGTGGGTCGCGGGTTTCTTCGGTCAGAGTGCTGACCGCGTCAAAACCGAGGAATGAATAACAGGCGATGGCCGCGCCGCTCATGATCAACGGCATCTGCATGTCGCCGTTGAAGAACGGTTTGACCGACCACAGCGGCACGCTCGCATCGCCGGCGACGTAGTGCACGCACAGCGCCACGAAGGCGATCAACACCAGGAACTGCACCAGCATCAGCAGCGCGTTGATACCGTTGGCCAGTTTCAGGCCGACGATGTTGATGGCGCTGGTGATGCCGATGAACGCCAGCACCCAGACCCACTGCGGTACTGCCGGGAACGCCGAGTTGAGGTAGGCCGCGCCGATCAGCCAGATCGCCATCGGCAGGAACAGGTAATCGAGCAGCACCGCCCAGCCGGCGATGAAGCCGAGTTTCGGGCTGATGGCCTTGCGCACGTAGCTGTAGGCGGAACCGGCGACCGGGAAGGCTGAGGCCATGCGTCCGTAGCTCATGGCCGTGAAGAACATCGCCACCAGCGCCGCGAGGTAAGCGGCAGGCACCATGCCGGCGGTGGATTGGGCGAGGATGCCAAAGGTGCCGAGCACAATGATCGGCGTCATGTAGGCGATGCCGAACAGCACCACCGACCCTAATGACAGGGTGCGTTGCAAACGAGCCATGAGCGACTACTCCGGTTGTTATTGGATTTATGGCAGAGCCGAGTTCGGCGCAGGGTTTTCGGGTGTTGCTTTGTTGTTTGGGTGATTGGGTAAAGATGTGTGGTGTTTATCCGGGCCTCTTCGCTGGCAAGCCAGCTCCTACATTGGTTTGGTGAACGCCTGAGATCCCTGTGGGAGCTGGCTTGCCAGCGATGGGGCCAGCCCGGTCAACACACATTCCGGATCAACGCGCAGGAATCATCAATTCCCGCAATCCACCAGCATGCTCAATCAATTCACCGGGCAACTTCAGCCGCTGATCATCCAGATACCGATAATCCTGGCGCGCCGCCGTCAGCCGGTTCAGGTCCAGCTCCACCTCAAACTGCCCTTCATAGCGACCGGCTTCGAACAGCAGCGCGCCCAGCGGATCGACCAGCGCACTGCCGCCAGCGAACAGCAGCCCGCCATCGCCCTCTTCCACCCGGTTGACCATCAGCGCAAACGCCTGGTTTTCCTGGGCACGGGCCATGATTGCGGTGCGGTGGGTCGGGCCGTAGGGGTCCATATTGCCGTTGGTCACCAGCAGCAACTCGGCGCCCAATTGCGCCAGGGCGCGGGCGGTTTCGGGGAATTCGATGTCGTAGCAAATCAGCAGGCCGACGCGTACGCCGTTCCACAGGCAAGTGGCGTAGCGATCGCCGGCTTCATAGACGCCGCGATCCGAGGCCCACAAATGCGTTTTGCGGTACTTGAGCGCGATACCTTCCGGGGTGATCAACAGCGTGGTGTTGTAGAAACGGCCGTTGTCGTTTTCGGCGGTGCCGATGACCACGGCAATCTCGCGCTCACGGGCGGCGGCGACAATCGCGCTGACGGTCGGGCCGTCCAGCGGTTCGGCGACGTCGGCCACGGATTCGGCCGAAGGGAAACCCATCAAGTGGCTTTCCGGAAACATGATCAGCTGCGTGTCGGCAGCACAGGCGTTGATCGCTGCCAGGGCGCGTTCGAGGTTGTAAGCCGTGTCATTGTCACGGCCCGCCAATTGGGCGAGTTCGACTTTCATGGGGAGTCCTTGTTCTGAACGCCGGAAAGATTGCCCGGTCGCTGTCTGTGCGCCAGTATGCGCAGCAAGCAAGCGGCCGGGAAATCACGCCGCTGGGGTAACACGATAGGGGTAGATGCATGACACTCTCGTTGGACGACATCGCCTGGCACCGTTCGGTCGGGCAATTGATCGATGCCCTGGACAAGCCCAATTTCTGGACGCAGCTGGTGCGGCTGCTGGACCAGTACGTGCCCTGTGATAGCTGGGTAGCGCTGCTGTTCAGCGCCGACCAGCACCCGCAAGTGTTCGCCGAATGCCCCGGCGAGGACGGTGGCCCCGACCCGTTGTTCCAGGACTACCTGCGCGGGTTGTACCTGCTCGACCCCTTCTACATCGCCTGCCGCGAGCAATCGCGCACCGGCTTGTACCGTTTATCGGAAGTGGCCCCGGAACATTTCGAACTCACGGAATACTATCAACGATACTTTCGTGTGAATGTCGTGGCCGATGAAATCCAGTTTAATTGTCAGCTCGAAGGCGACCGCACGCTGTGCCTGTCATTGGGCAGCAAGCAGCGCTTCAGCGCCGGGCAGATCGCCTTGCTGTCGCTGATTGCGCCGTGGGTGCTGGGCTTGTTGCGCCAGCGATTGCCCTACGAGATCAACGAAGTGGTGGCCCTGGCGCCCGCCCCGGTGCAAGGGGATTGGCGGGTGCAGCTGGAAGCGTCGGTGCAACAACTCAAGGGCGCGCAATTGACCGCCCGGGAGCTGGATGTCGGGCGTTTGATGCTCAGCGGCTGCTCGAGCAAGGAAATCGCCCGCAAGCTGGAAATCTCCATCGAAACCGTGAAAGTCCATAAGAAACACATGTACAGCAAGCTGGGGATCAAGTCCCAGTCCGAGCTGTTTTCGATATTTCTCCAGGCACAGAATGCCTGATGTAGCGCTGATGCGCTTTTCTGTGGGAGCGAGCCTGCTCGCGAATGCGGTATTTCATTCAACATCGTGTCGACTGAACCGACGCCTTCGCGAGCAGGCTCGCTCCCACAGTGATTTGCGTTTAGCCAAAATTTGAGTCCGAACCCAAGGAAACCGTATGAGCCTGTCACTCCTGAGCCGCTACGCCTTCTTTGCCGTCTGCGTAATATTCACCCTCGCCAGCCTGCCCTTCCTCGAACACGACTGGCTCTGGCCAATCACCGCCGTCACCGCTGTCCTCAGCCTGATCGGCATTGGCGACTTGTTGCAAAGCCCCCACGCGGTGCGGCGCAATTACCCGATCCTGGGCAACATTCGCTATCTGGTCGAAGCCATTCGCCCGGAAATCCGACAGTACCTGCTCGAATCCGACAGCGATGCCCTGCCCTTTTCCCGGGCCCAGCGTTCGCTGGTCTATTCCCGGGCCAAGAATGAAAGCGCCGACAAGCCTTTCGGCACCTTGATCGACGTGTATCAGTCGGGTTTCGAATTCATCGGCCATTCGATGCGCCCGGCGCCGTTGAGCGATCCGAGCGGTTTCCGGGTCACGGTCGGTGGCCCGCAATGCACCCAACCGTATTCCGCGTCGGTGTTCAACATTTCCGCCATGAGTTTCGGTTCCCTCAGCGCCAACGCCATCCGTGCGTTGAACCAGGGCGCCAAACTCGGCAACTTCGCCCACGACACCGGTGAAGGCAGCATCAGCCCCTATCACCGGGAACACGGTGGCGACCTGACCTGGGAACTGGGTAGCGGCTATTTCGGTTGCCGTACCGCCGACGGGCGCTTCGACCCGGAACGCTTCGCCGCGCAGGCCCGAACGCCGCAAGTGCGAATGATCGAAATCAAGATGAGCCAGGGCGCCAAGCCTGGCCATGGCGGCATCCTGCCCAAACACAAGGTCACCCAGGAAATCGCCGACACCCGCGGTATCAGCATGGGCGAGGACTGCATCTCGCCGTCACGCCATACCGCGTTTTCCACGCCGATCGAGATGATGCATTTCATCCAGCAGTTGCGTGAGCTGTCCGGTGGCAAACCGGTGGGCTTCAAATTCTGCCTCGGCCATCCGTGGGAGTTCATGGGCATCGCCAAGGCCATGCTGGAAACCGGCATCCTCCCGGATTTCATCGTGGTCGATGGCAAGGAAGGCGGCACCGGCGCCGCGCCCGTGGAGTTCACCGACCACATCGGCGTGCCGATGCGCGAAGGCTTGCTGTTCGTGCACAACACCCTGGTGGGCCTGAACCTGCGAGACAAAATCAAACTCGGCGCCAGCGGCAAGATCGTCAGTGCCTTCGACATCGCCAGCGTCCTGGCCATCGGTGCCGACTGGGCCAACTCGGCGCGGGGCTTCATGTTCGCCATCGGCTGCATCCAGTCGCAGAGCTGCCACACCAACAAATGCCCGACCGGTGTCGCCACCCAGGACACCCTGCGCCAGCGGGCGCTGGTGGTGCCGGACAAGGCCCAGCGGGTCTACAACTTCCACCGCAACACCCTCAAGGGCCTGGCCGAAATGCTCGCCGCCGCCGGCCTTGAGCATCCATCACAGTTGTCGGCCAAGCACCTGGTGCGGCGCATGTCGGCCACCGAGATCAAACTGTTCTCGCAACTGCATGTGTTCCTCAAACCCGGCGAGTTGCTGACCGGGGAAGTGAACGGCGAGTTCTATTCGCGGATGTGGCAGATGGCGCGGGCCGACAGTTTCGAGCCTAACGAAGTGGCGGCTGCCTGACGCTGACGGCCCCGGCATAACGCTTTACCAGGAAAGCGATTTGATCGGGGCCGGTTCTTTCATGACGATAAAACCGTAATCGCCCAGGAGGTATATCCGGTAAAACGGGCTCTCCACCAGCGGCGTGAAATGCTGATACCCCACCCGCGTCGCATTGCGCCGCTCCCGTTCCGCCACCACGTTGGAAATGCCCACCTTGGGCAGGTTTTCCGCCAGCATGTAAAAGTCGATGTTCAGTAGATAGTGCAACACCGGCATCTGCTTGAATGAGCCGGCGGCCCCCAGCAACCAGTGATCGGAATAGGTCACCGACATGTAAATGCGCTTGGCCTCGCGCAAGGCGGGATGACTGCTGATATCGCGCTCAAGGCTGTACAGCGCGCTGGTGGCGAAGGTCTTCTGCATCGTCAGCACCCGGCCATAGGCAAACGACAGCGAGAGCATTGCCACCAAAGGCACCAGCAACAGCAGCGGCAATCGCTCATGCACGGACGCCAGCGCCAGATGGCTCAGATAGAACAGCAGCACCAGCAACACCGCAAAACCCATCAGGGTTCTGGCACCTTCGTTGAAGTCTCGAAAGATCAGTGCCACACCCGATACCAGCAGCATCACCACCGGCACTGTCAGCCCGCACAGCAGGCCGATCAACACTCGCTTCGGCCCGCTTTCCTGGCGTCGGGCGACGTTCCTCCCCAGGTGAACCGCCCCCGCAATGGCACACAGCAATAGCCCGGCGAACACCCAGGCAAATCCGCCATGGAACAGCAGCACGACTTTTTCCAGGACCCGGCCAATGTTGACGTCGATTTGCAGCAAGGGCCGGGCCGACAGGTTGAGCAACAAGGTGCGATTGTTCCCCATGAACGGATAGGCCGTAACGCCGTAAATCAGCCAGCCCAGCGCCACTTGGGCAAACTTCCAGCCAATCAGGGCGCCCCACTGCGGCCAAGGCATTTTGTCGTCGGCAGCCCTGAGCAACTCAAGACAACAAAGCCCGAGAAACACATTCAGGCTGATCTGATACAACCCCAGCGCCAGCGCAATCAGAAACGAAGGCACCAGCCATTGCACGTTGCGCGAAGGGTGGCGAAAGGTGATGGCGTAGATCACCGCCACCAGACTCAAGGCCATGGGTGCGCCGTCGTATTGGTAGGACAGGTTTTGCAGGAAGAACGGGTTGTACCAGAGTGGCAACAGCACCAGGCAGCCAACGATGGTCGGCTGGCGATAGTAATGAAACGTCAGGCTAGTCAATGCCGAGGACATGGCCAGGGTGGCGATCAACAACGGCAAGGGAAAGATATTCGGCGCGCCATTGCTGAAGGTCAGTGCGTTGTAGAACAACTCGGCGAACACTCGCCCCTGCTCTGCCCAGGCCATGCCGGCCGAGAGCGAGCGCCAGTTATCATCGATGTAGGGATAGTCCGCGAGGATCAGCGGCACGACATACACAAACGTCGCGAGCAGAAAAAACAGCCAGACCTGGCGTCTGCCGAGTTCTTTGACGAAAAAATCACTGGACCTGCCCATGCTACGGCCCGCGCTGCGCTTTGCCGCCGACGATGTCTTTGACCACATACCGGGGCCGATGCTTGGCCTCGATGTAGATCCGTCCGATGTACTCGCCCAGGATGCCGATACCGATCAATTGCACGCCGCCGAGAAAGAGAATGGCGGTCATCAACGAGGGATAGCCGGGCACGTTGTTGCCGTTGAAAATCTTGTCCAGCACCATGTACACCGCATACAGCACGGCGAAGATCGAGATCATGCCACCGACATACGTCCACAAGCGCAAGGGCACGGTGCTGAACGACGTCACGCCTTCCAGCGCCAGGTTCCACAGTTTCCAGCCGTTGAACTTGCTGTTCCCCGCCACGCGCGGCGCTCGCTCGTACTCCACCACCACGGTGTTGAACCCGGCCCAGGACAGCACGCCTTTCATGAACAATTGATGCTCCGGCAGGGTGCGGATCACGTTGACCACCTTGCGGTCCATGAGGCGGAAATCCCCGACGTTCTCTTCGATCGGGGTGTACGAAATTCGATTCAACAGATGGTAGAACAACGACGCACTACGCCGTTTCAGATAACTGTCGGAATTGCGGTCCCGGCGCTTCGCCAGCACCACGTCCGCGCCTTTGAGCCATTGCTCGATCAGCAACGGGATCACGTTGATCGGGTCCTGCAGGTCGACGTCCATCGGGATCACCGCATCGCCGGTGGCGTATTCCAGGCCGGCGAACAGCGCCGGCTCCTTGCCGAAATTGCGGGAAAAATTGATCAACATGACCTGATCGTCCGCCTGCGCCAGTGCGGTGGCGCGTTCGGCCGTGCCATCCGTGCTGCCGTCATTGATGAAGACGATTTCCACCTCGGCATCACCAAGCTTCAACTCGCGTCGCACGGCACCATAGAACAACTCGATCGCCTGTTCTTCGTTGAACACCGGAACGATGAGCGAGATCTTCATGCATTGCGCCTGCGAAACACCACGTACTTGGAAAACAGGAAGCCCAACACCAGACTCAACGCCGAAAACAGCGCCACGGTCAGCAAGCCGTGCAACCGCCACAGGTCACCGGCATGACCGACGCCATAACTCAACGCCCCCATGGCGGCCATGAACAGCAGATAGCCACCGACCGATACCTTTCTGTCAAAGGTATAAAGCGCATTCATGTAGAAGGAAAACGAAGCGGCAACGCAGAAGGCCGCCAGATTGCTGGCAGCCTGACGCAGACCCGCCGCCACGCTCAGCAGGAAGAAAATCTGCCAATGAATGAGGGTGTTGGCGACCCCGATCACCGTGTAGCTGGAAAAGCCTTTCCACAAACGTCTCATGATGAAATCCCTGGCTGAGCACGCTGCACATTTCCTCAATCATTTGAGCCTGTCTACTGTCAGAAATCGCAGGTATGACGACCTTTCAGACCAGTGGTTAAGCACTGCATCAACATCCCGAAATACCCCGACTTTGCAATTACCGGTGAATCGGTCCACCCTGCGCGCCGCCAATGTGCGGCACGCAATCTTTCGCGCCTTGGCGACTTCTTTGTTCAACACCCGTTTACGAGCCTGCCGTCATGACGCTAGCACGCGATCACCGGATCGACTTTTTTCGTGGTCTGGCACTGATCTTCATCTTTTGGGATCACGTGCCCCACAACCCTTTGGGCCAGATCACCCTGCGCAACTTCGGCTTCAGCGATGCCGCCGAAGTCTTCGTGTTCCTGGCAGGTTTCGCGGCCGTGCTGGCCTACGGCAAGATCCTCGCGCGCGACGGCTACCTGATCGCCTGCGTGAAGATCCTGCGGCGTGCGTGGGTGCTTTATGTGGTGCACATCTTCCTGTTGGCGATGCTGATGGGCATCGTGTTTTTCGCCAACAGCCACGTGGAAACCCGCGACCTGGTGGAAGAAATGGGCATGCATCACTTCATCAGCGATCCACAGCAGGCGCTGATCGATGAACTGTTGCTGCGCTTCAAACCGAACCTGATGGACCCGCTGCCGCTGTACATCGTGCTGCTGGCCGGGTTGCCGCTGGTGCTGCCGATGCTGGTGCGCAAGGCCTGGGTAGTGGTGGCCATGTCGCTGGCGGTGTACCTGACGGTGCCGTTGTTTGGCTGGAACCTGGCCGCGATCAAGGACGGCGTGTGGTACTTCAACCCCGTCGCCTGGCAACTGCTGTTCGTGCTGGGTGGCGCCGCCGCGATTCACGCACAGCGCCCACGCGTGCCGGATACCCGGCCATTGCTGCGCCAGCCGCTATTCATGACTGCGGCGCTGTACGTGGCCTTTGCCGGGGTGCTGACCGTCGCATGGCGCTGGCCACACCTTCACGACGCGTTGATGCCGGCCAGTTTGGGCAATCTGTTGTACCCGATCAGCAAGACCAACCTGTCGCCCGCGCGCCTGCTGCACTTCCTGGCACTGGCGTACGTCACGGCGAAAGTGCTGCCCGACACCGGCTGGACACAAAACTGGCTGGCGCAGCAAAGCTGTCGCATGGGGCGTTTCTCATTGGAGATTTTCTGCCTTGGCGTGCTGCTGGCGCCCTTGGCGGACATGGTCAACGCCATGACCGACGATGCCTTCGCCATGCAGACCTTCACGGCGCTGGTGGGCGCCGGGTTGATGGCGTTGCTGGGGGCGTGGCTGGAATTCAACAAGCGTTTGAATCGACCCTTGCAAACCGTGCCCGCCTGATACAAAAAAACCGTAACCCTTGTAGGAGCTGGCTTGCCAGCGAAAGCGGTGGGCCTGCCGGCAACAATGTTGAATGTTAAGCCGCTATCGCTGGCAAGCCAGCTCCTACAAAGGTAATGCGAGGCCAACAGGAAAAAATTGGATCCACGATATTTGGAGGGTCACAATTTTTTCACCATTGCCATCCACCGTCTAAGCTTCAGACAAGTCCGATCAATCTGCGTGAATGGATCAGTCGACTATGGGCGCGTTATGGCAAACCGATTCGAGTAAAACTGTGGTCCCGACTGAACGAGTGGATGACGAAGCGCCTTTACCTGAAAAACCCCGCCGTTCCCGGCACGGCTGGAAGGCTTTCTGGTTGTTGATGCTGATTATTGCAATCGTGGTAGGCCTCGCGGCGTCCAAGGAGATGCGCACCTCGAGGTTTCAGGCCCGGGAGGTCAGCAAATTTGCCAAAACCCTGAGTTATGAGCTCAAACCCGGTCCCAGCGATGCGATTCATTACCCGGGTGCCGGCCCGTTCGATCTGCGCCTGGGCTATAGCTCCCTGGGCGAGTTCCTGCCGCGCCTGCTCAAGCGCGATTATGTGATTACCGCCCAGACCCGCTTTTCCCCGGCGCTGATGAACTACAGCGACAAGGGCTTGTTCGTGCCCTATTCGGAAAAAATCCAGGCAGGCCTGTCGATCACTGACTGCAAGGCGGCACCGCTGTACCAGTTCAACTACCCGCAACAGCTCTACTCCAGCTTCGAATCGATTCCGCCGGTGGTGGTCAACAGCTTGCTGTTTATCGAAAACCGTTTCCTGCTCGACCCGCGCCAACCCTTGGCTAACCCGGCCGTGGACTGGCCGCGGTTCGGCATGGCGGCCTATACCCAGGTCGCCAAGATGCTCCATTTGCCCGGCCAGTCGGCGGGCGGCAGTACCCTGGCGACGCAATTGGAGAAGTACCGGCACTCGCCCGATGGCTTGACCGTGTCCGGCGGGGAGAAAATCCGCCAGATGATTTCCGCCAGCGTACGCGCCTATCAAGATGGGCCGGAAACGATCAAGGTCCGGCAGAACGTGGTGCGCGATTACCTCAACAGCGTGCCCCTGTCGGCGGTACCCGGCCACGGTGAAGTGCATGGCATGGCCGAAGGGTTGCGTGTGTGGTACGGCGCCGATTTCACCAAGGCCAACGAAATCCTGGCCAGCGACGCGAAGGATCCGCAAAGCCTGGCGGAAAAAGGCCTGGCCCTGCGCGAAATGCTGTCGCTAATGATTGCCCAGCGCCGCCCTTCCCACTATTTGACCAAGGGCCGTGATGAACTGGCCGACCTCACCGACAGCCACATCCGTTTGCTGGCGCAGAACAATGTGATCGATGCACCTTTCGCCGCCGCGGCCTTGGCCAGCAAGGTCACGTACCGCGACTGGGCGACCCAGCCGACCATCCAGCCGATCGAAACCAACAAGGGCATCAGCGTGGCGCGCAGCCGGTTGGCCGGGTTGCTCAACCGTCCACTGTACGACCTCGACCGCCTGGACCTCTCGGCCACCAGCACCCTGCAAGGCGACCTGCAAACCCAGGCCACCGCGTACCTGAAAAGACTCGCCGATCCGGAATATGCGAAAGAAATCGGCCTGATGGGCGAGCGCTTGCTGACCCCCACCAGCACCACCCAGGTGCGCTACAGCTTCACCCTGTTCGAGCTGACCCCGGACGGCTCCCGGGTGCGGGTGCAGACCGACAGCACCGATCAGCCATTCGACATCAACGAAGGCAGCAAACTGGAGTTGGGCTCCACCGCAAAAATGCGCGTGCTCACCACCTACCTGCAAATCATCTCCGAGCTGCACGACAAATATGCCGGGATGACCGTGCCGGAACTGAAAAAAGTCGAGGTGCCGGAGCAGGATCACCTGAGCCGCTGGGTGGTCGATTACCTGATCCAGAACAAGGACCGCAGCCTGCCGCCCATGCTCAGTGCCGCGCTGGACCGCAAATACTCGGCCAGCCCCGGCGAAGCGTTTTTCACCGGTGGCGGGTTGCATGTGTTCCACAACTTCCGCAAGGAAGACAACGGCCGCATGCCGACCCTGCGTGATGCCATTCGGGAATCGATCAACCTGCCGTTCATCCGCCTGATGCGTGACCTGGTGCGCTACACCACCTATTCCGGTCCCAACAGCAGTGCCGAACTGCTCAAGGACGACCGCGATCCCCGGCGTCAGGAATACCTGGCCGAGTTCGCCGATCGCGAGGGTACGTCGTTCCTCCTGAAGTTCTGGAAGAAGTACAAGAACAAGGACACCCAGGCACGGCTCGAGACCTTCCTCGATGCCATGCACCCGACGCCGATCCGCTTGGCCGCCGTGCACCGTTACCTGCTGCCCCATGCCAGTCAGCAAAGCTTCAACAACTTCGTGCGCTCGCACCTCGCGGAGACCAAGCTCACCGAAAAACTCACCGACGAGCGTCTGCAGCGCCTTTATGAGTCCTACGGCCCTGGCAGCTACGACTTGCCGGACCAGGGCTTCATCGCCAAGGTGCACCCGCTGGACCTGTGGATGATGGGCTACTTGCTGACCCACCCGGATGCCACGTTCAAGGACATCGTCAAGGCCAGCCAGTTCGAACGCCAGGAAGTCTACAGCTGGCTGTTCAAGAGCCGGCACAAGGGCGCCCGCGACAACCGTATCCGCACCATGCTGGAGATCGAGGCGTTCCTCGACATTCACCAGCGCTGGCAGAAAGTCGGCTATCCGTTCGACCATTTGGTGCCGTCGCTGGCCACCGCCATCGGCAGCTCCGGCGACCGCCCCGCTGCCCTCGCCGAACTGATCGGCACCATTCTCAACGACGGCGTGCGCATGCCGACACTGCGCATCGACAGCCTGCACTTCGCGGCCAACACGCCGTATGAAACCAAACTGATCAATGACCCGGATGTCGGCAAACGGGTCATGCCTTCCGAAGTCGCCGCGGCAATGCGCGAAGCCCTGTCACACGTGGTGGATGCCGGTACCGCGAAACGGGTGGCCGGCACATTCAAACTGCCCGATGGCACCCCGCTGGCCATGGGTGGCAAGACCGGCACCGGCGATAACCGGATTGAAGCGTTCGGCTCGGGCGGACGCATCCTGAGTTCGAAATCGATCAACCGCACCGCCACCTTCGTGTTCTACATCGGCGATACCCACTTCGGCACCCTGACCGCCTTCGTGCCGGGGCGCAGCGCCGAGAGCTTCACCTTCACCTCTGCGTTACCCGTGCAGGTGCTCAAGGGGATGGCACCGATTCTCAATCCTTATCTGCAACCGGGTAGCCATACGCAGTGTCTGCCGGTTGAAATGGTACGGCGCTGAGGTCAGACCGGCAGCGCCTTTGAGGGTCGGAAACTAAACTTCCGAATTCCAGACCACGGTGACATTGCCCGAGTAGGTCTTCTCGCCCCCCGTCAGCATCTGTTCGACATGTTCCCTGTCGATGTCGAAATGCAGGGTACCGGGTTTTCGGTCGACGTAAAAACCGGGCTGGAACAGTTCGGTGCCACTGCCGTCACGCAGCAAGGGTCGGCGATTGACCGGTTGCCCGCTGGAGTCTGTCAGGCCATTCGGTAACGTGACACTGACATTCAGCGGAACCCCATGCCCAGACTTTGGCTCCAACAGGCCGCATCTATTACCATCCACGTTCTGGCATTCAAGCTGCATCTTGAAGCGCGAGGAGGCGGAAATATTGAAAGTCTGATCGCGGAACAACCGCGTCGGTTTGCGTCCCTGGTTCAGCCAGGCTTGCCAACCGCCTTGAGGCAGCAGCACGACCTTGTTTCCGCCAGGGGGGATTTCGACATTCAGCGTATGCTCCACATCCAGCGTCACGTTGAAGGTCAGGTTGTTGTCACGGGGGATCATTACATCGCCGAAGTCGAAGTCCTGACCGGGGCCAATCGAATAATTGATCGAACCGGTGTATTGCCCAACCGCCATGGTCAGCGGGTTCGGCGTTTTGATCTCGTAGGCGTACTCAAAAAGATCAAAAATCATCGAAGGCACCTCAAACAATGCTGTGCGGCCACAGGCTCCCACGCCTTGGGGGATGATCCAGAACCAGAGCATGTAGAGATGATTGCCCGCTGCATATCCAGTACTTTGGCAAGGCGCAGGCGCGTTTGGCCAAATGTTCCAGCGCGGCCCCCATGCTTCGGTCCCGGGTGGATAGGCAGGCCAGGACTTGGCGCCAATGCCGGCGATACGCATTTCCACTGTCTGAACATCACCCGTCTTCGTGTTGACGACTTGCAGAGCACGCCACTCCGAGGGAACGCTGGCCATGAAGCCTTCCCGTGGGTTCTCATGATTGGCCGGGATGGGTTTGATGGAGTCAAAGATAATATCGGCCGTGCGAATGCTGAAAATCCCCAAATCCTTGCATCGCTGAGGGATATGCCCCGGACAGACGCCACTTTCCGGCGTGGTATTGGTGAACTTATTAATCAATGGGTTCGAAGGGTCAGGCCTGAACACAGCGGTAATGTTTTGCACCGCAGCGTCTGCCGTCGCCATGTAACCACCTGCCAATACAACACTGCTCAGTAGCCATTTTGCCCCTTGCGGAAGCTTATTGATCAAGTTCACTTTTAAACCCGTTAGATTGAGCATCTCTGAACACTTTCGCCGCTTGTAAGTAAAAAATGATCAAGGCGCGATGGCTTCGAAAATCATATGGACGTTGCCGTAATAATCACCCGCCTTATACCCGTCTCCCGGTTTAACGGCGGCAATTTCCAGACCTACGCGCTTTCCCGCTCGACCCTCCACTTCCGACACAACTTCGTCAGGATCCAGCGTGAGTCTTTTATTGTTGAACTTGACGATCAATGGAATATCGTCAGTTTCCCTGCCATTACTTAGATAGGGTTCGAAATGCAAACGAGCCGAGATAGCGCCATTTTCGTTTTTGACATCAAACTGTTTACGCAGCGAGCTCAGTTCGGAAGTGACAGGGTTCCAGTTCAGGCGTTGTTCCAGGTGAATCCAGTCAGGATCTGAGGGTATTACATGAAACGCGGCGGTCGGGATGGTGACCGAGACATCGAAGGTTTCGCTAATCCTGATTGCAAAAGCGCAGGTACTGGTGAGCGCCAACATCATCATTGAAATTGTAGTCAATATAACTTTAAACATAGTGTTCACCTGTCACTGGCTCGTCGAGGCCCGACTTGAAGAGTACATGGAGCCGCGCATCATCCCTTTATCTCCAGCTTCTTCGTCGCCGAACCTTCAATCATGGTGAAGCGGTATTCACGGCCAACTTGTTTATCGAACTGAAAAGTCCGCCCCGCCAGAATGTGATGTTTAGTGGTGGGCTGGCATTCGCTTTCGTTTTTCACTGAACAGTCCTTGAATTCGTCAATCACCACGACACTATTGCCGTTATTGCGAATCTCGTACTTTCCCGGACCGTTATTGATCACACTGTCATAGCGCGTTTCTTTGGGTCGCACGAAAAACACCGTGCCGTACCCGGCCAATACGTTGACACCGGCAGACAATCCCTTTTTGTATTCGTCACGCTCTTCGGCCGACACCGCGAATTCATCTTCCTTTTCCGGAACCACCGGTACGAAGCGCACACGGAAATAACGCTCTTTTTCCCGCTCGCCCATGTACAGCAGACGCGTGCCCTGCATGCCGTTGGCCGGCACGATCAACCGCGCCGGGCTGGCCATCAGGCCGTCTCTGGCGCTCGCATCGGCCTGGGTGGTGAGCGGAATTTCCCGCGATGTGCCATCGGCGTCGTAGACGATTTCAAGGATGTTCACCTTCACAAACGCCGTGCTGTCGCCGCCATTGAAGACGCGTTTCAAGTAAGTACTTTTATCACCGTCCAAATAGTCATAAACCACGCCGACATTAATCTGCGGACCTGCAAGTGCGACATGGGGCAATAACGTAAAACCAAAGACTGCCAATAACCGTTTCATCATGCTCAACCTTAAAAGTGTCAAATAAAAAAAATGTTTGAACTTCATGACTTGGAAGACAGATCAGCCCGCGCTTTTTTCAGCCTTATAAGTCGCATCCGCCAACGTGTCCGGCGTACACCGCAGATCCCCGATCATCAGCACATTGTTTTCACTGCGCGCATTGGCCGTATCGAGTCGGAACTGGCACAGCAACTGATCACCATGTCGCACTTCGAGGGTTGGCGAACCGGCATTCATTTCCATGGAGAAGAACCCATCGACTTCACTCACCCCACGGCTGGCATGGTTGATCACGTGATGCCCCTTGAGCGGCTTGCCCTGCGGGTCGATCAAACGACCGAGGACGGTCAGGGTTTTGCTGACGGTGATCTTGCGGTAGTCGACGCCGCCCTTGTTCAGGTGATAGCGGGTGCGTGGCGGCTGGATGCTGGCGGCTGGCGGGTGGTTGCCTTCGAAATCGAAGCTCACCGAGCTGTTCTTGTAGGCGGTGATCGGGATGAAATTACGCCCCGGTCGCAGGCTGGCGCTGCCACCGCTCAAGTCGTCGGCCCGCAGGGCGATGTCATCGATGTCGGACTCGACGTCGACAATCATCCCGGCGCCGGAGCCGTGATGCTGGCTGGTCATGACGATTCGCTCGCCGCCCACGGCCACGGTGCTGTCGAAGTTCAAACCACCGGTGAGGTTGTCATTGAACGAGGAACGCTGGACGAAGGCATCGCCATTGAAGGCGTCGTTGCGGAAATTCGCGGTACCGGACAGGCCGACGCCGTAGGTATCGGTAATCGTCGTGGCCGATACGCTTTGCAGTACATGGTCCTGCAAATCCTTGCGGTAAGTGAGCGAGGCATTATTGTCGCGGCCACCGTCACGGGAGGTGCGCGTACCGATGCTGCCGGACCACTGCTCACCCGGCCCGCCGAGTGCCAGGCTGACGCTCAGATCGACGCCGCGATTGCGTGTGTCGCCACTGCTGAAACTGCCGGGACGATCGAACACCGAGAAGCGCCAGTTGGCATCGCTGCCGAACAGATTGCCACGCTGGGTCCAGCCCAGATCGACACCAACGCCTTCGACATTGCCATCGCTGTGCGAGACTCGGCCATTGACCGAACTTTTGCTGCTGAGCCGATGGTTCACTGACAACGAAGAACTGCTGGTCTGGCCGATGAACACATTGCGCTGACGCACCCGCGTGCCGTCGGGCAAGGTTTCGAAGGTGTTGGTGGTGTCCAGCCAACTGCGGCTATGGGTGGCAAACACGCTGCCGGCGCCATAGTTGTACATCGCTTGCAGGTCCATGCCGGTGCCGTGGTCTTCGGTCTCATAGACGTTGGCGAACAGGCTGGTGTTGTTGGCCAGGGTCCAGTCGACCGAGGTGCCGTATTGCATCTTGTCCCGCACCTGGCGACCCGACACCCCGAGAATCACCCGAGGGTGCAGCAGGAAATTGACGGCGGCACCGGCGGTCAAGTCGCCGTAGGCCCGCTCGTCGTAGTTGCTGAGCAATTTACTTTCCTGCCCGGCGAACAGGTTGTAGCGCCAGCGGCTGTCCTGGTTGCGCCAGTTGGTGGGTTTGTACACCAGCTCCTGGGTGGTGGAGGTGATTTGACCGTCTTCGATCAGGCGCACTTCCACTTCGTAGATCCCGCCCGGCAAGGGGCGCGTATCGAGCGTTTGCAGACCGGCATCGACCGGTTGAGTGTTGATCAGCAAACCGTTGCGAAAGATCTCCACCGACGCCTGGCGGTTGGCGGTGACATAGATCGGATAAACAGCGGGTTGGGGGGTGTTGATGGCCAGGCTGTCGGAGCTGCCGTACATCAGGCCCGCCGCAATGTCGGGGCTGGCGCCGAATGAACGCGGCTGACGGCTCAGGCCTTCGGAATTGGGGGTGAAATAACCCAGGCGAAAGAAGCTGCCTTCGAGCTCGCGCTGGGTATAAAGCTCGTGCACCGCGTGGTAGAGCTTGTCGTCCGGGCCACCGAGGCGGGCCAGTTGCATGTTCACACTCTGGGTCCAGTTGCCCAGGCTGCTGCTGGCTTCCAGGCCATAACGCCCGCCCAGGTCCTGTTCCTGGCCACCGTTGAGGTTCAACTGGTTGCGCACGATCAAGCCGCTGCTGCCGCCCTCGGGCAGATCGTAATAACGCTTGGCATCGGTGTTGCGCTCGGCGTTTTCGGTGGCAATCGACACCAATGAATTCTGCAAGTTGTAATGCACGGCCAGCATCTGTTCCGGGCAACTGCCCTGGCAAGCGCCCAAAGCCACGCCTTTCTTTAAATAGGTGGCCCAGGTTTCACGTTCGCTGGCAGAAATATTACTGTCGCCAACATCTGCAAATTCGAGCAGGGTGATTCGATCATCGCGGGATAACACGATCATCGCCTCACCTAAAAATTGTTGATCAAGTTCCACTCGAACAGCCAATGGCACATCGAAAAAGTGCTCTTCGAAGTCCGCCGGCAGACCTTTGGCTTGAGCCAGCAAACTTCGGGGTGTGGTGCCATTGTTAGTTGGCGAAGCTAATGCACTTGCGCAGAAAAAAAGTGCGAGTGCAGCCGCGATGGGAGTCATCGGGAACATGAACGGGATACTCTGTGTTTGAACGATCGATCCAGTAAAAATCCCGGCCGACAGGTGCAATGACCTGCCGACCGGTAAACCGTACCCGATGAGACTTGCTCTCATCAGGCGTCAAGCAACATCAAGGTGTAGGAAGGACCGCATCGAAGCGCATGGCGACGACGCCGCTGTACTCACCTGCCTTATAGCCACCGGTCGCAGGCTTGGTAGGAGCGACCACCAGTTCAACACGCTTGCCTGGGGTGGACTCGGCATCGCCAACCACTTCCACCGCCGTAGAATTGTTCAGCGGCTTGCCGTTGAACGTCACGGCCAACGGGATCTTTTCGGCGGCGACACCGTTGGACAGATAGGCTTCCTCTTCAAGCATCGCGTGAATCGAGCCATTGGTATTTTTAGTGTCGAACAGAGCGCGCAAAGTGCTCAGCTGATCGGCGATCGGGTCGTAGCTCAGGCGTTGATCCTTGACGATCAAATCCGGGTCTACCGGCAATACGTGGAAAACGTTGGTTGGAATCGATGCAACCAGTTGGATGGCATGACGCGCTTCACCTTCAGCGAAAGCCATGGAAGAACTCAGTGCCAGAACGGCCAATGGAGTAGCGATTGCGATTTTCTTGAACATTAATCAATACCTGTTTTTAAAGAGAAAACGATTCATTGAAAGTTGAAACCTTTTACGGTGTTCCGCGACAGGGATACCAACTTTCAACGCCGACGCATGATCTGCCAACTCCTCCGGAAAGTAAGTAGGACGTTTCTGCTGATTCTGTAGTCAGGCCGGTATATCTCAAGAAAGCAAAAACGCGATAATCACGCAACTAAAAGTGACAGCTGTAATACCTAGACTACATACAGTTTTTTATAAAAAAGATTACAGCGACTCAAACTAGCAAATACGGGGATTAGACTGCTTTCAAAATACGCTCAACCACAATAGAGCGATCACTTTAACTTTAAAGTTATTTTCGGACAGGGAAAAATAAGATCATTGACAGGTTCTCTCTACAGTATTTTTCCGCGTCACCTACCGCTGGTCGTCGACAGCCATGGTCCGGGAAAACGTCTTGCTTCGACAAAAGATATATCTTACGTTGTATCTAAACACGACAAGAGAACGCATCCCAATGAGAGACCATCATTCCCCCCACCGCGAACACGGTGACGGCCGCGACGGGTTCGAGAAGCGCCCCGCCCGCGAGCGCGGCAGCCGTGGCCCCCGTGTATTCGCCCCCGGCGACCTGAAATTGTTGCTGCTGGCATTGATCGCCGAGCAGCCATGCCATGGCTATGACCTGATCCGCCAGATCGAAAGCATGTTCGACGGCGCCTACAGCCCAAGCCCTGGCGTGATCTACCCGACCCTGACGTTTCTGGAAGAAAGCGAAGTGATTTCCGGCGATGCCGAAGGCGGAAAAAAACGCTACAGCGTGACTGATGCCGGTCGTCTTTCGTTGGCCGAGCAGGCGATTGCGCTGGATGGCGTGCGCATGCGCATCGAGGTCAGCAAACGATCGTTGCGCGGCCATGACCGCCCGCCCGAGATCCATGAGGCGGTGCATAACCTGCGCCATGCCTTGCAAATGCACCATGGTCGCTGGAGCCAGGAAGAAATCCTGCGGGTTCGCGACCTGCTCAATAACACTGCGAAAGCCATCGTCGACGGCCCTGCCGTTACAGCCGCTCAGGAGACCGCCGAATGACTGACATCATCGACCCATCGCAAACCATTCACCGTGTCATGCATGAAATCAAACGTCGTCGTCTGGAAGTGCTGCGGGTGGTCGATCTGACGCCGCGCATGCGCCGGATTACCTTGGGCGGACCGGAACTCGCGGGCTTTGTCAGCCTTGGCACGGATGATCACGTCAAACTGCTGTTCCCGCAGAATGCAGAGGAACAAGCGGCGCTGGAAACCCTGGTGCTCGGTGCCGGTAAAAACGATGGACCAATGCCCGCGATGCGCGACTACACACCTCGTCGCTATGACCTGAACACGCAGGAGTTGGACATCGACTTCGTGCTCCACGGCGACGGCCCTGCATCAACCTGGGCCGAACAGGCCAAACCGGGCCAGTTCCTGCACATCGGCGGGCCCCGGGGTTCGATGATCGTGCCGGACATCTTCGACAGCTACCTGCTGATCGGCGACGAAACCGCCCTGCCCGCCATCGCCCGGCGCCTGGAAGGCCTGGCGGCCAACCGCCGTGCATTAGTGATTGTCGAAGTGGAAAACGGCAAGGAGCAGCAAGTGCTGGAGAGTGCTGCCCAGGTCAATGTGATCTGGGTGTTGCGCGAAGGGGGCAAGGACCATTTGCTGGCCACCGTGCGGCAGGTACAGGTCCCTATCGGCAGCCTGTACGCCTGGGTCGCGACCGAGAGCAAAGTGTCGCGGCAGATTCGTCGGGTACTATTGGATGAACATGGCTTGAACGATCAATTCGTGAAAGCCGTCGGCTATTGGCGACTGGAAGACACCAGCGAAGAATAAACGCCCCCTTGTAGGAGCTGGCTTGCCAGCGAAAGCGGTGGATCAGATAACAATTGACTAACTGAAAGGCCGCCTTCGCTGGCAAGCCAGCTCCTACAGGTCGCGGGAACGCTGACGATCCAGTCCAACCACTACTAAGGCAATCAGCACAAACCCCGCCAACAACCCCACCGCATTCACGAACACCTGTGGATAACCCAGCTTCCCCACATCAATGAACGGATACGGATAAGCCGCCAGCAAATGCCCGCGCAACAACGCATAGGCGAAATACACCAGCGGATAAATCATCCACAGTGCGATGTGCCACACCCGCAACGTGCCTTTTGGCACCCAGCACCACCAGTAGACCAGAAACAGCAACGGCATGACGTCGTGCAGCAGTTCATCCGCCAACCACTGCCAGCCTTCGGGATGCCATAGATGGCGCAGCAACAAGCTGTAGACCAGGCCGACTACCGCGATACTCACGGCGATGCCACTGCTGACCCACGGCTGTAAAAACCAGCGGCGAGCGGCGGACTCGCGGGACGTGAGTTCACAGGTCAGGACAGTCGCCACCAGCGTATTGCTCAGCACGGTGAAATAACTGAAGAAGCTCACCAGCCCGCCCAACAGGCTGGCCGCCAGTGTCCAGCGTGAATGGAAAATCAGGTACATCTGAATGCTCAATCCGGCCCAGCCAAGAATGGCGGCCACGGCGACAAAACGACGCCGCGCGACTGACTGGATAGCCATGTTCAGAGCGGACGCTTGGTGCGCATCAACTTCACGTACAAACGCTCGACCTTCTCCCGCGCCCACGGGGTTTTGCGCAGGAACGTCAGGCTCGACTTGATGCTCGGGTCACTCTTGAAGCAGCGAATATCGATGCGCTCGGCCAACCCCGACCATTCGTAGTGTTCAACCAGGGCGTTGAGGATTTGCTCCAGGGTCACGCCGTGCAGCGGGTCGTGGGTCTGTTCGGTCATGCAGGGCCTTCAGTGATGTAGGAATGGGAAGCCGCGCACCTTAGCCGAGGGCTACGTTGGGGGGAAGCGGTCTGTTTAATGTAGGCGCAACTGTAGGAGCTGGCTTGCCAGCGAAAGCAATTTCATGCCCAACAACGATATTGACTGATACACCGCTATCGCTGGCAAGCCAGCTCCCACAGGTGTACGACTCACTATTACCGATTACGAAAGAATGCATGTCAGCAAAAGCCCTTTCTCTATTTGTAACAGAACATTATCCTTGCGCACGCCTCTGCTGAAACGCTTCCGCAACCCCCTTCAGTTTTGCTGCTTCCGTTCATTTCCCAGAAAAAGATCAAGAATGCCTGATTTACAAACCTCAAAAGACAGCGCTGTCTTTACGCCTGCCATTGGCCACAAATCCCTGAACCTGATCGGCGGACTCACCGCATTCAGCCTCGCCACCTGCGTTCAGGCCGCCCCGGCCTTCGACAGCGACTCACCGTGGATGCTCGGCGACTGGAACGGTACGCGCACTGAACTGGCGGAAAAAGGCTACGACTTCAAGGTCGATTACACCGGCGAAATGGGCAGCAATCTGCACGGTGGTTACGACCATGACCGGACGGCACGCTACAGCGACCAGTTCGGTTTCGGCACGCATCTGGATTTGCAGAAGATCCTCGGCTGGGACGACGCGGAATTTCAGCTGACCATCACTGAGCGCAACGGCAACAACATCAGCAACGACCGCATCAATGATCCGCGCGTCGGCGGCTTCACCTCGGCCCAGGAAGTCTGGGGTCGCGGGCAGACCTGGCGGCTGACGCAGATGTGGTACCAGCAAAAATTCTTCGACCAGAAGCTCGACATCAAGGTCGGCCGCTTCGGTGAGGGCGAAGACTTCAACAGCTTTCCCTGCGACTTCCAGAACCTGGCGTTCTGCGGCTCCCAGGTCGGCAACTGGGTCGGCGACATCTGGTACAACTGGCCGGTCAGCCAATGGGCGCTGCGGGTCAAATATCACCTGACGCCTGAGCTGTACGCGCAGGTCGGCGCCTACGAGCAGAACCCGTCGAACCTGGATCGCAACAACGGCTTCAAGCTCAGCGGCAGCGGCACCCAGGGCGCGATCCTGCCGGTGGAGCTGGTGTGGACACCGAAGCTCAACGGCCTGCCGGGCGAATACCGCGCCGGTTACTACTACAGCAGCGCCAATGCCACCGATGTCTACAAGGACAGTAATGGCCAGCCCGCCGCCCTGAGTGGCGAGGCTTATCGCAGTGCCTCGAGCAAACACGGTGTGTGGCTCGGCATCCAGCAGCAAATCACCAGCATTGCCAGCGATAACAGCCGGGGTTTGAGTGTGTTCGCCAACGGGACGATGCACGACAAGAAAACCAACGCCATCGACAACTACGTCCAGGCCGGTGTCGTCTACAAAGGCCTGTTGGACGCCCGCGCCAAGGACGACATCGGCTTCGCCCTGGCCCGCGTCCACGTCAACCCCGCGTTTCGCAAAAATGCCGAGGCGACCAATCAGGCCCACGGGGTTTTCGACTTCGACGATCCGTCGTTCCTGCCGCCCCAGGACACCGAATACAGCGCCGAGCTCTATTACGGCGTGCATGTCACGAATTGGCTGACCGTGCGCCCCAACCTGCAATACATCCGCCACCCCGGTGGCGTGGACCAGGTCGACGACGCGCTGATTGGCGGGATCAAGATCCAGTCATCGTTCTAACCAACACGCGCAACCCTGTAGGAGCGAGCCTGCTCGCGATGGTCGTCAACGATGACGCTGGAAACCTGATACCCCGCGCTGCTCTCAGGTTTTTCGCGAGCAGGGCTCGCTCCTACAGGGAATGTAGCGCCCCAACCAGTTTCATCTGAACCCTGCCCGCACAAGATCATCATCTACAGTGAACTTGCGCGGGACTAATCAAACGTCACGGAGAACCACACTATGAGCACTGATGGTGCTTTGAGTCGAAGCCGTCTGCTGCCGAGCCTGCTCGGTATCCTGCTTCTGCTAATGGGCCTGGCCATGCTGGCCGGGGGAATCAAGCTGAGCTTGCTGGGCGGCTCGCTGTATTACCTGTTGGCCGGTATCGGCCTGGCACTGACCGGCGTCCTGCTGATCGCCGCCCGTCGCGCTGCGCTGGGCCTGTACGCACTGGTGCTGTTCGCCAGCACCGTCTGGGCACTGTGGGAAGTCGGCCTCGACTGGTGGCAACTGGTGCCGCGCCTGGCGATGTTGTTTGCATTGGGCATCGTCCTGTTGCTGCCGTGGTTCCGTCGTCCGTTACTGCGCGAAGGCGCCGCCCCCGTGGGTACTGGCGCACTGAGCGTGGCCGTGGTCATCGCCGGCGTGGCCGCGCTGGCCAGCCAGTTCACCAATCCCGGTGAAATCAAAGGCCAACTGGACCGCGACAGCGTGCCGGGCATGGCCAACACCGCACCGGCCATGCCGGACGGTGACTGGAACTCCTACGGCCGCAGCGCCCACGGCGACCGTTACTCGCCATTGGCGCAGATCACCCCGCAGAATGCGCACAAACTGGTGCCAGCCTGGACCTACCGCACCGGCGATCTGCCAGGGCCGAACGACCCGGGCGAAACCACCGCCGAGAACACCCCGCTGAAAGTCAACGGCATGCTCTACGTCTGCACGCCGCACAGTCAGGTGATCGCCCTCGACCCGGACACCGGCAAGGAAATCTGGCGTTTCGATCCGAAGCTCTCCACGCAGAACGCGGCGAACTTCAAGGGTTGGGCGCACATGACTTGCCGTGGCGTGACCTATCACGATGATGCCGTGTACGCCTCGGAAACAAGCCCGACCGGCAGCGCCAGCGCAGCGGTGACCAGCGCCTGCCCGCGCCGGATCTTCCTGCCCACTGCCGACACCCGCCTGATCGCCCTCAACGCCGACACCGGCAAGATGTGCGAAGACTTTGGTGACAAGGGCCAGGTCGACCTGCGTGCCAACATCGGCGGCTTCACCGCCGGTGGTTACTACTCCACGTCGCCCCCAGCGGTCACCAAGGACCTGGTGGTGATTGGCGGTCATGTCACCGACAACGTGTCCACCGACGAGCCAAGCGGCGTGATCCGTGCCTTCGACGTACATACCGGCAAACTGGTGTGGAACTGGGACAGCGGCAAACCGGACGATACGACGCCGATTGCCGAGGGCAAGACCTACACCCGCAACTCGCCGAACATGTGGTCCATGTTCGCGGTCGATGAAAAACTCGGCATGCTCTACCTGCCGATGGGCAACCAGACCCCGGACCAGTTCGGTGGCGCGCGCACGCCCGAATCGGAACTGCACGCCGCCGGCCTGACCGCCCTGGACATCGCCACCGGTAAAGTGCGCTGGCACTTCCAGTTCACCCACCATGACCTGTGGGACATGGACGTCGGCGGCCAGCCAACCTTGATGGACCTGAAAACCGCTGGCGGCGTGAAGCCCGCGGTATTGGCCTCCACCAAGCAAGGCAGCATTTACGTGCTGGACCGCAGCACCGGCCAGGCGATCGTGCCGATCAACGAAGTGCCGGTGCCGCAAGGCGCGGTGGAAGGCGACCACACGTCGCCGACCCAACCGAAATCCGACCTCAACTTCATGCCGCCACCGTTGAAAGAGCGCGACATGTGGGGCGTCACCCCGTTCGACCAACTGGTTTGCCGGATCACCTTCAAATCCATGCGCTACGACGGTCCGTTCACGCCGCCATCGCTGCAAGGTTCGATTGTTTATCCAGGCAACTTCGGCGTGTTCGACTGGGGCGGCATCTCGGTTGATCCGGTGCGCCAGATCGCATTCGTGAACCCGGACTGGATGGCCTTCAAATCCAAACTGATCCCGGCGGCGGAAATCGCCGCACAAGGCCCGCGCAAAAGCGAAACCGAAGGCGTGCAACCCAACAAAGGCGCGCCATACGGCGTGGTGCTCGAACCCCTGCTGTCGCCCATGGGCCTGCCGTGCCAGGCACCTGCCTGGGGCTATGTGGCCGCCGTCGACCTGACCACCCATGAAAAAATCTGGATGCACAAGAACGGCACCGTGCGCGACAGCTCGCCGGTTCCGATTCCACTGAGCATGGGCGTGCCAAGCCTGGGCGGCACCTTCACCACCGCCGGTGGCGTGGCTTTCCTGAGCGGTACCCTCGACCAGTACTTGCGTGCCTACGACGTGAAAAACGGCAAGCAACTGTGGGAAGGCCGCCTGCCGGCCGGCGCACAAACCACGCCAATGACCTACGCCGGCAAGGACGGCAAGCAATACGTGCTCGTCGTCGCCGGCGGACACGGTTCGCTGGGCACCAAACAGGGTGACTATGTGATTGCGTACAAACTGTCCGAGTAATTTCCAGCGGCAGTAAAATCAAAGGCGGCTCCCCAACGGGAGTCGCCTTTTTCTTTGCACACCACCGTCCCCCTGTAGGAGCGAGCCTGCTCGCGATGGTAGCAAGGACCCCGCGGGGTACCAGGCTTCCAGCGTTATCGTTGACGTCCATCGCGAGCAGGCTCGCTCCTACAGGGGGCTGTGTCGGTGCAAAATCCAGCTAACCTGAATCCCTGCTGAATACACCGTCGAATGATCCACTAACCCCAAGGCATCATTGAAACCACCGCCAACCTGCCCCATCTAAGACCCATACCCATTGCGCAGGTGCCCCCATGAGCGACCAGCAAGAATTCCCCGAAGACTCCAGCGAGTACGCCGATCCGGAAAACGCCCCGCACCACTCCACCGGCAAAGGCCTCGCCCTGCCTGGCCAGAACCTGCCGGACAAGGTCTATATCATCCCGATTCACAACCGACCGTTCTTCCCGGCCCAAGTGCTGCCGGTCATCGTCAATGAAGAACCCTGGGCCGAAACCCTCGACCTGGTGGCCAAATCCGAACACCATTCCCTGGCCCTGTTCTACATGGACACGCCCCAGGACAATCCGCGCCACTTCGACACCTCGGCCCTGCCGCTGTACGGCACGCTGGTCAAGGTGCACCACGCCAGCCGCGAAAACGGCAAACTGCAATTCGTCGCCCAGGGCCTGACCCGCGTACGCCTCAAGACCTGGCTTAAGCACCATCGCCCGCCGTACCTGGTGGAAGTCGAATACCCGCATCAGCCCACCGAGCCGACCGACGAGGTCAAAGCCTATGGCATGGCGCTGATCAATGCGATCAAGGAGCTGCTGCCGCTCAACCCGCTGTACAGCGAAGAGCTGAAGAATTACCTCAACCGCTTCAGCCCTAACGATCCGTCGCCGCTGACCGACTTCGCCGCCGCGCTCACCTCCGCCACCGGCAGCGAACTGCAGGAAGTGCTCGACTGCGTGCCGATGCTCAAGCGCATGGAAAAAGTCCTGCCGATGCTGCGCAAGGAAGTCGAAGTCGCGCGCCTGCAAAAAGAAATTTCCGCCGAAGTGAACCGCAAGATCGGCGAGCACCAGCGCGAATTCTTCCTCAAGGAACAACTCAAGGTCATCCAGCAGGAGCTTGGTCTTACGAAGGACGACCGCAGCGCCGACCTCGAACAGTTCGAGCAGCGGCTGATGGGCAAAGTCCTGCCAACGCAGGTGCAGAAACGCCTTGAAGAAGAAATGAACAAGCTGTCGATTCTCGAAACCGGTTCGCCAGAATATGCGGTGACCCGCAATTACATCGACTGGGCAACCTCGGTGCCGTGGGGCGTGTACGGCGAGGACAAACTCGACCTCAAGCACGCGCGCAAGGTGCTGGATAAACACCATGCCGGCCTTGATGACATCAAGGACCGCATCCTCGAATTCCTCGCGGTCGGCGCCTACAAAGGCGAGATCAGCGGTTCCATCGTGCTGCTGGTAGGGCCACCCGGCGTGGGCAAGACCAGCGTCGGCAAATCCATCGCCGAATCCCTGGGCCGGCCGTTCTACCGCTTCAGCCTTGGTGGCATGCGCGACGAAGCCGAGATCAAGGGCCACCGCCGCACGTACATCGGTGCGCAGCCGGGCAAACTGGTGCAGGCGTTGAAAGACGTCGAAGTGATGAACCCGGTGATCATGCTCGATGAAATCGACAAGATGGGCCAAAGCTACCAGGGCGACCCGGCCTCGGCGCTGCTGGAAACCCTGGATCCTGAGCAGAACGTCGAGTTCCTCGACCATTACCTCGACTTGCGGATGGACCTGTCGAAAGTGCTGTTCGTCTGCACCGCCAACACCCTGGATTCGATCCCCGGCCCGCTGCTCGACCGCATGGAAGTGATTCGCCTGTCGGGTTACATCACCGAAGAAAAAGTCGCCATCGCCAAGCGCCACCTGTGGCCGAAACAGCTCGAGAAAGCCGGGGTGTCGAAAGGCAGCTTGAGCATCAGCGACAATGCTCTCAAGGCTTTAATCGACGGTTATGCCCGTGAAGCGGGTGTGCGCCAGCTGGAAAAAAATCTCGGGAAACTGGTACGCAAGGCGGTGATGAAACTGCTCGACGAACCGAACGCGGTGATCAAGCTCGGACCGAAAGACCTCGAAACCTCGCTGGGCAAACCGGTGTTCCGTAACGAGCAGGTGCTGTCGGGAACCGGCGTCATCACCGGCCTGGCCTGGACCAGCATGGGCGGCGCGACCTTGCCGATTGAAGCGACGCGGATTCACACGTTGAACCGTGGCTTCAAACTCACCGGGCAACTGGGCGATGTAATGAAGGAATCCGCGGAAATCGCCTACAGCTACGTCAGTTCCAATCTGAAGTCGTTTGGCGGCGATCCGAAGTTTTTCGACGAAGCCTTCGTGCATCTGCATGTGCCGGAAGGCGCGACGCCCAAAGACGGCCCGAGCGCCGGCGTGACCATGGCCAGCGCCCTGCTGTCGCTGGCGCGCAACCAGCCGCCGAAGAAAGGCGTGGCGATGACCGGCGAACTGACGTTGACCGGGCACGTGCTGCCGATTGGCGGCGTGCGGGAAAAGGTCATTGCGGCGCGGCGGCAGAAGATTTTCGAACTGATCCTGCCGGAGCCGAACCGGGGGAATTTCGAGGAATTGCCGGAGTATCTGAAAGAAGGCATTACCGTGCACTTCGCCAAGCGGTTTGCGGATGTGGCGAAAGTGTTGTTCTGACGGATATCCAGTGTTGTTTGATTGCCTTCGCTGGCAAGCCAGCTCCCACAGTGGTTGGTGGTGTTCACAAATTTTGTGCCCACTGCAAAACCCTGTGGGAGCGGGCTTGCCCGCGAAGGCGTCGGCACTCACGACACCCACTTCCGGCTGCTGTCATATTTTGTCTCATCTCGGTTATGCTCGCCGTTCGTCGTGAACGCCGGAGCCACTGACCTCATGTCCCCTACCCGCCTGTTTGTCCCCCTCGCCCTCGCGCTGCTGGCCGCTTGCGCCACGCAACCGAAACAGAACGTGACCGTGGAAAAACAAAGCGAATGCCCGGTGAAGCTCACCAGCGGGCAAAACCTGATCCTGACCCTACCAAGCAACCCGACCACGGGCTACCGTTGGGCCATTCAGGATTCGGCTGGTGGCGTGTTGCGGGCTCTGAGCCCCGAGGTCTACAGCAACCCGGAAGATGCCGGCGTGGTGGGTGCCGCCGGGATCTCGACCTGGCGTTTCCAGGCGTTCGCTCCCGGTACGGGGCGTTTGCGCCTGACCTCGCAACAGCCTTGGGCACCGGAAGTGCTGCCGGTGGAGTCCTTCGACTGCGCGATCTCGGTTAACTGACCGTGGGCTGGCTGATTCTGGCGCTGATGGGCGCGGTGACCTTTCTCTACGGCCTGAGTGTGCATGCCGCACTGCTTTGCCTGTTGGTGAAACCGTTGCCGGTACTGGCCTTGCTCGGCTGGCTGCACGACGCTCCACCCAGCGACTATCGGCGCTGGATCAGCCTCGGTTTGATCTTCTCCCTGCTCGGCGATGTATTGCTGGCGTGGCCGGAAGATTTGTTCGTGTTTGGCCTGGGGGCGTTTCTGATCGCGCACCTGGCCTATCTGAAAGCTTACTTGAGTGACTGCGGGCGGTTGGCGCTGTTGCCGCTGATCATCGCTCTAGGTGTGGGCGCCGTTCTGTTGGGGATTTTGATCACTCACGGATTGGGGCCGTTGCTGTTCCCGGTCATCGTCTACGGTCTGACCATCAGCGCCATGCTCTGGCGCGCACTGGCCCGCCTCGGCACCGACGTGCCCCGGCGATCCGCACTGCTCGCTGCGGCGGGCGCGGTGGCATTCGTGTTTTCGGACAGCGTCATCGGCATCAGCCGTTTTGTGGTGCCGTTCGATGCCGCGCCATACGTGATCATTCTCAGCTACTGGCTGGGGCAATGGGGTATCACCGCTTCGGCGTTCGGCACAAAACCGCGCTGAATTCTTCGCGAGCAGGCTCGCTCCCACAGGGATTGCACTGTACCTGTGGGAGCGAGCCTGCTCGCGAAAGCAATATCACAGGCGACGAAAAATCCGGGGCCTGCCCACCGCTTTATCAGACAATCCGCGCATCCCCGCCCCAACTTGGCTAAAATGCCGGCCTTTTCCCCCGATACCGCCGGAACCGCCGTGAGCAAAGAATCCGATCGCCTTTTCGCCCAGCCCCTGACCCAGGTGCCTGACTTCGCCTTCAACGAGGATGTGGTGCGAGTGTTCCCGGACATGATCAAGCGCTCGGTACCGGGTTATCCGACCATCGTGGAAAACCTCGGCGTGCTCGCCGCGCAGTTCGCCCAGCCCAACAGTGTGCTCTATGACCTTGGTTCGTCACTCGGTGCCGTGACCCAGGCCCTTCGCCGACACGTGCGCACTGACGGTTGCCGCGTCATCGCTGTGGATAACTCAGCGGCCATGGTCGAACGCTGCCGCGAATACCTCAATGGTCAGGATTCGATGTTCCAGGAATTGCTGCCGGTGGAAGTGATCGAGGGTGACATCCTTGCCCTCGACTTCCAGCCTGCCTCGGTAGTAGCGCTGAACTTTACTCTGCAATTTATCGCCCCTGACCAGCGTACAGCGTTGTTGAGCCGCATCCGCCAATCGCTGTTGCCCGGTGGTGCCCTGATTCTGTCGGAGAAACTGCGCTTCAATGACCCTGAAGAACACGCACTACTCACCGACCTGCACATCGCCTTCAAACGCGCCAACGGCTACAGCGAACTGGAAATCGCCCAGAAGCGCAGCGCCATCGAAAACGTCATGAAGCCCGACAGCCTCGAAGAACACCGCGAGCGCCTGCTGGCCGCCGGATTCTCGAAAGTCGTGCCGTGGTTCCAGTGTCTTAACTTTGCCTCGTTGATTGCCTTGCCATGATTGATCTGTCCCCCCTCGCCCGCCGTCTGGCCGGCACACCTTTGGCCGATTGGGCCAACACCCTGCAAGCGCAGCTCGACAAGAAAATGGAAAAGGGTCACGGCGACCTGGAGCGCTGGCAAAGCGCGCTGGATGCCTTGCCGAAGATCCAGCCGAGTGAAGTTGATCTGCTCAACGGCTTGAAGCTGGACACCGATTGCGACGATGAAACCCGCGCGCAAATGCGCACGGCGTTGATGGGCCTGTCGCCGTGGCGCAAGGGGCCGTTCGACCTGTTCGGCGTGCACGTTGACACGGAATGGCGCTCGGACTGGAAATGGTCGCGAGTCGCGCCGCATCTGGATCTGAAGGGCAAACGCATACTCGATGTTGGTTGCGGCAACGGCTACTACATGTGGCGCATGCTCGGCGCAGGTGCGGACAGCGTGATCGGTGTCGATCCGAACTGGTTGTTCTTCTGCCAGTTCCAGGCCGTTCAGCGCTATCTGTCAGAACCGAATGCCTGGCACTTGCCCTTCCCCTTCGAAGACCTGCCGCCGAATCTGGAAGGCTTCGATACGGTGTTTTCCATGGGCGTGTTCTACCACCGGCGCTCGCCGATCGAGCATTTGCTGGCGCTGAAGGATTGCCTGGTCAAGGGCGGTGAGCTGGTGCTCGAAACCCTGGTGGTCGAAGGCGACAAACATCAGGTGTTGGTGCCGGAGGACCGTTATGCACAGATGCGCAACGTATGGTTCCTGCCATCGGTGCCTGCGCTTGAACTGTGGTTGCGTCGGGCAGGCTTCACTGATGTGAAGTGCGTGGACGTGAGCGTGACTACGGTCGAGGAACAGCGCGGGACGGAGTGGATGAAGTATCAGTCGCTGAGTGACTTCCTCGATCCGGAAGATCACAGCAAGACCATTGAAGGCCTGCCGGCGCCGATGCGGGCGGTGATTGTCGCCAAGAAGTAACCCAACCCCCCTAACACCGAATAACCCTGTGGGAGCTGGCTTGCCAGCGATAGCGGTGGGCCAGCCAACATCTATGATGTGTGGGCCGACGCCATCGCTGGCAAGCCAGCTCCCACAGGGGTTGGTGTTGTTTTCTTAGATGGTTGGTTTCGCGCGGCGGGCCTTGAAGAACTCGCTGAGTACCGCCCCACACTCCTCTGCCAGCACCCCACCCTCATACAACACCCGGTGATTCAAAAATCCCTGGGTGAAAAACTGTCCCTGGCTCTGCACGATCCCGGCCTTGGGCTCCAGCGCGCCATAAACGACCCGCGCAATCCGCGAATGCACGATCAACCCGGCGCACATGCTGCACGGCTCCAGCGTCACGTACAGCGTGCTGCCCGGCAGACGATAATTGCTCACGGCCTGGGCGGCTGCGCGGATCGCGACCATTTCGGCGTGGGCGCTGGGGTCGTTGCTGCTGATCGGGCAATTGAAGCCGCGGCCGATGATTTCCCCGTCCTGCACCAGCACCGCGCCCACCGGCACTTCACCGAGCGCGGCACCTTGGGCGGCCAGGGCCAGGGCTTCGCGCATGAAGTCGCGGTCACGGCTGCGGTCGATGATCGCGGCGGGTCGAATCTGACGCATCATGCCACCTCGATGGCGGCCATCAGGCCGGTTTCCATGTGGTCGATCACGTGGCAGTGGAACATCCACACACCCGGGTTATCCGCCACCAGCGCCACTTGCGCACGCTCGTTCTTGCCCAGCAGGTAAGTGTCGGTGAAATAGGGAATGATCTTGTGCCGGTTCGAGGCGATGACCTTGAAGCTCATGCCGTGCAGGTGAACCGGGTGCTGGTACTGAGTCATGTTCTTCAATTCGAAAATGTAGCTCTTGCCCTTCTCGAGCTTGGCAATCGGGCGGTCGGCGCAGGTTTTGTCGGTGATGTCCCAGGCCTTGCCGTTGATCTGCCACAGGCTCGGCGGCTTGCCGTTGTCGACGTTGACCGACACCGAGCCCACCCATTCGAAATTGAAGTTGAGTTTCTCGGCATTGGCCAGGTCCGGTTCGGCCACCGGGTTGGCGGGCAGTGCGGGTGGCCACTCGCTCGGCACGTCACTGTTGGCCACCGAACGCAACGTGCCCAGGCGTACCGGACCGTTGCGCAGGGACAACTCTTCGCCCGCCGGCGGGGCCTTGATCGCCAGGCAAATACGCATGCCGGGTCCTAGCCAGTATTCCTTGCCCAAAGGCCGTGGCTCGATGGGGTTGCCGTCAATGGCATAGATCTGCGCTTCAACGCCGGGAATGTTGAGACGGTAGGTCAGCGTGCTGTCGAGATTGAGCAGGCGCACGCGGGTAATCTGCCCGGCTGGCAATTCGATGACCGCTTGCGCCACGCCGTTGATCGTCGCCAGACGCCCCGCCGTACCACCACGGGCCGCTTCCCGGGGAATACTGAATTCGACGAAGTTGCCCACGTCGTCGACATGCCAGCTCTTGAGGCTCAAGGTCTTTTCGTACTTGAAACCGGTCGGTTCGCGCTCTTCGACAATCAGCGGCCCCACCAGACCACGACCAAGCTCTTCGCTGCTGTTCACGTGGGGGTGATACCAAAAGCTGCCGGCATCCGGCACGCGGAATTTATAGTCGAAGTACTCACCCGGCAGCACCGGCAATTGCGAGACGTAAGGCACGCCATCCATTTCCAGCGGCAGGCGAATGCCGTGCCAGTGGATGGTGGTCGCCACCGGCAGGTGGTTGATGAACCGTACCCGCAGCCACTCGCCCTGGCGCACCCGCAACTCGGTCCCCGGCGCCGACGGGCCGAACGCCCAGGCTTCAGTTTTGTGCCCGGCCACCAACTCGACGTCCAGCGGTGCGGCAATCAGTTCATAGTCGTGCCCCGCATCGGCATCAGCCCTCTTGCCCAGCCAGTAACGCGACGCGCCCCCCGCTCCGACACCAACGACAACAAGACCGGCCAGGCCACCGAGAATTTGGCGACGGGTAAAGGACATGAACTCAACTACCTCACGAATCAGCAACAGGCACCGGGCCTGCAAAAGGCGAATACGATACACCTGCGGTTGAGAAACAGTAAGGGCAGCGCGGCGGATGGTCACACTCAGGTGGGTCGCTACACGACATCGAATCGAATCGGGCGCTACCTATGCAGTGCACCTTCCTTGAGCGAACGGGGCATCCTCGCCTCCCACCCCATTTCTCAAGGAAAGAGAGCCCATGAACCCGATTGAAACCCGCCCACTGGCCAACGCGGCGGACAAAGCTGCCCTCAAGGTCATCGCCGCCCATGTGGTCGAGGCCTGCCCCAGTTTGCAAGACACGGCCCATGAGGTTGCCGCGAATCTGCTGGTCCAACACGGCATCTTCGAACTCGACCCTGACAAGGTCTGGTTCCACCGGTTCAAGACCGCCCAAAGCCTGGGGTCGTCGTTCACCGGTTGGCAACATTACGACGAGAAGCCCTATGAGTCCCTGACCCTGACCCAATTGGTCATTCACCGATTCCGCGCCACCGATCAGGACAATGCCGACCTGCTGGACCTTTACGGTGGTTTCTACTTCGCAGGGCCGAATGAAAAAAATTTCGATGCAAGCAACGAAGTGCGCTTGCATGGCAATGAAGTATTGAAAGACTTCTGGAGCATCGACTTCAGTGACCTCTATCGCAAAAAACTGCAAAGGTTCTGGGACGACTATTCCAGTGAGTTCCGTACCCTGGCCAAGTGCAACTTTCTGAGCAAGGCTGTCGAAGCACGGGATAGCGGGAAACTGACTGATGAAGATTTTCAAACGACGGCTAACGCCGTCATCGGCCCACTAACGTGGCCGGTCAGCCTGAAAATGCTGCAACGCGAAACCTCTGCAACGCCTGGACTGCGGGTTTGCGCTCTGGACATTGACGGGCACGTGACCACCGACATCCTGCGCATCATCGACTCCAAGAGCCGGCAGATCCTTTATGTACCGGGCGAGTCCGAGGCCTTTCACGTCTGCGAAACGCCCCTGGAGATGCATTGGTGGGCGTTGATCAGGATGAACCATGAAGCACCTCACGGGGCATTCATGAACCATTTCACACTGGCCGACCGTCAAACCATCACCGAAAACATCACCGACCTGATGAACCGGCTGGTCGCCACCTGGGGTCGTGCCGACCATCACCTGATCAACCAGAAAAACCAGAGCGTGACGGGCGATGCCTTCAGCTGGTTGCGCGATTCGACCCGATCAGCGATGTTCGCCGAAGCGGACCTGTCGCTGACCTCCAATGGCGACCTGCGCAAGAAATTATGGATCGGTTATTTGAGTGCGGGCCTGAAAGTGTTCGGCCCGATGGCAGCCGTTGGCTGGCCGGTGGCGTTGCCGGTGATCGGTGCCAGCTTGGCCAACATGGGGCTCAACATCGATCAGGCCGTTAATGCCAAGACCGCGGCCGAACGCAAGCAAGGCGTTATCGGTGCGATCTTCAGCGCTATCGACACACTGTTTAATCTTCCCTTCTTGAAAGGCGTCGGGTCGATGGCGCAAGTGGGTGCAGAGGTGGACGCCGCCGAAGCCGCTGAAATGGATGAGCTATCGCACGTTATAGACCCAGAGGAGGAACCGGCCCCCATCCCCGATGAACCAGAGGAAGCATTGCCGCCTGTTGGAGAGTTGCGCCCCACGCCGTTTGAAGCGGGTCAGCCGTGGGGAATACCGCAGGAATATCAATGCAATGAAATAGTCGACGACGGAGCGCTGATCACCGAACCTGGAAAATTCCAGGGCATTTACCGGCTCGACTCCGATCCACCCTATGCCGTTTTAATGAACGACATCCCCTACTATGTGCGCTACTTCCCCGACTCACAGGGTGGTGGCTATTGGGCGATTGTCGATCCGGCCAGACCGAATCAGTTCATCCATTCCTTGCCCATACGCTTGAACTCCGAAGGCCAGTGGGTGCGCATGCCGAAGCTCGGTTTGAAGGCGGGTGGGCAATGCATGGGCAAAGAGTGCACGGTTGAACTGGAAATGGCGGAGCAGGAACCGGCACCCGACGGCACCGGCCAACCAGAGGCGGAAATTGAAGTGCCCGAGCCGCTACCCTCGACATCAACAGCTCCGCGACTGGTCACATCGCCCTATGATGTTGAGCCGCACGCCAGGGCGGGGCTTAGACGATGGGCAATGGAACTTCGCGAAACACACGTCCAGTTTCATATCGGTCCCGGCGGAGCATTGATTGCCCCGGACCGATACGCACTGCACTTTACCGAGAAAGCCCGGATGCTCCTGACGTCCGCCAGACGCTTTTATCAAGACCTCTCGTGGGCCGATCTGCCACCTCGTCCGAGCATTCCGGCCGTGGACACCTCCACCACGTTCGGGGCACTGATCGAGCGGACTTTCAAGGCGGCCCCCGGACTTGTCATCGGTGAAACACTGGACCGCATCTCCAGCATGCGCTTGATGATCGAGAACATGCCGGCCTTTGCCGAACAAGGTGTCAAGACCCTCTACATGCGTCGCCTGCTCATCGATTTTGCCCAAGCGGATCTGAATGACTACTTCCAGACGGGCGTCATGTCCGAGGATCTGCAGGAGTACCTAAGCCAACTCGGCACTGACCCCGCCGAACGATTCAATGAACTGGAACTGGTAAAGGCTGCCAGACAAAACGGCATTCGTATTCAGGCGACCGATTGCGCAGCCAGCTATAGAAAACCGGTCGCCAGTACACCAGTGGAAGAGCAGATGATGGCCAACAGTTTGACTAGCGACATCCTGTTCTCGGACAAAACGCTGAACCCCCACGGTAAATGGGTATTGTTGACCGGGGTCGAGAATACCAACACGTTCAGAGGGCTTGCAGGTCTCAGTGAACTGGAAGGCGGTATTGGCTTGCGCATCGAAGAGGTCGATCCCGGAGAAGGACAGGGTATTGCGGTTGACCCGGGTATCGAAATAGATCGCGGCCCCTTTATTCAAAATGCTTTAGCGCCACAGGCACATCCCTATCGAGGGGCATACGACACCCTTCACGCTGACCTGCGCCTGCAAGTGGAAGCGCCGCTGGTCAACCGGACGCCATTGCAAACAGGCAATCTGCTTTTTCGACAGGGAATGTACTTGTTCGAAAAGTCGGAGGGTGCCTACACCCTGGTTCACCGAAACCAGGGTGGAGTACTTGTACGAACCGTCGTCGAGCAACTGGCGGATGGCAGCTACCGCATTGTCCGTCCTTCCTGGACTACGATCAGCGGAGTTCCCTACGCCAGCGTGAAAGCGTTATCGCGGGCTCTGAATAATGATCTGGGCATGCGCTTGCAGAGCCGCATCCCAACCTAGTACGCCCCCCATACTTTTTATCCAAAAACACAAAGGCCGTGTGAAACAGCGTTTCACACGGCCTTTTGTACTGCCAGCGCTCAAGCCATCAAGGCTTGTGCGGGATCATTCCCACTCTATTACCAACGAGCAAGTAAACGTCCCAATCAAGAATGGCCGATAACCCGAGCCTACCCATATCCGAACTGGGCTGATAGCCGCCATGGATGTGTCTGACCCGTCGCTTTCGCTGGCAAGCCAGCGCCTACAGAGACCACGCCAAACCTGTGGGAGCGGGCTTGCCCGCGAAGACGGCAGCACATCCGCAATGAATGTGACTGACATACCGCTTTCGCGAGCAGGCTCGCTCCTACACTTGAAAGGCGAGCTGTCACCCCTCTGTCACAATCCCTTGCTAGCGTCCGGCCGAAACATGTAGAAACAACTCTACCTAGCCAGGGGATTCGACATGAGCGACGAAACAGACGTTATAGACCCATCCTCAGCCGAATCCGACCACCCCACCGACACCAGTCGCCGCCGTTTTCTCGGTGGCGTCGCGGTACTCGGCGCCGGCGCAGCCCTCACTGCCTACGGCAATCAGGACAATGCGCCAGGCGACACGCCTGATCGTCCGCTATCGGCCGCAGAACTCGACAAAGCCCTGCACGACCAGGTGAAAACCGTGGTGGTGATCTACGCCGAAAACCGCAGCTTCAATAACCTCTTTGGCGATTTTCCCGGGGTCGAGAAACCGCTATCAGCGCTCCAGCCTGCCGATTATCAGCAGCGCGACCGCGATGGCAGCCTGTTGCAAACCTTGCCGCCGGTGTGGGGCGGTGTCTTGCAGATCGGTCCGCAAACCCTCGATGGCGTGACTTATCCCAACGCCATCCAGTTTCAGGAAAACCTGCCCAACGCGCCCTTCGCCCTCAAAGGCCCGAACGCGGAAGATTTGCCGTTCGGTCTGGTGACCCGCGATCTGTGGCACGTGTTCTACCAAAACCAGATGCAGATCAACGGCGGCAAGAACGACGGCTTTGTCGCCTGGGCCGATTCCGGAGGCTTGACCATGGGCCACTATGCCCAGAGCCGATATTCCCTGCGCCTGTGGGACATTGCCCGGGATTTCGTGCTGTGCGACAACTTCTTCCAGGGCGCTTTCGGTGGTTCATTTCTTAACCACCAATACCTAATCAGCGCCACCGCACCGTTTTATCCGGACGCGGCCAATTCGGTTGCAAAATCACAAATTGCCGCGCTGCAAAGCAACGACCCGGCTGACCCACGCCTCAAACCGCTGGAGTCCTCGCCGGCCAGCGCCATGACCGGTCCGCCGCAGTTCGGCCCCAGCGCGCTGACGCCCGATGGCTACGGGGTCAACACCCTCGCCCCGCCCTACTGGCCGACGTGGATACGCGACCCGGACCATCCGGACTACTCCAAACCCGATCTGCCGAACGTCCTGGTTCCGCAGACCCACGAGCACATCGGCGACAAGCTGTCGAAGAAGAACATCGATTGGGCCTGGTACGCGGGGGCCTGGCAGGCGACGCTGGAGCAGTACAAGGATTCGGGAGGCATTCCGAAAATCCCGAACTTTCAGTACCACCACCAGCCGTTCAACTATTTCAAACGCCAAGGCCCGGAAAACCCGGAGGAACGTAACAAGCGCCTACGCGATGGCGGCCTGGGGGACGAATCCAGCACGAACAAGTTCTTTGCCGACGCCGAGGCGGGCAAGCTGCCGGCGGTGAGTTTCTACAAACCCCAGGGCAACCTGAACATGCACGCCGGTTATGCCGACGTGGCGTCGGGTGACCGACATATCGTTCGCGCGCTTAAAGTGCTGCAACAAAGTCCACAGTGGAAAAACATGGTGGTGGTGGTGACCGTCGACGAGAACGGTGGCTGGTGGGACCACGTCGCCCCACCCAAGGGAGATCGCTGGGGCCCGGGCTCGCGGGTGCCGGCGCTGGTGGTGTCGCCGTTTTCACGCAAAGGCGCGGTCGATCACACGGTGTATGACACCGCGTCGATCCTGCGGCTGATTACCCGGGTGTTCCAATTGGAAAAACTCGAGGGTCTGAAGCAGCGCGATGACGCGATGATCACCCGAGGCCAGGCGCCGATGGGCGACCTGACCAACGCCTTGCAGTTTCCGGTCTGAATAAACCTTAAAAAAGGTTCTTCACGCAATTCCGGGGAAAACTGTAGGACCCAGCTTGCTGGCGATGGACTCATGCACCAACACTTTCATACGATTGGCGCGGCGGTTGCCCGGACGGTTACCCAAAGCCCGAACCTTAAAATTCAGTTCCTGTACCGCGACAAAAACAAAAGCCCGCTTTCACGCGGGCTTTTGTGTATAGCGAAGAGGGGTCACTCCCACTCAATGGTCGCCGGCGGCTTGCTCGACACGTCGTAAGTGACGCGGGAGATGCCTTCGATTTCATTGATGATGCGGCCGGAAACGGTTTCCAGCAGTTCGTAAGGCAGGTGTGCCCAACGCGCGGTCATGAAGTCGATGGTTTCCACGGCACGCAGGGCCACGACCCAGGCGTAGCGACGGCCATCACCGACCACGCCCACCGATTTCACTGGCTGGAACACCACGAACGCCTGGCTGACCTTGTGGTACCAGTCGGCCTTGCGCAGTTCTTCGATGAAGATGTGGTCGGCGCGACGCAGCAGGTCGGCGTATTCCTTCTTCACTTCACCGAGGATCCGCACGCCCAGGCCCGGACCCGGGAACGGGTGACGGTAGACCATGTCGTACGGCAGGCCCAGTTCCAGGCCCAGACGACGGACTTCGTCCTTGAACAGCTCGCGCAGGGGTTCAACCAGCTTGAGGTTCATTTCTTCCGGCAGGCCGCCCACGTTGTGGTGCGACTTGATCACGTGGGCCTTGCCGCTTTTCGCGCCAGCCGACTCGATCACGTCCGGGTAGATGGTGCCCTGGGCCAGGTACTTGATGTTGTCCAGCTTGCAGGATTCGGCATCGAACACGTCGATGAAGGTACGGCCGATGATCTTGCGCTTCTTCTCAGGGTCAGCTTCGCCGGCCAGGTTGTTCAGGAACTGGTCCTCGGCGTTGGCGCGGATGACCTTGACGCCCATGTTCTCCGCGAACATGGCCATCACTTGCTCGCCTTCGTGCAGGCGCAGCAGGCCGTTGTCGACGAAGACGCAGGTCAGCTGGTCGCCGATGGCCTTGTGCAGCAGCGCGGCAACCACGGAAGAGTCAACACCGCCGGATAGGCCAAGCAGCACGTTGTCGGTGCCGACCTGGGCACGCACCTGAGCGATGGCGTCTTCGGCAATCTTCGACGGGGTCCACAGCGCTTCGCAGCCGCAGATGTCGAGGATGAAGCGCGACAGGATGCGGCCGCCCTGCTTGGTGTGGGTCACTTCCGGGTGGAACTGCACGCCGTAGTAGGCACGCTCGTCGCTGAACATGCCGGCGATCGGGCAGCTCGGGGTGCTGGCCAGGATGTGGAAGTCAGACGGCATTTTGGTGACCTTGTCACCGTGGCTCATCCACACGTCGAGGCCGAACAGGCCGTCGGCGTCGATGTGGTCTTCGATGCCGTCCAGCAGGCGGCTCTTGCCGACCACGTCGACACGGGCGTAACCGAACTCACGCAGCTCGGAGCCTTCAACCTTGCCGCCCAGTTGCTCGGCCATGGTCTGCATGCCGTAGCAGATACCGAAGACCGGTACGCCCAGGTCCCAGACGGCTTGCGGCGCGCGCGGGCTGTCAGCCACGTGCACGGACTCGGGGCCGCCGGCGAGGATGATCCCCTTCGGTGCGAATTCGCGAATCGCTTCGTCATCCATGTCGAACGGGTGCAGTTCGCAGTACACACCGATCTCACGCACGCGGCGGGCAATCAGTTGGGTGTACTGGGAACCGAAGTCGAGGATCAGGATGCGGTGAGCGTGAATATCGAGGGCCATGATTCAGTCTCGTCTAAGTCATTCAGTAACAGTCGTGATTCAGAAACAACTCGGGGCTGAATAAAACAGCCCCGGTTGCTTAACGATTTGCTTGAAGGCTCAACCTACGCGGTAGTTCGGCGCTTCTTTGGTGATCTGCACGTCGTGGACGTGGGATTCGGCCATGCCGGCGCCGGTGATCCGCACGAACTCAGGCTTGGTGCGCATCTCTTCGATGTTGGCGCTACCGGTGTAGCCCATGGAAGAACGCAGGCCGCCCATCAGTTGATGGATGATGGCGCTCAGGGTGCCCTTGTACGGAACACGCCCTTCGATGCCTTCCGGAACCAGCTTCTCGGCGCCTGCCGAAGAGTCCTGGAAGTAGCGGTCGGAGGAACCTTGAGCCTGGGACATGGCGCCCAGCGAACCCATGCCGCGATAAGCCTTGTACGAACGGCCCTGGAACAGTTCGATCTCGCCCGGTGCTTCTTCGGTACCAGCGAACATCGAGCCCATCATCACGCAGGAGGCACCAGCAACGATGGCCTTGGACAGGTCACCGGAGAAACGGATGCCGCCGTCGGCGATCAACGGAACGCCCGTGCCTTCAAGGGCAGCGGCGACGTTGGCGATGGCACTGATTTGCGGGACGCCAACACCGGCGACGATACGGGTGGTGCAGATCGAGCCAGGACCGATACCGACCTTGACGGCGTCAGCGCCAGCTTCGGCCAGGGCCTTGGCGGCAGCGCCGGTGGCGATGTTGCCGCCGATGACCTGCACTTCAGGGAAGTTCTGCTTGACCCAGCGAACGCGGTCGATCACGCCTTTGGAGTGGCCGTGAGCGGTGTCGACCACCACCACGTCAACACCGGCATTGACCAGGGCTGCAACACGGTCACCGGTGTCTTTACCGGTACCGACGGCAGCGCCGACACGCAGGCGACCTTGATCGTCCTTACTGGCCAGGGGGTAAGCCTTGGCTTTTTCGATGTCGTTGACGGTCATCATGCCTTTGAGGGCGAACTTGTCGTCGACGATCAGCACGCGTTCGATACGGTGCTTGTGCAGCAGCTCGCGAACGTCGTTCTTGTCGGCGCCTTCCTTGACCGTGACCAGACGCTCTTTAGGCGTCATCACTTCACGGACGCTGGCGTCCAGACGGTTTTCGAAACGCACGTCACGGGAAGTGACGATGCCGACCAGGTCGCCATCGTGCAGCACCGGAACGCCGGAAATGTTGTGCAGGCGGGTCAGTTCGAACAGGTCACGGACCGTGGCATCAGCCTCGATGGTGATCGGGTCTTTTACGACACCGGCTTCGAACTTCTTGACCTTGCGGACTTCGGCAGCTTGCTGCTCGATGGTCATGTTCTTGTGGATGATGCCGATGCCACCTTCCTGAGCCATGGCGATTGCCAGACGGGCTTCAGTGACGGTGTCCATGGCGGCAGAAACCAGAGGAATGTTCAGCTCGATGCCACGGGTAAGGCGGGTTTTGAGACTGACTTCGTTAGGAAGCACCTCGGAATAACCG
This sequence comes from Pseudomonas izuensis, assembly GCF_009861505.1. Classification (GTDB taxonomy): domain Bacteria; phylum Pseudomonadota; class Gammaproteobacteria; order Pseudomonadales; family Pseudomonadaceae; genus Aquipseudomonas; species Aquipseudomonas izuensis. Next base: position 71,462 of record NZ_WTFT01000011.1, on the reverse strand, counting down.
GGCACTAGGAGAATGTCGTCGAATGTCAGAGCTTCTTGGCTGATACGCAGCATCGCGGGGGCTCCCGAGCGGGAAAATGGAAGCGCGCCATTATAGTCAGACACCCCTTCGGGTTCAATGTAAAACTCTGTCTATTAGCGACGCAGTGATCGACGGAGGTTTTGGTGGGAGCAAGGCTTGCCCGCGATGGCGTCCTGGAGATCGCCATCGCGGGCAAGCCTTGCTCCTACAGTTCCACTTTTACCCAGCTCACCGGCTGGTCCAGCCAATCGGCAAACTCATCGAGAAATGCCTGCTTGAACCCGGCCTCCGCCCAATTGTTGAAAATGAATCCCAGGTTGGAGAAACCGCACTCCTGCAGGAACAGAAAGCCGTTGATGTCATCTTCATGCCCGCACTCGGGGCAGGTGAAGTTGTCGGTGCGCGCCGGCATCCAGTCTTCCAGGCTTTCAAACAGGGCCTCACCGATTTCCTTGCGGCACTCGGCGCAACCCGCCTCGCCCAGAAACCCCTTGGCCGGCGTATAAATGCAGCGCTTGGTGATGATCTCCAGGCCATTGATCGGCTCGCCGAACGGCAGGGCATCCGGGTACAGGACCACGTCCCGCGCGCCTTCGCCGATGGCGTGGGCCATGCGGTTGCCCGTGCGGCCGCACGTGGTGAGTTCTTCCTTGATGATGTTTTTGCGCACCAGCCAACGCACGATCGCCCGGGCCCGGGGCTCGTGCACCGGCAGTGTGGAGATTTTCGGGACGATGATGCTTTGCGAATTCATGAGGTACAGGCCTGGAGCATTAATAGATGACCTGTAGGAGCGAGCCTGCTCGCGATGGTCGTTAACGATAACGCGGGGAGTCTGGTTCCCCGCGCTGCTCTTGAGTCCATCGCGAGCAGGCTCGCTCCTACAGGTAAGGCAATGGCGCGATGCCCATAGAAGGTATAGGCCCGCCAGAGCAGTTTTTACAGCTCGACGACAACAGCCTGAGAGGCACGGGTCGCTTTGGCCCGGGCGGCTTCGATCGACTCGTCGCGCGCCAGCGCCACACCCATGCGGCGCTGGCCGTTGACTTCAGGCTTGCCGAACAGACGCAACGCGGTATCCGGCTCGCTCAATGCAGCGCCGAGATTGGCGAAAGCCGTCTGGGTAGACTGCCCTTCCACCAGGATCACCGCCGAAGCCGAAGGCCCGAACTGGCGCACCACCGGGATCGGCAGGCCGAGGATCGCCCGTGCATGCAGGGCAAACTGCGACAGGTCCTGGGAAATCATCGTGACCATGCCAGTGTCGTGCGGCCGCGGCGAGACCTCGCTGAACCACACCTGATCGCCTTTGATGAACAGTTCGACGCCAAACAGGCCACGACCGCCCAAGGCTTCGGTAACGGCTTTGGCCACACGCTCGGATTCCGCCAGGGCAATCGGGCTCATGGCTTGTGGCTGCCAGGATTCCTGGTAGTCGCCCTTCTCCTGACGGTGGCCAACCGGCGCCAGGAACGTAGTGCCGCCGACGTGACGCACGGTCAGCAGGGTGATTTCGTAGTCGAAATCGATGAAGCCTTCGATGATCACCCGACCTTTGCCGGCACGGCCGCCTTCCTGCGCGTAGTCCCAGGCCTTCTGTACGTCATCGACGCTGCGCAGCAGGCTCTGGCCTTTGCCCGAGGAGCTCATGACCGGCTTGACCACGCACGGGAACCCGAGGTCTTCGACAGCCTTGCTGTAATCCTCGAAGGTGTCGGCGAAATGGTACGGCGAGGTTGGCAGGTCCAGCTCTTCGGCGGCCAGGCGACGGATACCTTCGCGGTTCATGGTCAACTGCGCGGCGCGGGCAGTCGGGATCACGGTGAAACCTTCGGACTCCAGCTCTACCAGGGTCGCCGTGGCGATGGCTTCGATTTCCGGCACGATGAAGTGCGGCTTCTCGGCTTCGATCACCGCACGCAGGGCCGCGCCATCGAGCATGTTGATCACGTGGCTGCGGTGGGCAACCTGCATCGCCGGCGCATTGGCGTAGCGATCCACGGCAATCACTTCAACGCCCAGGCGCTGCAGCTCGATCACCACTTCCTTGCCCAACTCGCCACAGCCACACATCAATACGCGGGTCGCGGTGGGCGACAATGGAGTTCCGATACGGGTCATCTGAAGGTCCTCAAGCAGCGGATCATCGAGGATACGGCGCAATAGGCGCGATCCATGGGGAGAAAGCGCGGCATTTTACATGAACCGCGGGGTTTGGCTTCAGCTGACGACAGCCTGTTTGCGCAGGCGCCAGGCCATGATCAGCCACACGGCGGTGACACCGGCGAACTTCGAGCCCAGGGCGGTGAGAATCACGCCGGGGGTCAGCGCATCGATCATGCCGAAGAAGATAAAGGTATCGAGGGGAATGCTCAGGGCCGAACTTATCCACAGGCGATCATGCAATGGACGTTTGGTGAGGCTGAACACCAGCCAGTCGATGCACTCGGACACCGCGAACGCCGTGGCGCTGGCCAGGGCGATGGACGGATCGGAGGTGACGTAGGACAGCACCAGCGCCGCCAGCATCGCCGCCATCGCACCGTGGCCAAAGCGGGTTTGCACCATGTCGCGCAATACGAACACCAGTCCGCCCCAGGCCGACCAGATGATGTCCAGGTGCGGGGCGGTGGAAAAGGCGTAGTTGATCAGTACGACGCTGCTGATGTAGGCGATGAGGAAGAGCATGGAAGTACCTGTCAAATTGGCGCACAGGGTACTTCAGAGGGGGCTGTGGTGTCAGCGCTGACGCCATCGCGAGCAAGCTTTGCTCCCACAGATTGGAGCGTCGCGCAATAATTTGATCGATACAAATCCGTGGGAGCAAAGCTTGCTCGCGATGGCCACACCTCAATTTCCCGGTTTTGCCCCGATCATCCACACCAACCCACTGGACTTGGCCCGTTCATGACACAACTCCAGCACCTTGCGGCGCTCTGTGTTGTCCATCCGGCTCCAGCGGGTGATTTCTTCCACCGTGCGCTGGCAACCTGTGCAAATATCATCGTCATCCAGTGCACAGATGTTCACGCAGGGCGATAACACGGGGCGTTCTGGCGTGCTCATTCTTCCTGCTCGACCAGATCGCGGGCGTAACGCTGCGAGTTGTGCACATAGTGGGCGGCACTGGCTTCCAGCATCTTCTTTTGCGATTCGGTCAGTTCGCGCACCACTTTGCCCGGTGAGCCCATCACCAGCGAACCGTCGGGGATTTCCTTGCCTTCGCCGATCAGCGAATTGGCGCCGATGATGCAGTTCTTGCCGATTTTCGCGCCATTGAGAATCACCGCGTTGATACCGATCAGGCTGTAGTCACCCACAGTGCAGCCGTGGAGCATGGCGTTGTGGCCAATGGTCACACCGGTGCCAATGGTCAGCGGGTAGCCCATGTCGGTGTGCATCACGGTGCCGTCCTGGACGTTGCTGTTCTTGCCGATCAGGATCAACTCGTTGTCGCCGCGTAGCACGGCGTTGAACCAGACGTTGGCGCCCTCTTCCAGCTTGACCTTGCCCACCAGCACGGCATTGGGTGCGACCCAGCTCTGTGGGTGGGTCTTGACACGGGCGTCGCCCAAGCGGTATTTCATGGTGTTGTCCTCAAGGCATCGCGTGTTCAGGCCATTCAGGTGATGGCTTCAGGTATTGATAAAACTTTTAGGCGGTTGGTGCAGGCTGATGTTGGCGTCATAAAGCAAGTTGATCAACTCGACGACCATGATCGCCGTCAGGCCCCAGATCTTGTACTCGCCATAACGATAACTCGGCACGTACCAACTGCGGCCCTGGTAATCGATGCGATGGGTGTGTTCGCGCGGGTCTTTGCGGAAGAACTCCAGAGGGACGCTGAACACCGCGGCGATTTCAGCATCATTGGCCTGGTATTCGACGAAATCCGGGATCACCCCGACATAGGGTGTGACCTTGATACCGTGCAGGGAGATCAGCGGGCTCAGCGGGCCGATCACTTCGACCAGTCCCGGCGGCAGGCCGATCTCTTCCTCGGCTTCGCGCAGGGCGGTGAAAATCAGGTCAGGGTCTTCGGGGTCACGCCGGCCACCGGGGAAGGCGACTTCGCCACCATGGGTCGAGAGCCCGCTGGCACGCAATGTCAGTACCAGCTCCGGCTCGTCACTGCGGGTAATGGGCACCAGTACGGCGGCCTCGGGGAAACGTCGGTCAGTCTCCAGCGTTCGCGGTGTATGGTTGCTTACCCGATGCAGTAGCTCGTCCAGCATGAGTGTTCTCGATCTGTGCCTTACCCCGCATCATGCACCAATCGCTTCGGTCGCCCAACCCCCCCGGACAGCGGCGTGTCGCTAAACGACAACTTGCCGACAGACACCGTCGCACGCCAAGATAGGCGCAGCATTCAGGAACCCAAGCATGAAATTTTGCAGCCAGTGCGGCAACCCGGTGACCCAGCGCATTCCCGAAGGCGATTCGCGCCTGCGTTTTGTCTGCGACAGTTGTCACGCCATCCATTACCAGAACCCCAATATTGTCGCCGGTTGCGTAGCCACCTGGGGCACCAGGGTCTTGTTGTGCCGGCGCGCCATCGAGCCGCGCCGGGGTTACTGGACCCTGCCGGCCGGCTTCATGGAAAACGGCGAGACCATCGAACAGGCAGCCATTCGCGAAACCGCCGAGGAAGCCTGCGCCCGGGTGCGCAACCTGAGCATCTATACGCTGATCGATGTGCCGCATATCAGCCAGGTGCATGTGTTTTTCCGCGCCGAGCTGGCGGATCTGGACTTTGCTGCCGGTCCCGAGAGCCTCGAAGTGCAATTATTCGACGAAGCGGACATCCCTTGGGACGAGCTGGCTTTCCGCACAGTGGGCCGTACCTTAGAATGTTTCTTCGCTGACCGGCGGGCCGAGGTCTACCCCGTAAGGTCCGAATCGATCCCGCCGCTTGCTCAGCCTGCCAACTAAAAAACATCTATAAATAAATAGTCGCGACACCTCCTGGGGAATCGTTTCAATGCGCTGGTTGCTTGCCCTGTTTTGCCTGTCGTTCGTCGCTGTGTCCCAGGCTTCTGCCGTGGAGCCACTGGACGGCAAGGTCATCGAGAAAATCCTGGTTCTCAAGTCTGCCCACCAATTGCAATTGATCAATGACGGCAAGCCGCTCAAGACCTATCGCATTTCCCTGGGCAAACGCCCCAAAGGGCCGAAACTGATGGAGGGCGATAAACGCACGCCGGAAGGTTTCTATTGGATCGATTGGCGCAAGACCAGTGACCGCTTCAACCTGGCGATGCACATCTCCTACCCGAACATCAGCGACTCCGCCCGCGCCCGTCGCGAAGGTGTCGACCCTGGCGGCATGATCATGATCCATGGCACGCCAGACACCGAAGACAATCCTGAGGATCTGTTCCACACCCTGGACTGGACCGACGGTTGCGTCGCCATGCGCAACATGGACATGCGCGAACTCTGGAACCTGGTGCCGGACGGCACGATGATCGAAATCCGCCCATAACGACGACCTTTCGTCGCCCTCGAAAAAAACAAAATCAAAAGATCGCAGCCTTCGGCAGCTCCTACGGGGTAGATACCATTCCCACCTGCAGGAGCCGCCGAAGGCTGCGATCTTTGCTTTAAAAACCCTGACACACCGCCTTCGCTGGCAAGCCAGCTCCCACAGGTTTCTCGGATGTACACAGCATTTGTGTACAACATAAAACACTGTGGGAGCTGGCTTGCCAGCGATGAGGCCCTGATTATCAGCACAACACCCAGCGCATAAAAAAACCGCTGAAATCACTTTCAGCGGTTTTTCATTTCAGCGGCCAGGAAGATCAGAAATCCTCCAACCGCCACACCTCATAAGCCGGCGTCTCGTAGGGATGGCTCTGTTTCAGAGCCGCCACTACCGAGCGAATCAACTCATCGGCCACCACCAGCTCAACCTTCCATTCCTCGACCTGCTCGACCTGCCCCGCCTCGCCAATGAACGGCTGACTGCCGTCCAATGGTCGAAACTGACCAAGCCCCAGCACTTGCCATGCACAGTGGTCGTAAGCACCGATCCGTCCGCCACCAGCGGCGAATACGGCACTTTTGACCAGCTCGACATGACTGTCGGGAACGAAAAAACTGAGCTTGTACACGGCTCTTAGTTCACCCACACGCGAGCATTACGGAACATGCGCATCAGTGGTGCATCTTCGTTCCAGTCATCCGAACGCCACGAGTTCTGCACGGCGCGGAACACACGTTCCGGGTGCGGCATCATGATGGTCACGCGACCGTCGCGGCTGGTCAAACCGGTGATCCCGCGCGGCGAGCCGTTCGGGTTGGCCGGGTAGCTTTCGGTGACCTTGCCGTGGTTGTCGACAAAACGCATCGCCACGCAACCGGACAGATCGGCTTCCAGCAACGCTTCTTCGCTGGCGAATTCCGCATGGCCTTCACCGTGGGCGATGGCGATCGGCATACGCGAACCGGCCATGCCTTGCAGGAAGATCGAGTTCGACTCCTGGATCTGCACCATAGCCACACGGGCTTCGAACTGCTCGGAACGGTTACGCACGAAGTGCGGCCAGAGCTCGCTGCCCGGGATCAGCTCGTGCAGGTTGGACATCATCTGGCAACCGTTGCACACGCCGAGGGTGAAGCTGTCATTACGCTCGAAGAAGCCCTGGAACGCATCGCGGGCACGGCTGTTGAACAGCGCCGACTTGGCCCAGCCTTCACCGGCACCCAGTACGTCGCCGTAGGAGAAACCGCCGCAAGCGACCAGGCCCTTGAACTCGTTCAGGTCGACACGGCCGGCCAGAATGTCGCTCATGTGCACGTCAATCGCGTTGAAACCGGCGCGGTCGAACGCAGCCGCCATTTCCACCTGACCGTTGACGCCCTGCTCACGCAGTACGGCAACCTGTGGGCGGATGCCTTTCTTGATGTAAGGCGCGGCGACATCCTGGTTGACGTCGTAGCTGAGCTTGACGCTCAGACCCGGGTTGTCTTCTTCCAGCAGTACGTCGAATTCCTGATCGGCGCAGTCGGCGTTGTCGCGCAGACGCTGGATCTGGTAGCTGGTCTCGGCCCACTGGCGTTGCAGCAGGCGACGCTGGCCTTCGAACACGGTGTCGCCGTTGAAGGTGATGCTGATCTCGCCATTGTTGATTGGCTGACCGACCACCGACACGCACTCGCCCAGGCCAGCGGCGCTGAACTGCGCGAGGATGTCCGCGGTGGAATCCTGGCGAACCTGGATCACGGCGCCCAGTTCTTCGTTGAACAGGATCGCGGCGATGTCGGCAGAGGTTTCGGCCAGACCGTCGAGGTTCAGGCTCAGGCCGCAGTGACCGGCGAACGCCATTTCCACCACGCTGGTCAGCAGACCACCGTCGGAACGGTCGTGGTAAGCCAGCAGATGACCATCGGCGTTGAGGCCCTGGATCACCGCGAAGAAGGCTTTCAGGTCTTCGGCGTCATCGACGTCCGGAGCCTGCTTGCCGAGCTTGCCGTGAACCTGGGCCAGGATCGAGGCGCCCATGCGGTTCTGGCCACGACCCAGGTCAATCAGAATCAGGTCGGTGGTGCCCTTGTCCATGCGCAGTTGCGGGGTCAGGGTCTGACGGATGTCAGTCACTGGCGCGAAACCGGTCACGATCAGCGACATCGGCGAGGTGACGGACTTGTCCACGCCTTCGTCGCTCCAGCGGGTGGCCATGGACATCGAGTCCTTGCCCACCGGAATGGTGATGCCCAGCTCCGGGCACAATTCCATGCCGACCGCTTTCACAGTGTCGTACAGACGCGCGTCTTCACCCGGGTGACCGGCGGCGGACATCCAGTTCGCCGACAGCTTGATGTCGGAGATCTTGCCGATGCGCGAGGCTGCGATGTTGGTCAGGGTTTCGCCGATGGCCATGCGGCCCGACGCCGGAGCGTCCAGCAGTGCCAGCGGAGTGCGCTCGCCCATGGCCATGGCTTCACCGGTGTAGACGTCGAAGCTGGTGGCGGTGACGGCAACGTCGGCCACCGGAACCTGCCACGGGCCGACCATCTGGTCACGGGCCACGAGGCCGGTGATGGTGCGGTCGCCGATGGTGATCAGGAAGCTTTTGCTGGCCACGGCCGGGTGATGCAGAACGCGCTCGACGCAGTCGGCGATGTTCAGGGTCGACGGATCGAAGTCATCACCCAGTTCGGCTTCACGCACCACCGAACGGTGCATGCGTGGCGCTTTACCCAGCAGCACTTCCAGCGGCATGTCCACCGGGCTGTTGCCGAAATGGCTGTCGGTGACGGTCAGTTGCGGCTCGGCAGTGGCTTCGCCGACCACGGCGAACGGGCAACGCTCGCGTTCGCAGATCGCCTTGAAGCGCTCGAAGTCAGCCGGGCCGACAGCCAGAACGTAACGTTCCTGGGATTCGTTGGACCAGATTTCGTGCGGGGCCATGCCCGGCTCGTCGTTTGGAATGTTGCGCAGTTCGAAACGGCCACCGCGGTCGCCGTCGTTGACCAGTTCCGGGAAGGCGTTGGACAGACCGCCCGCACCCACGTCGTGGATGAAGCTGATCGGGTTCTTGTCACCCAGTTGCCAGCAACGGTCGATGACTTCCTGGCAGCGACGTTCCATTTCCGGGTTTTCGCGCTGTACCGAAGCGAAGTCCAGGTCTGCCGAGCTGGTGCCGGTGGCCATGGAGGAAGCTGCACCGCCACCCAGGCCGATCAGCATCGCCGGGCCGCCGAGCACGATCAGCTTGGAGCCGACGACGATCTCGCCTTTCTTGACGTGTTCTTCACGGATGTTGCCCATGCCGCCGGCCAACATGATCGGCTTGTGGTAACCGCGAACTTCATCACCATGAGGTGTGGAGATCGATTGTTCGAAGGTGCGGAAGTAACCGGTCAGCGCCGGACGGCCGAACTCGTTGTTGAACGCCGCGCCGCCCAATGGGCCTTCGATCATGATGTCCAGCGCGGTGACGATGCGCTCGGGCTTGCCGTACGGCACTTCCCACGGCTGTTCGAAGCCAGGGATCTGCAGGTTGGACACGGTGAAACCGGTCAGGCCGGCTTTCGGCTTGGCACCACGACCGGTCGCGCCTTCGTCACGGATCTCGCCGCCGGAACCGGTGGACGCACCCGGGAACGGGGCAATCGCGGTCGGGTGGTTGTGGGTTTCAACCTTCATCAGGATGTGCACCGGTTCCTGCACCGCGCCGTACTGGCGGGTCTCAGGATCCGGGAAGAAACGCCCGGCCACGGAACCGACGATCACCGAAGCGTTGTCCTTGTAAGCCGACAGAACGCCTTCGTTGTGCATCTGGTAGGTGTTCTTGATCATGCCGAACAGGCTTTTTTCCTGGCTCTGGCCGTCGATGTCCCAACTGGCGTTGAAAATCTTGTGACGGCAGTGCTCGGAGTTCGCCTGGGCGAACATCATCAGTTCGATGTCGTGCGGGTTGCGCTTCAAGCCGACGAAGGCGTTGACCAGGTAGTCGATCTCGTCCTCAGCCAGGGCCAGGCCCAGCTCGGTGTTGGCTTTCTCCAGCGCGGCGCGGCCGCCACCCAACACGTCGATGGCGGTCAGGGGCTTGGGTTCGGCGTGGCTGAACAGGCCGGCAGCCTGCTCCAGGTTGCCCAGGACGATCTGGGTCATGCGGTCGTGCAGACCGTCAGCGATCAGCTGAGCGTCAGCGTCGCTGAATTGGCCGGCCACGTAGAACGCAATGCCGCGTTCCAGGCGCTGGATTTTCGCCAGGCCACAGTTGCGGGCGATGTCACTGGCCTTGCTCGACCATGGCGAGATGGTGCCGAAACGCGGCAACACCAGGAACAGACGACCGGTCGGTTCTTGTACCGGAACGCTTGGACCGTATTTCAGAAGGCGCGCAAGCACCTGCTGTTCGTCGCCGGTCAGGACGCCGGTAACTTCGGCGAAGTGAGCGAATTCAGCATACAGGCCACTGACAGCCGGAACCTTCTGGCTCAGTTGCTCAAGGAGCTTGCTGTGGCGAAAGGCAGAAAGGGCAGGAGCGCCGCGCAGGATCAACATCTTCGGGACAGCCTCGGGAAGGGGTGTGCTTTGAGGCCGTGCATTCTAGCCTAAACAGCCCGCGACATCACCCGAAACGCTACGCACGGTTGCACTCGGATGCCAATCTGTGTTTCTGCCTCGAAAGTCAGGTTAACCGGGCGTGTGACGATAGCTTATTTTTACCGTAACAAAATGTAGAAAAGGCCCATTCTTGCGGGGTTTCGGTCGGTTTTGTGATCGCTAGCAGACTAGCCCTTCGCTGTCGAGATATGGCGCCCGTGGTCCTTTGCGTATACTGCGCAGATGTTTTCCCCAACGGCTTTACGTCCGCGGTACGCCAAATGGCTGATCGCAACCGGACTCTTCCTGATGCTCGGTGGCTGTGTTGATAAACCCAACACGCTCGAGCGCGTAAAGGAGGATGGTGTGCTGCGGGTGGTTACCCGTAACAGCCCCGCCACCTACTTTCAGGATCGCAACGGTGAAACCGGCTTCGAATACGAGCTGGTGAAGCGCTTCGCCGACGATCTGGGGGTGGAGCTCAAGATCGAGACCGCCGACAACCTGGACGACCTGTTCAATCAGGTAGGCAAGCCAAACGGCCCGGTGCTGGCGGCTGCCGGCCTGGTCAGCAGCGAAGAACGCAAGAAGCAGGTGCGGTTTTCCCACTCCTACCTGGAAGTCACTCCGCAGATCATCTACCGCAACGGCCAGTCCCGCCCTACCGAGGCGAAGGATCTGGTGGGCAAGAAGATCATCGTGCTCAAGGGCAGCACCCACGCCGAACAACTGGCGCAGCTGAAAAAGAAGTTTCCCGGCATCGAGTACGAAGAATCCGACGCGGTCGAGGTCGTCGATCTCCTGCGCATGGTGGACGAAGGTCAGATCGACCTGACACTGGTCGATTCCAACGAAGTCGCGATGAACCAGGTGTATTTCACCAACATCCGGGTCGCCTTTGACCTGGGTGACGCCAGTGAACAGAGCTGGGCGGTGGCGGCCGGCGATGACAACAGCCTGCTCAACGAAATCAACGACTACCTCGACAAGGTCAAGAAAAACGGCACCCTGCAACGCCTCAAAGACCGCTATTACGGGCATGTCGACGTCCTTGGCTACATGGGCGCCACCACTTTCGCCCAGCACTTGCAACAGCGCCTGCCCAAGTATGAACAGCATTTCAAGGCGTACGCCAAAAAGGAAAAAGTCGATTGGCGCCTGCTGGCGGCGATCGGTTACCAGGAATCCCTGTGGCAACCGGCCGTGACGTCCAAGACCGGCGTGCGCGGCTTGATGATGCTGACCCAGAACACCGCGCAGGCCATGGGTGTGTCCAACCGTCTCGATCCCAAGCAGAGCATCATGGGCGGCGCCAAGTACCTGGCCTACATGAAAGATCAGCTCGACGAGTCGATCCAGGAACCTGACCGCACCTGGTTTGCCCTGGCAGCCTACAACGTTGGCAGCGGACACCTGGATGACGCACGCAAACTGGCGGCCAAGGAAGGGCTCAATCCCAACAGGTGGCTGGACGTAAAAAAGATCCTGCCGCGCCTGTCCGAGAAGAAGTGGTACAGCAAAACCCGTTACGGCTATGCCCGTGGCGGCGAGCCTGTGCACTTTGTGGCGAACATTCGTCGCTACTACGACATCCTGACCTGGGTCACGCAGCCGCAGCTTGAAGGCGATCAGGTCGCCGAGGGCAACCTGCATGTTCCGGGGATAGACAAGACCAAGCCCGCTCAGGAAAACCCGCCGCTCTAAAGCCGCCCCAATCAAAACTGTGGGAGCGAGCCTGCTCGCGATGGCTGAGTGTCAGTCGACATCAATGCTGGATGTCAGACCGCAATCGCGAGCAGGCTCGCTCCCACATTGGTTTTGTATTGTCTCTTAGGCTTTGGCGGCAGCCGCCAGGATCAGCGCCTTCATCTCCGACACCGCCGACTTGAAGCCAACGAACAACGCATGGGCCACCAGCGCATGGCCGATGTTCAGTTCGTTGATGCCCTTGATCGCCGCCACGGCCTCGACGTTGTGATAGTGCAGGCCATGGCCGGCGTTGACGATCAGACCTTGGGCCAGGCCAAACGCCACGCCATCGGCGACACGTTTCAATTCTTCAGCCACTTCGGTCGGCGTCTCGGCGTCAGCATATCGGCCGGTGTGCAGCTCGATGGCCGGCGCACCGACTCGACGGGAGGCCTCGATCTGCCGCTCATCGGCATCGATGAACAGCGACACTTCCGAGCCGATCTTCGACAGGCGCTCCACAGCAGCCTTGATCCGCGCTTCCTGCCCTGCTACGTCCAGACCACCTTCAGTCGTCAACTCCTGACGGGTTTCCGGCACCAGGCAAATGTGCGCCGGCCGGATGCGCTCGGCGAACGCCATCATTTCTTCGGTGACGCCCATTTCGAAGTTCATGCGGGTTTGCAGCACATCCTTGAGCAGCAGCACGTCGCGCTCCTGGATGTGCCGACGGTCTTCACGCAGATGCACGGTGATGCCGTCAGCGCCCGCCTCTTCCGCATCCAGTGCTGCCTTGACCGGGTCCGGGTAGCGTGTGCCCCGTGCCTGACGCAGGGTGGCAACGTGGTCGATGTTCACGCCAAGAAGAATGCGGGTGCTGGTGGTCACGGAAGCGCTCCAGAAGAAGAGAAAGTTCGGTGCACAGCATACGGGGTGATCAGGGCTTGCGAAACAGCTCACGACTGACAAGTGGCCGACCGCCCAAATGAACTGCCAGCGCCTGACGCATCAAACGCTTGGCTGCAGACAATGCACCGGGGGCAGACCAGTCGGCATCGGCCATGGCCAGCAGCTCGATGCCATGGAACAGCCCCGGTTGCAGCAGGTAGACCCGCTCCAGCCCGGCATCCACTTGCAGGCGATATAGACCATCCGGGGCGATGGGCTCGCCATGCATATCGGTATCAAGGGCAAAGCCATAGCCGAGATCGCTGAGCAATCGCCATTCGAAGGAGCGTAACAACGGCTCCAGCGGACGACCTTCGGCCAGGGCCAGCAAAGTCGCAGCGTAGTGATCGAATACGCCGGGAAGAGGGTCTTCGGCGGGCAACAGGCGAATCAGCAGTTCATTGAGATACAGGCCACTGAACAGCGCCTCGCCATTAAGCCAGGTGGAAACGCCGGCACTTTCCATGCGCCCGACATTCTTCAACTCGCCACGACCGCGAAACTCGACTTCCAGTGGCACGAACGGCCGCGCCAGCGTCCCGGCCTTGCCCCGCGCACTGCGCAACACCGCCCGCAGCCGACCTTGCGGCGTGAGGAAATCCACCAGGGCGCTGCTTTCGCGGTAGGCGCGGGAGTGGAGCACGTAGGCGGGTTGGCCAATTGGTGGGGTTGAGGACATGGACGTCAGGGTTCTCAATGAAGAAACGCAGATTTATAAACAACCCAAAACCACTGTGGGAGCGGGCTCGCCCGCGATGGCGGACTTACATTCAACCTCTCTGCTGAATGTTACATCCTCATCGCGGGCAAGCCCGCTCCCACAGGTTTCTACGGTGTAGCGCAGGCTGTGTTTACAAGTCGCCGTAACCCAACGAACGCAGCGCGCGCTCGTCATCGGACCAGCCACCCTTAACCTTCACCCAAAGGTTAAGCATGATCTTGGAGTCGAACAGCAGCTCCATGTCCTTGCGCGCCTCGGTGCCGATGCGCTTGATGCGCTCGCCCTTGTCGCCAATGATGATTTTCTTCTGGCCATCACGTTCGACGAGAATCAGCGCATGAATGTGCAGGGTTTTCCCCTGCTGCTTGAACTCTTCGATTTCGACGGTGATCTGGTACGGCAGCTCGGCGCCCATCTGGCGCATGATTTTTTCACGCACCAATTCAGCGGCCAGGAAGCGACTGCTGCGGTCTGTGATCTGGTCTTCCGGGAAGAAGTGATCGTTTTCCGGCAGATGATCAGCGATCACTCGCTCCAGCGCATCGAGGTTGTGCCCGTGCTGAGCCGAAATCGGGATGATCTGTGCGTTCGGCAACTGTTCCTGCAACCAGGACAGGTGCGGCATCAGCTCGGCCTTGTCCTCAATGCGGTCGGTCTTGTTCAGCGCGACAATCAGCGGGCCGGTCACGTATTGCACGCGCTCGAGGACCATCTGGTCCTCTTCGGTCCACTTGGTGCGGTCAACCACGAAGATCACCACGTCGACGTCTTTCAACGCCGCCGAAGCGGTCTTGTTCATGTAGCGGTTCAGGGCCTTCTCGCCACCCTTGTGCATGCCGGGCGTGTCGACGTAGATCGCCTGCACATCGCCTTCGGTCTTGATGCCGAGCATGTTGTGACGGGTGGTTTGCGGCTTGCGCGAGGTGATCGCCAGCTTCTGACCCAGGATATGGTTCAACAACGTGGACTTGCCCACGTTCGGACGGCCGACGATGGCAACATAGCCACAGCGAGTTGCGTTTGTATCAGTCATTGCCATTCTCCACACCCAGGGCAATCAGTGCTGCGGCGGCCGCTACCTGTTCGGCAATACGACGGCTCACACCCTGACCTCGGCTTTTTTCATTCAATAAGATGATCTCGCATTCGACGAAAAACGTCCGGCAATGCGGTTCACCCTGGATATCCACCACTTCGTAACGCGGCAGCTCACAACCACGGGACTGCAGAAACTCCTGCAGACGGGTTTTCGGATCTTTGTTGGTATCGACCAGCGTCAGGCCTTCGAACTCGCCGGCCAGCCAGGCCAGGACGCGCTCGCGTGCCACTTCCATGCCGGCGTCCAGGTAGATCGCACCAATCAACGCTTCCAGGGCATCGGCCAGAATCGACTCACGGCGAAAACCGCCGCTTTTCAGCTCACCCGACCCCAGGCGCAGGTATTCGCCCAGATCGAAGCCACGGGCCAGCACGGCCAGGGTCTCACCTTTCACCAAGCGCGCGCGTAAACGCGACAACTGGCCTTCGCGCGCCAACGGGAAGCGATCAAACAGCGCCTCGCCGGCGACGAAGTTGAGGATGGCGTCACCGAGGAACTCCAGGCGTTCGTTGTTGCGCCCGGCAAAACTGCGGTGAGTCAGTGCCAGGACCATCAGTTCCTGATCCTTGAAGGTGTAGCCGAGCTGACGCTCGAGACGGCTTAAGGAGACGCTCACGGTTTACCCACGCTGAGTTCGTGGTTGGATTCCACCGCCATCGCCGGGAGTCGACGCAGGCTTGGGACAATTAACGCTGTGTTCAAAAATAACGTCCTGAATATCATTGGCTTCATGCTTCTGTCGCCGATTGTGCCGACTCCAGAAATGCATTCGGCGCTGTGTTCAACAGCGCCGTGTTTGATTACTGGATCAGGCCAACCCGCGAGAAATTCGGCAGGTGACTGAGTTTGGGTTCCGGCCAGCTCATCCAGACTGCAAAGGCCTTGCCGACGATATTCTTGTCGGGAACCATGCCCAGCAGATCCTTGGGAATGTTCGGATCATCCCAGTAGCGACTGTCGTTGGAGTTGTCGCGGTTGTCGCCCATCATGAAGAAGTGCCCGGCAGGCACGGTCCATGTACGGTCCGGCGTTGCGCGGTAGCGGCTCATTTCCTTGCGGATCAGATGCTCGGCGGCGCCAAGTTTTTCCTTGTACAACTCTGCGCTGCCCAAGGTGCCTGGTTCGGAGCCCACCAATTGCTCGGCAATCGACTGACCATTGACGAACAGACGCTTGTCGGCGGTGTAGCGAACCTGATCACCCGGCAAGCCTACGACACGCTTGATGTAGTTGACGTTCGGATCGCTCGGATAGCGGAACACCATCACATCGCCGCGTTGTGGCTCACCGACTTCGATGACTTTCTTGTCGATCACCGGCAAGCGGATCCCGTAGGAAAACTTGCTCACCAGGATGAAGTCGCCGACATCCAGGGTTGGCTTCATCGAACCGGACGGAATCTGGAACGGTTCCACCAGGAACGAACGCAGCACCAGCACGATGAACAACACCGGGAAGAACGATTTGCCGTACTCGACCAGCAACGGCTCCTTGTTCAGCTTCTCGACCACCACACTATCAGGCTGACTGACGCTGCCCTGATAGGAGGCAATGGCAGACCGCCGACGCGGCGCCAGGAACAGCACATCGAGCAACGCCAACAGGCCGCAAACGAACACGGCGATGACCAGCAACAGCGGGAAATTTAGTGACATAGGACCTAGCTATCCAACCTGAGCACCGCAAGGAAGGCTTCTTGTGGAATTTCCACGTTACCGACCTGCTTCATGCGTTTTTTACCGGCCTTTTGCTTTTCCAGCAGCTTTTTCTTACGGCTGACGTCACCACCGTAGCATTTGGCCAATACGTTCTTTCTGAGCGCCTTGACGGTTGTCCGCGCCACAATCTGCCCGCCAATGGCGGCCTGGATTGCCACGTCGAACATCTGCCGCGGAATCAGATCCTTCATCTTCTCGGTCAACTGGCGACCTTTGTAGTGCGAATTGTCACGGTGCACGATCAGCGCCAGGGCGTCGACCTTGTCACCGTTGATCAGCACGTCCAGTTTCACCAGGCTGGCCGATTGGTAACGATCGAAATGGTAGTCCAGAGAAGCATAGCCGCGACTGGTGGATTTCAGACGGTCGAAGAAGTCCAGCACCACTTCGTTCATCGGCAGGTCGTAAGTCACTTGTACCTGGGAGCCGAGGAACAGCATGTCTACTTGCACACCGCGCTTTTCGATGCACAGGGTAATGACGTTACCCAGGTGCTCTTGCGGCACAAGGATATTGGCGCGCACGATCGGCTCGCGCATGTCTTCGATGGCGGACAGGTCCGGCAGCTTGGACGGGTTATCGACGTAGATCGTCTCGCCGGTCTTGAGCAGCAGTTCGAAGATTACCGTCGGCGCCGTGGTGATCAGGTCCAGGTTGTACTCGCGCTCGAGGCGCTCCTGGATGATTTCCATGTGCAGCATGCCGAGGAAGCCGCAACGGAAGCCGAAGCCCAGTGCGTCGGAGCTTTCCGGCGTGTATTGCAGCGACGAATCGTTGAGGGTGAGTTTTTGCAGCGCCTCGCGGAAGTCTTCGAAGTCGTCGGAGCTGACCGGGAACAGGCCGGCGTAGACCTGCGGCTGGATGCGTTTGAACCCCGGCAGCACGTCGACGTCCGGCGTCGAGCTCAAGGTCAGGGTGTCGCCCACTGGCGCCCCGTGAATGTCCTTGATGCTGGCGATGATGAAGCCCACTTCACCGGCCTTCAGGTCGGCGGTCGGGGTGTGTTTCGGGTTGAAGACACCGACGCTGTCCACCAGGTGGATCTTGCCGGTGGACTTGACCAGGATCTTGTCGCCCTTCTTCACGCGGCCATGGCGCACGCGAACCAGGGACACGACGCCCAGGTAATTGTCGAACCAGGAGTCGATGATCAGCGCTTGCAGCGGGTCTTCGATGTTGCCGGTCGGCGCCGGAATAGTGGTCACCAGGCGCTCGAGCACTTCATCGACGCCCAGACCGGTCTTGGCAGAGCAGGTGACCGCGTCGGTGGCATCGATGCCGATGATTTTTTCGATTTCTTCCTTGACGCGCTCCGGATCGGCCTGTGGCAGGTCGATCTTGTTCAGCACCGGCATCACTTCCAGGCCCTGTTCGATCGCCGTGTAGCAGTTGGCAACCGACTGCGCCTCTACACCCTGACCGGCATCGACCACCAGCAGCGCACCTTCACAGGCTGCGAGCGAGCGGCTGACTTCGTAGGTGAAGTCAACGTGGCCGGGGGTGTCAATGAAGTTCAACTGGTAGTTGATACCATCTTTGGCTTTGTAATACAGGGTGACGCTATGCGCCTTGATGGTGATTCCGCGCTCACGCTCAAGGTCCATGGAGTCCAGTACCTGGGCTTCCATTTCACGCTCGGCCAGGCCGCCGCACATCTGGATGAAGCGATCGGCCAGCGTCGACTTGCCATGGTCAATGTGGGCGATGATGGAGAAATTGCGGATATGACTCAAATCACTCACGGATCAACACTCAAAAAGGCTGCAGGCATAGCCCGCCGAAAAATAGCCGGGAATTGTACCTGATCCGCGGCGCAAGCGTCACGTTCACAGGTCAGACGGCGCGTACAAAAACGCCCCGGTCTTGCGACAGAGGCGTTTTTTCATCACGAGCAAGGTCGGGAAAAACCCGTCATCAACCTGCTCGACGCAGTAACCAGAGCCCTGCCAAGGCACAAACACCGGTTGGCACCAGTACCGAAAACAATGGCGAAAAGCCAAATACCAGGCTCGAAGGCCCCAGCAGATCCTGAACAATACGGAAAGTGAACCCCACCAGCACACCGGTAAATACCCGCTGGCCGAGGGTCACCGAACGCAATGGGCCGAAAATGAAGGAAATGGCCATCAGCACCAGGGCTGCCGTCACTACAGGTTGCAGAACCTTTACCCAGAATGCCAGCCAGTACCGGCCATTGCTCAGCCCCTGATCTGCCAGGTAGTGGATGTAACCCCACAGGCCACTGACCGACAGCGACTCCGGTGCCAGCACAACGGTGCTCAGCAATTGCGGGCTCAACGCCACGCCCCAGCGCTCGACCGGGGCAGTAACCACTTCAGTGCTCTTGTCGTGGAACAACGTCGTGGTGACGTCCGTCAATTGCCAGTGATCCTGGTCGAAGTCCGCACGCTTGGCAAAACTCGCCGAGAGCATATGCCGCTCATTGTCGAAGCGATAACGGGTCACACCGTACAAAATACCGTTTGGCTGCACCGAGTTGATGTGGATGAACTCATCACCCTGACGGTGCCACAGGCCGTGCTTGGCGCTTTGCGCATCGCCGCTGCCCTGGGCCAGCGAGCGATTGGCCTGAGCCATGTTTTCGGTTGGCGGGGCGACGTACTCGCCAATCAGTACGCCGGCAAGCATCAACACCAGCATTGGCTTCATGACCGCCCAGACGATTCGACCGATGGACACGCCAGCGGCGCGCATGATGGTCAACTCACTGTTACTGGCCAGCGAGCCCAGACCGATCAGGCACCCGATCAGTGCCGCCATCGGCAGCATGTCGTAGAGACGGCGTGGCGCGGTCAGCGTCACATAGCTCAGGACATCGAGCAGGGTGTAGGTATCGCTGACTTCACCCATCTCGTCGATGAATGCGAACAGGGTCGCCAGACCGAGAATGATCCCCAGCACGGCCAGAATCGATATGAGTACGCTGCTACCGATGTAGCGATCCAGCTTAACCACGGGCCACCTCCAGCGCGCTGCGGCGACTCGCCCTCTTCAAACGCAAGGGTTCCCAATAAAGCAGGCCCAGACCAATGGCCAGGAATATCCCGTGCACCCACCACAAGCCCATCACCGCCGGGATCTTGCCTTTATCGAGGGCGCCGCGAGCAGCAATCAGGATGGTCAGGTAAGCCATGTAAAGAAGAATCGCCGGCAGCAATTTGAGGAACCGGCCCTGTCGCGGGTTAACCCGCGACAGTGGCACCGCCATCAAGGTCACGACAAACACCAGCAACGGCAGCGATATACGCCATTGCAGTTCGGCACGCAGACGAATGTCATCACTGCCGATCAAGGCGCGGGTTGTCATCGCATCGCGGTCGGTAACTTCGTCGCTGACGTCCGGCTTTGGCAGCAATACACCGTACTCGTCGTACTTGATCGCCCGGTAATCGGCCTGCCCCGGATTACCGTCATAGCGATAGCCATTATCGAGGATCAGATAGCGGTTGCCATCCGGGCGGATTTCCTGGCGCCCCTTTTCGGCCACCAGCACGGAAATCCCGCGATCCTTGTTATTGGCACCGATGTTTTTCTGAGAGATGAACACGCCACCCAGATTGATGCGATCGTCCGACATGCGCTCGGTGTAAGTCACCCGGGTACCGTCGCGCAGGGCCTGGAAACGACCTGGCTCAAGGGTATCGAATTCGGTCAAGGCATCCTGTTTGTTCAGCAATAACTGGAATTGATTGGCACCCTGTGGTGCCAGGCTCAGACTCAGCCAGGCCACTAGGAGGGCGACCAGGGTGGCCGGAAACAGCGTCATGAAAAACAGACGCTCCTGACTCATGCCCGTGGCCGAGAGCACGGTCATCTCGCTTTCGAGGTACAGGCGACCATAGGACAGCAGGATTCCGAGAAACAGCCCCAGCGGCAGGATCAGCTGGAGAAACCCGGGCAGGCGAAAGCCCATGATCAGGAACAGTGAGCCCGGATCCAGCAGGCCCGAGGCCGCTTGCGCGAGGTATTTGATGAAACGACCGCTCATGATGATGACCAGCAGCACGGCACTGACGGCGCTCAAGGTCAACAAGACTTCGCGGGAAAGATAACGGAAGACAATCAAACCAGACACTCCAGGGTTGTCAGGCTAGGGCGGCCAAACAAGCAAACATATCAGACCGGCTCGCTAGCAGAGCCGCTGAAAAAAGATGGCGCATTATCCTGTGATTGGGTGCGCCTGTCACTGCGCAATGCATCTCCCCCATGTAGGAGCGAGCCTGCTCGCGATAGGCATCAACGATGACGCGGGCTGTCTGAAAGCCAGCGTTGCCCGGACGTCCATCGCGAGCAGGCTCGCGCCTACATTAATGTTGTCGAGGGTTGTCAGGCGCCTCTGGCGAGGTTCAAACTGCGGCCTTCGTCGCCGATCGGTATCGGCGCCTTTCTATTTAAATGCACGCAAGCGACGCGCACCCACTGTCGAGCGCTTGCGAGTTGACCATCAATTCAGGGACCCGGACATGGAACTGGTTGTAAAAAGCGTTAACCCGGAAACGTTGAAGACCGCCACACTGGTGGTCTCCGTCGCCGAAGGCCGCAAGCTCGGCGCTGCCGCCAAGCAACTCGATGAGCTCAGCGGCGGAGCAATCAGCGCCGTTCTCAAGCGCGGCGATCTGGCCGGTAAAGTTGGCCAGAGCCTGCTACTGCACAGCCTGCCGAACCTGAAAGCCGAGCGCGTGCTGCTGGTGGGCGTGGGCAAGGATGAAGAACTGGGCGATCGCCCGTTCCGCAAAATCGTCGCCGGCCTGCTCAATACCCTGAAAGGCCTGGGTGGCAGCGACGCAGTCCTGGCCCTGGACGAAATCGTGGTCAAGGGCCGTGACAGCTACGGCAAGACCCGCCTGCTGGCCGAAACCCTGGTCGACGGCGAGTACCAATTCGACCAGTTCAAAAGCCAGAAAGCCGAACCCCGCGCCCTGAAGAAAATCACCCTGCTGACCATCAAGGCCGCCCAGGCTGAAGTGCAACGCGCCGTGACCCACGCCACCGCGATCGCCAACGGCATGGCCTTTACCCGTAACCTGGGTAACCTGCCGCCGAACATCTGCCACCCGACGTTCCTTGGCGAGCAAGCCAAAGACCTCGGCAAAGAATTCAAGGACCTGAAAGTCGAAGTCCTCGACGAGAAGAAGATCAAGGCACTGGGCATGGGCTCGTTCTACGCCGTCGGCCAGGGCAGCGCCCAGCCGCCGCGCCTGATCGTCATGCAATACAACGGCGGCAAGAAGTCCGAGAAGCCGTATGCACTGGTCGGCAAGGGCATCACCTTCGACACCGGCGGTATCAGCCTCAAGCCTGGCGCCGGCATGGATGAAATGAAATACGACATGGGCGGCGCCGCCAGCGTGTTCGGTACGCTGCGTGCCGTGCTCGAACTGAAACTGCCGATCAACCTGGTGTGCATCCTGGCCTGCGCCGAGAACATGCCGAGCGGCAACGCTTCGCGCCCTGGTGACATCGTCACCACCATGAGCGGCCAGACCGTGGAAATCCTCAACACCGACGCCGAAGGCCGTCTGGTGCTGTGCGACGCCCTGACCTACTCCGAGCGCTTCAAGCCACAAGCGGTGATCGACATCGCCACCCTGACCGGTGCCTGCGTGGTTGCCCTGGGCTCCCACACCTCGGGCCTGCTGGGCAACAACGACGAACTGATCGGTCAACTGCTGAGCGCCGGCAAGGCCGCTGACGACCGCGCCTGGCAACTGCCGCTGTTCGATGAATACCAGGAACAGCTGGACAGCCCGTTCGCCGACATCGCCAACATCGGCGGTCCGAAAGCCGGCACCATCACTGCTGCCTGCTTCCTGTCGCGCTTCACCAAGAACCTGAACTGGGCGCATCTGGACATCGCCGGCACCGCATGGACCAGCGGCGGCAAGGACAAGGGCGCCACTGGCCGTCCGGTTCCCCTGCTGACCCAATACCTGCTGGACCGCGCCAAAGCCTGAAACCGATGACTTCGGGCAGCGTCACTCTCGGGTGACGCCGCCTGAAGCTCAGGAACCGCAATGACCAAAGTCGACTTCTATATCCTGCCCAGCGCCGATCCTTCGGCACGGCTGGATTTCGCCTGCAAGCTCACCGAAAAAGCCTGGCGCATGGGCCACCGTGTCTATCTGCATTGCAGCGACGCCACTCAGCGCGATGATCTCGACGCGCGCCTGTGGGCCTTCAAGGGCGAAAGCTTCGTGCCCCACGGCCCCGCTGAAAGCGAACCGGACAGCCTGATCGTGTTGGGTTTTGGCGATGATTGCGGCCAGCACCAGGATTTGCTGGTCAACCTCGACCTGAAGGTCCCGGCCTTTGCCCAACGCTTTGCCCGCGTGGCGGAAGTGGTGGTCGAAGATCCGGTGATCCGCCAGGCCGCGCGGGAGAGTTTCCGTTTCTACCGCGAACAGGGCTATCCTCTGCAAGATCACCGTTTACAGCGACTCTGAGCCTTCCGATGGACACTCCAAAACCGCTGCAAAAGTCCGCGCACCTGCTGGACGACCTTGAGTCGATCCGCCAATTGCTCGGCGATGACAACCTGCAACCACCGCTGCTGACCGACACGGTCGAAGAAGGTGACCAGGAACAGATTCCCATGCTGTTCGACACTGTCAGCGAACCC
Organism: Pseudomonas izuensis; assembly: GCF_009861505.1. Taxonomy (GTDB): domain Bacteria; phylum Pseudomonadota; class Gammaproteobacteria; order Pseudomonadales; family Pseudomonadaceae; genus Aquipseudomonas; species Aquipseudomonas izuensis. The sequence continues at coordinate 48,566 of NZ_WTFT01000011.1, read as the reverse complement.
GCGCCGACCGTCGAGCCGACACCTCCCGAGCCTGCCGCCGAACCGGCGCCCAGCGCCAGCAAGAACGCCGACGCCTTGCTGTACCTCGACAGCGAACTGCGTGCCGCCGCGCAATTGATCATGCAAGACGTGATCGACGACTTCGCGCCGCACATCGAAACCGAAATCAAACGCCGCCTCAGCGCGCGGCTGGAGCGGTTGTTGAGTCAGTACAACGATTGAACTGTTACAGCGTGCGACTCTTCTGTGGGAGCAAGGCTTGCCCGCGATGGCGATCTCGCGGACGCCATCGCGGGCAAGCCTTGCTCCCACAGAAAAACCGGCCAGGCCATGGTCAGGTGTTGAGATAACGCCCGATCAGCGCAATCCCGCTCACCAGCACCAGCCACGTCACCAGCCGCACAAAGGCTTCGCGCGACAAGCGCATGGTCAACCGCCGGCCAATCCACAGCCCCAGCGCCATGGCCGGCAACAGGCACAGCGCCAGCACCAGCAAGGGCAGTTCGGCATACACCCCCGCGACCGCAAACAGACTCAAACGCACCACCGTGCTGCAACTGATCAGCGCGCTTTGGGTCGCCCGCGCTTCGTCCTTGGGTAGCCGACTGTTCAGATAGATCGCATACAAAAAGCCGCCACTGCCAAACAATGCGCCAAACATCCCGCCCACGGTGCCCATCGGCAGCGCCCAAACAGCGGACAATTGCTCCGGACGGGTCTTTACCCACAGGCTGTAGACCGCATAGGCACTGATGAACAGTCCCATCAACAGCAGCAACAGGTCGGATTTCAGGTTCAGCAGGAAAATCACCCCCAGGGTGCAGCCCACGCCCATGCATGGCAGTAATCGCAGCAACTCCGGCCTGGCCACATTTCGTCGCGAAGGCAACAGATTGCCAAACGCCGCGACGAAATCCAGCAGCACCAGCAGCGGCACGATTTTCGACAATGGCATGAACAGGATCAGAATCGGCCCCGCCACCAATGCCGTGCCGAACCCGGCGATGCCGAACACGATGTAGGCCAGGGCGATGCCTGTCCCGATCACCAGCCAATCCACTGCGCCAAATGGCCACTGGCTCAACAAATCAAACACACACTTCCCCTTCTTCCTTGAATATCACTGACGACTCTAACCCCTGTGGGAGCGAGCCTGCTCGCGAATTCGATTTTCCATTCAATAAATTCGTTGACTGACACTATGCATTCGCGAGCAGGCTCGCTCCTACAAGGGATTTATGCGGACTCATGGAGATTGTTCACCGAATGCCTTTAAACTGCGCCCCATGATTAAAGATCCCTTTGCAAGACTCGGCCTGGACCGCGAAGTCCTGACCGTCAGCCAGCTCAACGGCCGCGCACGGGTGTTGCTCGAAGACGTGTTCAGCAACATCTGGGTCGAAGGCGAAATCTCCAACCTCGCCCGCCCGGCGTCCGGCCACGTGTATTTCACCCTCAAGGACAGCGGCGCCCAAGTACGTTGCGCGCTCTTCCGGCAGAACGCCGCTCGGGTACGCCAGGCATTGAAGGACGGTCTGGCAGTCAAGGTGCGAGGCAAAGTCTCATTGTTCGAGGGACGCGGCGATTATCAGCTGATCCTCGACACCGTGGAACCCGCCGGCGACGGTGCATTGCGCCTGGCTTTCGATGCTCTGAAGGAAAAACTCAGTGCCGAAGGCCTGTTCAGTGCCGAACGCAAGGTGCCGCTGCCGGCGCATCCGCAACGCATCGGCATCATCAGCTCGCCCACCGGCGCAGTCATCCGCGACATCATCAGCGTGTTCCGCCGCCGCGCGCCGCAGGTGCAACTGACGCTGATCCCCACCGCCGTACAGGGCCGCGAGGCCACCGCGCAGATTGTCCGCGCACTGAAGCTGGCGGACGCCCGGGGCTTCGATGCGCTGATCCTGGCCCGTGGCGGCGGCTCTCTGGAAGACCTCTGGTGCTTCAACGAAGAAGCCGTGGCCCGCGCCGTGGATGCCTGCGTGACACCGATTGTCAGCGCCGTCGGCCATGAAACCGATGTGTCGATTAGTGATTTCGTGGCCGATGTTCGCGCACCCACGCCTTCGGCGGCCGCTGAACTGCTGGCACCGGACTCCAGCGATCTGCTGCGCCGGGTCGAGAGCCTGCACCGCCGGTTGGTGATGCGCATGCGCGACCGCCTGATGCGTGATCGGCTGCGCCTGGAGGGCATCTCCCGCCGACTGCGCCATCCTGGCGAACGCCTGCGTCAGCAAGCGCAGCGGCTGGACGATCTGGACATGCGTATGCGCCGGGCCTTCGAACGCAACCTCAACACCCGCCGCGAACGGCTGATCCGCCTGGAAACCCGCCTGGCCGCGCAGCATCCCGGCCGGCAACTGGCGATGCTGCGTCAACGGCTCGACAGCCTCGCCGAACGTTTGCCCCGTGCCATGCGCGAGGGTTTGAAAAGCCGTCGCCTGCAGCTGCAAAGCCAGATGCAGACACTGCATGTGGTCAGCCCCCTGGCGACCCTCGGCCGCGGCTACAGCATTTTGCTCGACGAGCGCGGCAACGCGATCCGCAGCGCCGGGCAAACCCATACTGGCCAGCGCCTGAAGGCCAAACTGGGTGAAGGCGAACTGCAAGTGCGGGTCGAAGACAATCACCTGACACCCGTCACCCTTTCTTTACTGGATTGATCCATGCCGCGTTTTTTTGCTTCGTGTCTGTTGTTGTGCCTGACTTTCAATGCCCACGCCGACAGCTACATCACGCGCCTGTTGAACAAACCGGTGCCTGGCGGCGTCGCCGTGGTGGACCTGGGCACTTCCGCACAAACGCCGAAAGCCAGTTATCAGGGCAAACCGGTGCTGGTGGTCAAGGAACAGAACAACTGGCTGGCCATTGTCGGCGTGCCACTGACGGTCAAGCCCGGCGCCCAGTCCATCAACAGCAGCGGCCGTAACCTGGGTTTCACCGTCGGTAACAAGAAATACCCGGAACAGCACATCACCCTGAAAAACACCCAACAGGTCAACCCGGACCCGGAAAACCTCAAGCGCATCGAGCGCGAACTGGCCGAGCAGATCGCTGCCTACCGCACGTTCAGCCCGAATACGCCGAGTAACCTGCTGCTGGACAAGCCGGTCAACGGCCCGCTGTCGAGCAAGTTCGGCGTGCGCCGCTTCTTCAATGGTGAAGAACGCAATCCCCACTCGGGTCTGGATTTCGCCGTGCCCGCCGGCACACCGATCAAGACCCCGGCCGCAGGCAAGGTGATCCTGATCGGCAACTACTTCTTCAACGGCAACACTGTGTTTGTCGACCATGGACAGGGTTTCATCAGCATGTTCTGCCACATGTCGAAGATTGACGTGAAGGTTGGGCAGCAACTGGCTCGCGGCGGCGTGGTGGGCAAAGTCGGCGCGACGGGGCGGGCGACCGGGCCGCACATGCACTGGAATGTCAGCCTGAATGATGCGCGGGTGGATCCGGCGATTTTTATCGGGGCGTTTCAGCCTTAAATTTCAGCGAGGCTGATGGCCCCTTCGCAGGCAAGCCCGCTCCTACAGATACAACGCGCTTCTCTGTAGGAGCGGGCTTGCCCGCGAAGGCGGCATCACTGACACAATTACTCCGCCTCCAGATCCTCAATCCCATGGACCTCCCGGTCCGCCAGACAGTGCCTGACCCATTCCTGCGTCTCCACTGAAAACCAGCTCAACTCCTCTGCCGTGATCAACTCCCGCGCGCACAACCCGAGCAAGTGCGAGCGGGCTTCATGACGCGAAAACCTGAAAACACCAAATGCCCAATACAGCTCTTTTTGCCCGCCCTTGAGCAATTCCTCGCTGGCATCGATCCGTTCGTAGGGCGCAATACTCTTGTCCAGCACAATCTTTTCGACGTCCGCCATGATCCGGGTGCACATCCGTTCATGGGCCACCGGGCGCAATACGCAATACTGTTTCCAATCGGACTCGTTCATCGCCGACTCCCGCTTGCCAGTCGAGGCTTTAAAGAAGAATAGCCCCGCTGCGGGCACAAGGTGCCAAAACTGCCGATTGCGCATCGCTCAAACCTTGCGCAAACAACTTGAACATCAAACAAATCCAAAGCAATAAAATCTCGATAAATGCGCCGTGACGAGTATTCCTCTCAATTTTTTTCGACTGCTTGCCATCCTTCCCCCCCGCGGTTAGGGTTGAAGGCATGAAAACCTCTCACACCCTCATTCAGCTCCGCCAGCACCGCAGCCTGTGCCTTGTCAGCGCACGACTGCCGGGCTGAATCGCGGCGCCTCGTCCTACGCTTTACCCAGTACATTCGATCCACCGGCAGGCCGCCTTTTTTCGGCCCACACAATAAGGATTTCCCGATGAGCATGCTCAAAGACCCGTCTTCGAAATACCGCGCCTTCCCGACCATCGACATCCCGGACCGTACCTGGCCGTCGAAAACCATCACCGCCGCCCCGATCTGGTGCAGTTCCGACCTGCGTGATGGTAACCAGTCGCTGATCGAGCCAATGGACGCCGTCAAGAAGCTGCGCTTCTGGAAAACCCTGGTGCAGGTCGGCGTGAAAGAAATCGAAGCCTCCTTCCCGGCCGCTTCGCAAACCGACTTCGACTTCGTGCGCACCCTGATCGAAGGTGGCCACATTCCGGACGACACCACCATCCAGGTGCTGACCCAGGGCCGTGAAGACCTGATCGCGCGCACTTTCGAATCCCTGCGCGGGGCGAAGAAGGCCATCGTTCACCTGTACAACGCGACCTCCCCTTCCTTCCGCCGCATTGTCTTCAACCAGGACAAGGACGGGATCAAGGAAATCGCCGTGAGCGCGGCCAAGCTGTTCGTCAAATACGCTGCCATGCAGCCGGAAACCGAGTGGACCTTCGAGTACTCGCCGGAAACCTTCAGCGCTACCGAACTTGAGTTCGCCAAGGAAGTCTGCGACGCGGTGATCGAAGTCTGGAACCCGACGCCCGAGCACAAGATGATCCTCAACCTGCCGGCTACCGTCGAGTGCGCAACCCCGAACATCTATGCCGACCAGATCGAATGGTTCGGCCGTCACATCAACCGTCGTGACAGCGTGATCATCAGCCTGCACACCCACAACGACCGTGGCACCGGCGTTGCCGCCACCGAACTGGGCCTGATGGCCGGCGCCGACCGTGTCGAAGGCTGCCTGTTCGGCAACGGCGAGCGCACCGGTAACGTCGATCTGGTGACCGTGGCCCTGAACATGTACACCCAAGGTCTTGACCCTGAACTGGACTTCTCCGATATCGACGGCGTACGCAAGGTCGTCGAGGAGTGCAACCAGATCCAGGTTCACCCGCGTCACCCGTACGTCGGCGACCTGGTACACACCGCATTCTCCGGCTCGCACCAGGATGCGATCCGCAAAGGCTTCGCCCAGCAGAAATCCGATGCCCTGTGGGAAGTGCCGTACTTGCCGATCGACCCGGCCGACATCGGCCGCAGCTACGAGGCGGTCATCCGCGTCAACAGCCAGTCGGGCAAGGGTGGTATCGCCTACTTGCTGGAACAGGAATACGGCATCAGCCTGCCGCGTCGCATGCAGATCGAGTTCAGCCAGGTCGTGCAGCGTGAAACCGATCGCCTGGGCCTGGAAATGACCGCCAAGCAGATTCACTCGCTGTTGATCAGCGAATACCTGCAAGCCAACACCCCGTACGCGCTGGTCAGCCATCGCCTGCAGGAAGAAAACGGTCACAGCGCCGTCGAAGTGGAAGTCGCCAGCAAAGGCCAGGGCGAAACCAACCTGCACTGGCGCGGCAAGGGCAACGGCGCCCTGGAAGCCCTGGTGGCCGGTCTGCCGATTCCGGTGGAAATCATGGACTACAACGAACACGCCATCGGCGCGGGCACCAATGCCAAGGCAGCGGCCTACATTGAACTGCGGGTGAATGGCGAGCGTGCGGTGCACGGCGTGGGCATCGATGAAAACATCACCACCGCCAGCTTCAAGGCCCTGTTCAGCGCGCTGAACCGCTCGCTGAGCCAGCCGGAAGCGAAAGCGGCGTAAGCCTTCGCTGTCATGCAAAAGGCCCCGGGGTGCGAACCTCGGGGCCTTTTTGTTTGCCTGTAAATTATGTGATGCCTGTCACGGCCCCATCGCGGGCAAGCCCGCTCCCACAGGTTCTCTGGTGTACAAAAAACTTGAGTACATACAGATCACTGTGGGAGCGGGCTTGCCCGCGATGGGGCCGGTTCAGGCAGCAAAAATCTCAGGTGAGTTCGAAGGTATCGGCATCCAGATTCGCCGGAAACCGTGTGCGATACGCCCCCAGTTCCGCCGCATCCAGCACCACCTTGAACACCCCGTCCGCCTCCCCTGCACTGAGCAATGTCTCGCCCTGGAAATCCAGTACCTGGCTGTCACCGGTATACGCAAAGCCTTTGCCGTCAGTGCCAATACGGTTCACCGCCGCCACATAACACAGGTTCTCGATCGCCCGGGCCGGCAACAAACGATTCCAGTGCTGGCGCCGCGCACCGGGCCAGTTGGCGGTGTACAGCAGAAGGTCCGTGTCCTGTGCGTCGCGGCTCCACACCGGGAAGCGCAGGTCGTAGCAAATCAGCGGTCGCACCCGCCAGCCCTTGAGTTCGAACTGCACCTGACGCTCGCCGGGGGTGTAGTGGTGGTGCTCGCCAGCCATGCGAAACAAATGCCGCTTATCGTAGTGCAGCACTTCGCTGTCCGGCCGCGCCCACAACAGGCGATTGCGATGGCTGCCATCCGCAGCCTGAACGATAACGCTACCGGTGATCACCGCATCGAGACTCAAGGCCTGAGCCCGCAGCCATTTGCTGGTGGGGCCGTTTTCCGCCTCGGCCAGCGTTTCCGACTCCATGGAGAAACCGGTGGTGAACATTTCCGGCAAAATGATCAGATCGGCGCCACGGGCCTGTTCCAGCAACGGCTCGAAATGCTCCAGGTTGGCCTGGCGGTCATGCCAGGCCAGGGAAGTCTGGACCAACGCAACGGTCAGCTTCGGCAACGCACTCAAATCACGCATAGTTTTTCCGCCGCTTCACGCAGGGTCTCCTCACGCTTGGCAAAACACAGCCGTATCAGGCGCTGGCCTTCAGGCGGCTTCTGATAGAACACAGAGATCGGAATGCTCGCGACGCCGTGTTCGCGGGTCATCCACAGCGCCATCTCCACGTCATTGAGGTCCGGGCGGATCTGCGAGTAATCCACCAACTGGAAGTACGTGCCTGTCACTCGGGTGAAGCTGAAGCGCGACGGCGCCAGCAGATCGCAGAACAAATCGCGCTTGGCCTGATAGAAGCCCGGCAACTCTTCGACGTGCTCAGGGTGCTCTGCCATAAAATCGGCCAAGGCATATTGGAGCGGCGTCACGCCACAAAAATTCACGTACTGGTGCACCTTGCGCAATTCCGCCGTAAGGGCCGGTGGTGCGACCACATAGCCAGTTTTCCAGCCTGTGACGTGGTAGGTCTTGCCGAACGAACTGACGACGAATGCACGCTGATACAGCTCTTCATGAGCCAGCACGCTGACGTGGGGCACGCCGTCATACACCAGGTGCTCGTAGACTTCGTCGCTGATCACATAGATATCGCGATCGCGGATCAACGCTGCCAACTGATCGAGTTCGGCACGACTGATCAGCGCACCACTAGGGTTGTGCGGGGTGTTGAGAATGATCATTCGCGTGCGCGGGCTCAGTGCCTGGGCAAGCTTCTCGAAGTCGATACTGAAATCGTTCAGGCCCAGTTGCACGTGCACGCAACGACCACCGGCCAGCTCTACCGAGGGCTCGTAGCTGTCGTACGCCGGGTCAAACACAATGACTTCATCACCGCTGTGGATAACCGCCTGAATGGCACAGAAAATCGCCTCGGTCGCGCCGGGGGTAACCGTCACTTCAGTATCCACATCCACCTGCGCGCCATAACTGCGGGCGATCTTCGCCGCGATCTGCTGACGCAACACCGGCAGCCCTGTCATTGGCGAGTACTGGTTATGGCCATTGGCGATATGTCGGCCGACCGCATCGCACAGGGCCTGCGGGGCAGCGAAATCAGGAAAGCCCTGGGACAGATTGAGCGCGCCGGTCTGAGCCGCGAGCTGAGACATCTGAGTGAAGATAGTGATGCCGACATTCGGCAGCTTACTGGTGATCATCGGTGGTTCCCTGCTCTACACCCGGCTCTACGGCGGCGCGGGAGAGCCCGAGGATAGCCCATCCGGCGCCCATAAAAAAAGGGCGCCAGAGGCACCCTTTTTTCACCCTGCCCCTGGGGGAGCAAGGCTCGCCCGCGATTGCCGCACCGCGGTTGTTCTGACACACCGCGTTATCGTTCATCGCGGGCAAGCCTTGCTCCCACAGAAAGCAGGCAAGGCGTGAATCAGCGTTTGTCGCGACGCTTCTTGTCGGCCTTCTTGTGGTGCGACATCAAGCGACGCTTCTTGTTGACCTGACGGTCGGTGAGCGAGTTCTTGTTGCCTTCGTACGGGTTCTCGCCACCCTTGAATTCGATGCGGATCGGCGTACCGACCAGCTTCAGGACACGGCGATAGGTGTTTTCAAGGTAGCGAACGTAAGACTTCGGCACCTTCTCGATCTGGTTACCGTGAATCACGATGATCGGCGGATTCGCGCCACCCAAGTGGGCATAACGCAGTTTGATCCGACGATTGTTGACCATCGGCGGCGCGTGCTCACCGACCGCATCTTCCAGAATCTGGGTCAGGCGGTTGGTCGGCCAGCGGGTGACCGCGGACTTGAACGAGTTCTGCACCGAAGCGTAGAGGTTGCCCACGCCCGTGCCGTGCAGTGCCGAGATGAAGTGGATGTCGGCGTAGTCAACGAAGAACAGTCGACGTTGCAGCTCGACCTTCACGAAGTCACGCTCGCTCGGCGTCATGCCGTCCCACTTGTTGATCGCGATGACCAGCGCACGACCCGACTCAATGGCAAAGCCCAGCAGGTTGAGGTCGTGGTCCACCACGCCTTCGCGAGCGTCCATCACGAAGATCACCACGTTGGCGTCTTTGATGGCCTGCAGGGTTTTGACCACGGAGAATTTTTCGACTTCTTCGTGGATCTTGCCGCGCTTGCGCACACCGGCGGTGTCGATCAGCGTGTACTTCTCGTCGTTACGCTCGAACGGGATGTAGATACTGTCGCGGGTGGTGCCAGGCTGGTCATACACGATCACCCGGTCTTCACCGAGCATGCGGTTGACCAGAGTCGACTTGCCTACGTTCGGCCGGCCGATGATGGCGATCTTGATCCCGTCTTTTTCGCTCGGACCAGGAATGCGCTTGGCTTCTTCGCCTTCGGCAACGTCCTCTTCCTCGCCTTCTTCCAGCTCGTCTTCGTCTTTCGGGAACTCACTCAGTGCCGCTTCCAGCAACTGGGTGATGCCGCGACCGTGGGCACCGGCGATCGGGATCGCGTGGCCCATGCCCAACGGGGCGAATTCGGCGCGGGCCATTTCAGGGTCGATGTTGTCAACCTTGTTGGCGACTACATGGGAACGCTTGTTACGTTTGCGCAAGTGCTCGGCAATCATCTGGTCGGCGGCGGTGAAACCGGCCTTGGCATCTACCAGGAACAGAACAACATCCGCTTCTTCAATGGCCAGCAGCGACTGCTCGGCCATTTTTTCGTCCATACCGTGTTCGTCACCGGAGATACCGCCGGTGTCGATCAGAATGTAGGAACGCCCTTGCCACTTGGCCTCACCGTACTGGCGATCACGGGTCAGACCGGACAAGTCGCCGACAATGGCGTCGCGAGTCCTGGTCAGGCGGTTGAACAAGGTGGACTTGCCGACGTTCGGTCGGCCCACCAGGGCGATTACGGGAACCATGCGGCTCTCCACTTCGTTATTTCAGAAAATACAAAAGCCGCTGCGAGGCAGCGGCTGGTGCTCGGGGCAATCACCGTGTGTTTTCTTGTAGGAGCGAGCTTGCTCGCGAAAAACGCAAAGTCACCGCGTTTATTCAGGACGCCAACTTCATCGTTGGCGTCCATCGCGAGCAAGCTCGCTCCTACAGTCCTACAACCAGTGAAGCCGCTTGGGGTTAAAACCCAAGCATAGTCGTTACTTAATGGTCAGGGCTTCCAGTTTGCCGCTGTTGCCATATACATAAATCGTGTCACCCACCACCAGCGGACGGGCACGCAGGCCGTCGCTGTCGATGCGTTCGCGGCCGACGAAACGACCGTCCACCTGACTCAGCAGGTGCAGGTAACCTTCCAGGTCACCGACTGCAACGTAGCTGGAGAACACTTCCGGTGCCGACAGTTGACGGCGGGCCAGCGAATCGTTGCTCCACAGGGCAGTGGTGGAACGTTCGTCGACGCCTTCAACGGTGCCCGAAGACAGGCTCACATAGACGCTACCAAAACCCTGGGCGACGCCAGCGTAGCTGGAAGCATCACGCTGCCACAGCTGACGACCGCTTTGCAGGTCCAGTGCCGCAACCCGACCCTGATAGCTCGCGACATAAATCTTGTCGCCGGACAGCAGCAGGCCGCCGTCGATGTCGACGACGCGCTCCAGCTCCGAACGACCTTGCGGGATCGCTACACGCTGTTCCCACACCGGCACGCCGTTGGAAATGTCGAGAGCGACCACTTTACCGGTCGACAAGCCAGCCACTGCGAGGCGGTTGGTGACGATCGGCGCACTGGTGCCACGCAGGGTCAGTACGGCAGGCGTGCTGTCGTACAACCAGCGCTGGTTGCCGGTGGCGGCATCCAGGCCGATCAGACGGTCGTCCTGGGTTTGGACCACGACCACATCACCGTTGTTGGCGGGTGGTGCGAGGACTTCGCTGGACACGCGAGCGCGCCATTTCTCTTCACCGTTGATGGCGTCCAGGGCAACGATTTCACCCTTGAGCGTACCAATCGTCAGCAGACCGTAACCAACGCCAACGGCACCGGAAACAGGCAGTTCGAGATCTTTCTTCCACTTGACGTCGCCGTTGCTGCGATTCAGCGCCATCACCACACCGGTCACATCGGCGGCATAGATGGTATCGCCATCGATGGCCGGTACCAGCATGTTGTAGGTTTCGCCCTGACCGTCACCGATCGAACGACTCCATTGTTTCTTCAGAACCACTTCTTCCTTGAAATCGGTCAACTCGGCCGGTGGCAGTTCTTTCTTGCTGTTGCTGCTGCAACCCGCGGCCAGAATGGCCAGAGCCAGCAATGCTGCATGTTTCCAACGAATCACGTCACGCATCCCCTTTGGCCAGGTCGTCCAGCTTGATTTGTAGGCCACCGACCGCCGCTTCATCCGACAGTGCCGCCTTGGCTTTTTGATACGCCGCGTGCGCTTCATCGGTACGACCCAGCTGCACCAGCAGGTCGCCCTTGAGTTCTTCGCGAGTCGCCAGGAAGGCCTTGTCGGCATCGCCTTCGAGCAGTTTCAGGGCTTCGTCGGCCTTGTTCTGCGCGGCCAATACTTGTGCCAGGCGCTGACGGGCGATTTCGCCCAGCGCCGGATTGGCCGGCTTGGCAACGATGGCTTTCAGCTCGCTGGCTGCGTCATCGAGCTTGCCGCTGTCGACGGCGACTTTCGCCACGAACAGGCTGCCGTATTGCGCATAGGCGCTACCGCCGAACTCGCTGTTGAGCTTGGCCGCCAGGTCCGAAACACGGGCCGCATCAGGCTTGCCACTAGGCGTCAGCGTGGTTTCCAGCAGTTGCTGATAGAGCATCGAGGCGCCTTGCGACTGATTGCTCTGATACTTGTGAAAGGCTTGCCAGCCGAACACGATGACCAGCGCCAACAGGCCGCCAGTGACCAGGGGCTTGCCGTTGCGTGACCACCAGTCCTTCAAATCCGCCAGCTGTTCCTCTTCGGTACTCGACACCCCAATACTCCTTAATCGCTAATTCGGCTGTTTATGACAGCTTCAACCCTGCACGACGCAGGTGGCCAGGTGTGCAGCAAGCGCATCCCAGGCAATACTTTGTTGTTCGCCCTGGCCACGCAGGGGTTTGAAACCTACCACTTGCTGGGCCATCTCGTCGTCACCGAGGATCAGTGCATACAGTGCACCGCTCTTGTCGGCTTTTTTGAACTGGCTTTTGAAGCTGCCCGCGCCGGCATTCACTTGCAGGCGCAGGTTGGGCAATTGGTCACGCACACGCTCGGCCAGGGCCAGACCGGCCAGCTCGGCTTCTTCACCGAAGGCGCAGAGGTAGACATCCACCTGACGGGAGATCTCTTCCGGGATCTGCTCCAGGGTTTCCAGCAACAGGACGAGGCGCTCGATGCCCATGGCGAAACCGACACCCGTGGTCGGCTTGCCACCCATCTGCTCGACCAGGCCGTCGTAGCGACCACCGGCACACACGGTGCCCTGGGCACCCAGTTTGTCGGTGACCCATTCAAAAACGGTCTTGCTGTAGTAATCCAGCCCGCGAACCAGCTTCGGGTTGATCACGTAAGGAATACCGGCGGCGTCCAGACGAGCCTTGAGGCCCTCGAAGTGCACACGGGACTCTTCGTCGAGGTAGTCGGCCATTTTCGGCGCATCGACCAGGATCGCCTGAGTGTCGGCGTTCTTGGTGTCCAGTACCCGCAGCGGGTTGGTTTTCAGGCGACGCTGGCTGTCTTCGTCCAGCTTGTCCAGATGCCCGGACAGGAACTCGACCAGGGCTTCACGATAACGGCCACGGGATTCGCTGGTGCCCAGGCTGTTGAGCTCGAGCTTGACCGCATCGCGGATTCCCAGCTCGCCCCACAGGCGCCAGGTCAGCACGATCAGCTCGGCATCGATGTCCGGACCGTCGAGGTTGAACACTTCGACGCCAATCTGGTGGAACTGGCGGTAACGGCCTTTCTGCGGACGCTCGTGGCGAAACATCGGACCGATGTACCAAAGCTTCTGCACCTGGCCGCCGCCGGTGATGCCGTGTTCCAGCACAGCACGCACACACGCCGCGGTACCTTCGGGACGCAGGGTCAGCGAATCACCGTTGCGATCTTCGAAGGTGTACATCTCTTTTTCGACGATGTCGGTCACTTCACCGATAGAGCGCTTGAACAGCTCGGTGAACTCGACGATCGGCATACGAATCTGCTTGTAACCGTAGTTATCCAGCAGGCGCGAAACTTTGCCTTCGAAATGACGCCACAGCGGGGTCTGTTCGGGCAGGATGTCGTTCATGCCACGAATGGCTTGCAGAGACTTGCTCACAAAATTTCCTTAATTCGTTCGATCAGCCGCGCGCGATGACGGCAGCGTCAGCTTCGACCTTTTCGGCCGCTTTCTGGCGGATCAAGCGTTCAAGCTCATCCACCAGATTGTCATTCGTCAGTTTCTGCGACGGCTTGCCGTCGATGTAAATCAGGTTTGGCGTGCCGCCGGTCAAGCCGATATGGGCTTCCTTGGCTTCACCCGGCCCGTTGACCACGCAACCGATGACCGCGACATCCAGCGGCACCAGCAGGTCTTCAAGGCGCCCTTCCAGCTCGTTCATGGTCTTGACCACATCGAAGTTCTGCCGCGAGCAGCTCGGGCAGGCGATGAAGTTGATGCCACGGGAGCGCAGGTGCAGGGATTTGAGAATGTCGTAGCCGACTTTCACTTCCTCGACCGGATCAGCCGCCAACGAGATGCGGATAGTATCGCCAATCCCTTCGGCGAGCAGCATACCGAGGCCCACGGCGGATTTCACCGTGCCTGAACGCAAACCACCGGCTTCGGTGATGCCCAGGTGCAACGGCTGGACGATTTCCTTGGCCAGCAGGCGATAGGCTTCGACGGCCATGAACACGTCGGAGGCTTTCACGCTGACCTTGAAGTCCTGGAAGTTCAGGCGTTCAAGGTGCTCGACGTGGCGCAGGGCCGACTCGACCAGCGCGGCCGGGGTCGGCTCGCCGTATTTCTTTTGCAGGTCTTTTTCCAGGGAACCTGCGTTGACGCCGATGCGAATCGGAATCCCGCGATCACGGGCGGCATCGACCACGGCGCGTACGCGATCTTCACGACCGATGTTGCCCGGGTTGATTCGCAGGCAGTCGACACCCAGTTCGGCGACGCGCAACGCAATGCGGTAGTCGAAATGGATATCGGCCACCAACGGCACCTTGACCAGTTGCTTGATCTTGCCGAAGGCCTCGGCGGCATCCATGTCCGGTACGGATACCCGCACGATATCGACGCCGGCCGCTTCCAGACGATTGATCTGCGCCACGGTGGCAGCGACATCATTGGTGTCACTGTTGGTCATGCTCTGTACAGCGATAGGTGCATCGCCGCCAACAGGCACGTTACCGACCCAGATCTTGCGGGACTCGCGACGTTTGATTGGAGATTCGCCGTGCATGAGTTATTGACCCAACTTCAGGCGAGCAGTCTCGCCACTGGTGAACGGAGCTACATCGACCGCCTGGCCGTTGTAGCTGACCTGCGCGCCACGGGCGAAGCCCAGGCGTACGGCAAACGGTGGCTTGCCGCTGACGGAAAGGCTGTCGCCTTTACGCTTGAGACCACTAAATAGCACCTTGCCACCGCCGTCGGTCACTTGTGTCCAGCAATCGGCGGTGAATTGCAATTGAACCTGTCCGTGGCCTGCGACCGGAGCAGCTGCCGGAGCCGGTGTGGCAGCGGCTTGCGCGGGAATGCTCGGGGCAATCGGTGCAGTCACAGTCGGTGCCGGTACGGCGGGAACAGCCGGGGCTGGAGTCGCAGGCGTCGCGACAACCGGAGCAGGGCTGTGCACGGGTGCTGTTGGCACTGGAGCCGCAGGTGCCGAAACTTGAGTTTCAGCCGGTGCTTCAGCCGAAGTCTCGGCCTGTGGCAATGCCAGAGCAGTGGAATTTTCAGCCTGACCTTCCGCGACAGCCTGATCTTCCGGCTCGTCCAGCGGATGAATCTGGGTAGTGCCGTCGGCGCCTTCGACTTCCACGTGTTCAGGGGTCAGGCTGACCTGGTCCTTGGTGCGCAGCGAGGTTTGATCCTGCCACCAGACAAAACCACCGCCAATCACCGCCACCAGCAGCAACAGGCTGACAATGCGCAGGATAGTGTGGGAAACCCGGACCGGCTCTTCGATACGACCCAGGCTATGCACGCTGCTACCCTGGGAGTCGGTGCCGGTGGATTGGTCGAACTGCTGAACCAGAACGGCCTGGTCCATGCCGAGCAATTTGGCATAGGCACGAATATAGCCGCGAGCAAAGGTGTGCCCAGGCAGCTTGTCGAAATCGCCGGCCTCCAGATTGCTCAGGGAACTGACGGTGAGGTTGAGCTTGAGGGCCACTTCGGCCAGCGACCAGCCATTGCTTTCGCGGGCCTGGCGCAAGGTCTCACCGGGGTTAACGCGATTCGCTGCTACAACTTCGGGATGCGCCGCTTTCATCATTGCTCCGACAGGTATTGCTGATATTCCGGTGTACCGGGATAGAGTCGTTTTAATTGCAGGCCATAACTGGCGGCCTTGTCGCGATCTTCAAACACTTTTGCCAGCCGAACGCCGAGCAATAGACTACGTGCATTTTGCTCGGTGAGCAGGCTAAAACGATCGTAGTAGTCACGCGCGGGCACATAATGCCTGTCTTCGTAAGACAACTCAGCCATTTCCAGCAATGCACGCGGTTGTTGGCGATTCAAACGCAGGGCTTTTTCCAGTTGCTGCTGGGCCAGGTCGCGCTGGCCGAGCATCGAAGCGGTCATGCCCAGGTTCTCGAACACTCGCGAACGCTCAGGATACAGGGTATCGGCGGCGGCCTGCTCAAAGCGCTCGTAGGCTTCCTTGTAACGTTTTTGCTCGAAAAGAAAACTGCCGTAGTTGTTGAGGATCCGTGCATCGGCGGGACGGGAAGACAGCGCCTTGCGAAAGTGCTGGTCAGCCAGTTCCGGCTCCATCTCGGCCTGGAACACCAACCCCAGCGCAGCGTTGGCGTCCGGGTCCGCACCATCCAGCTCCAGCGCTTTTTTCAGTGGCACTTTCGCCCGCTCGGTCATGCCCTGCTGCAGATAACCGATGCCCAGTTGCACATACGCCTCACGCGCTTCGTCGCGGCCCTTGCTGGTCTTCATCGGGTTGTAATCGCCCGAAAGCACACAGCCAGCACAAAGGCTGGCCAATAGCAAAAGCAGCGCAAAGCGCAGGGACATAGAGATCCTCTCTTGATTACTTGTTCGCGGCGTTCTGCGCCAGATCGCTGTCGGCGTTCAATTCACGCACGGCGATATAACGCTCGCTGCGACGGGTGCGATCCAGCACCTGCCCTACCAGTTGACCACAGGCTGCGTCGATGTCTTCACCACGGGTGGTGCGGACAGTGACGTTGAAACCGGCATGATGAAGCTGATCCTGGAACCGACGAATGGCGTTATTGCTCGGCCGCTCGTACCCGGAGTGCGGGAACGGGTTGAATGGAATCAGGTTGATCTTGCACGGGATATTCTTGAGCAGCTCGATCATTTCAACGGCGTGCTCGACCTTGTCGTTCACGTCCTTGAGCAAGGTGTACTCGATGGTCAGCACGCGCTTTTCGCCCAGGGACGACATGTAGCGCTGACACGACTCGAGGAGCATCTTAAGCGGATACTTCTTGTTGATCGGCACCAATTGGTTACGCAATGCGTCATTCGGTGCGTGCAGGGACAACGCCAGGGAAACGTCGATGTGCTTGGACAGCTCATCGATCATCGGCACCACGCCCGAAGTGGACAGGGTTACGCGGCGCTTGGAAATGCCGTAGCCCAGGTCATCCATCATCAGATGCATGGCGGCAATGACGTTGTCGAAGTTCAGCAGCGGCTCACCCATGCCCATCATCACCACGTTGGTGATGGCACGGTCGACGGTTGCCGGGACGCTGCCAAAGGATTTGTTGGCAATCCACACCTGGCCGATAACTTCGGCGGCGGTGAGGTTGCTATTGAAGCCTTGCTTGCCGGTGGAGCAGAAACTGCAGTCCAGGGCACAGCCTGCCTGGGACGAAACGCACAAGGTGCCGCGTTTGCCCTGGGGAATGTACACGGTCTCGACGCAGCTGCCGGACGCCACGCGCACCACCCACTTGCGGGTGCCGTCGCTGGAGATGTCCTCGCTGACCACTTCCGGACCGCGAACTTCAGCAACAGCCTTGAGCTTTTCGCGCAAGGCCTTGCTGACGTTCGTCATGGCGTCGAAATCATCCACGCCAAAGTGGTGAATCCATTTCATTACCTGACCGGCACGGAAACGCTTCTCCCCGATTGAGTCGAAGAATTTTTCCATTTCCGACTGGGTGAGACCCAGCAGGTTGGTTTTAACAGTCGATGTAGTCATGGATTCACCTTCACTCTTAAGCCAATGCTTAGCGAGTGGTTACTTCAGTAGCTGCGAAGAAGTACGAGATTTCGCGAGCAGCAGCGGCTTCGGAGTCCGAACCGTGTACGGCGTTGGCGTCGATGGAATCAGCGAAGTCAGCACGGATGGTGCCGGCAGCAGCTTCTTTAGGGTTGGTAGCGCCCATCAGCTCACGGTTCAGAGCGATAGCGTTTTCGCCTTCCAGAACCTGAACGACAACCGGACCGGAGATCATGAAAGCAACCAGGTCGTTGAAGAAACCACGAGCGCTGTGCTCAGCGTAGAAGCCTTCGGCTTCGGCTTTGGACAGTTGCTTCAGTTTCGAAGCTACAACGCGCAGGCCTGCTTTTTCGAAACGAGTGGTGATCTCGCCGATCACGTTTTTAGCAACGGCGTCAGGCTTGATGATGGAGAAAGTACGTTGAACAGCCATGGTGTAACTCCAGAAACGGTAATTTACGAAAAATTAAACCCGCGAATTATACGCGGGTTCTCGGGTATTGCCTAACCTGCGGCGTGGCTCAGTCGCGTTCTTCGATCCAGTGGGCCTGAATGGCCTCCAGGATCTTTTCGCCACAATGCTCAGGGTTGTCGTCGAACTCGGGCAATTCCATCACCCATTTACGCAGATCGACGAAATTGACCGACATAGGGTCCACGTCGGGCTTGCTTTCTGCCAGCTGGATCGCGATCTCCAGCACATCAGTCCACTTGAGTTTCATGACAATTCCTTGAATCAGTGCGGTGCTTCGGCTGCGTGGTTGAGCGAATACTTCGGAATTTCGACGGTCAGGTCTTCAGTCCCGACCTTTGCCTGACAGCCCAGGCGCGACTGAGCTTCCAGCCCCCAAGCCTTGTCAAGATAGTCTTCTTCCAGCTCATCGGCCTCTTCCAGCGAGTCAAAACCCTCGCGGATGATGCAGTGGCAGGTGGTGCAGGCGCAGACGCCGCCACAGGCACTTTCCATCTCGATATGGTGCTCATGAGCCAGTTCGAGGATGGACGTACCGGTCTCAGCCTCCACGACCATGCCTTCCGGGCAAAACTTTTCGTGTGGCAGAAAAATGACCTGCGGCATCGTTATTCCTCAATCTCATTCAGGTTGCGCCCCGCCAGCGCGGCTTTCACCGTCGAATCCAGGCGGCGGGCAGCAAAGGCATCGGTCACTTGCGACAGACGCTTGGTCTGCTGCTCGATGGCGTAACCATCGGTACCTTTCATCAGTTCGGCCAGTTCCTGCACCTGCATGTCGATGACCATGCGCTCATCGGCATCGAGCAGGCGCTCGCCGTCGGCTTCCAGGGCAGCCTGCACCGCTTCGATCAGGCGCTGGGCATCGACCTGCTGCTCGCGCAATACGCGGGCCACCTTGTCGTCATTGGCGTGCTGGAACGAATCCTTGAGCATTTTGGCGATTTCGCCATCGGTCAGGCCATAGGATGGCTTGACCTGGATGCTGGCTTCGACGCCCGAACCCAGCTCACGAGCGGAGACGCTCAACAGACCGTCGGCATCGACCTGGAAGGTCACACGAATCTTCGCCGCACCCGCCACCATCGCCGGGATACCGCGCAATTCGAAGCGCGCCAGGGAGCGACAGTCGCTGATCAGCTCGCGCTCGCCCTGCAATACGTGAATGGCCATGGCCGACTGGCCGTCTTTATAGGTAGTGAAGTCCTGGGCGCGGGCGACGGGGATGGTGGTGTTGCGCGGAATCACCTTCTCCATCAGGCCGCCCATGGTCTCCAGACCCAGAGACAGCGGAATCACGTCAAGCAACAGCAGTTCGCTTCCGTCACGCTTGTTGCCAGCCAGGGTATCGGCCTGGATCGCAGCACCAATGGCCACCACTTGATCCGGATCGATTTCGGTCAGCGGCTCGCGACCGAAGGCTTCGGCGACGGCTTCGCGAACGCGAGGAACGCGAGTCGAACCACCGACCATCACTACGGCATGCACTTCTTCCAGCTCGACACCGGAGTCGCGAACGGCGCGGCGGCAGGCCTTCAGGCTGCGAGCAACCATCGGCTCGATCAGCGCATTGAAAGTTTCGCGGGTGAGTTCGGCTTTCCAGTCGCCATAAGCGACTTCAACCGACGCAGCGTTGGTCAGGGCTTCCTTGGCCGCGCACGCGGTTTGCAGCAAGTTGCGTTGCGCACCCGGATCGAGGTCGGCAGACAAACCGGCGCTCTCGATGATCCAGCCAGCGATCGCGTGATCGAAGTCATCGCCGCCCAATGCACTGTCGCCGCCAGTGGCCAGCACTTCGAAGACACCGCCGGTCAGGCGCAGAATCGAAATATCGAAGGTGCCGCCGCCCAGGTCATAAATCGCCACCAGACCTTCAGCGTGCTGATCCAGACCGTAAGCCACCGCTGCCGCTGTCGGCTCATTGAGCAAACGCAGCACGTTGAGGCCGGCCAGCTTGGCCGCATCCTTGGTGGCTTGACGCTGAGCGTCGTCGAAATAGGCCGGAACGGTGATGACCGCACCAACCAGTTCACCGCCCAGGGTCGCTTCCGCGCGCTGGCGCAGGACCTTGAGAATATCGGCAGAGACTTCGACCGGGCTTTTCGGGCCCTGGATCGTGTCGATGAACGGCATGTGCGATTCGCCACCGACAAAACGGTAGGGCAACTGGTCGCCCAATTGCTTGACGTCGGACAGACCACGACCCATCAAGCGCTTGACCGACAGCACGGTGTTCAAAGGATCGGTGGCGGCAGCCAGCTTGGCGGATTCGCCGACCTCGACGCGATCGGCGTGGTAGCGCACGGCAGACGGCAGGATGACCCGCCCTTCTGCGTCAGCCAGAGGCTCGGAAAGTCCACTGCGCAATGCAGCGACCAGCGAATTGGTAGTGCCCAAGTCGATCCCCACAGCCAGACGACGCTGGTGCGGTTGAGGACTTTGGCCGGGTTCGGCGATCTGCAGTAGGGCCATCGTTATCAGGACTTATCTGTATATCAGGCGTGCGACCGGAGCGGCACTGGGTTAATCGTCGAGGCGCTCTTCTAACTGGCGCACTTCGTAGGTGAGCTTGTCGAGGAACTGCATGCGCCGCATCAGGCGTTCGGCCCGTTCACGTTGCGCGGCATCGTTCCAGCAAGCTGCGAAGCTTTGATTCAGTTCATCCTGGGCAGACTTGAGGCGGCGCTTGAACGCAGCAACACCCGACAAGTCGGCGCTGTCCTGCAGGTCCTCGAGCTCTTCGCGCAACTCCATCTGTTGCAGAAGAAATTCCGGATCATGCACCGTGACCTCCAGCGGCAGCTCGCCACCACTCAAGGCGAGCAGGTAACGCGCGCGCTTGGGGGGACTCTTGAGCGTCTGGTAGGCCTCGTTGAGGCTCGCGGATTGCTCTAGCGCCAGCCGCTGCTCACGCTCGGAGGCGTCAGCGAAGCGGTCCGGATGAACGCTGCGCGCCAGCTCGCGGTAGCGCGAAGCCAGCTGATCGAGATCCAGATTGAAACTCGGTTGCAGCTCAAATAAAGCGAAATGACAAGGAGTACCCACGAGCAGCCTCAGATGTTGAAGCTTTCGCCGCAGCCACATTCACCGCGTACGTTGGGGTTGTTGAACTTGAAGCCTTCGTTCAACCCTTCCTTGACGAAATCGAGTTCGGTGCCGTCCAGGTAAGCCAGGCTTTTCGGGTCGATGATCACTTTCTCGCCGTGACTTTCGAACACCTGATCCTCTGCAACCACCTCGTCGACAAACTCCAGCACGTAGGCAAGGCCGGAGCAGCCCGTGGTGCGAACACCCAGGCGAATCCCCTCACCTTTGCCGCGCCCGTCGAGGGAGCGTCGCACGTGTCGAGCAGCCGCTTCTGTCATGCTGATAGCCATCGGTGACTCCTTACTCGTCGCCAAATCCTGAAAGTCAGATCAAGCCTTTCTTCTGCTTGTAATCGCGAACGGCGGCCTTGATGGCGTCTTCAGCGAGCACGGAGCAGTGAATTTTCACTGGCGGCAGGGCCAGTTCTTCGGCCAGCTGAGTGTTCTTGATGGTTTCTGCTTCGTCCAGGGTCTTGCCCTTCATCCACTCGGTAGCGAGGGAGCTGGAAGCGATAGCCGAACCGCAGCCGTAAGTCTTGAACTTGGCATCTTCGATGATGCCGGCGTCGTTGACCTTGATCTGCAGGCGCATCACGTCGCCGCACGCCGGAGCGCCGACCATGCCGGTGCCGACATCAGGATCTTCCGCGTCCATCTTGCCGACGTTGCGCGGGTTTTCGTAGTGGTCGATGACCTTTTCGCTGTAAGCCATGATGCTTAATCCTCACTCATCAGAGAGTCGCTCTTTGAGCCCCGGAACCTGAGTCCACGGGGCCGGTTCGCGGCGACTTGAAATCAGTGTGCCGCCCACTCGATTTTCGAAATGTCGACACCGTCTTTGTACATGTCCCACAGCGGCGACAGAGCGCGCAGCTTGGTAACGGCCTCGCAGACTTTCTGCGCGGCGTAGTCGATTTCTTCTTCGGTGGTGAAACGGCCGAAGGTGAAACGGATCGAGCTGTGTGCCAGTTCGTCGTTGCGGCCCAGGGCGCGCAGCACGTACGAAGGCTCAAGCGAAGCCGAGGTGCAGGCCGAACCGGACGACACCGCCAGATCCTTGAGCGCCATGATCAGCGACTCGCCTTCAACGTAGTTGAAGCTCAGGTTCAGGTTGTGCGGAACGCGAGCAGTCAGGCTGCCGTTGACGTACAGCTCTTCCAGGTGCTCGACCTGCTTGTAGAAGCGATCGCTCAGGGCCTTGATGCGCACGTTCTCGGCAGCCATGTCTTCCTTGGCCACGCGGAAGGCTTCACCCATGCCGACGATCTGGTGGGTCGCCAGGGTACCGGAGCGCATGCCGCGCTCGTGACCGCCGCCGTGCATGGTCGCTTCGATGCGAACACGCGGCTTGCGGCTCACGTACAGGGCGCCGATGCCTTTAGGGCCATAGGTTTTGTGAGCGGAGAACGACATCAGGTCGACTTTCAGCTTCTGCAGGTCGATTTCGACCTTGCCGGTGGACTGAGCGGCGTCAACGTGGAACAGGATGCCCCGGGAACGCGTCAGCTCGCCGATGGCGGCGATGTCGTTCACGGTACCGATTTCGTTGTTCACGTGCATGACCGAAACCAGGATGGTGTCGTCGCGCAGTTCGGCTTCGACCATTTCCGGAGTGACCAGGCCATCGGTACGAGGCTCGATGTAGGTGACTTCGAAACCTTCACGCTCCAGCTGGCGCATGGTGTCCAGGACAGCCTTGTGCTCGATCTTGGTGGTGATCAGGTGCTTGCCTTTGGTGGCGTAGAAATGTGCCGCACCCTTGATTGCCAGGTTATCAGATTCGGTGGCACCGGAGGTCCAGACGATTTCACGCGGGTCGGCGTTGACCAGGTCGGCCACCTGACGACGGGCGTTTTCGACGGACTCTTCAGCTTTCCAGCCGAACACGTGGGAACGGGACGCCGGGTTACCGAAGTTTCCGTCGACCAGCAGGCATTCACTCATTTTTTGCGCAACACGCGGATCAACCGGGGTCGTCGCAGAGTAATCAAGGTAAATCGGCAATTTCATGGACTATCTCCTAAATCAGGCTGGCTGGCGCGCCGTTAGCTCTATGGCTGTCATTCGACGGCGGACGCTTCAATCTTGTCCAGGCGTGGCGCCTTGCTGTTGCAACGGCGTTGATCCTGACGCTGGGCTACTTCTTGTACCTCACGGCGAGTCACAAGGTCAGCCAAGCTGATACCGCTCAGAAATTCGTGTATCTGCAGGCTCAGGTCGCACCATAAGTGGTGGGTCAGACAGGTGTCGCCCGAATGGCAATCACCCTGCCCCTGGCATTTGGTAGCGTCGACCGATTCGTTCACCGCATCGATCACCTGGGCGACCTGGATACCCTGCATGTCGCGAGACAGCTGGTAGCCGCCACCTGGACCACGAACGCTGGACACCAGATTGCTGCGGCGCAGCTTGGCGAAAAGCTGCTCGAGGTAGGACAGGGAGATGCCTTGGCGCTCGGAGATATCGGCCAGGGACACGGGCCCGTGCTGCGCGTGCAACGCCAGATCGAGCATGGCGGTCACGGCGTATCGGCCTTTTGTAGTCAGTCGCATGGACAATTACCACGGAGTTCGGAATGAGGCGAGTATGCAATTCCCGAGTATTTAAGTCAACTATAAGACCTAGTGCTTTAGTCGGGTTTACCCGCAAAGAGCGGGCGCATGATATCAGGGTCTGCGGCTTAATGGCACACCGCTTAGCGCTGTGCCATTGCCTGAATACGACGTGACAAAGGCATCAACTGGCCTTGGATTGGTCTTTGTCCTTTACGCAGGCGAAATCTTCTTCGCGCAGCTCAGGCAGATCCTTGGCACAGTAATTACTGCCCAGATCCTTCAACGCCCCGCACATGCCCTCCAGGCGACCATCGACCGCCTGCAGATGATCGAGCAGTTGATTGATGGCGCGCGCCACCGGGTCAGGCATGTCTTCGCTGACACCATAGGCATCAAAACCGATTTTCTCGGCCATGGCCTTGCGTTTGGCGTCCTGCTCTTCGTCGGATTTGACAATGATCCGCCCCGGGATACCGACAACCGTCGCACCCGCCGGAACCGCCTTGGTGACCACTGCATTGGAACCGACCTTGGCCCCGGCACCGACGGTGAACGGGCCCAGCACCTTCGCGCCCGCCCCAACTACTACGCCATCCTCAAGGGTCGGGTGACGCTTGCCCTTGTTCCAGCTGGTGCCACCCAGGGTCACACCCTGATAGAGAGTGACGTCATTGCCGATCTCTGCGGTTTCGCCGATGACAATGCCCATGCCATGGTCAATAAAGAAGCGGCGACCGACCTTGGCGCCCGGATGAATTTCGATCCCGGTCAACCAGCGACCGAAGTTCGACACCAGGCGCGCCAGCCATTTCAGGTCTGCGCGCCACAGGGCCGCCGACAAACGGTGAATCCAGATGGCGTGCATGCCCGGGTAGCAAGTCAGGACTTCAAAAGCGTTACGCGCCGCCGGGTCTCGATGGAATACGCTCTGGATATCTTCACGCAAACGCTCAAACATCTTTAATCCTTCCGCTTTAGAAGCTCGCCACGGGCCGCTTTTTGGGTTTCCGTGAGGATGCCACGCAATATATTCATTTCCGCCCGGCTGACCGAGCTGCGTCCGTACAACCGGCGCAGGCGCGCCATCAAGTGCCGTGGCTTTTCCGGATCGAGAAATTCAATCGCCACCAGGGTTTGCTCCAGGTGCTCGTAGAATCGTTCGAGTTCATCCATGGTCGCCAGCTCAGCGCTTTTGACCGATGCCACTTCTTCTTTCTCGACCTTCGTCGGCTGGCCCTGTGCAGCCAGCCAGGACATGCGCACTTCATAACTCAACACCTGCACCGCCGCCCCAAGGTTCAGCGAGCTGAACTCAGGGTCTGAGGGAATGTGCACGTGATAATGACATCGCTGCAGCTCTTCATTGGTCAGGCCGGAATCTTCGCGACCGAACACCAGGGCGATTTCGGCGCCCTGCGCCGCTTCCTCGACCACTTTCGCGCCACATTCGCGGGGATCGAGCAGCGGCCAGGGAATCCGCCGGTCGCGGGCGCTGGTGCCGAGCACCAGATTGCAACCGACCAAGGCATCTTCCAAAGTGGCGACGACTTGCGCTTTTTCAAGGATGTCACCGGCGCCGGAGGCTCGGGCATCGGCCTCGTGGTGCGGGAACAAGCGTGGCTCGACCAGCACCAGCCGCGACAGCCCCATGTTTTTCATGGCGCGCGCGGTCCCGCCGATATTGCCCGGATGGCTGGTATTGACCAGGACGACACGAATGTTTTGCAGCAAGGGAGGCGCTCTCGAACATATATAGGGGGAGCAGAATCTTACAGCTCAAACTACCGTTAAGCCATGAAAGCGAACGTCGTCCTTCTCCTGTAGAAACTTTCTGATAGAATGCCCGGCTTTCTTTAACAACCTTAGGTGACACATCCATGCAGCCCATGCTGAATATCGCGCTGCGCGCCGCCCGCAGCGCCAGTGAATTGATCTTCCGCTCCATCGAGCGCCTGGATACCATCAAGGTCGACGAAAAAGACGCCAAGGATTACGTATCCGAGGTGGACCGCGCCGCCGAACAGAAAATCATCGACGCGCTGCGCAAGGCTTACCCCAATCACTCGATCATGGGTGAAGAAACCGGCATGCACGCCGGCACCGGCATCGAAGGCGAAGAGTACCTGTGGATCATCGATCCACTGGACGGTACCACCAACTTCCTGCGCGGCATTCCTCACTTCGCTGTCAGCATCGCCTGCAAATACCGTGGTCGCCTGGAACACGCCGTTGTTCTGGATCCGGTTCGCCAGGAAGAATTCACCGCCAGCCGTGGTCGCGGCGCCCAACTGAACGGTCGTCGCCTGCGCGTCAGCGGCCGCACCAGCCTGGACGGCGCCCTGCTGGGTACCGGCTTCCCGTTCCGTGACGACCAGATGGACAACCTCGACAACTACCTGGGCATGTTCCGCGCCCTGGTTGGCCAGACCGCCGGTATCCGCCGCGCCGGCTCGGCAAGCCTGGACCTGGCCTACGTGGCCGCCGGTCGTTTCGATGCGTTCTGGGAATCGGGCCTGTCCGAGTGGGACATGGCCGCAGGCGCCCTGCTGATTCAGGAAGCAGGCGGCCTGGTGAGCGATTTCACCGGCGGTCACGACTTCCTTGAAAAAGGCCACGTCGTTGCTGGCAACACCAAATGCTTCAAGGCAGTCCTGACGGCGATCCAGCCGCACCTGCCGGCCTCGCTGAAGCGTTAAGCTTCCAGCGACAGAGAAAAGCACCCTTCGGGGTGCTTTTTTTATGCTTGGAATTTGTCCCCCAAAACACCGAAAAACCCTGTAGGAGCGAGCCTGCTCGCGATGGTCCTCAACGATAACGCGGGAAGCCTGGCACCCCGCGGTGCTCTGAGGTTCATCGCGAGCAGGCTCGCTCCTACAGAGGATCTGCGGTGGCGCAGAGATCCCGGGCACAAAAAAGCACCCCGCAGGGTGCTTCTTTTTGAATCTGCCTTCAGCGGATCAATGAGCCTGCTGATTCTCCGACAAGATCAACTTGCCCTCTTTATCCACAGGAATCTGATTCCCCGGATCACGATCCATGCGCACTTTGCCTTCCTTGCCGTCCAGCGAATACCGCACGTCGTAACCCACGACCTTGTCACTGATGTCGTTCACCGTATTACAACGGGTTTGGGTCGTAGTGTAGGTGTCACGCTCCTGCATGCCTTCCTGCACCTTGTTGCCGGCGTAACCGCCGCCAACCGCACCCGCGACAGTGGCCAGCTTCTTGCCATTACCACCGCCAACCATGTTGCCCAGTAAACCTCCCGCCACTGCACCGACCACCGTACCGGCGATCTGATGTTGATCTTTCACCGGCGCTTGCCGGGTTACCGCGACATCCTTGCACACTTCACGTGGAGTCTTGATTTGCGTCTTGACCGGCTCAACGGCGAGTACTTGCGCATACTCAGGGCCGCTTTTCTTAACCAGGCTGTAGGTGGCCAAAGCACCCCCGGCAGTCACACCGACAGCACCCAGTACAGCACCAACCAGCATCGACTTGTTCACATGAACCTCCTGACCATCACATGCGGGATAAACCCGCGCTTCTCCCAGCCTTGGAGCACAAAAAAAGGCGCGAGTTCAACTCGCGCCTTTTTTGGACTACACCGTTCAGAGAAACTTCCCTCAAGGACGGTCGTCGACTTCCTTCTCGGCACTCACCGTAGGAATCAGGTCTTCGGAGCTCAGGTTCAGCCAGATCAGCACCACGTTGGCGATGTAGATCGACGAATAAGTACCCGCCAGAACCCCCACCAGCAGCGCCAGGGAGAAGCCGTGCAGGTTGTCGCCGCCGAAGAACAGCAGTGCCGCGATCGCCAGCAAGGTGGAGACCGAAGTCGCGATCGTCCGCAGCAGGGTTTGCGTGGTCGAGATGTTGATGTTCTCGATCAGGCTGGCCTTGCGCAGCACACGGAAGTTCTCGCGAACCCGGTCAAATACCACGATGGTGTCGTTGAGCGAGTAACCGATGATCGCCAGTACCGCCGCCAGCACCGTCAGGTCGAAGGTGATCTGGAAGAACGACAGGATACCGATGGTCACGATCACGTCGTGGATCAAGGATACGATCGCACCGACCGCGAACTTCCACTGAAAGCGGAACGCCAGGTAGATCAGGATGCCGCCCAGCGCCATCAGCATGCCGAGGCCGCCCTGGTCGCGCAGTTCTTCACCCACCTGCGGGCCGACGAACTCGACACGCTTGACCGTCGCCGGGTTGTCGCCGCCGACCTTCTGCAGCGCGCCAGCCACCTGGTGACCCAGTTGCGGGTCTTCCCCAGGCATGCGCACCAGCAGATCGGTGGTGGCGCCGAAGTTCTGCACCACGGCTTCGTGATAACCGGCCGAAACCAGCTGCTCACGCACCTTGGTCACGTCGGCCGGACGCTCGTAGGTCAGCTCGATGAGCGTACCGCCGGTGAAGTCCAGGCCCCAGTTCATACCCTTGTGGAAGACACTGAAAATGGCCAGTGCGGTAAGGAACAATGTGACGCCGAACGCGAAGTTGCGAACGCCCATGAAGTTGATTGTACGTAACATGGCAGCCCCTTAAATCCACAACTTCTTGAAGTCACGACCGCCGAAGATCAGGTTGACCATCGCGCGGGTGACCATGATGGCCGTGAACATCGAGGTCAATACCCCGAGGGACATGGTCACTGCGAAGCCCTTGACCGGACCTGTACCCATGGCAAACAGGATCCCGCCCACCAGCAAGGTGGTCAGGTTGGCGTCGAGAATCGCGGTGAATGCGCGACCGAAACCTTCGTTGATTGCCCGTTGCACGCTCATGCCTGCCGCAATCTCTTCACGAATCCGCGAGAAGATCAGTACGTTGGCGTCGACCGCCATACCCATGGTCAACACGATACCGGCGATACCCGGCAGGGTCAGCGTGGCGCCCAGCAGCGACATCACGGCCAGCAGCAACACCATGTTCACCGCCAGCGCGACGGTGGCGATGATGCCGAAGAAGCGGTAGATGGCAATGATGAACAGCGAGACGAACAACATGCCCCACAGCGATGCATCGATACCTTTGGTGATGTTGTCGGCACCCAGGCTTGGGCCGATGGTGCGCTCTTCAGCGAAGTACATCGGTGCCGCCAGACCACCGGCACGCAACAGCAGCGCCAGTTCGGACGATTCGCCCTGGCCGTTCAGGCCGGTAATGCGGAACTGCGCGCCCAGCGGCGACTGAATGGTCGCCAGGCTGATGATCTTCTTCTCTTCCTTGAACGACTGCACCGCCACTTCTTTCTCGACGCCATCGACCACTTGCTTGGTGTAAGTGGTGACCGGACGCTGCTCGATGAAGATCACCGCCATGCTGCGACCCACGTTCGAACGGGTCGCACGGCTCATCAGCTCGCCGCCGTGACCGTCCAGACGAATGTTCACTTCCGGCGTGCCGTGCTCGCCGAAGCCAGCCTTGGCGTCAGTCACCTGGTCGCCGGTGATGATCAGGCCACGCTCGATTTGTGCCGGCGGACGCTTGCCTTCACGGAACTCGAAGGTTTCGGAAGTGGCTTTCGAAGCACCAGGCTCAGCCGCCAGACGGAACTCGAGGTTGGCCGTCTTGCCGAGGATACGCTTGGCTTCCGCGGTGTCCTGCACGCCCGGCAGCTCAACCACGATACGGTTGGCACCCTGACGCTGGACAATCGGTTCGGCAACACCCAGCTCGTTGACGCGGTTACGTACCGTGGTCAAGTTCTGCTTGATGGAGTATTCGCGGATTTCCGCCAGCTTGGCCGGGGTCATCGCCAGACGCAGCACCGGTTGGCCATTGAGGTCGGCCGGAACAATGTCGAAATCGTTGAAGTTCTTGCGGATGATCGTACGGGCCTGTTCGCGGGACGCTTCATCGGAGAAGCCCAACTGAATGGCACCGCCCAGTTGCGGCAGGCTGCGATAGCGCAGTTTCTCTTTACGCAACAGGCTCTTGACGTCGCCTTCGTAGACTTTCAGGCGCGCATCGAGGGCTTTTTCCATGTCCACTTCAAGCAGGAAGTGCACACCACCGGACAAGTCCAGACCCAGCTTCATCGGGTGCGCGGCAACGCTGCGCAGCCATTGCGGGGTGGTTTGTGCCAGGTTCAAGGCAACGACGTAGTCATCACCCAGGGTCTTGCGCACGACGTCCTTGGCAGGCAACTGATCTTCAGCCTTGACCAGGCGAATCAGACCGCCCTTGCCGCCAGCAGCCAGGGTGGCGGCCTTGACGTCGATCCCGGATTCCTTGAGCGCAGCGCTCACACGGTCCAGATCAGCCTGATTGACCTGCAGCGCAGTGCTTGCACCGCTGACCTGAATGGCCGGGTCATCAGGATAAAGATTGGGAGCGGAATAAATCAGACCGATCGCCAGCACCGCCAGGATCAGAATGTATTTCCACAGAGGGTATTTGTTCAGCATCACGCCGCCCGCTTATGACGCGGGGCGCCTTGCGCGCCCCGTCGATTGAGTAGAAGTTGAAACTTAGATCGCTTTCAGCGTGCCCTTTGGCAGCGTGGCGGCGATAGCGCCTTTCTGGAACTTCATTTCGACGGTGTCGGAAACTTCCAGAACAACGAAATCGTCAGCCACTTTGGTGATCTTGCCAGCGATGCCGCCGGTGGTCACAACTTCGTCGCCTTTTTGCAGGCTGCTCAGCAGGTTCTTCTGCTCTTTGGCGCGTTTGGCCTGTGGACGCCAGATCATCAGGTAGAAGATGACCAGGAAGCCGACCAGGAAAATCCACTCGAAGCCGCCACCCATAGGGCCAGCAGCTGCCGGTGCAGCGGCGTCAGCCATGGCATTAGAGATAAAAAAGCTCATTTAGCACTCCAGTTGCAAATGTTGAATCTTGGGGTCAGAAAACTCAGTCCAAAGGCGGAACGGGAAGCCCGCGTTTGGCGTAGAAGGCATCGACAAAGGCGGCCAATGTACCCTGTTGAATAGCCTCGCGCAAACCAGCCATAAGCACTTGATAATGGCGCAAGTTATGGATGGTATTGAGCATGCTCCCGAGCATTTCGCCGCACTTGTCCAGGTGATGCAGATAAGCGCGGGAGAAGTTCTGGCAGGTATAGCAATCGCAGGTCGGATCCAGCGGCGAATCATCATGGCGATGGAACGCGTTACGGATCTTGATCACGCCAGTATCAATGAACAGATGCCCATTGCGGGCATTACGGGTTGGCATCACGCAATCGAACATGTCCACACCGCGGCGCACACCCTCCACCAGATCTTCCGGTTTGCCAACGCCCATAAGGTAACGAGGTTTGTCAGCCGGCATCTGGCCCGGCAGATAATCCAGCACCTTGATCATTTCATGCTTGGGCTCGCCCACCGACAGACCACCGATGGCCAAGCCGTCAAAACCGATCTTGTCCAGGCCTTCCAGGGAGCGCATGCGCAGATCCTGGTGCATGCCGCCCTGAACGATACCGAACAGCGCCGCCGTGTTGTCGGCATGGGCGTTTTTCGAGCGCTGGGCCCAACGCAGCGACAACTCCATGGACACGCGGGCGACGTCTTCGTCAGCCGGGTACGGCGTGCATTCGTCGAAAATCATCACGATGTCCGAGCCCAGGTCACGCTGGACCTGCATCGACTCTTCCGGCCCCATGAACACTTTGGCGCCATCGACCGGGGAGGCAAAGGTCACGCCCTCCTCCTTGATCTTGCGCATGGCGCCCAGGCTGAACACCTGGAAACCACCGGAGTCGGTCAGGATCGGACCTTTCCACTTCATGAAATCGTGCAGGTCGCCGTGCTTCTTGATCACTTCCGTGCCCGGACGCAGCCACAGGTGGAAGGTATTGCCCAGAATGATTTCAGCGCCAGTGGCCTCGATATCCCGCGGCAGCATGCCCTTGACCGTGCCGTAGGTGCCCACCGGCATGAAGGCCGGGGTCTCGACGGTGCCACGAGGGAAGGTCAGACGACCACGACGAGCCTTGCCGTCAGTAGCAAGTAACTCAA
This sequence comes from Pseudomonas izuensis, assembly GCF_009861505.1. Taxonomy (GTDB): domain Bacteria; phylum Pseudomonadota; class Gammaproteobacteria; order Pseudomonadales; family Pseudomonadaceae; genus Aquipseudomonas; species Aquipseudomonas izuensis. The sequence continues at coordinate 17,169 of NZ_WTFT01000011.1, read as the reverse complement.
ACGACATACGACATTGGCGACTCATTCTTTGTCCTCAGGGCCACGTGGTGCGGGGTTACGGGTGATAAACATCGCATCACCGTAGCTGAAAAAGCGGTATTCGTTGTCGACGGCGGCCTTATAGGCGGCCATGGTCTCGGGATAACCGGCGAAGGCCGAGACCAGCATCAACAACGTGGATTCGGGCAAATGGAAGTTGGTGACCAGGGCATCGACCACATGAAACGGCCGACCCGGGTAGATGAAAATGTCGGTATCGCCGCTGAACGGCTTGAGCACGCCATCGCGGGCAGCGCTTTCCAGGGAACGCACGCTGGTGGTCCCCACCGCCACCACCCGACCGCCGCGAGCGCGACAGGCGGCAACCGCATCCACCACATCCTGGCCGACTTCCAGCCATTCGCTGTGCATGTGGTGATCTTCGATTTTCTCGACGCGCACCGGCTGGAACGTACCCGCACCGACGTGCAAGGTCACGAACGCCGTCTCGACGCCCTTGGCGGCAATCGCCTCCATCAGCACCTGATCGAAATGCAGCCCCGCCGTCGGCGCCGCCACCGCGCCCAAACGCTCGGCGTAGACAGTCTGGTAACGCTCGCGGTCCGCGCCTTCATCCGGGCGGTCTATATATGGAGGCAACGGCATGTGCCCGACGCGGTCAAGCAGCGGCAGCACTTCCTCGGCAAACCCAAGCTCGAACAACGCATCATGACGCGCCAGCATCTCGGCCTCGCCACCGCCGTCAATCAGGATCTTCGACCCCGGCTTGGGCGACTTGCTGGACCGCACATGGGCCAGCACGCGATGACTGTCCAGCACCCGCTCCACCAGGATTTCCAGCTTGCCGCCGGAAGCCTTCTGGCCAAACAGCCGCGCCGGAATCACCCGGGTATTGTTGAACACCATCAAATCGCCAGGGCGCAAATGCTCCAGCAAATCAGTGAATTGACGGTGTGCCAGGGCGCCGCTGACCCCATCCAGGGTCAACAGGCGACTACCGCGACGCTCGGCCAAAGGATGGCGGGCGATCAGCGAATCAGGGAGCTCGAAAGTAAAGTCAGCAACGCGCATGATGGGGTTCGTCTAGCAGGGCCGGGAAGTCTAGCGGAAATATCAAAAATTCTCCATGTACCTGATTGACCGACGGTTATCTCATCTTTATACTCCGCGGCCATTGCCCTGATGGCGGAATTGGTAGACGCGGCGGATTCAAAATCCGTTTTCGAAAGGAGTGGGAGTTCGAGTCTCCCTCGGGGCACCAAAATTAAGAAAGGTCTTGCTTAGCAAGGCCTTTTTTTTCGCCCACAGAAAAGCCACTGACACGCCGCCGACCTGTAGGAGCTGGCTTGCCAGCGAATTTCTTGATCTTCACACCCTCGGTCAGTAAGACACTCATCAAGGATTTCCCATGGAATCGCAACTGGAAACCGTCGCCCTCTTCTCTCTCAAGCTGGCTTATGAGTCGGAAGGTTCAAGCCCGATTTTGCGGGATGACTTGGTGATGGGGGATTACCAGCGGGATGTGTTTGAGTTGCTGGTGCGCAGAGATGATGTCGCGACTATCAAGGGCAAAGTGGCTGAATGCGTGGGGCTGGCGCTTGAAGCGATAGGTGGGGCTGATAAGCCACTGGGCCGAGAGCTGAATAGATTGTCGGGGAATTTCAGCGCGGCACAGACGCTGGAGCAGCTTGATACTCCGCTCATTGCGCTTAAGGATTACTTGAAAGATATTCAGTGAATGACCGTGTTAGGGAAAGTTTAGTAACCCTTTACACCGACTGATACTGGCTAAGGTTTTGGCTGATATGGAAGTATATCTGCCCACTTTTCATTGCGTCAGCAGACAGCAACGAAGGACCTATTCAGCATCACAAGGACGTATCAATGCGGCAAATCGCCCTCAGCAACAAACCACTCAGAGGCATTCCCCGCCGCCTCCGCGCTCTGGAACACTGGGCCTCCACTTTTCGCGACGAATTTCACCCGCGAACCGAGCACATGGAGCGCTATACAAACTGGAAGATCCCGGTGCACGAGGCCCTGGTCGAAGGCCCTCACGCCAGAATCGAAAACCAGGCCTTCTGTATTCAGCAGCTGCTCGAAGCCGCCAACCACCTGTCCAACGCGGCTGAACGCTCACAGGGCTACTACCGCGTCGCTTGCCTGCTAGTGTGGCCATGGGTTCACCAGAGCGAGATCACCATTTTCTATGACCGGGACTACTATCTTGGCTTTCTCGGTGAGACCAACACGCTCAAGCCAGAGCGGATCAGTGATGTGCTTGCATTGCGCATACCAGAGCATTTCATTGAGCATGGGCATGATGTGACTCAAGCTGATGATGAGGTTGCAGTGCAGTGGTGGTGTATTGGGGAAGCGGCCTGACGGCTTTGGCGAACAGGCTCGCCCCATTGGGATTGTGGTGATCCGACAAGCATCACTTGGCTCGAGTGCGTGAAAATAAATCCGTCCCCTTTTCCCTTCTCACCGAAGTTGCTGCCTACGCCACAGATAGCGACCGCCACGCCTGGGCTGCGCGTTATTTGACGTCGATGAGTAAGGCGTTGGTGGATGATGCGGTGAAGGTGCTGAGTCGGACTTGCACGCCGGCCTCCAGGCAAGCGGGGGTAAAGGCTGAGGTAGTGATTGAAACACTGAAATAGCTTCAGATTTCAGAAGTCAGGCATGACGCTTGTGGGAACGGGCTGGGTTGCGGTGGCCGGGGTATTCAGCGGGATATGTGGATGTCTTGGGTTTTTCGCGAGCGGGCTCGCTCCTACAGTGGGTTTGCTACAACCCAATGGCTATTGGACCGACCGCTGACTAAAATTCAGTGGGGGATCTCTTCAACGAGCCCTTACAAGGCGGGAGGTTTTACGATGAAGGTCGTAACTTCGCTGGCGTTGCTGGTAGCGGCAGGATGGATCTGCGTGGTGGGTGCAGCCCCGAAGCAAATCGTTGCCGTTCCCTTGAATGCAACTACTTACAATGCCGGGCATATCGCTCAGGCCATACTGACCCCCTTGAGCAGTCGTGAGACGGCGCTCTCGTTGTTCGTCGGCGGTGTACCCAATGGCACTGCCATTCCGGCGCACTTGTATACCTATATCTACTCGGGAAGCTGCACCAGGCACGAGCCCAAGCCGGCCTATTCACTCAATCGCATCGTGACTGACAACTTCAACGAGCAGGCGGGCATCCAGCTCTGGAAGAGCGTGCCTATGGCTTATGACTCGCTGCGGTCCGGCGGATACGCGCTGGTGATTCGGACAAGCCCGGCCGATGGGAATCCCGATATTTTCTGTGGTGAGCTTGGTTAAGGGTTTTCCCCGCTTCCATGCATAGCGTGGGAGCGGGGATTATCCCTCTCAGGCTGTTTGCAGTATGACGGTGCTCATTCAACAGCAGATGTTGATTGCCTTGCGTTTTTCGCGAGCAGGCTCGCTCCCACAGGGGGTTTTGTGTGTTGTTTGGTATTTGGATTAGCCCCGGGGTTTCGGGGCTTTTTATTGGGTGGTCGGTGATGCGGCGGCCCGTCAGGTCAAAGCAAATGCTGAGAAATCAGTTTCGAAATTTCCACCATCGACGTCTTGCCGGTGAATTCGAATTTCACCCTCCCCAACGATGAGAAGTAAATTTCCAGTTCGGATCCAGGTCGAACGTCCCTGAGGTTTCTACCGAGTACGCCACGATGTTTTTGTACGGCAACGAGGTGAAGTCTTTTTTGCTGCCGGTGATGCCTTGGACGTTGACCGAGATGATGCGTTTGTTGGTAAACACCACGCCGTCGCGCATGGATTTGTATGAGTCGATGACGTGTTCGCCGTCGATCAACAGGGCGGAAACGCGTTCGGCGTATTCGTCGTTTTGCTTGAGTTTGAAGAATCCTTTGTTGTTGAAATCAATCATCTGTCTTTCCCTGTTTTTCAAATGAACGGCTTGAACCTGACTTCATACTCGATCGAGATTGCAGAGTCAGCCCCCCTGCATCTGCTCCGTAGAATTACCCAGGGTTCTGATGCTTCTGCCCGCCTGCAATGCTTGCTATACATCCGCCACGACAAGCCCATAGAGGCATTAAGCCACTGACCGAGGCCCCCGCGCCCCGCTCAACTAGACTTAATGGATAGTCGTAGGCAGAACCGAGCACGTCGCTTTGGTGCAGTTCGATCAATGGCCGCGTGGCAAGCTGCCCTTTATGCCCAGTAGAGGTGCGGCAAAGACCGCGCCGGGCACAACAAGATGCCCATTCAGGGTGCCCTGGCCACCGGCCTGAAAATGCCACGATACCGTGACGTGGTGTGAATGCCGCAGCCGACACTTTCGGACAACCGACAACCACCTGGTGTGTCCATGACCGTGAGGATTGCTGAATGCCTGATGAGAGTTTGCACCTGTCTGTGGTCAACACTCTGCTGGAGCGCCATAAGGGTACTCCCGGCGCGCTGTTGCCCATTCTTCATGATATTCAGGAGCGCATCGGTTACGTCCCCGATGTCACCGTCCCCGAGATCGCCCATGCGTTGAACCTGAGTCAGGCGGAGGTTCGCGGGGTGATCAGTTTTTACCATGACTTCCGTACCGCGCCGCCTGCCCGCCATATTCTGCGTTTGTGCCGCGCCGAGTCGTGCCAGAGCCGTGGTGCCGAGCAATTGGCTGCGCAGTTGCGTGAGCGACTGCAACTGGATGATCACGGCAGCAGTGCCGATGGCAGCATCAGTTTGCGCCCCGTTTATTGCCTTGGTGCCTGTGCCTGTTCGCCTGCGCTGGAGCTGGATGGTCGGGTGCATGCGCGGTTGAGCGCTGAGCGTCTGGATGCCTTGCTTGATGCTTGCCGGGAGGACGCGTGATGCCGACTCTCTATCTGCCCTGTGATTCTATTGCCCGTGCCGTGGGTGCCGATGAGGTAGCCGTGGCCCTGATCACTCAGGCGAAGGCACTTAATCTGCCGCTGGAGTTGCAGCGCACCAGCTCACGCGGTCTGTATTGGCTGGAGCCGATGCTGGAAGTGGACACTCCGCAAGGTCGAATCGGCTTCGGTCCGTTGACCGCAGACGATGTGCCGTCCGTGCTCGATGCGCTACAAAAAGAATCCAGCCATCCCCTGGCCCTGGGCTTGGTGGAAGAGCTGCCTTATCTCAAATCCCAACAACGCCTGCTGTTCGCCCGCGCCGGCATTACCCGACCATTGTCACTGGACGATTACCAAGCCCACGGCGGTTTCGAGGGTCTGAAAAGGGCCATCGCCATTGGCGGCGAGCAAACCGCAACCGCAGTATTCGATTCAGGCCTGCGTGGCCGTGGCGGTGCGGCCTTCCCCGCCGGGATCAAATGGCGCACGGTGCGGGGCACCCAAGCGGCGCAAAAGTACATCGTGTGCAACGCCGACGAAGGCGACTCCGGCACTTTCGCCGACCGCATGTTGATGGAAGGCGACCCCTTCCTGCTGATCGAAGGCATGGCCATTGCCGGCATTACCGTCGGCGCCACCTTCGGCTACATTTATGTTCGCTCCGAATACCCCGACGCTGTGGCCACTCTGCGCGCAGCGCTGAACATCGCCCGTGAGGCCGGATATCTGGGCGCCAATGTCGGCGGCAGCGGCCAGGCTTTCGACATGGAAGTGCGCGTCGGCGCCGGCGCCTACATCTGCGGTGAAGAAACCGCCCTGCTGGATTCTCTGGAAGGCAAACGCGGGATCGTCCGCGCCAAGCCGCCGATCCCAGCCTTGCAAGGCCTGTTCGGCTTGCCGACGCTGGTGCACAACGTGCTGACCCTGGCCTCGGTGCCGCTGATTCTGGCCAAGGGCGCGCAGTTCTATCGCGATTACGGCATGGGACGTTCGCTGGGCACCATGCCCTTCCAATTGGCAGGCAATATCCGTCACGGCGGTCTGGTGGAACGGGCCTTTGGCCTGACCTTGCGGGAGCTGGTGGAAGACTACGGCGGTGGCACCGCCAGTGGCCGGCCGCTGAAGGCCGCACAGGTCGGCGGCCCGCTCGGCGCCTGGGTGCCACCTTCGCAATTCGATACGCCGCTGGATTACGAGGCCTTCGCCGCCATCGGCGCGATGCTCGGTCACGGTGGTGTGGTGGTGGCTGATGACACATTGGACATGGCCCACATGGCCCGTTTTGCCATGCAGTTCTGCGCCGAGGAATCCTGTGGCAAATGCACGCCCTGCCGCATCGGCTCGACCCGTGGCGTGGAGGTGATCGACCGCTTGCTGGCCGCGCCGGATCAGGCCGGTCGTGATGAGCAGGTGATCATCCTCAAGGACCTGTGCGACACGCTGCAATACGGTTCGCTGTGCGCGTTGGGCGGCATGACCTCCTATCCGGTCGCCAGTGCTCTCAAGTACTTCCCCGCCGACTTCGGTCTGCAAGCCTCGGAGGCCGAGCAATGATCACTGTATTCGATCCGAAAACCGATATGGATCTGGGCACGCCGGCCCGCGAAAGCGATGTGCAAGTCACCCTGAACATCGACGGCCGCAGCATCACCGTGCCTGAAGGCACCTCGGTGATGCGCGCCGCTGCATTGATGGGCACCACCATTCCGAAACTCTGTGCCACTGACAGCCTGGAAGCCTTCGGCTCCTGCCGCATGTGCCTGGTGGAGATCGACGGCATGCGCGGCTATCCGGCGTCCTGCACTACGCCGGTCACTGAAGGCATGACCGTGCACACCCAGACGCCGAAGCTCGCGACCCTGCGCCGCAATGTCATGGAGTTGTACATCTCCGATCACCCGCTGGACTGCCTGACCTGCTCGGCCAACGGCAACTGCGAGCTGCAAACTGTGGCCGGTCAGGTTGGCCTGCGGGAGGTGCGTTACGGCTATGAAGGCGAGAACCATCTGGCCGACGTGAAGGACACCTCCAACCCCTACTTCGACTACGACCCGAGCAAGTGCATCGTTTGCAACCGCTGCGTACGTGCCTGCGAAGAAACCCAGGGCACCTTTGCCCTGACCATTACCGGGCGTGGTTTTGAATCCCGGGTGGCCGCTGCTGGCGGTGAGAACTTCCTCGATTCGGAATGCGTGTCCTGCGGCGCCTGCGTGCAGGCCTGCCCCACCGCGACCCTGATGGAAAAAAACGTGGTCGAAATGGGTCAGCCGGAACGCAGCGTGATCACCACGTGCGCCTATTGCGGCGTAGGTTGCTCGTTCCGCGCCGAGATGAAAGGCAACCAGCTGGTGCGCATGGTTCCGGACAAGAACGGCCAGGCCAACCACGGCCATTCCTGCGTCAAGGGTCGCTTTGCCTGGGGCTACGCCACCCACCCGGATCGCATCACCAAGCCGATGATCCGCAAAAACATCAGCGACCCGTGGCAAGAGGTCAGCTGGGATGAAGCGGTGACCTACGCCGCCAGCGAATTCCGTCGTTTGCAGCAGAAATATGGCCGCGACTCCATCGGCGGCATCACCTCCAGCCGCTGCACCAACGAAGAAACCTATCTGGTGCAGAAACTGGTGCGTGCGGCCTTCGGCAATAACAACGTCGACACCTGTGCGCGGGTCTGCCACTCGCCGACCGGTTATGGCCTGAAGCAAACCCTGGGCGAGTCCGCTGGCACCCAGAGTTTCGACTCGGTGATGCAGGCCGACGTGATCCTGGTGATGGGCGCCAACCCCAGCGACGCCCACCCGGTATTCGCTTCCCAGCTAAAACGCCGTCTGCGTGAGGGCGCGCGGCTGATCGTAATCGACCCGCGGCGCATTGATCTGGTGGACTCGGTGCACGCCCGCGCCGACTATCACTTGGCCCTGCGCCCGGGCACCAACGTCGCCATGCTCAATGCACTGGCCCACACCATCATCACCGAAAACCTGCAAGACCAGGCCTTTATCGACGCCCGTTGCGAGGGCAACGATTTCGCCCGCTGGAGCGAATTCGTCAGCCGTGCGGACAACTCGCCGGAAGTCATTGGCCCGATCTGCGGCGTACCCGCTGCCGATATCCGTGCCGCCGCGCGCCTGTACGCCACTGGCGGCAACGCAGCGATCTACTACGGCCTGGGCGTCACCGAACACAGCCAGGGCAGCACTTCGGTGATGGGTATCGCCAACCTCGCCATGGCCACCGGCAACATCGGCCGCGAAGGCGTGGGTGTGAACCCGTTGCGGGGGCAGAACAACGTTCAGGGCTCCTGTGATATGGGCTCCTTCCCCCATGAGTTGCCCGGCTATCGCCACATCTCCAACGTGGCGGTGCGGACCGAGTTCGAACAGGCGTGGAACGTCACCCTGCAACCCGATCCGGGCCTGCGCATTCCCAACATGTTCGAGTCGGCGCTGGCCGGCACCTTCAAGGGTCTGTACTGCCAGGGCGAGGACATCGCCCAGAGCGACCCGAATACCCAACACGTCACGGCAGCGCTGTCGGCCATGGAATGCGTGGTGGTGCAGGACATTTTCCTCAACGAAACAGCGAAGTTCGCCCACGTGTTCCTGCCGGGCGCTTCATTCCTGGAGAAGGACGGCACCTTCACCAACGCCGAGCGGCGTATCTCGCGGGTACGCAAGGTCATGGAGCCGCTGGGCGGCAAGGCCGACTGGGAAGGCACGGTGGCTTTGGCCAATGCCTTGGGCTACCCGATGAACTACAAACATCCATCGGAAATCATGGATGAAATCGCCAGCCTGACGCCGACCTTCACCAACGTCAGCTACGCCGAACTGGATCGCCATGGCAGCCTGCAATGGCCGTGCAACGCCGCCGCACCGGACGGCACGCCGACCATGCACATCGAGCAGTTCGTGCGTGGCAAGGGGCGCTTCATGCTCACCGGTTATGTCCCCACCGAGGAGAAGGTCAACAACCGCTATCCGCTGCTGCTGACCACCGGGCGCATCCTCAGCCAGTACAACGTCGGCGCCCAGACCCGGCGTACCGACAACGTCGCCTGGCACGATGAAGACCGCCTGGAAATCCACCCGACCGACGCCGAGAGCCGTGGAATCAACGAAGGCGATTGGGTCGGCATCGGCAGCCGCGCCGGCCAGACCGTACTGCGCGCGCGGGTCACCGAACGGGTCGCACCGGGTGTGGTGTACACCACCTTCCACTTCCCGGAATCGGGGGCCAACGTGATCACCACGGATAACTCTGACTGGGCCACCAACTGTCCGGAATACAAGGTCACCGCCGTGGAAGTCAGCCGCGTCTACCACCCTTCGGAGTGGCAAAAACGCTTCCAGGAGTTCACTGAAGAACAGCACCGTTTGCTCAAGGAACGCCGTCAAGCTGCCAAAGCGGAGGTGCGCCGATGAGCACTGCCAATCTGATCAAAATGGCCAACCAGATCGCCCAGTACTTCGCCAGCGAGCCGGACCAGCAACAGGCCGTGCTCGGTGTGCGTAACCATCTGCAGCTGTACTGGACGCCCGGCATGCGCAAGGAATTGCTGGCCTGGCAGACGGAGCATCCGGCGGACTTGCATCCGCTGGCGCAGGCGGCGGTCAGTGGCGCGGGGTGGGAGGCTTAGGTTATTACCTGTTGGCTGAAAAAACCTGTAGGAGTGAGCCTGCTCGCGATGAGGGCAGTTCATTCAGCATTGATGTTGGCTGAACTGCCCCTATCGCGAGCAGGCTCACTCCTACAGGGGTTGTGTGTAGTGTTTGCCCGCCTTATTTATCTCCCTCTGTCACCCGCACAGCCGTCTCGATCGCCCGCACGCTGATCGCCGCAAAGATCGCCGTCAGCAACACGCCATTAAATCCAAGCAATATCGCCAATATCCGCGAAAGCGGCCGTTTCGGCACGAGTTCGCCATAGCCAATGGTCAAGCCGGTCACGAAGCCAAAGTAGATGCCGTCAAACGGATCCCAGCCCTCCAGATAACTGATGATCAAGCCAACCGTAACGATGATTATCAGCATCGCGGAAAAGATCGGCCAGGCCAGTCGAAGGTAGAAGCCGACGGATTTGTAGAACTCTCGACGGATGTGCGACGGATGGGCGTGCTTCATGTCATGGCTTCCTGAACGACCGGCGAATTGGCGCCCCATCAGCTTGGCACAAGTTCTGGAATATGAAGACGGACCAGGCAAAACCACTAAACACCGAAGGCAGTGGCAGGATTATCCCCGACCAACAACGCATGCCCTCGACGATGCCGCGTCCCAGGATGCAATGACCTTGCCCAGTGCCCGCAAGGTGCATGAATCACTTACTGTGGACCGAATCCTGTACTCGAATGCACCGGCAACACCACCAACGCTTCCAGCCCGCCCCTGGCCCGATTGCGCAGCGTCAATTCGCCTCCGTGTTCCAGCACAATCGCCCGCGCCGCTGACAATCCCAGGCCAACCCCGCCCGTGCTTTTGTTGCGCGAACCTTCCAGACGGAAGAACGGCGTGAACACTTGCTCCAGGCTGGACTCGGGAATGCCCGGCCCACGGTCCAGCATCCTGATCCGCACCTGCCCGGCATCGGCCATCAGCTCCACCGCCGGCTCAGTACCGTACTTGATCGCGTTCTCCAGCAAGTTGGTCATTACTCGCTTGAGTCCCAATGGCCGCCCGAAATACACCAGCCGCAGCGGCCCGCTGTAAGCCATCTCGACACCCTGATCCCGGTAATCATCCAGCAAGGTGTGCAGCAGTTCCGCCAGGTCAAACTGGGTCGCTGGTTCCAGCCGGGCGTCGTCACGGAAGAATTCCAGCGCCGAGTTGATCATTGCCTGCATTTCATCCACGTCACGGAACAGGCGTTGCTGCTGTTGGGCATCGTCGATGAACTCACCACGCAGACGCATCCGCGTCAGGGGCGCGCGCAGGTCGTGGGAGATGGCGGCGAGCATTTGCGTGCGATCACGGATGAAGTGTTGCAACTGGGCCTGCATGGCGTTGAAGGCGAGGATGGCCTGGCGGATTTCCTGGGGGCCGAGGGGTTCTATGGGCGGTGCCCGGAAGTCCGTGCCGAAGCGGCGGGCGCCTTCGGTGAAGCGTTGCAGCGGCGTGGCGAGGCGGCGGGTGGCGATCAGGGCGACCAGGGCGGTGGAGATCAGCACCAGCAGGATGACGATCAGGTAGCGCGGTGCCTCGTCGAGCCCCCAGCTGCGCGAGGGCGCGGAGAACATCACCCATGAGCCGTCGGCCAGCTCGATCAATAGCGCGTAATGGGCGTCTGCCTTGTGCTCGGTCCAGTCGGCCGGTTCATAAGCCTCGATGCGCCGGCCAGGGGCTTTGAGCATGGGTTGCAGGATGGATGAGCCGATTTCCGACTTGGCATCGTCCACCGCCGGCAAGTCGAGATCCCGCCGGTCGGGGTGCCAGCTGACGATGAAGCCATTCTCGCCGGCGGCTTGCGCCAGTTGGTTGCGCAACGGCACCGGGGCGGCTTCGATGACGCGGGTGATGGCGGCGGCTTTTTCCAGCAGACCGGTTTCGGTCAGCGGCGGGCGCGCCCAGACGCCGGCCAGCTGGATAAACAGGCCGTTGAGCGCCAGTGAAATGAGCATCGCCAGGATGATCGTCAGCGCAATCCAGCGCCCCACCGTATCGCGGCGAAACCGCGTCAGCCAGCTCATCGCCGGGTCACGTTGGGGGTGAACAGGTAGCCACCATTGCGCACGGTGCGAATCATCGCCGGGCGCTTGGTGTCGGACTCGAGTTTGCGCCGCAGGCGGCTGACCTGCACGTCGATGCTGCGATCGAAAGCGTCATGGCAATGCCCACGCGCCAGGTCCAGTAACTGTTCACGGGTAAGGACGCGTTGCGGATGTTCGACGAAGACCAGCAGCAGGTCGAATTCGCCGGCCGAGAGCGGGATCATCACATTGTCCGGCGAGCGCAGTTCACGGCGGGTGACGTCCAGGTGCCAGTCGGCGAAGTCGATCAGCGGTCGTGGCCGTTCCTGCGCCAGCGGACGGCGTTCGTCCACGCGGCGCAGCACGGCGCGCACCCGGGCCAGCAGCTCGCGGGCGTCGAAGGGTTTGGTCAGGTAATCGTCGGCGCCCAGTTCGAGGCCGACCACCCGGTCGCTGAGTTCACCCATGGCCGTGAGCATGATCACCGGGATGGTGTAACGAATCCGCAGTTGCTGACAGAGGATCAGGCCGCTGTCGCCAGGCAACATCACGTCGAGAATGATCAGGTCAGGTGTGTGGCGCTCGATGGCCGCCCACAGCGACGCACCGTCGGTGGCGACCTCGACGCTGTAGCCGTGCTGCACGAAGAATTTTTTCAGGAGATCGAGGACTTCAAGGTCGTCGTCGACTATTAAAAGGCTGTTCACCGAAGGTCACTTAGGGGGCGAATGGAACCGTTATCTAAAACCATTCGCGCCAGCGCGTCATTTATTTCAATCCTGCAATAAAGCGTCAGCGCCGCAATAAACCAGACATCTTTGCGCAAGGCGCGGGGCTCAGCATCACGCCGAATTCCTCCCGAGACTTGCGTCCATGTTGCCTTTGAAGTGTGCCCCCTGGCTGGCCCGTCGTACCTCGATTGCCATGCTGGCCGTTGGGCTCGCGGGTTGCAGCAGCCAGCCCCCGTCCGCTACGACCCTGACCTGCGCCGACACCGACTATTCGGTGTACGACCCGGCGGAACCGTTCAACCGTGGCGTCTTCGCCTTTAACCGGGTGGTCGATGACTACGCCCTGGCGCCGGTCGCTCGCGGTTATCGCTACACCCCGGATTTTTTCCAGGACGGTGTGCATAACTTCGTGGCGAACTTCGGCGAACCCAAGGTCTTTATCAATGACCTGCTGCAGGGCAATCCGGGACGCTCGGCCAATACAATGGGGCGTTTCCTGCTCAACACCACGCTCGGCGTGGCGGGCCTGATCGACGTTTCCGGCAAGGCCGGGGTCCCCCGTCATAGCGCGGACTTCGGTCAGACCTTTGGCGTGTGGGGCATTGGCAACGGCCCGACTGTCGAGCTGCCATTGCTCGGCACGTCCAACAGCCGAGACGCCACCGGTCGCGTGCTGAGCTTCATGGTCGATCCGTTCGGCGACAACAGCGATACCGTGGACACACTGTCCACCGTCAATACCGTCGGCGGCGTTGTCGATGGTCGCGCGCAAGCCTTGCCGCTGACCGACAGCCTGCAACAACTGCCGGATTATTACAGCGCGTTGCGCGATGTAGTCGCCGCGCGCCGCGCCGCTTACGTGGCCGATGGCAAGCAAGGCTCGACGCAGAAGTCCAACCCTCAATGCACAGGAACGCCGACCGATGGCTTCTGATGGCTTGATTTTGCAGCAATGGGTGAGCCGGGACGACGCAACCAATCTGCACTGCCAGGAAACTACCCTGCGACTGTCAGAAGACTGTCGCCAACTGGTGCTCAGCAGCTATACCGAGCACTACGGCCCGGCGGCGCAGGAGTGGATCGAGCACAATCACACGGTGTCGGTGAGTGATTTGCTTCGCTGGTTGATGGCCAATGGAGAGGCTGTCGTCATGAAATCCGGCAGTCGGTCGCTGTCTTGATGTCGGAAAAAGGGGAATAGAAGCGCGGTTACATAATCGGAGTATTCACGCAGGTGTACATAGCGTCGGTCGTGTTGACTCGGCTGTACCCATCACAGACAATCACCGCAATCGCGCCCGAACCTCTGGTGCTGGCTCAGTCCGGCATTATGTTTGGGCCTTCTTTTTTCTGGGACATGGACTGTTGCAGCAATTAGCCCCGCCGAAGCCATTTCGATCCTATAGCGACCTGTCCGCACTGCTCGCCAGCCGAGGCATGCAAATCGCCGATGTAGCGCGTGCCGAACGCAAGCTCAGCCAAGTCGGCTACTACCGATTGAGTGGATTCTGGTACCCGTGCCGTGAATTTCTTCGCGATATGAACAATAACGTAGTCATGTGCGCGGTCAGCAAAAAACCGCTTCGTCGGAATGAATTTGTGCCGGGTACTGAGTTCGACTCCGCGTTCGAAATCTATTTATTCGATAAAAAACTGCGACAGCTCATGCTTGATGCCATTGAACGCGTTGAGGTGCATGTGCGCTCAGTGATTGCGCATGAAGTGGGTTACCACGACCCCATGGCCTATCAAGACATCAGCTTCATCAATCCATCACAGACGAAGACTTTCAATACCAAGCGGGGCCGCCAACGTAACATTTGGTCTGAATGGCTCAAACGTCAGAACGAGCAAATCGAACGTAGCCGAGAAGACAGCATCGAATGGCATCGCCAGCAGCATAAAGCCATGCCCTTTTGGGTAGTCGTGGAGGCGTGGGATTTTGGAACCGCATCGAAGTATTTCGAGATACTGAAAGATGCCCACCGCAACAGAATCAGTCGACGGTTTGGCCTCGTTAACGCAAAAACCCTCAAAGAATGGCTTCAGGAAATCAACACGCTACGTAACCGCTGCGCGCACCACAGCCGGATCTGGAATCAAGTCTCAACGAACCCGCTACCCATCGCTCATGACACTCCCTACTTTCAAAACCTTGCCCTTGATTCGAATGCAACCACCCGCCTTTACGGGCTGATTGCCGTGCTTTGGTTTCTCGTCAAAACCATCGGCGCGAATTCGCAATGGATTTACCAAGTAGCGGATGTCATCGATTCCAAACCTGTGGCGCCTGGCTGTTCATTTGCAGCACTTGGCTTGCCCGATGAAACAGGATTTCCAAGAAAACTGTTCGGAATCTAGCTGACTCCGTTGAAGAATTCTTCGATTACTGCTGACAGGATCAACATCTGCTGGAAACGCACGATGTTAGATAATGGCAGTCATGTGCATGATTCCAACTCATGTCGTCAACTATTTACTTGAGCAAGCTGCGCTATCATCGCCCACCTCTGCGCCCCAAGAGCTTGAACCCGGATGTCCGTAACACTGTCATTGCCCGACGATCATCGAGTATTGCCCCCTGTGCTGGCCGGCCCGCTGTTACGGCGTCTGGAACCCACGTGCCTGGTGCTGTGGCTGGTGGGTTCCCGGCCGCTGGAATTGACCCTGCGATTGCAGGGCATGGGCGACATTCGCCTGGATACCGGGCAATGCACGGTCATTGCGGTGGGCGATCATGCGTTTGTGCACCTGATCGATGTGGCGCTGGATACCGCCCTGCCCTGCGATGAGTTGATCGAGTATGACCTGCTGATCGCTGACGGGACCGGCATCGCCGACTGGGCGCCGCATCTGCTGTACGGCGATGCTCGCATGCCGAACTTCGTTCTGCGCTCACGTATCGATCAATTGCTGCACGGTTCCTGTCGCAAACCTCATCACCCGGCGGCGGACGGGTTGCTGTGTGTCGATGCCCTGCTGGCGCAAGAACACGAGCCCTGTGATCGTCCGGCGTTGCTGATGATGAGCGGCGATCAGGTCTACGCCGACGACGTGGCCGGGCCGACGTTGCGAGCGATTCATGCCTTGATCGAGCGCCTGGGGTTGTTCGGCGAGCACCTGGAAGGTGCCGTGGTCAGCGACAGCGCCAAACTCTACGAGCATCCGGCCAGTTACTACCACCGTGCGGATTTGTTACCGGCGCTTGAGAGCAACGAAACCCTGCGCGAGCGATTTTTCGGCGGCGCGCGTAAGCCGATTTTCACCAGCAGCAGTGCCGACAATCATCTGGTGACCTTTGCCGAAGTCATGGCCATGTACCTGCTGGTCTGGTCACCGCTGCCCTGGACCTTGATCGCTCCGCAGCCGCCTGCGCTGTCCCCCCAAAGGCGCGAGCGTTACGCATTGGAGCAGGCACGCATCGACGGCTTCAAGGCCGGGTTGGGCAACGTCGCACGGGCGTTGGCGCATTTGCCGACCCTGATGATTTTCGATGACAGTCCAAATGTAGCCATATTGACTCCACAAATCGTACCAAGTACTCAAGGGCAGCGATTTTCCGGTACTAAGGCGAGAGCGAATGGTAAAACTGTTTTTCCAGAATTTGGCGCGCAGTTTTCCCCTATATTTAAGAAAATTCTTGAACTGCGCGAATGGGTTCTAAACGGCAGAAAAAGTGATCTTGTCTTCATAGTTGCCCCCAAAAACGGCAATTCAGTTTCGTTCATTGGTCAAAGTAACCTTAGGATGTTCCAAAACCGTCTACTAAAAATGCAGCCGGGTACTAAATGGATCGCACCTCGTCAATGGCGAAAGAACGTTAGTTACCAATACATTGGTCTTAGCGGCGGTGACTTTCAGTTGACCGCAGAAAAACTTGGGAACACTGAACGGACTTTACAAATAAACTATTCACGACCAGCCATAGGAGAATTTGCAGCGCAGATGTTCAGTTTTTTTGACGCCATGCACTCAGCGGCAATCGACCGCACACGGACTGTAGAATCGATTCCCGTGCTCATACTAGACACTAAACGACCGGAGGCAGTTACGGGTAACGATGCAAATATTGATTGTTTCCTATCCTTGTCGGATGAACATGAAATGTGACGACTCTACTGCGCTACACCCAACGCCTAGGATTCTAGACACTAAGTACGAAAATCCGACCTAATGTCTAGATTTCTAGGCGATAGCTTGACGATGCCTCTTGATTCGACAACCTATCTCAAGAAGTGCTTGACTCCAAACCTCGCGTCGAGATGTTAACTGTCACTCTCAAAACGACACAAAAAAATCGCCAGGTTTTCGAAATCATGTGCTAATTGCACTGAGCACCCATAGTCCGGAGAAGATTCACATGCTTTCTCCTATGTGCTATGTACCTGCACTTCTTTATGCATAGGCGGCGTGAGGCACAGGTAAGCCGAAGCCAAGGAGGGGGAAAATGCCGTTCGAGATTCACAACTGGGATGAGGTTAGCCAAGAGTTCCAGCGCGGGACTGTCATTATCGGGAATGGAGCCAGCATTGCTGTCGACGGTTGCTTCAGATACGGCTCGCTCTTGGAAAATACGATCCAGCAAGCGCGCTGTGAAGACTACTTCAACGGATTGAGCCAGAGGAAAAAACGGTTTGGTCAAGGCAGCCAAACCATACCCAAGCAACAGGAGGCCTTTGCGCCGGCCTATAAAGTCGCTGATGGCGCCTGAAAATATCTTGACGAGCATGGCGGTAGACTCGGCAACCCCCTCGATCACTCCGACAGTCAATGCGCTCGCGCCCAATGTGGTGACTAAAAACACAGGCAGTAAACTGTGTACCAGTTCGGAGGATAGATCCATAAACAGACTGACGAAGCCCACAGGCCCTGGCGGGGGGGGGGTTGGGGGGGGGGCG
>NZ_WTFT01000010.1 GCF_009861505.1 Pseudomonas izuensis | reverse complement strand
GCCGGGGCCGGGGCCGCAGGGGGGCGTCTGGACATCGCCCTTGAAACGCCGATGTACAACGATAAACAGGCGGGTAAAGACGTTCGTGTCATGCGGGAAATGATCATCGCCCAGGGACCGGATGACATCCTGCTGCCAGCGGCTTTGCAGCCGGGGGAGGCTGATCCGCTGCTGCGCTACGGCCAGACCCGCTTGAGCGCCGACAACTTGATGTCGGGTGGCTTCGACAGCCTCAACCTGCTGAGCCATGGCTCGCTGTCGTTTGACGGTGATGTCGACTTGCGCATGAATCAGAGTTTGAGCCTGTATGCCTGGTCGCTGTCCCTGGCCGAGGCTTCGAAAGAAACCGCGCGCATCCACCTGGCAGCCCCCTATATGCGTTTGTCTGGGCTGGGGGATTACTATGCCCAGTTCAATATCCGTCCAACGATTCTGAATACGCCGACCAAAAGAGTGTCGGACGCGCAGTTCACCGCCAGCGCAGATTTGCTTGACCTGAGCAACCGGATCTCGTTCGGTAGCCAGGGCGAGATCAGGCAACTCACCGGGCCTGCCCTGGCTGTCAGCCGGCGCAGCTTCGACCTGGTGACGCTCGACAGCCGCGGCGATATGCGTTTGCTGGCAAAGCCGGATACACAAGGTGCGTCCAGCCTGTGGACGGCGGGCGATCTTCACCTTGGCGCCGCACAGATCTATCCCGGCACGGGGGTCTGGTCCGAGATACGTTTCGGGTATCAAAGCGAGGCGTCGTTTGACCCCGATCGTACGCTGCGCATCAGCGGTCATGGCGCGGCTCCGGCCGCCATGCCTTACTCGGCCTTTGGCCGACTGGTGTTGAGCGGCGGCCATATCGAACAAGGCGGGGTCATTCGTGCGCCATTGGGCCTGATCGCGCTGGGCAGTGATTTCTATATCAACACCCGTGAGATCCAACTGTTGCCGGGCAGCGTGACCTCGGTCAGTGGCGCAGGGTTGGTCATGCCCTATGGCGGTACCACCGATGGCACTGACTATCGCTACAACGGCAAGTCGGTCGTGTTGAAGGGGATTGCCAACGAAGAGACCGGCGTGGTCCTGAATGCGCAGTACGTCGACGCACAAACGGGGTCGCTGATTGACCTGTCCGGGGGCGGTGACCTTCGCGGGGCCGGGTTTGTCTCCGGACGCGGCGGTTCCACCGATGCGCGCTTCAACCCACTGGTGCGCAACGCCAACGACGGTACGTTCAGCCTGCCGGGCCTGGGCAGTAACCCGATCTACGCCATCGTGCCGGGGAATCAGAGCGTCTATGCGCCGGTCGTGGCGGAGGCGGGTGCCAGTGACCCACGCATTGGCCAGCAGATCACCCTCGGTGCCGGTGTACCGGGCCTGGCAGCCGGCACCTATACCCTGTTGCCATCGACCTTTGCCTTGCTGCCTGGTGCATTCCGGGTCGAAGTCAATGGCCAGGCCGCGCCAGGTTCCGGCAGCGGCGCGCTGAAAATGCGCAATGGTTCCTGGACCGCTTCCGGGCAAATGTCGATTGCCAACACCGGACTGCGTGACAGCCTCGCCAGCCAGGTCATCCTGACTTCCGCCGATGTGCTGCGCCGGTATTCCCAGTACAACGAAACCAGCTACACCCAGTTCGTCTACAGCGACGCGGCGCGTCAAGGCATACCGCGCGCGCAGACGCCGCTGGATGGCAAGACACTCAACCTGTTGTTGAAAAAGGGTGATCACGATATCGCCCTGGATTTCAGCGGCAGGGTCATGTTTGGCGCTGCCGAGGGCGGTGCACTGGGGACGGCTGTGGTACGCGGGGCCTCGAGCTTTGAAATTCTTCGGGCAGGCGCAGCCCGCACCGAGGATTTTGAGGGTGTGTCGCTGACGGCCGACTCGCTCAACAACTTGGGCGCCGGGCGTTTGAGCATCGGTGCAGCGCCGAAGGTGGACTACAGCACTGCGGGCAACTTCATCAAATTCACCGGTTCCGCCAACAACATTACCCTGCGTGAAGGGGCGGTTCTTTCGGCTCCGGAAGTCGTGTTGCGCACCGGCGATGTACGAGGCGGCATCACGCTCGAAGCCGGAGCGGCCATCAATACCCTGGGCCGTGGCGATGTTCCTTACGACTCCAACTCGGGGTTCATCTATCAGCCGGAAAAAGCCGGGCTGTTGATCGTGTCCAACGGCTGGACCAATGTCCTGCCGTCCGAAGTAGGCGTTGACCTGGCGGGGGCGGGCTTCATCCGTATCGGCACGTGCCCGTCGACCTCGTGCAGTACCCCGGCATCGCTGTATTCCAACGGCAGCATCACCGCGGTCACCGATAAACAGTTCGAGCTCGGTGGATCGGTGCGATTCGGGACCCG
Source organism: Pseudomonas izuensis (assembly GCF_009861505.1). Taxonomy (GTDB): domain Bacteria; phylum Pseudomonadota; class Gammaproteobacteria; order Pseudomonadales; family Pseudomonadaceae; genus Aquipseudomonas; species Aquipseudomonas izuensis. The sequence goes on along the minus strand of NZ_WTFT01000010.1, from coordinate 57,828 downwards.
TCACCTGACCCTGGCAATGGGCTCGGTGAACGCCGGCAGCGCCGAGGCGCTCGCCTTGGCGGGCAGTCATGTGCCCTCGGGGCTGACCCTGAACCAGGACGTCCTCGATCGTCTGTTGCGCGGCGATACCCAATACGGCGCGCCGGCCCTGGAAACCCTGAGCCTGACCACTCGCGATTCGTTCAACTTCTTCGGCAGCGTCACCCTCGATACCCTGGACCCGCAGACCGGCAAGAGCCGACTGGCCAACCTGGTGCTGGTCACTCCGGCGGTCTATGGCTTGGGCGATGCCAATGATGTGGCGACCATCCGTACGGCCAACCTGATCTGGAACGGTGCGACGCAAAACCCCGGCACCGTGATCAAGGACGGGGCCGGCACCGGTCACGGCACGCTGGACATCCAGGCGCAACGTATCGAGTTCGGTTACGGCCCGAACCCGCAACCCAGTGGTCTGGACCAGAACGACCGGCTGGCGTTGGGCTTTGCCAACGTCAACCTCAATGCCAGTGAGCGCATCACCGCCAACCACAAGGGCAGCCTGGCGGTGCACGAGCAGCAGGGCGCTTACGACCCGGTCAACGGCTATGCCTACAGCGGCGGCAATCTGAACCTGCGAACGCCATTGCTGACGGGTGAAGCCGGGTCGGTCAACCTGCTCAAGGCAGGCAACAACCTGACGTTGACCTCGCCCAATGGTGCCGGCACGCCGGCCGTTGCGGATGCCCTGGGCGCCGAATTGAACCTGCAGGCACGCAGCGTGCTGCTCGACAGCCGCATTGCTCTGGCCAGCGGCAAACTGTCGGTCAAGGCCGACGATGACGTGACGCTGAGCACTGGTGCTTACCTGGACCTGGCCGGGCGCACCTTGCCGTTCAATGATGTGAACAAATACAGCTGGGGCGGCGACGTGTCGCTCTACAGCGACAAGGGCAATATCCGCCAACAGGCCGGTTCACGCATCGATCTGTCGGCGGTCAACAACCAGGCCGGTCATCTCAGCGCGGTGGCGTTGGCCACTGGCGCGGGTGTGGTCGATCTACAGGGCGAGGTTCTCGGCAGCGCCAGCGGTTACTACGACGCGGGGGGCACATGGGTGCCGTACAACGCCGCGGGTGTAGACATTCGTGCCCGACAACTGGGCAGCGACGGGGATCTCAATCAAGCGTTCGCGGCCCTCAACCAGCGCCTGAACGCCGGCCAGGTGTATGGCAGTCGAAGTTTCCAGCTCAAGCAAGGCAACCTGTTGATCGGTGACGGGCTCAAGGCCGGTGAGGTCAATGTCTCGGTGGACAACGGCAGCCTGACGGTTGCCGGGTTGATCGACGCCAGCGGCGAGCGTGTCGGCAGTATTCGCCTGTCCGCCAGGCACGGCCTGACGCTGACAGGCAGCGCCGTGCTCGATGCCCATGGCCGAATGTTGCGGGTCGACAGCTATGGCAAAGTCATCGACGCGCCGAACCGCGCCATGGTCGAGCTCGATTCGGGGGATGGACAACTGACCCTGGCCTCGGGGGCGCGCATCGACCTGCGCCACGGCACCGATGCCGTACCTGGCAGCCTCGCGGGTCAGTACGACGGCCTGCTGCGTGGCACCCTGGAGTTGAATGCGCCGCGCCTGGGCGCCGGGGATATTGCGATTGATGCCAGCGGTGCCCTGAACATCCTGGGTGCGCGCTCCATCGGGCTCAATGGCACCCGACGTTACATTGATGCTGACGACGGCGTCGACCCGACCGTCAGCGGCCGCCCGTACCAGATCCTCGATCAGGCGTATCTGGATAATATTCATCGCGATAGCACGGGGTTTATCAATGCCGCTCTGACCAATAGCGATTTGCTGCAACGCAAACTCGCGGGCCTGAACAATGCCACCTACGCCGATGCGTTCCATTTGCGTCCGGGCGTGGAAATCGCCAGTAAAACCGCCGATGGCGATCTGGTGGTGCAAGGCGATCTGGACCTGTCCGGCTACCGCTATGCCAGCCTCAACCCGCACACGCAGAAAACCTCGGTCTATGGCTCGGGTGAGGCGGGCAGCCTGGTGATCCGTGCCGGCGGCAACCTCGATATCTACGGCAGCATCAACGACGGCTTTGCGCCGCCACCGCCAACCGTGGATGACGCTGGCTGGAAATTGCTGCCGGGGGTGCAGCCGTTCGGTGGTGACCTGATCGTGCCAGTCGCGGGCGTGACGCTGGCCGAGGGGACGCAGTTCCCGGTGGGTGTTGCCTTGAATTACGACTTGCCGATCCAGGCGGCCAACTTCGCCAACGGCACGTTGTTACCGACCCAGGCCATTCTCGCCGAACCCTACACGCTCGGCGCCGGCACTGTTCTGGCGGGGGCGGTGCACGACGCGGCGGGCAATCTGCTGTACAGCGCCGGGACCTTGCTTGGCGACAGCATCGTCTTGCCGGCGGGCAGTCGCCTGGGCGCCGGCATCCGCTTGAATAAAGCCACGGCGTTGCAAGGCATGATCTGGCCCAAAGGTGTGCCATTGCCAGGCAGTTACGACCCGGACCTGCGCACCGTCAATGGCATGTTTGTGCAGGGCTCGCTGGCGTTGCTGCGTGGCTCGCTGATTCCGTCCATGACCAACGTGGTTTTGGCCGATGGCACCACGGCCATTGAGCTTCGGCCGCTTGACGGTACCCGGCAGGGTGCCAACTGGGCCCTGGCAAGCATGTTGCCGTCAGGCAGTGCGTCGTGGTCGATGCGTGTGGTCGCGGGTGCCGATCTGGACGCGGCGGACAACCGCCAGATCAAACCGCTGACAGCGCAAGGTAATCTGCGGCTTGCGGATTCTCATTACGGTTTGAAAACCACCGGGGCGGGTGGCCTGGTATGGAGCGAGAACAATACCCACGGCAGGCCTGCCTACTCGCCTGTGTCCGACGGCGACCTGTCGATTTGTACGGACGACCCTGCCGCCTGCGAGCCCATGGCCCAATGGACCTGGGCCCCGGGCAACTGGGTGGGCATGCCGGACTACGCGCCCGTCACTGACGACCTGATCGAGTTATGCCTCATTTACCCGGAGGTATGCGTAGAGAGCAAGCCGGGTTACAAGGCCCACAGCCAGATGTTCAGCGTGCTGCGCACCGGTACGGGGGATCTGGACGTGATGGCGGCGGGCAACCTGAGCATGGACTCACCCTTCGGTGTGTACACCGCTGGTACGCAATCGAGCGATGTCGATCCGCGTTTCAACCAGCCCCGTGGTCGACTGTCGGACGACGGGTCCGTGCTGGGCAGCTCCGGCACGGACTATGAAAAATGGGTCAATGGCGGCAGCGATAGCCTCTATCAGGCCTGGTTCCCGCAGATGGGCGGAAACCTGACGATCAATGCCGGTGGTTCGGTCTCTGGCGATGTGGTTGGACAAAGGAGGGGGGCTTCTGCGGGAACGCGTGAGCAAAAAAACAGCGTTGCCGTGGGTAACTGGTTATGGCGCCAGGGTACGGGCAACGGCGAAATTCCCACGGCCTGGTGGATCAACTTCGGCAGCTATGCCACACAGCCGTTGAAGTCGACGGATGCCGATCCTGCGCCCTACCTGGTGGGCTTCACTGGCTTCGGCACCTTGGGTGGCGGCAATATCAGCCTTCGCGCAGGGACCGATGGTGGTCTGCTCAGACCTTTGGGGGATGCTTTTACAAAAGACTCGTTCTCGCGAAGCCAGGGTCTGATCGTGGCGGTAGGCAGCACCGGCCGGGTGGGCGACGACGGCAGCCTGCAACTGACCGGTGGCGGTGACATGGACATCCGCATCGGTGGCACGGTCAACCCGTCCCTGGAGGCCCGTGCCGGCCAATCCGGCATCGGAGTACCGCGTCATGATTTGCAGGGGGCGCTGATCAACCTGCGTGGTGCGGCACAATTGACGGCCTCTGCGATGGGTGCGGTCAACCTGCGTTATGGCTCGTTTTCCGGGTATCAGGACCAGCGCGAAAGCCGTGGCTACGATGCGTTCACCTCGACCACCAGTAGCGCCACCGGCGGCCTGGTGTTGATCCCCGGCGACTCGGGCATGCGCCTCAACACGAGGGGCGACCTGGTGTTGGGTGGCACCGTGGACCCGGGCCGGGTGCAGTTGCAAAACTCCACGGCGTTCACCACGCCCGATGGGGTGCTGCATGCGGGAGGCGGCTTGACCGGGTTCTCGTTATGGACCGATCACACCGCCATCGATCTGTTCTCGGCGGGGGGTAATCTCACCCCGAACACGCAGTTGGCGGACACCCGCAATCAGCAGGTTGTCCTGGGCAGTAATACCTCACCGACCGATAACCGTTTCGTCATACCGTCGATCCTGCGGGCGGTGGCCGCTCAGGGCTCGATCTATGCCGGGCCTTCCGCTGCCTATAATGGCGGGGGCAGTGAATTCAACGGGGCTGCTTACTCCTTGCTGCTGGCGCCGTCGAATGCGGGGCAACTGGAGCTGCTGGCGGGCAACTCCATTTATGCCGGCGGCTACGCGATCAATCAGTCGGGGGCCAGTCCGCTGTCCATCAGCACACCCTTTGCGCCGGCCTTCAACGGTTATTCCGCAGGGCCCTTCAATCGGGTGGACTTGCTGATGAGCAACCGTGGCATTGATGGTGTCCAGGCCTCCACCAACAATTCGCGTTACCCATTGTTTGCCTTCGGCGCCGACAGCTATTCAGGGTTGAGCGGTACTCAGGCGCCTGCGCGGTTCTATGCCTTGACCGGCGACCTGGTGGGCGTTCGCAGTGGCGAAACCCTCAATTTCAGCAACTCGAAACGTGTCTGGTACGAAGCCGCGGGGCCGGTATGGATGGTGGCGGGGCGCGATATTGTCGCGTCGGGTACGACGTTGGGCAGTCCGGTGCAGGTGCCAAAGGAAGGGATCGGCAACAGTCTGGACACCATTACGTCGACCGGCAACCTGTTCATCCACAACAACCCGAACGACGTCTCGCGTGTTTCCGCGGGTCGCGACATTCTCTACAGCAGCTTCGACATCGGTGGCCCCGGCACCCTGGAAATCAACGCCGGGCGCAATATCCTGATGGAGAACCGGGCGAGCATCACCAGCATCGGGCCGGTGGCGCCGGGGGACAAACGTGCGGGGGCAAGCGTGGTGTTGCAGGCCGGCGCAGGGGCGCAAGGCCCGGATTACGGACGCTTCATTGCCCATTATCTGGACCCGAAAAACCAGGCCGTCAGCGGCACGCCACTGAGCGAGCAGCCGGGCAAGGTGGTCCGGACCTACGACGAGGAACTGGTGTCCTGGCTGACCCTGGGCTACGGCTTCAGCGGCAACGACGAGCGGGCGCGTGCCTTCTACGCGGCATTGCCCGGCAGCGAACAGGCGATCTTCGCCCGTCAGGTGTACTTCGCGGAACTGCGTGCCGGTGGCCTGGAATACAGCGACGAGACCGGCCCGCGCCAGGGTAGCTACCTGCGCGGTCGCAATGCGATTGCCGCGCTGTTCCCGACCACGGATGTGGCGGGCAATCCGATCCGCTACGACGGCGACATCACCTTGTACGGAGGCGCGGGCATCAAGACCCTGTTCGGTGGTGACATCCAGATGCTCACCCCCGGCGGCACTCAGGTATTCGGCATCGAAGGCGCTGCACCGCCGTCCACGGCGGGGATCGTCACCCAGGGCACGGGCAACATCCAGCTCTATTCCCAAGGCAGCATCCTGCTGGGCCAGAGCCGGATCATGACCACCTTCGGTGGCGGCATTCTCGGCTGGTCGGCCGAAGGCGACATCAACGCCGGCCGGGGTTCGAAAACCACCGTGGTGTTCACGCCGCCCAAGCGCGTCTACGACCCCTGGGGCAACGTGACCCTGTCGCCAACGGTGCCGAGCACCGGCGCCGGTATCGCCACGCTCAATCCGATCGCCGAAGTGCCGCCGGGGAACATCGACCTGATCGCGCCGCTGGGCACCATCGATGCCGGCGAGGCGGGGATCCGGGTGTCGGGCAACCTCAACATCATCGCCTTGAAGGTGGTCAACGCGGCGAACATCCAGGTGCAGGGCAAGTCGTCGGGGGTTCCGGTGACGGCGGCCGTGAACACCGGGGCGATCACCTCGGCCAGCTCCGCCGCCACCTCCGCCACCCAAGCGGCCGAAGACATGTCACGCCAGCAACAGGCCGCGTCGCGCAAGAACCAGGCCTCGGTGTTTACCGTGCAAGTGTTGAGTTTTGGCTCCGAGCAACTGGCACCGAATCGCGATGGCGCGAACCTTGTGCCAGCACCGGTGTACAACCCCGATAGCCCGGTGCAGGTGCTGGGGGCGGGTGTGCTGGATGAGCGGGCGCGGGGGCAATTGACGGAGGAAGAGCGGGGGAGTCTGACGTTGTAAGACTGCTTCGTCAGGCTTGAGGGCGGCCTTCGGGTCGCCTTTTTTTTGGGGCGCCTGGACCTGTAGGAGCTGGCTTGTCGGATCGCCGCACCGCAGCGAAGACGGTGGCACAACCGACATCGATCCCTGACTGACAATCCGCTTTCGCTGGCAAGCCAGCGCCTACAGGGGCGATGCGTACGAACGCCCGGACCAGCGAATTTTGAAATGAAGCTTTCATGACAAAAGTTCGGTAGCACAACGCCAGCCCGGTCATGCCTATGTGACGTGCTTGAGGGGGCCGCACGGCCAGTTTTCTGGCTGTTGGCGGCAAGCCGGTACTTCGAATTCAGGGGGTGGTGTGGAGCATTTTTTCAAGTCACGGACGGCGCTGTGGGGCTGGCTGCTGCTGGCGGCCGGCACGCAGCCGGCGTGGGCGGATGTGAGCGCCGAAGCAGCGGCACCGGTCAAATTGGTGGACGTCAACGAATACTTTGTGCGCGGCAATACCGTGCTTGATGCAAGGGTGATCGAAGAAGCGGTCTACCCGTTTCTCGGCCCGCAGAAGGCACTTGCCGACATCGAAGGCGCCCGCGATGCCTTGCAGAAGGTCTATCAGGCGCACGGTTATCAATCGGTGTTCGTCGAATTGCCACAGCAGCAAGTCGAGGACGGCATTGTCTATCTGCAAGTCAGCGAGACCAAGGTCGGGCGGGTGCGGGTGGTCGGTGCCAAACACTACTCGCCCGTGGAAATCCGCGAAGACGTACCGGCGCTGAAAGAAGGCCAGGTGCCGGATTTCGCTCAGGTCCAGAGCGAATTGGCGCAGCTCAACAAGACCCCGGGCCGTCAGGTAATGCCACTGGTGCGCGAGGGACAGCGACCGGGGACCATGGACGTAGACCTGCAGGTCGAAGACCAGAATCCATGGCAGGCCAGTCTCGGGTTGAACAACGATTACAGCGCCGACACCGAGAAGCTGCGCAGCGTCGCCAGCCTCGGCTACAACAACCTGTGGCAACTGGGGCACAGCGTTTCGCTGACGTTTTTTACCGCGCCGCAAGACACCTCCAACGCCAAGGTATGGTCCGGGTCCTACACCGCGCCGCTCGATGAGCGCTGGAGTGTGCAGGTCTCCGGCTACCAGTCCGACAGCAACGTGGCGACCATCGGCGGCAGCAACGTGCTGGGCAAGGGTCATTCCTACGGGGTGTCGGCGATCTACACGCTGCCGTCCAGCGGCAACTGGTCCAACTCATTGTCGGCGGGCATCGATTTCAAGGACTTCGACGAGCAACTGGACTTTGCCGGGGACACCGACAAGGTGCCGCTCAAGTACGCGCCGTTCACCTTCGCCTACAACGGCTTTCGTTACTCTGAAAGTTCTCAGTTGAGCCTGGGCCTAAGCCTGGTGGCCGGCACACGCAGCTTCCTCGGTTACGGCAGTTCTGACGAAGACTTCGACTACAAACGCTATCGCGCCAGCCCAAGCTTTGCCGTGCTCAAGGGCGATACCAGTTACACCTGGACCTTTGCCAGCGACTGGCAGAGCGCGTCCAAAGCCGCGTTCCAACTGGCTTCCGGGCCGTTGGTGTCCAACGAACAATTCTCTGCCGGCGGTGCCACTTCGGTGCGCGGCTATCTGGCCGCCGAGCGCACCGGCGATGACGGTTACCTCTTGAGCCAGGAACTGCGCACGCCTTCCCTGGCCAAGTACCTGGGCAGCTACGTCCAGGAATGGCGCTTCTACGCCTTTGCCGAGGGCGCGCAGTTATACCTGCGCGACGAGCTGCCCGATCAGGACGCGGACTACGCCTTGGCCAGTGTTGGCCTGGGCACCCGCGCAAGCTTGAGCAAATGGCTGTCCGGCAGCCTGGATTGGGGCTACCCGCTGCTCGAAGGGCCCAACACCTCGAAACAGGAATCGCGCCTGCATTTCAACCTGCAAGCGACCTTCTGAACCTACGGAGATTTTTTCATGCAGCGCTTATTGATCGCTTTTCTGACGTGCCTGGGCTTTGTGCTCCCGGCCACTGCCCATGCCTGGTGGCAGGACGACTGGCATTACCGCAAACAGATCTCCGTCGACACCACGCCCCAGGGCGCGGCAATCAACGACGCTTTGGGCCGGACACCGCTGCTGGTGCGCCTGCACACCGGCAACTTCACCTTCGATGGCGTCAAGGAAGACGGTTCGGACCTGCGCTTTGTCGCCGCCGATGACAAGACCGTGCTCAACCACCAGATCGAGAGCTTCGACGCACTGATGGGCATGGCGCTGGTGTGGGTTGATGTGCCGAAGGTTGAAGGCGGTCAACGCCAGGACCTCTGGATGTACTACGGCAACCAGAAGGCCCCGGCCACCGGCAACGGTCAGCTGACGTTCGATCCGAATTACACCGCGCTCTATCACTTTGAAGGTGCCAATGGCCTGCCGGCCAAGGACACTACGGCTTATGGCAACACCGCGCAAAGCGCTACCGGTGCGAGCATCGACGGCGTGATCGGTCGCGCCCTTCAAATGAGTGGGCAACCACTGTTGTTACCCGCCAGCCCATCGTTGCAGCACAACGCCGGTAGTGCCTTCACCTTCAGTGCCTGGCTGAAGCTTGAGCAAGCCAATGGCGAACAGCTTGTGCTTGTGAGGCGCGAGGGTGAGCAAAGCTTGCTGGTCGGTTTGAACCAGGGCATGCCCTTCGTGGAAATCGACGGTCAGCGCGCCAATTCGACGCAGGCGCTGAACCCCGGCCAGTGGCAGCACCTGGCGCTGACCGCCGAGGGCAGCAAAGTTTCGCTGTACGTCAATGGTCGCGAAACCGCGAGCCTGGCGCTGGCGATGCCTGCGTTCAACTCGGTCATGGCCATCGGTGCCGACCTGTCCGCCAGTGCCTATCTGCCGTTTGCCGGCGCCATCGATGAACTGCGCCTGTCGAAGGTCGTCCGGCCCGCCGCGCAATTGCTTGCCGACGCCAGCGCCCAGGGCGCCGAGTCGAAACTGGTGGCTTATGGGGTGGATGAAGAGCAGTCGGGCTACGGCTTTGGCAGCCTCGGTTTCCTGCTCAATGCGGTGCCGATGGATGCCTGGGTGATCATCGCGGTGCTGGTACTGATGATGTTCCAGTCGTGGTTCATCATGATCCGCAAGAACCGCATGGTCAGCCGCGTCAGCGCCGCCAACGAAGCCTTCCGCGAGCAATTCGCCAAGGTCGGCACGCGCCTGGAAATGTTCGCCGATGATCGGGACCTCGCCCAGCGTTTGCAGCACTCATCGCTGTGGCGCCTGTATCAGGTGGCGGTCAAGGAAATCCGTACCCGCCGCGAGCAGGGCGCCGACACCTCTTCGGTATCGGCAGCCACCATTGAAGCCATCCGCTGCTCCATGGACGGTGTGCGCACCCGGGAGAACCAGGCGCTCAGTTCAAAGCTCTCGACCTTGTCCAACGCCATCGCCGGTGGGCCCTACATCGGCCTGCTCGGCACGGTGCTGGGGATCATGGTGGTGTTCCTCGGCACGGCCATGGCCGGCGACGTCAACATCAATGCCATTGCACCCGGCATGGCGGCCGCGTTGCTGGCCACGGCCATGGGCCTGTTCGTCGCGATCCCGGCGCTGTTTGGCTACAACCGCCTGATCACCCGCAACAAGGAAGTCAGCGCCGACATGCGCGTGTTCGTCGACGAGTTCATCACTCGCCTGGCGGAGATGCACGGCGAAAGCCAGTTCAGTGAAGCGGCGCACCGCCGTGGCAACCATACCAACGCATCCGTATCGGCCTGAGGAGCATTGCCATGGCTTCTGTAAATGCCTCCCACGACGATGACGATGATGCAGCGGTAGACAGCATCAACATCACACCCCTGGTGGACGTGCTGATGGTGGTGCTGGTGATGTTCATCCTCACCGCCACCGCCCAGGTCTCGGGCATCCAGATCAACCTGCCCAAGGCCAGCGCTTCGGTATCGCTGTCCGAAGCCAAGACCAAGGCGATTTCGGTCAATGACGGCGGCCAGGTGTTCCTCGATGCCTACCCGGTGACCCTGACCGAGCTGGAGGATCGCCTGCGCATTGAAAAGGCCGGCAACCCCGACTTCCCGGTGATCGTGCGCGGCGATGCCACGGTGCAGTACCAGAAAGTCATCGAGGTGCTGGACCTGCTGCGCCGTCTTGAACTGTCACAGGTCGGTCTGGTGACCGGCAAACCGGCGCAGGGCTGACCATGACTGCTCAACTTCCGATTCCTCCGTCTCCGGTCAAGCAGTCGCCCCTGCGGTTCGTGCAGTGGGGCGCCGGTTTGCTGATCGCCGGCGTGGCCGCGTGGTTGCTCTGGCAGTGGGCCAACGACATGAGCGGTGTGCGCCGTGAAGCACCGAAAGTGCCGACCATCATCCCGTTGCCGCCACCGCCGCCGCCACCGCCGGAAAAACCACCGGAGCCGCCAACCCCCGTGGAAGAAAAAATGGTCGAGCCCGAGCCGACGCCGGAGCCTGAAGAGGTGAAACCCGAGGAAGAAGCACCGCCGTCCCCGGCGGATGACCTGGCCAATCCGATGCAAATGGACGGTGACGCACAGGCCGGCAACGACGCTTTCAATATCGGCGCGGGCAAGGGCGGCGGCATGGCCGGCGCCGGCGGCGGACGCTTGGGCAACGGCACCTACAGCCAGTTCCTGGCGTTCACCTTCCAGCGCTTGCTGCGCGAGAACCCGGACCTGCGCAACCTGGCCTTTTCCCTTCAGGCCGATGTCTGGCTGAGCAGCGTCGGCGAAATCACCCGGGTCGAGCTGATCAAGTCCAGCGGCAACCCCGGGATTGACACCCAGGTGCTCGCGGCACTGCGCAACGCGCCTGCGTTAAGCGAACGGCCACCGGCCTCGATCACTTTGCCTGTGCGCCTGTCCTTGCAAGGACGGCGTCCGGGCTAATCAAAATTTCCAGCTTTGCCAAAAGGAGTTGTGTGCAAATGATTTCCAATGTGAATCGATTGTCCCTGGCGGTCGGCATGGTCGTTGCGACCCTGGTCGGTCAGGCCGCAGCGGCGCCTGCGCCCTCGGAGAACGCCACGATCAATCTGATCCGCTTGCTGGTGGAGCAAGGCGTGTTGAAACAGGACAAGGCCGACAAGTTGATTGCCCAGGCCCAGAGTGAAGCGGATCAGGCCCGCAAGACCGCGACCGCCGCGACTACGCCTGCCGTTGTCGCCAGCGGCCCGGCCGCGGCGCCAGGCGATGTGCGGGTGCAATATGTGCCCGCCGCCGTGCGCGACCAGATCCGCGATCAGGTCAAGGCCGAAGTCATGGCCACCGCCAAACAGGAAAACTGGGCCCAGCCCAACACGTTTCCCGACTGGGTATCGCGTATCAGCTTCGACGGCGACATTCGCCTGCGGGACGAGTCGCGCTATTACTCGGACACCAACAGCAATCAGATTGTCGACTTCGCCAAGCTCAACAACAACGGCCCGTTCGACGTGAACCCCAACAGCAGCACCAGCTTGCCGCCACTGCTCAACACCCGCGAAGACCGCGACAACCTGCTGCGCCTGCGGGCGCGCCTGGGCATGAAAGCGGTGATCGCGCCGGACTGGACCGCCGGCATTCGCATCGGCACCGGTTCGGACAATAGCCCAGTGTCGACTACCCAGACCCTCGGTGGTGGCTTCGGCAAGAAAGACATCTGGCTCGATCAGGGTTACTTGACCTGGAAAGCAACGAACGACTTGACCCTGACGGGAGGCCGCTTCACTAACCCATTCTTCTCCACCGACATGCTCTATTCCAACGAGCTGAACTTCGACGGTATCGCGGCGATTTTCGATCACAAGTTCAACCGTGACTGGGGCGTGTTCGGCACCGTCGGTGCATTCCCGATCGAGTACACCAACGACACCACCTCCAGCAACGGCTTCGACAAGGAAGAGAGCGATAACAAATGGCTGTATGGCGCGCAGATCGGCGCCAACTGGGCGATCAATTCCGGCAACCGTCTCAAGGGCGCGTTGGCCTACTACCGTTTTGACGATATCGAGGGCCAACGCTCCAGCCCTTGCGAGCCCTGGGCCGGCGCACCGGGTTGCGACAGCGATGGCACACGCGCAGCGTTCATGCAAAAGGGCAACACCGTGTTCCTGCTGCGCGACATCACGCCGAACCCGCTCAACCCAGCCACCACACCGCAGCCGCAATTCGTCGGCCTGGCCTCGGAGTTCAACCTGCTGGACGTGAATTTCGTGCTCGACAGCGATCTGCCGCAGGACTTCAAACTGCGCAGCCAGGCCAACTATGTGCACAACCTGGGCTACGACGAAGGCGACATGCGCAAGCGTTCGGCCGGGCAGATCGTCAACAACCTCGACAGCGACGGCAACATCGAGAGCGGCGCCAATGCCTGGATGGTCCAGTTCACCCTTGGCAACGCCCTGGACCTCAGGAAGCAGGGCGACTGGAACCTCTTCGCCGGCTACAAGTACATCCAGCCGGATGCCTTGCCTGACGGCTTCAACGATTCCTCCTTCCACCTGGGCGGCACCAATGCCAAGGGCTACTTCCTGGGCGGCAACTACGGCCTGGCCAAGAATGTCTACGCCACCGGACGCTGGTTGAGCTCAGAAGCGGTGTACGGCGCGCCGTTCGATATCGACGTCTTGCAGCTGGAAATCAACACGCGCTTCTAAGGCGCAGGGAGAGCGGCATGAACACACGAATCCCGGCCAGATTCTGGCTGATGGCGATAGCACTGATGGTCGCCCAGGGGGCCAGCGCCGAGGGCATGGAAGAGCGCCTGCGTACGCAGTTGCGCAGCACCACCCAACAATTGCAGGCCCTGCAAAGCCAGCAGGCCCAGGCCAGTGCCGCGCAGGTGGCGGCGCAGGCGGAGGCCAAGGCCGCCCAGGCGCAGATCAAGCAGTTGACGGCGGAGCTGGCCAAGGCCAGAGGGATGGCCGAGCAACTGGCAGGCCAGCACGACAGCTTGCAGAGCCAGGCCCAGGCCCAGGTGGCAGCCAGCCGCGAACAGATCGGCAAGTTCAAGCAGGCTTACGACGAGCTGCTGGTCATGGCCCGGGGCAAGGAAGCCGAACGGGCACGGCTTGAGGCACAACTGGCCGAACGTGACACACAAATGCAGCAATGTTCGGTCAAGAATCAACAGATGTATGGCGTGGCCAAGGAGATCCTCGCGGCCTACGAAAAAATCGATGTCGCCGAGGTCATGAACATTCGCCAACCCTTCGCCGGCAGCGCGCGGGTCAAGTTCGAAGAACTGGCCCAGGGCTTCGGCGACGAACTCTACAAGACCCAATTCGACGCGCCTCAGGCTGCGATCACTCACTGAAAAACAGGGAAGAACTTCACATGACTCAATTGATCGCTCACGTATCGCCACAATCGCTAACCCAAGCACTGCAAGCGGCAGGCTATCGGGTCAACCAGACTGAACAGAACGGCATCGTGCAATTGCTCAGCGCCAGCCAGGGCATCGGCTACGCCGTGCGTTTCGGCAACCCGGCGGCTGAGCAGGGCAGCTATGTCGATTTCACCTTCAGTTGCGCCTTGCGGGTGCAGGGTGAGTTGCCGGCGGGGCTGGCGCAATTGTGGAACGCTTCGCGCCGGTTTGCCCGGTTGTCGGTGCAGGGCGAGTTTCTGGTGATGGAAATGGACGTGGTGGTGGCTGCCGGCGTCAGCGCCGATTATCTGCGCGGCAACCTGGAGTTGTGGGATCGCTTGTTGCAGGAATTCATCGTCTACCTGCGCGATTACAGCCAGAACGCTGCACAGTTGCAGACTCAGGTTGAAACCGTCGATGCCTCGGAGCAAGAGGTTGCAGCCCTGTGAAAAAGCGCACAGTGGTGGCCAGCGCTGGAGCACTGGCCGTATTGGTGGTTGCCGTGGCCCTGGGCTTGCGGCCGGGCAACGATCCGGTCGCAGCGCCGCAACCTGTGACCACGATCATTGCAGCGGGCGAGCCGGCGGTTGCGCGGTTGGGCAATCAGCAAGTGGCGACCGAGGAACTCAAGGCGTTGCTCGTGACGTTACCACCGGAGTCGCGAGAACAACTGCGCACAGATCGCGCCACGCTGGAAAGCTGGATACGTTCGCGCCTGGCCGAGAAAGCGGTGCTCGAACAGGCCGACGCTCAGGGCTGGCGGCAACGTCCGGACGTCGAGCGGCAAACCCGGGCTGCTACCGAGCAGATCGTGTTTCGCGACTATTTGCAGTCAGTCAGCCAGGTGCCGGCGGATTACCCCAGCGACGCCGAGTTGCAAAAAGCCTATGAGGCGGGCAAGTCCGAATGGATGATGCCGCCCCTGTACCGGGTCAGTCAGATTTTCCTTGGGGTGAGCGATTCACAAAGCCTGGAAACCGTACGCAAGCAAGCGCAGGAGCTGAGCCGCAAAGCCCAGGCGGCCCCGGCGGAATTTGCCGCGCTGGCCAGCCAGTACTCGCAGGATCGCGACAGTGCCGGGCGCGGTGGCGATGCCGGTCTGCAACCCTTGCAGCAGTTGGTGCCTGAAGTCCGTGGCACGGTGTCGCGGCTGAAGGTCGGGGCAGTGTCCGATCCCGTGCAGAGTCCGGCCGGGTTTCACGTGATCAGACTCACTGAACTGCAACCGGCTCGGGTGGCTACCCTGGACGAGCTGCGCGACCGACTGACCCAGGCGCTGCGTGCCCAGCGTCAGGAGGCGATCGCCAAGGCGTATCTGGAAGGCATGCTCAACACGGCAATGCTGAGTATCGACGGGGCCGAGTTGAGCAAGGTGCTGGAGGAGAAACGCTAACGCATCGACACCAACCCTGTAGGAGCAAAGCTTGCTCGCGATGGCGGCGTATCAATCAACATTTATGGCGCCTGACACACCGCCATCGCGAGCAAGCTTTGCTCCCACAGAGCAGATGTGGAGGCAAGACAACACAATCGACAGGGAGTCATCGATGTCATTTTCAGAGACGGCAGGGCGCCATGATGCGGCCGATTACCGCGCTTGCGCCGCAAAGTCCGAATCCTGGCTGGCGCAGGCGGCGAGGATCGAGACCGAGGTCGCGCAATGCTTCATGGTCAGCGCCCGCTGTGGCTGCTTCATGCAGGCTGCCCGCAGCCTTGACGTCAGGCCTGCGCTGCTGCGCAAGCATCTGGCTCAGTTGGAAGAGCAACTGCAACGTACACTTTTCAAATTTCAGGGCAGTGAGCTGACACTCAGCCGTGACGGCAAGCATCTGCAGGCTCAACTGATGGCCCTGGCCCACGAGCGCCAGTTGCCGGTCATCGAGCGGCCGCTGATTCGTCTGGCCGTGGCCGAAACGATCCTGCACGACATCCTCGGCCGGGATCTGATTGCGCTGCTGCGCCGCAATGCCAGCGTGCGCCTGGACATCATTTCGCTGGACAGCGAATTGTCCCTGCAAGCGGTCAGCGCCGATGTGGTGGTGTGGCTGGCCAGTTCCGATACGCCTTTGCCCGGTCCGAGTTTTGCCATCAGCGAACCTCGGCGTCTGGCCCAGCTGGACTATCTACCGCACATTGCCAAGCGTTACTCACGGGTCGCCTCGCGCCCCGACAGCCTCGATGACCTGGCCGACTTCCTGTTGGTGCAATGGCAACATGACCGGCAGATCGAGAGCTTCCGGCCGTGGAACCAACTGGTGGACCAGCGACTGGCCGGGGTCGTGCAGTTGCATTCCTATGAACTGATGCTGGAGATGATCCGCTGCAGCGCGTGCATCGGCCTGTTGCCCGGCTACATGGGCCGCTTCGATCGTGGCTTGATCGGCTTGCCGCAGCTATTCGGCCAACCGATGCAACGCCAGGTGTGGATGGCGGTGAATGCAGGGTCCGAAGGGGAGTCGCAGGTGCAGATGCTGGTGGAGTTGATCCAAAACACCTTCAACGAACGCCAGGAGTGGTTCCAAAGCTGACCCGGATCCCCTGTAGGAGCGAGCCTGCTCGCGATGGACGTCAACGATAACGCGCCCCGTCTGAATGATCGGGTTGCCTGGACGTTTTTCGCGAGCAGGCTCGCTCCTACAAGGGGTCTCGCCATGTTGCAGAAATGCGTTGTAGAGTGGCCAGCCATGTCTTCAAGGATGAATCACCCATGCCCGCCACCGATTCGGTTATCACCCTCGAACGCCTCAACGAATCCCACATCGAAAGCCTCACCGCGCTGTATCACGAACCGGCCGTATCCCGCCAAACCACGCAATTGCCGTTTCCTGCCACCGAACGCTGGCGCAAGCGCCTGGAGCCGGACAACGAACGGATGGTGCAACTGGTGGCGCTGCATCAGGGGACTGTCATCGGTCACATCAGCCTGGAGCAGTTCTCGCGGATCCGGCGCAGCCATGCCGCCAGTTTCGGCATTGGCGTTGCACTGGCGTGGCAGGGCAAGGGCGTGGGTTCGAAACTGCTGGCGACTGTGCTCGACATCGCCGACAACTGGATGAACCTGCATCGCATCGAATTGACTGTTTATGCCGACAACGAATCCGCCATCGGCCTGTACCGCAAATTCGGTTTCGAAACCGAAGGACTGTTACGCGATTATGCGGTGCGTGACGGCCAATGGGTCGACGTCCTGAGCATGGCGCGCCTGCGTCGCATGCCCGGCCAAATACCTCCCGGCGTTTAATCGTACGCGACTGGCGCGCTTCTGCCATGCTGAATGTCCGCAGCACCGTTTCAACCAAGGGAACACCGCAATGGACGACGTACAGCAACTGGGCGAGATGCTTCGCCACTACGCAGAAAGCGAAGCGCACAAGAAGCAAGTGTTCGAGTCGCAGTCAGCCGTGTGGGCGACGCGTATCGGTGAACTGTTCGATCAGATCCAGCAATGGCTGGAACCGGTCAAGGCACCGAATCTGCTGGAGGTGAGCCGCGAGCCGTACGTCGCGTTCGGGCCGAGCGTTCCGGTCGAGACATCGACGTTCAAGACCGAGAAGTTGTCCATCCTGATTGCCGGCAAACCGGTGGAGTTCGTGCCGGATGTGATGGGTGTGGGTGGCCAGATTTCCCTGGCGGTGATGGGTTTTACGGCTGCGCGTTATGGCAGCGTTTCGCTGGTATGCCTGCCACCGTCCACTGATTGGCAGTGGCGCAAGACCAATGGTTTGAAAGACCCGGATGTCTTTGCGTTCGATGCGAACTTCCTCGCTCAGCAACTGCAAAGCCTGATCCCCCGCGAACGCAGCTGAGCTGACAGATTCACCTGTAGGAGCAAAGCTTGCTCGCGATGACGTCACAACAGTCGATATTTATATTCGCTGTCAGACCGCTATCGCGAGCAAGCATTGCTCCTACAGAGTTCATTGCGTGTCAAAATCAGGCGTCAAACTTCCAGGTTGCCCCAATCCGGATTCGCTTCTTCCGGTGCAACTGCCTTCACGGTTTTCCCCGTCGCCAGTTCCACCCGCCGCGCCACCTCCGGATCATCGGCAAACGGAATCAAACTCGCCTCATCAAGACTCTGCGCAGTCTGATGCCTCAGGCAATACTCCACCGCCAGCCAAAGACCCACGACACCCAACACATTCAGCGCGATCTCGATCATCAGGCTATCTGCGCCTCAAGCTCTGCCATTCTCACGTCCGATACCCGCACCGTCCGCCAGACGTTGTAAGCCATCACCAGCATGCCGGTGAGGAACAAAACGCCGCCGGCAAAGCGCACCACGAACCCCGGATGGCTGGCCTGCAAGGCTTCGACGAAAGAATAGGTCAGCGTGCCGTCGTCGTTGATCGCCCGCCACATCAGGCCCTGGGTGATGCCGTTGACCCACATCGAGGCGATGTACAGCACCGTGCCGATGGTCGCCAGCCAGAAGTGCAGGTTGATCAGCGGCGTGCTGTGCATCTGCGCACGGCCGAAGACTTTCGGCACCATGTGATAGGTCGCGCCAAAGGTGATCATCGCTACCCAGCCCAGAGCCCCGGCATGCACGTGGCCGATGGTCCAGTCGGTGTAGTGGGAGAGGGCGTTGACCGTCTTGATCGCCATCATCGGCCCTTCGAAGGTCGACATGCCGTAGAACGCCAATGACAGTACGAGGAAGCGCAGGATCGGGTCGGTGCGCAACTTATGCCAGGCGCCCGAGAGCGTCATCATGCCGTTGATCATCCCGCCCCAGCTCGGCGCCAGCAGGATCAGCGACATGGCCATGCCCAGCGACTGCGCCCAGTCCGGCAGGGCGGTGTAGTGCAGGTGGTGGGGACCGGCCCAGATGTACAGGGTGATCAGCGCCCAGAAGTGCACGATGGATAAACGGTAGGAGTACACCGGGCGCCCGACTTGCTTGGGCACGAAGTAGTACATCATGCCGAGGAAACCGGTGGTCAGGAAAAAGCCCACGGCGTTGTGCCCGTACCACCACTGCACCATGGCGTCCGTGGCCCCTGAGTACACCGGATAGGACTTGAACCAGCCCACCGGGATCGACAGATGGTTGACCACGTGCAGCATGGCGATGACGACGATGAACGCACCGAAGAACCAGTTGCCGACGTAAATGTGTTTGGTCTTGCGCTGCACCACGGTGGTGAAAAATACGATGGCGTAGGCCACCCAGACCACGGTCATCCACACGGCGCCGGAGAATTCGATCTCGGCGTATTCCTTGGTGGTGGTGTAGCCCAGTGGCAGGCTGATCAGCATCACCACGATCACCGACTGCCAGCCCCAGAAGGTGAACGCGGCGAGTTTGTCCGAGAACAGCCGCACCTGGCAGGTACGCTGCACCGCGTAATAGCTGGCGGCAAATTGCGCGCTTCCGGCGAAGCCGAAAATCACCAGGCTGGTGTGCAGCGGACGCAAGCGGCCGAAACTGGTCCACGGCAGGTCGAGGTTCATCTGCGGCCACACCAGCTGCGAGGCGATCCACACGCCCATCGCCATCCCCACGACGCCCCAGAAAACCGTCGCCACCACGAATTGCCGCACCACCTTGTAGTTATAGGCCTGTCCGATCGTTGTTGTGCTCATGCTCAATGCTTCCACGGTTGCAATGCCGCGCACTGTAAAAACACCGCTGAAAACAAAACAGGCTCAGGAAAAGTTCATTTGTGCGGATCAGATAGGGGGCATGCCTGCGGCGATCCGCCGCGTTCTGATATGGTTTTTTAGCTATCAAGTGAATCTGTAACGTACTGCGCCGAACGCTCATAGTCGTTATCTCGAAACGAGCCGCAGAGCCCGACTCCTGGCGCAATCCCTGTAGGAGCGAGCCTGCTCGCGATGGACGTCAACGAAAACGCGACTTTCCTGGATGAACGCGTCGCCTGGGACTCCATCGCGAGCAGAGCTCGCTCCTACAGGGTTCTGTGCCTAATCCTGATGAGGTAGCCAGATGTATCAGTACGACGACTATGACCGGGCGCTGGTGTTTGAGCGGGTTGCGCAGTTTCGCGATCAGGTAGAGCGCTTCATGGCCGGTGAGCTGAGTGAGGAAGAGTTCCTGCCGTTGCGCCTGCAGAACGGCCTGTACATGCAAAAACACGCCTATATGCTGCGGGTGGCGATTCCCTACGGCACACTCAGTGCCCGGCAGATGCGCACACTGGCGAGCATCGCCCGAGACTACGATCGCGGTTACGGCCACTTCACCACCCGGCAGAACATGCAGTTCAACTGGATCGAACTGGCCGAGGTGCCAGACATCCTCGAACGCCTGGCCGAGGTGGAAATGCATGCGATCCAGACCTCCGGCAACTGCGTGCGCAATATCACCACCGAAGCCTTCGCCGGGGTCGCCGCCGATGAAATGATCGACCCGCGTCCGCTGGCGGAGATTCTGCGGCAGTGGTCGACCATCAACCCGGAGTTCCTGTTCCTGCCGCGCAAGTTCAAGATCGCCATCTGCTCGGCCGAGCAGGACCGCGCGGCGATCATGATGCATGACATCGGCCTCTATCTTTACCCCGGCAGCGACGGGCAAATGTTGTTGCGGGTGATGGTCGGCGGTGGGTTGGGACGCACGCCGATCCTCGGTTTGCAGATCCGCGAAGGCTTGCCGTGGCAGCACCTGCTCTCCTACGTCGAGGCGGTGTTGCGCGTGTACAACCGTCATGGCCGGCGGGACAACAAGTACAAGGCGCGGATCAAGATTCTGGTCAAGGCCCTGGGCATCGACGCGTTTGCCCGGGAAGTGGAGGAAGAGTGGCAGTACCTCAAGGACGGCCCGGCGCAACTGACCTTCGATGAGTTCGAGCGCGTGGCCGGTGCCTTCGTTACACCGGGTTATCGTGAACTGGCAGGTACCAGCCTTGATTTCGGCACGCATCTGGCCGACGATCCGGTGTTCGCGCGCTGGGTGATGCGTAACGTGCAGCCGCACAAAGTACCGGGTTACGCCAGTGTGGTGCTATCGACCAAACCCGGCCTCGCCGCGCCGCCGGGCGATGTCACGGACACGCAGATGGAGGCGGTGGCCCAATGGTCCGAACGTTTTGGCTTCGGCGAAATCCGCATCGCCCATGAACAAAACATCGTCCTGCCCGACGTCCCCAAGGCCGACCTGTTCGCGCTGTGGCGCCTGGCCTGCGAACACAACCTGGGCAGCGCCAATGTCGGTTTGCTGACCGACATCATCGCCTGCCCCGGTGGCGACTTCTGTGCGCTGGCCAACGCCAAGTCGATCCCGATTGCCCAGGCTATTCAGGCGCGTTTCGAGGACCTCGACTACCTGTACGACCTGGGTGACATCAGCCTTAACATCTCCGGTTGCATGAACGCCTGCGGTCACCACCACATCGGCAACATCGGCATCCTGGGTGTCGATAAGAACGGCAGCGAGTGGTACCAGATCACCCTCGGTGGCGCCCAGGGCAAGAACAGCGCGCTGGGCAAGGTCATCGGCCCGTCCTTCAGCGCCGTCGAGGTGCCCGGTGTCATCGAGCGCATCATCGAGACGTTCGTGCGGTATCGCGAGAGCGAGGAACTGTTCGTCGACACCCTTGCGAGAATTGGCCTGGAGCCGTTCAAGGAGTCGGTTTATCCAAAAGTGCCGGAGATGTCGGCATGAATAACTTGTTGCGACTGGAGGAGGGCGTGGCACGGATTGTCGCGGATGATCCATGGACCCTGGTCAGGGACGCTGAAACCGAGCTGCCTGCGGGTGAGGTCATTCTGCCGCTGGCACGCTGGCTGGATAACCCGGGACAAAATGGCGTGTGGCTGGGGCCGGACGATGAAGTGGAAACCCTGAAGCCGTGGTTTGCCCAGTTGCCGTTGATTGCCCTGGATTTTCCGAGTTTCCGCGACGGGCGTGCGTACAGTCAGGCGTATCTGCTGCGCACCCGACTGGGCTGGAGTGGTGAGTTGCGTGCAATTGGCGATGTGCTGCGCGATCAGCTCAGCCACATGCGGCAGTGCGGTTTCGACAGCTTCGCCGTGCGTGAAGACAAATCCGCCGAGGACGCGTTGAAGGGGTTGGCGGGGATGAGCGTGTTGTACGGGCGATCGGTGATCGAGCCGCGGCCGTTGTTTCGGCGACGGTGATGTAGCGAATCCTGTGGCGAGGGGATTTAGCGAAACGTCGCACCGCCCCGTTGGGTCGCGAAGCGGCCCTAAAAAAAGGACTGCTGCGCAGTCCAACGGGGATAAATCCCCTCGCCACAAAAATCGCTCCTACAAATCATTTCAACGCCGGATCACCCATGTTCATCTTCTTCCAGCCCTGCAACAGCACTTGGGCCTTGGGTTCCTGCCCGTTATCCAGGTAATACTGGATCAGCGCCAGGCGCGCATTGCGGTTGGTCGGCTGCACCTTCAACAACCGTTCCAGCTCCGCGCACGCCGACTCCACCTTGCCGCTGTCATGCAGCGCCACCGCCAGCACGTAGCCGTATTGCGCGGTCTGCGGTTCCAGTTGTGCGGCTTTGCGCAGGAACGGCATGGCCTGCTCCGATTTGCCCGCCCGCACCAGCGACAAGCCCTGGGTGTGTTGCAACAGGGCGGCGTCCGGGTATTCCTTCAGGCTTTGGGCGAGGATCGCCTGGGCTTCCTCGCTGCGTCCATTGGCTTCCAGCCAT
This sequence comes from Pseudomonas izuensis, assembly GCF_009861505.1. Taxonomy (GTDB): domain Bacteria; phylum Pseudomonadota; class Gammaproteobacteria; order Pseudomonadales; family Pseudomonadaceae; genus Aquipseudomonas; species Aquipseudomonas izuensis. The sequence continues at coordinate 35,484 of NZ_WTFT01000010.1, read as the reverse complement.
TGCACCAGCGTTACCCGTGCCGGGTGGAAATCCGGATCACGCTGGAGCGAGGTACGCAGCAGGCTTTCGACCTCGCCGCTGCGACCGTCGGCCTGATACAGCATCGCCAGATTGAGGTTGGCTTCGGCGCGTTCGGCCAGGCTGTTCTGGACCGCCTCGTATTCGGCGATGGCCTTGTTCCAGCTGTCCTGAGCATTGCCCAGACCGTCGCGCGCCACGCCGAGCAGGTCTCGCGCCACCGCAATGCGTACCGCTTTCACCGGATCGCTCAGCAACGGTGTGAGCAGTGGCGCACGTTCCGGTGGCGGCAGGAACGCGCTGACTGCATGCACCGCGCTTTCACGCACCTGCGGTGCCGGGTGGCTCAAATCCTTGGTGGCGAGCTTCAGCGCCTGTTCACTGGGGTACGCCGGCAACTCGGTGAGCAGGGTCGCCCGTTGAATCGCCGGCAGGTTGCTGCGTTGCAACTGTTCGAACAAGGCTTGCGCCGCGCCGGGCTGACCGTTGCGAATCAGCCACAGGCTTTCGTCGTAACGGGGTGCTTGCTGCGTACCGGCATTGACGGTGTTCCACAGCTTGAACTGCTCGGTGACTTTTTTACCGGCAGCGTCGCCGGCCTTGCCCTGGTGGCAGGTCAGGCAGGCGTCCGGCGTACCGAGTCTTTGCGCGCGCTCCGGATTGGGGATGCTGAAACTGTGGTCATGCCTGAAGTCGTTACCCATGTAGAACTTGCCGGGCATGTGGCACTCCACGCACTGCGAACCCGGCTGGCCCATGGCGTGACGGGTGTGTTCGATGGAATCGTAGTTTTTCGCTTGCAGTCCCTTGCCATCGACGCCTTCCACCGACGTCTTGCCCGCGGTGTTGTGGCATTGCAGGCAGACGCCGTTGCCCGGCGCCTTGAGTTGGGTGCTGTGGGGGTTGTGGCAATTGCTGCAACGCACGCCCTTGTCGAACATCTTGCTCTGGGCGAAGGAGCCGTGTTCGAACACCTCATCCTTGATCTTGCCGTCCAGGGCGTACAACTCGCGGGTGAGGGTGCTCGGCAGGTAATCGTCCATCAGGCGCTTGCCGACCGTGTAACCATCACCCAGCGGCGCGCGGCGGGCGTGGCAGCGGGCGCAGGTTTCGATTTCGACCGTGGCGTTCTTGTCCTTGAGATCGACGGCAAACCCGGCGTGGACGAGATCGGTTTTTTTCGCCGTCCATTCCAGGTGATTGGAGGCCGGGCCATGGCAAGCCTGACAGCCGACGCCGAGGCTGTTCCACTGGCTGTCGAAGCTGTTTTTTGCCGCGTCGAAATTGCGCTTGAAGCCGGTGGTGTGGCACTCGACGCACATGAAGTTGGCGTTCTGGCTCGGTTTGCTCCAGTGCAACGGGTCCTTGAAGGTCACGCCCTGGCCCGGATAGAGATGAAACCAGCGGTGTTTCTCGGTATCCCAGGCCACGCCCAAGGCTTGCAAGCGACCGTCGCCGACGGCTATCAGGTATTGCTGCAAGGGCGCGATGCCGAAGGTGTAGGCGACCTTGAAGTCGGCGTTCTTGCCGTCGATACCGGGGGTATTGATCCAGAATCCGTCGTCCTTGCGCGAGAACCGGGTGGTTTCGTTTTCCGCCTTGAAGCTGACGTTGTTGAAATCGCCGAGCATCGTTTCGGCGTTCGCCTCCTGCATCGCCAATTGGTGATGGGAGCCTTGCCAGTCCTTGACCTGGGCGCTGTGGCAGCCCTGGCATTGCTGCTCGTCGACCATGGTTGCCGGCGCTACGGCCGGCAGTGCGGCCACCGGTTGCGGTTTGGCGGGTTGAGCGACAGGCGTGCTGACCGGTGTATAGGTCACGGGCGTCGGTTTGCTGGCGAACAGAAACCAGCCGATGCCCGCGACAGCCAGGAGCAGGGCGCCGATGGTGACGGGAAACAGATAACGGTTAATCAGGGTCGGTTGCGAATCAGGTTTTGCAGCGACTGCTTTATTTTTATGGTTCGGCATTACGACTTCCGTGGTCCAGGTGCGTGTGCCGTCAGGCGCGCGTTGAGGCTCGATGCAGCTTTGCCGGATGACCGGCGTCTGTCAAATGATGCGGTGAGGCTGATGGCCTCTTCGCTGGCAAGCCAGCTCCCACAGGATCCTGTGTCGTTTACAACATTAACGTACGACACAAAACCCTGTGGGAGCTGGCTTGCCAGCGAAGACGGCCTTACAGGCGCCCAATCACTCCCCGACAAACCACCGGTAATACGGATTCCCCCCATCCCCAGCCATCACCTCGCGAATATCCCGGCCCCAGGCATCGCGATCTCCATCGTAGGCATGCAGGCTCGCCCGATAGAACTGCATCAGGCGTTGCCGGTGCGCGTTCATGCGCTCATTGAAACTCGCGTCGGCATTCACCAGCGGCGGGGCTGTGTGCAGGTCCAGCAGCGCCGGCAGCACCCGGGTGATCTCCTTGGCCCGCACCCACGGTGCGTATTCGATGCGCGGTTGATCGTCGGTCACCGGCGGCGCGTCAGCGGCGAAGCGTTCAAGGCCGGCGCGATCGGTCACCCAGGTTGCGAGCAATGCAGCGGCCGAACCGATGCCCACGTCCTGCAAGGTGCCGCGTACGCTGTCCTGCTGGAAACGTTGGCTGATTTTCGTTGCATCCAGCTCGATCGGTTCCAGCGAGCCCACCAGCAGCATCTCGTGGAATTCGCTGGTCCACAGGGTGGCGTAGGGAAAGACATCGAGGAAACTGCGCACCAGTGAGCGCGAGTCGTCGATGTTCTGCGTCGGCAACGGCAGCCACTGGGCGACCAGGCCCTGTTTCTGCAAGCGGCTGGCGGCCAGTTGGTAGAAGTCCCGGGAATACAGGTTGACCACACCGGCCGCCGAGGGCGGTGGTGGTTCGAGGGTGATCAGGTCGTAGCGTTGCGGATTGCGCAGCAGTTCCTGGCGACCGTCGCGCAGGCGCAGATCGACACTCGGGTCGGCGGCGGCATTGAAGTTGCCCTTGAACAACGGTGCCGCCTTGACCACCGACGGCAGCAGTTCAGCGACGACGCGGTGTTCCAACCCTGGATAGCGCGTCAGGGCACCGGCGGTGATGCCGGTGCCAAACCCGATCACCAGCGCCGAGCGCGGCTCGGCGTTGTGGATCAGCAGCGGCAACAGCGCCTGAATGCGCATGTAGCGCAGGGATGGCATGGCATCGCCGGTGTTCGAAACGCCCTGAATGTATAAACGCTGGAAGGCCTTTTGCCCTTTGCCCTGGCTGACCACGGCGACTGTGCCACCGCGTCCTTCTTCGTAAAAGGCCAGGGTGGCGTTGCGCGCGCCGGGCAGCAGGCTGGCCAGTTTGTTCACCGGGGTCAGCAGCGCCAAGGCTACCGACAGCAGGCCGACGGCGATCACGCCCTGACGCCGGCCTTTCTTGACCCCATGCCCCTTGCGCACCGCGAAGTAGCCAATCCCGGCAGCGATGATCGCCAGCAGTCCCAGCGTGCGCACCAGTCCCAGCAGCGGGATCAGTACAAACCCGCAGAGCATCACGCCGATGATCCCGCCCAGGGTATTGAACGCCACCACCTCACCGACATGACGCCCTACATGCTCGCGGCCGACGCTCAAGCGCAGGGCCACCGGGAACGCTGCGCCCAGCAGCACGGTCGGCACGAACACAATGCTCACGGCCGCCACCGCAAAGCGTGCGCTCATGCCGGCCAGCTCATTGGCACCCAGCGACAGCACCCAGGCTTCGACCACGCTTTGCGCGATAACCAGCCAGCGTCCGAGCATGGCGATTTCCAGCAGCGCAATCAGCCCGGCACCGGCAATCAATAACCCGAACACGCCCCAGGGATCGCGCAGGCGATCGACCCGACGGGCGAGCAGGGCGCTGCCAAGAAACAACCCGGTGAGGTACGTCGCCAACACCACGGCGAAGGCATAGGTGCGGGTGCTCATGAACTGCACGATCGACTGCGACCACACCACTTCGTAACCCAGGGCCACGCCACCGGCAATCGAATACAGCCACAGCGCCAGGCGATCCGGCGCCTTGTCGGCGTGGTGCCTGACCGGTGCGTTGCCGGGCAGCGGACGCTGGCGCTGGAACCACAAGGCACCGGCGGCGGCCAGAAGGTTGAGCATTGCCGCGGCCAAGGCACTGCCGCGTACGCCCAGTGTGGCAATCAGCACGAACGCGGCGAGCAGGGTGCCAGCGATGGCGCCGGCGGTGTTTGCGGCATAGAGATGGCCGCCAGCCTTGCCCAGCTTGAGTGGATCGCTGGCCAGCGAGCGCACCAGCACCGGCAGGGTGCCGCCCATCAGGAGTGCCGGCAGGCCGACCAGGGCGAACGGCAATATCCAGGCCAGTAGCCCGATCTGTTGTTCAAGCCAGGCAAACGGCTGAGCCGCCAGGCTCATGGCAAAGGTCGCGCCGACACCGAGCGCCGCCACCAGCACTTCCAGCCCGGCATACAACAGGACCGGTTGCTGCAAACGGTCGGCCCAGCGCCCGAAGAGCAAGCCGCCCAAGGCCAGGCCGGCAAAAAATGCGCTGATCCCGGTGGTGATGGCGTACACCTCGACGCCCACCACCAGTGACAGCTGCTTGATCCACAGCACCTGATACACCAGCGCCGCGGCGCCGGAAACGAACAGCAGCAGGGCGGGGATCAACAGCGCCGGGGAGGTGACGTGAGGGGCGGGTATGGCCGACGACTTGCTGGCGACACGTGAGGACATGGGTTTATTGCCTTGTGCAAAATTCAAATTCAACACAGAACCTTGTAGGAGCTGGCTTGCCAGCGAAAGCGGTACATCAGACAACCTATTTATTGACTGGGGTTCGCCTTCGCTGGCAAGCCAGCTCTACAAGGTGTTGTGTTTGCATCCTGGAATAAGGCCGCTCGCCGATGAGGGCGAGCGGCGGTCGAGCGGTCTTACTGTGCAGGTTGTTTTTTCATTTCTTCAGCGATTTTTGCGTCCACCGCCGCACGCACCTGGTCAACACTGAAGCTGGCCGGTTTCTGGCTTGGCGGGTATTGGATAAAGGTCTGGAGGAACACCGCTGCCTTGCCGGTAGCCTGGGCCGCCAGATAGACGTTTTTGGTCTGCCAATCGTAATACTGGTCGGAAACCACGTCGGCGCGTTCATACGGGTCCATCCGCAGGTTGAAGATTTTCGGTACCCGCAGGCACACGAAGGGTTCGCTCCAGACTTTGAAGCCGCCCGGCGCACGCTGTTCGCAGAACACCGCTTTCCAGTTATCGAAGCGCATCGACACCAACACGCCGTCGTCGTTGAAGTAGTAGAACTCCTTGCGTTCGCCTTTAGGCTGCTGGCCGGTCAGGTAGGGCAACTGGTTGTAGCCGTCCAGGTGCACCTTGAAGTTGTTGCCGCCGGAAGTCGGTGCCCAGCCTTTGAGCAGTTTGTCTTTCACATCGGCATCACCCGCCGCCGCGAGCAGGGTCGGGAACCAGTCCAGGCCCGAGAACATCTCGTTGGAGACTTCGCCGGCCTTGATTTTGCCCGGCCAGCGAACAATGGCCGGCACCCGGTAGGCGCCTTCCCAGTTGGAGTTTTTCTCGTTACGGAACGGTGTGGTCGCCGCATCCGGCCAGGAGAACTGGTTCGGGCCGTTGTCAGTGGTGTAGACGACGATGGTGTTGTCGGCGATTTTCAGGTCATCGAGGGTTTTCAGCAGTTTGCCGACGTCACCGTCATGTTCCAGCATGCCGTCGGCATACTCGTTGCCGGGCATGCCGCTCTGGCCCTTCATCGAGTCGCGTACGTGGGTGAACAAGTGCATGCGGGTGGTGTTCATCCAGACGAAGAACGGTTTATCCGCCTTGGCCTGTTTCTCGATGAACGCCTGCGCAGCGGCAGTGGTTTCGTCGTCGATGGTTTCCATGCGCTTGGTGGTCAACGCACCGGTGTCTTCGATCTTGCCGTCGGCGAAGCTGTGGATTACGCCTCGCGGGGCATACGACTTGAGGAACGCAGGGTCATCCTTGGGCCAGTAAGGGCGCTCGGGTTCCTCTTCGGCGTTGAGGTGGTACAGGTTGCCGAAGAATTCGTCGAAACCGTGGTTGGTCGGCAGGTATTCGTCGCGGTCGCCGAGGTGGTTCTTGCCGAACTGACCGGTGGCATACCCTTGTGATTTGAGCGCCTGGGCAATGGTGATATCGCGTTTTTGCAGGCCCACGGTAGCGCCCGGTGCACCGACTTTCGACAGACCCGTGCGTAACGGCGTCTGACCGGTGATGAACGAAGAGCGTCCGGCGGTGCAGCTGTTCTCCGCGTAGTAATCGGTGAACATCATGCCTTCCTTGGCGATGCGGTCGATGTTCGGCGTCTTGTAGCCGACCACGCCCATGGAATAGGCACTGATGTTGGTCTGGCCGATGTCGTCGCCGAAGATAACGAGGATGTTGGGTTTATCGGCGGCCCCGGCAGTGGCCGAGATCGCCATCACCGAAGTCGCCGCCAGGGCCAGCTTCGGTAACCATTTGCGTATGCGCGTCATCTGACTTGCTCCTTTTGCTTTGCGTCGCTCGGTGCGACAACCGTTCAATGCGATCCTGCGTTATGTTTTTTATTGCACTTGCCCGGTAGCGGCGGCATCGAAGGGGTAGATCCGGCGCCATTCGGCGGCCATGTCCACGACGGTCCAGCCACGTGAGTTTGCTTCGTCCAGGGCCTTGTCCAGGCGACCGATCTTCGATTGGCGGTCGTACGCCCATTCGCGTTTGGCGTCGGTGTGATGCACCAGGCCCATGAAGCGTTTGCCCGGCCCGGCTGCAGTCCACTGCAGCATTTGCAGGTCGCCGTCGGAGTTGCCGAAAGCCAGGATCGGCCGACGGCCGATCACGGCGTCGATGCTTTCCGGTTTGCCTGGCCCATCGTCGTTGTGGGCCAGCTTCGGTGTGCGCAGGATCGACGCCTTGCCGTCCTGGTACGAAAAGGCCGTGACGAATGTCGTGCCGATGACCTGTTCCGGTGGGATGCCGTAGACCTTTTCGGCAAAGGCACGCATGAACCCGGTGTCGCCACCGGAGACGATGTAGGTCTTGAAGTCCTGCCTGCGCAGGTAGTCGAGCATCTCCAGCATCGGCTGGAAGATCATTTCGGTGTAGGGCCTGCCGGTTTTTGGATGACGGGCCTGGCTCAGCCAGGTCTTGGCGTAGTCGTCGAAGGCTTCGGTGGTCATGCCGGTGTGGGTGGCACCGAAGATCTTCATGATGCCGTCCATACCGGTGGCGGCCAGCGCCTCATGATCGTTCTCCAGCACGGCCTTGAACGGCTGCGTGGCTTTCCATTCCGGGTGCTGCGCTTCGTTACGCTTGACCTCATCCAGGGCAAACAGCAATTCGAAGTACATCGGCTGCTCGCTCCACAGTGTGCCGTCGTTGTCGAACACGGCGATACGGTCCTCGGGTTTGACGAAATCCTTGCCGCTCTGATCGGTCACGGCCTGGACGAATTCGATGATGTTCTTTTTCGCCGGGCCGTCGTTCCACGAGGGCAGTGGCTCGGCTGCCTGGACCAGCAATGGCAGGCTCAAGGCCAGGCTCAGCAGGAATTTGAAGCCGTGATGCTGGCGGATCGATATCGAACTCGTCATGGAAAGTCCTTCTCGTAAACGGGGTTCAGTGGTCGCAGTGCGGCAGCGACTGATTCTTTGTTGTGTTCGGTCCGACTCTGTAGCGTAGTCAAGGATTGCCTCAATTGGAGCAACGCTTGATCTTTGATCGGCTCGCGGCCGTAACAGGCGCGTAACAGTGCCTGCAGGCGCGGGCCGAAAGCGGTCAATTTCAGGCCTTTGCGACGGCGGCGCGTCCACAGGTAAAGGGCACTCAACTGCGGCGGCTTGCCGTCGAGCTGTGGCGGGATCTGTCGCCAGGCGTAGTCGGCGGATTCAAGCCAGGCAGCGTGACGGGCGCGGCGCCGGGCCTGCCAGGCGAGGTAGGCGCGATGAATGAACGGGCGCGTAAACCACACCAGTAGCGCCACGCCCACCAGCAGCGCGAGCAGGCCAAAGGCCAATGCCGAGAAGTGCAGGTGGTTTTGCCGGCCGAGTTTTTTCAGGTCTTCGGTGATCGAAAACACCGGCCGATAGGCGTCATTGGCCACCGCGTCAAAGTCCACGGCGGGGACTTCAGCGGTCCGGGATTGTTGGCGGCTGGCGTCCCACCATTTCAATGCGATGGGGGGCAGGCTGTGATGGCCTTCGCGGTCGATCCGGTAGGTCACGCTGTCGATGCGCTGGCCGCCGGTGAAGTGGCCGCGACCATCGTCCAGGGTGCTGACTTGCGGGTTTTTCGGGTAGCGACTGAGGCCGTCGACGTCGCCCAGCATCGGTGTCGGCAACGACATGGCCAGGGCGCCGTCGGCTTGCAGGGTCAATTGCCGGGTCAGGCTGTCACCGACGTGCAATGGCGTGGCCGGTTGGATGATGCCCTGGGTGAAACGCAGCCCCTGTGCGACCAGTACCGGCTCACCGGGGTTGAACCCCGGCGGTTGTGTCGCGACAAAGTGCAGCGGCGGGCTCTGCGCGCTGAGCTCGGTACTCGCCTGGCCGGGCGCGGCGCGCACGGTCAGGGCGGGGATGTCGAAACCCTGGGCCACATTGGGTGTGATCCGGTAGGTGTAGCGCATGCCGTTGAAGGATTTGTTGTCGAGCGTCTGGTTCAGGTGTTCGGCATGGCCGTCCGGTGGCATGACCAGCGCGCCCGGCAGTTTCAGGTCGGGCAGGGTGGGGGCATCGGTGAACCAGCTGTCGGTGAGGACATCGAGTTGCAGTTCGACCAGGCTGCCGACCATGGGTGGGGTGGTGAGGTGCAGGGTTGCCTGGACGCGCAGTTCGGGTTCGGCGGCGAGGGTGCAGGTGGAGATCAGGCAAAGGAGCAAGGTGCCGAGTCTGGCGGTGATTGGGCTCACGCCATCGCTGGCAAGCCAGCTCCCACAGTATTTTGTGAGCAACGCAGAACCTGTGGGAGCTGGCTTGCCAGCGATGGCCACGACGCGGTCTTTCAGGAAGATCATGGGTTGGCCCCCACCTGATCCTGCAAGCTGAATTTCTGCTTCAGGAACTTCGCCGGCGAGGTGCTGAGGTTCTGCAACCACTGTTCATCCGAGGCCGCCTGTTGGGTCTGCACCGGTTTGCTCTGGCCCTTGCCCGGTGCCTTGTCCATTTTGATTTCGTCTGGTTTGACCTTGGGAGCGTTCTGTTCGGCGCTTTCGGTGTCTTTTTGCAAAGCGATGGCCAGGGCCAGGTTGGCGGTGGCTTCGGGGAATTGCGGCTGCAACTTCAACGCCTGGGTGTAGGCGGCGATGGCTTCGTCGAACTTGAAGCGCCGCACGTAGATGTTGCCCAGATAGAAATACGCCTGGGGCGTTTGCAGGCGCGCGAAGCTGGCCAGTGCCAGATCGAAATCGGCGGCGTTGTAGGCGGCAATGCCTTTCCAGTAAGGGTCGACGAAATGCGCGGCGGCCTGAGGGAAGTGCTCATGTTCGAAGGCCCAGCGCCCTTGCTGGTCGGGGGTGAAAAAGGCATCGGTCAACGGGTTGGCGTGTGCGGGTGCCGGTTGCAGGCCAAGGCCCAATGCCAGGAACCATCCGGCCATCCAGTTCAGGCTCCAACCCTTGCGGACACTGAAAAAGGCGATCAGCAACAATGGCCAGCACAACCAGTAGCCGGCGTCCTTCCAGTGGAGTTCGCGCTGTTCGTCGCTGGCGCTCTGAAAATGCGCCTGGGCGTGCAACTCGACCCACTCCAGATCGTCGTTGTCGAGCGTCAGGCTGCCCAGCGGTGCGTCCAGCGCGGAGGCCAGATTCTTGAGCGCGGTCTGATCGAATCTGCCCAGCGCCGGGCGACCGTTGCTATCGGTGCGCGGCTGACCATTGGTGTCGTGGATGATCGCACCGTCCTCGTTGCCGACGGCGAGGATCAGCACTTGAAGGGCGCTGTCGTCCAGTTGTTTATCGAGGCCGTCCAGTGCCGAAGTGTCGGCACCGTCGGTCATCAGCAGAAGAGTACCTGGGGATTTTTCGGCGGCCAGCAGGCGTTTGGCCTGATCGATGACCGCGCCGACATTTTTCCCCGGTTTGCCGATCAGGTCGGTGCTCAGGGCCTGGATAAAGGTGTCGAGCAATGCCGGATCGTCGGTGGCCGGAAGTACCAGGTGTGCGCTGCCGGCGTAGGCGATCAGGGCGGTGCGCGCGCCGGCGCGACGCTGGATCAGGTCATGCAGCTTGTGCTTGGCTGCTTCCAGGCGCGTCGGTTGCACATCGGTGGCGTCCATGGACGGCGACAGGTCAATGGCGATGATTAGCGGCGCACGGTTTTCCAGAAAGTCCGGTCGATCCTGCTCCCAGGTCAGTCCCGCGGCGGCCAGCGCGCCCAGTACCAGCAATGTGCAGACCAGGTGCACCGGGCGCAGCCAGTGCCGGTCCCGTGGGGTCATCAGCAAGTGCGGCAGCAAGTGCCCGGCTATATTGCTGCGCAGGCGGCGTTGCAGGTCGCGGCTGCGGCGCCAGAGCAGTGGCAGTAACACCGCGAAGGGCAGCAGCAACAGCCACAGCGGGCGCAGGAAGTGGAAGTCGCCGGGATTGATGTCCATCTCAGGCCTCCTGCCGCTGACGGGCCATGGACAGGCGCGGACGCAGCAAGGCACCCAGGTGATAGAGCGCGAGCAGCGCAATCGCCGCCCCCAGCGGCCACCAGAACAGATCCTTTTTCGGTTGATGGCTGAGGGTTTTCACCTGATGAGGGGTGAGTGTGTCGAGGGTGCTATAGACCTGATCCAGCGCGGTGCGGTCTTCGGCGCGGAAGAACTTGCCACCGGTCACCTCGGCGATTTGTTGCAGGCTCGTCAGGTTGACCTTGGCTTCACCGGCGGCATTGGGATCGCCAATGCCGATGGTGTGAATCACCACGCCCTTGGCGGCCGCCATGGCCGCTGCATGATCCGGGGTGATGGCGCTGCTGGTGTCATTGCCATCGGTGAGCAGGATCAGGACCTTTTCCTGTTCACGGGCCTGCTCCAGCAGTTTGAGGCTCAAGCCGATGGCATCGCCGATGGCGGTGTTGGGACCGGCCATGCCGATACCGGTATCGTCCAGCAACAGTGACAGGCTGGCGTGATCGAGGGTCAGCGGCGCCTGCGGATACGCGCCACTGCCGAACACGATCAAGCCGAGGCGGTCCTCTTTGCGTTTGTCGATAAAGCCGTGTACCACGGCCTTCACGGCGGCCAGACGATTGATTTTCCGGCCATTGGTGTCGGTGAAATCGGTGGTTTCCATGGACTGGGACAGGTCGATGGCCAGCATTAGGTCGCGCACCGGTTGTTGGCGCTCGATGGGCTTTTCCAGGTACACCGGCCGGGCCGCTGCCAGCAGCAACAGCACCCAGACCAGCAGGTTCAGCAGCAACTGCCAACGGTTGTTGCGTGCGCCCGCCTGACTCGGCGCCTGGCCGACCGCGCGGCTCATGGCCGCAAAAAACGGCACCCGCACCGCGCTGCGTGCCTCGCGGTAGTCAGGCAGGTAGCGATAGCCGAACCACGGCAACGGCAGCAGCAGTAACAACCAGGGGTAATCAAGCTGCCACATGATGGTGCTCTATCCAGTGTTTGCAGGTGTCGAACAGGTGTTGGCGTTGTTTGGCCGGCAGGGCGCGGAGGGTGGCGTCCGGGGCGTAGGCCAGTTGGGCGAGTTGTAGGCTGAAATCGGTGGGTAAGGGTTGCTTGCAGTGTTGCTGCAGGAAGGTCTGCCAATCCTCTTTCCCGAGCGCAGCAGGACCCTGTGGGAGCAAGGCTTGCCCGCGATGAACGATAACGCGGTTTACTTGAAGGACCGCACCGTCTGCATCGCGGGCAAGCCTTGCTCCCACAGGTACGGGGTTGGGCATGGAGAGGGCGGTGCGCTTTAGCAGCTCTGGAAGCTCGCGCAATGCATTCAGGTCATCACTGCGCTGCTTCAACTGTGCCAGGCGCACCAGCGCCGCACGCCGATATCGATCACGGCGCCATTGCCAATATCGCCGGGCGGCGATAATCACCACGGTCATCATCAGCAAACCGAGCAACACCCACCAACCCCAGGTCTGCGGCGCATAACTGACCGGTGCGGGCAGTGCGATTTCCTTGAGTTGCTCGATGCCCGGAATGTTGGGATTCATCGCCGCGCCCCAGCCATCTTGCCCAATTCGGCACGCAACTGTTCGTGCGCCTCGGTGGCGGTGCTGAACATCATCAGCGGCACCTGGCTGCGTCGCAGTAGCGTGGCAACGTCCTTGAGCCGACCACTTAGAAAGTCGCCCAACGGCTGGTGAACTTGCCGACGCTCCACCGCCAGTTCCACCTGCAATTGGCCTTGGGTGATCAACAAGCGACCATTTTTCGGCAGGTTCAGCGCCAACGGGTCGTAGACCTGCATGGCGATCACATCGTTGTGCGCCGCCAACTGCCGCATCAACTGCAAGGTGCGCTCACCGGCACCGGCAAAGTCGCTGACGATACAGATCAAATGATCGTGTCCCGCCAGGGCCAGGCAGTGCTGCAACACTTTGTCGAGCTGGTCCTGGCCTTCGGCATCCGGGTTGCTGGCGTCCAATGCCTGGTTCTGCTGGACGATGCGGCTGCACAGCGCTTCGATGCGCTTGCGGCTGCGCAGCGGCGCGATGCTGTCGATGCGCCGGTCGTTGAACACCAGCCCGCCGACCCGATCCCCGGCGTTGAACACCATCCACGCCGCCAGGGCACCCAGTTCGGCGGCGACGGCGGATTTGAAGCTGCGTTGCGAGCCGAAGAACATGCTCATGCGCTGGTCGACCACAATCAATGCCGGGCGGTCGCGCTCTTCGGTGAAGGTACGCACCACCGGTTTGCCGGTGCGCAGCGACGCGCGCCAATCGAGGTGACGCAAATCGTCGCCGGGTTGATAGCGGCGCAACTCATCGAAGTTCAAGCCACGGCCACGCAGGCGCGAGGCATGGTTGCCGGCGAGGATGCTGCCCTGGGGCTGACGCGCGACAAAACTCAGGTCATGGGCCTTGAACGCCAGGGCCATTAATTGCGCCAGTGAGACATAGACCAGACCGTCCGCACTCTTCATAACCATCAGGCGGGAATCGCGACTTTATCGAGCAAACGGTCGAGCACCTGATCGGCGCTCACGCCGTCGGCCACCGCGTCGTAGCTCAGTTGCAGGCGATGGCGCAGCACCGGGTGCACCACGGCGCGCACGTTGTCCGGCGAAACGAAATCCTGGCCCTGCAACCACGCATCGGCCCGGGCGCAGCGGTCCAGGCCGATACCGCCGCGCGGGCTGGCGCCGATGGCAATCCAGCGAGCGAGGTCGGCGTCGTAATCGGCCGGGTGCCGCGTGGCATTGATCAGATCGATCAGGTAGCGGTCGATGGCCGTCGACACGTGCACCACGCTGACTTCCCGGCGCGCGGCGAAAATCACGTCCTGGACCAGTGCAAAGCCCTGTACCGCAGCAGCCTTGGCACCCAGGGCCTGCTCCTCTTCACGCAACAGTCGCAGAACCTGGCTTTCGTTTTCGGCGCTTGGGTAATCGAGCAGCACTTTCATCAGGAAACGGTCCATTTGCGCTTCCGGCAACGGGTAGGTGCCTTCCTGTTCAATGGGGTTCTGGGTGGCGACCACGATGAACAGCTCCGGCAATGCATGGCTGTTGCCGGCCACGGTGATCTGGCGTTCTTCCATGGCTTCGAGCAACGCCGCCTGGACCTTGGCCGGGGCGCGGTTGATTTCATCGGCCAGGATCAGGTTGCCGAACAAGGGGCCTGGCTGGAACCGGATCTCGTGTTTGCCGTCGACCTGATGCAGCACTTCGGCGCCGGTGATGTCGGACGGCAACAAATCAGGGGTGAACTGGATGCGGCTCATCTTCGCGTCCAGATGTTTGGCGAGCGCCTTCACGGTGCGGGTCTTGGCCAGCCCCGGCAGGCTCTCCAGCAGCAAGTGCCCGTTGGCCAGCAGGCCGAGGAGGATTTGCCGAATCACCTGGTCCTGGCCGAGCACGGTTTCGGCGATGCTGGCTTGCAGGGCGTTGAGGTCATTGAGTGCGGTCATGCTGTCTCCAGGTAAACGCCAACGTCGGGGCGGCGCTGAAACCGTTGCTCTCGGACCTGGCCATGGCTGAATCCGTCTGTTGGTTTACGGGGTTACAGGGGTCAGAAGCGGCATGTTCCATTGGCCGCTGGCGACTTCCGGTTTAGGCAGATACAGGCGCAGTACGCCGTAGAACGGCCCGTTGGGTGCCGGCAACCAGTTGCTTTGCAAATCCTTGGCCGGGGCCTTGCTCTGCAGGTAGAGGGTCAGGCCGCCGTCGGCGTCGAGCTTGAGGTCGGGCAGCATGGAGGAGTTGATCAGGTAGCGGTTGAGCGGGTTGGCCACCAGCAGTTTGTTCTTGGCGTTGTACATGGTCAGCGACCAGAACGCCTCGGCCGGGGGCAGGGCATCCTTGTCGAAATGCAGGGTGTAATCATGCTTCGAGGCGTCGAGAGGTTGACTGTCCTTGTCGACGAAGTAACCGATGTAATTCGCTTCCTCGGCCGAGTTGCCAAAGATGCCCATGTCGGCGCCGGCGTAGCGGTACAGGTAATTGCCCTTGAGATGATCGCGGGTGCCGAAAAAATCGCCGCTGGTGACTTCATGGGTATCAACCCTGGTTTTCTTGAACTCGGCGAATTCAGCCTTGGCGTCGCTGATGCCGTCTTCGAGGGCCTTGCGCTGATCGGCGCTCAGCTTGGTGAGGTTGAACGGTTTGCCGGCTTCGATACCGATGGTCTTGAAACGGGCGAGCAGATCCTTTTCCACGTCCTGGGCCGGTGCGAACGCCAGCATGAAATTCAGGTAGCGGAACAGATCCGGGGTGTCACTCATGTTCGGTTCGGGTTTGGGCCAGTCGATTTTCGCGGCGGCCGGTGGCGCCTTGTGCTTGTCGAAGTGGCTCAGGGTTTCGACCTTGTAGCCTTTCTGGATCTGCTTGACCTTGGCCAGGTCCTTGTCATCGAACAGTTGTGTGCGGTAAAGCGCATAGGCGATGTCGGTTTCACTGCGCAGCAGCCGGTCGATGTTCTGGGGTTGCTGACCTTGCCAGTGGGGACCTGCGATCATGAAATGACCGCCATTGTTGCCGGTGCTGCGGGTCCCCAGGTAAGCGAAGTTTTGCGTGTAGGCGTCGATCAATTGCACCGAGTAATAACGGTGTTCCTCGATGGGCGGCAACGTGAGGACCAGTGGCTGGGCACGCAGGTCCATCCAGACGAAGGAGTAAGGCGTGTCCGCGTTGGGCGTGACGAACGCCGTATCCCTGGCGGTGAAGGCCTTGGCGGTGTTGCCGATCTGGTTGAACGGCGCCTTGAAATTCGGGCCTTTCTTGTCCACGGCCTGTGCGTAGAGGGTTTTGTACATCTCCACCACGGGGAAGCCATAGAGGTAGGCCTCCTTGGCGATGCTCCGGGCTTCTTCCGGGGTGGCGGTGAAGTCGGCCCCCACGCCGCAACTGACAAACATGGTCATCAGGCCGAAGCCAGCGGTGCGAACTGCGATGTGCATGGCGGTGTCCTTATTTTCCAAAGGTGACGTTGAGGCCAGCGAACAGCGTGAATTTCGGCAAGCCTTTGCCTTTGTGGTCGACAGTCCATTGCGGCTCGATAAAGGCATTGAGGATATTAGGCCCGTCTTTCCAGACTTTGCCGCCACCCAAACCGAGTGGGATGTAGTGGGTGTCGTTTTTCAGGTCATAGGTCCAGGTGCCGGTTGATCGCACGTACCAGCCGTGGTCCAGGTTGTGAATGATGAAAGGTTGCAACGTGGCGGTTTCGACCTGTTCGCGGTCGCTGTCGCCAGCGAACGAACGCTGGTATTGCACCAGTGCGCCCAGCAGCCCGCGAGGCGAGGTGTCTATGGCCACGGCGGCGAATCCGGCCTGCCACTTGCCCGTGCCGAGTTCGTCCTTGTCGGCAAACGGCACAGTGATCTGCGGGCCGATGCCCAGCTGCACGCCTTCGGTCTTGAGCAGGAAAATATCGAACAGGTTCAGATCACCTTCACCGGTGCTGTAGCCGCCGTTGGGATCGGGGCGAGTGCTGATCGGCGCGGTGGCGCGCAGCAGCTGCGGCACACCGATGAAGTCATTCGGCGCAATCGGCAGCGTGGCGCGCACAAACAGGTCGTTGGAATGGATATTGGAGTTGTGGTACTTCGGGGTGTAGTAATCCTGCAGATTCATCCCCGGATCGAAATTCAGCGGGTTGTTGCTCTTGTTGGCGGTCTCGGCGTTGTCCGCACAGGCACTGATGAAAGGCGCGAATGAAGTCGCCAGAAGACAGGCGTGCATCCCCATTTTGTTCAACATGATTCCCCGATTCCCTGGTGGCTCATTTTGGACAACTCGGCACTTGGCGGCCGTTACGACGTAATCTCTTTGCTTTCAAGGCTGTAGGACACGTCTCTTGAAGCTAGCAGCTAACGAGGGGTTAGCCAGTCGAAGGGGTTAATTCTTTGGTTTTTGTATGTACTGAAAAGTTAATACCGATCATTGGGTTGGATGCGATATCTGCTGTGCACTCGAATGTGATATCGCCTGATGTAAAGCAATCGCGAGCAAGCCCGCTCCCACACTGAGTCTTCAGCGAACACACAACCTGTGTACGACGGTGATCAAAATGTGGGAGCAGGCTTGCTCCGGGCGGCGTTCCGACGAAGAACGATGACACGGTGATGCTGACTGCATGCATCGCCAGCCCCATTCATTCGATACTCAACACTTCTTGCCAAACGCCCGCTCTTCCTGCTCCCGCAGTTCCGGTGTGAGCTCCGCGCCAAAGTCCGATAACTCGAACACCTGGCGAATCTCGATCTCAGGCTCAGTGCCCGGCATCGGGTTCGGGCAGCGTTTGACCCATTCGATGGCTTCTTCCTTCGATTTCACCTGCCACAACCAATAGCCGGCGATCAGCTCCTTGGTTTCGGCGAACGGCCCGTCGATCACCGTGCGCTTGTCGCCGGAGAAGCGCACACGGGCGCCTTTGCTGCTGGGTTGCAGGCCTTCGCCGGCGAGGAGGATGCCGGCCTTGGCCAGTTCTTCGTTGTAGTTGCCCATGGCGGTCAGCAGTTCGGTGCTGGGCATGATGCCGGCTTCGGAGTCCTGGCTGGCTTTGATGATGATCATGAAGCGCATGGTGTTTTCTCCATTGGATTTGAATGACTCACTTATAGTCGAATGATCAGCGGCTGAATCGACAATGCAGTCATGGAAAGTCGTAACAAATTACGTGATACCCCCAAAAACCCTGTAGGAGCCGGCTTGCTGGCGAATGCCGCAACGCGGTCCGACTGACACACCGCCTTCGCTGGTAAGCCAGCTCCTACATCGGGTGGTAGTCTGTGAGCCCCTTGGCCAATGGAATGCCATCATTCATGCCCGTTCTGGAACTCACCACGCTTATTCCCCATCGCACGCCCAGGGAAGTCCTCGAATTCTGTCTGGAGGGCGTGAACTTCCCGAAGATCTTCCCCGAACGCATCACACCGCTGGGCGATGTCGACCTGAATGATCTGCGCATCGAAGCCGGCCGCCGGTTCCGCTTTCGGCACTGGATGTTCAACTTCATTCCTTCGAATTGGACGGTGGTGATCCGCGAGGTCGGCGATGTTCATTTCGTGGATGAAATGCTCAAGGGGCCGATGCGTGCCTTTCGTCATGAACACCGGGTGGCTGCGGGAGAGGGGGGTACGCTGTATACCGATCGGGTGACGTATTCGGCGATTGGCGGTGCGTTGAGCGAGGCACTGCTGGTGAATGGCTATATGCGGCGGATTTTCGCGGCGCGGCATCGCAATATGTTGCGGTTACTCAGATAACACCACCATTCCTGTGGGAGCGGGCTTGCCCGCGATTGCAATCTGTCAGTCACTGATAGGTTGAAACTGCCGCCCTCATCGGGGCCAAGCCCGCTCCCACAGGGATTTGTGTCGGATTTGCAGATGTGTATATCCGGTATAGGTCGCCGATCAATTTCGTGGTTAACTTCGGCCTCTTCAAAATTCTCCACAACAACGTACAGAAGGACTCCGTTCATGGCTCAAGTCACTCTTAAAGGCAACCCGGTTCAAGTCAACGGTCAACTGCCTCAAGCCGGTTCCAAGGCGCCAGCCTTTTCCCTGGTCGCCGGCAATCTGTCCGACGTTACCCTGAAGGACTTCGCCGGCAAGCGCAAAGTACTGAACATCTTCCCAAGCATCGACACCCCGACCTGTGCCACTTCGGTGCGCAAATTCAACGCCCAGGCCAATGACATCGCCAACACCGTGGTGCTGTGCATCTCCGCTGACCTGCCGTTCGCCCAGGCTCGCTTCTGCGGTGCCGAAGGCCTGGAAAACGTACAGAACCTGTCGACCCTGCGCGGTGCCGAGTTCATCCAGAATTATGGCGTTGCCATTGCTGACGGCCCGCTCAAAGGCCTGACCGCCCGTGCCGTGGTTGTTCTGGATGAGAACGACAATGTGCTGCACAGCGAGCTGGTCAAGGAAATCGCTGACGAGCCGAACTACGAAGCTGCACTCGCTGTCCTGAAATAAGTAGAGTTTTACAATTGTTAACGGCCTGGCCCTGTCCAGGCCGTTTTCATTTGTGTTTCAGTATCTTGGATAAATCTCCTGTTACGTAAGCCAAAGGTAAATTGCCGGTAAAGGCGCTTTGCTTAAACCCCGCCAGTGCTTATCGTTCTGTCTTATGTAAAAGAAGCCCTCGCGCCCAATGGTTGATCACTCAATGCAATCCTCCGCTTCCCGTAGTCCCCGTCGCTGGCTGTTTGGCCTGCTTGTCCTGTTGGTCATCGCTGCCTTGTGCTGGAAATTCTGGCCCGGTGGTGCTGCGCCGAAAGAAGGCGCGCAGCCCAAGGCCGTGGCCGGGCACACTGGCAGGTCAGGCGCGATGCGTCCGGGGTTCGGCGGTGCAACGGGGCCGGTTCCAGTGCGGGTAGCGCCGGCGGTCAAGGGTGATTTCCCGCTGTACTACAAAGCGCTGGGCACGGTCACTGCGTTGAATACCATCAATGTGCGCAGCCGCGTCGGCGGTGAACTGGTGAAGATCTATTTCGAAGAAGGGCAGATGGTCAAGGCCGGTGATCTGCTGGCTGAAATCGACCCGCGTCCGTACCAGAACGCCTTGCTCCAGGCTGAAGGCACCTTGCTGCAAAATCAGGCGCAGTTGAAGAACGCCCAGGTGGATGTAGAGCGATATACCGGGCTCTACAAAGAAGACAGCATCGCCAAACAGACCCTGGACACCGCCATCGCGCTGGTCGGCCAATTCCAGGGCACGGTCAAGACCAATCAGGCGGCGGTCAACGATGCCAAGCTCAATCTCGAATTCACCAAGATCCGTGCGCCGATTGCCGGGCGCGTCGGCCTGCGCCAGCTCGACGTCGGCAACCTGGTCGCGGCCAACGACACCACGGCGCTGGCGATCATCACCCAGACCCAGCCGATCAGCGTGGCCTTCACCTTGCCGGAAAGCAGCCTCGACACGGTGCTCGCGCGTTATCGCAGTGGCGCCAAATTGCCTGCCGAGGCCTGGGATCGTGGTGACACCAAGCTGCAAGCCACTGGCGTGTTGCAGAGCCTGGACAACCAGATCGACGTCACCACCGGCACCCTGAAATTCAAGGCGCGCTACGACAACCGCGACCAGTCGCTGTTCCCCAACCAGTTCGTCAACGTGCGCCTGCTGGCCGACACCCTCAGGGACGTGGTCCTCGCACCGTCCGCCGCCATCCAGTTCGGCACCAACGGCACGTTCGTCTATGCCCTGGACGGCGACAAGAAGGTCAAGATTCGCCAGCTGAAAATCGGCGCCAGCGATGGCATCAACACGGTGGTCACTGAAGGCCTTGCTGCCGGTGATCGCGTGGTGCTGGAAGGCACTGACCGCCTGAAAGACGGCAGTGATGTGGAAGTGGTCAACAACCCTCAGGACGTGCCGACAAACCCCGCCGGGCATCTGCAAGGCAAATCGGCGGCCAATTCCACTGAGCCGGCGCCTGCCGACAAGGCGAAAAAGGGCGGCGCATGAATCTCTCGCGGCTGTTCATCCTTCGCCCGGTGGCGACCACCCTGAGCATGCTGGCCATTATCCTGGCCGGCGTGATCGCCTATCGCTTGCTGCCGGTATCGGCATTGCCTCAAGTCGATTACCCGACCATTCGGGTCATGACGCTGTATCCCGGCGCCAGCCCGGACGTCATGACCAGTGCCGTGACCGCACCGCTCGAGCGGCAGTTCGGCCAGATGCCCGGCCTGACCCAGATGGCTTCCACCAGTTCCGGCGGTGCCTCGGTGCTGACCTTGCGTTTCAGCCTCGACATCAACATGGATGTCGCCGAGCAGCAGGTGCAGGCCGCGATCAACGCCGCGACCAACCTGTTGCCCAAGGACCTGCCGGCGCCACCGGTATACAACAAGGTCAACCCGGCCGATACGCCGGTGCTGACGCTGGCCATCACCTCCAAGACCATGCTGTTGCCCAAGCTCAACGATCTGGTCGACACACGCATGGCGCAGAAAATCGCCCAGATCAGCGGCGTCGGCATGGTCAGCATTGCCGGCGGCCAGCGCCAGGCGGTGCGGATCAAGGTCAACCCTGAGGCTCTGGCGGCCAACGGCCTGAACCTGTCGGACGTGCGGAC
Organism: Pseudomonas izuensis; assembly: GCF_009861505.1. Taxonomy (GTDB): domain Bacteria; phylum Pseudomonadota; class Gammaproteobacteria; order Pseudomonadales; family Pseudomonadaceae; genus Aquipseudomonas; species Aquipseudomonas izuensis. The sequence goes on along the minus strand of NZ_WTFT01000010.1, from coordinate 14,774 downwards.
CCTGATCGGTGCATCCAACGTCAACCAGCCCAAGGGCAACTTCGACGGCCCGACCCGGGTCTCGATGCTCGACGCAAACGATCAACTGACTTCTCCTGCGGACTACGCCAACCTGATCCTGGCCTACGCCAATGGCGCACCGCTGCGGCTCAAGGATGTCGCCGAGATCGTCGATGGCGCCGAAAACGAGCGACTGGCGGCCTGGGCCAATGAAAATCAGGCGGTGCTGCTGAACATCCAGCGCCAGCCGGGTGCCAACGTCATCGAAGTGGTGGACCGGATCAAGGCCTTGCTGCCGAGCATCACCGACAACCTGCCGGCCGGACTCGACGTCGTCGTACTGACTGACCGCACCCAGACCATCCGCGCCTCGGTCAAGGACGTGCAGCATGAATTGCTGATCGCCATCGCCCTGGTGGTGATGGTGACGTTCCTGTTCCTGCGTCGGGCCAGTGCCACGATCATTCCGTCGGTGGCCGTGCCGTTGTCGCTGATCGGTACTTTCGGCGTGATGTACCTCGCCGGTTTCTCGGTCAACAACCTGACCCTGATGGCCCTGACCATCGCCACCGGTTTCGTGGTGGACGATGCCATCGTGATGCTGGAGAACATTTCCCGGTTTATTGAAGAGGGCGACAGCCCGCTGAATGCAGCGCTCAAAGGCGCCAAGCAGATCGGGTTCACCCTGATCTCCCTGACGTTGTCTTTGATTGCGGTACTGATCCCGCTGCTGTTCATGGCGGACGTGGTCGGGCGGTTGTTCCGTGAATTTGCCATCACTCTGGCGGTGGCGATCCTGATTTCCCTGGTCGTCTCCCTGACCCTGACACCGATGATGTGCGCGCGGCTGCTCAAGCGCGAACCGAAGGAAGACGAACAGGGACGTTTCTACCGCGCCAGCGGTGCGGCCATTGACTGGATGATTGCCGCTTACGGGCGCAAATTGCAGTGGGTACTCAAGCACCAGCCGCTGACCTTGATGGTGGCCATTGGCACTTTGGCGCTGACGGTATTCCTGTACATGGTGGTGCCCAAGGGCTTCTTTCCGGTGCAGGACACCGGGGTAATCCAGGGTATTTCCGAAGCGCCACAGTCGATTTCCTTCGCCGCCATGAGCGAGCGCCAGCAAGAACTCGCCAAGGTGATTCTGGCCGACCCTGCCGTCGAGAGCCTGTCCTCCTACATTGGCGTGGATGGCGACAACTCGACCCTCAACAGCGGTCGGTTGCTGATCAACCTCAAGTCGCACCACGACCGCGACCTGAGCGCAATGCAAGTGATTGCCCGCCTGCAACCGGAACTGGACAAGCTGGTCGGCATTCGCCTGTTCATGCAGCCGGTGCAGGACCTGACCATCGAGGACCGGGTCAGCCGCACGCAGTACCAGTTCAGCATGTCGTCGCCGGATTCGGAACTGTTGAGCCTGTGGAGCGGGCGTCTGGTCGAAGCCCTGGCGGACCGCCCGGAACTGACCGACGTTGCCAGCGACTTGCAGGACAAGGGCTTGCAGGTCTATCTGGTGATCGACCGCGATGCCGCATCCCGGGTCGGGGTGTCGGTGTCGAACATCACCGATGCGCTGTATGACGCCTTTGGCCAGCGGCAGATCTCCACCATCTACACCCAGGCCAGCCAGTACCGCGTGGTGCTGCAATCACAGTCTGGCGAGAAGATCGGCCCGCAGGCACTGGACCAGATTCACGTCAAGACCACCGATGGCGGGCAGGTGCGGTTGTCCAGCCTGGCGCATATCGAAGAGCGCCAGGCGCAACTGGCGATTACCCACATCGGCCAGTTCCCGGCGGTGATGATGTCCTTCAACCTGGCGCCCGGCGTTGCGCTGGGGCATGCGGTGCAGATCATCGAACAGGTGCAGAAGGACATCGGCATGCCGATTGGCGTGCAGACCCAGTTCCAGGGGGCGGCGCAGGCCTTCCAGGCCTCGCTGTCGAGCACCTTGCTGCTGATTCTGGCGGCGGTGGTGACCATGTACATCGTGCTGGGCGTGCTATACGAGAGCTACATTCACCCGATCACCATTCTGTCCACCTTGCCCTCGGCGGCGGTCGGCGCCTTGCTGGCGCTGATTCTCAGCGGCAATGACCTGGGGATGATCGCGATCATCGGCATCATCCTGCTGATCGGTATCGTGAAGAAGAACGCGATCATGATGATCGACTTCGCCCTCGACGCTGAGCGCAATCAGGGCATGGACCCGCAAACGGCGATCTATCAGGCCGCTTTGCTGCGCTTCCGGCCGATCCTGATGACCACCCTGGCCGCATTGTTTGGTGCGGTGCCGCTGATGCTCGCCACCGGTTCCGGGGCGGAACTGCGCCAGCCGTTGGGTCTGGTGATGGTCGGCGGCTTGCTGGTCAGCCAGATTCTGACGCTGTTCACCACGCCCGTGATCTACCTGTATTTCGACCGTCTGGGACGGCGTTTCGGCAAGTCCAAGGCCGAAGAGGTGGCGGTGTGAAAGTGTTGAACCGTACACACTGTGGGAGCGGGCATGCTCGCGATTGCGGTGGATCAGTCTGCATCCATGTCGGATGTGCAGGCCCCATCGCGAGCAGGCTCGCTCCTACAGGGATTGATGCAGGGAGGAAGGGGCGATGAACCTTTCCGGTCCTTTCATCAAGCGCCCGGTGGCAACCATGCTGCTGAGCCTGGCGATCATGCTGCTCGGAGGGGTGAGCTTCGGCCTGCTGCCGGTGTCGCCACTGCCGCAAATGGACTTCCCGGTGATCGTGGTCCAGGCCAGTCTGCCCGGTGCGAGTCCCGAAGTGATGGCCTCCACGGTGGCGACACCGCTGGAACGTTCATTCGGCGCCATCGCCGGGGTCAACACCATGAGCAGCCGCTCCAGCCAGGGCTCGACCCGGGTGATCCTGCAGTTCGACCTGGACCGCGACATCAATGGCGCGGCGCGGGAAGTGCAGGCGGCGATCAATGCCTCGCGCAACCTGCTGCCCAGCGGGATGCGCAGCATGCCGACCTACAAGAAGGTCAACCCGTCCCAGGCGCCGATCATGGTGCTGTCGCTGACATCGGATGTGCTGGAAAAAGGCCAGCTCTATGACCTGGCCTCGACCATCCTGTCCCAGAGCTTGTCGCAAGTGCAGGGCGTGGGTGAAGTGCAGATCGGCGGCAGCTCATTGCCGGCGGTGCGCATTGAGCTCGAACCCCAGGCGCTCAACCAGTACGGCGTGGCGCTGGACGATGTGCGCAATACCATCGCCAATGCCAACGTGCGCCGGCCCAAGGGCTCGGTGGAAGATGGCCAGCGGCTGTGGCAGGTGCAGGCCAACGATCAACTGGAAAAGGCCAAGGATTACGAGTCGCTGATCATTCACTACGCGGATGGCGCAGCCCTGCGCCTGAAGGATGTGGCCAAGGTCAGCGATGGCGTCGAGGACCGTTACAACAGCGGCTTTTTCAACGACGATTCGGCGGTGCTGTTGGTGATCAACCGGCAGGCCGGCGCCAACATCATCGAGACGGTCAACGAGATCAAGGCCCAGTTGCCGGCGTTGCAGGCGGTGCTGCCGGCCAGCGTCAAATTGAACCTGGCCATGGACCGTTCGCCGGTGATCAAGGCGACGCTGCATGAAGCGGAAATGACCCTGCTGATCGCCGTGGCCCTGGTGATCCTGGTGGTGTTCCTGTTCCTCGGTAATTTCCGCGCCTCGTTGATCCCGACCCTGGCGGTGCCGGTGTCGCTGGTGGGCACCTTTGCGGTGATGTACCTCTACGGCTTTTCGCTGAACAACCTGTCGCTGATGGCGTTGATCCTCGCCACCGGGCTGGTGGTGGATGACGCCATCGTGGTGCTGGAGAACATCTCCCGGCACATCGACGAAGGCATCAAGCCGATGAAGGCGGCCTATCTCGGTGCCCAGGAGGTGGGTTTCACCTTGCTGTCGATGAACGTGTCGCTGGTGGCGGTCTTTCTGTCGATCCTGTTCATGGGCGGGATCATCGAAAGTCTGTTCCGCGAGTTCTCCATTACCCTCGCGGCGGCCATCGTGGTGTCGCTGGTGGTGTCGCTGACACTGACCCCGATGCTCTGCGCCCGCTGGCTCACGCCGCACACGCCAGGCGAGGAAAACCGCCTGCAACGCTGGAGTCAGCGCGCCAACGAGTGGATGGTCGGAAAATATGCGACCAGCCTCGACTGGGTGCTACGCCATCGGCGGCTGACCTTGTTGAGCCTGATCGTGACTGTCGGCGTGAATATTGCGCTGTATGTCGTTGTTCCCAAAACATTTTTACCGCAGCAGGATACCGGGCAACTGATCGGCTTCGTGCGCGGCGACGACGGCCTGTCGTTCAGCGTGATGCAGCCGAAAATGGAAACCTTCCGCCGCGCCGTGCTCAAGGATGACGCGGTGGAAAGCGTTGCCGGCTTCATCGGTGGCACCAACGGCACCAATAACGCTTTCATGTTGGTGCGTCTCAAGCCGATCAAGGAACGCAATATTTCCGCGCAAAAGGTCATCGAACGCCTGCGCAAGGAAATGCCCAAGGTCGCGGGTGCGCAGCTGATGCTGATGGCCGATCAGGACCTGCAATTTGGCGGCGGTCGCGAGCAGACCACGTCGCAGTATTCCTACATCCTGCAAAGCGCCGATCTTGGCGAGCTGCGCGAGTGGTATCCGAAAGTCGTCGTTGCGCTGAGGGCCTTGCCGGAGCTGACGGCCATTGATGCCCGTGAAGGCCGCGGCGCCCAACAAGTCACGTTGATTGTCGATCGTGACCAGGCCAAGCGCCTGGGGGTGGACATGAACATGGTCACGGCAGTGCTGAACAACGCCTACAGCCAGCGGCAGATTTCGACCATTTACGACAGCCTCAACCAGTATCAGGTGGTGATGGAGGTCAATCCGAAATACGCCCAGGACCCGATCACCCTCAAGCAGGTTCAGGTGATTACCGCCACGGGCGCGCGGATTCCGCTGTCGACCATCGCTCACTACGAAAACAGCCTGGAAGACGATCGGGTAAGCCACGAAGGCCAGTTCGCCTCCGAAAGTATCTCCTTCGACATGGCCGAAGGCGTCACGGTGGAGCAGGGCACGGCCGCCATCGAGCGAGCGATTGCCAAACTCGGGATGCCCGAAGACGTCATCGTGAAAATGGCCGGCACCGCCGATGCCTTCGCCGCGACCCAGAAAAGCCAGCCATGGATGATTCTGGGGGCGTTGGTGGCGGTCTATCTGGTGCTCGGCGTGCTCTATGAAAGTTACATTCATCCGCTGACCATTCTCTCGACCTTGCCGTCGGCGGGGGTCGGCGCGTTGCTGTCGATTTACGTCCTGGGTGGCGAGTTCAGCCTGATTTCGTTACTGGGATTGTTCCTGCTGATCGGCGTGGTGAAGAAGAACGCCATCCTGATGATCGACCTGGCCTTGCAGCTTGAACGCCAGCAAGGCATGGCACCGCTGGAATCGATCCGCAACGCCTGCCTGCAACGGTTGCGGCCGATCCTGATGACCACCCTGGCGGCGATCCTCGGTGCCTTGCCGCTGCTGCTGAGCCGCGCCGAAGGGGCGGAAATGCGCCAGCCGCTGGGCCTGACCATCATTGGCGGGCTGATCTTCAGCCAGGTGCTGACCCTTTACACCACCCCGGTGGTTTACCTCTATCTCGACAAACTGCGCCATCGCTTCAACCACTGGCGTGGGGTGCGTACCGATGCTGCTCTGGAAACTCCGCTATGACTGACCGTTCGCTGTTCAACCTGGCTACACCGCTGGCCGCATCGTTGATTAAGGCCCGAGGTTCGCGGTTGCTGAGCCTGTCGCTGTGCGCGGCGATGCTCAGTGCCTGCGCCATCGGCCCGGACTATCAGCGCCCGCAAACCGCGGAGCCGGCGCAGTACAAGGAAGCGGCCGGCTGGCGCCAGGCCAATCCGAGCGATTCCCTGGCCCGCGGTGCCTGGTGGGAGCTGTACGGCGATCGGCAACTCAATGACCTGATCGAAAAGCTCAACAGCTCCAACCAGACGGTTGCCCAGACCGAGGCGCAATACCGCCAGGCCCAGGCCTTGGTCAAGAGCGCCCGGGGCGCGTTTTTCCCGACGGTGGACCTGACCGCCGGAAAAACCCGTTCCGGTAAGGGCACCGGCAGCAGCAGTTCAAGCCTGAGCAGTTCTTCGAGCGGCATCCGCAACACCTACACGGCGCAGGCTGGCGTGAGTTGGGAGGCTGATGTCTGGGGCAAATTGCGCCGAGGCCTCGAAGCCGACACGGCTAATGCGGAGGCCAGCTACGCCGATCTCGCGGCGATACGTCTGAGCCAGCAGTCGGAGCTGGTGCAGAACTACCTGCAATTGCGGGTCATCGATGAGCAGAAGCGGTTGCTGGAAGCGACTGTCGAGGCCTACCAGCGTTCGCTGAAAATGACCGAAAACCAGTACCGCGCCGGCGTTTCCGGCAAGGATGCCGTGGCTCAGGCGCAGACTCAGCTCAAGAGCACCGAGGCGGACCTGGTCGATCTGATCTGGCAACGCGCCCAGTTCGAAAACGCCATCGCCGTGCTGATCGGTCTGGCGCCGGCCGAGTTCAAACTGGCTGAAACCGACGAAATCCCGCCGCTGCCGGAGGTGCCGCTGAGCCTGCCTTCGCAACTGCTGGAACGGCGCCCGGACATTGCCTCGGCGGAGCGTTCGGTGATCGCCGCCAATGCCAACATCGGCGTGGCCAAGGCCGCCTATTACCCGGACCTGACCCTGAGTCTGAACGGCGGTTACAGCAGCAGTACCTCGAAGGACCTGTTCAGCTTGCCCAACCGCTTCTGGTCGGTGGGCCCGCAACTGGCCATGACCGTGTTCGACGGCGGACAGCGTTCGGCGGAGGTTGACCGCAGCGAAGCGGCCTATGACGAAACCGTCGCCAAATACCGCCAGACTGTGCTCGACGGTTTCCGTGAAGTGGAAAACTTTCTGGTGCAGCTCAAGGTGCTGGAGAACGAAGCTGTCGTGAGACAACAGGCACTGGATGCGGCCCGTGAATCGTTGCGCCTGACCCAGAACCAGTACAAGGCCGGGGTGATTGCCTATCTGGATGTAGTGGTGGTTCAAGCGGCGGCATTGAACAACGAGCGCAGTGCGCTGGATCTGTTGCAGAGCCGATTGATCGCCAGCGTGCAGTTGATTGCGGCGCTGGGTGGCGGCTGGGACGGCCACCTCGAACACGAAAGCGACTGACCCCGACCCCGTAGGAGCAAAGCTTGCTCGCGATAGCGGTATAACAGTCAGCATCAATGTTGAATGTCAGTCCGTCATCGCGAGCAAGCTTTGCTCCCACTGGAGTCAGGTGCCGAGATAGAGCGTTTACGGTCAATCAAACAAGCGTTTCATCGGCCTGATGGCTAAATGATTACTTTTTCAGTGCGTTCAATGGCGGAATCAGTACAATCGCCCGATTTGCCCCACCGAGAAAGGAAGCAGTACGGGGGGCGGTGGCGAGACGTCTTATGCTCATCGGTAGTTATTCCCCCACGCTGGTAATCATCTCGCTGTGTGTAGCGATACTCGCTTCATACACCGCGCTCGACCTGACCGGGCGCATTGCCACCGCCAAGGGGCGTGCCGTGCATCTATGGACGGCGGGCGGTGCTTTCGCCATGGGCGTCGGCGTATGGTCGATGCATTTTATCGGCATGCTCGCATTCAAACTGCCGATCGACCTTGGCTACGACGTCGCCCTTACGCTGCTGTCGCTGTTGATCGGTATCCTGTCCTGCGGCTTCGCCCTGTGGCTGGTCAGCCAGCCGCAATTGCCGGCCTTGCAGCTGGCGTTCGGGGCACTGGCCATGGGCGCGGGAATCAGTGCCATGCACTACACCGGCATGGCAGCCATGCGCATGCAACCCGGTATCGATTACGACCCCACGCTCTTCAGCGCTTCGTTGCTCATAGCGGTGGGCGCGTCCGGCGCGGCGTTGTGGATCGCGTTCCATCTGCGCCAGCACACGCCCCATGTACGGCTGATCCGCGGCGGCGCGGCGGTGATCATGGGCATTGCCATCGTCGGCATGCACTACACCGGCATGGCGGCGGCACGCTTTCCCGATGGCAGTTTTTGTGGTGCGGCCAGCAATGGTCTGAACGGCAATGGCCTGGACAACCTGGTGTTGATCACCACCCTGGCCGTGCTGAGCATCGCCTTGCTGACCTCAATCCTCGATGCGCGACTCGAAGCCCGCACCGCCAGCCTGGCCTTGTCACTGACCGAAGCCAACCGCGAATTGACCCAACTGGCCTTGCACGACACGCTGACCGGCCTGCCCAATCGCGTGTTGCTGGCCGACCGCATCGATCAGGCGATGTCCAGAGTGGACGCCGAGGGCGGTTGTTTTGCGTTGATGTTCATCGATCTGGATGGCTTCAAGCCGGTCAATGATGCGTTCGGGCACCATATGGGCGATCAGCTGTTGCGCGAAGTCAGCCTGCGTCTGCGCGAGGAACTGCGCAGCCAGGACACCCTGGCGCGTATCGGCGGCGATGAGTTCGTGCTGCTGGTGCAACTGAGCGAGCAGAATGACGCGATGAACCTGGCGGCGCGGCAGGTCGGGTTGATTGCGCGTTCGTTCCGCGTCGCCGAACACGATTTGCAAATCTCCGCCAGTGTCGGCATTGCGCTCTACCCTGGAAACGGCCAGACCGCCCATGAACTGCTGATGAACGCCGACGCCGCGATGTATCACGCCAAGGGCGGGGGAAAGAACGGCTACAGCTTCTTCGATGCCTCGATGAATGGTAACGCACGCAAGCAGCTGCAATTGTTGCAAGACCTGCGCAACGCCGTTGAACAACAGCAGTTCAGCCTGTATTACCAGCCCAAGTTTGACGCCAACAACGGTCAACCCGTCGGCGCCGAAGCCTTGTTGCGCTGGGAACACCCGACCCAGGGCATGCTGCTGCCGGACAAGTTCATTGAGCTGGCGGAAAAGTCCGGGCTGATCATTCCCATCGGTGACTGGGTGCTCAACGAAGCCTGCCGGCAGATGCGCGAATGGTACGTGCTGGGCTACACCGACTGGCGGATCGCGGTGAACCTTTCGGCGTTGCAGTTCTGCCATGTCGGTCTGGTGCAGAGCGTCGCCAAGGCGCTGGCCACGCACAAGTTGCCGGCCAACAGCCTGACCCTGGAAATCACCGAGACCACCGCCATGAGCGATGCCGATGCCAGCATGACGGTGCTGCAGGAGCTGTCGGAAATGGGCGTCGACCTGTCTATCGATGACTTCGGTACCGGCTATTCGAGCCTGATGTACCTCAAGCGCCTGCCGGCCAACGAACTGAAAATCGACCGTGGCTTCGTGCGTGACCTGGAGCGTGATAGCGATGACGCCGCCATCGTTTCTGCCATTGTCGCCCTGGGCCAGGCGCTTGGCCTGCGGATCGTCGCCGAAGGTGTGGAAACCGATGTCCAGCAGGACTTCCTGACCCAGCTCGGTTGCAACTCGTTGCAGGGCTACCTGCTCGGGCATCCGTTGCCGGCTGACCGTTTCATGGTGGAAATACACCGTTCGGAGCAGTTGGCGCTCGCGTGATCGACCGCGTTATCGTTCATCACTGTAGGAGCGAGCTTGCTCGCGAAAAACCCGAGGGCGCCGCTGGGCATCTGGTTTTACGCATTATCGTTCACGTCCATCGCGAGCGAGCTCGCTCCTACAGGGAAGGCGTCGGCAAAGTCACCACCGCTTCATGCAAAAACCGCAAAGCCCGGTTATCCTTCCCCCCGACCGCTTACGCTTGAAACGGGGAAAGCCTGCATGGAAAAAGTCATCGTCATCACCGGCGGCAGTCGCGGCATCGGTGCCGCCACAGCCCTGTTGGCCGCAGAACTTGGTTATCGGATCTGCATCAACTACCAGTCTGATGAAGAGGCGGCGCAACGCGTGCTGGAACAAGTCCGCGCCCTGGGTGCGCAAGCCATTGCAGTGCGCGCCGATGTCAGCATCGAAGACGAGGTGGTCGCGCTGTTCAACCGGGTGGACACCGAACTGGGCCGGGTCACGGCGCTGGTGAACAACGCCGGCACCGTGGGGCACAAGTCCCGGGTCGACGAAATGTCCGAATTCCGCATTCTGAAAATCCTCAAGACCAACGTGCTGGCGCCGGTACTCTGCGCCAAGCACGCGATCCTGCGCATGTCGCCCAAGCACGGCGGGCAGGGTGGCAGCATCGTCAACGTGTCCTCGGTCGCCGCGCGCCTGGGTTCGCCTAATGAGTATGTCGACTACGCCGCCTCCAAGGGCGCGCTCGACACCTTCACCATTGGCTTGTCCAAGGAAGTGGCGGGCGAGGGGATTCGCGTCAATGCGGTGCGTCCGGGTTACATCTACACCGACTTCCATGCGCTGAGCGGCGATCCGGATCGGGTCAGCAAGCTGGAGTCGGCAATCCCGATGGCCCGTGGCGGGCGACCGGATGAAGTGGCCGAGGCGATTGTGTGGTTGTTGTCGGACAAGGCGTCCTATGCGACCGGGACTTTTGTTGATTTGGGTGGTGGGCGTTAGGTTTCAGAATTTGCATTGCCTGAACCGACGCCATCGCGAGCAGGCTCACTCCTACAGGTGACCGCGGATCCCTGTAGGAGTGAGCCTGCTCGCGATAGCGGTATTCCGAACAACATCAAATCATCAGAACGACCGCACAATCCGCCCCAATGTCTCCATCGCCTTTTCCGACACTTCGTTCCACGGGCTGCCGTAGTTCAACCGGATGCAATTCCTGAAGCGCCGGGTCGGCGAGAAAATCGGCCCGGGCGCGATGCTGATACCTTGCGCCAGCGCCATCTGGAACAACTTCAACGAATCCATCTGTGCCGGCAACTCCAGCCACAGGAAGTAACCGCCGGCCGGTTGGCTGACGCGGGTGTCCGCCGGGAAATAACGGGCAATGGCCGACAGCATGGCACTTTGCTGTTCTTCCAGGGCATAGCGCAGTTTGCGCAGATGCCGATCATAGCCGCCGTGTTGCAGGTAATCGGCGATGGCGGCCTGGGCCGGCATGGACGCGCACAGCGACGTCATAAGCTTCAAGCGTTCGATTTTCTGCGCATAGCGCCCGGCGGCGACCCAGCCGACGCGGTAGCCGGGGGCCAGGCTCTTGGCGAAAGAGCCGCAGTGCATCACCAGCCCTTCGGTATCGAACGCCTTGGCCGGCTTCGGCGCCTGCTGACCGTAATAGAGTTCGGCGTAGACATCGTCCTCGATCAGCGGCACCTGATGACGGCGCAACAGCTCGACAAGCTCCTGCTTCTTGGCCTCGGGCATGATCGCACCCATGGGGTTCTGGAAGCTGGTCATGCACCAGCAGGCCTTGATCGGATGGCGTTCAAGGGTTTGCGCCAGGACGCCGAGGTCGATGCCGTCACGGGGGTGCACCGGGATTTCCACGGCCTTGAGTTTCAGCCGCTCCAGAATTTGCAGGCAGGCGTAGAACGCCGGGGCTTCGATGGCTACCAGGTCGCCGGGTTGGGTCACGGCTTGCAAACACAGGTTCAGTGCTTCCAGGGCGCCGTTGGTGATCAGCAATTCTTCCATTGGCAGCATGAGCCCGCCGACCATGTAGCGCAGGGCGATTTGCCGGCGCAGTTGCGGGTTGCCCGGCGACATGTCGGTGACCACCATGCGCGGGTCCATTTCGCGGCTAGCGCTGGCCAGCGAGCGCGACAGCCGTTGCAGCGGAAACAGGGTAGGGCTGGGGAATGCCGAGCCGAAGGGCACGGTGTTCGGGTCCTTGATCGAGTCGAGGACGGAGAACACCAGTTCGCTGACGTCGACCTCGGTCGATTCATTGACCTGGCTGCTGATCACCGGCTCGGAAAACGGCCGTGGTGCATGGGCGTTGACGAAGTAGCCGGAGCGCGGGCGGGCGCGGATCAGGCCACGGCGTTCAAGCAGGTAATAGGCCTGGAACACCGTGGACGGGCTGACCCCATAGGTCTGGCTGGCGTAGCGCACCGACGGCACGCGCTGGCCGGGGCCGAGGACGCCGGAGCGGATCAGTTCAGCGATGTCGTCGGCGAATTTTTCGTAGCGTTTCATCGAGTGCCCAAGTTGAATTTACTCTGGAAGTACCGGGTGGCTTCATCGCGGGCAAGTCGGAACGCCGCCCGCTTGCTCACACAGGTTCGAGGCGCACTTGTGGGAGCAAAGCTTGCTCGCGATTGAGCGCGAAGCGCTCGCCATCTTAATGGCTTAACGATTCATCGGCGCAACAAACCGGCTCTTCGCGATGCTGAAAACACTGGCCTCATCGCTGTCGACGATCTTGAAGCTGATGCCCTGTGAGCTACTGGCTGGCCGATCCGTGGTCATCGCCACCGACACCGGCACATCGACAATCTCGCCCGGCGCCAGGCTCAACTCGGTCCTGCCTTGCAACTGGAAGCCGTCGCCGTCGACCAGGGTCAGGCGGTAGTCCTGGCGTTGCTGGGTTTTGTTGATGACCTTCAAGCTGTAGATGTTTTCGATCTGTCCCTGACTGTTCTCGCGGAACAGGCCACGGTCCTTGCTCACGTCCAGCGACACCATCGGCCGTTCCATCAGCGCGACCACCAACGCGGCGATCATCACCAGCAGCACGGCGGTGTAGCCGATCAGGCGTGGCCGCAACAGGTGCGTCTTGCCGCCCTGCAACTGATGCTCCGAGGTGTAGCTGATCAACCCGCGCTCGTAGCCCATCTTGTCCATGATCGAATCACAGGCGTCGATACACGCCGCACAACCGATGCATTCCATCTGCAGGCCGTCGCGGATGTCGATACCGGTGGGGCAGACCTGCACGCACAACTGGCAGTCGATGCAATCACCCAGCCCGGCCTCGGCCGGTTTGACCTCGCGTTTGCGCGGGCCACGGTTTTCGCCCCGCGCTACATCGTAGGAAATGGTCAGGGTGTCCTTGTCGAACATCACGCTCTGGAACCGTGCATAGGGGCACATGTGCATGCACACCGCTTCGCGCAGCCAGCCGGCGTTGATGTAGGTGGCGCCGGTGAAGAACAGCACCCAGAACAGGCTGATGCCGCTCATCTGCAAGGTCAGCAGCTCTTGGGCCAGTGGGCGGATCGGCGTGAAGTAACCGACGAAGGTCAGGCCGGTCAGCAGGCTGATCGCCAGCCACAAGGTGTGCTTGGCCGAGCGGCGCATCAACTTGTTCAGGCCCCAGGGGGCGGCTTGCAACTTGATGCGCTGGTTGCGTTCGCCTTCGGTGATTTTCTCGCACCACATGAAGATCCAGGTCCAGGAACTCTGCGGGCAGGTGTAGCCGCACCACACGCGTCCCGCGAACACGGTGATCGCAAACAGACCGAAGGCGGCAATGATCAGCAATGCTGAGAGCAGGATGAAATCCTGCGGCCAGAAGGTCGCGCCAAAGATGTGGAATTTGCTTTCGGAGAGGTCCCAGAGCACCGCCTGGCGGCCACCCCAGTTCAACCATACGGTGCCGAAGAACAGCAGGAACAGGAAACCGGCGCCGCTCATACGCAGGGTACGAAACAGGCCGGTGAAGCTGCGGGTGTGGATCAGGTTGTCGCTGGTTTTGACCTTCATCTTCTTCGGGCGTGAAGGTTCAAAGGTTTCTACGGTTCGGACGGGGATTCTCTCGCTCATGGTCTTTCGCTCATCAGCCTCCATCAGGCATGAGCACTATGAGCGCCGATCTGATTGCATAACAGACTCAGGTATTGCAATAAAAACCGGATCAGATGGTTGTAGCAGCCCGGCATGCGACAAGTTGAAGCACCTGTCGCGGCGGGACGCAAATGCCTATCTCAGGCGCTTGCGGGCGTTGTTGATCCGGATCAGTCAAATCACCGAATCACTGCTCGTGGCCTTCAAATGCCGGCGACCGTCCACCGCGCCTGCTACGGTCAATGCGTCCGCTTCTGCTTCGGTGATGTAGATGCGCTGGCCGTTAAGGTCTACCGCTGACATGGCCTTGGCCTCGTCAGTGATGATGGTCACATCGGGGCACAGGCGAATTTCCTCGCCATTTTCGGTGATAAAGAAGCATGTCTGGTTCTCGATGCGTACGGACATGACGTGAGCCTTTTTTGCGACGGGATAAACATTAGGCGGGCAGCACTGGCCATCGTTCTGTGCAACCGATTAATGGTCGGCGCGGTCCATCCTCCATGGCCCTTCACAAGGACAGCACCATGAACGCCTGGTGGCATGAAGTCTGGGAGACCCTGCAAGCCGAATTCGCCGACATCGGCGATGCCTCGCAACTGACCCGTATCACCGTGCGCCTGCTGATGGCGGCGGTGCTGGGCGGCATTCTCGGTTTCGAACGCGAACACCAGGGCAAGGCAGCAGGGGTTCGTACCCACATGCTGGTCGCGCTGGGTGCAGCGCTGTTTGTGCTGGTACCACAAATGTCCGGCTCCCAGGCCGATGCCATGAGCCGGGTGGTGCAGGGCGTGATCGCCGGGATCGGTTTTCTCGGGGCCGGCACCATACTGAAAAACCACGAGGGCGACGAAGGCCACGTCAAAGGCCTGACCACCGCCGCCGGCCTGTGGATGACCGCCGCCATCGGCGTTTCGGCCGGGTTGGGCAGGGAGGCGACGGCGGTGTTCAGCACGTTTCTGGCGTTGGCGATTTTCAGCGTCATGCCAAAAATCGTAAAAATGCTCGAAAAAGACCACGACCCCTCGTAGGAGCTGGCTTGCCAGCGAAAAACCTTCGGACAACGCGGTCATTCAGACTGGGCGCGTTATCGTTGACGTCCATCGCGGGCAAGCCATGCT
>NZ_WTFT01000001.1:10860-35164 GCF_009861505.1 Pseudomonas izuensis | reverse complement strand
CCGTGTCGGCGATCTGCATCGCAGCCGTGGGTTTCAACCTGCCAAGCTCCGTTGCTGCGCTGGCACTGTTCGTCTGCACCATGCTTGGTTTGGGGGCAGGTAACGGCGCGGTATTCCAGTTGGTTCCACAGCGCTTTCGCCGGGAAATCGGCGTGATGACCGGCCTGATCGGCATGGCCGGCGGGATCGGCGGTTTTGCCCTCGCCGCCGGCATGGGCGCGATCAAGCAAAGCACCGGCAACTACCAGATGGCCTTGTGGCTGTTCGCCAGCCTTGGCGTCCTCGCCTGGTTCGGTCTGCACGGCGTGAAACGTCGCTGGAGAACCACCTGGGGTTCGGCCGCCGTGACCGCTGCGCGGGTCTGACGCAGCCATGGGCCTGCAACTGAGCTTCGCCCAGGCCAGCGCCACCGGTCCGCGTGATGAGAATCAGGATGCCCTGCGCCTGGTCACACCGGCCCCGGCGCTGGCCGCCAGCAAGGGTTACCTGTTCGCCATCGCCGACGGCGTCAGCCAATGCGCCGATGGCGGATTGGCCGCCCGCTCGACGTTGCAGGCACTGGCGCTGGACTACTATGCCACCCCGGAGACCTGGGGCGTCGCCCAAGCCCTGGATCGCCTGTTGCTGGCGCAGAACCGCTGGTTGCAGGCCAACGGCGGTGGGCAGCCTTTGCTGACCACCGTCAGCGCCCTGGTCTTGCGCGGAAAGCGTTTTACCCTGGCCCATGTCGGCGATTGCCGGGTGTATCGCTGGCATGCCGAGCAATTGCAGCGGGTCAGTGAAGATCACGTGTGGGATCAACCGGGCATGCAGCATGTGCTCAAGCGGGCACTGGGGCTCGATCAGCATCTGGTGCTGGACTTTCTCGACGGTGAATTGCGCCTGGACGAGAGTTTTGTGCTGCTCAGCGACGGTATCTGGGCGGTGCTGGGCGATACCGCGATTGCCGCGATTCTGCGCGACCAACCGGACCTCGACAGCGCCGCGCAGACGCTGGTAAAGGCTGCGCACCTGGCCGGCAGCCAGGATAACGCCAGTGCCTTGCTGGTGCGGGTTGATGCTCTCGGTGAAACCAGCATCGGCGATGCACTGATTCATTTGCAGCAATGGCCACTGCCGCCGGTGCTGAAACCGGGCCAGGATTTCGAGGGCTGGCAGGTCGAAGCAATACTCGGCCAGAGCCAGCAGTCGCTGCTTTATCGGGTGCGCGACAGCCAGCAACAACCCTGGCTGCTGAAAACTCTGCCCGGTGTGCTTCGTGATGATCACTTGGCCGGACAGGCCCTGCTCTCGGAAGAATGGTTTCTCAAGCGTGTGGCCGGGCGACATTTTCCTGAAGTCCATACCGCCAGTCAGCGTCAGCATTTGTACTACGTGATGCGTGAATACCCCGGCTCGACCCTGGCGCAACTGCACGCGCAGATCGGGCCGTTGCCGTTGGCCCAATGGCAGGACCTGGCTGAACGCCTGCTCAAAGCCGTTGGCCTGCTGCACCGGCGGCAGATCCTGCATCGCGACATCAAGCCGCAGAACCTGCTGCTGGGGGACGACGGCGAGTTGCGTCTGCTGGATTTCGGGCTCGCCTGGTGTCCCGGCTTGTCCGAAGACCAGCCCTCGATCCTGCCCGGAACCCCCAGCTACATTGCCCCGGAAGCATTTCGCGGTGAAGCGCCGACGCCGCAACAGGACCTGTATGCGGTCGGCGTGACCCTGTTCTACCTGCTCACCGGGTATTTTCCCTACGGCGAAATCGAAGCTTTCCAGCGTCCGCGGTTCGCTGCTCCAGTCAGCGCCAGCCGCTATCGCCCTGACCTGCCGGACTGGTTGAACCTTAGCCTTGAGCGTGCAGTGGCGGCGGATCCGGCCCAACGCTTTGAAACCGCCGAAGAATGGTTGCTGCTGATGGAACAGGGCGAGCGCCGCAGCTTGAGCGTACGCCCGAGGCCCTTGCTGGAGCGAGAGCCGCTGAAGGTGTGGCGGGCGCTGGCACTGGGGTCGTTGTTGATCAATCTGGCGCTGATGTTTGCGGTATTTCATGGTTGAGACCGAGTTGCGCCCTTCGCGAGCAGGCTCGCTCCCACAGGAGATCTGGAGGCGTTCAACAATCCCTTGTGGGAGCGAGCCTGCTCGCGAAGGCGTACTGAACATCACTGCAATCTTTAGATTTGTTCCATTTCCCGTGAGGAAACACGATGAACGCAAAAGTCTGGCTGGTCGGTGCGGGTCCCGGTGATCCGGAGCTGTTGACGCTAAAAGCCGTGCGGGCGTTGAGCGAAGCGGATGTCGTGCTGATCGATGATCTGGTGAATGACGCCATACTCGAGCATTGCGGCAATGCGCGGATCATTCCCGTGGGTAAACGTGGCGGCTGCCGCTCAATGCCACAAGCGTTCATTCATCGTCTGATGCTGCGTTACGCGCGCCAGGGCAAGTGCGTGGTGCGACTCAAGGGCGGCGACCCGTGCATTTTCGGGCGCGGCGGTGAGGAGGCACAGTGGTTGCGCGAGCGCGGGGTTGAGGTCGAACTGGTCAATGGCATCACTGCCGGGCTCGCTGGCGCCACGCAATGCGATATTCCGCTGACCCTGCGCGGTGTGGCGCGCGGCGTGACACTGGTCACCGCCCATACTCAGGACGGCAGCAGCCTCAACTGGCCGGCGCTGGCCCAGAGCGGTACGACCCTGGTGATTTACATGGGGGTGGCCAAACTCAGCGACATTCGTCAGCAGCTATTGGCCGGCGGGATGGCGGCAGACACGCCGGTGGCGTTGATCGAAAACGCCTCGCTACCGCACCAGCGGGAATGTCGGAGTGATCTGACGGCGATGGAGGAAGATGCTTACACCTTCGAGCTGAAAAGCCCCGCCATTTTGGTGATAGGTGCAGTGGCCGCTGGCGTAACGCTTCCCCTGTGGGAGCGTGGCTTGCCCGCGAATTCAGTCTGTGAGTCTGCCTGAATCTTGCTGACTCAACTGCCCACTCACCAAATCGCAGGCAAAGAAAAGCCCGGCCTGAGCCGGGCTTTTCTCAGAGCTGCGGGCTAATTACTTAGCTTGAGCTTCAACCTGCGCTTCTACGCGACGGTTTACAGCGCGGCCAGCTTCAGTTTTGTTGTCGGCAACTGGGCGGGATTCGCCGTAGCCAACAGACTGAACGCGGGACGGAGCAACACCGTACTGGTTGGTCAGAACTTGCTTAACGGCGTTTGCACGACGCTCGGACAGTTTCTGGTTGTAAGCGTCAGGACCGACGGAGTCAGTGTGACCTTCAACAGTAGTGGTGGTGGATGGGTACTGCTTCATGAAGTCAGCCAGGTTCTTGATGTCGCCGTAGCTGTTAGGCTTGACTACCGACTTGTCGAAGTCGAATTTCACGTCCAGCTCTACACGAACCACTTCAGCAACTGCTGGGCAGCCATCAGCGTCAACGGTTACGTTGGCTGGGGTGTCCGGGCACTTGTCAACGTTGTCGCATACGCCATCGTTGTCGCTGTCGGAGCAGACTTCAGCCGGTGCTTGAACTGGAGCAGCAGCAGGCTTGGAGCCGCCACCGAAGTTCACACCCAGACCTACGGACGGGATGTAGTCCCACTTGCCGTTGTCCAGCTTGTAGTCGGCTTCTACGCCAGCACGGGCGAAGAAGTTTTCGAGGAAGTAGTACTTAACGCCACCGCCTGCAGTCAGGAAAGTCGACTGGTCACGACCGGTGTGGCCGTCAGCGGCTACGTTGGTCATGCTGCCGTGCTTAACACCACCTTGAACGTATGGACGCAGAGCGTCGCCAGCGTTGTTGAAGTGGTACTGGGCGTTCAGACCGAACTGGTCGCCTTCGATTTTCTGATGGCCAGTACCGTTGTTCGAACGGGTGTGGTCGTCATTGTTGTAGGTCGCGTTCAACGACACGTCGTCGGTCAAGAAGTAACCGATGGAGGCGCCAGGAGTGTAGCCGTCTTCAACGTTCTTAACGCTGTCGTTGTACTTCTTCCCGTAGTTGAGCTCGCCTTCAACTGCGCCTTGGCCTTGTGCCAGAGCGCCGAACGAAGTAGCGGCAATAAGAGTACCAATGGCCAAGCCCAAGGTGTTTTTCAGTTTCATCCGTTAAATCCCCATCTGGTGATTGTGAAGCAGTCCCGCAAACCGGGGGACAACTCGGCGGCAAGTCTATCAGAACTTGCCTACGCGTAAGAGATATTTGCGCCGAACTAAGTTTCAGCAATGCCTGCAAATTTCTCACGCAATTTATCTAGAGCGCGTTTGTACCGCATTTTTGTTGCACTCAAACCCATGTGCATGATGTCTGCGATCTCCTGAAATTCCAGCTCTGCGACAAATCGTAGCACCAGAATTTCGCGGTCAATCGGGTTCACATACACCAGCCAGCGATCGAGTCCACCCTTCTCCTCGGGTTTCGGCGCCTTTTCTTCGGACGCTTCTTCGAGGGGGTCCAGACTCAAGGCGTCCATCAAGCGACGCTTTCGCCGTTCTTTCCGATACTGTGTGATGCACTCGTTGTACGTGATGCTATATAGCCATGTCTTGAACTTCGATTTGCCCTCGAAGTTCTTCAGTCCATACAGCACCTTCAACATGACTTCCTGACAGACATCATCTGCGTCGCGATCGTTCCCGAGATATCGTGCACAGACGTTAAATAATGTTCGTTGGTAACGCCGCATCAGTTCTTCATAGGCGCGCGTTACGTGAAACAGCTCGGTATGCGAGCGCGCGACCAACTCCTCATCAGAGAGCTCGCGGGGGTCGTAGCGCATGGATAGCGATTGGGCTTTATTCAAAACAAGTCGGGCCGACAGTCAGGTCAATGTCCGCCGCTGCCAGCATCAGCAGGCATTTTGCGGCGGCATACATTAGCAGGGTTTGCCGGGTTAGCGGCTACTCACATGCTGCTCGAGGAGGATCCGATTGGAAAGAGAGACTAGCTCACCCTCATCGGTCAGCAATGTGGTTTTAACCGTGCCGATCTCTTCGATCTGCCCTTCGACCTCGCCAACACGCACTTGTTGCCCAACCTGGTACAACTCACGCACATAGATTCCCGCAAGAATCTGACCGGCAATTTCCCGGCTTCCCAACCCCATGGCCAGCGCAACCGCCAGACCAACGGTAATCAATACGATTACGATCACATGGTTGAGCAGGTCAGTCTTGACCTCCAACTGGCTGATCGCAACCGAAATGCTGATGATGATCACCAGGCCCTGGGCTATTCGCCCCAGCCCGGAAGCATAGTCCAGGCCTACGCCCTCTGCGGCGCCGCGCACCAGGCCATTGGCCAGTTGCGCCAGCAAGACGCCCACCAGCAGCACCAGCGCTGCGCCGAATACCTTCGGAACATACAGCGCGAGCATATCCAGCGTAGCTGAAACTCGCTCAAGTCCAAGTGATTCTGCCGCAGAAACCAGAAAAATAAGCAGAACGAACCAATAGACGATTTTGCCGATCAGCGTGGAAATCGGCACTTGCAGGCCGGCTCGCGACAGCAGTTTGGTCAGACCGGTACCGCCCATCAGGCGATCAAGGCCCAGTTTGGCGAGCAATTTGGAGAGCAGCGTGTCCAGCAGCTTGGCCACGACAAACCCCAGAAGCAGCACGACCAGTGCGCCAAACAGGTTTGGAATGAAGTTCGCAACCTTGGTCCATAACGCAGTCATTGCAGTGACGAGGCTCTGTGTCCAGAGATCAAGTTCCATATTCAATCAGCCTTATCAGCAGTTCGAGCGGTAGGTTTACGCAGACGAGACACCGGCGCCACGTGGGCCGATCCGTTATTCAGGGCGATCATCAGGGCGGGCAGCCAGCGGCCCAGCAGGCTGAACAGATCGCCGGCACCGACCTGGCGGTTGGCGGTTTTCAGGACACGGCCAAGGCACGCATCGTCGTCCCGGGTGGACGGTGATGCATTGAGCATGTCACGCAAAGACTGTTCAAACGGATCGTGCATACGCACCTCTCGTGATGTCTGTGAAAGACGCGGTCAAATTTGGTCGGGTCACATGGTTCATGTTCAAACCCAGCGCAAACGTCGGAACAACCACCACTGGCCGAGCGCCACCGATACCATCAGCAGGCAGGCAACGAGGAAGCCATAAGGATTCCCCGATAACGGAATCCCCCCGACGTTGATCCCCAAAAGACCGGTCAGAAAACTCATCGGCAAAAAGACCCCGGTGATGATCCCGAAGCGATACATCGTGCGGTTCATGCGCACGCTCAAACGTCGGTCCTCAGCCTCCAGGACCAGCCCCACACGCTCCCGGGTCAATTCCAGCTCCTCGAGATAACGTGTCAGGCTGTTGTTCAATTCGTTCCAGTAATCGCCATCGTCCTCGACGAACCAGGGCAACTTTATTCGCGTCAGCTGACCGAAAATATCGCGCTGCGGAGCGAGAAACCGCTTCAACGCAGCGGCCCGGCGCCGGATCTGCAGAACCTCTCCATGCTCGGGCGTGTACCGTTCGTCGGCATCCAGCTTTTCTTCTTCCTCATCGACCACTTCCGAGAGGCAACTGACCAGGTCCTGCACTTTGTTGGTCAGGTACTGCGCCATATAAAGGATGAGCTCGGAGGCGGTTTTCGGCCCCTTGCCTTCCGCCAGTTGCGCCAACAGTTCTTCCGTGGCGCGCAATGGACGCAAACGCAGGGAAATCACCCGCTGGGCAGAGCCGAAGATCCGCACCGACACCATGTCCTCAGGCTCGGCACCGGGGTTGAGGTTGACCCCGCGCAAAAATAGCAGCAGTTCGCTGTCCGAAAGCTGTAAAAGACGCGGACGGGTGTTTTCCTCAAGCAGCAGGTCGCAGCTGAACTCACTCAAACCGCTGGTTTTGCGCAGCCAGGTCTGCGTTTGCGGGTGACTGCGATCCCAGTGCAGCCACAGGCTTTCATGGGCCTGCAGCTGCAAGTCATCGAGTTCTGTCCGGGCTATCGAACGCGCACCGCCTTTACCGTCCAGCACCAGGGCATGTACCAGCCCCCATTGCGCGTTTTCTTCCTCGAACATCCGCACTCCTCTGATCTACAGCCGCTTTTATTCAGGCATTTTCAGCGGGCTGGGCGAGATGATCACGCCATTGTTGTCCGCATAGATGTACTGGCCCGGATGGAAGGTCACGCCAGCGAAAGTCACGGCAACGTTGAGGTCGCCGATACCGCGCTTGTCGGTTTTCATCGGATGGCTGGCCAGCGCCTGGACTCCGAGATCGGTTTGCGCGATGACATCGACGTCACGGATGCAACCGTAGATCACCAGCCCTTCCCAGCCGTTTTTCGCAGCCTTCTCGGCCAGCATGTCACCCAGCAGTGCGCGACGCAGGGAGCCACCGCCATCGACCACCAGTACCTTGCCGTTACCCTTGAGTTCGACTTGCTCCTTGACCAGCGAGTTATCTTCGAAGCACTTGATGGTCACGATTTCGCCGCCGAAGGAATCACGGCCACCGAAATTGCTGAACATCGGTTCCAGCACCTGCACCAGCTCCGGGTAGGCGTCGCACAGGTCAGGCGTGAGGTAATGGATCATCGAGAAACTCCTGTAAAGAGGAAGACAGCACGAACATCACGGATGATTCAATCATCGAAAATGACTGGAACCGCTCAATGCGTCATATCTTAGCCGCAAGCCGATCAGAGCGAAATGCCCTTGATAGAGCGTCCAGCTTAGATGGCCGCGGCCACGTCCGCCTGATCACCCAGCAGAGGCGTTTGCTGATCCGCCAGCCAGCGTGCCACCAACGGCCAGACCTCGGCCTGGGCCGCTTTGCTGACCAGCATTTCCACGTGACCGAAATTGTCGCCAAAACCCTGCTCGCGACCCAGGTTGATAAATTGCTTGTGCTCGGACCCCACTTGTTCGAACAACTTGCGGCAAGCCCATGACGGGTCCTGATGGTCACCCGCGGCACTCACTGCCAGCACCGGCACCTTGACCTCGGCCAAACCCGTCCACCAGTCCTTGTCGGCATCCCCGAAGCGCCCGAACAGGCCATACCAGCGCATGCTCTCCAGGGCCAGGCCAATCGGCTCGTCCTCCGGGCCGCGCTTGAGCCGTGAACCGGACAACTGGGCAAAACGCTTGAGAATGAAGCGCCCGCCCCACTCGACCGGCGGAATTTTCAACGGCCAGTAGGTACGGCTGACTTGCGTGCCGAAAAACGCCGCAGACGCGACCACAGGCTCACCGATGTATTCACCCCCCAGCGCTGCCGCCAGGGTGATGCCGCCCAGCGAGTGGCCGATCCAGTGCGGGACCTGGCCGCTTTGCTCGCGCACGAACGCGCCAATGGCCGGCAGATCGTAACGCGCATAGTCGGCGACGCGGTTCTTGCGGTAGTTCTGGTTACGCTGGGACAAGCCGTGACCGCGCATTTCCGCAATCCACACATCGAATCCCAGGCGCGTCAGATAAGCCCCCAGGCCCAGGCCCTTGGGGGAAAACCAGAAACGTCGATTGGAAAAGCTGCCGTGCAACAGGATCACTGGCACGCCCCGCACCGTCGGCTCGTCGGCCATGCCCAGGCGTGTCACCGCCAGTTCGACACTGGCGTCAGGGCTGTTTGCAGGTTTCAAACGATAGACATCTTCGCTCAGATCACCGCGGCGCTCGGCGCTGATCAAGGCGACAGGAAATAGGTTGCTGCTGCTTTGCATAGTCTCTTGCACAAAAAAGGGCGGCATCCGGTTGGAGCCCGCCCTGCTTGAATCTCAAAAAGACCGCTGCCTGTAGGAGCGAGCCCTGCTCGCGAAGAACCTCAGGACACCACGTTTATCCAGGATAAACGCGTTATCGTTGACCTCCATCGCGAGCAGGGCTCGCTCCTACAAAGGAAGCGGCACGTTTTCACACGATCAAGCCGAAGCCTGACCCTCAGCCAGGAAGAACCAGGTTTCCAGTACGGAATCGGGGTTCAACGAAACGCTTTCGATGCCTTGCTCCATCAGCCACTTGGCCAGGTCCGGGTGGTCCGAAGGGCCCTGACCGCAGATGCCGATGTATTTGCCGGCCTTGTTGCACGCGGCAATGGCGTTGGCCAGCAGCTTCTTGACCGCCGGATTACGCTCGTCGAACAGGTGCGCGATAATCCCGGAGTCACGGTCCAGGCCCAGGGTCAGCTGGGTCAGGTCGTTGGAGCCGATGGAGAAACCGTCGAAGAACTCGAGGAATTCTTCAGCCAGGATCGCGTTGGACGGCAGTTCGCACATCATGATGACGCGCAGGCCGTTTTCGCCGCGGGCCAGGCCTTTTTCGGCCAGCAGGTCCACCACCTGGCTCGCTTCGCCCAGGGTTCGGACGAACGGCACCATGATTTCGACGTTGGTCAGGCCCATCTCGTTGCGCACGCGCTTGAGGGCGCGGCATTCGAGTTCGAAGCAGTCACGGAACGATTCGCTGATGTAACGCGAGGCGCCACGGAAGCCCAGCATCGGGTTTTCTTCTTCCGGCTCGTACAGCTTGCCGCCGATCAGGTTGGCGTATTCATTGGACTTGAAGTCCGACAGACGCACGATGACCTTTTTCGGCCAGAACGCCGCAGCCAGGGTGCTGATGCCTTCGACCAGTTTCTCGACATAAAAGCCGACCGGGTCGTTGTAACCGGCGATGCGCTTGTCGACGCTTTCCTTGATGTCCTGCGGCAAGCCGTCGTAGTTCAGCAGCGCTTTAGGGTGCACGCCGATCATGCGGTTGATGATGAACTCCAGGCGGGCCAGGCCCACGCCGGCGTTCGGCAACTGCGCGAAGTCGAAGGCACGGTCCGGGTTGCCGACGTTCATCATGATCTTGAACGGCAGCTCCGGCATGGCATCCACGGAGTTTTTCTTGATGTCGAAGCCCAGTTCACCTTCGAAGATGAAACCGGTGTCGCCTTCAGCGCAGGAAACGGTCACGCCCTGGCCGTCTTTCAACAGCTGGGTGGCGTTGCCGCAACCAACCACGGCCGGGATCCCCAGCTCGCGGGCGATGATCGCCGCGTGGCAGGTACGACCGCCACGGTTGGTGACAATGGCGCTGGCGCGCTTCATGACCGGTTCCCAGTCCGGGTCGGTCATGTCGGATACCAGTACGTCGCCTGGCTGGACCTTGTCCATCTCGGACACGTCCTTGATGATGCGGACCTTGCCGGCGCCGATGCGCTGGCCGATCGCACGGCCTTCCACCAGCACGGTGCCGGTTTCCTTCAACAGGTAACGTTCCATGACGTTGGCCTGGGTGCGGCTCTTCACGGTTTCCGGACGGGCCTGCACGATGTACAGCTTGCCGTCGTCACCGTCCTTGGCCCATTCGATGTCCATCGGGCACTGGTAGTGCTTCTCGATGATCATCGCCTGCTTGGCCAGCTCGCTGACTTCCGCGTCGGTCAGGCAGAAACGCGCGCGTTCAGCCTTGTCGACATCGACGGTCTTGACCGAACGACCGGCCTTGGCCTCGTCGCCGTAGATCATCTTGATGGCCTTGCTGCCCAGGTTGCGGCGCAGGATCGCCGGGCGACCGGCGGCCAGCGTGCCTTTATGGACGTAGAATTCATCCGGGTTCACCGCGCCCTGCACGACGGTTTCACCCAGGCCGTAGGCGCCGGTGATGAACACCACGTCACGGAAGCCCGATTCGGTATCGAGGGTGAACATCACGCCGGCGGTGCCGGTTTCGGAGCGGACCATGCGCTGTACGCCGGCCGACAGGGCTACCAACTTGTGGTCGAAGCCCTGGTGCACGCGGTAGGAAATCGCACGATCGTTGAAAAGAGAGGCGAACACCTCTTTGGCGGCGCGAATGACGTTTTCGACACCACGGATGTTCAGGAAGGTTTCCTGCTGGCCAGCAAAGGAGGCATCCGGCAAGTCTTCTGCGGTCGCGGAAGAACGCACGGCCACGGCCACGTCAGGGTTGCCGGCGGACAGCGCGGCGAACGCAGTGCGGATTTCGGTATTCAGTTTTTCAGGGAACTCGGCTTCCATGATCCATTGACGGATCTGGGCACCGGTCTTGGCCAGGGCATTCACGTCATCGACATCCAGGGCATCGAGAGCATCGTGAATCTGCTGATTCAAGCCGCTCAGCTCCAGGAAATCACGATAAGCCTGAGCGGTCGTGGCGAAGCCACCGGGCACCGATACACCGGCACCTGCAAGGTTGCTGATCATCTCGCCCAGGGATGCGTTCTTGCCCCCCACATGCTCAACATCGTGTTTGCCGAGCTTATCGAGGGAAACTACGTACTCTACCAAGGTGATCTCTCCACTAACTGTGTTGGAAAAGCTCAGAAACCGGCTGCTCGGGGGAGCGTTTGCCAGTTATATGGCCTGGACCTGGAAAATAAGTGAGAATGCGGGCCATTGGCGGCCGGCAAATCGCGCCTATCATATCCAAGAATGTTCATTAGCTTAAGGCCCATGGTGCAAATGAAACGATCTGCTTTCTTTATCTCCGATGGTACCGGCATTACTGCCGAAACCCTGGGTCAAAGCCTCCTGGCGCAGTTCGAAAACATTACCTTCAGCAAAGTCACGCGGCCATACATCGACAACGTGGACAAAGCGCGGGCCATGGTACAACAAATCAACAAAGCCGCCGAAACCGACGGCTTTCGTCCAATTATCTTCGACACCATCGTCAATCAGGATATTCGTGAGATCCTCGCGACTTCCAATGGTTTCATGATCGACATTTTCTCGACCTTCCTGGCACCTCTCGAACAGGAACTGACCGAGCATTCTTCCTACACTGTCGGCAAATCCCACTCCATTGGTGCCAACACCAATTACATGGAGCGTATCGAGGCCGTTAACTTCGCCCTCGACAACGACGACGGTGCCCGCACGCACTATTACGACAAGGCCGACCTGATCCTGGTGGGCGTATCGCGCTGCGGCAAGACCCCGACCTGCCTGTACATGGCCATGCAGTTCGGCATCCGCGCGGCCAACTACCCGCTGACCGAAGACGACATGGAACGCCTGACCCTGCCAAGCGCACTGCGCGCCCACCAGCACAAGCTGTTCGGCCTGACCATCGACCCGGACCGCCTCACCGCGATCCGCAACGAGCGCAAGCCCAACAGCCGCTATTCGAGCTACGCCCAGTGCGAATTCGAAGTGCGCGAGGTGGAAAACCTGTTCCGCCGCGAGAACATTCCGAATATCAACTCCACGCATTTTTCCGTTGAAGAAATCTCCGCGAAGATTCTGGTGGAGAAAGGCGTCGAGCGGCGGTTCAAATAAATTTTCAGTGCCCTTGAAGCCGTCATCGCGGGCAAGCCTTGCTCCCACAAATTATGTAGCGCTCCTGTGGGAGCAAAGCTTGCTCGCGATTGAACGATAACGCGGTCCCTCAGATCACAAACAAATCCACAAACCTATTTACCGGCGTCGCCTCCAGCCGGGCCTGGTCCTTGCACAACGCAAATATTTCCTCGCTTCTCTGCCCGGTAAACCGTGTCGCCAGGTTCGCCTTGAACTTGTCCTCCAGCAACGGAATGCCGTCCGTACGGCGCCGACGATGACCAATCGGGTACTCCACCACCACGTTCCCGGTGCTGGATCCGTCCTTGAAAAACACCTGCACCGCATTGGCGATGGAGCGCTTGTCCGCCTCCAGATATTCGCGGGTGTAGCGCGGGTCTTCGACGATGACCATTTTGTCGCGCAGTACATCAATGATCGGATGTGCCTTGTGGAAGTCATCCTCGTAGTGTTCAGCCACCAGATTGCCGAAGGCCAGCGGCACGGCGGTCATGTACTGGAGGCAATGGTCGCGGTCGGCGGCGTTGGCCAGCGGACCGACCTTGGAGATGATGCGGATCGCCGATTCGTGGGTGGTGATGACGATTTTGTCGATCTCGTGCAGTCGGTTACGGACTTGCGGGTGCAGGGTCACGGCCGCTTCGCAGGCGGTTTGTGCGTGGAACTCGGCGGGAAAACTGATTTTGAACAGCACGTTCTCCATCACATAGCTACCGTACGGGCGGGAGAAACTGAAGGCGCGCTTGTCTGCGGGCTTGAGCGCCAGATCGTTGTTGGTGTGGCTGAACAGCACGTCATAGAAGCCCCACTGTTTGGCACTCAACACGCCGGGAATACCCATTTCACCGCGCATCGCAATGTCCGCCAGATGCACGCCACGGCTGGACGCATCGCCGGCTGCCCATGACTTGCGCGACCCGGCATTCGGCGCATGCCGGTAGGTGCGCAACGCCTGGCCGTCCGCAAAGGCGTGGGACAACGCCGACAGCATCTGTTCGCGGTTGGCGCCCATCAGTTTGGCGGTGACCGCGGTCGAGGCGACTTTCACCAGAATGACGTGATCAAGACCGACGCGATTGAACGAGTTTTCCAGGGCGATCACGCCTTGAATTTCATGGGCCATGATCATCGCTTCGAGCACGGCGCGAATCGTCAGCGGCGCATCGCCATTGGCCAGGCGTTTTTGTGATAAATGGTCAGCCACCGCGAGAATGCCGCCAAGGTTATCCGAGGGGTGTCCCCACTCGGCGGCGAGCCAGGTGTCGTTGTAGTCGAGCCAGCGCACGATGCAGCCGATGTCCCAGGCCGCCTTGACCGGATCGAGCCGAAAAGAGGTGCCCGGAACGCGGGCGCCAAACGGTACGACGGTGCCTTCGACCACAGGTCCCAGATGTTTGGTGCATTCGGGAAAGCGCAGTGCCAGCAATCCGCAGCCCAGGGTGTCCATCAGGCAATTGCGGGCGGTGTCCAGGGCTTCTGTGGATTCGATCTTGAAGTTGAGGACGTAATCGGCAATGTCCTGCAGGACCTGGTCATAGTCCGGACGATTGTTCAGGTCAACGTTGGCGCTCATGTTCGATTCACCCGTAGAAGCTGGCTTGCCGGCGAAGATGCGGTCGAATTCAAACCCTTATACGATCCATGTAGGAGCTGGCTTGCCAGCGAAGGCGGCGTCACAGGCAACAATGATGTTGAATGTGACGGCCTCTTCGCTGGCAAGCCAGCGCCTACAAGGTGTTGTGTCGATCAGAAAGAATCGCCCGGCACCCGGACGAAGCCTTCCATCAACACCCGCGCACTACGGCTCATGATCGCTTTGTTCACGGTCCATTCGCCGTTGACCTGGCTGGCTTCGGCACCGACGCGCAAGGTACCCGACGGATGACCGAAACGCACCGCGTTGCGTTCGACGCCGCCCGCTGCAAGATTCACCAAGGTGCCGGAAATCGCCGCGGCCGTACCGATCGCCACCGCTGCAGTGCCCATCATCGCGTGGTGCAGCTTGCCCATGGACAGCGCACGCACCAACAGGTCGACATCACCGGCTGCAATCGCTTTACCACTGGAGGCAACGTAGTCCGCAGGCTTGGCCACGAACGCCACCTTCGGCGTGTGCTGCCGCTTGGCCGCTTCGTCGATGTTGGAAATCAGGCCCATGCGCAGCGCGCCGTAAGCACGGATGGTTTCGAACATCAGCAACGCTTTCGGGTCGCCGTTGATCGCGCCCTGCAACTCGGTGCCCTTGTAACCGATGTCTTCGGCATTGACGAAAATCGTCGGAATGCCGGCATTGATCATGGTCGCCTTGAAGGTGCCGACGCCCGGCACTTCCAGGTCATCGATCAGGTTGCCGGTGGGGAACATCGAACCGCCGCCACCCTCTTCATCCGCGGCCGGATCAAGAAACTCGATTTGCACTTCGGCGGCCGGGAAAGTCACGCCGTCGAGTTCGAAATCGCCGGTTTCCTGCACTTCACCGTTGGTGATCGGCACATGGGCGATGATGGTCTTGCCGATGTTGGCTTGCCACACACGAACCACGGCAACGCCGTTGTGCGGGATGCGGCTGGCGTCCACCAGGCCATTGCTGACGGCGAACGAACCGACCGCTGCCGAGAGGTTGCCGCAGTTGCCGCTCCAGTCGACGAACGGCTTGTCGATGGACACCTGACCGAACAGGTAATCGACGTCGTGATCGGCCTTGGTGCTTTTCGACAAAATCACGGTTTTGCTGGTGCTGGAGGTCGCCCCGCCCATGCCGTCGATTTGCTTGTCGTAAGGGTCTGGACTGCCGATCACGCGCAGCAGCAAGGCATCGCGGGCAGGGCCTGGGACCTGTGCTGCTTCCGGCAGATCCTTCAAGCTGAAGAACACGCCTTTGCTGGTGCCGCCGCGCATGTAGGTGGCGGGTATCTTGATTTGAGCCGGGTGAGCCATGGTGCTCATACTCCTGATCCTGAAAACAGGCACGGGACTCAAAGTCCCGTGCCCGTACAGCCTGTGTTAGACGGCAACCGCCGATTCTTCGAGGAAGTCCTGCGCGAAACGTTGCAACACGCCGCCGGCCTCGTAGATCGACACTTCTTCGGCCGTGTCGAGACGGCAGGTCACCGGCACCTCGACGCGTTCGCCGTTCTTGCGATGGATCACCAGTGTCAGCTCGGCACGCGGAGTGCGGTCGCCAATCACGTCGTAGGTTTCACTGCCGTCGATGGCCAATGTATGACGGTTGGTGCCCGGTTTGAACTCCAGCGGCAACACGCCCATGCCCACCAGGTTGGTGCGGTGAATGCGCTCGAAGCCTTCGGCGGCGATCGCTTCTACACCCGCCAGGCGCACGCCTTTCGCCGCCCAGTCGCGGGACGAACCCTGACCATAGTCGGCACCGGCGATGATGATCAGCGGCTGCTTGCGGTCCATGTAAGTCTCGATGGCTTCCCACATGCGCATGACCTTGCCTTCCGGCTCGACGCGAGCCAGGGAGCCCTGCTTGACCTTGCCGTTTTCCACAACCATTTCGTTGAACAGTTTCGGGTTGGCGAAGGTCGCGCGCTGCGCGGTCAGGTGGTCGCCCCGGTGAGTCGCGTAAGAGTTGAAGTCCTCTTCCGGCAGTCCCATTTTTGCCAGGTATTCGCCGGCGGCGCTGTCCAACATGATGGCGTTGGAAGGCGAAAGGTGATCGGTGGTGATGTTGTCCGGCAGCACCGCCAGCGGACGCATGCCCTTGAGCGGACGCGCCCCGGCCAGTGCGCCTTCCCAGTACGGCGGACGGCGGATGTAGGTGCTCATCTCGCGCCACTCGTACAACGGCGCCACTTTCGGGCCGGTGTCTTCGTGGATGGCGAACATCGGGATGTACACCTGGCGGAACTGCTCGGGTTTAACAGACGCCTTCACGACTGCGTCGATCTCTTCGTCGCTCGGCCAGATGTCCTTGAGGCGGATTTCCTTGCCGTCGACCACGCCCAGCACGTCTTTCTCGATATCGAAACGGATGGTGCCGGCGATGGCGTACGCAACCACCAGCGGCGGCGAAGCGAGGAACGCTTGCTTGGCGTACGGGTGGATCCGGCCGTCGAAGTTACGGTTGCCGGACAACACGGCGGTGGCGTACAGGTCGCGGTCGATGATCTCTTGCTGAATCACCGGGTCCAGCGCACCGGACATGCCGTTGCAGGTGGTGCAGGCGAAGGCCACGACGCCGAAGCCAAGCTGCTCCAGTTCATCGGTCAGGCCGGCTTCATCGAGGTACAACGCCACGGTTTTCGAACCCGGCGCCAGGGACGACTTGACCCACGGCTTGCGGGTCAGGCCGAGCTTGTTGGCGTTGCGCGCCAGCAGACCGGCGGCGATCACGTTGCGCGGGTTGCTGGTGTTGGTGCAGCTGGTGATGGCCGCGATGATCACCGCGCCGTCCGGCATTTGGCCTGGCACATCTTCCCACTGACCGGAAATGCCTTTTGCCGCCAGATCCGAAACCGCCACACGGGCGTGCGGGTTGCTCGGGCCGGCCATGTTGCGCACGACCGAGGACAGGTCGAAAGTCAGGCCGCGCTCGTATTGCGCGCCCTTCAGGCTGTCAGCCCACAGGCCGACCTGCTTGGCGTAGTTCTCGACCAACTGCACCTGCTCGTCTTCACGGCCGGTGAGCTTGAGGTAGTCGATGGTCTGCTGGTCGATGTAGAACATCGCCGCAGTGGCGCCGTATTCCGGAGCCATGTTGGAAATGGTGGCGCGGTCGCCGAGGGTCAGCGCCGAGGCGCCTTCACCGAAGAACTCCAGCCATGCACCGACGACTTTTTGCTTGCGCAGGAACTCGGTCAGCGCCAGCACCATGTCGGTGGCGGTGATGCCCGGTTGCAGCTTGCCAGTCAATTCAACGCCGACGCTTTCCGGCAGACGCATCCACGACGCGCGGCCCAGCATCACGCTCTCGGCTTCGAGACCACCGACGCCGATGGCGATCACGCCCAGCGCATCAACGTGCGGGGTGTGGCTGTCGGTGCCGACGCAGGTGTCGGGGAACGCCACGCCGTCACGCACCTGGATCACCGGAGACATTTTCTCCAGGTTGATCTGGTGCATGATGCCGTTGCCCGGCGGGATCACGTCGACGTTCTTGAACGCCTTTTTGGTCCAGTTGATGAAGTGGAAACGGTCTTCGTTGCGACGGTCTTCGATGGCGCGGTTCTTCTCGAACGCCTCGGGATCGAAACCGCCACGCTCGACGGCCAGGGAGTGGTCGACGATCAATTGCGTCGGCACCACCGGGTTCACTTGCGCCGGGTCACCGCCTTGCAGGGCGATGGCGTCACGCAGGCCGGCGAGGTCCACCAGCGCGGTTTGGCCGAGAATATCGTGGCAGACCACGCGGGCCGGGAACCACGGGAAATCGAGGTCGCGCTTGCGTTCGATGAATTGCTTCAGGGATTCGGTGAGCGTGGCCGGGTCACAGCGACGCACAAGGTTTTCCGCCAGCACGCGGGAGGTGTACGGCAGGGTGTCGTAGGCGCCGGGCTGGATGGCCTCGACCGCTGCGCGGACATCGAAGTAATCCAGGTGGCTGCCGGGCAGCGTTTTACGGAATTCAGTGTTCATCGTCAGGACTCGGTCACGGTGATTACAAAGGGTGGGGCCTGGCACTTGGCTCGAAGTCAAACCGCTCCTTGTGGGAGCAAAGCTTGCTCGCGATAGCGGTGTAACAGTCGACATCAATGTTGAATGTCAGTCCGTCATCGCGAGCAAGCATTGCTCCCACAGCTTTGCGGCTATCAGGCCCCCACCATTCAGCGTTGTTCGATTGGCACGAACTTGCGCTGTTCGACGCCGGTGTACTCGGCGCTCGGACGGATGATGCGGTTGTTGGCGCGTTGTTCGAACACGTGGGCGGCCCAGCCGGTCAGGCGCGAGCAGACGAAAATTGGTGTGAACAACTTGGTCGGGATGCCCATGAAGTGGTACGCCGAGGCATGGTAGAAGTCGGCGTTCGGGAACAGTTTTTTCTGCTCCCACATGGTCTTGTCGATGGCTTCGGAGACCGGGAACAGCACCGTGTCGCCCACTTCGTCAGCGAGTTTTTTCGACCAGCCCTTGATCACTTCGTTACGTGGATCGCTGTCCTTATAGATCGCGTGGCCGAAGCCCATGATCTTGTCCTTGCGCTCGAGCATGCCGAGGGTGCCCTTGATCGCGTCTTCCGGCGACGAGAAGCGCTCGATCATTTCCATTGCCGCTTCGTTGGCACCGCCGTGCAGCGGGCCGCGCAGCGAACCGATGGCCGCGGTGACACAGGAGAACAGGTCGGACAAGGTCGAGGCGCACACGCGGGCGGTGAAGGTCGAGGCGTTGAACTCGTGCTCCGCGTAAAGGATCAGCGAAACGTTCATTACCTTGACGTGCAACTCGCTTGGCTTCTTGCCGTGCAGCAGGTGCAGGAAGTGGCCGCCGATGGATGGCTCGTCACTCACGCAGTCGATACGCTGGCCTTCGTGGCTGAAGCGATACCAGTAGGTCATGATCGCCGGGAACGCGGCCAGCAGGCGGTCAGTCTTGTCGTGTTGCTCGGAGAAGTCGTTCTCCGGCTCCAGGTTGCCCAGGAATGAGCAACCGGTGCGCATCACGTCCATCGGATGGGCGTCGGCGGGGATGCGTTCCAGCACTTCTTTCAGCGCTTGCGGCAGGTCGCGCAGCTTGCCCAGCTTGCTGATGTAAGCCGCCAGTTGGGTTTTGCTCGGCAGTTCGCCGTACAGCAGCAGGTAGGCGATTTCTTCGAATTGTGCGTCAGCCGCCAGTTCGCGAACGTCGTAGCCGCGATAGGTCAGGCCCGCGCCCGCCTGGCCCACGGTGGACAGTGCGGTTTGCCCGGCAACCTGGCCACGGAGCCCGGCGCCACTGAGTACTTTTGCTTCGGCCATTTTTGTCTCCAGCATTCTTGAATTTGTTAGGGAAACCTGTAGGAGCGAGCCTGCTCGCGATGGTGGATGGTTCACCTCGGTGCATCAGGAACACCGCGTTATCGTTAACGCCCATCGCGACGGTGCGACGATTCGACAGGCTCGCTCCTACAATTATTTTTTAGCGGCGAACAACGCATCGAGCTTCTGCTCGAAGGTGTGGTAGTCGATGCGATCGTAAAGCTCCATGCGGGTCTGCATGGTGTCGATGACGTTCTGTTGCGTGCCGTCGCGGCGGATGGCGGTGTAGACGTTTTCCGCGGCCTTGTTCATGGCACGGAAGGCCGACAGCGGGTACAGCACCAGCGACACATCGGCACCAGCCAGTTGCTCGGTGGTGTACAGCGGTGTGGCGCCGAATTCGGTGATGTTGGCCAGGATCGGCGCTTTCACGCGGCTGGCGAACAATTTGTACATTTCCAGCTCGGTGATGGCTTCCGGGAATACCATGTCGGCGCCGGCCTCGATGCAGGCGGCAGCGCGATCCAGGGCGGACTCCAGGCCTTCTACCGCCAATGCGTCGGTACGGGCCATGATCACGAAGCTGTCATCGGTACGCGCATCGACGGCGGCCTTGATGCGGTCGACCATTTCCTGCTGCGAGACGATTTCCTTATTAGGACGGTGACCACAACGCTTGGCGCCGACCTGGTCTTCGATGTGAATCGCCGCCGCGCCGAACTTGATCATCGACTTGACGGTACGGGCGACGTTGAACGCCGAGGAACCGAAACCGGTGTCCACATCCACCAGCAGCGGCAGGTCGCAGACGTCGGTGATGCGGCGCACGTCGGTCAGCACGTCATCCAGGCCGGTGATGCCCAGGTCTGGCACGCCGAGGGAGCCGGCAGCCACCCCGCCACCAGACAGGTAAATTGCCTTGAAACCGGCGCGCTTGGCCAGCAGCGCGTGGTTGGCGTTGATCGCGCCGACCACTTGCAATGGATGCTCGCTGGCGACCGCATCGCGGAAACGCTGGCCTGGTGTGCTCTTGTTCAAACTCATGACTCACCTCGTTTGGCTGTCGGGTTAACGCCGTCCTGGTAATGACGGGCGATATTGCGTTTGGAAGCGCCGATGTGGCGGCGCATCAATAACTCGGCCAGCTCACCGTCACGGTCGGCGATGGCATCGAGAATGCGGTGGTGCTCGGCAAAGGCCTGGTGCGGGCGATTGGGCGTGGTGGAGAACTGGATGCGGTACATCCGCACCAGCTGATAAAGCTCGCCGCAGAGCATCTGCGTCAGGGTGCGGTTGCCGCTGCCCTGGATGATTCGGTAATGGAAGTCGAAATCGCCTTCCTGCTGGTAATAGCCTCGGCCGGCCTGGAACGCCTCATCGCGCTCGTGGGTTTCGAGGACACGGCGCAGTTCGTCGATTTCTTCGACGCTCATGCGCTCGGCGGCCAGGCGACAGGCCATGCCTTCGAGGGATTCACGGATTTCGTAGAGTTCCAGCAGCTCGGCGTGGTTGAGCGACACGACCCGCGCCCCGACGTGCGGCACGCGCACCAACAGGCGCTGGCCTTCAAGACGGTGGATGGCCTCGCGGAGCGGCCCCCGGCTGATGCCATAGGTACGGGCCAGCTCCGGCTCGGAGATCTTACTGCCCGGGGCGATCTCGCCCTTGACGATGGCCGCCTGGATACGCCGGAAGACGTTCTCGGAAAGTGTTTCCGAATCGTCTTGGGCGGTGAGTGGCGGATCGAGTTGCTCCAGCATATTGTCGACACCTTGAAAACCAATGCCGCAAAAACTAGCGAAATCGGCCATAAGAGTCAAAGGATAAATAGATATTGTCGACAATCGTCTAATAACCGCTTGCACCATAAAGACG
Source organism: Pseudomonas izuensis (assembly GCF_009861505.1). Classification (GTDB taxonomy): domain Bacteria; phylum Pseudomonadota; class Gammaproteobacteria; order Pseudomonadales; family Pseudomonadaceae; genus Aquipseudomonas; species Aquipseudomonas izuensis. The sequence continues at coordinate 14,124 of NZ_WTFT01000001.1, read as the reverse complement.
CAGCAACGCGGCTTATAGCCGCCGGCCAGCGCTGGCGCCATAAAACCACCGTGCTAGAATGCCGCCCGCATTTGTTTGTCACATCTGCACTGCCTGTCATAAATAGCTGATAGGCATACGAGGAGCTTGCGCAGCAATGCCAGGGTCTTGAATCGAAATACGGCCCGCTTTGCACCAGGATTTATGAGACTCAAGCCCTTCCCCGCCTACCTTTATTTTCTTTGCCTGCCCGGCGTCGCAGTGGCAGGGGAAAAGACTGTGTATGGCCTCAATGAGTACGCATCGCTTGGTGGACTCGATCTGGAAGTGGCCGCCAAACTCGATACCGGGGCGAAAACCGCTTCCCTCAGCGCCCGCGACATCAAGCGTTTCAAACGCAATGGCGAATCCTGGGTGCGCTTCTACCTGGCCATCGACACGGCCCATACGCACCCCATCGAACGGCCGCTGGCCCGCGTCAGCAAGATCAAGCGCCGGGCCGGCGACTACGATCCGGAAGAAGGCAAGAAGTACACCGCCCGTCCGGTGATCGAGCTGGATATCTGCATGGGCTCGGCCTTACGCAGCATCGAGGTGAACCTGACCGACCGCAGCGCGTTCCAGTACCCGCTCCTGATCGGCTCCGAAGCACTCAAACGCTTCGATGCGCTGGTCGACCCCAGTCTTAAATACGCTGCCGGCAAACCCGCCTGCGCCATCGACGCTCATACCGCAGAGTAATATCAATGCGCTCTCTTACCCTTCATCTGAAAATGCTGATCGCCATCCTGGTGGTGCTGGGCATTTCAGTTACGGCCTATCAGATCTTCGTGCTGGGCATTCCCGTGACCGAAGACGCCACCGACGACTTGTGGAACATCGACGCGAAGGTCGAGTTCGTCGCCAGTGCCAAGGACCCGGTCAAGATCCAGATGTTCGTGCCGCCGCTGAGCCGCGACTACGTCAGCCTCAATGAAAGCTTCATTTCCAATAACTACGGCGTGGCGGTCAACAAGGTCGACGGCAACCGCAAGGTCACCTGGTCGGCACGTCGGGCGAAGGGCAACCAGACCCTTTATTACCGTCTGGTGCTGACCAAGCGCTACAGCGCCGAAAAATCCAAGGTCAAAGGCCCGACCTTCCGTGACAGCATCGCCCTCGACGGCCCGGAAAAAATCGCTGCCGAAGCCCTGCTCGCACCGATCCGCCAGCATTCGGCCGATGTCGAAACCTTCGTTGGCGAAGCGATCAAGCGTGTCAACAATCTCAACGACGACAACGTGAAGCTGCTGCTGGCCGGCGACCCCTCCACTGCGCAAAAGGCCAGGATCGTCGAACTGGTACTGTCCATCGCCCACGTGCCGGTGGAGAAAGTCCACACCATTCGCCTGGTGGCCGATCAACCGCAAACCCCTGAGCTCTGGCTGCGCAGCTTCAATGGCACTGACTGGCTGTACTTCAACCCGGAAACCGGTGAACAGGGCCTGCCGACCGACCGCCTGCTGTGGTGGACCGGTGACGAAAACCTGATCACCGTCGATGGCGGCAAGAAAGCCACCGTCACCTTCAGCATGAACAACAGCGAAATGAACGCCATTCGCCTGGCCAAGCTGACCGACGAGAACACCGACGCCAACTTCCTCGAATACTCGCTGTACGGCTTGCCGCTGCAAACCCAGCAGACCTTCATGATCATGGTGATGATCCCGATCGGCGTGCTGGTGATCCTGATCCTGCGCAACCTGATCGGCATTCAGACGCTGGGCACCTTTACGCCGGTGCTGATTGCCCTGGCCTTTCGCGAAACCCAGCTGGGCTTCGGCATCGTGTTGTTTACGATCATCACGGCCCTGGGGTTGTCGCTGCGTTCCTACCTTGAGCATCTGAAGCTGCAAATGCTGCCGAGGCTGTCAGTGGTGCTGACCTTCGTGGTGGTGTTGATCGCTGCCATCAGCCTGTTCAGCCACAAGCTCGGTCTGGAGCGCGGGTTGTCGGTGGCGCTGTTCCCGATGGTGATCCTGACCATGACCATCGAACGCCTGTCGATCACCTGGGAGGAGCGCGGCGCCGGCCACGCCATGAAAGTGGCCGTCGGTACACTGTTCGCCGCGTCCCTGGCGCACCTGATCATGACCGTGCCGGAGCTGGTGTACTTCGTCTTCACCTTCCCGGCGATCCTGCTGATCATGGTGGGATTCATGCTGGCCATGGGTCGTTATCGCGGCTACCGCCTGACCGAACTGGTGCGCTTCAAGGCCTTCCTGAAGAAGGCTGAAGCCTGATGTTCGGTTTCTGGAAGACCTGGAAGGCCCTGGAAGCCCAGGGCATCATGGGGATTAATCGGCGCAACGCGGACTACGTGCTCAAGTACAACAAGCGCAGCCTGTACCCGATCGTCGATGACAAGATCATCACCAAGGAACGCGCCATCGCCGCAGGCATCCATGTGCCGCAACTCTATGGTGTGATCTCCACCGAGAAGGAAATCGACAAGCTCGACGAGATCATCGGCGGGCGCAACGATTTCGTGATCAAGCCGGCCCAGGGCGCTGGCGGCGACGGCATCATTGTGGTCGCCGACCGCTTCGAGGGCCGTTATCGCACCGTATCGGGCAAGATCATCAGCCACGAAGAGATCGAGCACCATATTTCCAGCATTCTCACCGGGCTGTACTCCCTGGGCGGTCACCGCGACCGGGCGCTGATCGAATACCGCGTGATTCCGGACCAGATCTTCAAGAGCATCAGTTACGAAGGCGTGCCCGACATCCGTATCATCGTGCTCCTGGGCTACCCGGTCATGGCCATGTTGCGCCTGCCGACCCGTCAGTCCAGCGGCAAGGCCAACCTGCACCAGGGCGCCATCGGCGTCGGTGTCGACCTCGCCACCGGCCTGACCCTGCGTGGCACCTGGCTGAACAACATCATCGCCAAACACCCGGATACCACCAACGCGGTGGACGGCGTGCAACTGCCCTACTGGGACGGTTTCATGAAACTCGCCGCCGGCTGCTATGAGCTGTGCGGGCTGGGCTACATCGGTGTCGACATGGTGCTCGACCAGGAAAAAGGCCCGCTGATCCTCGAACTCAATGCCCGACCGGGCTTGAACATCCAGATTGCCAATCATTGTGGCTTGACCTTGCGAACCCATGCGGTCGAGGCGCGACTGGAAGAGTTGAAGGCTCGTGGCGTGACCGAAACCGTCGAAGAGCGCGTGGCATTTGTTCAGGAGATGTTCGGGCATATTCCACCGGTTGAAGGCTGAGCTCTTCCCCTGTAGGA
>NZ_WTFT01000001.1:0-10811 GCF_009861505.1 Pseudomonas izuensis | reverse complement strand
TAGGACCAAATCCCGCAGGGGACTACAATCGCCACCCCGCCTCGATGGCTGATCCAACCCGCCCATGCTGACCTGTTCCGTATACCCGCTGCCCTATCGTGCCAACCCCGCCGAGTACTTCGCGGCCATTCGACATGCCCCCGGTGCCGTGCTGCTCGACAGTGGCCGTCCCAGCGCCGAGCGCGGACGGTTTGACCTGCTCAGTGCCTGGCCGCTGGAACAGTTGACGGTGGCGCCTGACGAAAGTGGTGGCCATTTCCTGCAGCGTCTGCGGGATAACCTGACGCGACTGGGTGAAGCATCCCTGCCCGCACCCTATGAATTGCCATTCGCCGGCGGTTTGATCGGCTACCTGAGCTACGACTTCGGCCGCCACCTGGAGAACCTGCCGAGCCAGGCCCTGGATGATCTGCAATTGCCGGATGCGCGTTTCGGCCTGTACGACTGGGCACTGATCAGCGATCACCTGCAGGCCACCAGCCAACTGGTGTTTCACCCGACGCTGGCCGACAGCGAGCGCCAGCGCCTGATCCAGCTGTTCAACCAGCCCGCCGCTGAAGGGGCCGAGCGGTTCACACTGCAAGCGCCCATGAAGGCGGACCTCAGTGCTGATCAGTATCAACAGGCGATCGAGCGTATTCAGCAATACATCCAGGCCGGCGACTGCTATCAGGTCAACTTCGCCCAGCGTTTCCGCGCGCCCTGCCAGGGTGATCCATGGGCGGCGTATTGCGCCTTGCGCCTGGCGTGCCCGACGCCGTTTTCCGGTTTCCAGCGCTTGCCAGACGGTGGCGCGGTGCTGAGCCTGTCACCGGAGCGCTTCGTCAAAGTCAGCGAGCGCCAGGTGGAAACCCGCCCGATCAAAGGCACGCGCCCGCGGGGCCTCACGGCTGCCGAAGATGCCGCCAATGCCGCCGAACTGCTGGCCAGCCCCAAGGATCGTGCGGAAAACCTGATGATCGTCGACCTGCTGCGCAACGACCTCGGTCGCACCTGCCGCACCGGTTCAGTCCGGGTGCCGGAACTGTTCAGCCTGGAAAGCTACCCCAATGTGCATCACCTGGTGAGCAGCGTGACCGGCGAACTGGCGGATGACCGGGACGCACTGGACCTGATCGCCGGCAGCTTTCCCGGCGGCTCGATTACCGGCGCACCGAAGATTCGCGCGATGCAGATCATCGACGAGCTGGAGCCGACCCGACGCGGGTTGTATTGCGGCTCTTTGCTGTACCTGGACGTGCGCGGCGAGATGGACAGCTCCATCGCCATTCGCAGTTTGCTGGTCAAGGACGGGCAGGTGTGTTGCTGGGGGGGCGGCGGGATTGTGGCGGATTCCGAGTGGCAGGCGGAGTATCAGGAATCGATTACCAAGGTGAAGGTGTTGCTCGAAACCCTTCAAAACCTTTAAAAGCATCGCGGGCAAGCCTTGCTCCCACAGGATTTGTATCGCTCTTGTGGGAGCTGGCTTGCCAGCGAAGGCGTCAGAACAGACGACTAAAGGCTCAACGCCCGATTCGAAGCCTTGATGAACTCCTGCTTCAATTCCTCAAACGTATGCACCGCCGGAAACTGCGGGAACTCGCGAATCACATTGTCCGGTGCATGAAACAGAATGCCGGCATCCGCCTCGCCCAGCATCGTGGTGTCGTTGTAGGAATCCCCCGCCGCAATCACCCGGTAGTAGAGGCTCTTGAACGCCAGGACTGACTGACGCTTGGGATCTTTCTGACGCAACTGATAGCCCGTCACCCGCCCTGTTTCGTCCGTAATCAGACGATGGCAAAGCAAGGTCGGAAAGCCCAGTTGACGCATCAATGGCTGAGAAAACTCATAGAAGGTGTCCGACAGAATCACCACCTGGAAGCGCTCACGCAGCCAGTCGACGAATTCGATGGCACCGTCCAGCGGTTTGAGCGTGGCGATCACTTCCTGGATATCGGCGAGTTTGAGGCCGTGTTCGTCGAGAATCCGCAGACGCTGCTTCATCAACACGTCGTAGTCGGGAATGTCCCGGGTGGTGGCCCTGAGGGATTCGATCCCGGTTTTTTCGGCAAACGCGATCCAGATTTCCGGGACCAGCACACCTTCAAGATCCAGACAGGCAATTTCCACAAGACACTCCCATTTGTATTGTTTATTGAGTCGAGCGAGCCCGAACTCTAGCGACTCCACCCCCACCGCGCAACGCAGAGGACGCCCCGGTCGGTGCAGCTTTTTGTTAACATCGACTCCATATAGAGCGCCCAGCGCCACCGACCTGTAGGAAGCCGCCCTGATGAGCCCAACGTTCGACGTCGTGGAACTCGCCACGACCTATGCCAACAAATCTGCCCAGGACATCCTGAAACTCGCGTTCTCCGAGTTCGGCGATGACCTGTGGATATCTTTCAGCGGTGCCGAAGACGTGGTGCTGGTGGACATGGCCTGGAAGCTGAACAAGAACGTCAAGGTGTTCAGCCTCGACACCGGTCGCCTGCACCCCGAGACCTACCGTTTCATCGATCAGGTGCGCGAGCACTACAAGATCGACATCGAACTGGTGTCGCCGGACTACACCAAACTCGAACCGTTCGTGAAGGAAAAGGGACTGTTCAGTTTCTACAAGGACGGCCATGGCGAATGCTGCGGCATCCGCAAGATCGAACCGCTGCGCCGCAAACTGTCCGGCGTCAAAGCCTGGGCTACCGGCCAGCGTCGCGATCAGAGCCCCGGCACCCGCAGCGCCGTCGCGGTGATGGAAATCGACAGCGCGTTCTCCACCCCGGAGCGCACCCTGTACAAATTCAACCCGCTGGCACAGATGACCAGCGAAGAGATCTGGGGCTACATCCGCATGCTGGAGTTGCCGTACAACAGCCTGCATGAGCGCGGTTTCATCAGCATCGGCTGCGAACCCTGCACCCGCCCGGTATTGCCGAACCAGCACGAGCGTGAAGGTCGCTGGTGGTGGGAAGAAGCCACGCAGAAGGAATGCGGGTTGCACGCCGGGAATATCATCAGCAAGTCCTGATCAATGGCCGTGTGATGTCTCCTGTGGGAGCAAAGCTTGCTCGCGATAGCGGCGTGTCATTCAACAACTGTATTGACTGGAACACCGCGATCGCGAGCAAGCTTTGCTCCCACAGGATTTCCATCCAACCCGAGAAAATGTGTACACACAAATGTCACCATCGGTGCCATTTATGTGTGCACTTTTTGTTTCTGCGCCCCCAAAAGTTACATTTCCCCCGCCTCAAATTGCGCTGCCACTCCTTCTGAAACCCCGTCCAGAAAATAAATACCTGTTCGATCAGTCAGCTTATATCGCCCGTTTTTCAGCGGTTTAGCCTCCACTGATAACAAAACGAAATGAGCAGCGATTTCCATAGATTCTGGACTGGCACAGATCTGGCTTAAGTGCATACATGTTTTGTATACAATCAATTCAAAGCATACATACACTTTAGATCCGCAAGCCTGAAGCGCCCTATCCCGTACAGGCTGCAGATGCCCCGTAACCAATGATATTCGCCACCCGCGACGAAGATTTGTCGAGCCCACGCTCATGCACAGTCATCGCGGCGTCGAGCATCAGGAGCCTGCCGGAATGCGTACAAGCCTCTCCAATAACAATATTGCGCTGGATCTACCCTCCTCCCATTCCACTCACACCGTCGGCGAGCAAACCTTTGAATGCCCCGTGGTGCTCAGCCCGCGCCTGCACAACAAGGATTTGGCGCCGACCAAGGCCGAAGGTCGACGCTGGGGTCGCTACAGCATTTTCGCCCTGTGGACCAACGACGTTCACAACATCGCCAACTACTCGTTCGCCATCGGCCTGTATGCCCTGGGCCTGGGTGGCTGGCAGATTCTGCTGTCCCTGGGGATCGGTGCGGCTTTGGTGTACTGCTTCATGAATCTCTCCGGCTACATGGGCCAAAAGACGGGTGTGCCGTTTCCGGTCATCAGCCGGATCAGTTTCGGCATCCACGGTGCGCAAATTCCTGCATTAATCCGCGCCGTCATCGCCATCGCCTGGTTCGGGATTCAGACGTACCTGGCTTCGGTGGTCTTCCGTGTCCTGCTGACCGCCATACACCCCGGTTTCGCCGACTATGACCATGACTCGATCCTGGGCCTATCGACCCTGGGCTGGGTGTGCTTCGTGGCAATCTGGTTCGTGCAGCTGGCGATTCTCGCTTACGGCATGGAGATGGTGCGGCGCTACGAGGCGTTTGCCGGGCCGGTGATTCTGCTGACTGTCGCCTCACTCGCCGGGTGGATGTACTTTCAGGCCAATGCAACCATCGCCTGGTCGATCCGCGAGCCGCTGAGCGGCGGTGAGATGTGGCGCAATATCTTTGCCGGCGGCGCGCTGTGGCTGGCGATCTACGGCACGCTAATCCTTAATTTTTGTGATTTCGCCCGTTCTTCGCCGTGCCGCAAGACCATCAAGGTCGGAAATTTCTGGGGCTTGCCGGTCAATATTCTGGTGTTCGCCTCCATCACCGTCCTGCTGTGCGGCGCGCAATTTCAGATCAATGGCCGGATCATCGAAAGCCCGACCGAAATCATTGCTTCGATTCCCAACACGTTCTTTCTGGTCCTCGGTTGCCTGGCGTTCCTGATCGTCACCGTGGCGGTCAACATCATGGCCAACTTCGTCGCCCCGGCCTTCGTACTCAGCAACCTCGCGCCCAAATACCTGACCTTTCGCCGGGCAGGGCTGATCAGCGCAACCATTGCGGTGCTGATCCTGCCGTGGAACCTCTACAACAGCCCACTGGTGATCGTGTACTTCCTCTCGGGCCTTGGCGCGCTGCTCGGCCCGTTGTATGGCGTGATCATGGTCGACTACTGGCTGGTACGAAAAGGCCGGATCAACGTGCCGCAGTTGTACAGCGAAGACCCGAACGGCGCTTATTACTACAGTCGCGGGGTCAATTTGCGCGCCGTGGCGGCGTTCATTCCCGCTGCCTTGATCGCCATCGTTCTGGCGCTGGTACCCGGCTTCCACCTGGTATCGCCATTCTCCTGGCTGATCGGCGCCGGTATTGCCGGAATGCTCTACCTGATCATCGCCAAACGCCAACCTCATTACGCCGACGTCAGCGGTGAATCCATCGCCGTCGATAACGTCAGCCACTGACTCCATCGCGGCCCGGCAGTGTCGGGCCGCAGACACACTCTTTTATAAGCATCCCGCTAAAAGGACTTCCCATGCGAATTCTCGTGGTCAACGTCAACACCACCGAATCCATCACCCAGGCCATCGCCCGTTCGGCGCAGGCCGTTGCTTCTCCCGGTACGGAAATCGTCGGCCTGACACCCCACTTTGGCGCCGACTCCATCGAAGGCAATTTCGAAAGCTACCTGGCCGCCATAGCGGTCATGGACCGGGTGATGTCCTACGACCAACCCTTCGATGCGGTGATCCAGGCCGGTTACGGCGAACACGGCCGTGAAGGTCTGCAAGAACTGCTCAACGTGCCGGTGGTGGACATCACCGATGCGGCGGCGAGCACCGCGATGTTCCTCGGTCATGCCTACTCGGTGGTCACCACCCTCGACCGCACCGTGCCGTTGATTGAAGATCGACTGAAACTGTCCGGTCTCTGGGATCGCTGTGCTTCGGTGCGGGCCAGTGGCTTGGCCGTACTGGAACTGGAACACGAGCCGCAACGCGCACTGGAGGCCATCGTGCGGCAGGCCGAACTGGCGGTGACCCAGGACAAGGCCGAGGTGATTTGCCTGGGCTGCGGCGGGATGGCCGGGCTGGATGAGCAGATTCGCCGACGTACCGGCGTGCCTGTGGTGGATGGAGTGACGGCGGCAGTAACCATTGCCGAATCGCTGGTGCGGTTGGGGTTGTCCACCTCGAAGGTGCGGACTTATGCGACGCCGCGGCCGAAGAACATCATTGGCTGGCCGGGGCGGTTTGCACGGTAGACCGCGTTATCGTTCATCGCGGGCAAGCCTTGCTCCCACAGGTTCTGCGCCGTTCACATCACCTTGGTACGACACAAAACCTGTGGGAGCAAGGCTTGCCCGCGATGGCCACACCTCGGTATCAAATGGCACTAAACCTCTGCCCCAACCCCTGCTCGGCAAACTGCTCGATAATGAAATCGACAAACGCCCGAGTCTTGCCCGGCAACAGTTTGTGCTCGGCGTAATAGATCGAAATATTGCCATCATCGACATACCAGTCCGGCAATACCCGCTGCAACTTGCCCGCGTCCAGATAGCCCACGGCGAAGGGCATGCTCACCAGCGCAATGCCCAGGCCCTGGGTCGCCGTGGCACACGCCGCTTCCGAATCGCTCATGGTCATACGCGCTTTCAGGGACAGCGGACTGTGTTGCCGGCTGCGGCTGGTCAACTGCCAGGAGCGTACGCGGCCGGTCTGCGGCGAGCGAATCAGGATGCCATCGTGATGCTTGAGATCGTCGGGGTCGATGATTGCGTCGTGCGCCGCCAGATAGTCCGCAGAAGCGACCAACACGCGATGGGCCGGTGTCAGTTTGCGCGCCACCACGCCTTGAGGCAGTTCGAATCCACCACCAATCGCAGCATCGAAGCCCTGGCCGATAAGATCGACCTGACGGTTATCGAAATGCCAGTCCGGGTTGATCGCCGGAAAGCGTCGCAAAAACTCCCCGAGCAACGGCACGATATACAAGCGCCCGAACACCGTGCCCATGCTGACCTTCAACGTCCCCGCCGGACGCCCCTCGGCGCTGGCGAGATTGGCCACGGCATTCTGGATTGTGTGCAAACTGGCACTGACTTCGCCGAGGAACAGCTGACCTGCCTCTGTCAGCGTCAGGCTGCGGGTACTGCGCTGGAACAGCCGCACACCCAGCCGCGCTTCAAGTTTGGCGACGCTTTTGCCCACCGCTGCCGGTGTCAGGCTCAAGCGTCGTGCGGCTTCGGCGAAGCTGCCGACCTCAGCGCTGCGCACAAAGCATTCGATACTGCTGAAGGTTTCCATGGTCGTCACTATAAACTTTTGGTTTACACAGACTATCGTAATTACCGTCTACACAGCGTGTAATCGGAAATCGATACTAGGCTCCATCAACCGGGACATCCTGCCTCGGGACTTTGGAGATCGATATGACTACTCAGAACCTCAGCGGCAAAGTGGCTTTGATCCAGGGCGGCTCCCGCGGGATTGGCGCTGCCATCGTCAAACGCCTGGCCGCTGAAGGCGCGACAGTCGCCTTTACCTATGTCAGCTCCGCGGCCAAGGCCGAAGAATTGCAAAACAGCCTCATCGCCAACGGCGGCAAAGCCCTGGCCATCAAGGCTGACAGTGCCGATGCCGACGCCATTCGCAATGCCGTGAACGCCACCGTAGAAGCCTTTGGTCAACTGGATATCCTGGTCAACAACGCCGGCGTGCTGGCCGTCGCCCCGCTGGAAGATTTCAAACTCGAAGATTTCGACCAGACCCTGGCCATCAACGTACGCAGCGTGTTCATCGCGACTCAAGCCGCCGCCCGCCACATGACCGAGGGTGGCCGCATCATCAACATCGGCAGCACCAACGCCGATCGCATGCCCTTCGCCGGTGGCGGCCCGTACGCCATGAGCAAGTCGGCGCTGGTCGGCCTGACCAAAGGCCTGGCCCGGGACCTCGGACCCAAAGGCATCACCATCAACAACGTGCAACCCGGCCCGGTCGATACCGACATGAACCCGGCCGATGGTGACTTTGCCGACAGCCTGATTCCGCTGATGGCCGTAGGGCGTTACGGCAAAGCCGAAGAGATCGCCAGTTTTGTCGCCTACCTCGTCGGTCCGGAAGCCGGCTATATCACCGGTGCGAGCCTGACTATCGACGGTGGTTTCGGCGCCTGATACAGGTCAGCTCAATACAATCCCCCTGTAGGAGCGAGCCTGCTCGCGATAGCGGTAGATCAGAGACATCAATGTCACCTGACACACCGCCTTCGCGAGCAGGCTCGCTCCTACATCGGGATTTGTGTCAGGCCCAATTGAGCGCTGGCAAACCACAAGCACTCGGCCTGAACGCCTTCAACGTACGAAGAATCCCATCAGCGTGTGCGTATTTTTCATCAGCCATCGCAACATCCGGAATCGCAATTGCCGTCATCCCCGCCGCTTTCGCCGCCGTGACACCGAACGGCGAGTCCTCGAACACCAGGCAATCCTTCGGCGCAACACCCAGGCGTCGCGCAGCGGCCAGGAAGATATCCGGTGCCGGTTTGGCCGCGCCAACTTCCGGGTCATCAGCAGTGACGATGGTGTCGAACAGCGCGAACCACTCCCGATGCAAGGTGGTTTTCTGGCCAAACGACTGGCTCGACGAACTGGTACCCACCGCGATGGGAATGTTATTGGCCTTAAGATGCCGTACCAATTCCTGTGCGCCTGGCATCGCTTGTGCTGTAGGAAAACGCTCGCGCATCAGGGGCTCGCGGATCAGCAGAAATTCCTCGGCGCTGATCGGCAAGTCCAGCGCTTCGACCACGTAACGGGCCAGGTCGCCGGCGCCACGACCGATGATGTTCTGCTTGATGCTCCAGTCGAATATCCGCCCATAGCGCCCGGCAATGATGGACGTGACTTCGGTGTAAATGCCCTCGGTGTCCAGCAGCAAGCCGTCCATATCGAATATCACGGCCTTGATCGGGCCGAACTCATTCAGCGCTGCATTCATCGCATCAGATCCGTTTTCAATGGCATCCCAGGCGGCTCGGGTGCGGCCGGTTCCGTGATGGATTAAAGGTTTCAGCAGCATAGCGAGCGCGGCTGGCATAGAGCAATGGGCAAAAAACGAGCCCTGTTTAAACAATGACAATGATTTAGCGATTCGCCCTACAGCAAACACCACCTTTCCCGACTTCTTTCTCGACTGATCCACCGCAGAGTTTCGCGCTCCCTCTTCAGCCGAGCGAAAGACTGCGCATGTTCGATCCTGACAAGCTGCTGGCCCTGAACAACACCATTGGCTTGCTGGTGGTCGCCGCGATGAACCCGGAGCGACCGGACATCGAAGCACTGCTCGGTGAATTCCGCCTCTGCCTCAACGACTACGAGGCCTGGGCGGAAAGCTTCTGGACCGGCGGCGCACTGGATGTCGAGCAGGTGTTCAAGGTCGGCAATGACGTCCGCCTCAGCGCGCCGAAGAACGCCACCACACCCATCAGTTCCACCGTCGCCATGTGCCCCGCCAGCGGACCGTTGACTCTGGTGCATATGTTTGAAGCGGCGCGCTTCGTGCCGATCGGCAATACGCCAGTGATGCTCGAACCTTTGCTCAACGAAGGTCAGGGTGAATCACAGTATGGCGCACCGATTCACAAAACCATCGGCCCCGGCGGCATCCTCGAAATCCCCGATTGCTGGCGCGGCAATCGTTACCGCATCACCTTTTTTCCCAACGTCACCACTGATCACATCAAAGCACTTTACGACTCCTACCAAGGGGTCGTCAGTGAGCTGGAAGGCTGGTTGCGCAACGAGTGGGAGAGCGAGTTTCAAACACAGTGGGCCGGGTTTTCCGAGGCAGGCTTCACCCAACGCTACGGCATGCTGCAACGCGCCGACTGGCGGGGCTTCGAGAACGCGCTGAACGGTTTGTGGGATGACGTAAAGCAGCTCTACGCCCTGATCGCCGACCTGCAGGCCAACAGCGCAAAACTCCTTGAATACCTGACCGAGGCCGAACTCGAGACGCTGCTGAAGGCATCGACCGACGCCATCGCCAATCTGTTGCTGGTGCTGAGCGACGAGCCATTGATGTTCATTTATCTGGCGGCTTTCACCAGTTGGCTGAAGATGTTGCCGCCGCAATACATCGCCGAAATCGTGGCGCAAATTCGTACAGAGCTGCTGATCAGTTTCCTGCTGGTGTGCTTGACCGGTCCTATAGGGCTGAAGCTCGGCATGAGCACCAAAGTGCTGGGCAGGATCAAGTCCGAGCGTGCTCGACGCCGGCTGGCCGCGGCGGGTTTGCGACTGGCAGAACTCACGAGCCGCCCTGACCTGACCGCTCACGCGGGCGCTCTCAAGCCCTTGATGGTGAGTGCCCGAAACGCACCGCTGAAGCCTGCACCTGCCGTGCCGCTACAGATCAGAACGGCGGGTTCGGCCGATAGGCTGGTAGACAATCCGGTTGCCATTGCGCGGAACAAGTCTGAAGCAAGGACGCGCCTAGGGCGACAGGAACATCGGGACGACGTTCCCAAACCGGCGAAAAATCCCAACGGCGACAGCGCCGAACCCGCCGCCCACACCGCCACCCACGGCTGTCCGCTGTCGCTGGTCACCGGCGAGGAACTGCTGAGCCTCACCGACGGCACCCTCGACGGTCTGCTGCCGTTCGCCTTCACCCGCCTGTATCGCACCAGTGCCGTCGACCTCGACAGCGGCCTCGGCTTCGGCTGGAGCCATTCACTGAGCCAGCGCCTGGAGCTCGACGGCGACACGGTCACCTGGATCGACCCGGAAAACCGCCGCACGCCGTTTCCCCGGCCGAGCCAGGCGCGCCCGGCGATCCACAACAGCCTGGCGCGGGCGGCGATCTACCTCGGCGAGCAGGCGGATGAGCTGATCGTGGCGCTGGCCGGTGAGGCGCCGCGTTTCCAGCACTTTATGGGCGGGCGTCTGAGCGCCATCAGCGACGCCTACGGTAATCGGCTGACGGTGCAACGCGATTTTTCCGGCCGCATCCAGCGCCTGGATAACGGCGCCGGGCGTTGTTTGCGGCTGCGTTATGACCGCCAGCACCTGATCGCCGTCGACTACCAGTGCTTTGACCTGGGGGGGGGGGTGGGCCCGGGGCGGGGGCCGGGGTCGGG